>CAVYUL010000106.1:0-357372 GCA_963771405.1 Bryobacterales bacterium
GTATGTAATTTTCTTCCGGGTCCACAGCCAGCTCGGACGGCCCATTCCATTCTTCCCGGCTTTGCGACAGGAGGCGATCGCATAACGTCGCCGTAATTTTCTCTGGGATCCAGAACATCGTCTGCAGTCGCGCTTGCTGGTCGTGGAAAAGCAATCCGTGAACGGAGCTAACTGTGATCCACCGATTAATCCGCCTTGGGAGTATGTGTGTGTACCACGTCGAATTTGTTCGGCTGCGGCTTTGGTGCGTTGTTTTCGCCAGAGCAATTCTTATGTGGTACACACACATACTCCCAGAGGCGGGATTAATCGGTCCGATCGCGGCACGGTTGGCTCGGGTCCCTCAGGCGGTGTATACTGTTCACGGATTGCTTTTCCACGACCGCATGACGCGACTGCGGCAGACGATGTTCTGGATCCCAGAGAAATTATGGTGACGTTATGCGATCGCCTCCTGTCGCAAAGCCGGGAAGACATGGAATGGCTGTCCGGAGCTGGCTGTGCGACCGGAAGAAAATTACATACCTGAAGGGCAACGCTGGCGTAGACAATAACAAAACCGTTACGTATTGCTATGAAAGACTCCGTCAATCAGGTATGCTGGCCTTCGGCCAGCAACACATTCTGGTATTCCAGATAGTGCGCGCGCCGCTTCCACATTCAGCGGGCGCCTGCAAGGCAGCATCGATGCGTTCACGCAAACCCGCATTCGCATCTCCTGCTGCGCCGAGCAGAGCCTTTTCCTTGGCGCGTAATGCCAGGAAATGCCCTTTCAAATCCTGTTTCGTCGCGCAGCGTGCGTGCGATTCGCTCATGGCGCGTCGTACATTGCCAATGGCCTCTTCCATCGCCGCATTGAGCGGGCCGGCGCCGACATCGACGGCGTGCCCATGGCCGGCCAGCAGCATGCTTTCCAAGGTTTCGCACCAGCTATGCAGCATTTCGGCCTGCGCTGCCGGAACGGGCGCCGCAGCGGCGGCATCGCCGAACAAGCCTTGTTCCTGGCGCGCCAGCGTCTCATGTCGGCGCGCAGGCTGCGCAACTGTTCCAGATTCGCTTCTGCGCGGGCCACTGCTTGCTCCGCGCCGACCCTGACGCGTTCCAGCTCGTCCAGGCTGGCGGCCAGGCTTGCAGGCCGCGCTTGAGCGAATCCATGCCGGCTTGCGCGTTGAGCGGATCGAACTGCAGGTCCTGTAATTCGATGAATGACGGGCGGTCGGAATCGGCTTTCAGGCGTGCCGCGCGTTCGGCCATGCCGGCAAAATCGTGCCGCAAGCCGTCGAGCTCTGCGGCGCCTTGTTCCTCTGCGAATTCGATGCGCGAGAGCGCGTCGCGCGCTCGCTCGAATTCGTCTTGCATCACATGCAGCAACTGTTCCGGCGTCATCTGGTCGTGCTGGGTGGCGGCACCGACAAGGTGCGCTTTTCCAGCGGCACCGGGGCCCACGGAACGCGCGATCGACGGGCTGCACAACAAAGCGATGGTTTTTCGTCGCGGCTGTCGCGCGAGGTGAACAAGCCGATCTGCTGCGCCTGCGCCGCTTCGTCGACCACGCCGGCCAGCAGCAGATAGTCGTCGCGCAAGGTACGCAACTTGGCGAGCGCTTCCTCCGCGCGTTGCAGGGTCATGCCCCGATAACGGCCTTCGCGTGCCTTGATCCGGATACGTTTGTGCTTCCGCCTCGGACAATTCGTTGATATTGGCCGAGATCGCGTCAAGCCGCTGTTTCCAGGTGGCGGAGGTTAGGGTGCTTGCGTCGATCAATCTCTGAACTCCGGCGAGGTGAATTTGCAAACCGACCACCGTTCCGGCAATGGGTGCAAGCAAGACAACGATCAGCATGATCCACAGCCAGGATGTGGAGGATGCGCAATGGCCTGCTCGCGGGCGACTTCTAATGTGCGGTCTTTGGAACCATCGTCGATGACGATGATCTCCATGTCGTCATAGCCATTTTCGAGGATCGATTCTATGGTGCGATTGATGACTTTCTCTTCGTTATAGGCGGCGATGAGGACGGAGACGGGGGGATGATAGCTGGGGTCGAATTGGTAGCGGCGGGCGCGGCGTCGTTGCAGCACAGCTAGGACGGCATAAACGAGAGTGCGGGCGAGAGTGAGAAAGATGGCGGTGAGAAAGAGAGTTCCCAACACTTGACTGACACGGGCTTTGGTATCGAGGCCGCGACCTTCGATGCGTGCGATCCGCATTTCCTCTGCGCTTGGGCGAGGCATGACTTCGGCGCGGCTTTTACCGACTAACTCGCCAACGGAAGCGAAGCGAAAGCCTTTGTTCTGAAAATATTCGATCAGCTTCGGTAGAGCGGCGATGGTAGCGTTGCGGTTTCCGCCGGCGTCGTGGAGCAGGATGATGTGGGTAGCATCGAGATCGTTTTCGGATTGGGCTTCGGCGAGTTCGCTTTCGACTTCCTTGATGATGGCTTCGGGCGTGATACCGGGTTCCCAGTCGCGGGGATCGACAGTTTCGGCGATGGTGGCGTAGCCGAATTGTTGCGCGCGGCGTATCGGTTCTATTTCGGCGGGTGTGGTGGGAGCGCTATCCGCGTTGTAGGGCGGGCGAAAGAAGGTGGTGGAGACGCCCAGCAGATTCTCCAGAATGCGCTGCGTGGTGCTCAGTTCGAGCTGGGTACGGAGCGGGGAAGTGGCTGCGATGTTGGGGTGAGTGTAGGTGTGGTTGCCGATTTCGTGACCTTCGGCGTATTCGCGTTTGAGTAAATCGGGAAAGCGTTCAGCGTTGACGCCGACGACGAAGAAAGCGGCAGGGGCGTGGTATTGCTTCAAAATGTCGAGAATGCGTGGGGTGTATTCGCTGTCGGGGCCGTCGTCGAAGGTGAGACACAAGATCTTTTTCGAAGTTGCGCCGGTATGGTTGATCACGAACGGGGTTGGATAGCTCTTGTATTGCTCACTGAAGTCATCGTTATCGGTGGGTGGAGCAGTGACGGTTCGTTCGCCTGACTGGGGGACCTCCGCGACGGTGATGATTTCGCCGCGGCCAAATTGGCGCGGCGCTGTCTGGTCGGCTCGCAGGGGACCGAGGGCGGAGGTGTCGAATTTATCAGCCGGCCAAGCATCCGGCTCCAGCACGTTCCAGAGGCCGGGGTCCTCGGCGCCGAGACGCCAGAGAGCGACGCCGCGAAATCCACTATCGTGTACGGCCAATATTTGATTCAGCGCGGAGACGGCATCGAGAAACCAGATTTCGTGCTTGGTGTTGCCGACCGAGAAGCGAAAGAACGGATTGCTTGAGCCAGAATCCCAAGTAATCGGCTGTTTGGTTTCGGCAGCGGCCGTCATGACGTCGCTGAAAGCGGTCTCCGCGCCGCCTTGTGCGCCGATCGTCCAGTCATATCCATAATTGCCAAAAGCAATCACTAACTTGGAAGCGGGACCGACCTTTGCGAGTTTGTCCATCTGATCTTCGAAAAAAGACTGCGATGCGACGGGCCCCGGTTCGCCGCTTTGGTAGTGTTCGTCATAGACCATCGGGACGAGGTAATCGACAACGGCTGCTAAGCTCTTCAGGTCGTAAGCTTGGTCATCCACCGGCACGGTTTCAGACACTTGATAGCCGCTCTTATGCAGCGCTTCCGTGAGTTGACGCATAAAAGCAAGCCACGGTTCGCGATCGCGCGGAAGGAGCGATTCGAAATCGACGGTGACACCGGCGAAGTTATGTTCCGCCAGATTGCTGCGAATGTTTTCGATCAGGTCGGCACGAAACTGCGGCTCGCGGATGATTTTTTGCACATCGCCGGGCTGCCAATCGCCGCGATAGTTGGTGAGCATGGCGAAGATGGGGAGATTCGCTTGTTTGGCGATGGCAACCACGGTTGGGTCGGTTTGATCGTCGATATCGCCTTTCGCGTTTTGGAGCATGAACCATTCGGGGATCAGATGAGTGAGGTGCTGAATATGGATACGCAAGGAAACCATGCTGGCTGGGTCCCAATTGACGTAGAAACCCCAAACGAGGGGCTGATTCACGCCGGCAATCGCGGCTTTGCGTGGATGAATCACGGGCGACGCGGAACGAATATAACGCAAGGGCTTGGCGGGCTTTTTAAGGCGATACGGAACATTTTTGGGCATTCCCTTGCCAGTGAGATTCACGCCTTCCACCTGGTTGACAGGAGCGACTTCCGGGAGGCCCAGGACGGTGAGTTGCGGAAGGCTGACAGCGGCAATCGCGAAGAGGGCGATCAACAAGAAGAAGATCAATGATGCTGTCTTGGCGAAGCGCCAGAAACGGGTCCAGCGGTTACCGCCAGGGTCGTGAAAGACAAAAGAAGTGGAAGGCTGCTCAGGGCTCATGAATCGAACTGTCTTAGACTAGCTTGGCATGAGAGGACAGGGTGAGCCACTTCCTGCCCTCGCTTCGAGACGGCCCTGCGGATGTTACACCGCTTGCCGTACGCGAACGACGCGGACGATGCCGATTGCGAGGAACGCAATGGTCAGCACGGCCAGAGCACCAGGTTCGGGGGCGGCGGTGGCTTGCACAATGTTCACGGTTGCGCTAGCGCTTCCGAACGTCCCGGTGGTTGTGAAGGAACCGAGTGGAAAGATGCTGGCGATACCCAGATTGTTGTTGACATCGGTGCAGGCGAATCCAACCACGGAGCCGACGGCGCCGCATCCGCCCGTATTACTCATGAAGCTGAAGGCAGTGATGCCTCCGGTTGAGAATAAGAAAGAGTTTTCGCTGCCGCTGGGCTCCAGGGTTGGCTCCGAGAAGGCGAGGATATTGCCGTTTGAATCCTGATAGGTGAACAGATACCCGGAAAACGGAATGATGTCGACGGTGGCGCCATTCGATCCGGCGAAGGTTCCAGGCGACAGGAATGAGTCGTTGGGGAATAGAGCGTTAACGAGTGAGGTTGCATTCGCGAGTCCGGTACAAGCGGTTTTGAGCGAGGCAAGAGCACCGCACACAGAGGGAGCTTGACCACCGAACTCAAAGCCGCTCACGGCGTTTTTGTCAAAGAGGAAAGTTGAGGTGCTGCCGGTCGATTGCAGCGTCTTTTCAGTGAATCCAACCAGATTGCCACTGGCATCCTGGTAGGTAAAGAGAAAATCGGCCTTGCACTGAACGGCGAAGGCGGCGGCGGCGAACAGGGCGAGGCAGGGTAAACACGATTTCATAAATGGCTCCTTTGTACTGTCACCTATAACAGCGACATAAGATCGTCGAAAACGTCACGCAATCGGCTGCGAAGTTTTACTGGGCTGTTTTTGTCGCGAGTTTTTGGGCCAGCGAGGGCGAAGGAGGCGGTATCCTTCTCATTTTTTGCCTAAGCCGTACGGGATACCTTGATCTTCGACCTATTATGGAGTAATCTGGTTGAGCGGTCGAAGGTTGAGGTACTAATGCCACCAGAACGATTTCCCATTCCCCAAGGCACGCTTGACATGCTGATTCTGCAGATTGTGGCTTTAGAGCCGGCACATGGATATGGGATTGCGCAGCGGCTTGAGCAGATTTCGCGCTCGGTGGTGCAAGTCAATCAAGGATCTTTGTATCCGGCGCTGCATAGGCTCGAGCAGAAGGGCTGGCTCAAAGCCCAATGGAAGGAATCTGAAACCGGGCGCGATGCGAAGTTCTACACCTTGACTGCAACCGGGAAGAAACAATTGACGGTTGAAAAAGATAGCTGGGCTCGGCTGGCGGGCGCGGTGCAGCTCATATTTAATGAGGGCGAACGATGAAACAGATGCTGAATTGGTTCCGCCGCCGGAAGCTTGAACAAAGCCTGAAGCAGGAACTCGAATATCACAGCGGCCGTCGGCTTGCAGATCTGGAGCGCAACGGGTTGACAGCGGAGCAGGCGAGAAGGCAGATAAACCTCGAGTCTAGGCAAAACCGCTCACATTCAAGAAGATGTCCGCGACGTTTGGCTGACGCGCTGGCTCAGAGATTTCGTCTACGATCTGCGTTTTTCGGCGCGGTCGTTTCTGAAAACACCTTCCTTCACGATCACTGCGGTGCTTTCACTCATGCTCGGTATAGGGGCGACGTCGGCCATTTATTCATTGGTCGATCAAGTGTTGCTGCATGCGCTTCCCGTTCGCGATGCCGGGCAACTGGTGTTGTTCGATTGGGAAGGTGAAGATGCTTCCAATGGGTTTGGCAGTTGGGATTTGCTCTCCTATCCGGTGTGCCGTCAACTGAATCAGCAGAAACAATTCTTTGACGGCGTGTTTTGCCGCGCCTTGACCAGAGTGGATGCATCTACCGGCGGCGATTATCATCCTGCAATAGCGGAAATCGTTTCCGGCAACTACTTTTCCGTGCTTGGAATTGGAGCGGCTCGGGGACAGGTCATCACGAACGACGACGATAGAACGCTGAATGCAAATCCTGTCGCAGTGGTTTCTTACGACTTCTGGAAGACCGAACTGGGAGGAGTTGCCGATGTAGTCGGGCGCAAACTGCTGATTAACCGGAATGAATTCCGCGTGATCGGCGTGGCCAGTTCAAACTTTAAAGGGATCGATGTCGGCACGGTAACAGCTATCTGGATTCCGGCTTCGATGGTGAACGCGGCGATGCCGGGCTCTGGCGAATTGCTCAATCAACGGACGCGTTGGGTGCAAGCACTCGGACGGCTAAGACCGGATGTGACAATCCAAGAGGCCCGCGTGGGGCTGCAGCCATGGTTTAAATCGATGTTGCGGGAGGATGAACGGCGGCCGGATTTTCCGGGGATTCCCATCACAGCGAAGCAAAGGCAGGATTATCTAAAATCTTGGCTGAAGTTGACGCCGGCTCCACAAGGACACTCAAGTTTGAAGCGAAGATTCGTAACGCCGTTGTGGGTATTGTTTTCTGTAACGGCGGTGTTGCTGGGCCTCGCGTGCCTGAATGTTTCGGGATTGTTTTTGGCCCGAGGAGCAGCGCGCGAACGAGAGATTGACACCCGCTTAGCGCTAGGCGCATCGAGTGGACGCCTGAGCCGGCAATTCATCGCCGACGGTTTATTGATTGCGCTCGCGGGCGGCGTGCTTGGCGTAGCGTTGGCGCCGTTGGCGCTCGGTGGCTTGATGACGTTCGTCTCGGTAGATTCCGCTCGCACGGCGCTACATGCAAGTATCGATACGCGCCTGCTGCTGTTCGCTTTCGGTGTCACCATCCTTGTGGGCATTCTGAGTGGTCTGGCTCCGGCTTGGCAGGCGAAGCGGCGTTCTTTTGCGGCCTCGCTGCAACAGCGCGGAGGTACAGCGTTCGGCGGAGTGCGGCTCCGCAAAACGATTGTCACGGCGCAGATTGCACTGACTCTTACGCTGGTGGTGGGAGCGACGTTATTTGTGCGTACGCTAGACGCATTAATGACAAAAGGACCGGGCTTTGTTACTTCCAGTCTGGTCTCTTTCCAGGTGGATCCGTCGCTGGTGGGCTATTCGCCGGAACAAGCGGAATCGCTGATGCACCGGGTAGACCAAGGTATCCAGCAAGACCCGCTGGTGCAATCGTGGACCGCCGTCCGGTTCGAGTTTCTCACGGGAGGAAGTTGGAATAACCCGATGACTATTCTGGCCGGCAAACGAATGAACACCGATCGCGATGTGAATCTCAATGCAGTGACGCCTGGCTTTTTCGAAACCATGGGCATCAGACTCATCGCCGGACGGAAGTTCAATGAGCATGATGTTCGGCCGGCAGGCGCCAAGCCGGAGTATCGCTCGGCCATTGTGAATCAGTCCTTCGTCAAACGCTATTTGCAGGGGCAAAATCCACTCGGTGTACTGATTGCGGAGGGGGCGGGCCCGGATGTAAAGCCGAAAATCCAAATCGTGGGCGTCATGTCAGACTTCAACTACCGCGGACTGCGTGACGACTCGGAACAAGTTGTTTATCCCTACCTGGAAGACAATTATGCGGGAGGAACATTCTACGTGCGTGTGCGCGGGACACCGGAAGCGAGTTTTCAATCGCTGCGAGCGATTGTGCGTAGGGTCGATCCCAATCTGCCAATGACGGATTTGCGCACCGTGGATCAACAGGTGGCGCGTTCGTTAAACACCGAACACATGCTGGCGACAGTTTCGAGCGGTTTCGGCGCCGCGGCGCTCGCGCTTTCGATAGTCGGGCTTTTTGGAGTGATGTCTTTCGTGGTGACGGCGCGAACGCGCGAGATCGGAATCCGGCTGGCGTTGGGGGCGAAGCGCTGGTCAGCCGTGTGGCTGGTGCTGCGAGATGCGCTGGCGATGCTGGCAGTGGGAATCGCCATTGGGCTGGGATTCGTTTGGGCACTCGGCCGGTGGGTGCAGACGGAACTGTACGATGTCAAACCGTCCGATCCGCTCGTGATTTTGGCGGCAGTGGTTATTCTTTGCGGAGCGGGTTTGGCGGCTACATTGATGCCGGCGCAGCGGGCTTCGGGCGTGAATCCGGCCGCGTCTTTGCGAGTGGAGTAGTTCGTTTAGCGGCGCGATTATGTGTCCATCCGTTCGACCCATTGAGCGCGCGATGCGGGAGCCACGAAGGGATCCGCAAAATACTGTGTTTCCCGCGCGACCTTGTCGTCTCTGAACTCCATGATGCTCACCGTGTAGGAGGGCTTACCGTCATACGTCAGGATAAATTCGGTGACCCAAAGATCACCGCCGCCGATAATCCGCCGGACAGTAAACCGCTTTTTGTTTGGCTGACTAGCGCGTTGGTTCTGTATGTTGCTTCGGCCGCGGGTTCGTTCGCCCGACTGCGGGTAGTCCAGTACCGCGTCTTCGTGATAGATGCGGTGCTCTGTTTCAAAATCGCTCGCATCGGAAGCCGCCCAATGCTGATCCAGGGCGGCGCGGATCTTGCGATCTCGCGCTTCCGGATACTGCTCATTCTTTGGTTGATCGTTCATCTTGCGCCTTCAATTTGACAGGAAGCTAAATGCTTTAGCGGAAAACGGAGCCTACAACTCGTCCAGTTGCGCTGTCTTTAGATCATCCCAAAGTTTAGACCGCCTCGAGCGTCTAGCTGCGTGAAGAGGGTGGCACGATGCCGGGCAATCGACAATAAACGGCGAGTTGCCTGTAATGTTCGGCGTTGTGTTCCAGGAACGAAACCACGCCGCATCAATACATATTGCGCCATCGATTACAGCGGGCGGCAGTGCGATTAGCGGCGGAGAGTACGAAGATTTCCGAAATAGCACTGGAGTGCGGTCGAAGGGAATTTGGAATGAGCCCGCGCACGTTCCGGCAAAAGCAAAGCGGGGCAGCGATTTGATCGGATCGCCGCCCCGCCTTCGGAGGGTCCGTTTTTTGCCTCACGTGGTTGAACCACGGAGTTTCAGAAGATTGCAGCGCTAATTCCAGCCGGCACCCTTACCCGTTAATTCAAAGACCCGAGTCAGATAAACCGCCAACAGGGTCAGACCATAAACTGTCGTCACAATTGTTAATACCTTGCCCCAGCGATCAATGGTCGCCATGGAGTGCGCAAGCGCATCTTGCTTGTCCGCAGCACCCCAGTTGGTGCCGCTTACGTGCAACACGTCATCTTCGTTGCGCGCCTTCATCTTTCGGTAAATGGCAATCGACACGACTGCGAGTGCCAGGACAATCCATAAACTCAAGTAAATCAGCACTGTCTTAATCTCCCTTCGACCGCTTTGGGGGCAATCCCGTTGCCGTTCGGAAAGAGTAGATAAATCAGTGGTTTACGGGCATTTCTGCGGGAGTGGAGGGGCAATCTGCGGCATTTCGCGCAAAAAACCTGCGCGAAGCAACAGGCTTTTCACACGCCCCCTCGGAACCTGCGCGAGCGAAGAGCGCAAAGCGGCCGCTAAAAACCTTTTTTGTAAGCGGCCAGCGGCAGCAGGTTTTTGACTTGAGGATGAAGCGCGGTATGCGGCCGGTAGTGGCCGCTATCGTTATTCCATTCCTTGATCGTGCCGTTGTCAATGATGATCTCGCCCGCAAAGTACACATCGCCGCCGCGCGTGATCGCGGTGTGGCCGCCGGTAGCACGCTCGCCCAGCAATACTTCCCACGGGCGCGAGGCGGGAACGGCAAAGACGAAAGCGCCATTGGCTACCTTCGTTTGATTCTGTCCCTCTTCGCGCACGTGATAAGCATTGCTAATGCGCACCAGTTCCCAATATTTTCGACGTGGCCGGATGTCTTCAACATTGCGAATCTTTTCCATATCCGGCCGCGCCGCCACGGGAGAAATCGCCATGAGATCGTCCATGAATTCATTCACTTTCCTTCTCACTGCCGGTTCTTCCGCCTTGCCGCTGCGCATCAGGATCTCGGTATTGTTGATGAGCTGAATCATGCGCGCTCTTTTTGTGGCGTCCACCGCGTGGCTCTGCGCAATGGCTTTATATTCGCTCAGCGCTTCTTCCATAGTGCGAAAGAAGGCATCTGTGGGATGCCCGAACGGGTCCAGTTGGTCGTCATTGAGTCGGAATGGATTATTTGTGGCCACGGATGAAGCTCCTTCGTTGGTTCTATCGTCTTCGTCTCACTCTAGACGCTGATTGGCGATTCTCGTATCAGAAAACCCGCAGCCCATCGTTTTCGTTAGTAGTAGTGCTAGGAGATTGCCTAAATGCAAAAAGCCTGCTCGGCCGGCAGGCTTTTCTCATGGGTGTCCCAGTTTCGGGACCGATGGGTACCAGGATCGGTCGGATCGCGCCTTATTTCGTGCCCTCGTCTCCGACGGGCAGCCAAGTCTCGGCGTACTGCGCGCGGTGCACTGACTTCGGAAGCATGAAGTAATATTTCTTGCCTTTGGCGCCGGAGATATATTCCTTGACGAAATACTCGCCATTTACTTCCACCAGCTTCAAATAGCTTTTTCCGCCGGTTTCTTCCGGATCTGACCTGCCGGCCATCTCCAGAATTCCGCGAGACTGGTCATGTACGTAGAAAACCGGAACGCTGGTTCCCGGTTCCACGGTGCCCATATGATAGTCGCCAGCGGCGAGCGTGGCTTGGCCCCAATGAACGCTCACCGGCAAATGGAACGTCGCTTGCCCATAGGCAGTGGAAGCAATCGCCATGACGGATAACGCAAGCACGCGAACTGACGTAAATCTCATAAATATCTCCTTTTTGTCGGAAAGTCACGGAACGAAATCCGTTGTCATCCGTACAAAGCAAGAGACGGTCGAAACGTCTGCAAGTTCGGTCAGCAAAATGTCAATTAGTTCTTAAGCACAGACGGAGAGAGAGTCGGATTGAGCATGCCGGAAATCGCCAATCATCTATCAGCCCTCAGCAATGCCCGCCGTGTGCGCTTTGCTGAATTCGAAGCAGATTTCGAACAGCGTGAATTACGCAGGTCGGGACGCCGCCAGCCGCTGCAGCACAAGCCTTTTCACATTCTTGAAATGTTATTGCGCAGGCCGGGCTTCATTGTTACTCGTCAAGAACTCGCCCAGGAACTTTGGCCAGGATTAAGGGTGAGCTTCGAAAAAAATCTCAACACAGCCGTGAACTCGTTGCGGCTGGCGCTTGAAGATTCGCCGCGCAATAGCCGTTTTATTGAGACACGCCCCGGCATCGGATATCGTTTCATCGCCTCGGTCGAACCTTTAGAAAGAAGGTCACACCCGGCGCAGCCTCTCAATCTGGATGCACAACAAGATTGTTTGCGGGGCCGTTATTTTCTGGCTAAGCTGACGGGCTCCGACCTGCATAAAGCAATCGCGCATTTTCAATCGGCGCTGCGGAGCGCGCCGGATTGCGGCTTGGCGTGCGCCGGGTTGGCGGAGGCGTATTGTCTGCTGGCGCTGCAAGGCGGCGCGAGCGCGGGCGATGTCTGCCAGCAAGCGCGCAGCCTCGCTTCTCTGGCGGTGGAGAGTTGCGATGATTTGCCGGAAGCGCATCTTTCTTTAGCGCACGTCAGAATGACATTCGATTGGGATTGGGCGGGCGCGCGTCAGGATTGCCAGCGGGCTTTGGAACTCGATCCTGAATTAGCGGAAACTCACCGCTGTTACGCAACTTGGCTCTCGGCGCAAGGCCGGCATGGCGATGCCGAACAAAGTGCCCGCCGCGCCTGCTTGCTTGACCCGCTTTCGCTCGCTGCCGGAATCACGCTCGCTTGGAGCCTGTACTTGATAGGCGACAATCTGGCGGCCGAACAGGAATGCTGGAAACTCTTGACGCTTGAGCCGCGCTTGTCTGCCGCCCAGACGATTCTCGGCATGGTGTACACGCAAAAAGATGAGCATTCAGAAGCGATTATTGAACTCGAAAATGCCTGCCGCTGTTCTGATGGCGAACCTTATACCAAGGCTGCGCTCGCTTATGCTCTAGCGGCGGCCGACCGGCCCGACGAAGCGCGGCATCTGCTGAATCAACTCCAACCGGGACGGCATGCCTGTTTCCTGGCCGCGATCTACTGCGGCTTAGGGCTGTTTGAGCAGGCAATGGAACATGTGGAGCGCGCGATTCAGGTACGCGACCCATTCTTGATCTGGCTGAATGTCGATCCGCGCTTAGCGCCTTTGCGGCCTTATGCCAGTTTCGACCGCGTAGTGCAGCGAATAGGCCTGCCCGCCAGGGAATTAGAGTACCGATTGGTTCGCGCTTGAAACTGGCAGGCAAAACGCCGACCTCACTACATAGTTAGCCTTGATTCAGGAACGGCTGGCATAACGAAAACTCTCGATTGACGCGATCAACTTTTCCTTTGAAATGGGTTTAGTCAGGTGACCGCTGCAGCCGGCGGCTCGACTGCGCTCGATGTCTTCAACCAGCGCATCGGCTGTGAGAGCAAGTATGGGAGTGGGCAGGGCGCAGCGTTCGCGTTCCATGGCACGAATGGAAGTGGTGGCGGATAGGCCATCCATCACCGGCATACGAAGGTCCATCAGCACAAGGTCGAACTCCCCGTCCCTGAACATTTCCAAGGCTTCCTGGCCATTTTCGACGAAGGTGAGGCCATAAGACCTATTAAGGTAAGCATCCAGCAGAAAGCGATTGTCTTCTGAATCTTCGGCGATCAGAATCTGCATTGCTTCCATTTTGGTTTCTGTCTTGACCGCAGCGGCCGCCAAGCGAGCATGTTTCTCAGAGTCGCGCCGCAAAACGGCCGAGATCACGGTAAGCAACTCGCTCCGGCGTACCGGCTTGGGAATGTAGGCCGCCGCGCCCAGGGCTTTCGCCTTCGTCAAGCTGCCCGGCTCGTCATGGGAACTCGTCAAGACAATGGGCAGGCTCGGGTCGATCTCGAGAAGTTCTGCCAGGATGGCGAACCCGCTGATGCCAGGCATGAAATCATCCAGCAAGACGAGCGAGAATGGCTCCTTTGACTGGGATCCTTCCAGTACCAGTTGCCAAGCCTTCGTAGCGGTGTCCGCTTCGGACGTGATCATCCCCCAGGAGGAACAGACTTGGCACAAAATGAGCCGGTTCGTCGGATTGTCGTCGACCACCAAAACCCGGCAGCCGGTAAAATCGGTCAGTTCGTTGCTCTTCGGCGCGACATTTTTTTCCGGCAAAGACAGGATTACGTCAAAGCTGAAAACGCTGCCTTTTCGCAATTCGCTTTCTACATTCAGGTTGCCGCCCATCCGGTGAATCAGCCGCCGGCAAATTCCCAACCCCAAACCAGTACCTCCAAACCGGCGCGTGGTGGAACTCTCGGCTTGAGTGAAGTCCTCAAAGATTGTGCTTAATTTATCCGGGGAAATGCCGATGCCGGTATCGGTAACGGAAAATTGCAGATGGCCGGGGCGATCGTCGGGATGAGATCCCACGGCAAGTGTCACACTGCCGGTTTCGGTAAACTTAATCGCATTTCCAACAATGTTGTTCAGGATCTGCTGCAGCCGCACGGGATCGCCGATAAATCGAGCCGGGGTTTCCGGAACGATCTGCACTAGCAACTCGATACGATTAGCGTTGGCGCGCCCCGCCAGTAATTCCGTGGTTCTCCCTAGCAGGTCCGATAGGCTGAAGTCCACCGACTCGAGCTCGAACTTTCCCGATTCAATCTTTGATAGGTCGAGAATGTCGTTGATCAGCGCTAATAAGTTAGTGCCGGCTCGGCGAAAGCGGCCAACATAATCTCGTTGGACTTCGCTGAGCTCGGTCTCCCGCAAAAGGTCGGCCATCCCAAGGATTGCGTTCATGGGAGTACGGATTTCGTGGCTCATCGTGGCGAGAAAGTCGCTTTTGGCCCGGCTGGCATTCTCAGCGCGCCGCCGCTCTGCCACCAGACGACTCTCGGCTTCCGTGCGTTCAGTGGTGTCCCGGATGCCGGCCGCCACCCAAGCGCCGGCATGCGTTTGAATCGGGCTGAGGCTCACTTCCACCGGAAACTGCTGACCGTCTTTACGAAGGGCCTGCAGATCCATCCCTATTCCCATTTGGCGCAAATGGGGGGATTGCCGGTATGAGGCGCGGTGCTGGGCATGATTCTGGCGGTTACTGTGCGGCAGGAGAGTTTCGACTGGCTGTCCGATGAGTTCATCGCGCTTATAGCCGAACAGTCCCTCTGCTTGCTCGTTCACTAGAACCAGACGGCCGGTTTCATCAACGACCACAATGGCATCGGGCGCGCATTCGAGCAACAGACGGAACTGGAGTTCATTTTCCTTCAGCTCTTGCTCAATGCGCCGGCGCACACTGATATCGCGCACGACCTTCGAAAAACCGCGCAGGCGGCCGGCGCCGTCGCTAAGCGCAGTAATAGTCACATTCGCCCAGAACAACGATCCATCCTTGCGGACTCTCCAACCATCTTCCTCGAAGTGGCCTTGAACCCCGGCTAATCGAAGCACCTCCCGCGGATGGCCGTTCTCAACGTCGGCCGGCGTGTAGAAACACTCAAAACTCTTGCCCAACACCTCTTCCGCTCGGTACCCCTTGATTTTCTCGGCAGCGGAAGTCCAACTGGTCACCAGCCCTTGCGGATCGAGCATCAGAATCGCATAATCCTGTAGGCTCTCCACCAGCAGGCGATACCGTTCCTCGCTTTCGCGCAATTGGCTCAAGTCCGTAACGATGAGGCAAATACATTCAATTCCATCGAAAACTAATCTGTTCGCGGATATTTGCGTCGGCACCCGCCCCGCAGCCGGCGTCATCAGCCGCACCTCTGCCCGCTTCGCAGACTCACCGTCGACAATCGCCGCGAGCAAGGCGGCATCTTCGGCCGCAATAAAGTCTCGTATGGACGAACCGATCACCCGCTCGAGCGGGACGCCTAGCATTGAGGCAAATTGTTGGTTCGAGAAAACAATCATGCCGTCGAGCGTGAGAGTGAGGGCGCCTTCCGTCATGGTCTGGACCATGATGCGATAGGCAGTGTCGGCGCCTTTGAGCGTGTAAACGTAGTGTCCGCCCGAACCCGGCGCTACGACGGTATCCACCTCGCCGCAGCGCCACGCGCGTAGCGTTTCTTCAGCTTCGTCAAGCCTCGCCTGCAGTACTTGAAGACGCTCCTCCGGGCCTTCTTCCTTTTCCGAGGTCATTATCTTCCGGGGGCGTTTCAGGCGGATGTTTTACGCGCGATGATATCGAGCCCTACCAGCACTCGCTCTTGGTCCGACAGGTCCCCGATGATTTTGCGAAGCGGAAGCGGCAATTTCTTAACCAGGGTTGGCGTCACGACAATCTGCTCCGGCTTAGCCAGTTCGGGGTGTTGATAAAGATCGATTACTTCCAGATCGTAACGCCCGCACAATTGCTTTTCGCAGAGCGCCTTGATGTTCTGGATCGCGCGAATTGACCGCGGGGTGGTACCGCTTACGAACAGGCGGAGACCATAGTATTCCGCCTGTGGTTCGGCGACCATGGCGTCCTCAAATGTCCTGGTATCCTGATCGATTTCCTCTGAACGTTTCATGAACCAACCTCTCTTTGGAACCCGGGCAGAGCCTGCCCGGCCAATCCGCGATCGGTATTCGAAAAATCACCGACGATTCTTCCTGAAAGACGAGGGAAAGCTCCACTCGATCTCCCAGGACGCGCTTGCGACCCAGCCGGCGGTGCGTGCGTCATTTTGGGCCTAGCGACAATTCCAAGCTGCGGAAGTTGTTGTCCACCACGGTAGGGTCCATAAATCGGCTCTTGGCCATTTGGGTGCGATCACCTTGCAGTTTCGCCAGCTTGAGCTGCTCTCTGGCAAGAAGCTGTCTGGATTCCTGTTCCTCGCTCTCCAGTTCCAGCTGAAGAACGGCGATTTGGGCTTCGAGGACCTTGCGTTTGCGCTCCAGCAGGAACTCCTTGGTTTCTATTTCCTGCTGGGCCAAGAGCGCCGCGCTTGCGTCCTTGGCTTGCTGCGCTACGCGCGCAGAACCAGTCAGAAAACCTTCTTCGCCCAGGTAAACATCCCGGAGTTCAACACCGTGGTCGGTTAACAGGAATTCGCGAATTTGATTGGAATGCGCTAGACCACGCGCCTTCAGGACGTAGAGCCCGCGGTTCCGTTCGCCGCCGCTTTCCAGATTGCGCAGCAGCAGCCAGGTATCGACCATCGAGGAAATGTCGACTTCCGTTTCCTCCGCCAAGCCTGATCCGCTGGTCAGGGTGGTCAAGAGTGCTGTTATCCGGAATTCCTTAAGAAAATCGACCAGGCGGAGCAGCATGCTCCGGGTGTGGGTGAACGGGCCGCAGTGCAACAAGCCGGTAACCGGGTCGACCACCACGACACTGGGCGAGATTTCCGTCACTGCCCTGTGAATCTTGACCAGGTGAGTTTCAAGACCGAACGTCGTCGGGCGGGCGGCGTGAAAGTGAAGTAGGCCCTTCTCCACCCAGCGACCTAAATCGATCCCTATCGACTGCATGTTGCGGATGATTTGGTTCGCCGATTCTTCAAACGAGAAGAAGACACATTTCTCACCCGTGAGAGCAGGCGCTGTCGACAAAATGTGCCGCAATGCTTGTTTTTCCGGTGCCCGCCGTTCCGGACAGCAGGATGCTGCTGCCTCGATAGTAACCTTGCCCGCCAAGCATGGTGTCCAGGGCGGGGATACCGGCGGAAACTCGTTCGGCGAGGGCGACATGGTTCAACTCAATCGAGGTCACGGGCAGAACGGAAATGCCATTGCTCTCGATCAGGAACGGGTAATCATTCGTTCCATGTGTCGAGCCTCGGTACTTCACCACGCGCAAACGCCGCGTCAGGATCGTTTCATCTACTCGGTGGTCAAGGAGAATGACACAATCCGAGACGTACTCTTCCAACCCGTGGCGCGTTAAGGTTCCCTGACCGCGTTCGCCGGTGATGACCGCCGTGAGTCCCCGTTGCTTCAGCCACGCGAAAAGACGCCGAAGTTCGGATCGCAAAACGGAGTCATTGTCGAGATCGCCGAACAGGGCTTCTACGCTATCAATGAGTATCCTGCGCGCTCCCACGGAATCAGCGGCATGACCGATTCTGATAAATAAGGCTTCCAGATCGTATTCGCCGGATTCCTGAACTTCATCGGGTTCGAAGTAAATGTGATCAATGGCCAGCTTTTTTTGGGCAACGAGCGCCCTCACATCGAACCCAAGCGATGCCACGTTGCTCGCCAGTTCCTCAGCCGTTTCTTCAAACGATACGCACACGCCGGGTTCGTTGAACTCGGTCGCGCCGCGGATGAGAAACTCCATGCCAAGCAACGTCTTCCCGCAACCCGCGCTACCGCAGATGAGGGTGGGACGGCCCCTGGGGAGACCGCCGAGCGTAATCTCATCCAGTCCGTGGACACCGGTAGGGCATTTTGCGAAGACTTTCGGGACACCTCCGCGCTTCTCAAGCTCTGAGTTCAGGTCCATCTCTCCTCCTAGCCGCCGGGATCAATGTCCGCCGATCCTCGAAGCCATCCATCAAATGGGTAGTAAAAACCCTAAGATTTAAATCTCAGTAAAACTCCGGTCGAAATTTGTAAGTGGAAAGCTTACATGGAAATAGCACGAATCACGCTTAAGCCCGTTGGCAACGGGGAGCAACGCGCCGTTGAGGCCACTAACAATTTCGCGGATGCTTTTGCGCCGTATACCAGTTTGCCGGCGGTGCGGGATATGGGGGCTGTTGTTAGAGAGTTGAAGTGCCGGAATAGTTCGCGCTGAAACGGGTCGGCGCGTAGGCTCGTCTCCTTGCTGACGCACTGACGTCGTTGCACTTCAATGTTTACTCAGAAGTTATTTCGAGCGGGCCTGCTCGCCTGCGGATTGTTGTTGCTCAGCACGCACATCCAGGCTGCGGATGACGCCCAAGCGCAGCAGCATTCTTTTTGCTCAACCTCGGATAAACAGGACCCGAGCACTACGGGCGATTATGAGCGGCCGGTTTCCTTACGCCTGCTGGTGCCGAACATTCTCTGCGATCAAAAAGCCATCTGGCTGTTTCCGCTGAAGGTCGGACAAGATCACAACTGGGTCGCCACGCTTGCCATTGCTGGCACAGCGGCTGCCCTTATGACGGCGGACCCCAGCGAAGGGCGTTACTTTCGGCAAAGCACTTCGTTTCAAGGCTTCAACAAGGTCTTTAGCAGTTCAAACTCAGCGATTGGGACGATTCTTGTGCCTTCGAGCCTTTTCGTTGCAGGTCTGATTCGCAAAGACAATAAGATGCAGCACACTGCTTTGCTCGCGGCCGAGGCTGCCGCCGATGCGGAGATTCTAACCGTTGTGTTGAAGGGCGCGACCAAACGGGCGCGGCCGAACACATTTCCCGTGAATGGAGGGAATTATTGGGATTCGTGGTTTGAAAGCAAAGGTTCGCCGCTCAGTTCTTCCGGCGGTTTCCCGTCGGGCCATACCATTGCCGCCTTCTCCATTGCTACCGTCATTGCCCATCAATATAGGAACCATCGCTGGGTGCCGTATGTGTCTTACGGTGCGGCCGCATTGATCGGATTTTCGCGCCTCTCGCTCTCGGAACATTTCGCTTCGGATGTGTTTATGGGCGCGGCGCTTGGGTTTTCAATTAGCAGATTCGCGGTCTTGCGATTTTAACGCTGCGGCCGGCTATTCGGTTCCAGCCGGAAACACTTCGTTCAGCAGCCGGGCCAGCCGCAAACCGGCCTTCTTCAACTGCTCGCGGACAACGGGTTGCATCGCTTGCGTGTAATCGTCCTGAAGATGAACCTGTAATTGCTGAATCTCATCCGGTGCGTCCGCGCACGTGGGCGGCAGCGCGGCGTCTTCTTTCGGAATATCTAATTTCCGATAGACCTGCGACAAAGCGATCCGATGCGCTTCCCAAGCCCAATCCTGGGCATCGCCGCTTGCCAGTTCGGCCAGATGGCCGTCGGTTAGATTGCTCAGTTCGGAATTCAAGGCAGCAGCCAGGGCCGTGTCGTCGCTCTCTATTTCGCTCACCAGCGGGCCATCCCAAAGCGCGTGGACGTTCTTTGCGTCGCCGACACTCTCCTCCAGCAAATCGCAGTTGCCCCCTTGATCGGCATCGTTGCTGGCATGCAAAGGCTGATGAACGTCACCTACGAAATGCACTAGAAAACGGAGAGCGTCCTCATCGTTGAAACGCGAATCGGCGTCTGGGTCGTTGGCCTTCAACTGTGCCGTGAAAAGCCGGATGCGCGCAGTCACGCAATCGTCGTTGGGGCACTCGGCGGCGAAATTTGCTCGGTTGTCCTGCCAGGCGAGGTTGATGAAATGCCACGCTGAGGTACCCGTGTCCACTTTAACTTCGTCTGCCCAAGTGGAGGCAGCGGCGAGGGCGTTGGCTACTGCTTCTGGAGTATTCGCGACCTCCAACATTTCCGCTATTCGCGCTTGTGCCGCGGGTGATAAATGAGCGGCGGCGATCCGGGCCACCACGCGGTGGCCTTCTTCCCACCAGGCGTTGGCGGGGGCAGGACGGCCAAGAAGGACGGTGACGGCGACCGCAAAAGTGAGAACAGACCTCATAAAAACAGTAGTTTAGCGCCGATTCGGAGAGAAAGCTAGAGGGTGTTGCGAGCAAATCTTAGCGAACTTCACTAAGATTATTGCATTCAGTTTGGCTCATATGCTATCTTCTGTAAGAGCGGTACTGAAGTATGGATTTTAATCGACTCACCGAAAAATCGCAGGAAGCCATTCATCTGGCTCAATCAGCGGCAGTTAAATACGGCAACCAGCAGGTGGATGTGGAACATTTGCTGCTGGCTTTGTTGGAGCAAGAAGGCGGGTTAGCCCCGTCGATTCTCTTACGTGCCGACGTCAAGTTAGAGAACTTACACAAGCGCCTGGTGTCGGAGATCGAGAAGCTTCCAAAAGTTTCCGGCGCCCCCCAGCGTGCAGACCAGGTGTACATCACACCCCGGCTTTCGCAACTATTCACTCGTGCGGAGGAGCAAGCCAAGCGCCTCAAAGACGAGTACATCTCTATAGAGCATTTGTTGTTGGCGATGACCGATGACCAAGGCACGGCCGGAAAACTCCTACGCGAGTTCGGGCTCACCCATGACCGGCTGATGAAAGCGTTGCTTGAAGTGCGTGGGCATCAACGCGTGACGAATCAAAATCCCGAAAACACCTACGAAGCGCTGGAGAAATATGGCCGCGATCTAACCGATGCCGCCAGCAAAGGCAAGCTCGACCCGGTGATCGGCCGTGATGAAGAAATCCGCCGCGTCATTCAAGTTTTAAGCCGCCGCACCAAGAACAACCCCGTGCTGATTGGCGAACCCGGTGTAGGAAAAACCGCTATTGTCGAAGGGCTGGCGCAGCGCATTGTGCGCGGCGATGTCCCCGAAGGTTTGAAAGACAAAAAGGTGGTCTCGCTCGACATGGGCGCGCTGATTGCCGGCGCGAAATTCCGCGGTGAATTTGAAGAACGCCTGAAGGCTGTCCTCAAGGAAGTGCAATCAGCGGAAGGCCAGATCATTCTCTTCATCGACGAACTGCACACCGTCGTCGGGGCAGGGAAGGCCGAAGGCGCCATGGACGCCGGCAATTTGCTGAAGCCGATGCTTGCGCGCGGCGAGTTGCATTGCATTGGCGCAACGACGCTCGACGAATATCGCAAATACATTGAAAAAGATGCGGCCCTCGAGCGCCGTTTCCAAACCGTGTTCGTAGACCAGCCGAGCGTAGAAGACACCATCTCCATCTTGCGCGGTTTGCGCGAGCGCTATGAACTGCATCACGGCGTACGCATCAAAGACGCCGCCCTGGTAGCCGCCGCCGTTCTTTCGAATCGCTACATTACCGACCGCTTCTTGCCCGATAAAGCCATTGACTTAGTGGACGAAGCGGCCGCCAAACTCCGCACCGAAATCGATTCCATGCCGAGCGAACTGGATGAAATCCTGCGCCGCACCATGCAGCTGGAAATCGAGCGCGAAGCCCTCAAGAAAGAAACCGACGCGGTTTCAAAAGACCGCTTGGCGCGCATTGAAAAAGAACTGGCCGAACTCAAAACCCAATCCGCCGCGCTGCAGGCTCAATGGAAGAACGAAAAAGAAGGCGTGCAGCGCGTGCGCGCTTTGCGTGAACGCATTGACCAGGTGAAGGTCGAAATCGCGCAAGCCGAGCGCGCCTACGACTTGAACAAAGCGGCCGAATTGAAATATGGCACCTTGTCCGATTTAGAACGCAAATTGAATACTGAGCAGGACCATGTCTCAGGCAAAGCGGGCGCCACTCGCTTGCTCAAAGAAGAAGTGGATGAGGAAGATATCGCCGAAGTGGTGAGCCGCTGGACGGGTGTGCCCGTTTCGAAGCTGCTCGAAGGCGAGATGAAGAAACTGCTCTCGCTCGAAGACGAACTGCACCAGCGAGTGATTGGTCAGGATGAAGCCGTGACGGCGGTTGCCGAAGCGGTGATCCGTGCGCGTTCGGGTTTGAAAGATCCGAAGCGGCCGATCGGCAGCTTCCTGTTCCTGGGCCCAACCGGCGTGGGTAAAACCGAACTGGCCCGGGCTCTGGCAGAATTTCTGTTCGACGATGAGCGCGCCATGGTGCGCATCGATATGTCCGAGTACCAGGAAAAGCACTCGGTCTCGCGTTTGATCGGTGCGCCTCCCGGTTACGTCGGCTACGATGAGGGTGGCCAGTTGACAGAATCCGTCCGCCGCCGCCCTTATTCGGTAGTGCTCTTTGACGAAATCGAAAAAGCGCACCACGATGTCTTCAATGCCCTGCTACAAGTGTTGGACGATGGGCGTCTAACGGATGGACAAGGCCGAACGGTGGATTTTAAGAATGTGATCGTCATCATGACGTCGAATATCGGTAGTCACCGCATCCTTGACTATAAGGGCGCGTACGAAGGCACCGAATACAACCGCATGAAGGAGGCGGTGCTAGGGGAACTACGTCAGGCCTTCCGCCCCGAGTTCCTAAACCGCCTTGACGATATTATTGTCTTCCATTCTTTATCGGAAGAGCACCTAAAGAAGATTGTTGACATCCAATTGGCAGGTCTGCGGGCTCGCCTGGAGGAGCGGCACATTACCCTTGAACTGAGTGATGCTGCCCGCACCCGTCTAGTACGTAGCGGGTATGACCCGGCCTATGGGGCGCGTCCGTTGAAACGCGCCATCCAACGTGAAATTGAGACGCCGTTGGCGAAACAGATCCTCGGGGGTTCCGTCCGTGATGGGCAGACTGTCCGGATAGGAACGGAGCCATCCGGTGGTTTGAAATTTGAGACCGTGGCAGCGGGGGCGCGTGAAGCCGAGGCCGCCAAGGTTTGACAAGACTGGTTTGATGAAGAAAAATTAGGGAGTAAATCGAATTTCAATTTCGAACGTCCAACCAGATAGAACGTAAGGTTGTGGGCCCGCTTACAGAAAAGCCGCGGCCCGCCATGAAAGGATTTTTCGAGCAAATGTCTAACGTCGTCCAGTTTCGTAGAACAACAGCGGTGCTCACGCTGGTGGCCGCCTCTATTGGCGGCGGACTCATTGCGGCTTTCGCGGTTTCGCATAACAGCGTGCCGACGCAAGTCGTCGCCCGCGCCGATTCGAAGGGTAGTGTCGATTCCGGGCGCGTAACACAGCTATCGAATTCATTCGCCGACATTGTAGAGAAAGCATCGCCGGCGGTTGTGAAGATCACTTCCTCGCGCCTGATTAAGGCGTCGGAAGAAGGCGGAAATATGAGCCCGTTCTTTAACGACCCCTTCTTCCAACAGTTCTTCGGCGGCCGCGGTCGGGGCATGCAACCGAAAGAACAGCGCGAATCCGGCCTCGGCTCCGGAGTGATTGTTTCTTCATCTGGTTACATCCTCACCAACAATCACGTGATCGACAAAGCCACCACCCTTAAGGTTGAGCTTTCCGACGGTCGCGTTTTTACCGGCAAAACAGTGGGTGCCGATCCGCAGACCGACGTAGCTGTGGTAAAAATCAGCGCCGACAATTTGCCGACCATGCCCTGGGGCAACTCCGACGGGGCGCGCGTGGGCGACCTTTGTTTCGCCATTGGCAATCCCTTTGGACAGGATCACACCGTAACCATGGGTATCGTTAGCGCGAAGGGTCGCGCTTTCCGTGAGGGGCAGTTGAACCTGCAAAACTTCATTCAAACGGATGCTTCCATCAACCCCGGCAACTCTGGCGGCGCCTTGATCAATACCCGTGGTGAACTCATCGGCATGAACACCATGATCCTCACCGGCGGCAGCAGCATGATGGGCGGCGAAGGCGGCAGCGTGGGAATCGGCTTTGCTGTGCCTTCCGATATGGCGCACCACGTCTATGACCAGCTTGTGAAAAACGGCAAAGTGTCACGCGGTTACATTGACGTCACGCTTGGCAATGTGAATCCGGACACGGCTTCCATGCTCGGCTTGAAAGATAACCACGGCGCCGTGATCGGCCATGTGGGCAACGGCGGTCCTGGCGACAAAGCCGGCCTCAAACAGGGCGACATCATTGTGAGCATCGACGGCAAGACGATCAACGATGCTAACGACGCCACCATGGACGTAGTCGCGCATCAGCCAGGCGATACGATTTCGATCAATGTTGTTCGCGACGGCAAGCCCGTAAGCGCTCGCGTTACCCTCGGTCAACGCCCAACCGGTCTGCAAGCCGAAAATGGCGACAACGGGAATGACAACAACTCGTCGAATGACAGCGACGACAACAACAGCGATTCCGCTACTATTCGTGGCGTCCATGTTGGAGCGCTCACGCCCGATGTTGCTCAGCAGTTGAACGTCTCACCCAACACGAAGGGTGTCGTGGTGACCAATGTCGATCCGGATAGCCCGGCAGTCGATACGTTGGGCCAAGGCGTGATCATTGTGGCGGTTAACCACGAGCCGGTGAAGTCGATCAGCGACTTCAAACGCTTGATGAAAGATAGCCAAGGCAAGGCTGCTCTGATCACTTACATGTTCAACGGCAGCATGGGCTACGCGGCCATTCCGGCCAAGTAACAACTTTGCGCTAGACAAACGGCCCGGAGTTGGAACACTTCCACTCCGGGCCTTTTTTTAGCATCCGAAAAATGTGAGCGCGGGAGACGCAGAAAATCGTAGCAGCTTGCTGCCGTATCTCTGCATCCAAATCGTAGTAGGAGAAAGTAGGAAACCAAGTTGTCTAATAACAACAACAATTTGCAATCGCTGCCGGCTTTACCGCTGAAAAACACTATTCTGTTTCCTGGTTTGTTGCTGCCCCTGAGCGTGGGTCGCGAAAGCTCGTTAAAAGCGGTACAGACGGCGCTAAAAAGCGAAGAGAAAGAAGTCATTCTCATCGCCCAGCGCGATCCCCAGGTGGATAGCCCTGAGCAGGATGACCTGTACACGATCGGCACCAAGGCTGTGATTCGAAAATCATCGCGGCCCAATGACGGCGTGATGGAGATTCTGGTGCTCGGTATGGAGCGGGTTGTGGTGGTGAAGCTTGAAGCAGAGGACGGGTTTCTTCAGGCCAAATACCGCGTGCTGTCTGTCCCGGAAGATGGCGGTTCGGAAGTAGAGGCTTTATCCGGCGCACTACTCGAATTGGCTGCTAAAGCAATCACGCTCGCCCAGCCACAAACCGCGCCCGAAATTTCGCGCATGCTGGCGGCGAGTGACGATCCGTTGAAACTTGCTTACCTGTTGGCTAGCATTTTTAGCTTGGATGTGGCGCGTGAACAGGAACTGCTCGAAGCTGAGACTCGCGTTGACGCATTACGGCTCGTTCACCGCTACCTGTCTCACGAGTTGCAGGTTCTCGAACTGCGGCAAAAGATCGCTTCCAACGCGCGCGACGAAATGTCGAAAGAGCAGCGCGACTATTTGCTGAAGCAGCAAATGCGCGCCATCCAGCAGGAACTCGGCGAAAAAGACGGCGAAAAAGCCGAAATTGAATTGATCCGTGAGCGCTTCGAAAAGGCCAACTTGCCCGAAGAAGCGAAAAAAGATTTCGAACGCGAGCTCGCCAAACTGGAGCGGCTGCCGAGTTCGGCGCCCGATTTTCACGTCATTCGCGGCTATCTCGAATTCGTTCTCGATCTGCCGTGGAACGAACTCACCGCCGACAACCTCGATATTCCCCATGCCCGAACCGTACTTGATGAAGACCACTTCGGTCTCAAAGAAGTGAAAGAGCGCATTCTCGAACATCTCAGCGTGTTGAAACGCAACCCCGGCGCGAAAGCTCCCATCCTTTGCCTGGTGGGCGCTCCGGGCGTCGGCAAAACTTCATTGGGCCAATCCGTCGCCCGCGCCCTGGGACGCAAGTTTGAACGCTTCAGTTTGGGCGGCATGCATGACGAGGCCGAATTGCGCGGCCATCGCCGAACCTACATCGGCGCCATGGCGGGCCGTCTGCTGCAAGCCATGCGTCGTGCCGGCGCTCGCAATCCTGTCTTGTTGCTCGACGAAGTCGATAAGCTCGGACGCGATTTCCGCGGCGATCCGGCTGCGGCCCTGCTCGAAGTGCTCGACCCCGAACAGAACAAGACCTTCCGCGATAACTATCTCGACATGGCTTTCGATCTGTCGAAGGTGCTGTTCATTACCACCGCGAACTCGCTCGATACCATTCCGCAACCGTTGCTCGACCGTATGGAAATCCTGCGGCTTTCCGGCTACAGTGAGGAAGAGAAGCAGCAGATTGCGCGGCGCTATCTGATTCCGAAACAGCTGAAGGCTACCGGCCTGAGCGACGAACAGGTCGAATTCACCGACGAGGGCCTGCAGTCGATTATTCGCAACTACACTCGCGAAGCCGGCCTGCGGCGTCTCGAACGCGCCATCGCGCGCGTTACCCGCAAGATCACGCTGCGGTTTGCCGAAAACGAGGAGCAGAAGGTGTTCGTCACGCCCGATGTTTTGGGCGATATGCTCGGACCTGAACTGTTCCAAGCTGAGCAAATGCGTAAGAACGTTCCCCCGGGAGTAGTGACCGGCTTGGCCTGGACCGAAAGCGGCGGCGATGTGCTGTACATCGAAAGCGCTCTTCTACCAAACGGTAAGGGCCTGACGCTGACCGGCCAACTCGGCGAAGTGATGCAGGAATCGGCGAAAATCGCCCAGAGCTACATCTGGTCGCATGCGGCCGATCTCGGCATCGATCCAGAGAAGATCAAAGAAAACGGCGTTCACGTTGCATGTGCCCGCCGGCGGCATTCCGAAAGATGGACCTTCCGCTGGCGTCACGATGACAAGCGCGATGGCGTCGCTCTATACGGGCTTCCGGCTCGCAACGATATCGCCATGACTGGCGAAGTCACACTCGCTGGCTTGGTCCTACCGATCGGCGGCGTCAAAGAGAAAGTGCTGGCTGCCCGCCGTACTGGCATCAACCGCGTGATCATGCCGCAAGGCAATAAGAAGGACTTGCGCGATCTGCCCGATCACGTCCGGCAGGAAATGCAGTTCCACTTTGTGGACCGCGTGGAAGAGGTGCTCTCCATTGTGATTCCGGGCATCAATGTGCGCAGCCTGGCAATCGCCAGCTAACCGCTGGCGAGGCTCCAGCCACCGGAATGCGGGGTCACGCGAAGCCAACGGGGACTGTCTCCTCTGTCCCTACAGATTACTGCTTCAAACGTCCTCGGTCTAACTTCGGTGGACAGAGTAGACTGTCCCCGTTGGCACGACGGTAACGCCGAGTGTTTTCCGGCAAGAAGGGCGGGCGAAGGATGATACTGTTGCCAAGTGGCTAACTGGTATCTTCTTTTTCCCGCCCTTTTTGCGTTTGCGCAGATGCCCCAGAGCTATAGCGCGCCCAGGCTCGATTCCTGGAAGGTGATCGGGCCCGGCGGCGGTGGCGCGCAATTCAATCCGACAGTCAGTCCAGTCAATCCCAACTTGGCTCTGGTGAACTGCGATATGACCGGAGCCTACATCAGTGAAGATGGCGGAGACACGTGGCGCATGTTCAACCTTCGCGGCGTTGTCCGGTTCTTTGTCCCTGATCCGCTGGATGCGAACATCATCTATGCCGCCACCGAAGGCCTTTACCGGAGCAAAGACAAGGGCCGCACTTGGGCTCTCCTCTATCCAAAGCCTGAAGACGTGACAGGTGTGGCCATCAATGGGGACCATGCTGAGGAATCGATCCTCACCCGCGGGAATGAGAAACCGCGAGTAGACGCCCTCGCAGTGGATCCGGCCGATTCCTCAAAATTGTTCGCCGTGATCTCTAGCGGCAAAACCGCAAAGCTCTATGAGTCCTCTGATGGCGGCGGCGCTTGGCGCGCTCTGGCTGACGTCCCACTCACTCGCAAAATTTACCTCGATCCCGAGTCCGCGCGCGCTAGCCGCACCCTCTATGTGGTCGGCGAGAATCGAATCAGCATTTTCGAAAACGGAACTCTGCGTACTGAACCCGCAATTGCCGGCGTGGAGCGATTCTTGGATATCTCCGCCGGTTTCGAAAAGGGTCAACCAGAACCGTTTTTCTACGCTGTTTCGGGCATCGACTGGCGCGGCGGCGAAAGTGGAGTCACCGGTTTATTCACCTCACGCGATGGCGGCGCAAATTGGCAGACCGTGTCGACTGATTTTCTTTCCGCCGCTCCTGCGAATTCGCGCCAGCTCGAACTTCGTGCCGTCGCTACCAGCCTCAGCCATCCGGAAACCGCTTATCTTTCTTTTCATGATCACTCTCCCGCGATCTCCCAGGCGCAACAAACCATGGGCGTGGCTAAAACGAGTGACGCCGGTCAGACGTGGCAGATCGTTTGGCAGGACCGTGAGCACAGCGCCGCGAAGAACGTGCAGGATCCCTGGATTGTTCAGCGTTTCGGCCCCGCCTGGGGGGACAATCCATTCGCCTTTGGTGTTTCTCCCAACAATCCGGATCTCTGTTTCGCCACCGACTTTGGAAGAACGACCCGCACTCGCGATGGCGGCAAAACCTGGCGCGGCGTTTATTCGCAGCGTCTTTCAGAAGGCGTTGTCACTACCACCGGCCTGGACGTATTGACCACGCATGGCATCCATTTCGATCCGTTCGATCCGGATCATTGGCTGGTCAGCTTTACCGATATTGGAATGTTTGAAAGCCGCGCTGGCGATGCTTGGCGTGAAGCGACCAGCCGTGGCATTCCCGATGACTGGCAGAACACTTCATACTGGGTCGTTTTCGATCCTAAGATCAGAGGACGTGTTTGGGCCGTAGTGAGCGACACGCACGATCTGCCCAGGCCAAAAATGTTCCGCCGCGCCGGTACAAAAAGTTATCAAGGCGGCGTGGTGATCAGTGAAGACGGCGGACGCAGTTGGCGCCCCAGTTCTGACGGGATGACGGAAACCGCACCTACCCATATCTTGCTCGATGCCAACAGCGGCCCAAACTCGCGAACGCTCTACGTCACTGCGTTCGGACGCGGCGTTTACAAATCGGTAGACGGCGGCAAACACTGGCTTTTGAAAAACCAGGGAATCGAAGGAAGCGAGCCGTTCGTCTGGCGATTGGCGCAAGACTCGCGCGGCACGCTGTATCTGTTGCTCGCCCGTCGCAGTGAAGACGGAAGCATTGGGAATGCGCAAGACGGAGCGCTTTATCGGTCGCGCGATGGCGCCGAACATTGGGAGAAACTCGCTCTTCCTCAAGGCTGCAACGGGCCGAACGGGATCGCGATTGACCCCAAGGACGATCAACGCCTTTACTTAGCGGCTTGGGGACGTAAAACTCACGAGCTGCGCGATACCGGCGGCGGCATCTTCGTATCATCCGACGCAGGGAAAAGTTGGCGTCACGTCTTAGAAAAAGATCAGCACGTTTTCGATGTGACCATTGATCTGCGAAATCCTGAGACGCTCTACGCCACAGGCTTTGAGTCTTCCGTCTGGAAATCAGTGGACCGAGGCGAAAACTGGCTGCGTGTGAGAGGCTACAACTTCAAATGGGGCCAGCGCGTGATCGTTGATCCGAAGAACGCCGGCATGATCTATGTCTGCACGTACGGCGGAGCTATTTGGCACGGACCGGCGGAGACTGGCGGCGCCCCTTCCGGCGACATCGTCACCGAAGTCATGCGACCCGGGCATTGATTCACTTTTCCAACCGAGGCGGCGTCCCGAATTGTTTCTCAAAGAGCTGCATCATCCATTTTCGATGCGCCGTAATGTAGTTGTTGAAAAGCTCAGGATGCGCCGGATCGAAGCTGGGTTCGGCTGTGTCAAAGATGCTCGGGATCTCGCTGGCCGGACTCCGTGTGCCGGTTGCGTCTGACGGACGATCCACAATGTTGCCGTAGTAATGATTTCCCTCGAAGACAATTCCTTTTGCCGGAGCCCAGCCGGGCGCAATCACATAAGTGCCGTCTTTGCTCGCAGCAGCGGCGTGGCCGAATCTCCCGGTCCCATCGACATAGAAATAGTTGTTTCGAAACACCGCGCCGTCGGCCCATCCTTGCCAATCGGTCGCAATCAGCAGTTGCACATCCATGTCATGCCCGACGTAGAAAGCGTTGTCGTGCACCTGTGTGTCGGTGGCAGCGCTGAGATTGAAGATTCGTGTATGATCATCACGGCTGATGTTATAGCGAACCTCCGTGCCAATGTTCCCCAGGTTATCGGTGTCATGCTTACCAGGCGTACAGATCAGCATGAAGCCGCCGTCGTTATCGTGCCCGTAGTTGTATTGAAACAACGTGCGCCGCGAATTGTAATCCGAATCGAAGCCCTCGCCATCTAATGTGCCATGTGTGTAAGCGGCCTCGTTCAGTTGAAAGATGGAGTTATCGGTGCTCCAAGGCCAAATGCCCGCGTTGTAGCTGTGGGCGCGCTGGTTTGCATGCAGCGCGATGTTGTGCTCCACAATTACCCGGTCGGTCACCCAGGGCACAATCCCATCGCCGCCGGTATCCTCCACAAAATTATCGCGAATCACCACGTGCAGGCTTGGGAACCAGCGGCTTCGCGGCCAGTGAGAACTCTGGGCCGCGATCCCGGAGCGATCCACCTTCCAGACAATATTCCGCTCAATCGATAAGCCATCAAAACGAGTGGGTTTCCGGTCGCCCAGCGTTCGAAAAATGATGCCGCCGTTATCTTTGGCATTATCGCCGTTTCCATTGCTTCCATTGACATCGTGAACGTAAAGCCCTGCCAGCACAACGTGATGCGCGGTTCCAAAGTTCTCGAGAAACACATGAACTCCGCGGCGATGCGCGCCCGGCTCCGGGCCGAGATTTGTAACCTCTAAATCCCGCACTTCCACATACTCCGCGTTGTAAACCCGCACAGCATCTTCAAACTTGCCTTCGGCGTCAATACGGGGCAGGGAACCGGCGCCATAGCGTCCCACGGTGATAGGCTTCTTTTCACCACCGGAAGATTGCAGGATCAAATTTCCCTGCCATTTCTGACCGCTCCGAAACAGGATGCGATCCCCCGGATGAAACGCGGTCGCATTCACCGTCTCCAAACTTTTCCACGGCGTTGCTTCGGAAGTGCCGGCACTTTTGTCGTCGCCGATACTCGCATCCAAATAAAACGTCGTGGCCGAAACCAGCGTCGCCTGCAGCAAAAGGATCACACTAAATCTCATCGGAGGCTTATCGTATCAGAGCGTTGCTATGCTGGCTCCTGTGAGTCCGTATACACGCCGGCTGGCGTTGCTCGCCGCGCTCGTGATCGTATCCTGTTCCCCGCGCGCAACCGAGTCGAATCAATCGGCGTCCTCTTTCCGGCCAATGAATGTTTTGCTGGTCACGGTGGACACTTTGCGTGCCGATCGTCTCCACTGTTACGGGAACAACAATATCGAAACGCCCACTTTCGACGCATTAGCCGCCCGCGGCGCGCAGTTCATGAATGCCGTAACCCAGGTTCCACTCACTACGCCCTCACACGCCAGCATCTTCACCGGCACAAACCCGAACGTTCACCAAGTCCGTAACACCGGCGGATTCGTTCTCAAATCTTCCGCACAAACCATTGCCACAATCTTGTCGGCCCGCGGCTGGAACACTGCCGCCTTCGTGAGCGCGTCCGTTTTGAAAAGAGCCTTCGGCTTTGCTAACGGTTTCGCCGTGTATGACGATCTCATGCCCAGTTCCTCTCAGGCCGGGGAAGAGAGCGAAGCGTCGGAGATTCGTGCCGGTGAGGTGGTGAATCGAATTGACGAGTGGATTGCCAAAGCCTCAGACCAGCCATTCTTCCTCTGGGCTCACTTTTACGATCCGCATGAGCCATACGATCCGCCGGAACCGTTTCACTCGAAATACCGGGCGAATCTATACGATGGCGAAATCGCTTACGTTGACCAGCAATTGGGCCGCTTGCTCGATATCGTTTCTAAGAATTCGCATGGCAAGCAGACGCTCATCGTGGTTCTTTCCGACCACGGCGAAAGCCTTGGCGATCATGGTGAATTCAATCACGGCGTCTTTCTGTATGACTCTACTTTGCGAGTGCCCTTATTGATGGCCGGCCCCGGCGTACCGGTTACCAAAGTGAGCCTCCAGGCACGTACGATTGACATCTTACCGACCATTGTTGATTTACTGGCAGGCGATCGCCCGGCCGGTATTCAAGGGGTCAGTTTGGTCCCGGCTCTATCCGGCAAGGCCGTTGCTACTACGTACTCGTACGAAGAAACCCTCTACCCGAAAATGAATATGGGCTGGGCAGAATTGCGTGGCGTACGGACCGAAAAATGGAAATACATCCACGCGCCGAAGCCCGAACTGTATGACTTGGCCTCCGATCCAAACGAAAAAAACAACGTCATTTCCGCTCACCCTAATGAAGCCCAAGAATTAGAAACGAAACTTCGCGCCATGAGCCGCGTAGCTGCCGGTTCTTCCGAAAGCGTTACTGAAACCCAAATGGATTCGCGCACTTTGGCGCAGTTGAAATCTCTAGGCTATCTCTCGGGCGCCGCCGGCGGCGATATCCATCTTGACGGCACCGGTGCCGACCCCAAAGATCGAATCGGCACGCTTCTGGCTTTCCAAAAAGCCTTGGGTCCCGAATCGCGAAACTTACCCGAAGCCCGGAAAATTACCTTCCTGAAACAAGCATTAGCAAATGATGAGTCGAACCCCTCGCTCTACTTCTATCTGACCGCCGAATACGAAAAAGCCGGTCGCTACGACCAAGCCATGGCCACTTGTCAAGCCGCTGAAAAACGCGGCATCGCCAACGGCCGGTTGCTGTCTCGCATGGGAGATCTATATCTCAGGGTCGGCAACAAAGAGGCAGCCATCGCGGCCTTTGAGAAAGCCGCGCAACACAATCCGTTCGATTATGAGAGCGAAACCAACCTGGGTACAGCCTATCTCGAAAAACAAGATCTTCCCAACGCCGAACGTTGTTTCCGCTGGGCGTTAACTGTGGAAGATTTCGCTCCGGCCGAGAACGGCCTGGGATTGGTCGCCATTCAAAGACAAGATTCCGCGAACGCCAAACAGTATTTCGAACGTGCCAGCGCCCTGGACCCGACTCTGGTCGAGGCACAACTGAATCTGGGTCTTCTCTACAAAATGGCCGGAGACATACCGCGTTCGCGCGAGCATTTTTCCGCATTCCTGGCCCATGCTTCAGCGGCAAAATACAGCAAGATCATTCCGCAGGTAAAACAGGAATTGGCGGCCTTGCATTAACCACCCTGTATGCGGTTCAGGCTCATCATCCTCGCGTTTGCTTGCGGGTTATCGGCGCGTCCTCAAAACGCAGCTTGTAATGCCGCCCTTAGCGATGCGAGTCTCGCGAGCGGCGAACAGGCAATGCGCGAAAAGCATTTTGCCGCTGCCGCGCAAAGCTTCGACGCTGCGCTAGACGCCTGCCCGGAGCGCCACTCCCTCCTGCTGCGTCTCTCTGACGCCAACGCGCGCCGCCGCGAATTTACTTCCGCAATTGCCGAGGCCCACCATTTTCTCGAACTCGAAAACGGCTCAATCGAAGGCGAATTGGCATTAGCAAACGCATATTTCATGGCGCAACAGTTCAGTCAGTCCCTGGCACAAGTAAATACGGTACTGAAATCAAATCCTGCTCAACCTGCCGCTCTCAAGCTGAAAGGCAACATCGAATACTTCAAAGGCGAATATTCGCAAGCCTTCGACACATTCATTGAATTGCTGGATCATCATCCCGACGACGAAGACGCCGCTTATATGCTGGGCAGAATCTATTATCAGGAAGGTCGCAGCGAACAAGCTGCGGGACAGTTCCAGCGCGTGCTAAGAATCAACCCGCACTCATACAAGGCGCTCGACAATCTGGGCCTCTGCTATCAAGCTCTCGGCGATACCGAAATGGCCAAACGCTATTTCCTCACTTCCATCAAATACGCCGAAGAGAACGATGCCGATTACGATTGGGCCTATGCGAATCTGGCCAATCTACTTTTGGAGCAGGGCGATGCCGAACGAGCCTACGCCGCTGCATCGAAGGCGGCCGACCGTAACCCATACTCCGCTCGGAATTTCTATCTTGGCGGCAAAGCCCTTGCCCGCTTGGGCAAAACCGATCTGAGTATCAACTGGCTCGAACGCTCGGTGGCTCTTGATCCAAAGTATCCCGAGCCGCTTTACACGCTTGCCAAGCTTTACGCCGATACCGGAAAGAAAGAAGAAGCGAAAGCAACATTAGAAAAGTTCCGCCAAGTAAAAGCTGCCAACCCGCAGGAGCGCGAATAGTGAAATCTCTCTGGCTCGCGCTTCTTCCCTTGAGCGTTTTCTTCGCCGTACAAACCCCTTCCGCAAGCCGCATTCAATTTCGCAATGTTTCTGCCGAAGCGGGCATCGATTTTGTCCTCGAAAACAGCCCTACCGAGCAGAAACAGCTTATTGAGACCATGCCCGGCGGTGTGGTTGCCTTTGATTACGATGGCGACGGCCTTATCGACATTTTCTTCACCAACGGAGCCGACATTCCTTCCCTTGAAAAGAACCAAGCCAAATACCGCAACCGGCTGTTCCGCAACCTGGGTCACATGCGTTTTAAAGACGTCACCGAAGAAGCCGGACTCGCCGGTGTTGGCTTCTCCATGGGAGCGGCTGCCGCGGATTTTGATAATGACGGCTTTCCCGACCTGTTCGTTGCCGGTGTCAAATCGAATCACCTTTATCGGAATTTAGGCAACGGCAAGTTCGAAGATGTCACTGCGAAAGCCGGCATCCGCAGCGATCTCTGGTCAGTCGGCGCCGGCTGGTTTGATTTTGACCGTGACGGCCATCTCGATCTGTTCGTCGTCAATTACGTGAAATGGTCGCCGGAGAATCCGCCGTTTTGCGGCATTCCCAACGGAACCCGGGCGTATTGCCATCCTCGCCTCTACGCCGGCCTCGCGAACACCTTGTATCGCAATCGCGGCGATGGCACATTTGAAGACGTATCCCGCAAATCCGGAATTGCCTCTCAAATCGGCAAAGGCATGAGCGTCGCCTTCGCCGATTACGATCAGGACGGCTATCCCGATATTCTCGTCAGCAATGACAAATTACTGAATTTCCTCTTCCACAATCTGCGTAACGGAAGCTTCGAAGAGGTCGCGCTCGAAGCGGGTGTGGCCCTGCCTGATAGTGGCAAGGAGATCTCAGGCATGGGCGCCGATTTTCGCGATTACGATAACGACGGTCTGCCCGATATCACGCTAGCCGCGCTCGCCGGCGAAACGTTCCCGCTGTTCCGCAACACTGGCAAGGGTCTTTTCATGGACGTAACCGCGCGCAGCCATATCGGCGTCTTGAGCAACAAACGCAGCGGCTGGAGCACTGCTTTTGTCGACTTGGATAACGATGGCTGGAAAGACATATTCGTCTCTTGCTCCCACGTGAACGATACCGTCGAGGCATTCGAATCCACTCACTACAAACTGCCGAACGCCGTCTTCGCCAATAGAGGTGACGGCACGTTTGAAGACGCCTCGGCCGCCGTCGGCGAAGACTTCCAAAAGCCCGGCGTTCACCGCGGCGCCGCTTTCGCCGATTTCAATAACGACGGCAAAGTGGACGTAGTGGTCAGCCTCATTGGAGATCATGCCGAACTCTGGCAAAACACCAGCGACAACGATAACACTTGGCTGGATGTGAAACTGGTCGGCACAAAAAGCAATCGCGATGGCATTGGCGCGCAAATACGCATCGGCAAGCAATACAACCAAATGACATCGGCAGTCGGATACGCTTCTTCGAGTCTCACTCCCGTTCACTTTGGCACTGGTCAGGCCAAGCAAGTCGATATCGAAATCCTTTGGCCCAGCGGCATTCGCCAGAATGTGAACGGTGTGCGCACAAACCAAATCGTCACCATTCGGGAAGCTAAGGCGGAGTGATTGCCGCCGCTGCCGTAGTGTCACTTCGGCGTTGCTGAATCTCTCTATAGTCGCGACGCGCAGCCGCCGCTTCCTTCCGCATGCCGGCCGCCTCGAACGCCTTGGCCAGTTGATATCTCCGGCTGCCCGATTCATCGGCCGCCAGCGCCGCCTGCAAATGCGGAATCGCTTCGCTCGCTCTATTTAATTCCAGGTAAGCCTCGCCCAATGCGCCCTGTGCCGGCAGGAATGTCTCATCCAAATGAACCGCTTTCTCAAGGTAAGGTAAAGCTTCCGCCGGCTTCTGCATTACGTTCAGCGCCAAGCCATAAAGGTAATTCAATTCCGCCGAGCGCCCATCGCGCGCCAGTTGCTCTTTGAGTAGCGGCAGTGCGGAACCACAATCGTTACTGTGGCAAAGGGCTAAAGCCAGCCGCCGTTTAAGCACGGCATCGCTGGGATCGAGCCGCACGGTTTCTTGCCACGCCGAAACCGCTTCTGGATAGCGTCCGCGCTTCTCCTGCCTCTCGGCTAACGCCTCACACTTTTCTCTCGAAGCAGGCAGTACCTCCAGCCGATCAAACGCTTTCCCAGCAAGAACCAGGGAAGCCCGAGCCTGCCAATAATCCTCGGCCACCGATTCCGCCCGCGCCGAAGCTGCCTCGCGATAGCGACCACTTACGAATTCGCATTCAATGCTTACTGCTCTACACGCCTCCTCGCCCTCAGCCTTGCCCTTTTCCATCGCTGCCCAGTCTGGATGATTCGTCTGGCTGTAGATTTCCGCCACCAATCCGTGCAGCCCGCGAAACGAAGGTCGCACCGCAAGCGCCTCTCTAAAACGCACGAAAGCCGCACCCGGATCACCCCGTTCGAAATCGAATTGCCCGGCCAATGCCAGAGCCTCAGGGCTCCCAGGCGCGTCGCGCTTAATTTTCTCTAGCCGCTCTTCACTCAGCGCTTCAAAACTACGCATGATGCCAAGAAGCACCCGCGGATTGTCAGGCAGCATATCGGAGCAACGCTCATATTCATCGGCTGCCTCGCTCCATCGGTCCCTGGCAGCCAAAGCGTCCGCCAGCATGATGCGAGCGTTTGGATCGCTGGGCCTCAGTCGCAACGCCTCGCGTAAAGCGGACTCCCCGGCCGCCGTATCCCCTAGCTTCATCTGGCTTGCGCCCAGAAACAGCAAGCCTGGGAATGAGTTCGGCTGTGCTCTTAGTACTTCTTCACACTCGCCCACCGTCTCTCGATAGCGCCCGGATTTATAGAGTGCAACCGCCAAATTGATTTTGAAAGACACTTCTTTCGGAAACGCCGCCGCCAGCTCTCGATACAGCGGAATCGCCTCTTCTGGTTTGCCGTTTTGAATCAGCGCATTGGCGCGTTCATTCTTTTCGCGAGCGTCGGACACCACCTGCATAGCCGATTGAGCAGATAGGGCGATAAGGGTCGCAAGAGTGACACGTACGCTTAGTGAACTGAGAGTTTTTGTTATCATGCCCAAAATCGCAGGACTCGTAGTTTATCGTGATTCGTAATTCATTGATACTTGTCATATTGACACCCGTGGATGGCCATGATATATCTAAACGCACTTTAGAGATTATCTAACTTGGGTTGTCAAGAAATGGGGGAAGCAAATGAGTCGAAAGAAGTTTTGTCTTTCCGTCGCGGCCTGTCTTGCCGTATTCAGCACCAGCGTGTGCGGCCAGGCGGTGGGCGATCTCAATGGAACCGTGCTGGATCCCACCGGCGCCATTGTTCCGGGCGCAGCGGTCATCGCCACCAACGTCGACACGCACGAAGAAAGTAAAACCACCACCACTGCGGCCGGCGCCTATTCAATTCCTTATTTGCCCCAAGGCACTTACACCGTTCGCGTCACCATGACAGGTTTCCGCACCGCCACCGCGGAGAATGTCATTCTGCGTGCCGCTCAAACCTTAACCGTGAACATCACCATGGAAGTGGGCCAGATCAGCGAGAACATCACGGTCAGCGCTACGCCGCCCTTACTCGAAGCCGGCACCGCCGAAATGGGCCACTATGTCAATCCAGAGGAATTTAAATCCTGGCCGATCTTCACTAGCGACGGCAACCGCCAGATTCAAGAGTTCATTTTCGACAGCATGCCGGGAACCACCGGCAGCACGTTCCAAGGCTCCATCAACGGCGGTCAGCAATACTCCCATGAAATTCTCATCGACGGCATCCCGGTCGGGCGTTCCGATCTCTCGGGCGGAAACAACAATGAGATGAGCCCTTCGCTCGAACGCCGTGGGCGATTTCAAACTCCAAACCGGCGGCGTCGGCGCCCAGTACAACGGCGGACAAACGGCGGTGGCGAATTTCAGCATTAAGTCCGGAACCAACGAACTGCACGGCGCCATGTTCGATTACCTCCAAAATGAGGCCTTCAACGCCGTTGCCTTGGGTCAGAACGGCCAACCCGCCGCTCGCTATCGCGATAACAACTGGGGCTACGCCGTCGGCGGCCCGGTGATGATTCCGAAAATCTACAACGGCCGCAATCGCACCTTCTGGTTTACAAACTTCGAACACGACAAGCGAAACACGGAAGACGTCTCCGGCTTCACAACGCTAGCCCCCATGCCCTATCGAACCGGCGATTTCTCGCAAATGCTCAACCCCGCTTGGTCGGGTCAAGCCCAGGCAGGGCAAGTCGTCGGCACCGATGCGCTCGGACGCCCGGTGATCTTCGGCTCGATCTATGATCCCGCCACCACGCGCAACGGTCCCAATGGAAGCGTCATCCGCGACCCGTTTGCCGGTAACATCATCGCTCCTTCACGTTTTAGTCCGGTGGCCGCCGCTATTTTGAAAGTCGGCCTGGTAGATCCCACCAATAGCGCCATGATTCGCAACATCGAGCAGCTAAGCTCAGGGCAGCCTTTCTTCGACGAACATATTTTCGGTATCAAAGTCGACCAGATTATTACCTCCAAACACCGCGTGTCGTTTTACTTCAATGACGAATATCGCGGACGGAATAACAACGGCTCTGGCAGGTATCTCCCGGTTCCCGGTCCACCCACCACTAGCTGGCAAGATCAGTCAACGCCCAACCAGATGGCCCGTTTTTCGCTTACATCTACAATTACGCCCGCCTTGGTAAATGATTTCGCCCTTGGCTACAACCGTTTCCTGAATCAAAACGGAGCCCCGCTGGCAACCGTCGGCAAAAACTGGGCCTCGCAAATCGGCATTCAAAACACATCCGCGACCGTTTTTCCCGACTTCAATTTCAGTGGGTTGGATTGGCAGGGCGGCACCATCGACAAAATCGGCGTCGGCTCTTATAATGCCACCGCGAACGGAAGCGAAGTTCTGAAAGACGAAATGAATTGGATTCGCGGCAAGCACACTCTTCATTTCGGCTACCAATACACCGTCTACTTCTACAATGAGCAGAACTATTCCGACTCCGGAAATTTCAACTTCAGTCCTGATCAAACCGCTTTGCCCGGATTCACAACCCAGACGGGAAACGCTTTCGCCAGCTTCATGCTCGGCGCCGTCAGCAGCGCCACGCACGGCGTCGATGCCTTGAACGACGGATTCAGGGGCCCGTATCATGCCACCTGGATTCAAGACGACATTAAATTGTCGCCGAAATTGACGGTCAACCTTGGCTTCCGCTGGGAGATTATTTCTCCCTTCTATGAGCGAACCGACCGCATGTCCTACATTGACCTTTCGCAACCAGACCCGGCGGCAGGCAACTTGAACGGCGTAATCGAGTTCAAGAATCGGCCCACCAAGACCTACTGGGGCGAAATCGGGCCCCGCTTTGGAATCGCCTACCAGGTCAACAACAAAATGGTGGTCAGGCTCGGCTACGCCATGATGAATACGCCGCCCATCGCCAATAATTGGGGATACACCGGCTTTACCACCGGTTACAACGCATCTATCTCCGTTCCCAAAGGCAGCAGCCCCACCGGCTTTGCTCTCGATCCTTCCATGTATTTGAGCCAGCCTTTCCCAAGCCTTGGCTACACACTACCGGATAAGAACCCCGCCGATGCGGACTTCAATGCCACCCAAACCGTGGCGCCCGATTCGAATCGCCCCGGTTACACCCAGAACTACAATTTCACCATTCAATATCTGCTTCCTAGTTCAACCATCTTGGAGGCAGCCTTCGTAGGCAATCATGGAACTCGTCTGTGGGGTTTCAACGAACTGGACACTAACCCCGCCACCCGGCTCGCATTGGGCGACACCTTAATAGATCCCGTCTCGTCACACCCGCAGTACATCCCCTATGCGGGATTCCCCACAACCAACACCGTGGCCCAAGCCCTTCTCCCCTATCCGCAGTACTACGCCGTGAACGATTTTTACGCCTACAACACCACCTCAAATTACAGTTCGCTACAGGTAACGGTCACGAAACATCTCACGCATGGCCTCGGCTTTTTGGCCGCCTACACATGGTCCAAAACCATGGGGTATCAAGATAGCAACGGCGCCACCGGCTATGGCGTGCCGCAGGATTTCTATAACCGCAAATTGGAGTACACACTGGCCAGCTTCAACCAGCCGAACAACCTTAAACTCACTTCCACTTATGAGGTTCCTTTCGGAGTGGGCCGCAAATGGAATTTAGGTTGGGCTAACTACATCCTCGGTGGTTGGCAGGTGGCCGGCTTACAAAACTATGCGTCCGGATTCCCGATAGCTGTCAACTATGGCGGATACAATATCCCTGCGGGCTTCGGCGCCATTCGCCCCGATATTCTGAGCGGAGTCAATCCTACAATGGGATCTCTATCTTCCGTCAAGCTCGATTACTCCGACCCGGCGCAGTGGCTCAATCCTGCCGCCTTTGCCGTCCAGCCTTTAAGCCCGAATGGTGTGCCTTTGCGCGTCGGTACCGCGCCCCGTAACCTCAATCTCAGAGGGCCGCTCAATATAAGCGAGACCTTCCGAATGTCGAAGGCCTTCCCGTTTTTCAAAGAGAAGGCCAAATTCCGAATCGGCATGACTATAGCGAACCCATTTAAGCGCACATACGCTTATCTTGCGGATACAACCGTGGGTGATTCCGCCTTCGGTCAAGTACTCGAAGGCGGCGCGGCGCGCACCGTGCAATTGGACGCCCGTATCGACTTCTGAATCTAGGTCACCGTACTCATCACGTTCGGCGTGAAACTCTGCGTTTGAAACGCGATAAACAGAGCCGTCCATTGCGCGTCTCCTTGGCTCGGTATCTGTACAAAAATCGCGCCATCCTGCCAGGAACCGTTGTCTTTCGCAAACGCTCCTGGTGGATTGCCTTGATTCATATGGATGTCGTGAATGCCCATCACTCCGTTCGAATCCGCAAAATACGATCCAAACGCATAAATCACACTATTCGAATCGCCTAGCGCTTGATTTAGTAAGTCCGCCACAAGATCTTGCATGCTGTTATCGTCCACCGCAAGGTTCTGTAGCTTCGCCGGATCCACCAACGGCGTCCCATCGGCATTCTTCTCTAGGATGTAATCAATCCGCAAATCCGAAGTGCCGGTATCCAGCGCCGTTCTGCCCAGCGGCAGATTCAACAGTCCCTGTGTATCTGGCGGCGTAAAACTGTTGACAATCAGATACCGGATCTCCGACCCATCTTCGGAGAGAACATTTACATCCACCTGCACCGTCGTGCCGCTGTCGACGTTCAAAGTAAAACGGTAATGAGGGTCCGATCCGCTAACGCTGCCGAGCCCTGCTGGAGTACCTTTAACAACACTGTAACTTGGTATGGCCATATGCTTTCTTGGCCACTCCAGTATAAACCGCCCTTATTCAGTTGAACGTAAGCCCGGACTTCCTACTGCTATCTATCTCTGGACTCGCCATTGGCCTATTGGCGTTGCTACCGGCGTGCTTAGACGATTCGGAATTCATAGCATCCGACGCCTACTGGGCGGCGTAAGCACCTTGCGTCGGGATGCCGACCTCCCCTGAGATAGAGCCGCTCACCAGAATGAGGCCCTGCTTCTGGCGCATCATGACGGGGACAACATGCCGCGCGACCAGGAACAACGCTTTCACGTTGGAATTCATGACGGAATCCCATTCCTCCACCGAGTGTTCGTGTAGCGCTTTGACTACGCTAATGGCACCGTTGTTCACCAGGATGTCGAGATGGCCGAAACGACCAACGGTCAAACGGGTGAATTCTTCGGCCGTCGCTGCCGCCGCCACGTTCGCGCCCGCTTCGAGGTAGGCGCGAGTGACGGCCAAACCCAATGCCTGACAGTGCGCCGGTGACCACGGCCGTTTTCCCGGAAAGTGTGACGTTCAAAATCGGATCCTTAGACTTCCGGTAGCCAGACCGCCGTCTCCACGGGACCGCGGTTGGCGTCCGAAGCAATCGCCAATGGATCTTTTCCTGGGAACGCGATTCACCTCACAATCTATTACACAGGACGCGAGTAAGCGCTTTTGCCGATCGATATCATTCTTGCGCCTAAAAGCCCAAGCACTGCGAAAAATAGCGCATGAGCCGCCCATCACATCAACGAACTGCTTCGAGCACACCCTGCAACTGATCCTGTCGGGGCGCCTCGATCTTCGAACGCATATCCGCACAATGCCTCACAATCAAGCAGGTCATGTCATCGTGCTGCGGCGCCGAATCGACGAAATTGTCGATAGAAGACAAAATCCTCATAAGGATTTCAGACGCCGAACTCCCTGAGCTACCCATAAGGCTGCTCAGCATTCGCTGCTCCCCGAATTCTTCTTCGGCGTTGTTTTCGGCTTCTACAAGACCGTCGGTAAAAATGATCAATAGATCGCCCGGTGCCAGAACTATAGAAGCTGAAGCGTAGCTTGTGTCCGCCTTCACACCGAGCGGTAAGCCACCTACATCGAGCCGCTCGATCAATCCGCTCGCTCTGAGGAGGATGGGCCAGTTGTGGCCAGCATTTACGTACGTAAGTGACCTGTTGGCAGGTTGCCACTCCGCGAGAAATGCTGTGGTAAACCGCTGATGCCCAATGTTTTGTGCACACGCATACTTGTTTAAACGAGTAACCAGATCGAGCGGCGTTACGCACAGTGCCGCCAGCGTGTGCAGACTAGCTTGCAGGGTCGCCATCAGAAGTGCTGCCGGAACACCTTTGCCCGCCACGTCCGCTACTACTAGCATGAGTGGTGGTGGATCGCATCCACTTTGGGTTTCTCCCGCCAGCGGCGGTCGGATGAAAGCGTCGTAGTAATCTCCAGCGACGGTATTCGCAGGGCGCGTTGTAAACGCAATGTCTGTGTTCGGCATTACAGGAGGCACTGCCGGCATGAGCCACCCTTGTATGTCTCGCGCAATTTCAAGGTCTCGCTTTAGACTGACCCGGTCTGCCAGTTCGAACGCCAAAACGCCGATTAACAACAAACTCCCGGCGAAACATAAGTCAGTTGTGGTGAGTTGGTTCAAATTTAGCCCGAAGCGCCATAGAGGCGAGCTGATGAGCAGCAAGGCAACCAGGGCGATTACGCGCCGTGCGGGTGAGAGCTTCATCATGACGGCCCAAAACGCCGCCTTTGTGATCCGTGAAGCTCGGCGCAACGGCGTTTCACCGCTGGCCCGCTCGGTGTCAATCTCTTGCATGTATAGCCGATAACTAACCCGGGTTTCGTTTCGAAATTGTTTCCATAGTTGTTTGAACGTCACTCCCCCTGTGATCTTTCTCCAGAAATCCGCTAGCGCAGTTCCTGGCTGAGCCGGCTTCTTCGCAGGCGCAGGCGAAGGCGCAGGCAAAGGCTGTAGCAGCGCCGTACCGCACTGGGCGCAGAACCTATGTTTCGGCTTGGCTTTCGTCCCACATTGGCAGCAAAACATAGCACCACCTGCCAACGTTAGTGCAGCAAGTGGAAGGCCACTGAGCTCTGTCTTTTTTTGGCGCATCAATTGCACATTTAATGGCGAATACGCCCGATATGCAGCAACTTGCGCGTTCAGGAGGAGGAATCTTCGTGAAGATTCCCTTTAAGAGCATCCTTAAGTGGTCAACAGTTTGCGGCGGAATGGCGGTGGGAGGCTACGCCACTTATGCCGCTTTCGCGTTTGCTCGCTACGGCGCTGCCACCGGAGACAGGCGCAATCAGATGAGTGCGCTCAATTCGTTCATGCCCGAATTTGAGGTATCAGACCATCACTCGCTCGCCGTCCACGCGCCGGCCGCCGTCGCCTTTCAGTGCGCGTGCGAATGTGACATGATGCAATCCCCAATCGTAAAGGCGCTCTTCAAAGCACGGGAACTTCTGCTGTTTGGCCGTCCCAGCAGGAATGTCGGGCCGCGGGGATTGAGAGCTTTGGTCGAATCCATCGGCTGGAGCGTGCTCTTTGAAGTGCCGGACCGTGAAGTCGTGATGGGTTCGGTAACTCAGCCTTGGCAGGCAGAACCAGTTTTCCAGAAGCTCTCGGCCAAAGACTTCGTCGCCTTCCGCCAACCGGACTACCTCAAAATAGTCTGGAGTCTCCAGGCGGAAGAGCTGTCGCCGGAACATTCAGTCCTGCGCGTTGAGACGCGAGCATTGGCAACCGATCCGTCCGCTCGTCTGAAGTTTCGCCCCTATTGGGCCTTGGGCTCGCCCGGTATCAAATTAATCCGGGTCATGCTTCTTCGAGAAGCGATGGCCGCGGCGGAACGCTCAGCCCGAGCGCAAACCAAACAACTTTCTCAGCTGGAAGGGAGGCCGAGATTATGTCAACCGTAGTCATTGTTTATGCCACACGCGAGGGCATGACCCAGAGCATTGCCGAATATCTTGCGAAAGAGCTTCGTCAGCTCGGGCACACTGTGGATCTTTTCGACGCGCACAAGTTGCGTGCCGATTTCTCGCTCGCTTCTTACTCCGCTGCCGTCATTGCAGGCTCGGTTCACCTGGCGAAGCACGAACGCGAACTCGCTCGGTTTGTGAAATGGCATCACGGCATTCTGAACCAAATGCCAACAACTTTTGTTTCGGTCAGCCTTTCCCAGGCCGGCGCCGAAGACGAGCGCGCCACTCCGGAACAACGCTCCCACGCTGCCTCTGACGTCAAGATGATGATCGAACAATTTCTCGCTAAGGCGGAGTGGCGTCCAACGCTCATTCGGCCGGTAGCCGGTGCATTGATGTACCGCAAGTACAATCCTCTGAAACGTATGCTTATGAGAGCGATCGCTCGCAAAGCGGGTGCCACCGTCGATACCTCGAAAAACCATGTCTTCACGAAGTGGAACGATTTGGATCGCCTGACCGCCGAACTCGCAAACCAAATCACGACGCTACCCGGCTCGCCCCGGAAAGCCGAGACCGCGGCAGTATGAAGAGTCCACGAAATTGTCGTGCGGCCACGCATCCATTTACACCCTCCACGGCTCGCTGAATATACTCGATTCGACGAACATCGTCGTCCACCGCCACTCCGTTTCTGTGACGATGACGGACACGCCCGCTTCCTGACTCGCGTAACGAATGGCGTGCTCCAGTGCCTCCAGATAAAACTCGAATCCGCTCTGAGTAAGTTCCGCGTCTTTGGGTGGAGGAAGGTTCGCATGCACTCTACCGATGCGCTGCCGCGTATAGGTTTGTACTCCGATGAAATCGTCCTCTATCGCGAGAGTGACACCCACGGGCAGTTTTGGATAGGCGGCCTTGATCGCGGCCTTGCCCTTCGTATGCGCCAGCAGCATGTTCTCTTGCACAGTATCTGGATTACCGCCAAGGAAGGCGCTGAATTTCTCGGATTTGAGTTGGTAAGCAGCAGTGGCAGCGCCCCACAGGAAGCCGGCAGGGAACGAAGAGCCCGAGCTGGTGGCGCTCACGCTACCGAGAACAGCCGCCGGGCCGGTCTCTTAAGAGAGAACGCCGGCTCATGAAGCAGCCTGCAAAACAACCATGGTGTTAGTCATAAAAGTCCTCACATTCGTTAGTATTGAAGATATCCAACTGAACTTGGCCCTCTTCTACACCCAGGAACCACTTCATGCTTACCCTCGTTCTCGGAGCGGTCTTTTTTTCCTCAGCGCCAGACTCCGCCACAATCACGCAAGCCGAACTCGTCCATCGCACGCAGGCTCTGTATGATGCGGTTGCGCCGGGCAACAAGGCCCCGTGGCAGCAGTATCTCGCCGCCGACGCCATCATCCATGACGAAAAGGGCGGCTCCTACACCAAGCCTACCTTCCTGGCCACCATCAATCCCTTACCGCCCGGCTACTCCGGCGTCATCAAGGTGACCCATCCCCAAACCATCTTCGCGCCCGGCGTGGCCATTCTCAGCTACGACGCAGATGAAGTGGAAACCGTCTTCGGCAATCGCATGACCGCCCGCTACCACCAGACCGATACCTGGCTCTACCGCGGCCATCTCTGGCAAATTGCCGCCAGCCAAGCCATGCGTTACTACGAAGATCCGGCCCGCGGCGCAATCAACCCGGCCTTCCTTTCAGACTATGTCGGCCTCTATGAACTCGCTCCCGGCAACCAGATGATTGTCACCACCCACGATGGCAAGCTATTCGCGAAGCGCGGCACCGGCACTCCAGTCGAGCTCATCCCCGAATCGCCCGACCTGTTTTTCCGCGCCGGAATCGAGGGCCGCCGTCTCTTCCACCGGAATACCAGCGGCAAGGTCGACTCCCTCATCGACCGCCGCAACAACGAGGACATGCTCTGGAGAAAGATACGCTAGCTAAGCCACTCGCCCGCGCGCCAGACTAAATACCAGCCGAACAAAACTCCTGTCGTACGACGAGCAGTGGCTGGATTCGATCCTCGATCAGCACTGGCAATCCGCTACTGACCTTCCATTCGTATCCCTGGAATGGCTACTCAAATTTTACGCGCAGAAGCCGAAAGTCGCCAAGAAAATAGTGGAAGTCTTATGGGAGCAGAACACTCAATTTCCGATTCGCTCCGAAGGGAAGAATCGGATACCATTTCGGGACATCGGCTGGTGGCCAGGGGACGCGAAACTGCTAGAACTGACCGACCGCTCCGAATATTCGGAAAAGATTCCTGAGCTAGAGCCACGATGGTGGATACCGCATCGCATTCGTTTCCTTGAAGCGCATGGCCTAGACATACACGCCGAGGTTTGGGACTATATCGAAAAGCCTTGGGGAAACAGATCGGTCGTGCCTGCCCCTGGCGACGGACTAGTCCTGAACAGCGATTTGTACGACGAAAATTCTGACCCCGCATCTGTCGACCTTTTCCAAATCGCTTGTCTTTCTGCCAAAACGAAGATTCCTTTTGAAGATCTGCTCGCGCGGATCGACCGATATTCGGTACTTGGCGTGGAAATCCCCCGCCGGAGCGGCCCCAATATCGCACTGTCATCTTCCGACCTGCAACTTCTGTCTTGCGACATCAGCGGAAGTTACGCCTTCCGCTGGCAAACGGACCACGCCGCCTCCGTTGGTAAACGCTACAATCCGGAGTTTTCAGGTACCAGGCTAGTTCTGGTAAGCGCAACCCTAAACAAAACATTAGGGGCCATCTGGACTTGTCCCCTAAATTGAGACAAGCAGTTAAGAGTCAAAATTCAGCGAATGGAGAATTGACTCATGGGATTAGCTCGACGGAAGTTCACAAAAGAGTTCAAGCTGGCTGCGATTCAGCAGATGGAGGCGGGCTCATCAACGGCGGAAGTGGCGCGGGCGTTTGAAGTCACCCCGAAGGTTTTGTACCGCTGGCGAGACGAGTTCCGGCACGGGCCGGGCAATGCCTTTCCGGGACGCGGGAAGCCGCGCTGGGACGAGACGCGCGTGGCACAACTGGAACGCAAGGTGGGGCAGCAGACGCTGGAGATTGATTTTTTGAAGGGGTGCTTGCAGCGCATCGAGGAACAGCGGAAGCTGCAGGCATTGACTGGAAAGCCGCGATTTACCAGTACATTCAAACGCAAGTGGAGCAAGGGGGCCAGATGACTGCCTTGCGCATGTGTGAGTTAGGAACAGTGAGCCGGGCCGGCCTGTACCGGTTCGAGCCGAAGGACAAAGCGTCTGACGAAGATCTGGATCTGCGGGATGAGATCCAACGAATCGCTCTCACCTTTCCGTTTTATGGCCGGCCCCGGATTACGGCGGAGCTGAAACGGCGCGGCTGGCCGGTCAATCATAAAAAGGTGGGCCGCCTCATGCGCGAGGATAACTTGCTTTGCCTGCGGCGGCGGAAGTTCGTGGTGACCACCGATTCGAATCACAATCTGCGGATCTATCCCAATCTGGCGGGTGAGATGGCTGTCACCGGCATCGATCAGCTCTGGCGCGCGGATATCACCTATATCCGGCTGGAGACGGAGTTCGTTTATCTGGCAGTGGTGTTGGACGCCTACTCACGCAAAGTAGTGGGTTGGGCGTTGGATCGCCATCTGGAAGATGATCTGGCCATCGCTGCTCTGCAAATGGCGCTCCGGCACCGCAAACCAACGGCAGGGTTGACACATCATTCCGACCGCGGCGTGCAGTACGCCTCCCACGACTACATCGCTCTGCTGAAAGACCATGGCGCCCGCATCAGCATGAGCCGGCGTGGCAATCCTTATGACAATGCAGCGTGCGAGTCCTTTATGAAGACTCTGAAATACGAAGAGGTTTATCGGCAGGAGTACCGTGACTTGGCCGAAGCCCGCGCTTCCATCCAAACGTTCATCGAGAGAATCTATAACGGCAAGCGTCTCCACTCGGCGCTGGGTTACCGCCCGCCGATCGAGTTTGAACGTTCGCTGCTTACTCCTTCCACTGCCAAACCATTGGTGACCGCATGAAAAACGAGGGCGCCCTCAGTAAGCGTTTTTTCAGGCATACCGGAATCTATCGGTCCGATGTGTCATCACTTCTTTTAAACCTGGGCCAGAGTACCGCATTCCGGTCGGGTCCGGGCCAGGCTCTAGGACGCGCCGGAAGAACACGCCCTGCCCATCGTCGCGATGAGTTCCGGCCGGTTATTCCTCAACGGGTTGCTCGCCAGCAGTGCCCGTCTCCGCTTCACCGGCACCCTCAGCTTAAAACGATTGCAGCAGCGAACGGAATCCTTTACCATCGAACGGTAACGTTCCTCTTAACTGTTTGTCTCAGCCATGGGGACAAGCTCAATCAATAGCCAGCTTTCCCAACTCGAGGCGGTAGGGGTGCGACATCCAGACGTCAACCCGAGTTGGCATCGGTCATTCCGACCTCGATTGAAGAGCAAGTAATATCCGCGATATATTTCGACGGCCGTACGATCGCCGCAGCCGTCAGAGTGGCGATCGGCACCCAGGTGTCCCCTGTCGAAATATGCCAAACATATGCAAAGTTCGCACCGCTTGTTCCGCCGCTGCCAAACTGGAACCTAGATGCGCTCAAGAAACTCGTACCAGAAAAACTAGATGAATACCTCCTCTCCTATAACCTCAATCCCCATTTTCGCTCTGTCGTCACCGAGGTAACCACCGCCCACCTGTCCCTGGCGAAAGAGCACCTTGGCATATCAATCGAGGCCGCGTCACTGGCACTGCGCAAATATGAACAATTTGGCTTAAGGTTTTGCGGCTGATCTAGAAACAGGAGAGAATGCCGGGGCCGGGCGCAAAGGGGGCGACGGCGGCAGGAAGGGTAAAGAGGGAAAGAGAACACGTTAGCACCCTCGGGAACCGACGAAAAAACGGCGAGCCTTGACCTGCATGATGCAGATCAAGTCGACCGCCTCAACGAAGTCCCTGTAGTCCACGTCTTCAGCTGGCGCGAGCGTTACGTCATTTGCGTCGCGGCGCAGCTCGCTGATGTGGGCCTCCAGCTCGGAGTTCCAAAAGCGCCGCAGCCACCCCCGGTGTGAGAGCCTCGGCTAGCGGTCCAACAAGCACCCCGGATAGCTTGTGTAGGCACCCTAGCTGTCCCACATTCACGCCTAAGATCGGTCGACCGCTCTGCGTTTCGAGAGACGCGCTCCATGTTCAAGCGCAGCAACCGCTCGGTAACCCGTCCCTCTGGCGTCAAGGGCTCAATCATAAAATTCCGTATCGCGAAGCGGCGCTGCCAGATTTCCCTCAGCGGATTGAATGACGGAACAATTGCAGTTGAGAGAGCTGAGGCCTTGCACCTTACGCAAGCATAAGCCAAATCTCGAACTCGGAGGGAGGAACCCCATGCTTAAGGCTAATGATAGATCGATTTGGTGCGGCCAATAAGCATGCTCTTCATACAGAAGGCAGTATTCGCAACGTCGTTTGGCCCGAGCGGCGGAGCGCTCTACACCGCGACCGCCTTTCTTGAAGGTAGCGTCAAGAGGGTGAACACGAAGGCCCGCAAATTGATACGACAGAGTTTCCCAGGGGCCATCGCTATTAATTAAGGGATTAGCCCAAAAAATCGCGGCGAATTAGAAAGCGGGCCGAAGAAAAGAAGAAGGGAGATTCGTCGACTTCTGCGAATTTCTCGCAAGAACGAGGAATGAGCTTCGGAATTTGCCAAGAGGCTGAGCATTTTTCACAGAATTTTGCGCATTCTGAGTTATAGGAGCTTACTTAGGCATGAGTTTCAGACAAATCGCCATACGACTAGCCGTTAAGGAAGCGCTTTTCACCACCATGCGGGGAGAGACTGACCTCTGGAGAAATCACGATGGACCCGGTATTACTTTTTGCAATTGGATCGTTTGTATTTCGCCGCGTGTCCATTGAGGCGCGGAAGAAGGCCGCGGAGGAATACCAATCCGCCGCGAGGGAATATGAACAGGCCCGCCAGAGGGCCGTGCAGGAGCGGCAAAAATGTCTGGAACTGCTGCGGGACTTGGCGCAATTCCGGCAGGCGGCCATGGGTTCTCGGTGGGGCCGCTTGCACACGTTGCTGATTGCCTGTGGGGTAAATGGCGGGATATTCGCACCGCCGAGAAAAATTTTTGGAGAAACCACCGAGCAAGAAGTGCGAGCGATTCTTGCGGATAATACAGGAGCGATGCTAGTCAAGAATAGAGCTTCGTCGAGCGACGCTGTGCTGATGGTCAGCGGGGGTGCGCTCTTAATCCGTGGGATCAGCTTCATGGATGCCCACGGCTGGGGACACTTGCCATTTCTTCACCGGCATGTTCACGACGTTGCGTCGGCGATGGATTTGGGCGGCGTTGGGGACGTACTTGGGCCGATTGGCGACCTGGAGATTGCGACCGCTTTGAGCGGTGGACTATCCATACTCGGATTGGGGATCTCCATTGCCAACTTCATGAAGGCCGACAACTTGGAAAAGGAGGGCGGTCGTCTACACAGTGAAGCAGAGGGTTTAGACGAGAAGCAACGCGAGCTAGAGGCGCTCGGGCACCGCATTGTGGATTTGTGTGAGGAACTGAAGGCCGCCGCTTACGAACTTTTTAAGTGGACGGTGGTGGGCGAGGAAACCGCGCGGCTTCGAAAGGACGGCCGGGCACGTCGAGTGGCTAGCTTGCCGAAGTGGCTCTTAAAGGGTCTGCTTCACAAGGCAAGGGAACTCTGGAGGACCATTGAAAAATCTCCTTTCCCCGAAGCTGCGGCCGAGGGCAAAGCTTGAGGGCGCGAATGTTTGCGTTTATCAGGATAAAGGCGGTTATCGCCGAGATCAATGAGATCGAAGAGGCCTATGCGGATCTTGTCGAGGAACGCGAGCAGATTCTGAGGAGCATCAGCGCAAATGAGAAAACCGTACGGCTGATGATATCGGCTGCACTAGTGGCCGAGTTGGAGGCGGGAACGGAAATCTAATGGAACTGAGATGGATCTTGGGGTGTGTCGTGGCATCCATTCTGGCTTGCTTTCTTTCCGCGGAAATCTTTCGCCTGGTCCTCAAAGGCACTACCAAATGGAAGCTCAAGAAATTGAGAAAGCTGGACACTGAGGTCGATCGGCTCGCTCAAGACGACGACCACTGGAGCACTTTGTTGAGTGAACTGAGTGTGTTGGACAACGAAGGATTGCGCGACTGGCTTAACAAAATGCGCTCGGCGGGCTCGCCTGAGTGAGCGGAGACTTAACCTTCAGGAGAAGGAGAAGAACATGTCATTTGGGCTAGATCAATTGGATAACCATCCAGTGACCGCCGTTGGCTTGGTGGTGGCTGTGTTCGGAGCGCTTGCTTTTTTGGTGAAGTTCTTGAACGATGTCTTCGGTTTTGTCAAGAATGTTCGCGAGATAGGCGGCAAGAAAGGATCGGCGGACGCCGGCCCTCGGCAACGTAGAAGAAAAGGTTTTGTTTTACGACAGAAACCGGATCTGGCTAAGACGATCTTGACGGGGACGGCCGCCGGGGGGATCGGCTTGGGCATTGGCAGCGTGATCGCACGCGGGCAGCCGCAGCCGCTTGGGGAGGCACATCAGGATTCGTTGCATCATCATCCTGGTGATCATCTTGGAGATGGCGTTGGCGCCCACGGCGGCGACTTGGGCCCTGCTGCCGACGTCCACGATCCCTTGAGCGCTGTTGCAGACCATGATCACGGTTTTTGGCACTTCATCGCTCATATTTTTGATTCCTTCACCAACCAGTGAAGGACGGTTTTGGGGTCCGAAGGGAAGTCTTAATTTAAGGAGAGTGTATGGCGGCTCCAAGTCCAGCGCGGCATCCGCAAAGCGCGCAAGTTGTTCGCATGTCTGTTCCTGGCCGATGCGAAAGGTTCTTCTGGTTTATAGGCGGATTCGACTCAGAGACCCTGGGGAGAGCAGAGTGCCGCGCCGTGCGGTCGAAGTATTCATCTATGGGCGCGTTGATTCTGCTGACGGCGCTGTTGGCAAGTTGCTCGGGAGGCTACGCGATTTATACGATTTTTCGCAATGAATGGGCGACCGCCATGCTGGCGCTGCTTTGGGGGCTGATGATTCTTGTGTTAGACCGATTTCTGGTTTCGTCTTCCAGGAAGTCGGCCGTGCTTAAGAACTTCTTTAAGGAGCAAGATGCGGCGCGTCCGTATACAGCGACGGCGCCGTGGGCTCTGCTCGGCGTGCGATTACCGATCGCGATCGCGATTGGTCTAGTGGTCTCGAAGCCGATAGAAGTGCGGCTGATGGATCCCTTGATTGTTCAGTATGAGGGTGACCGGAAAAAGGCTGAGTTGTTGGAGGCGCCGGATGACCGCGATTTGGCGAAGCAACGGGATGAGGGGGCAGCTTTAAGTGCGAAAATTACCACGAAAGAGGGGGATGTAAAGGAAGCGCGTGCGGCCTTCAACGCCGAGATGGACGGGAGAGGTAGTCCGAAGTGGGGCTATGGAGATATCGCTAAGAAGAAAGAGGAAACAATAGGCAAGCTAGAAGACGACCTTACTGCGCTAAGAAAGGAGAAAATAGGAAAAGACCAAAAGCTCAAGCAGGACGGTGATAACCGCCGGATGGAGGTCAATCAGAACGCGCAAGAGCGGTTGGCGAGGCGTTCGGTCATTAGCGACCTGGTCGTGATTCAGAAGCTTGATGCAGGAGATACACCGGAGGCGCGGGACAGAAGCCCAGTTATCGCAGCCATGTCGATCTTTTTGACGCTGTTGTTTGTGCTGATTGAGTGTATGCCCGTCATCGCGAAGGCATTGTCGCCGTATGACCCGTATGATGCAAAGTTGCAAGAAATTGAGGACGGAGCGGTGACGGATTGTCTTGTGGAAGCGAGACGCCAATATGCAGCCTCGGGGATGAGCGATGGAGCGGCTTCGTGAAAAAAGCGCCCGAGGGCGCGACATTCTTGAAGTTCGAAGGAGCGGGGGTGTGATAGCCGCTCGCCAGCTGCGCTTGCGCGGAGTTGGCTATTTGACGATGGCGGAACTAATAAAAGATGCGCAGTTTTTACAAAAGCGGTGGCTACATGGAGGCGTGAGAAGTCAGATCTCACATAGTATCCAGCCGTCAATACCCCGGTTCCCTACGGTCTCGCCGCCTTCGATCTGGCTTCGCCCTCACCGCATTCGCTTTGTTCTGCCCAGGCGGATTCCCGTTCGGTAAGTGCAAAAAATCCCGCGAAACCTTCTGGCTGGATTTTCTTTCCAAAAACGCTGTGCAACCCCAGTGTTATGGGCATGACCATGCACTTCAACAATTCTGACATCCAGGCCAAGCTTGAGCAGTGGGCAACGCAAACCGGGCGTCCTGCGGAGGAACTGGTCGAAGACGTGATGGTCGGCTACTTCGACGGAATGGCCGAAGTGTGCCAGACGCTCGACAACCGCTATGACGACATCAAAAGCGGGAAAGCGAAGCTCATTCCCGGCGACGTAGCCTTTGCACGGCTCATGGAAGGTATCGAAGACCGCCGTCCCAAGGCATGAGGGAGTGCCAGCACCCTTCAATATAGTCGTCCAGCGATACAACAGTTCCTTTGGTAAATAACTGATTTCGTGAGGTTTCCGCACCCGTCCGAAATCGAAATGGGGGACACTGCGGGCACCGAACTGCAGCCAAATCCCCTTCTTCGCTCTCCCGTTTTTGCCACTCGAAAATCCTGGTCACAGAAGTTGAAAATTTTTTATTTCTTTTCTTTCCCTCCACTTACAAGAACTTTTTCGTTGGTCGCGAACGCGCGCTTCGGACAATAACTCCAGAAAGTAAGTTCTCTGTATGGTCTCTGAAAACGATCTCAACTCCGAATTCGAAAAATTCGAAAAATCTGAAAATTCCTCTTCCGTGCCGCCGTCGCCGGAAGAACAAAATCCGCCGCATAACTCGCGCTATCCCTATCACGCGCACCTCATCGCCGAAAAGGAAAAGCAAAACTGCGGCCGCACCGGACCCACCAGTCCCGAAGGCAAAGCCATCTCTTCGCGCAACGCCCTCCGCCACGGCTGCTGCGCCAAAACTCTCATTCTCGAAGGCGAAAAACTCGAAGAGTGGATCAAACTCTGCGCCCGCTGGGAAGCCGCCTATCCATCCGAACATCCCCTGCTCCAGGATTTCATCCTGAAAACCGCCCAAGCCGAATGGCGTCGTATCCGTGTCCTCAATAACTTCGAAGATTTCGTCGCCTCCCACGCCATGACCATGGATACTTACGATCCCGAAACCCGCAAACTCTACGACCTCAAACATCGCTACAACGTCGCCGCCGAACGCACCTTCCAGCGCGAATTCCGCATGCTCGATCACTTCTTCAAAACCAACTGCGAACCCAAGAAAGCGGAAAAACCCAAAGAAAAAGAGCCTGAGCCCGAACCCGAAGACGATCAACCCGTCCACGACCCCAACAAACACGTCTATCGCATCTACAACGCCGAAACCGGCGAATACATCATCTGCGGCGAAAACCCACCCGTCATCTATCCGCCCGAGCCCGGCTGGGTCCCGCGCCCAATCATCCCCGGCCAGTATTATCCAGATCACCCCTCCAACTGGAAATACCCCGGCAACCCCAAACACCGCTTCACCAAGGACAAACTCAAATGGAGTACGGAACCCCAATCGTAAGATTGGGGACCGCGAGCGAAGCGAGCGTCTTACACCACTCCGTTCCAACCGGGCCTCGCAATCTCCCGCTACACTAAACGTTACCCACCCATGGAGACCCATCCCTTGAAACAATCCACCGTTATCCTCACACTCCTTTTGCTCTTATCCGTCGCCTCCTTCGCCCATCAAGATGACGACGATAATCCCCCCCGTCAAATCATCCCGAATTCGGGCCAGCGTCTCACCCCAACCGCCCCGCTCGGAAGCCGTTTCGAACCATTAAATCCGGCCCTCCCCCAACATCCCGATTACCTCGCCGGTCAAGCCGTCACTACCATCACCAGCCCCGACCACAAAACCCTCCTCATCTTGACCTCCGGCTACAACGTGTTAAATTACTCCACCGGTCCCAACGCCGGCAACGCCGATCCCGCCGCATCCAACCAATACGTCTTCATCTACGACATCTCCAATAAAATCCCCATCAAGAAACAAGTCGTACAAGTCCCCAACACCTACAACGGCATTGCCTTCGATCCATCTCACCCAACCTTCTATGTTTCCGGCGGCGTCGACGACAGCGTTCATATCTTCGATCTCGCCCCGGCCGATCATCTCTGGCACGAACGCAGCGGCAGCCCCATTTCGCTAGGTCATCCCAACGGCGTCGGCCTCCAAGTAAAGCCGCAAGCCGCCGGCATCGCAGTCACCGCCGATGGCAGCCACTTAGTAATCGCCGATTACTACAACGACGCGCTCACGATCCTCGCAAATACCAACGGCACCTGGGCGAAATCCGCCGAGCTCGACCTGCGCCCAGGCAAAATCGATCCCGCCAAATTCTCCGGCGTGCCAGGCGGTGAGTATCCATTCTGGGTTTCAATCAAAACCAACAACACCGCCTATGTATCAAGCCTGCGCGATCGCGAAATCGATGTCGTCAGCCTCGGCGGCACGCCCTCCCTAACAGCGCGAATCAAGGTCAAAGGCCAACCCAACAAAATGATCTTGAACACCGCTCAAACCAAGCTGTTTGTCGCCGAAGACGAAACCGATACCGTCGATATCATTGATACCGCCGCCAACCGCGTCACAGCCACCATCGACGCCGGCGCGCCTCCCGGCCTCTTGCCCGCCGGGTTCCAGGGCCACAACACCAACAGTGTCGCGCTCTCACCGGACGAGAAAACTCTCTACGTCACCAATGGCACCACCAACGACGTCGCAGTCATCAGTCTCGCCGCTCATTCCGTCATCGGACTCATTCCCACCGGTTGGTACCCCACCTCCGTCAGCACTACCGCCGATGGAAAGTATCTCTACGTCACTAACTACAAATCGCTAACCGGCCCAAACCGCCAATTCTGCAACTCCGGCTGCTATGGCAGCAATCAATATGGCGAACAGCTCATCAAAGCCGGATTCCAAAGTTTCCCCGCGCCGACCGAAACCCAGCTCCTCCGTCTCACTTCCATTGTCGCCGCCAACAACCATTTCGGCCGCGGCTTGTCCCAAACTGACAGAGCGAAGATCGCGTTCCTGCATAGCAAAATCAAACACGTTATCTTCATCATCAAAGAAAACCGCACCTATGATCAGGTCTTAGGCGACTTACCGCTGGGCAATGGCGACCCCGAAATCACCGAGTTCGGCCAAGCCGTCACGCCGAACCTGCATGCGCTCGCTACCTCTTTCGTCACACTCGATAATTTTTACGACCGCTCCGAGGTCAGCATGGATGGTTGGCCTTGGACAGTCTCCGCCCGTGCGCCTGACGTCGTCGAACGGCAAGTGCCTGTCAATTACGCCGAACGCGGCCTCACAAACGATTCCGAAGGGACCAATCGCAACATCAACGTTGCCTTGCCCACTCTCGCCGAACGCTTAGCCGCCAATCCCTTATCGCCTGATGATCCCGATGTTCTGCCTGGCACCGCCAATACCGCCGCGCCTGATAATCGCCTTCATGAACAGAATCGCGGCTACATCTGGAATGACGCTCTGCGAGCCGGTTTAAGCCTCCGCAACTATGGCTTCTTTATCGATTTGGCTCGCTACAATCTGCCTTCCGCCCAAGCCCAATTCAATATTCCTGAACTCGAAATGCCGTTCGAAACCAAAACGCAGGTTTCTTACGCAACCGACGAAGCGCTGCGCCCGCTTACGGATATTTACTTCCGCGGCTTCGATAATTCCTTCCCCGATTACTGGCGTTATCGCGAATGGGAACGCGAGTTTGACGCGAACTACGCAAAGACCGGCCTGCCCAACCTCGAACTGGTCCGTTTCATGCATGACCACACCGGTGATTTCCAAACCGCCATCGACGGCATCAACACCGTTGATTTACAGGAAGCCGATAACGATTACGCGGTCGGTTTGCTAGCCGAGAAAATCGCCAATAGCGTTTACAAAAACAACACTTTGATTTTCACAATCGAAGACGATTCGCAAGCCGGCGCCGATCACGTCGATAGCCATCGCAGCATCGCATTCGTCGCCGGCCCGTACGTCAAACAGCATGCGCTCGTTTCCCGCGCCTATAACACCGTCGATTTTCTCCGCACCATCGAAGAGATTCTTGGCCTGAAGCCAACCAACCTGAGCGACGCGCTCGCCGTCCCCATGTTGGATGTCTTCGAAGAAAGGCTGCACGATTGGACATTCAAAGCCGTTCCTTCCGCGCTGCTGGCAAACACCAAGCTTCCTATTCCATCCGCCGCCTTTGCCGGATTAAAGCCGATGCAGCCTACCCGCGACGCCGCCTATTGGGCCGCCGCGTCCAAAGGCATGGACTTCACCGCCGAAGATCGAATCGATTTCGCCAAATACAATCACATTCTCTGGCAAGGCATGATGGGCGACAAAGCCTATCCCGAAAAGCCCACCGGTCTGAATCTCCGAAAGAATCGAGGGCAGTTGCGCCCCGATAAATAGGGATATACTGGCAAACCAGCATGCGCCGATTACTCTTCCTCCTCGCTCTCTCCAGCGCCGCTCTTTCAGCCCAAGTGAAAGTGAAAGGCGACGAAATTGGTGGCGTCGTCACCAGTCCCCAAGGCCCCGAAGCCGGAGTTTGGGTCATCGCGGAAACAACCGGTCTTCCCACTCGTTACATCAAAGAAGTTGTTACCGATGATCGCGGCCGCTATCTTATCCCCGCGCTCCCCAGCGCCACTTACTCTGTCTGGGCTCGCGGTTATGGCTTAGTGGATTCGCCAAAAATACAGAGCAAGCCCGGCAAGCAGATCAACTTACACCCAACGGTCGCGCCCGACAAGAAGACCGCCGCGCAGTTGTATCCCGGCAATTATTGGTACGCCATGCTCACCATTCCCGAAAAGAATGAGTTCCCCGGTACCGGCCCCAATGGCAATGGCATCTCGCCCAACGTCAAGACGCAGGAACAGTGGCTGCATCTGATCAAGACCGATAGTTGCGAATCCTGCCATCAATTAGGCAACGCCTACACCCGCACGATTCCTAAGCTCTTTGAGAACTTCGATTCGCCCGCGCAAGCCTGGATGCGCCGTGTGCAATCGGGCCAAGCCGGTAGCGCCATGGTCGGCGGTCTGAATCAACTCGGCCCCCAACGCGCCACCGCTCAATTCGCCGATTGGACCACTCGCATCGCTCACGGCGAACTCCCGTTCGACGCCCCACCGCGCCCGCAAGGCATCGAGCGCAACATCGTAATCACTCAAGTGGATTGGGCCGGCGAAAAGGTTTATCTGCACGATGAGATCTCAAGTGATAAACGCAATCCTCGCGTCAACGCCAACGGCCTGATCTACGGGTCGCCCGAAGAAAGCAGTGACTTCCTCCCTGTGCTCGATCCCGTTCACTACACACTCAGCCGCGTCAAAGTCCCCTACCGCGATCCTGATACGCCCGGCCAGCCCAAACCTCTCCAACCCTCCGCCATTTGGGGCGATGAAGCGATTTGGGATAGCCACACCACTGTCCACAATCCCATGTTCGATGAGCGTGGCCGCGTCTGGCTCACCGCTCGCATCCGCGCCACTAAGAACCCCGCCTTTTGCCAGGATGAGTCCAGCAGTATCTCTGCAAAGCTCACGCCGCTCGCCACTTCCGGCCGTCAACTCGCTGTCTACGATCCCGCTACCGGCCAGACTTCGCTCATCGATACCTGCTTCAGCACGCACCATCTTGTCTTTGCCTCCGACGCCAACAACACTCTCTGGACCAGTTCCGGCGGTGGTGGCGGCGTCGTCGGTTGGTTGAACACCAGGCTGTGGGACGCAACCCACGATGCCCAACAATCGCAAGGTTGGACCGAGCTTGTGCTCGACACCAACGGCAACGGCAAACGCGATCCCTATCTTGAATCCGAACAAAAAGTGCTCACCGCGCCCAGCGGCGAAAGCCTCGGCACTTCCTCCGCGCTAACCGGCCCCGTTGCCGATCCTACTCGCGACACCAGATTGAACGCCGCCTTCTACGGCCTCGCAGTCGCTACCGATGGTGCTGTTTGGGGTAGCGTCCTCGGCTTCCCCGGCGGCATCGTGCGCTTGAATCCCGGCCCCAATCCTCCCGAAACCGCGCTCGCCGAATACTACGAAGTGCCCTGGCACAACCCCAACGCGCCCGTCTGGGGCTTCTCACCGCGCGGCATGGATATCGATGGCAACAACGTCGTGTGGGTCGCTCTCGGCAGCGGCCATCTCGCCAGCTTCGATCGCGCCAAATGCAAGGGCCCGCTCAACGGACCCACTGCCACCGGTCAACATTGTCCCGAAGGCTGGACGCTCTATCCCACGCCCGGTCCCAATTTCCACAACATCAAGATCTCCGGCAGTGCCGATTCCCATTACTACGATTGGGTCGATCGCTTCGACACCCTCGGCCTCGGCAACAACACACCCATCATCACCGGCAATTCATCTGATTCGTTGATCGCTCTCGTCAACGGCAAGTGGGTTGTCATGCGCGTGCCATATCCCTTGGGCTTCTTCGCCAAAGGCATGGACGGCCGCATCGATGATCCCAACACAGGTTGGAAAGGCAAAGGTGTTTGGACAACCTGGGGCACTCGCACGCCTTTCCACAGCGAGACGGGGAAGGGAACTACCAGTAAAGTCGTTCACTTTCAGATCCGCCCCAACCCTCTCGCCGACTGAATTCGTTACTGTAAGATCTGATGCCTCCGATTGCTGAACAAGTCAGACTCGCCGAAGAAGAAGACAGGACCAAACATTGGAAGCGCTGGGGCCCGTATTTAGCCGAGCGCGCCTGGGGAACTGTTCGCGAAGACTACAGCCCCAACGGCACCGCCTGGGAATACTTCCCGCATGACGCCGCCCGCTCACGCGTCTATCGCTGGACCGAAGACGGCATCCTCGGCCTCTGCGATAACCATCAGTATCTCTGCTTTGCGCTCGCCTTTTGGAACGGCAAAGACCCGATCCTCAAAGAGCGCCTCTTCGGCCTCACCGGCAACGAAGGCAACCACGGTGAAGACGTCAAGGAACTGTACTACTATCTCGAAGCCACGCCCACCAACTCCTATCTCAAAGGCTTGTACAAGTATCCGCAAGCTGCTTACCCCTACGATCAGTTGGTCTCCGAGAACCGCCGCCGCACCCGCATGGACCCGGAGTTCGAACTTGAAGATACCGGCATCTTCAAAGAAGGCCGCTATTTCGACATCTTCACCGAATACGCCAAGAACGACGTCGACGACGTCCTGATACGCGTTCGTATCGTCAATCGCGGCCCCGACAAAGCCGACCTCACCTTCCTCCCCACGCTCTGGTTTCGCAACACCTGGGCATGGAAGGATACCGGCCAGCCGAAGCCGCGCCTTGCCAGAAACGGTCCGAGTTCCATCTGTACGGTACACCCCAGTCTCGGCAACTTCACCCTCACGCTCGACGGCTCGCCCGAGATGTTGTTCACCGAGAATGAAACCAACACCCAACGCATCTTCGGCTGGACCGGCCAAAACCGCTTCTACAAAGACGCCTTTCACAGCTACCTAGTCGACAATCAGCACGCCGCCGTCAATCCCGAACCCGAAGGCACCAAGGCCTGCGCCGTCTATCGCCTGTCTATTGAAAGCCAGGACCAGCTGGTTTTGCACTTTCGCCTCGCGCGCGATGGTTCTCCGGATTTGGACCAAAGCAAATGGGACAGCGTGTTTGACGACCGCATCCGCGAGTGCACCGAGTTCTACGACCTCTTCGACGAAGGCTTGAATGACGATGCTCGCCATGTTCAGCGCCAAGCCTTCGGCGGCCTGTTCTGGAGTAAGCAGTTTTACCACTTCGTCATAGAGGACTGGTTGAATGGCGATCCGAAGATGCCCGTCCCGCCACCCGAGCGTCTCGATGGCCGCAACTCCAAGTGGCGTCACCTGTTCAACGAAGACGTGATTTCCATGCCCGATAAGTGGGAATACCCGTGGTATGCCGCCTGGGATTTAGCCTTCCATGCCGTCGCCATGGCGCCCGCCGATCCCGATTTTGCCAAAGCGCAGCTTTCCCTCTTTGTCCGCGAATGGTACATGCATCCCAACGGCCAGATCCCGGCGTATGAATGGGCCTTTGGCGACGTCAACCCGCCGGTACACGCCTGGGCCGCCTGGCGCGTCTTCAAGATCGATCAACGCATTAAAGGCAAGCCCGATCACGATTTCCTCGAACGCGTCTTCCACAAACTGCTGATGAACTTCACCTGGTGGGTGAACCGCAAAGATTCCGAAGGCGCCAACATTTTTGAGGGCGGTTTCCTCGGCCTCGATAACATCGGCATCTTCGACCGTAGCGCTCCGCTCCCTACGGGCTGGACTCTGGAGCAATCCGACGGCTCCGCCTGGATGGCCATGTATTGTCTCAACATGCTCAAAATCGCGCTGCAACTAGCGTTCTTGAATCCCTGCTATGAAGACATCGCCAGCAAGTTCTTCGAACACTTCCTCTTTATCTCCGACGCCGTTAATCACTACACTGGCTCCGGCCTTTGGGATGAAGAAGATGGGTTCTATTACGACCGCTTACGCGTCGGCGATGGCAAATATACTCACCTCAGAGTTCGCTCGCTGGTGGGAATCGTTCCCCTCTTCGCCAGCGATACCTTGGAGCAGAGCACCATCGATCGTCATCCCGGCTTCAAAAAGCGCATGCAGTGGTTCATCGATAACCGCCCCGACCTCACCGAGGGCCTTGCCTCGATGACAGAAGGCGGCCTCGAGCAACGCCGATTCCTTTCGCTTGTCAATCGCAATCGCTTAGAACGGATCTTCCAACGCCTTTTCGATGAAACCGAATTCCTGTCCGATTTCGGAATCCGCTCGGTCTCGCGCTACCACGCCGAACATCCATACGAACTGCACCTGAATGGCTCCGACTTTCGCATCGCTTATGAGCCTGCTGAATCGGAAAGCGGCACCTTCGGCGGCAATTCGAACTGGCGCGGACCTATTTGGTTCCCCATGAACTTCCTGCTCATCGAGGCATTACAGCGCATGGATCATTACTTTGGAGATTCGCTGATGGTCGAGTTCCCGTCGGGTTCTGGCAAGCGAATGGGCCTGCGTGTAGCCGCGCAAATGCTTTCTGTGCGTCTTACCCAGATTTTCCTCACAGACGCAAAAGGCAATCGTCCCGTGAACGGTTCGAGCGCCATGCTACAGACCGACCCCAACTTCAACGCCCACGTCTTGTTTTATGAATATTTTCACGGCGACACGGGCAAGGGCCTCGGCGCTAGCCATCAAACCGGCTGGACTGGCTTGGTAGCCAAACTACTTCAGCAAAACGGGTTTCGCGCCTAGCGAAATTAGAAAAGGAATTCCAAGATGGCGGAAAGCTGATTTCGCTGTTCACCCGGAACGTGCGAGCCGCTCACCGTAATCAGGCTGTCCTGCCCCCAGAAAGTGTAGCGAAGCTGCGGATCGATCAGGATAACCCTCCTGATCCCAAATTCGATTCCTCCGCCCGCTGTAAAACCGTAAGGCGCAATGTTGAACTTGTTGAGATGCCCTCGAAAGGAGATGCCCCCTTCCGCGAACGGGCGTAACGGGCCGTTTGTGAAACGGGCTTTGAGCATGACGGGTATCTCGAAAACCGTGTAGTTGTAAAGCGTCTGCGGTGTGAAGTGCGGAGGCGGATTTTCGCCCACTTCGAGGTTGAACGGATGCACCAGGAAGTCGCCTTCGATGGATAGCCCCGCTGGCAATCTCACCTCGGCCGCCGCGCCCACTATCGCCTTGTGAGCGGATCGAAACGTGAAGCCATCGGTGTTCTTGATAACCGAATTAGTGATGGGAATTCCGCCCAGAAAGCCATACAAAAACTGTTGGCCGAAAGCGCTGCTTGCAAACAGAAGCGCGCCAATCCCGAAACCCCAATGCTTCAGATTCATGATTTATTCGACGGAGAACGTTTCAATTGTATTTCTTTTTAAAAACACAACCGATGGCGAAACCCTCTACTAAAGGTGTCGGCTCACCGGCGGAAGACTCAGCAATCCAATCGCTAATCCTGCCGCAGCCGCACCCGCAATCGGCACTAAGAATTTCGGATTGTCAAAAATGCCGGCGTGCGCATTCGGCGGGGCGCTCGCGCCACTGTTTCCCGCAGAGGGAGGGTTGCCATTCGTCGCCGGCGTCTGCTCGTCAGGCCCGGTTCCCACACCTACCGGACCAGCAGCGTCGAAGAAAATGCCGTTCACCACCGCACCCGCTCCACCGTTCCCAGTTACTTGAATCTGAACGTGGCCCATGATGTTCCAAGCTTCGTAAACGCCCCCGGAGAACGAAGTGAATGTCTGAGTCGACAAAATTTCCTTCGTTGTCGCATCGAAAATAGTGACCGTTTCAGAGCGGTTGGCATTATCGAAATCCGCCAAATAGAGCGCCACGCGGTGCGTATACCCGTCGTTCAAGCTCATATCGATGGTGAAGTTGTTCGCATACTCCGAGGCAATGCGGCTGGCTGAGCCGCTGGCTGTTTGCAGTGCACGCGGATCGCTGGAATCCCGCTGTGTGACGGCGGTCGTCTCACCTACCAGACTAATGGTCGCGTAAGACGGAACATTGTTGGTTAAACCGGGAATCATTAATCCATCCGAACCGTACTTGCCCGTCCAATTACCCAACGTCGAACCGTCTGTCCCCGCAAAGGAAGCCGAAGCATTCGCCGCTGAGTCTTCCGGAGCCAGTGCCGGCCGGTCTCTAGGGAAAAATACTCGATTGGGCGTCGTGTTGTTGGCGCCAGCGGCTCCTGCGCTGACAGACGCAACCAGCGTGGGAGCGGGCGGTGCGGGCGCTGAAGGCACAACCTTAGCCGCCGAACCGTTCTTATGCTCTGAATCCAGATTCGTGACCGCTAGATTTGAACCCGGCGTCAGTTTAAAATCAAGCGCGCCTCCCAGCAAAACAACCTTGGGCTTTACTTCAGCACCGGCTATTTGTACCGACGAATTTGCGCCTAGTTTTAACTCGCTGCCGTCTTTGAATAGCAGGACAGCCGGACCATGAAGCGTTCCAACGGTGTCACCCACAACAATCGGAAATGAAGTTACCCCCGGTGTATTTATGGAATGCCCGTCAAGCGCAAATGGTTCCGCGCTAGTAATAGTCGCAACGGGGCGCGATGCAAAAAGTGTTGAAAGGAACAGTACGGAAAGAAACATCAATCTGACGATTTGTTTCATAGTTTAGGGTTTTGCCAACCTGGATGTCTCTCCATTATAGACCCTTAGCCGCATTTTCTGTTTCGCCTCCAGATACCGTAAACTACTTGATTGAGGGGAGTGCAGCATGATCCGGCTGAAGATTAATGGCGTTTCACGACAATTCCAGGGCGACCCTGAAATGCCGCTCCTGTGGTTCCTCCGGGACGGCTTACAGCTAACGGGCTCCAAATTCGGTTGTGGCGCGGGCTTGTGCGGTGCGTGCACCGTTCACGTCAATGGTGAACCCGTGCGCAGTTGTTCGATGCAGATGAAGGACCTGCACGGCAAGAACGTCACAACCATTGAAGGTTTGAGCGCTACTGGCGATCACCCGGTGCAAAAAGCCTGGCAAGCGGCCCATGTTCCGCAGTGCGGCTATTGTCAAAGCGGCCAAATCATGCAAGCCGCCGCATTGTTGAAAAGTCACCCGCACCCCACCGATGACGAGATTGACTCTGCCATGCAAGGCAACATTTGCCGATGCGGCACCTATCAGCGCATTCGCGAGGCCATTAAGGCGGCTGCCGCCGAAGGGACACGGGCATGAAAGAAATTCAACTTGCGTCACGCCGCGATTTCCTGGGCGGAATCTTTTCCGCCGGCGCTCTGGTGTTCGCCGTCGGCACGGCTTCAAAGCCAGTCGTTGCGCGCGATGTTACAACGACCGCCTTCCATCCCAACATCTGGGTTGGCATTGATACCGATGGCACCGTCACCATCGTGACGCACCGCTCGGAAATGGGCACCGGCATACGCACGTCGCTCCCCATGGTGGTTGCCGATGAACTCGGGGCCGATTGGTCGCACGTACGCATCGAACAGGCCATCGGCGACAAGAAATACGGGTCGCAGGATACCGACGGTTCGCAATCCATCCGCGATTTCTACGACATCATGCGCGAAGCCGGCGCCAGTGGCCGCTTAATGCTGGAGCGCGCCGCCGCTGCGCAATGGAACGTACCCGCCAGCGAATGCCGCGGCGAAGATCACTTCGTTCATCACGCCGTCAGCGGCAAACAACTGGGCTATGGCGAACTCGCCGCTGCCGCCGCCAAACTCGATCTTCCCAAGAAAGAAGACCTGCGGCTCAAATCGCCTGGCGAATTCCGCTACATCGGCAAAGGCGTGCCGATTGTCGATTTGAAAGATATTTGCACGGGCCAGGGCAAGTATGGCTTCGATGCTTACATGCCCGGCATGGTGTACGCCTCCATTGAGCGGCCGCCAGTCCTGGGCGGCAAACTGAAGAGCTTTGACGATTCGGCTGCTAAAAGCGTGGCCGGCGTTCAGCAAACCGTCGTGCTAGACGGCGCCAAACCGCCGTACGTGTTTCAAGCCCTCGGTGGCGTGGCTGTCATTGCCGATAACACCTGGGCCGCTTCACAAGGCCGGAAAAAGCTCAAGATCGAATGGGAGTTCGGCCCGCACGCCATATTCGAATCGGATTCGTACAAGAAATCGCTCATCGAAACAGCCAACAAACCGCAACAAGTAGTGCGCAGCATCGGCGATGTCGATGCTGCGCTCGCCAACGCAACCAAGGTGGTTGAGGCAAACTATTACACGCCTCTGCTCGCCCACGCGCCGATGGAACCGCCCGCTGCGCTGGCGCATTTCAAAGACGGCAAAGTGGAAATATGGGCCGCGACCCAAGATCCGCAAGCGGTGCAGACAACCGTTTCGCAAGCTCTCGGTATTAAACCCGAAGATGTGACCTGCCACGTCACGTTGCTCGGGGGCGCGTTCGGCCGCAAATCCAAGCCGGATTATGTCGCTGAAGCCTCACTGCTCTCAAAGAAGGTCGGCAAACCTGTCAAGATCAGTTGGACCCGCGAAGAAGACATCCATTTCGATTACTTCCACGCCACTTCGGCCATGTATTTCAAAGCCGGCCTCGATTCTGCCGGTAAACCGTCGGCGTGGCTGCAGCGCACTGTCTTCCCGCCCATTGCGTCCACCTTCAACGACAAGGAGCGCTACGGCGGCGATGAACTCGGTCTCGGCTTCCTCGATATGCCGTTCGATATTCCCAACATCCGGGGCGAAAACGGCCCCGCCGAACCGCATGTCCGTATCGGCTGGCTGCGCTCGGTATCGAACATTTTTCACGCGTACGGCATTCAGTCGTTCATTGACGAACTCGCGCACGCTGCCCGACGGGATCCTATCGATTACTGGCTTGAGACGTTGGGCGAGCCCCGCAAACTAGATTTGTCTACCCAGAAAGCGAAGTACGACAACTACGGCAAATCGCTCGAACTGTACCCGCTCGATACCGGCCGCTTGCGCCAAGTCGTTGAAGTGGTCGCGGAAAAATCCGGCTGGGCGAACAAACGTTCAAGTCCCGGCCACGCCTGGGGTTTTGCGGCACATCGCAGCTTTCTCACGTACGTTGCCACTGTAGTTGAAGTCGAGGTCGATCAAAACGGCAAGCTGCGAATCCCGACCGTCCACATGGCGGTTGATTGCGGCCAGGTCATCCATCCCGATCGTGTCAAAGCTCAATTCGAAGGCGCATCGGTAATGGGCGCAGGCATCGCCATGATGGGCGAAATCACGGGCGCCGATGGCCGAGTGGTGCAAGGCAACTTCAACACTTATCTGGTGCCTCGCATCAACGAGGCACCGTTCCAAACGCAGGTACATATGGTGGAGACCAAAGGCGCCTTGCCCACGGGCAGCGGCGAACCCGGCATACCGCCGATGTCACCAGCCATCTGCAACGCGATCTTCGCCGCTACGGGCAAACGAATCCGCGAACTGCCGATCAAGAAGACGAAACTCGCTTAGTTGGCGAGCGCGTAGGCGTATAACGTGTCGCCAGCGCCGATGACCAGATACTGCTTGCCGTCCAGCGTATAAGTAGAAGGCCCGTTCGCCACACTCCCGCCAAGGGTGGTGTGCCAAACAATCCTTCCGCTTGTCGGATCAAACGCGATCAGGTGGCGCGAGTTATCGGCTCCAAACAACAACTTGCCTGCTGTGGAAAGCAAACCGCCCGCACTCCCGCCCGGGTAATCGTGCCGCCAAACCGTCTTACCGGTCGTATAATCAATCGCGCGGAGTGTGCTGCCTAATCCGCCGGAATTCTTCTCCGCCGCACCGTAACCCTCCGGATGTGGGTCAGTATCCGTCAAATAAAACACGCTGTATGACGCGCTGGTATTCACATAAAACAATCCGGTTTCCGGATCAAAACTCGGCGCCGGCCAGTTCGTGGCACCACCCGAAGGCGGAGATACCAACACGCCTGCCACTTGCGGCTCTTTGGCGGGATCGGGAATCGGCGAGCCATTGGCATCCACACCTTTCGACCAGTTCATAGTCTCCAGAAACGGATGCGAAACAAGATTTTTCCCTGTCTCGCGATCCAACACAAAGAAGTATCCATTGCGGTTCGCTTGCGCTAAAAGCTTGCGCGGCTTGCCGTTGATCTCGGCGTCGAACAAGACCGTCGTCTGGGTCGAATCCCAATCATGCGTGTCATGCGGCGACGCCTGGAAATACCACTTCATCTTGCCGGTATCGATATCGATCGCCACAATCGAGCAGGTGAACAGATCGGCACCTTTCCGGCTTTGTCCCGCCATCACAGGATTCGGATTGCCGGTGCCCAGGTAATAAAGTTTGAGTTCGGGATCATAAGTCCCCGGCACCCAGGTCATGCCGCCGCCATGGCGCATCGAGTATTCATCCGGCCAACTCTCCGCTCCGGGATCGCCTTTCTTCATCGGCTCGCTCCACCATTTCCATTGCACGTCGCCGGTTTCCGGATCGCGTGCTTCGAGGAAACCTGGCACGTCGAGCGAATCGCCGCCGGTTCCCACAATCACGTGATTGCCGACAATAATCGGCGCGGGAGTGGAGAAATATTCCTGCTTCACGTCGGCAATTTCTTTGTGCCAGCGTTCTTTCCCGGTCTGCGCATCGAGCGAAACCAGATAGTTGTCCGGCGTCTCAAAGAACAGCCAGTTACCGTACATGCCTACGCCGCGGTTGCCGATGTGAATGCCGCCGCGCGTGCGCCAGAAATAGTGCCAAAGTTCTTTGCCCGTATGCGCATCTACCGCCCAAGTGTTATCGGGCGTGGTGAAGTATAAAGCACCATTCACCATCAGAGGCGTGGATTTGATACTGACACCGAACGGATGGGCACTCTTTTCATCCGCGTTGGGCGCCGGACCTTCGCCGCCGACAACCGATCCCGCCGTTTCACCCGCCACAGCCTTGTATGACCAAGCAAGCTTTAAGCCGCTGATGTTCGACTGATTGATTTGTGTGAGCGGGCTGAACCGCTCTCCGGTGTAATCGCCGTTATACGTTGGCCACGCATTTGTCGGCCGCTTCAACAATAAAGCCGGATCGAGAATCTGCGCGGGCAGTAGGGCCGCCGTCAAAATCAAGAAAAGAGAAAAGCGAGTCAGCTTCATTTCAACGTCACCAGGTAAGCAGTCAGATTGTGAATATCGGCGTCGGTATATTGCCGCAACAGTTCGGTGTGGCGCTTTAGGGGGTCGTGCAGTTCCACTTTCGGCACATCGTTATCGCGTTCGAAGGTCCGCAATTTGCCGTCGTCACCCGTCAAGGAAATGCTGAAATCGTCCACCCGATCCAGCACTCCGTTCACCACCTCGCCTGAAGGCAAGGTGACCGTGGCTGTCACGGCCGTGCCCTTATCAACGGGGCCGCGCGCCCCATAACGAGAAGCCCGCGGCATCACAATCTTTTGCTGCAAACTTACCGGATCATATTTCGAGCCAACGTGCGCCAAATCTCCGGTCACCGAATGGCAACTGGTACAACCGCCCGCACCGTTGAAATACGCTTGTCCGGCCTGCGCATCGCCCACCAAAATGTCGAGAATCTTGTAGGTGCCGCGCTGCGCCGCAGCCCGCACGCTGTCGTGCAGAAAGGCGGTGATATCGGCGATTTGATCGGGCGAAAGTGAAAACTTGGGCATGCCTTTATCGGGCCGCCCGTTGAGCACGACCTTGCTAATCAAGTCGCCATTTTCATCGTGCAAAACAGTGAGAGAGCGCAATAAATCCGGCCCGGTTTCGCCGCCTTTGGCGTTGCCGCCATGGCAAAAGGCGCAGTTGGCGGTGTAGGTTTTCTTGCCGCGATCGAGCGTTTCGGGGTCATATTCCTTGTAGTTCAAGCCGGCGCCCGCGCCGCCTCGACGCTGCGGCTGCGGCTGCGGCGGAGGTGTTTGCGCCCAAGCGGCAAACACAATTCCAGCCAGCAAAACCAGCGCCACGCGGGCAGGTTTTACAATTTCAAGCAAGCTAAATTTTCTCCTCGGGTTTACAAATGAAGTGTATCGCGACTCTCAACGGCTAGAATGCCATTTGGCCTCCGAATATATTCGGGTTCATGCATCCGACAACGTCGCCATAGTGGTTTCGCCCGATGGCTTGATGGCTCGGGAACACATCCCGCAATCCCACAAGATCGCTCTTGGGCGCATTGAGCAGAACCAACCGATTCTTCGCTATGGCCAAACCATCGGCTATGCCACACGCGATATCGAAGCGGGCAGTTGGGTTCGCGAACAAGATCTCGCTTTGCCCAACGCTCCGCCGCTTGCAGAAATGCCGCTTTCCACCGCGGTCCCGGCTCCGCTGGCGCCACTTGAAGGCTTCACTTTCAAAGGCTTCAAGAACTTGGATGGCAGCGTGGGCACACGTAATATTCTCGGTATCACCACGACTGTGCAGTGCGTCGCGCCTACTGTTGAATACGCCGCCCGCCGCATCAAGAACGAAATTCTGCCGCGCTTTGCGAATGTCGATGACGTTGTCGCCGTGACGCACGGATATGGCTGCGGTGTTGCCATCAACGCTCCCGGCGCGGCCATCCCGATCAGCACTCTGAAACACATCAGTGCGCACGCCAACTTCGCCGCGAATCCTCTTGTCGTCAGTTTGGGATGCGAAAAACTCCAACCTGCAAAACTCTTCTCAGACGACTTCCCCGTCTTAGCCGGCCCGTCCAATGTCATCCGCCTGCAAGACGAACTTGGATTCGCCGCCAGTGTCAGCGCCATCATGCAAGCCGCCGAAAAGCGACTCGCCGAACTGAATCAACGGCGTCGGGAGACTGTGCCGGCTTCTTATCTCTCAGTTGGCCTGCAATGTGGCGGAAGCGACGCGTTTTCCGGCGTTACCTGCAACCCCGCCGCCGGTTTCGCCGCCGATCTGCTGGTCCGCGCCGGAGCGTCTGTCTTCTTCTCCGAAGTCACTGAAGTGCGCGACGCGATCCACCTACTCACGCCGCGCGCCATAAACGTTAATGTCGCCCGCAAACTGCTCGCCGAAATGAAGTGGTACGACGATTACCTTGCCTCGGGCTCTGCCGACCGCAGCGCGAATCCCACTCCGGGCAACAAGCGCGGCGGCCTCGCGAACATTGTCGAAAAGGCTCTCGGCTCTATCGCCAAGGCCGGCACGACTGCGATCATGGACGTCGCGAGTCACGGCCAGAAAGTGCAAACCAAAGGACTCGTGTTTGCGGCCACGCCGGCGAGCGATTTCATTTGCGGCACGCAGCAACTCGCCTCCATGAACCTGCATGTGTTTACAACAGGGGAGGGAAGTCCTTACAGCCTCTCGTTAGTTCCAGTGATCAAAGTCTCATCGCGCACGGCGCTGGCCGAAAAATGGCACGATCTGATCGATATCGATGCGGGCCGCATCGCCTGCGGCAGCGCCAGCATCGAAGACATCGGCTGGGAGCTATTTCACTTCATGCTGGATGTTGCCAGCGGCAAAAAGAAAACCTGGGCCGAGCATTGGGGACTGGGTAATGCGCTTGTCCCGTTCAATCCCGGCCCGGTGACGTAATTACCAACGCGGCAGAACCCGCTTCCAATTCGGATCAACATGCTTGCGCATCTCGGCTTCATCGTCGCGTTTGCGAATCGCGATCTTTGCATAGCGCTCGCGGCCGCGCGCCAGTTGATCATAATCGAGGGTCACTCCTAAACCCGGCTTATTGGGAATACGCACCGCACCGTTCTCAAAGCGAACCCGCCCGCCTTCAATCACTTCGTCTTTTTCCGTTTGCCAAGGGTAATGGGTATCGCAAGCGAACGTCAGGTTTGAGCTCGCGGCCGCGACATGCGTCATGGCCATCAAACTCACGCCCAGGTGGCTGTTCGAATGCATCGAAAGCCCCATGCCCAGCACTTCACAAACGTGGGAAAGCTGTTGCACTTGCCGCAGGCCACCCCAATAATGCGGATCGGAAAGCACAATTTGGACGGCATCCAAATCGCGCGCTCGCGGCAGATCGGCAAACTGCGTCACCGCCACGTTGCTTCCGAACGGTGTATCAATGCCTTGCTTGAGCAAGCGCTTTCGCACCTCGCTCATTCCTTCAAGTTCCGGGCAAGGATCTTCGAGATACCCACCGGCCGATAGCTCTTCACGCAACGCCTCGCCTACCTTCACCGACGTTTCCACCGACCAGGCGCAATTTGGATCAATGCGCAGTGGATAGTCACGCCCAAACTCGGCGCGCAGCGCTTGAATGGTTGCAATCTCCTCGGCCGGTTCAAGCACACCGCCTTTCAACTTGATCTCGCGAAAGCCATATTGCTTTACCATCTGGCGGCATTCGCGCACGGCAGCCTCGGCGGACAGCACTTCTCCATACTCATCGTCATACTGCCCTTCGCCGACACCGCCGCCGTGTTTGTAAAACAGATAAGCGGAAAAGGGAACAGAATCGCGCACTCGCCCGCCGATGACATCGCAAACCGGCCGCTGGACGGCTTTGCCGATAATATCCAAACAAGCAATCTCAAGCGCGGCGAATGTTCGATTGTTCTGATCGAGCGGATTTTCTCCGGGCACCAGCCACCTCTGCGACCGCCCACCGGGCACATCGCGCACAGCCGCCCCTGCGCCGCAAATCTTTCGAGACAAGCCCGCTAATTGAAACGGATCTTGCCCTAGAACGAACTCGCGACTTGCCTCGAGCGCCGCGCGCGGGGCATCTCCGCCATACGTCTCACTTACGCCCTTAATGCCATCGTCGGTTTCCAATTCCACAATCGTCCGCAACGCCCACGGCGCATGCAACCCATACGAACTTCGCAGCGGCGGATCGGCAATCGCAATAGAATGCAAAGTGAGTTTGGAGATCTTCATAACCGGTTATGAACAGACGAACCTTCACTAAGCTAACAGCCTCCGCGCTGGCTCTCTCACCCAATGCGACGCCTGCGCCATACACTCCACCGGCGGGCCGCATGAAACTCGGCACCCAGCACCAATCCAGCGACGAAATCCTGCGTATCCTTTCCTCCCTGGGCGTTACTCATATTTGCAGCGATCTCCCCTCGGCCAAGTTCGACGAAGCCTGGTCGGTGGAAGGCTTGACGAAACTCCGCAAACGCGTGGAATCGTTCGGCGTTACGCTGGCCGCCGTCCCTTTGCCGATGAGTTCGAACTACATCACCAAAGCTGAAAACCCCGCCATCATGCTGGGCCAAAGCCCGGACCGCGACGAAGAAATAGACAACATTTGCCAGATGATCGAAAACGCAGCGCGGGCGGGTATTCCGTTGCTGAAATACAACATGACCCTTTTGGGCGTTGTGCGCGGCGAACGCACGCCGGGCCGGGGCAGTTCCACTTACAGCACATTCATCTATGACAAAACTCCGCAAGACCCGGCGCTCACCGAAGCGGGGCCGGTCAGCGCCGAGATGATGTGGGAGCGCATCACCTACTTTCTAAAGCGCGTCATTCCCGTGGCCGCAGCCAACAAAGTGAGAATGGCCTGCCATCCCCACGACCCGGGCATGCCCGCCGACAAAGGTTTCCGCGGCGTCCATCGCGTTTTAGGCAGTGTGGACGGGCTGAAAAAATTCATCGAAATCAATCCCAGCCCTTACCACGGCTTGAACTTCTGCCAAGGCACCGTTTCCGAAATGCTGAAAGATCCAAACACGGAAATCGGCGATGTGATTCGCTATTTCGGCTCGCGCAAGAAAATCTTCAACGTCCACTTTCGCAACATCCACGGCCACTTTCTGAACTTTCAGGAGACGTTTCCCGATTGCGGCGATGTGGACTTGCTGGCGGCGATCAAAGTTTACAAAGAGGTCGGTTACGACGGCATGTTGATGCCCGACCATGTCCCAGTGATTCCGGGTGACCCCGGCGGGCGACAGGCTTTCGCGTTCGCGTACGGGTATATTCGAGGATTGATCCAAGCGGTAGACGCATAGCCCATCATGACTCCTCAACGAGAATTTGTCTCAAAGCTCAGCGGCGTGTTCGGTTTTCCCGTGACGCCTTTCCATAACGATCTCTCTTTGAACCTGGACGGCTTGGCGCATAATGTTGACGCGATGGCCGCCTTTCCGTTTTGTGCCCTGGTCGCGGCCGGCGGCACGGGTGAAATGTACTCCATGTCGGCAGAAGAAATCGAGCAAGTGGTAGCGACGTCTGTAAAGGCGGTCAAAGGCCGGATGCCCATTGTCGCCGGTACCGGATTCAACGTTCCGATTGGCGTCGATATTGCGAAGCGCGCCGCTAAAGCCGGCGCGAGTTGCATTCTGGCGCTACCGCCCTATTATGTTTCGGCTCCCGAAGAAGGACTGTTCGCGTTTTATGAAGCAATCGGAAAAGCGACCGATCTGCCTTTACTGGTTTACAGCCGCGATTGGGCGGTGTTTAGTCCGGAAATGGTGGCGCGACTCGCCGACCGCGTGCCGACCCTCGTGGGTTGGAAGGACGGCCAAGGCGATATTCGCAAATACCAGCGGATCATGGAGCGCAATGGCGACCGACTGGCTTGGTTTGGCGGGCTCGGGGACGATTGCGTTCCGGGTTATTTCGCGATCGGGGTGCAAGGGTACACTTCGAGCATTTCGAACATCGCGCCTAAGCTGTCACTCGCTTTGGCTGATGCGGGGATGAAGGCGGACTTTAAGCAACTCAACGAGCTGATGAAGCGCTATGTGAATCCGCTCTACGCGCTGCGCGAACGGTCAAAAGGGTATGAAGTCGCGATTATGAAAGAGGCGATGGAGATGCTTGGGATGCCGGCGGGGCCGGTGCGGCCGCCGCTGATGAACTGCCGCGAAGCGGATAAGCGGGAGTTAGCGGAGTTAGGCAAGATCTATAGGGCAATTACCTAGCCGGACTAGGTCGGCTGACGCTTCCGGCTTCGAAAAAGAGGTGCCAACTTGTGGCAGTTGGGCGAAGGACATAATTACTGAGTCGCCGCCTGTATTCTTGCAAACTCTAAGGCAGCTGGTGTCGGAGACGGTAACAGGCGCGCAGGTGCGTGCGGTCGGATGACCAGTCGGACTGACCGCGAAATCAACCGCAACTCCAAAGCGATCGAACGCTATGCCACCTTCGGTCGTGTTCGCGAGGCTGGAAATCGTGTACTGCGGCGAAACGACGCCCGCCGCGACAAAGGCAGGACCTTTGGATCAGAATTGAGTTATTCCGTTTTGGCCTTCGCCTGCTCTTCAATGAACTCAAAGCGAACCTCGCGGTTGCCAAGACGGCCCGCTTGTCGAGGAGACTCATCATCTTTCGCATACCGGTTTGACACTCACTATTTCACCGGCTGCGCGGGAAGTCTACAATAGAGGCGAGGACAGATCCAGTGCCACGTCAGTTCGATGTCGTAATTGAGCGGGATTCCGAGGGATACTACGTTGCCTCGGTCCCCCAGATGGTCGGATGCCACACGCAAGCGCGTTCTCTCGACGAAGTCACGGCACGAATTCGCGAAGCAATCGAGCTGTGTCTGGAAGTGGAAGGAGCGCCAGAGCAGGAATTGGAATTCGTTGGCATCCAGCGTGTGACCATCGCGGCATGAGCCGCAGTCCGCGTGTCACTGGGCCCGATCTAATTGGCGCGTTAGCGGAGGCTGGCTTTCGTGTTCTGCGCGTAAGAGGTAGCCATCATTTCTTGCGTCATCAGGACGGACGAAGCACAGTTGTACCTGTGCACACGGGTGAGACGATCAGCCCGGGCCTGCTCAATAAGATCCTTCGGGATTGCAAATTGAAGACTGCGGAATTCCTGGAACTATTGTAAGAGCGCTGACTCCCGGGAAGCGGCCCTCTCGGCCAGAATCTGTTCCGGTGCTGACACAGCAATTCGTATCGCAGCACCGCTGCCCTGCGAAAATCCTGGCTTCGAAGCGCAATTTAAACCGGAAGTCGGCAAATTCGGTCTAAAGGAGCACGCCGAACCAGTCAGCGTTGCCGCCGTAGCTTAATGAAATCGCCACGAAAGCGCTTTCATGAAGCCTGAGGCCCACCTGCGTGATATAAACATTAGGATGCTTCGCGGGTAAATTCGCTCTTTTTCCAGGGTCCCAGTCGAACTGAAAACAAATGCACGCTCCTATCGCACTTCTTCTGCTTCAGTCCTCAAAAAAACTTGTCTCGCTCAGCGCCATTGACATCGTCATCGTGGCGCTTTATTTCGTAATGGTCCTGGGCATCGGCTATTACCTGAAAAACTACACCAAAACCGGCGAAGACTTCTTCATGGCCGGCCGCGACATGAGTTCCTGGATCGCGGGCCTTAGTTTCGTCGCCGCCAATCTGGGCGCGCTGGAACTCATGGGTTGGGCGGGTTCGGCGTATCAATACGGCATTTTGGCCGCTCACTGGTATTGGATCGGCGCCATTCCCGCGATGCTGTTTTTGGCGATCGTGATGATGCCGTTTTATTACATCTCGAAGACGCACTCCGTCCCGGGATATTTAAAGCTGCGTTTCGGCGAGCCCTCGCGCCTTCTGGCCGCTGTTTCTTTCGGTTTCATGACCGTTCTCATGAGCGGCATCAACATGTTCTCGATGGCGAAGGTCATGCAGATCGTTCTCGGGTGGGATCTGAACTTCAGCATTTGGGTTTCGTCGCTCACTGTCGCCGGGTATGTCTTTTTTGGCGGCTTACTTTCAGCCATCTTCAATGAAGTGTTGCAGTTCTTCCTGATCTGGCTGGGCGCTCTGGTTGTCACGATTCTTGGTCTCTACGAAACCGGCGGCTGGAGCGGCGTGGTTCACCGAATTCATGAGCGCTGGCCTGGGGGCGATTACACTCACATGTGGTCCGGTCTTGGTTCGTTCACTGGTAACCCTATGGGCATCCACTGGACCGGTATCGTTCTAGGTCTTGGCTTTGTGATCGCGTTCGGCTATTGGACTACTGATTTTCTTGTCGTCCAGCGAGTCCTCGCCGCCAAAGATTTGCGTAGCGCCCAGATGGCGCCCATCATCGGCGCCGCTTTCAAGATGGCGGTTCCGCTCATCGTTATCCTCCCGGGCTTGCTCGGGCTGGCCGTTCTTCCGGATCGACTGGTGGGCGAATCCGACATTGCTCTTCATCCCGGCGCTCACACTTATAATGATGTGCTTCCTCTCATGCTGGCCCGCTATTGCGGGCCGGGCCTGCTTGGCTTAGGCATCACCGCTCTCATCGCCGGATTCATGTCCGGTATGGCCGGCAATGTCAGCGCCTTTGCCACTGTTTGGACCTATGACATTTACCGCGCGGTAGTGAAAAAAGATGCCAGCGACGGGCACTATGTCTTCGTTGGTAAGTGGTGCACAGTGGTGGGCGTTTTGGTCAGCATCGGTACTGCGTATCTAGTGATGCAATTTTCAAGCATCATGGATTACGTTCAAGCCCTATTCAGCTTTTTCATTGCGCCTCTGTTCGGCACAGTGATTCTCGGTATGCTTTGGAAACGCGCTACACCCGCGGGTGGTTTCTGGGGTTTGCTTGCCGGCACGGTCAGTTCAATCTCCATGTGGGCCTGGGTCACGCAAAGCCCATCGGCGCTGGCTTATATCGCGCTTTCCGTGCATGCAAAACCTATGGCCGAGAACATGTATCGCGCTCTTTGGAGTTGGATCATTTGTGTGGTCGTCACCGTTGTGGTGAGCTATATGACCGCTCCTAAGCCGGATGAAGAGCTGGTTGGGCTGGTTTACGGCTTCACGGAGATCCCGAAAGATGAGAACTTGTTGTGGTTCCACAAGCCCATGTTTTGGGCTGTTTTGGTGGCCATCGTCCTGGTTATTCTGAATATCATTTTCTGGTAAAACCCTATGCATGGTCACGGCCGCTATCCTATTTGGTTCTTCATCGGCGCGCTTCTCACCGCTTATGGCGCGCTCATTCTCGCCGCGGGTCTCTATGGCCTGTCGCATCCCGCCAATGTTGTGCTGGACGAGCTTCATATCGGCATCTGGTGGGGTATTTTGCTGCTGGTGATGGGCGTGTTTTACGTTCTGCGTTTTTATCCTAGGAAATAAGTAATGTCTGCTACTAACAAAACCACCGCGAAGCTCGGGCTGATTGTCGGCAATCGCGGTTTCTTCCCTGGCCACTTAGCGGCCACTGGGCGTGAAGATATGTTGCGCGTTTTGGGCGCTGCCGGGGTTGAAGTGGTTGCTCTCTCGCCCGAAGAGTCCCGATACGGCGCGGTGGAAAGCTTCGAAGAAGCCAAGCGTCTGGCCGGTCTTTTCCGCCAACATCAGGATACGCTTGATGGAATTGTTGTCACTCTGCCCAATTTCGGGGACGAGCGCGCCATTGCCGATACGATGCGCCGCTCGGGCCTGCAAGTGCCGATTTTGGTGCAAGCCACGCCCGATTCCGCCGGCAAGATGACCATCGCCGACCGGCGCGATTCGTTTTGCGGCAAGATGTCGGCCTGCAATAACCTGATGCAGTACGGTATTCCCTATTCGTTGACGACGCTGCACACCGAAGCGCCCGATTCGGCTGAGTTCAAGAAAGATCTCGCCTGGTTTCTGGGCGTGTGCCGAGTGGTGCGCGGGCTGCGCAACTTGCGTATCGGCTCCATTGGCGCGCGGCCGCAAGCCTTCAATACCGTTCGCTATAGCGAAAAGATTCTTGAAACCGCGGGCATTTCCATCATTACTATCGATCTGTCGGAAATTCTCGGCCGGATCGAGCGTATGAAAGATGACGATCCGGCTGCGCAAGCCAAACTGAGCGCGATTCAAGCCTACGTCTCGACTAAGGACGTTCCCGCCGCTTCGCTTATGAGGATGGCCAAACTCGGAGCGGTTGTAGATGGCTGGATGAAGGAAACCGATACCGTCATCTCCGCCGTTCAGTGCTGGACGTCGCTCGAAGAATACTTCGGCGTGGTTCCTTGCACTGTCATGAGCATGATGAGCAATGAGCTGATGTCGAGCGCGTGCGAAGTGGATATCGCCGGCGTCGTGGGTATGCATGCTCTGCGGCTTGCGTCAGAGACGCCGAGTGCGCTGCTCGATTGGAACAATAACTACGGCGACGATCCGAATAAAGCCGTCTGCTTCCATTGCAGCAACCTGCCGAAACACTTCTTCGCCGATGTCCGCATGGATTATCAAGAGATCATTGCCGGCACGGTGGGCAAGCTCAACACGTTCGGCACTTGCGTCGGCCGTGTGAAAGCGAGCCCGATGAGTTTCTGCCGCATCTCCACCGACGACCGAATGGGCCGGGTGCGCGGTTATGTAGGCGATGGGCGCTTTACGGATGATTCTTTGAATACATTTGGCGGCGCCGGTGTGGTGGAAATCCCGCGCCTGCAGGATCTGCTGCGCTTCATCTGCGAGCGCGGCTTCGAGCATCATACTGCCGCCAACTTAGCCCCGGTTTCAAATATTGTTTACGAAGCGACGACCAAGTATCTAAACTGGGATATGTATTGGCACAAAGCATGAGTACTGTGGTCGCCGGGGTTGATTTTGGCACGTTGAGTGTCCGGGTATCGATATTTGACAGTGAAAAAGGGCGTCTAGGTTCGGGCACAGCGGATTATCCGCTTCACCGGAAGCGTGAAGATCCTGACTTTGCGACTCAAAGCCACGCCGATCATATGACCGCGCTGGCTAGCGCCACGCAAAGCGCGTTGAGCGAAGCGGGTGTTCCGGGCAGCGCTGTGAAGGCCATTGCGCTTGATACCACTGGTTCGAGCGTGATCCCAGTGGGCGACGATCTGGAGCCGCTGGACGATTACTATTTATGGTGCGATCACCGGGCGTGGCGTGAAGCGCAGGAGATTACCGAAAAGGCTCACGAATCCGGCCTTTTAGCTATTAAGTGGTGCGGCGGCGCGTATTCTTCGGAATGGGGCTTCTCCAAGCTGCTTCACTGGCTGCGCAACAATCCCGACAAGCGCGACCGTTTCGCTACCGCTTTCGAACACTGCGATTACGTGGCCACTGTGCTGTGCGGCATCCGTACGCTGCAGAACGCTCCGCGCAGCATTTGTGCCATGGGCCACAAGTGGATGTGGAACGAGTCTCTCGGTGGGTTGCCGCCGGAAGGTTTTCTGATTAAGGTCGATCCGCTCCTTAAAGGGATGCGCACAAAGTTAGGGGGCCGTTATCGAGCATCCAACTCCATTGCGGGAACACTGTGTGATGAGTGGGCAACCAAACTCGGCTTAAGCCCGGGCATTTTCATTCCGGTTGGCGCTTTTGATGCTCACTGGGATGCGATTGGCGCAGGCGTCAAACTGGGCGATGTGGTGAATGTGATCGGCACTTCGACCTGCATCATCGGGCTGAGCGACAAAGTGAGTTTGGTGCCGGGTGTTTGTGGTGTGGTGCCTGGTTCGGTCGATCCGCAACTCACTGGGATTGAAGCGGGACTCTCTGCGGTGGGCGATGTTTTTGAAGCGATCGCGCGCCGCGCGGGCACCAGCGCCTCGTCTCTTTCGCGCGACATTGAAGGCTTCCGCGCGGGACAGACCGGCTTGTTGCGCATGACCTGGGACAACGGCGACCGCACGGTGCTGGTGAATCCCGAACTGGGCGGGGTCACTTTAGGTTGGAATCTAACTTCGACTGCGCAAGACGAACTCTTCGCGGCCATTGAAGGCACCGCTCTTCACACCCGCATCATCTTGAACCGTATGGCGGAGCACGGCACAGCGATCGATCGGATTATCAACGGCGGCGGCATTCCGCAAAAGAACGATCAGTTGAACCAGATCTACGCGAACGTGCTGAACAAACAGATTCTGGTTCCGCAAGGCGATGTCACAAGCCTGGGGTCGGCGATTTTCGCGTTCCTCGGTGCGCGCGCTTTCCCGTCTATCGATCAAGCGCAAGCGGCGCTGTGCCCCAAACATCGAGTGTTCCGGCCTGAGCCCAATGCGGTCGCGGTCTATGAGGAATTGTTCCGCCTGTACAAGCGCCTCTATTTCGGTTTAGGCAACAAGCGTTCCGAGCCGGTCGCCGTGGGTGACGTTCTGCCCAACCTTCGCCGGATCGCCGCGCAAGTGAGATCAGCCCAATGGAGCTAAAGGCACTGCGCGAGGAAGTGCTCGAAGCCAATCTCGAATTGGTGCGCCGCGGCTTGGTTATTTTCACGTTTGGCAATGCCAGCGGATATGATGCGGCGAGCGGCCGTGTGGTTATCAAGCCTAGCGGCGTTGCGTATGACAAGTTGACTCCGGCCGATCTGGTGATGACCGATCTGGAAGGCAAGCAACTCCCCGGCAGCACTCTGCGCCCTTCGTCGGACCTGCCCACGCATCTGGCTTTATACAAAGCGTTCGCAGGCGTCCACGGCGTTGTCCACACGCATTCCCGTTATGCGACTTCCTGGGCGCAAGCCGGCGTAGAAATCCCCTGTTTGGGAACCACGCACGCCGATTACTTCCAAGGCCCCATTCCGATCACGCCACACATGCAAGCGCATGAGATTCAAAGTGAGTATGAGTGGAATACGGGGCAAGTGATCGTCCGCCGGATGTCGGGTATGGACCCGTTGAAGACGGCTGCCATTCTTGTCAACGGACATGCGCCGTTCTGCTGGGGCGCAACCGTTACCGATGCCGCGCATACGGCCGAGATCGTTGAAGAATTGGCGCACATGGCGTTTCTGACAGTGACCATTAAAGCGGATGTTGCCGGGTTGCCTGAAGTCCTGCGCGACAAGCACTTCCTGCGGAAGCATGGGCCATCTGCTTACTACGGCCAACCCACCAACAAAGCTGGTTAGACTAAGGTTAACGGCCTATGAAAGAGATCGCTCAGATTCTCGACTTGTGGTCTTCCCTTTCGGCTGCGGGTGAAGAAGCGGTACTTGCGACCGTGGTGAAAACCCAAGGCTCTTCTTACCGGCTTCCGGGCGCCAGATTGCTGCTGACGAAACATGGCCAGCGTGTGGGTGCGATCAGCGGCGGTTGCCTGGAAGACGATGTTGTTAAGAAAGCGTGGTGGTTGACGGAGAAAGGGCCGATTGTCCGGCGGTATGACACCACGCCGGATAACGAGATTTCGACTAGCGGCTATGGCCTTGGATGCAGTGGCATCGTCTACGTTCTGATGGAGCGTGTCAAACCAGGCCACGCTGAAATTCTGGATCTTATTCGCCAAGTGCGAACCAGCCGGAAAGCTGTCGCGGTCGGCCATGTCTTGCAGCCAGAAGCCGAAGTTGGGCGTCGTTTGTTCGACGTTGCCGAGTTCGAAGCGGAGGGTCGGGAAGTGTTCGTAGAAACGCTTCGCCCGGCGGTACGTCTACTGGTTTTCGGGGCGGGTGACGACGCGGTTCCTTTGACAGACACGGCAAAATATCTGGGCTGGCAGGTAGAAGTTTTCGATGGCCGTTCGCATTACGCGCGCCGCGAGAAGTTTCCGAATGCCGATGCAGTGACGGTCCGCGCGGTGGGCGGTCCATTGCCGCCGGTCGATCCCTGGACCGTTGCGGTGCTTATGTCCCACAGCTACAGTCAAGATCTGGATGCCTTGCGCGAACTCGCCGACCTGCCGCTGGCGTATCTCGGCATTCTTGGACCGAACAAGCGAACCAACCAATTGCTGGAAGATGCCGGTTTGCGGCGTGAGAACATGCATGCCAAACTGCACGGGCCCATGGGCCTGGATATCGGCGCGGACGGTCCGGAACAAGTCGCGTTGGCCGTGATCGCTGAAATTCAAGCGAGCCTGAATGGCCGGCCGGGTGGAACGTTGAGCGCGTACGATGGCTCCATTCACGCACGCGATCTTGATCCTGCCACAGCCTGGACGCGCTCTATTGTTTGTGCCTAGAACATTCATGAAATCAATACTGCTTGTTGCCCTGTTTACCTCTGTGCTGCCGGCGCAAACCAACAAGGCGAAAGATGTGATCGATCAATGCGTCAAAGCTCTTGGCGGCGATCATTTCCTGAACATGCGCACGCTTCACGAAGGCGGACGCATCTACGGCTTTTTCCACGACCGTCTTGTGGGCTATGACATTGCCAACATCTACACGCAGTATCTGGACGATAAAGATCTAAAGGTGCACCTTCGCGAGCGGCAGGTGCTTGGCAAGCATCAGGACTACTCTTATCTCTATCTTTCGGATCAAGCGTTTGACATTACCTTCCGCGGGGCTCGGCCGATTGAAGACGAAAAGTGGAACGCCTACGCGCGCACCACCACCAACGACATCCTTTATTGGCTGCGTTTCCGTTACAACGAGCCGGGCATGCAGTATGACTACATCGGCAATCAGGTGCTGATTACCAATCACGTGGATGTGGTGGATATTACGGATGCAAACGACCACACCATCCGGGTCTATTTCGACTACAACACGAAGCTGCCGGTGCGGGAGAGCTTTGAGTGGCTTGACCCGGATACCAAAGAGCACAACGACGAGGTGACCGATTTCGATAAATGGCGCGACGGCGGCGATGGCGTAATGTGGCCTTGGGTGATAGAACGGGCCCGCAATGGTTATAAGTTCTTTCAAATGTTTGCGAACAAAGTGGAAATCGACGGCGAGTTACCGGCGGATATTTTTGAACTGCCGAAGGGCGCGCAGATCCTAAGGAAGGTAAATTGATACAATTCAAAATAAGTAATTCTGCGCGTTAGCGCCATGGATCTAGATCAGCTTCACACTTTCCTTGAGATCGTGCGTCTCAAGAGTTTCTCGAAAGCGGCTCAGACCTGTTATCGTACGCAGCCAGCGATCAGCGCCCAAGTGCGGCAGCTGGAACTGGAGCTCAACACCACGCTGTTTGAGCGCTACGGTACCCGGATCTCTTTGACGGTCGCCGGACGGATACTCGCTGAGCATGCAGAGCAGATCCTCGCCTTGCGGCGCAAAGTTCAGGACGCGATTAACGAGTTGGAACGGGTGCCGCGCGGCGAATTGGTCATCGCCGCCAACGAGGCGACCTGCATCTACGTCTTGCCTGGAGTTTTCGCCGAGTTCAAGAAGCAATTTCCCAACGTGCAACTGCTGGTGGATCGTTCGTACGGAACCCGCGTGGTGCAAGCTGTGCTTGATAACCTGGCCGATTTCGGCATTACGCAGCTTCCGGTGCAGGAAAAGAAACTGCAAGTAGTGAAGATTCATTCCGACGAAATCAAACTCTTGCTTCCGCCGGGCCATCGGCTGGCGCAACAAGGTCGCGTGATGCCCGCCGATCTGTTAGGCGAACAGCTTCTGCTGCCAAAAACCGGCACGACGCGCGCGCGGATTAACGCTTGGCTGGATGGGGTGCACGAGGAACTGAATGTTTCCATGGAACTGGATTCCACGGAAATGATCAAACGTTTCGTGATGGCGAATTTGGGCATTTCGTTTCTGGCGGCATCGCACTGCCAGGAAGAGGAAGCGGACGGAAAGCTGAGTTGCGTTCCGCTTGGGCCGGAACCGATGATTCGGCGGGTAGGCCTGATCTATCGTAAAGATAAGTCCTTATCTAAGGCAGCTCTGGGTTTCATCCAGGTCACCCTAGACCATGCTGGGAACGAAGTTGGTATATTTCAATCGGTGAGGCTTCGCGCCTCTGGAACTTAAGGTGGGAACGGACGATAAAACCGACGGGCTATGGCACAGCTAACCGCGCGCACTTCAACCATATTTATAGCGACAGGTGATGACACCAAGGTGTATCACTCGGTGGAGGATGTGCCGCAGCCGTTGCGCCAGAAGCTCCTCCAATGTACCCGGGGCATAAATTCCGCCACGATCCTGATTGCCGATAAGCAGGGCAGGGAAGAACTGGTCCGCGCTTTGCAAGGCAGGCCGAGTGAAGTCCAGTGCCGGTTAGTGGACAATCTTCGCACGCGTCCCGAGAAAACCCGCGAAGAGGAGCCGAAGAACGAGCAATCGATTTGGCGCTCGATGCGTTTTTGGCTGGAACTTTTGCTGCCGGTTGCGGCAGGGGCATCGCTGTTGGCGTTTTTCGAATCGCGGCTGCTGTCGTAGCGTGAGCGCGGCGGTTTTTCAGAGAATTAGCCTAAAAGGTTCGCACTTTATTGTCGATGAGAGTTGTGATGACCTCATTTGGCGAAAATCCCCAGCGTGCTTTATTAAAGATTCCCACCGGCGAACCGAATGGTTCCAAGCATGAAATTCCTTGTACGTTCGATGGAATGGAAGGGAAGCAGCTTCGTTTAGAATCACCCGAACGGATCAGCATCTCGGCTGCCGTGAGCGTGGAATATAGTGATGCCATGTTCCTAGGCGAGGTCATTGGCTGTCAGAGAGGAACGGGCGGAAACTGGGAACTGAATATTAAAGTAGATCAAATTCTCACGGGCTTACAAAGCCTCTGTGCTCTGCGGGCGCAGTTGCTGGGCGAAGGAATGCCAGTGGCGAATCGCGGATTCTCACCGGTGACCGGCTCCCAATTGAACTAGTCTGCGCGTAAGGCTGTGGCGGCGTCGGTACGGACGGCGCGGCGGCACGGAATTACGGCGGCCAAACAGACGCACGCGAGAGCGAGGACGGCCGCACCGATGAACGAGGGTGCGTCTAGCGGTTCGACCGCGTACAAAAAGTGCTTCGTGAACCGAAGCGCCACGGCGGCGGCAAATAAGCCAGCCAATAATCCCACCCCAACGGCCAAACTCATGCGGCCACATACGGTCTTAACGATCTGCTGAAAGTCAGCCCCGATGGCAATTCGGATACCGAGTTCGCGCCGCCGGCGAACGACGGAGAAAGCGAGTGTGCCATACAAGCCGAGAGCGGCCAGGAGCAGTGCAATCAGACTGAAGAATGCGGCCAGACGGGCGACTAGTTTCTCCTGCCAGATGGTAGCCTGGACTTCTTGTTCGAGCAGCTGTTCTTCAATGATAGGCACGCCGCCGCCTGCTTTGCGCACAACTTGTTCGGCTGCTTTCATGACTCTGGCGGGTTCACCTTCGGTTCGTATGAACATCACCAATCGCCCCTGCTTAGCGTTCGGAAGCAACGAGTAGAAGATGGGCGGAGAGGGTTCCTGCAAGCGGCGGAACTTGGCAGTTTCGGCAAGTCCGACGACCGTCATAGTGGCCGACTTGCTGCCATCGTTTCCGGGAACGATACCCTGACCGATTGGATTTTGGTTCGGGAACAAGGAGTCGGCTAAAGCGCGGTTAATGACGACGGGCTGGAGCTTGGCGTTTACGTCCGTTGAATACAGTTTTCGACCGGCGAGTAACGGGATTCCCAAGGCGTCGAAGTAGCTGGGCGTAACGGCGGCCAAACTGGTGTTCATGAAAAGCCGTTCTGATTTGACGGCGCCGGGGATGGTGACCGTGGTTTTGAAACCGCTGCCGCGCATCAGGCCCAGCGTTGAAAATGCTACCGAACGAACACCAGGAAGCTGGAGGGCCTTGCTTTCGAGCTCCCTTTGATAAGCATTGGCCTGCGCGTCGGTAAAACCGGCACGATCAAGGCCGAGTGTGAAACTGAAGACGTGCGCGCGGTCAAAGCCCGGATTCAAGGCTTCGAGGCTCCAATAGTTGCGGAGCATGAGCGCGCCGCTCGCGAGCAGCAAAACGCTGATCATGACTTGCACCGCAACGGGCATCAATGCAGCAAGCGAATGCGATTTGGGTCTCGTGGTTCCTTTCAACTCGCCGTTGATATCGAGGCGCGTCGCTCGCCAAGCCGGGATCAGGCCGAAGAGACAGAGGCTTGCGACGAGCAGCAGCCAGGTGAAAAGCAGGACGCGCGAATCGATCGAAACGGTCAAGATTGGGGGGCTAGCGAATTGATCCAAGCTGCGGACCGGCGGCAAGATCCGCAGCAGCATCGGAGCAAGGATATAACCCAGAAACAGACCAAGCAAGCTGCCCGGCACGGCCAGGCAGAGATTTTCAATCGTGAGTTGGCGGAGCAGGCGCCAGCGGCTGGCACCGATTGACATCCGGACGGCGAGTTCTTTTCTGCGCTCTTCGCCGCGCCCGATCAGGAGGCCTGCCACATTGGCACAAACGGCTATGAGCAAGACGATGACACCCGCCATCAAGATTTTGAGCGCTTGAGAGAATTGAGTGCGCAGGCCCGACATGCCTGTGCCGACGGGCTCAAAGGCGAAGCGCTCTTCCGCGATGAATTGCTCGTCTCGGGCGATGATCTCCGATTTTCTTGGGCCCTTGTAATCGGCATAGCGCTCCATCACTTCACGCTCGCTGAATCTGTGAAGCGGCTCGCGAATTACTTGTTGCGCAGCAGCCGCGCTAACGCCCGGTTTGAGCCGCGCGAGCACACAAAAGCCAAAACTCTGATCGCCGCGCGGATCGTCCACTTGCTTGCCTTCGAGAAACGGACCAGCAGAGATCGGCAAACGCACATCCGGCGCACGCTCGATATCGACGCTGTGAAAATCGCGCGGCAACACACCGACAATGGTGAACGGAAAGTTCTTCAAACGAAGCGTTTGCCCCAGGACATCGCGTCGACCGCCGTAGTGGGATTGCCAGAACTGATAGCTGAGCAGGGCCGGCACGTTCGTCGATGGTTTTCCATCCTCTGGCGTGAAAACCCGCCCCAAGAATGGTTTGATGCCCAGTTCGTCGAAATAATTCGGCGCGAGGATTTGCGTCGTGACTAATCGGGCGCTGCCGGTTTCGGTCAGCGGATACGCCCAAATTTCACTCCACGCTTCTTCAGCCGTGACCGCGGTGAACAGGTCGCTACGCTTCTGCAATTCCTCAAATTGCCTGTAGCTGAAGCTGACCTCGGGATAGATCATCTCGCTGTAAAGAGCTTGAAGCATCCACAAGTTTTGCGGATTACGCACCGGCAGAGGTCTGAGGAGCAGCGTATCGACAAAAGTGAAGATGAGAACATTTGCCCCAATGCCAACGGAGAGAAGTAGAATAGCGAGCGCGGAAAACAGCGGTTTGCGGATGATCTGGCGGAAACCGCTTTTGAGGCCTGGCATTATTGGCTCGCCGTAATCCATTCGGCGCCGAATCCGGCGGGAATGCGTGTATATCCAACGTTGGGGAACAAAAAGAATACCAGCCCCGGCTGTTCCAGCCGGCTCACGGTTTGAATTTCCTGATGGCGTCCGCGGATCGGCACTACGCTGCCCGGCAAAACCGAATCGATGAGCAATTGAAGAGGAACCCGACTGCCGTCCAGCTCGATGCTGTCCCATTTGAGGCCCAGTTCCAGGTCGTCCGCCATTCCGTAGTCAACGGTAATTCCAAAAATTCTTCCGTAGACTGTTGCGCCTTTGGGAATGAGCAATCCGGATTGCTTGTCGCGAACAAGATGTGTCAGTTTGCCGGTGATCGGATCGCCTGCCGCGGCGGCGGCGGGGTCGATTGGGTGCGCCAGTACGATTGAGAGGCGCAGACCGTTTCGTAAACGAATCGTTTTCGACTTGGCTGCCGCAATTGCGGACGGATTCGATTCTCCGGCGGCATCGGTATCGAAAATCAGTGTCGATTCGCCCATGAACTGATGACAATTACTGAACGTTGTTTTGTTGGCGCTCAGGCGGCCTTCGTTTGCGACCATCCACACTTGCGATTCCGCCGGAATTAGAACGTCGGCGCCGTTCATCTGGGTTTCGGTGTAGCGAATAGTGGTTCGGGAACGGCAAATTCTCAGTTCCGGGGGCAAGCGATCGGTAAGGACATTGAGACGCAGCAGGTCGAGCGACTCGGCATCGACGGCAAAACTTCCCGAGTAGCCGGTCATTCGCGAGAGAGGCCCATTGCTGACCGAGTAGCCGGAGCGACTTAAGGGCACAACGAAGTCATAAATCAGGGCGGCGCGACCGTCGACTTTGTCTTCGCCCTGGTATGAAAACTCCGGATCCTTCGTGGTAAAAATAGCGCGCAGAAACGATCCAAAGGCGCCGGTGGAGGTTGTGCCTTGGCCCACGATCTGACTCAAATCGCGATCGTCGAACTGGCCTTCACCCACCCATGAGTACATCTCGCTCTTGCTACTGAGAGCGACATCCAAGCGAAGCCGATCGGAGGATGTCATTCTTCCTTTCTTCCCGGAAGCGTCAATGTCGCCGCTCAACTCCGCGCAGGAAGCGCCATCTTTAGCGTGGGATAGGGAATCGAGAATAAAATTTTCCCGGTTGACTGTTTCGGTGCACATGTAGCTGGGCAAATGGTCGAGCTTTTCCGCGATGTGTTGGCGAATGCGAGCGAGCGTTTGATTCGGCTGGTCTTGTTCCTGCGCCAGCGCAGAAAGGGACAAGAGCAGGAGCGGAAAAATGGCGAGAACACGGGCCCGCATAGCTAAAGAAACAATTCTACGCCGAATCAATGTTGGATAAGGATTCTTCGGAATATAAGGCACTGGGGCGAACGGTGGACGCGCTGGCGGGTTGGAAAATACTTAGTTCGGTGATGGTCTGCTTGCCTGGTCGATCACCAGACTTTCAACTGGCCCTTTGTCTGCTTCGAGCTTCAATCCCATGACACGGATCAGATTGAGGAATGAACCGGTTTGATCCTGCTGATACATTTCCCATTCTTCGGGTTCCGACTTGTAGTCAAACGAGCCCGTTAACCCGGTTCGATCGACGACGGGACAGTGCAACACAAAATCACTCGCAAACTTTGCCAGCTGCGGCATGGTTGTCCGATCCAGAACCCAATTCCCGGCGAAGCCGATGCTTCCACCGCTGTTACGTGCTGAATCTGCGTCGAGGTAGGAGTGACGTGAAGCTGGCTTTTGGGGTTCCGTTCGAGCACGAAGATCTTACCAATTTTGCTTTCGCGATGAAACTTCAGCTGAAAGCTATCAACAAGAAGGGCTTGCAGCATTTCTCGAAGACGCCCGTCTTCAAGGCCGAAGAGGGTGTGACGCGTACCGATGCTCGACCGGAGTTCCTCCGGGGGCATGGCCTCAACGTTATAAGCTTCCTTTTCCGTCCAGCCATCGCCGCCGGAAATCTGCCAAAACCTCAAATCAAAAGCGGCACCGATCAGGGCTTTCAACGAAAGTCCACTGAGGAACAGTCTGCCCCCGGCAAGAACGTCGATACCCACCATTTGGCCGTGGGCGGGGCCGGCTGGTTTTATGGTGGCCACCTCGAACTGGAGCCGATTGGCATTCTTATCTTGGCCGGTGCCTGGCTGGGTAGCCGTGATTGAGGCAAGCGCAAAGACGAACATCGACTTCGCGCTTCGATGGTGGAGGTATCTACTCACCGCCATAACCCCATACTAGCGGTGAGACATGCTTCGTTCTTCTTTCAGACGCGGTTTAGGCAAGCGCTCAATAGCGGGCTAGCTGGGTGATCTGAATGAGATTGCCGCAAGTGTCGTTCAGCTTCGCAATAGTCGCGTAGCCCACGTTGGTGGACGGCGTGGTGAACTCCGCGCCGCGGGCCTTCATGCGATCGTGGTCGGCGTTGACGTCGTCGGTGAAGAACATGGCAGCGGGCTGGCCTTGTTGAAACATTGCTTGCTGGTAGGCCTTGGTTGCGGGGTTGTCGTTCAACGCGAGTTGCAGTTCTGTACCGTTCGGCTCTTCGGGCGAGGCCACGGTGAGCCAACGAAAGGGACCGTTACTGAAGTCGGCTTTCTTGGTAAAGCCAAGGACCTCGGTATAGAAGCGCAGGGCCTTCTCCTGGTCATCCACGTATATGCTGGTCAATTTAATTTTCATTTCGTTTCACCTTTCTTGCGTTTTGCGGTTAGGGCCGCGCTGTTTCTGGAAGCCACTCTTTTGATATACCCCAGAGCGCATATGCTTGTCAATGCATATACGATTGGCGAGCCCAGCCGCGCGAAAGAGATGCCGTCGGGCCGGATCAAGCTTGATAAGGCGAAGGCCAACGATTAAACGGTCCGTTAAGATGAATTGTTGACAAAAAAGGCACTCGTTACCGGCTCTTGCGGCCTCATTGGGTCTGAGGTTTGCATTCATCTTGCGAAGAGTGGTTATCGTATTTTTGGCATCGATAACAATGCCAGAGCGGTGTTCTTCGGTCCCGAGGGTGACACGCGTTGGTCACTGGATCGGTTAAAGCGAGACATTCCGGGTTATGTGCACAGCGATTTAGATATTCGCGACCGCGCCGGCATTCAGAAGCTATTGGCTGAAATCAAGCCCGATGCCATTGTGCATACGGCGGCGCAGCCATCGCATGACCGGGCGGCCGCGATTCCGTTCGACGATTTTGATACCAATGCCGTGGGTACGTTGAACCTGCTCGAAGCAGCCCGGCAAGCCTGCGCGGAATCGCCGTTCGTACACATGTCGACGAACAAGGTTTATGGCGATCTGCCGAATACGATTGCGATGAAGGAAACGGAAACGCGCTGGGATTACGATGACCCACGCTTCGAAAGCGGCGTTCCGGAAACGTTCTCCATCGACCAGTCGAAGCACTCTTTATTCGGCGCTTCGAAAGTGGCGGCTGATGTGATGGTGCAGGAATACGGGCGATATTTCAACCTGCCCACCTGCTGTTTGCGCGGCGGCTGCCTTACGGGGCCGAATCATTCCGGCGTGGAATTGCATGGCTTTCTGAGTTATCTGGTGCGGTGTAACGTGGAAGGCCGCGAGTATAAGATCTTCGGCTATAAAGGCAAACAAGTTCGCGACAACATTCACTCAGAGGACGTGGCCAACTTTATTGTCGAATTCTGTAACGCTCCGCGCTCAGGCGAGGTTTACAACATTGGCGGCGGCAAAGACAATTCCTGCTCCATTTGGGAAGCATTTGCCGCCGTTGAGAAGCTGACGGGTAAGCCGCAGAAGAGCGTCTACCTGGATCAAAACCGAATTGGCGATCATATTTGTTATTACAGCGACCTACGAAAGATGAAACAGCATTACCCGAAATGGGGCATCACGCGAACGCTTGAGAATGTTTTCGCGGAAATCGTTGCCGCCTGGCACGAGCGCCTGGCGCAAACAGCCTCGGTGGCCGCGCGTACCTGACGCATGAAGCTCTTTATCACAGGCATCTGCGGTTTCGTTGGTAGCCGCTTAGCGGCCTACCTGCAAAAATCCGTCCCGGGCATTCAAATTGCCGGTCTCGATAACTTGCTGCGTCCCGGCTCGGAGATGAATCGCAGTGAACTCGCGCGCCTGGGCATCCGCTTCGTGCACGGCGATCTCCGCATGGCGAGCGATCTTGAAGCGATCGGCCCTTCCGATTGGGTGATTGATGCAGCGGCTCATCCGAGCGTTCTTGCCGGCGTGGATGGTCGGTCCAGCCCGCGGCAACTTGCCGAGCACAATCTGGTTGGCACGCTCAACATTCTGGATTACTGCCGCCAGTACAAGGCCGGCCTCATTTTGCTGAGTACGAGCCGCGTTTATTCGGTTCGCGATCTGGCGCAGATCCCGGTGAGGGAAGAAAAGAGCGCTCTTCAGATTGATACTTCTCAGGAGTTGGCCGACGGCCTGTCGGAAGAAGGCATCAGCGAGGTCTTCCCAACGCGTCCTCCGATTTCTCTCTATGGCGCCACCAAACTTGCCTCTGAAGCCATGGCTCGCGAATATGGCCACGCCTTTGGCTTTCCGGTTTGGATCAACCGCTGCGGCGTTCTGGCTGGGGCAGGGCAGTTCGGTACCGCTGAACAGGGCATCTTCTCTTATTGGCTGCATGCGCATGCCGCTCGCCTGCCGCTTCGCTATATCGGCTTTGGCGGCCATGGGCTGCAAGTGCGCGACGCTCTGCACCCGGAAGACCTTGCTGAACTGGTCCGTTTGCAACTGGACAGGAAGCCCCCGCCCGATCCGGTTTATCACGCCGGCGGCGGCGCGGCCAATGCAATGTCTTTAGCGCAATTGACTGCGTGGTGCGACGAGCGCTTCGGCCCACACGCGCCGCAAGCCGATCTGAAACCGCGGCCGTTCGATATTCCCTGGCTGGTGATGGATTCCCGCCTGGCTGCGAACGAGTTCCGCTGGAAGCCGAAGCGTTCTATTTCGTCTATCCTTGAAGAGATTGCCGACCATGTCAAGTCGCATCCCAACTGGCTGCAGAAAACGGGTGCCGTTTGAGTGAGCAGATGAGCGCGGATCTCAAGCTGTTAAGCATTGTGATTCCCGCTCGCGATGAAGAAGGCTGCATTGTTTCAACAGTGGAGCACCTGCATCTGGAACTGCGCCTCAACGCCATACCGCACGAGATTATTGTTGTGGATGACGGCAGCACCGATGCAACCTGGGAGAAGTTGCGCCAACTCGCCGCACAATTGCCGGCGTTGAAGCCGGTGCAGAATCTTGGACGTCACGGATTTGGGCGGGCTATTATTTATGGCCTTGACCGGATGGCGGGTGACGCGGTGGTGATCATGATGGCCGATGAATCCGACGATAGCCGCGACGTTGTCCGCTACTGGAACCTGCTTAACGAAGGCTGGGATGCGGTGTTTGGCTCGCGCTTCGTTAAAGGCGGCGGAGTGATTGACTATCCCTGGTTCAAGCTACGCGTCAATCGCATGGCCAATTTCTTCATCCGGCTGATGTTCCACTTCAGCTTGAACGATACAACCAACGCCTTCAAAGCCTACAGGACGAGCGTTATTGAAGGTTGCCGCCCGCTGCTTTCGCCGCACTTCAATCTCACAGTGGAACTGCCGCTAAAGACGATTGTGCGGGGTTATAGCTGGACCGTCATTCCGATTACCTGGCGCAACCGCCGCAGCGGCGTTCCCAAGCTCAAGCTGAAAGAAATGGGCAGCCGGTACTTGTTCATTTGCCTGTATGTGTGGCTTGAAAAGTACTTCAGCCGCGGCGATTACCGGCGGCTGGAAGAATCGGGTCCGGTCAGTTCAAAAGCAAAAACCAATTCGGCGCAGGGTTGATCGGGACAGATAACGGCGCAGAGGGCTCATGGCGATGGCGCGCGGCTTTCCATTGCTCAATCTTCGCGGCGCTCTCGGCCCAATGCAGATCGGTCAGCGGTTTGGCTGCATAGTTCTGAATCCCACCGTAGAGAAACAGCGCGGCCAGCGCGATTGCCTTCTTCTTATAAGGAACAAAAGTCTCAATTGCCAGCGCCGCCGCAAAGATGAACATGCACGTGCCAAGCAGGAAGTAGCGTTCGGCGGTGTAATGCCGAAGGCCATCCATGACGAGGAAGTTTTGCAATTCATTTCGGCCCCACAGCATGGCGAACAGAGATCCGGCGCCCACGTAGAAGGCGACGCCGAGCCACATCAGCCCCTTCGAATGCCTCAACTTCACGACCGCTAGAGTGAAAACTATTGTCACCGCGCACAATGCCATGGTCAGCTTCGCAATCAGCGCAGCATCACTGCCGTACACCAACACATGGGACCCCACGAGCGGTGAAAGAACACAGCGCGAGATGCCGCTATCGGCAATGCCGAGAAAGAAAGAGTTGAAGTGCAGCTTCGGTTTTGGCCCGCGAACTCCGTGGTGGACAATGAGCGCCTGCAGCACGATTGCCGCGCTGTGAACAACCGGTCGTACTTTGAAAGCTCCCGGACGTTTCACTGCCTGCCAGACTAAAAATGGCAAATACAGAAGTGTGACTGGAGCGCTCACGGCGATGAGAACTTGAACGACGCTTAGGGCAATATCGGCTTTCAATGTCTTCACTTGATACGCAATTAAGAGCAGCGACAGAATGCAGAGATACCACTGCAAGTTGCATACCGTTCCGACGAGTTCCCAGCCGCACACGGGGCAGACGGCGGCCGCCACGCAGGCCACCGCCCGGAGCGAATCGGATTCAATCAGCTTCCGGTATTGCGGCAATGCGAACATGCCGCAGCAAATCGCCTCGATAAATAGCGTGGTGAAGTTAAAAGCGAACGGCGCGAAACGAACAGGAAGAACTGAAAACGTTGCCGCCACCAAACGAGGAATGGTGTGGAAATAGCCGGCGTAGGCTAATGTGAAGGCATTCCAAAAGCCGAATAGCGTTTGATCGCGAAAAAACACGTTGCCGTCTTCGGCCCAAAATTGGGCGTTCAGCAACTCCTCCGGCCGCCGCAGCCAGAGAAGAACGAACATGAGAGCCAACAGGCCGGCGCAGGAAAGAGCCTCTCTCCTAGTCAGATTTGGTTCAGGCAAGTACACATTGTGACATTCTCGCTAAGCTGGTAATTAGCGTGCTCCGTAAACCCGAAATCATGAGTCCGGCTGGCCATTGGCCTCAGCTTCACGCAGCTATTGAAGCGGGCGCGGACGCAGTGTATTTCGGTTTAACCAGTTTCACGGCGCGCGCCAAGGTTGGCTTCACGCTTGAAGAACTGCCCGATGCGGTACGCACTCTGCACCAGCGCGGCGTAAAGGGCTTCGTTACTTTCAACACGCTGATCTTTGAAGACGAACTGACGGTCGCGGCCAAGACTATCGAGAACATCGCCGACGCCGGGGCCGACGCCATCATAGTGCAGGACCCCGCAATTCTGAAGCTGGCGCGTGAAATCGCACCGGCGCTCGAACTTCACGCCAGCACGCAGATGAGCATCAGCGATGCCAACGGAGTGGCGTTCGCCCAGAGCCTGGGTGCGAAGCGTGTGACGTTGGCGCGCGAACTGTCGCTGGCTGAAATTGCAGCTATCCGCAAGGCCAACGATTGCGATCTGGAAATCTTCGTTCATGGCGCGCTGTGCGTCGCCTATTCCGGCCAATGCTTTTCTTCGGAAGCCTGGGGCGGGCGTAGCGCCAACCGCGGCCAGTGCGCCCAAGCCTGCCGGTTGCCGTATGAACTGATCGTCGATGGCCAGCTTGAACCGACTGACGACGCCCGCTATCTGCTTTCGCCCGGCGATTTGTGCACTATCGATCAAATTCCGCAGATCGTGGAACTGGGCATCGCTGCGCTCAAGATTGAAGGCCGTTATAAGGATGCCGAATATGTGGCGCTGACGACGCGCGCGTATCGCCAAGCTGTGGACGCGGCTGTACCCATTACCGATCTCGACAAGCTGCAGCTTGAGCAAATCTACTCGCGCGGCTTGGGAGCGCATTTCCTGAGTGGGACGAATCATCAAACGGTTGTTCGCGGGCGGGCGCCACGGCATCGCGGCGTGCTGGTTGGTGAAGTGACACGAGTTCTGTCGAACACGGTTGAAGTGGCGCCGGCGGAAGCGACTGAACTCGCGCCCTTGAAGCCTGGCGATGGCTTGGTCTTCGATTCCGCTGGCTGGCGTAGCCCACAAGAGCCGGAAGAAGGCGGCCGGCTGTACGAATTGAAGCCCGCGGGAGATAAGACGTTCCAACTCGCTTTTGCCAATGGTGCAGTAAACTTCAGCCGCATCCGCCCTGGCGACTTGGTTTGGCGTAGCCATGATCCGGATCTGGAGCGTAGTCTGCGCCGGTATCTGGAGCCGGTGAAGCCGATTCAAAAACAAGCGCTGGCGGTGATTGTGCATGCGGAGGAAGGTGCGCCGCTTGCAATCGAGTGGCGTCTGGCGTCCGGTAAATCTGTTACTACGAGTTCGCCAGAGCCGTTACCAGCGGCTGAAAATCGCGGGCTGAGTGAAGAGGTATTGCGCGGGCAACTCGGCAGGCTTGGTAGCACGCCATACGAACTTGGCGCGTTGGAAGTTCATCTTAGCGGCAAGCCCTTCGCGCAGGCATCGCTCTTAAATCAACTGCGCCGCGAAGCTGTTGAGAATCTGCAAGCGCTACAAGCACAGTCACAAGTAGGCCATCAGGCTGACGCGGCCGGCGTCTTAGCCCGAATGCTTCCCGCCAAGCAGCCGAACAGCAAAACCGAACCGCGCCTCCATCTGCTTGTCCGCAATGGCGAGCAACTTGACGCCGCGTTAGATCTCAAACCTGCGAGCATCACGCTCGATTATCTGGATCTTTATGGTTTGAAACCTTCGGTGGAGAAAGTAAAATCAGCGGGAATTGCCGTGAGAGTAGCAGCCCCACGCATTCTCAAGCCGGGCGAAGACCGCATCATCGATTTTCTGCTGCGCCTTGAAACGCCGCTGCTGGTCCGTTCCACCGGTTTGCTCACACTCCTTAAAGACCGCGAGTTGACAGGAGATTTCAGCCTCAACGCGGCCAATTCCATTACCACGGCTGAACTACTTGCGCGCGGCCTCAAACGGATCACGCCCACCCACGATCTCAACGCCGCGCAAATCACCGCATTGGCTGAGCGCATCGGCGGCAGCAAGCTTGAAGTTGTCGCCTACCATCATCTGCCGGTCTTTCACACCGAACACTGCGTCTTCTGCCGCTTTCTCTCCACCGGCACGTCCTACAAAGACTGCGGCCGTCCGTGTGAAAAGCACACTGTTTCCTTGCGCGATCTCAATGGCCGCAGCCATCCGCTGGTGGCCGACGTTGGCTGCCGCAACACAGTTTTCGGGGCAGAATCGCAGGAAGGCAGCACTTGGCTCAACGCCTGGCGCAAGGCCGGCATTCAGCACTTTCGGCTGGAATTCGCTCACGAAAGTGCGCGCGATGTGGCCGCCGTCACCTCCGCATTTGCCAAAACTCTCGGCGGCGCACAAACAAGCGCTCAGTTGGGACAAGAGCTGAAACGGCTCGCGCCGCAAGGTACGACGGCGGGGAGTTTTTTCGTTCCGCTTGCATCTCGCGTTAGCAGTGAGTAACATTACTGGTGACGTGGAAACAATACTCGGAGTGATTTTTGGGTGCGTGATTTGGTTCGGCGTGCGCGTAATCCTGTTCGGCATCTACACGGTAGATCAAAACGAACGCGCTGTGAAAACGAGTTTCGGAAGAGCGGAACGGTTGAGCGATCAAACTACGCTCCAAGATCCCGTCTCAGCGGTACTTCGGCCCGAAGAGCGCGATCGCTACGTTTATCCGCAGGTGCGTGTCATCCCGCCGGGCGGTCCTTATTTCAAGATGCCGTGGGAAAACATTCGCAAGGTTGTCATTTCGACCAATACCATCAGTATGGCCGCCGATCTGGAACAAGTCACTGCGAACGCCGGCGGCACAATGCTCGAGGCCGTAACGAAAGATCAGTTGAACATCGGAGTGACCGGGCAGATTCGCTACCGGATCAGCGAAAACAACCTGTATGCCTACCTGTTCGGCATCCGTCAGCCGCTGGTTCATGTGATGGCGTATTTTGTTTCGGTGTTGAGGCAAAAGATTGCAACCTTCGAAGCGAAGCCCGAAACCGGGGTGGAGCCCGCCGCGGTGCCCACCAGTGAAATGATTGGCGTTTCGATCAACGATTTGCGCAAGAACCTGCGTGACTTGAACGAATACATGGATCAGGAATGCAAGAACACGGCCGCGCGTTATGGCGTTGTTCTGGATGCTTCGCTCATCACCAGCATCGATCCACCGGCCGACGTTGAATCGGCGCTGGCCGCCATCAACACGGCGCATAATCAAGTATCGAGCGACATCAGTCTGGCGCAAGCATCGGCCGATCAAAAGATTGTGCAATCGAAACGCGCGGTCGAAATCGAAACGCTGAAAGCGCAAGCCGAAGTTCGCCCCATTCAATTGTTGGCCGAACAGTTGGCGCAGTTACGCAAAGCTGGCCCGGGAGTGCTGGAGGCGTACATCAGAAATGTGAAGTTAAAGCTTTACGAAAAGAGCAAAGAAATCTATTTGGATGTGCGCTCATGAGCATGCTGATTTCTCCTTTTCTCATTTCCACATTGGCCACGTTCTTCGGTCTGACTTTCCTTCTACCCATCGGATTGCTGCTGGCCCGGACGTTTGGTTTGTACACGGTTGTCGACGAACGATCTGCCCGCGTCTACGTGCTTTTCGGAAAGGTCATCGGAACGCTCACCGAACCGGGACTGTACTTTCTGCCCAAATACCTCGGCATCAACGCTTTCATCGTGAATTTGTTGGGCCGCTGCCACGTTTTAGATATGCGGCTCGATCAGGAATACCGGCGGAGCGAACCGGTGAACTCGGAAGAAGGCGCGCCGATGGGCCTTGGTATTTGGTATGAGATGTGGATCTGCGATCCGGTCGCCTATCTGTTTAAAAACACCGATCCGCATGGCTCTTTGCGCGCGAACGTAAGCAACGCAACCGTGCGCTGCCTGAGCAACATGCCGCTGGCAGACATGCTGCAAACGCGGCATGAGATGAGCTTGGCCGTGCGAAACGAAGTGTCGAATGAGTCGCAGGCATGGGGCTACAAGATGGGCTCGGTCTACATCCGCAAGGTACACTTCCGCGATGCCGGCATGATCAAACAGATCGAAGAGAAAGTGGTGAACCGTCTGCGGCAGGTGACGGCGGCGATTCGCCAGGCCGGCGCCAACCAGGTCAGTGTGATCACCAGTTCAGCCGAGCGCGAAGCTTCGCTCGAATTCGCGAAAGCTAATGCGATTCGGCCAAGCACCTTAAGCGCGGCCTTGCAGGAGATCGCGCAAGATCCGGCGGTCTCCAACGCGCTTTTCGATGTTCTCGAAACACAACGAATCAGCGACAATCCGGGCAAACTCACTCTACTCGTCCCGGGTCCCAACAGCCGGATTCTCACAGATCTTTTGGCAACAAAAACAAATCGCCCAGCTTAAGTCTGATATTCCTGTTCATATGCAGGTTTCGAAGATAGGGTGGTTGTTTCTTCTGCCCAGTGGTCTTTTGGCGCAAAGCTCCAGCGGTATCGATTTGAAAGCGATCGATCTATCCGTCAATCCGTGCCAGAACTTTTATCAATACGCGTGCGGCGATTGGATGAAAGCCAATCCCATTCCACCTGAGTACGCGCGTTGGGGTCGCTTCAACGAACTGGCTGACCAAAATCAGAAAGTGTTGCACGAGATTCTCGAAGATGCAGAAGCTCATCCGGACCGTTCGCCGATCGATCAAAAAATCGGCAAATTCTACGGCGCTTGCATGAACGAGGAGGCGGTTGAGAAAGCCGGCTACACCCCAATCAAACCGGAATTGGACAGGATCGCCGACTTAAAGGACAAAAAGGAACTCGCCGCCGAAGTTGCCCGCTTTCACGATCAAGGAGTCAACAGCTTCTTCCGGTTCGGTTCATCGCCCGATTCCGACAATGCGCGCATGACGATCGCCGATGTCGATCAGGGAGGCCTCGGGTTGCCGGATCGCAGCTACTACCTGGATGAGAAAGACGCCGACAAACGTGAGAAATATCTGCAACACGTTGCGCAAATGTTCCGGTTGATTGGCGTGCCGGCCGAGCAGGCGGACGCAAAGGCGAAATCGGTATTAGCGGTGGAAACCGCTCTGGCGCAGGCTTCGCTCGATCGCACTCAACGCCGCAACCCGCACTTACTGCACCACAAAATGACAGTCGCTGAGCTTTCCGCTCTTGCGCCTTCGTTCGATTTCAAGACCTATTTCGCCGATCGCCATGCGCCCGGCTTCGGCTCGCTGAATGTAGCCGTTCCCGATTTCTTCCAGAAGCTAAATGCGCTCATCGATTCAACCAGCCTCGATGACCTCAAGAATTACCTCACCTGGCACTACGTCAGCCATTACTCCACTGAGCTGAGCAAACCGTTTGTCGACGCGGATTTTGATTTCTTCCAGCGTTACTTGAATGGCACAAAGGAAAACTTGCCGCGCTGGAAGCGCTGCGTGCAGCTGACCGACCGCAACTTGGGCGACGCTTTAGGCCAGAAATTTGTAGAAAAAGCGTTCCCAGGCCAATCGAAAGAACGCACCCGCAAACTGGTGGCGCTCATCGAAAAGGAGATGGCTGCCGACATAGACTCGCTCACCTGGATGAGCGCGGCCACCAAAGAGCAGGCCTTGGCGAAATTGAAAGGCGTGGCGAACAAGATCGGCTATCCGGAAAAGTGGAAGAATTATTCGACCGTTGCAGTGAGCAACAGCTTGGTGGCCGACGTACGGAACGCGCGCGAATACGAAATACAGCGGAATTTGAACAAAATCGGCACGCCGGTAGACCGTGCGGAATTCGGCATGACTCCGCCGACGGTGAATGCTTATTACAACCCGCTCGAAAACAACATCAACTTCCCGGCAGGTATTCTGCAGCCGCCGTTCTACAGCGCGAAAGCCGATCTTTCGGTGAACTTAGGCGGCATTGGCGCAGTCATTGGTCACGAGTTGACCCATGGTTTTGATGACCAGGGCCGCCAGTTTGATGCGGATGGGAACCTGCGCGAGTGGTGGACGACGCAAGATACCGCTGAATTCAAAAAACGCGTTGATTGTATTGCGGACGAATATTCGGGCTTCAGCCCGGTAGAGGGAGTGAATCTGAATGGGCGGCTTACGCTCGGTGAGAACGGTGCCGATAACGCAGGCGTTCGGCTCGCTTACATGGCTTTACTCCACAGCCTGGAAGATGGCGCGGTTAAGCAGGAAAAGCTCGATGGCTTCACGCCACAACAGCGCTTCTTTCTGGGCTTCGCGCAAGTCTGGTGTCAGAACGTTCGGCCCGAGGCAGCGAAAGCCATGGTCCGAACCGATCCGCACTCACCCGGTCAATTTCGAGTCGACGGAGTTGTTCAAAACATGCCCGAGTTCGGTTCGGCGTTTGGCTGTTCCGAAGGGCAGCCAATGGTATCGCCAAAAGCCTGCCGCGTTTGGTGATCGGCTACTCCTCGCTGCGATCAGCCTTACATTCGCTTTGCTTCTGCCCGTGGCGGCGCGGGCGCAGTCGCATAGCGGCGTCGATCTCGAAGCGATTGACAAGACGGTTGATCCTTGTACAGACTTTTATCACTACGCCTGCGGCGCGTGGTTGAAAGCAAATCCCATTCCGCCGGAAGAAGCGGCGTGGGGTCGTTTCGACGTATTGGCTGAGAACAATCAGAAAACCCTGCGCGGCATTTTAGAGAACGCGGCCGAGCATCCGAACCAATCCGCCATCAAGAAACAGGTTGGGGAGTTTTACCAATCCTGTATGAATGAAGATCGCATTGAGCAGCTTGGAGCCGCGCCGCTTCAACCAGAATTGCGCCGCATCTCAGAGATCCGCACGCGCGCCGACCTGCTGGCCGAAATTGTACGCTTGCATGAGCGGCAGGTGCAAGTGTTCTTTAATCTCACTTCCGCCCCCGACCCAAATGACGCCAAGCGCGAGATCGCAGATCTCGATCAAGACGGCTTGGGTTTGCCGGAAAGGGATTTCTATTTTGGTTCTGACCCTTCGTCGCAAGAAATCCGGCGGAAGTATGTGACGCACATTGGCAAAATGCTTGCGCTCGCCGGCGCGGATCGCGCGGCAAGCGCCAAAGAAGCGGCTGAGATCATGCGGATTGAAACCGCGCTCGCGAAAGCTTCGCTCGACGTCACCGCCAGGCGCGATCCGAAAGCTCTGGTTCATCCCATGTCCGTGTTGGAGTTAACGGCGCAGTCACCCGCATTCTCATTTACCGAATACTTCAAGGCATTGCATACACCGCCCTTCGACCGCTTAAACGTGGCGGCGCCGGCGTTTCAAACAGCTTTCAACACCTTGCTCCAAAACGAGCCGATCGCCAACCTGAAGAGTTATCTGGCATGGCATTACATCAGCGCCAGCGCGCACCTGTTAACGCGTGCCTTTGTGAACGAGAATTTTGAATTCTATGACCGCACGCTCACCGGAACGTCGCAGTTGCGTCCACGCTGGAAGCGTTGTGTTTCTGCCACCGACGAGGAACTGGGCGACGCCCTCGGCCAGTTGTTTGTCGAGAAGACGCACGCCGAACTCGGCAAAACACGAACGCTGCAAATGGTGATAGCGATTGAAGAGCAGATGCGGCGCGACATCAATTCCACCAGTTGGATGACTCCCGTTACGAAGAAGAGAGCGCTTGAAAAGTTGGCCTTGGTCACCAACAAAATTGGTTATCCGGGGCATTGGCGCGATTATTCTTCGGTCCGAATCCAGCCGGATGATTTTTTCGTCAACTGGTATCGAGCGAACGAGTTCGAGAGCCGGCGTGAAATTGCCAAGATCGGCAAACCCGCCGATCGCAGCGATTGGGAAATGACACCGCCCACCGTCAACGCTTACTATCAGCCGGCTGAAAATAACATCAATTTTCCCGCCGGCATTCTCGCGCCGCCCTTCTATTCAAACGAGGCGAGTGACGCAGTGAACTACGGCGCGGTGGGCGCTGTGATCGGCCACGAACTCACCCATGGCTTCGACGATGAAGGACGCCAATACGATGGCAACGGCAATCTGAAAGATTGGTGGACCAAAGCGGATCGCGATCGCTTTGCCCGGCTGTCCGATTGCTTGAAGAAGGAATATAGCCGGTACAAAGTGGCCCCTGGCGTGGATGTGAACGGCCAACTCACGCTCGGCGAAAATACGGCCGACAACGGCGGCATCCGGCTCGCCTATGTCGCGCTGCTCGACGATTTGACGAAAAAGGCAATCCCTGCAAATCACCTGCAAGACGGATACACGCAGACACAGCAGTTTTTCCTAGGTTTTGCGCAAGTCTGGTGCGAGAACGAACGGCCGGAGGCCGAACGGCTGCAGGTAGAAACGGACCCTCACGCGCCTTCGCAGTTTCGAGTAGACGGAACTCTTTCGAATATGCCGGAGTTCGGCAAAGCCTTTGGCTGCAAATCGCAGGCGAAGATGGTGGCGCCGAAGGCCTGCCGTATTTGGTAGAAGAGCTAAAATCGAAAGTTGAGCCCCGAAATAACCAATTCCCCTCTGAACGCGGTCCGTTTTCCGATTCAGTTTGACGCCGTCAAGGCTGAACAAGTCGAACCCGTCATCCACCAGTTACTCGAACAGGTCAGAGCCAAAATAACGGCGTTAAGCGAGGCCGGTACCCCGCGCACCTATCAGGACATTATTCTCGCGCTGGATACTGCCACCGAGCCGCTTGATTTTGCCATGGGCTTGGTGCGGCATCTTGAATCGGTGGCAACCACGCCGGCGTTACGCGACGCCCACAATGCCGTCCAAGAGCCGGTGAGCGTTTTCTACACTTCGATTGCGCTGAATGAAAAACTGTGGGAGGCAGTGAAAGCGGTCGATCAAACGGTGGACAAGGCCGCGCTCTCGCCGGTGGAACGGCGTTACCTCAAGAAAACCGTAACCGGGTTTCGGCGCGCCGGCGCAGATCTTGACGCAGCCGGCAAAAAAGAACTCGAAGAGTTGGATGTAGCGCTTACCAAGGCGACAACTAAGTTCTCGCAGAACGTGTTGGATGCTACCAATGCCTATGAATTTCTAATTGATGATCGGGCGAAACTGGCAGGGCTTCCGGAATCGGCGGTGGAGGCTGCGCGAGAGAGTGCGAAGAGCAAGGGCAGGGAAGGGTGGCGGCTCACTTTGCAAGCACCGAGCTACACAGCGGCTCTCACCTATCTCGACAACCGCGACATACGCCGCGATCTGTGGTTTGCTTCGAACACGCGCGCCGCGGTAGATGGGCCATTAGATAACCGGCCGCTCATTGCGGAGATCCTACGCTTACGGCGCGCCAAAGCGAAACTGCTTGGCTATCGCGATTTCGCGGATTTCGTTCTCGACGAAAGAATGGCGCATACCGGACAACGAGCGCAAGAGTTCGTTGAAGATCTGCGGACGAAAACCCTGCCGTTTTTCGCGGCGGAAAACGCAAGTCTGATACAGATGGGCAAGCAACTCGGCTACGAGACTCTTGAACCCTGGGACATGGCCTACGTCGCCGAAAAGCAACGGCTCGCCCTTTATCAATTCGACGAAGAGGAACTGCGCCCCTATTTCGAGTTAGAGCGCGTGGTGGCCGGCATGTTCGCAATCTTTAGCGAGCTTTTCGGAATCCGCGTAGTGGAACAACCGGACATTCCGGGGTGGGATCCGGCGGTGAAATATTTCAAGGTGGAAGATGCCGCCACTGGCAGGAACCTGGGCGGCTTCTACACAGATTGGTTTCCGCGCGAAAACAAACGCGGCGGTGCTTGGATGGATTCCTTATTTACCGGCAACCCGAATGCCGGACAACCGCATGTAGGTTTGATTTGCGGCAATCTGACGCCGCCCGTTGCCGGAAAACCTTCGCTGTTGACACACCGCGAAGTGGAAACCATTTTTCATGAATTCGGGCATCTGTTGCATCACACGCTGAGCCTGGTGCCGGTAAAAACACTTTCCGGCACAAATGTTCCCTGGGATTTCGTCGAGTTGCCGTCGCAGATTATGGAGAACTGGTGCATGGAGCGCGAGGCGCTGAATCGCTTCGCGGCGCACTACCAAACCGGACAGCCCATTCCCGAAGAACTGTTTCAGAAGATGAAGCGCGCGCGCAATTTCCGCAGCGCCAATTTCCAAATGCGGCAACTGGCTTTCGGCCTGGTGGACTTGAAGCTGCACCGGGAATACGACGCCGCAGCCACGCCGGACGTGATGGCGTACGCGCGCGATATCTACCAGCTGTTTTCGCCGGCGCCGCTGCCTGAAAACTATGGCATGATTGCCAGTTTCACGCATCTGTTTTCCAGTCCGGTTGCTTATGGCGCCGGCTACTACAGCTACAAATGGGCGGAAGTGTTGGATGCGGACGCCTTTACGCGTTTTCGCCGCGAAGGCATTTTCAACTCGGCGACCGGCGGCGATTACCGCAAAGCGATTCTCGAGCGCGGCGATAGTGAAGATCCGGCGCTGCTCTACCGGCAGTTCATGGGACGCGATCCGGACGCCAACGCACTGCTCGAGCGCCTCGGCCTGCTAACGGCCGCATAATTAAAGACGAAGTACCGGCAGATGGCTTCTCCTCCGAAACCCGCTCCCGATTCGCTGGCCGCGGCGATTGAGGAAAACCGTAGGTTAAACGTTTCGCTCGCGCAGCTACAAGCCGAACATCAGGCGGTGGTTGAGAGAAACAAAAAGCTCGAAATGCACGCCGCTTCGGCGAGCGAACAATTGCAGCAGTTTCTTTATGCGGCCAGCCACGACTTGCAGGAGCCATTACGCGCTGTGGTGACGTATGCGCAACTGCTGGCGGGCAAACTGGAAAATGACGCGAGCGCCAGCGAGTACAACGGCTTCGTTTTAGCCGGCGCGCTGCGCATGCGCGAATTGCTGCAACAGTTGATCGCTTATTCGCGCGCAGGTGGTGCCAAGCATCGAAAGGCGATTGATTTGAACGTACCGTTGCAAATGGCTTTGTTGAAACTCAATCCGGAGGTCAAAGCAACGGGCGCAGAAATCGAGCGGGAACCGCTTCCCAACGCCATTGGCGATGAGAACGAAATTGCTCAAGTGTTTGCTCACCTGCTGAGCAACTCGTTGAAGTTTCGTTCGCCGGAAATACCCAAGATCCGTATCGCGGCGGAGCAGGGAAGCGATGAATGCGTTATTTCCGTAGAGGACAATGGCGTCGGTATCGATCCGCGTTTTCGCGAGCATGTGCTTCTTCCCTTCAAAAGGCTGCACTCAAACGGCGCGGCAGGCGGCTGCGGTTTGGGATTGGCAATCTGCCAAAAAGTCGTCAGTGCGCACGGAGGCCGCATCTGGATTGAAAGTGACGGCGAGCATGGAACCTCGGTTCGATTTGCCTTACCAACCTGACCGCGGTGCAAAGTAGGCACGGCTGGTGGATTTCAACCACCCAAACAGCTGTGTGAAGACCGGATATACCTCTTAGTTTCAATGAGTTGCAGTTTGGTCGCTCGCGTGTACTTAAGTGGGCGACAAGTTTATGCGACGACGCTTCTCAAGCCTGCTGTTGTTGACCACACTCCCCATTTGGGGACAGTTTCAGCCAGCGCCGCCACCTGACGCCAATTCTCAGGCTGGGGGCCCCGCTTATTCGCAACAACCGCCGCAGTATGAAGCCCAATACCCGTATCCGGGTCAGTCTCCTCAACCGTATCCATCGCAACAGCAACAGCAACCATATCCGGCCCAAGGCGAACAGCAAGAGAGCCGCGACTGGGCCACCGATCAGCAGCACGGCGTCGCGCGCATCCGAATTGTGCAAGGCGATGTGAATGTCAAACGCGCGGACGGAACGCTGACCGGCGCAGCGATGAATGCGCCCATGTTCACCAACGATCATCTCGAGACCGGACCAGGATCGCGCGCTGAGGTCGAGCTCGATTCAAGCATGTTTCTTCGCTTGGCGCCGGATACCGATTTGGGGTTCGCCAATTTAGCCTTCGGACGCGCGCAGGCTCAGCTTGGATTGGGAACGGTCATCCTGCGGATTGCGGGAAACTCACCAACTCAGATTGAGCTCGATACGCCCAGCGTCGCGCTGAGGCCGCTGACACAAGGCGAGTTTCGAATTTCAGTTCTGGATAACGGAACTTCGCAAATCAGCGTCCATGTTGGGCGTTTAGACATGTCGGGGCCGCGCGGTTCGCAGAATGTAGAACAGGGCCAAACGGTGATGGTGCGCGGTGACGCGAACGACCCGGAATTTCAAACGGCCGGCGATATGCCGCGTGACCAGTTCGACGATTGGAGTGCTTCGCGCGATGCCGAACTCCTGAGCGCACAGCCCCCGCCGAATGTGCCTTCCAACGTTTATGGCGCGGAAGATCTCAATCAATACGGATCATGGGTGCCTTCGCAATACGGACAAGTATGGGCGCCGCAGGAAGGGCCCGATTGGTCACCGTATAGCAACGGTGAGTGGGCTTATACGCCTTACTATGGCTGGACTTGGGTCGGAGCCGAACCCTGGGGCTGGGCGCCTTATCACTATGGCCGTTGGTTTTTTAACACGGGCGTTGGCTGGTGCTGGTGGCCGGGTGCGTTGCGCGCTGGTTTGGCATTTGGCTTCGGCTGGAGTCCCGCGCTGGTGAGCTTCTTCACCTTTGGCGGCGGACTCGGTTGGGTGACGCTCGCGCCGTTCGAACTTTTTCATCCTTGGTGGGGACACGGATTCGGCGGCTACGGCGTGTTCCGTGGCTATGATGTGGGACGCTTTTACCGCAACGCCGGCATACGGGGCGGGGCAATGACAGCCGGGCTCAACGGGTTCGGCGGACCAGGTCGCCGTTATGCATTTGCCACCGGCGGCCAGTTGCGCGGTGCTTCGTTGTATCGCGGCTCCGTTCCGGTTACGCCAACAGCATCGAGCTATCGATTTAGCGATCGCGCGGTGAGCGCCAACCCACGGTTGTCCCAAGCGGCATCTCGGACCTTCTTCAGCAGCCGCTCGGCTTCGTCTGGCTTCAATCGCGGAAGCTTTAATTCGCGGCCGAATGTTTCGGCTGGCGGCGGCAGCAGTGGCTGGGCGCATTTTGGCTCACCCGCGCCGCAGAGCAGACCGTCGACTCAGGGGTTCTATAACCGGCCTGGCGGTAACACGGGCGAAAGCGGCTGGCACAGCTTCGGCCAGCCCCAAGCACCACGCAGCAGCGCGCCGCAGGGCAATCAAGCTTACCGGGCGCCATCGACTCCGAATTACGGCGGTTATCGGGCCCCGAGTACATCGAACTATGGTTACCGTGCGCCCTCGACAGCGGCACCGCGCTACAGCGCGCCACGGTACAATCCACCGTCGCAACAACACTACAGCGCGCCGCGCGGAAATAGCGGCGGCGGTGGTCATTCAAGCGGCGGCCATTCTGGTGGCGGTGGCGCTAAACACTCCGGCGGTGGTGGAGGTCATCACCGCTAGCAGGGAACTGCTGAATACGATTTCTTCCCTCAAGGCCGATCTGGCTCAGCTGACTGAGTTAGGTCGGCCATTTTTTTATTGGCTTTTCAGTGTCATTCGTGGCGCAAAGTTGCTATCGGGTCCAACTTGATTGCTCGACGTACCGGCTGGCCACTGGCCGCGAGCGCGACTATGATCAATAGAATGACTACGCCGGAGAATGTAATCGGATCAGTGGCCGTGACGCCATAGAGAACGCTTGCGAGCACTCGCGTAGCGGCATAAGAAACCGCGATGCCGACTAATAAGCCGAGCGCCACTCCTCGTAATCCCTGGCTGAGTACATGCCGCACGACGTCTGAGTTGCGCGCCCCCAGCGCGAGGCGGATGCCGATCTCTTTGCGCTTTTGGGCGACAGAGAAATGCAAAAGGCCATAAATGCCTGCCGCTGCGAGAAGAGTGGCGAGCGCGGCGAACATAGTGAGCAATGTGGTTTCGAAGCGCCGTGGTGCTTGGAGTTCCAGCATTTGCTGGTCTGCCGTTGTAATCGTGAAATATGGTATTTCCAAATCGATAGAACGGACAGCCTGGCGGACCGCTGGGGCCAGCACCCACGGATCGGTAAGCGTCCGGACAACCATTGTCGTGCTTGACCGCCCCGCATCGAGTTCATACATCGCTGGCAGCACAGAACTGCCAGGCCCGTTGACGAGCCGGTCGCCCACCACGCCCACAACGGTATCCCAGTTCCCCTCGTCAAGCCCAGGTAGCGAGCGCTTGAAACGCCTCTGCAACGGGTCCTGGCCTGGCCAAAAGCGGCGAGCCATGGACTCGCTAATAACGACAGCGGAAGTTTCGCTGCTTGCAAAGACGCGCCCCCGCTGCAGCGGAAGTCCAACGGTTTTGAAATACTCCGGGCTGACACTCCATCCGGTGAACGGCTCACGATCGTCAGGCGCGCGGCCCTCCACTGTAATCACACCATTCGGAATATGATTGTGAAACGTACCGCCCACGGCTGCCGACTGGACGCCAGGCAGATGGTCGATTGCTTCGATAGCCCGGTCAAAAATGACCCGCGCTTTCTCTCCGTACAATCCATCGGGCAGATCCACAGTGAAGGTCAAGAGCTTGTGCGTATCGAATCCTGGCGCTACGGCCTGCAGTGCCAGGAAACTTCGAACGAGCAGGCCGGAGCCGGTGAGAAGCACAAGCGCCAACGCGTATTGCGCCGCTACCAGCGAAACGCGCATCGACCCGCGCGCCGATCCAGTGCGTCCGCCATCCCTTAGAGCTTCTTGCGCGTCGCGCCGGGCGGCTTGTCGCGCCGGAAAAATTCCGAAAAACAAGCCTGTGCCTACCGAAAGCACGAGTGTGAAGGCAAGCACGACGATGTTTATGCGAATCTCATCTAACCGTGGCAGATCGTGAGGGGCCAGCGCCAACAAAATCTTCAATCCGATCACTGTGACGACCAATCCCAAAAGACCCCCGGCCGCAGAAATTACCACGCTCTCCGTGAGAAGCTGCCGGACCAATCGAGCCGGCCGTGCGCCCAGTGCGGCTCTGATTGCGAATTCCCTTGAGCGAGCTGCTCGTCGTGCCAGTAACAAGTTCGCCACGTTCGTACAGGTGATGAGCAGCACGGAGAGCACAGCCGCCAGCAGTATCCATAAAGCGCGCCGTATCTGAGGGCCGGCGACTTGTTCTGCGAGAGGCACCACTCGCACTCCCAAGCCGGCATCGGTTGCGGGATACTGAATCGCCATACGCTTCGCAACAAGGTTCATCTCAGCTCTTGCCTGCGTGAGTGAGACTCCACTTTTCAGACGGGTGATGGCGGTAAAGGCGTCGGCAAAACGAAACTGCTGAAACTTCGGCCAGCGTGAGTCGGCGGTGATGAGCAGCCAGAGTTGCGCGTCTTTGCTCGGGAATTGGAAACTCGGTTTCATGACGCCGATGATTGTGCAGTGGCGATGGTCTATTTCCAGTGTTCGTCCGAGGACGTCATTGGATGCACCGAAATGCCGCTGCCAGAAACCATAGCTGAGAATGGCCACATTGTCGCCGCGGCGGCCCTCCGATTGCGAGAACGTACGGCCCAAAAGGGGATTGGCTCCGAGCAGCGTGAACAGGTTGCCTTCCACCTTGGCGGATTGAATGCGTTGCGGTTCCGTGCCGCCAGTCAGGGTAACCACAGCTGCTTCGGGGCGCGCGACCGCGGCGACATCCTCGAAAACATGATTTTGCCGGCGCCAGTCTTCGATCGCGGGATAACCCGTCCAATCCCAGTCGAGATTCTTCGCAGGTACAGATTTCCAAACCATGCACAGCCGCGATGGTTCGCGATAAGGCAGAGGTCGGAGCAGAACCGCTTCAATCACGCTGAACATTGCGGTATTCGCGCCGATACCCAGAGCGATCAGCAGGATTGCCAGGAATGTAAATCCAGGGTTGGCGCGCAGGGTGCGCAAGGCGTAACGAAAATCGGCTCCAGATCCGCTCATACCGTCAGATTGGCACACGGTTACCGAAACTCACCATAAAAGGTACTCTCAAGTTTAGAAAGAGCCCCAAGGCGTGGGGCCTCCCTTCGAGTTGACATAATATCTGTTATCGGTCATCCAGGGCTTCTTCCCTGAACCCCTGTAGCCCCGATGATACGATCGGACAGGATGGCGACGAAACTACTGCCGGACCTTCCAATAAGCGAAGCCGAATACCTTTCGACCAGCTACCACCCTGATTGCGACTTCGTTGACGGCATCGTTCTGGAGCGCCCCTTGGGTCAATTCGATCACGCTAACCTACAAACCCTGCTCGCCGCAATTTTTGTGAACAACCGGCGTGCCTGGAATGTGTTGGGGCTCGTCGAACAGCGGCTAAGGGTGCGGCCCGGCAAATACCGCGTGCCGGATCTGCTGGTTCTGCCGGCGGACTACGATCGCTCGCAGCAGGTCGTCACCGTCGCGCCGCTGCTTTGCATTGAAATCTTCTCGCCCGATGACCGCGGCGCGCGGATTCTGGAACGTTGCTGGGAGTACTTCGAACTCGGCGTGCCTGAAACCTGGCTCTTCGACCCGGAAACGAAACGGGCCTTCGTCACGAAAGACCGCACCCTGACGGAAGCCTCTGGCAAGCTGCATTGCGGTCAGGTCGAGATCGATCCCGCCGCTCTGTTCGCGACGCTTTAGCTTTGCCCCATAGGGCCTTTCTCACGCCATGATCTAATTGGATTGATTTCCAATCGCCATGCCATTCCTTCGCAGTTTTCTTCTCGCCGTATGCGCGGCAGCCACCCTTCCTGCTCAATGGATTCCCCCCAATCCTGCCCTGAACTTCGAGAAGCTTTCAAACGGCGTTTTGATCCATATGCAAACCGGCGCGCTCCGGCTGGAGGTTCGCACCGACTCTGTGATTCACGTGACCTACGCCGCAACGTGGCCGTTGCCTTCGGGCCATCTCGAGTTTCCTCCTACCAAGAAAGACTGGCCCTCCACATCCTTTGATGTGCAAAGTGACGACAAGACGATCACGCTTACGACGGCCCGGCTCAAGATCGCGGTAAATCGCGAGGACGGCATCCTGAACTACCTTGATGCCTCGGGAAAGCCTCTGCTGGCTGAAGGCCCCAAGAAGCTGACACCGGCCGTGGTGAACGGTGAGCCGACGAATCACGCGCTGGATGTCTTCAAAGTCTACGGTTCGGAGGAAGCTTTCTACGGCCTGGGCCAGCATCAGGCGGGCGTTTTCAACATGCGCGGCGAATCTGTGGAACTTTCGCAGGAAAACACCGACATCGCAATTCCCTTCTTCGTTTCCACCAAAGGCTACGGCATCTATTGGAACAATTCTTCATCCAGCCGTTTCAATAATCGCTTTATCCACTACTTGTATTTAAGCTCGCAAGTGGCTGATTCAGTGGACTATTACTTCTTCTATGGCCCGCAGTTTGACAAGCTGGTTGCGGACTATCGCAGCCTGACCGGCGATGTGCCGCTGTTCGGCAAATGGGCTTACGGCTTCTGGCAATGCAAGAACCGCTATAAGACGCAGGCTGAAATTTTGGGCGTGGCGCAGAAGTACCGCGAGCTCAAAATCCCAGTTGACAATATAGTGCAGGACTGGTTTTGGTGGACCAGTACCGGAGAGTTCAAGTGGAACTCGAACTATCCGAATCCTCAAGCTATGGTTGAACAGTTGCATCGCGAACATTTTCATCTAATGGTTTCGATTTGGCCTTTCTTTTATCCGGGAACGGCCACGTATGCGGACATGGAAAAGCGCGGGTTCTTTATTGAGAAAGCACCCGCTGTTTCGTTCCATCCGAAAGGCATGGCTCTCTACGACTCGTTCAATCCGGCGGCGCGCGATTACTACTGGAACGAAATCGACAAGAGCTTGTTCAAGATCGGCGTCGACGCGTGGTGGATGGATACCACGGAGCCCGAAACAGAGGGCGTGGAAGACAACATCTTGTTCGATCACAAGGTCGCCATCGGCAGCGGTGCGCGCTATCCGAACGCCTACCCGCTGATGACCACCATGGGTGTCTCCGAACATCAGCGGGCCGAAAGCGATGCTAAACGGGTGTTCATTCTTTCGCGGTCGGCTTGGGCCGGCGAACAGAAGTATGGGGTCACGGCTTGGTCGGGCGACGTGCTTTCCGATTTCGAAACGTACAAGCGGCAGATTCCGGCAGGGTTGAACTTTGCGCTGTCCGGCATGCCGTATTGGACAACCGATATCGGCGGCTTCATCCTTGGGCATCCGGACGATCCGCGCTATCGTGAACTCTTCATCCGTTGGTTTCAATACGGCGCGTTCTGTCCGATCTTCCGAGTGCATGGAACGCGGATTCCTAATGAGAACGAGCTGTGGTCGTACGGACCCGAAGCGCAAACGATCCTCACGAACTTCGACCGGCTGCGTTATCGGCTGCTGCCATACATCTACTCGAGCGCCTGGAAAGTGACGCATGAGCAATTCACACTGATGCGGCCGCTGGTGATGGATTTCCTGGACGATGATCGCGTGCGCAACATCGGCGATCAATTCCTTTTTGGCAGTTCCATTCTGGTAAATCCGGTGACGGAAGAGGGCGCGACGACGCGGCACCTCTATCTGCCCAGGAGCGGTTGGGTGGATTTCTGGACAGGCGAGGCGGCCACGGGTGGCCGATATGTGGATGCTCCTGCGCCGCTGAGCCGCATTCCGCTTTACGTGCGCGCAGGTTCCATTGTGCCGATGGGGCCGGAGTTGCAGTATTCAGACGAGAAGCCGGCAGACCCGATTGAACTGCGCGTGTACCCGGGAGCGGACGCGGACTTCACACTCTATGAAGACGAGAACGATACCTATCATTACGAGAAGGGCGTCTACGCGACCATCCCGATTCACTGGAATGACCAAACCCAGACGTTGACTATTGGCGCGCGGCAGGGAAGTTTCCCGGGCATGCTCAAGGAGCGGACGTTTCAAGTGATTATAGTGAAGCCGGGGCACGGCAATGGGATTGACATCACTTCCCTTCCCGACAAGACCGCACGCTATAGCGGTGCGAAGGTTGAGGTGACGCGCTAATCTGGTTGTTAGAAGTGCCACAAGAAGACGGATTTAAGCGGCTCGAACGGTTGATCATCGATCTGAAGGAAAGCCTCGAGCGAGAGATGCACCAAATCGAAGAGAGGCTTGACGGGGTTATTCTGCGCCTCGATGGCCAAGGCGCACGCCTCGACCGGCAAGGTGGAATCCTGGCTGCAGGCCAGCGCTGGACGCTAAGGCATGGCGAATGGGCTGAGCACGTCGATCAGGCACTCGTGAAAAGGGACAAGCAGATCGAGTCTATCCTCAAGCGCCTCGGTCAGATTGAATCGAAGCAGGCTAATCGGAAGCAGTAGACGTGCCGTTGCTGTAACATGGCAGTGCACGCATTGTGCATTCGTTCATGAACCCTTCCAGAAGATCGTTCCTTCATTCTTGCGGAGCCGCATTGGCCGGCTCGACTCTCTTGGCACGCAATGGGCGTGCGGCGGCGCCGGGCTCTGGGATCTATTCCCGCTACGACAACCAGGCGCTGGCGATTCTCAAGCAGATGACGCTGGACGAGAAGATCGGCCAGATGACGCAGCCGGACAAGCTCTTCATTCAGAATCCGGACGATGTGGCGAGCTACAGCTTCGGGTCTGTGTTGAGCGGCGGCGACAGCGATCCGAAGACGGGCAACGATCTCATTTCCTGGACGGAGATGTATGACGAGTATCAATCGCGGTCTCTGCACTCGCGGCTGCATATTCCGTTGATGTACGGCGTGGACGCGGTCCATGGGCATAACAATGTGATTGGCGCGACGGTGTTTCCGCAGAACATCGCACTCGGTTGCACACGGAACGCGAGCCTGATTGAGAAGGCGGCGCGCATTACTGCGATAGAGGTGCGCGCGACTGGCATGAATTGGGCGTTCTGCCCTTGCGTGACGGTGCCGCAGGATTGCCGTTGGGGTCGCTCGTATGAAGGTTTCAGCCAGGATCCGGATATTGTGAAAGTCCTGGGCGCGGCGGCGACGAAAGGGCTGCAAGGCGAGTCATTGGCTGATCCGCTATCGGTGGCTGGTTGCGCGAAACACTACATCGGCGACGGCGGCACGTCTTTCGGCAGTTCGCGGACCGGGCTCGATCAAGGGGACACGATTGTCGATGAAGCGACGCTTCGGCGGCTTCATTTGCCCGGCTACATTACAGCGGTACAAGCGGGCGTTGCCACCATCATGCCTTCCTATAGCAGTTGGAATGGCGTCCGCTGCTCGGCGAGCAAGCAACTGCTCACCGACTTGCTGAAGAACGAATTGGGATTCGAAGGCTTCCTCATTTCCGACTATGCGGCGCTCAATGAGCTGCCGGGCAACTACAAGCAGCAGGTGCAGACGTCCATCAACGCCGGTATGGATATGGTGATGGTGCCGGACAAATGGCTTGAGTTCATCAATACCTTGAAGCAGCTCGTCACCGAAGGCGGCGTACCGGAGGCGCGCATCGATGACGCGGTGCTGCGCATTCTGCGCGTCAAGATCGCCATGGGCTTGATGGACAGTTCCAGATCGTTCCTGGCGGACCGCGGCTTGCACCGGACCTTCGGTTCGACCGAGCATCGGGCGGTGGCGCGCGCTTGTGTGCGCGAATCGATCGTGCTGCTGAAGAACGAGAACGGTATCCTGCCGCTTTCGAAGAGCGCCGGGCACATTCACGTAGCCGGCGATTCGGCGGATGACATCGGCAATCAGTGCGGCGGATGGACCATCTTCTGGCAAGGCAAGAGCGGCGAGGTCACGCTTGGGACAACCATTCTGCAGGGCATTCGAGACCAGGTTGGCGATAGCGGAACCAAGATCACCTACTGCGCCGATGGCAGCGGCGGCGCGGGCGCGAAGATCGGGCTTGCCATCTTTGGTGAGCGGCCCTATGCCGAGATGATGGGCGACCGGGCCGACCTTCGGCTCGATCCGAAGCACTTGGGTGTTGTGGCGCGGATGAAGGCGGATGGCATGAAGGTGATCGTCGTCCTGACTTCGGGACGGCCGATGATCATTGACGATCTGCAGCCTTACGCGAACGCTATCGTCGCCGCCTGGCTCCCCGGCAGCGAAGGCGACGGCGTGGCAGAGGTCTTGTTCGGCAAGCACAAGCCGTCGGGCAAACTGTCGTTCGTTTGGCCGAAGGGCACTACGACCAACTACCAGTTGGGTAGCGCCGGGTACCACAAGCTGTTCGACATCGGGTATGGCCTCGGATACTCCTAAGAGCCAGCCTTTCGACGATCTCTACGTCTACGCGATGGACCGTCCGGGGTTCATTCTGCAGCACGTGGTAGACGCTTATGCCGCGCAGACCGCCGACGAGACCACCAAGCCGATCAAGATTGTCTTTGGCTTGCTCGGTCTCTTCCTTCATCTCGAGAAAGGGTACGCAGGCAGACCCGTGCAGCTAGTGCACATGAAGCTCGCCAACCAACCACGGAAGCAGTGGCCCGCCATTTCCCTGCCTTTGGATCGCGGAGGCATCACCGTTGAGGACGTGATGGCTGCGTCCGAAGGCGCGGAGCGCGATGCGGCTATCGACAAGTGGTGCGCGTCGGTGTGGACAGCCTATCAAGGCAGTCGCCACCTGATCATTGACCTTCTCAGAGAACACAACGTCATCTGATACATCCGCCGGCAATGGCGCCAACAACCAAGAGCGGCTCATCGCCCTGCGCGATGGCCGCCGGAAGCTCGGCCTCCGGCGGCTCATGCGACCAATCCTGCTGGCACGCGAAGAAGCGAACGAAGGCGCGGCGCTTGGTGCTATCGTGATCGCGGATGGTGCCGCGCAGCATCGGGTACTGCGCTTCGAGAGCGTCGAGTACTGAGCTGATCGTGACGGGCGCGCTGACATGCAGCTGCACTTCGCCGCCGATCTGAGCGAGCGTTCGCAGATAGGCCGGTAACTGCAACCGGATCACTGTAGCGTCTGCACCTCAACCGAGAGCACAGCCGGCAGGTCATGTACGACAGCCGACCAATGGTCGCCGCCATCGGGTGAGACATACACTTGGCCGCCGGTGGTGCCGAAGTAGATGCCGCAGGAGTCAAGCGAATCGACAGCCATGGCGTCTCGAAACACGTTCACGTAACAGTTCTCCTGGGGCAAGCCGTTCGTCAGCGCTTCCCACTCGTTGCCGCCTTGGCGGCTGCGATAGACGCGCAGCTTGCCATCGGGCGGATAGTGCTCCGAATCGCTCTTGATCGGAACCACGTATATGGTCTCCGGCTCATGAGCGTGGATATCGACCACGAAGCCGAAGTCGGTCGGCAGGTTGCCGCTCACTTCCTGCCATGAGTCGCCGGCATTGTCACTGCGCATCACGTCCCAGTGCTTCTGCATGAAGAGCCGGTTCGGATGCGCGCGGTGCATGGCGACGTGATGGACACAATGGCCCACCTCCGCCGTCGGGTTCGGCATCATGTTCGAAACCAACCCCCGATTGATGGGCTGCCAGGTCTCGCCACCATCATCGGTGCGGAAGGCGCCCGCCGCCGAGATGGCGATGTATATCCGCTTCTCATTGCTCGGATCGAGGATGACAGTGTGCAAGCACATGCCACCAGCGCCCGGCTGCCAATGCGGACCAGTGCCATGCTTGCGCAGCCCGGAGAGCTCGGCCCAAGACTTGCCGGCGTCCGTGGAGCGGAACAACGCCGCATCTTCGACACCGGCATATACCGTATCGGCCTCGGTCAACGACGGCTCGATATGCCAGACACGCTTGAACTCCCATGGGTGCGGTGTCCCGTCGTACCACTGATGCGTACCAGGCACACCGTCATAGGCGAACTTGTTCTCGACCGGTTGCCAGGTCTTGCCGCCATCGTCAGAGCGCTGCATCACTTGGCCAGCCCAGCTGGATGACTGCGAGGCGTAGAGACGATCCGGATTGACCGGCGAACCCTTGACGTGATAGATCTCCCAGCCGGCGAAGTGCGGACCGCTGATGTCCCACCTTTCACGTTTGCCGTCGGCTGTCAGGATGAAGGCGCCCTTGCGCGTACCGATGAGTGCTCTTACTTGGCTCAAAGCCTTTTTATTTTAGCGTTTCTACTGTCAGTCGGCTTTACGCGAAAATAAAATCCTGATCAAGCGCTTGGTCTCAAGCGCGGCGACATAAATGTTGAGCATACCCAAGCCACTCAAAGCTCCGCGGAAGTATTGGTTCATCCACAGGTCGGAGAAGACCCGCAGGTGAACCGGGATCCAGTTGATGTCCCAACTGGGCAGCCACGGAAAGATCAACAAAAAGATACCTAACTCAAACGCAAAGATCACCAGGCAAAGCGCAAGCACGCGCGCGTGCCAGCGCATGAAGCGCGTCTCGGCCGGCTGTTCGGCGGCTTGGGTGTTCATGCGAACATCTCCACTTGGACAGGCTCATCCATATAGCCGATCCAAAAGGCATGCGGCGAGGCGAGGCGCACCGGCTCGAAGCTGAAGCGATGCTGCATGGTCGGCCCATGCTCAGCCAAAGCCCGGCGATGATCCGGCGTCGCATAGCCTTTGTTCGAAGCCAGATTGTACTGAGGAAAGACCTCATGCCAACGGGCCATGCAGGCATCGCGGTGCACTTTGGCAACGATCGAAGCAGCGGCAATCGCGCGGCAGCGGGCATCGCCATCGATCAGCGGCAGTTGTTCGATGGGCAGATCCACGGTCACGGCGTCAATCAACAAGTAATCGGGCTGGACGGACAAGGCTTCGATGGCGCGGCGCATGGCTAAGCGCGATGCCTGCAGGATGTTGACCTGATCGATCTCATACACATCGGCTCCGCCAACGGACCAAGCAACGCAGTGCCGCTTGATCAACGCCGACAAGCTTTCGCGGTCTTCGACATCGAGGATCTTCGAATCGTTCAGACCGCGAATAGGGCGCTCGGGATCGAGCACCACAGCGGCAGCCATGACGGGACCAAACAAACAACCGCGCCCGACTTCGTCGACTCCTGCGATGACGCGGAAGCCGCGCTCACGGGCTTGACGTTCAAAGGTGGTCCGGCAACGGATAGACTTCACCTATCCAGTCTATTTGGCCGCTGGAGTGGCGACTCCGCGTTCTTTCAAACGAGCCGCTTTGCCCTTGAGTCCGCGCAAGTAATAAAGCTTCGCGCGGCGCACTTTTCCGGTACGGACCATATCGATGTGATCGATGACAGGGGCGTGCACCGGGAAGATGCGTTCGACGCCCTGGCCGAAGCTGACCTTGCGCACGGTGATGGTTTCACCCATGCCAGTGTTCTTGCGCGCGATGACTGTGCCTTCGAACGCCTGCAGCCGCTCCTTGTCGCCTTCCCGAATCTTGACGTGGACGCGGATGGTATCGCCCGGGCGAAATTCCGGATGAGCTACCTGACGAGAATGCTTGCTGATGAATTTTGAGACAAGTGCGTTTTGCATGTTCTTAGCCTTAGCCTTTCAGTCGGTCAGACCGTTTAAATCCGGCCGCAACCGTTTGGTTTTCTCGCGCGACGCAGCCCGGCGCCAGCGCTTGATTTCCTCATGATGACCACCGAGCAGCACGTCGGGCACTTTCCAGCCGCGGAACTCCGCCGGTCTGGTGTACTGCGGGCAATCTAATAAACCGTCATTGGCCTCGCCGAAACTTTCGTTCCGAGCGGACTCTTCATTTCCTAAGACACCGGGCAACAAACGGGCCACAGCATCAATCACGATGGCGGCAGCGAGTTCGCCACCGCTTAAAACATAATCACCAATCGAGACTTCCCGGTCGGCCAAATGTTCGGCCACCCGTTCGTCGACACCTTCGTATCGACCGCAAATCAAGAGCAGATCGTCCAAGGCGGAAAACTCGCGCGCCAAGTTCTGGCTGAACGGTTCGCCTTGGGCGGAAAGCAGAACTACTTTCTGCCGTTCCGACCGCACCGGAAAAACCGCTTCCACGGCTTCGAAGAGAGGCTCCGGTTTGAGCAACATCCCTTCCCCGCCCCCGAAAGGACGGTCGTCAACAGTGCGATGACGGTCGTAAGTCCAGTTTCGCAAATCGTGCATGCGAATATCCACCAGACCCTTGGACAGAGCGCGCGCGACCACGCCGTGAGCGAAGGGCCCGGAGAAGAATTCCGGGAAAATCGTCACCACATGAAAGCGCATGCTCGGCTCCGCCTACAACTCTAATAACCCATCAGGAAGGGTGGCTTGAATCACACCGGCGGCCAGATCGACCTTGCAGATCTCCGGCACAAACGGGATGAGCACTTCCCTTCCCTCTACTTTCAAAACCAACAACGGAGGGCCGCCGTATTGCGCGATATCCTCCACTACACCGACCGGTTGGGCGGTAGCGGTATTCAGCACCTGCAAACCAACCAAATCAGACTGAAAAAACTCGCCTACTGCCAAGCGGGCTCGCTCTTCGACCGGAACCCAGAGTTCGGCTCCCTTAAACGGCTCGGCTTGCTCAATCGTTTCAACGCCCGCGAACTGCAACACCCACTCGTCTTTACTTCGCCTGGCATCGAGCAGAGTGACTGCTACATCGGCACCACTGCTCAGATGCGCATTGGCTTCGCGCAACGATTGGAGCCGGCCGGGCACGTCCGAAAGCGATTTGGCAACCAGTTCACCGCGAAGGCCGCGCGTGCGCAAAATTTCGGCGACGACGACGCGATGCGGTTCGCTATTACTCAAGAATTTCGAGCGTGAAGCGCCGGTTCATCTTGGTGCCGACGGCTGTGAGCAGCGTGCGCAAGGAACGCGCGGTGCGACCCTGCTTACCGATGACTTTGCCCAGATCGCTTTCGGCGACGCGCAGTTCGAACACAGTGGCGTGTTCGCCCGCGATTTCATTGACCGCTACGCTCGCCGGCGTATCGACAAGCGCCTTGGCTATGTCTTCAATCAGCGCTTTCACACCGTTACTTTCACTCATGGCAAATAGAAGCCTTTATGCCGCCGGCGCCGGAGCTGCTACTGCCGGATGGGCCTTGATCAATTTCGTTACGCGTTCAGAGGGTTGCGCGCCGGCCTTGATCCAATGATTGATCCGTTCGTGATCCAAGTGAACTTCCGCCGGGTTTGAAATCGGATTGTAATGCCCAACCACTTCCACGGAACGGCTGTTACGCGCCCGCTCTCTTTCAATGACGACCACACGATAGGTGGGTTTTTTCTTGGCGCCAAAACGCGCCAGTCGAATAGCTAACATAATTCTTTCCTTATTGTTACAAAACGTGGGTTTAGAATCCGGGCTGGCCGGGCAGTTTGAACTTGCCCATGCGTTTGCCGAGCGAACCGATCTGACCGGAGAAGCTCTTCATCATTTTACGCGCTTGCGCGTATTGTTTCAGCAAATTGTTGACATCCTGGACCGTAGTACCGCTTCCTTTAGCGATACGGCGGCGGCGCGAACCATTGATAATCATATGGTTACGGCGCTCTTTGGGGGTCATGGAATCGATAATGCAGACGATTTTATTTAAATCGCCTTCCGATTCATCCAATTTGACATTCTTCAAATCTTTGAGCGGGCCGATTTGGGGCATCATGTCGAGCAGACCGCTCAACGAACCCAATTTACGGACCTGCTTAATCTGGTCGCGGAAATCCTCCAAAGTGAAATCATCGCCGAGCAGTTTTTCCTGCATTTTTTCGGCGGTACCAATGTCGATGTTTTGCTGAACTTTATCGATGAGCGAGAGGACATCGCCCATGCCCAAGATGCGGGAAGCGACGCGATCGGGATAAAAGGCTTCGAGCGCATCACTCTTTTCGCCGACACCGACGAACTTCAAAGGCTGGCCGGTGATGGAGCGAATGGAGAGCGCTGCGCCACCGCGAGCGTCGCCATCCATCTTGGTAAGGATGATGCCGGTGATGCCGAGGCGCTTATGGAATTCGTCGGCGGATTTGACGGCGTCCTGACCGGTCATGGCGTCGGCGACGAACAAGATTTCGGTGGGGTTCAGGGCGGCTTTGAGTTCGGAGAGCTCTTGCATGAGCTGCTCATCAATATGTTGGCGGCCGGCGGTATCGACAAGGACGACATCGCGGCCGGTTTGCATGGCTTCGCGGCGGGCGGATTTGGCGAGATCGAGCGGCTTGGTTTCTTCGGCGGTGCCTTCGTAGATAGGCGCGTTGAGTTGTTTGGCGAGAATGCTCAACTGATGGCGAGCGGCGGGACGGTAGACGTCGACCGAGACCAACTGCGGCTTGTTGCCTTCCTTGGTTAGAAAGCGAGCGAGCTTGGCGGCGCTGGTGGTTTTGCCGGAACCCTGGAGGCCGACGATCAAGATGACAGTAGGCGGTTCGTTGGCAAAGCGAAGGCGCGATTGATGGGTGCCGAGCATTTTGGTGAGCTCGTCGCGCACGATTTTGATGACTTGCTGGGAGGGCGAAAGCGCGGTGAGCACTTCCTCACCCATGGCTTTGACTTTGACCTCTTCGATGAACTGTTTGACAACTTTGAAGTGGACGTCGGCTTCGAGGAGAGCTACGCGGATTTCGCGCAGGGCTTCTTCCATGTTGGCGGGGGTGAGTTTGCCTTCGCCGCGCATGTTTTTGAAGACACGCTGAAGCTTGTCTGAAAGATTGTCGAACATGATGAAACGAAAATGGTTTTGGGTTGGTGGAGGGAGCAGGCGGACGCCTACATCTACAACAGTATTAGTGTAACGCATGGTTTATCTGCGAGAGGGGAAGCGCAAATCCCAGATTTGCTTTCGGACGAGAGTGGTGTAAGACGCTCGCTTCGCTCGCGGTCCCCAATCTTACGATTGGGGTTCCGTACTCCATTTTTCTTTGTCCTTGGTGAAGCGGTGTTTGGGGTTGCCGGGGTATTTCCAATTGGAAGGGTGGTCTGGATAATACTGGCCGGGGATGATTGGGCGCGGGACCCAGCCGGGCTCGGGCGGATAGATGACGGGCGGGTTTTCGCCGCAGATGATGTATTCGCCGGTTTCGGCGTTGTAGATGCGATAGACGTGTTTGTTGGGGTCGTGGACGGGTTGATCGTCTTCTTCTTCTTTTTGAACCGGCGGCACTTCTTGTTTTTTGGGTTCGCAGTTGGTTTTGAAGAAGTGATCGAGCATGCGGAATTCGCGCTGGAAGGTGCGTTCGGCGGCGACGTTGTAGCGATGTTTGAGGTCGTAGAGTTTGCGGGTTTCGGGATCGTAGGTATCCATGGTCATGGCATGGGAGGCGACGAAGTCTTCGAAGTTATTGAGGACGCGGATGCGACGCCATTCGGCTTGGGCGGTTTTCAGGATGAAATCCTGGAGCAAGGGATGTTCGGACGGATAGGCGGATTCCCAGCGGGCGCAGAGTTTGATCCACTCTTCGAGTTTTTCGCCTTCGAGAATGAGAGTTTTGGCGCAGCAACCGTGGCGGAGGGCGTTGCGCGAAGAGATGGCTTTGCCTTCGGGACTGGTGGGTCCGGTGCGGCCGCAGTTTTGCTTTTCCTTTTCGGCGATGAGGTGCGCGTGATAGGGATAGCGCGAGTTGTGCGGCGGATTTTGTTCTTCCGGCGACGGCGGCACGGAAGAGGAATTTTCAGATTTTTCGAATTTTTCGAATTCGGAGTTGAGATCGTTTTCAGAGACCATGCAGAGAAGTTACTTTCTGGAGTTATTGTCCGCAGAGCGCGTTCGCGACTAACGAAAAAGTTCTTGTAAGTGGAGGGAAAGAAAAGAAATAAAAAATTTTCAACTTCTGTGACCAGGATTTTCGGGTGGCAAAAGGAGCCTTCGGTGTCCCCGATTTCGGTTCCGGAGGGGCGCGGAAAACCCCACGGAATCAGTTATTTACCAAAGGAACTATTATATCGTTGGACGAGTGTACGGGATGGTTGAGTTTTCTTGCTCTTCCCAATCACGCCTGGAACGCAACAGTGCGTGTAAGATCGCTTCCTGCGAGGCGCGAGGAAGGCTCTACTGGAGCAAATCCACTGGAGGCAACAGCAGGTGTTAGCGATCATTGAAAAACGTATTTTTTTGAACGTCCGGCCGACCGGAATCGCCGTGGGACGGAGGGAAATGGATCAATCCAGAGACTGTGGGGACCGCAGATCGCGCACTGGCATACGGTCGCCCTCTGTGAGGAGACGCCGGCGAGGTGATCGGCACGGTACCTTGATCTGTCACGGAAGGTTGCGACGCCCGCTCTCGATAGCGCTGCTGACAACGGCGATGGGATTCCCTGCCCGGTTCGCTTTGCTGGTAGCGACGGTTAGCGTCATGTCGCTGCTGTTGCCGCACTTCCGAACGGCATTCCGGGCTGCAGTAGCGCTGGCCCCGGTCGCAGCTGACGCAGATTGTGAACGCCTCGAGGCAGGCCGCGTTGCCGCAAAACCGAAGGCGCAGAATAGCGTTCCCGCCAATATTCACCTGAGCCACTCCGAAAATTATGCCATCCGAATCGTTTAGGAAAGCTCCAGATGAATCCGCCCAAGGCAGTCACTTGTACATTACGAACCTGCATGACGTATTGAGGTGATTTGCGGCTCTTGGAAACGGCGGCAGCGCATGCAGGGTACGGCGGCGAGGCGGAACGAAGCGAAGCGGTAGAAGTAGGGTTGAGTGGTTTGGAATGTTGGAGGGAAGAACTATCTATGACTTAGTTTCGAGATTCATGACCGGATTTTCAGCGCGCGCCAGAATGCGACATCAGCCAAATGTTGCCGGTACTCTGATTAAGCACCATGGCGATCCGCCCTCCGCCCGCCGACCAACCGTCGTGGTCATAAAACACTCGCCCGTGAAGATGCTGAGCGGCAAACGCCGGTCCCACCGGTGTGTGGGAGTTTGCGTCAATCCGTTGCCCCCATAGGCAGAAATGGCCATCCCTGGCGGACGTGAAATAGAGCGTCTTCCCATCGGGCGACCAATTGGCCCAGTCTGCCGGCTGTTCCTCCGCGATCTTGATCCAAGAGCTCTCAGGAATCGGTCTCGGCCCATCAATAGGGGCGATCATAATCCACGCGCGGTTGGGCTGAATCCGGGATGTAAAGCTGACCCAGCGATTGTCGGGAGAAAAGCGGCCGTACAGCAAGCTGTAAGTAACGTGCTTCAATAACGCAGTTTGTTGGCGAGAGGCAATGTCGAGAAGGTTAATTTGGTAGGGATTGCCGCCGAATACCAAGAGCGCCTTCTCATCGCGCGACCAGTCGGTGGCTCGAAGGCATCCCTCACACACCTTCTCCGGCACGCCACCGGTGGTGGTGGACACATACACTAATCTCTTGCCATTCTCACCATTGTCAAAACTGGAAAATGCGATTTTGTCACCGGACCGGTTGATCACAGGATAGCGCTGTACAAAGGATGAGTTGGCAACATGCGACTCTTGACCGGTTGCCAAGTCCCGCAACCAAATGTTCCCGTGGCCCGACTGAGCGGAAGCAAAAGCGACAAAGCGTCCATTGCCCGAAAGCGCTGCGTGGTCGACCCAAGCGGGGCTCTCCTCAGTGATTCGCTCCAGCGCACCCTTCGACGCGCCACGGTTTAAATCGAACGGCAGAGACCAAATGGCTGTTCTATCTTCCATCAGGTTGGTGAACGCAAAAGTGTCTTCCGCCGCGCAGGACGGCTCCACTTCGTTGTCGGCTCCCGCCGTCAAGCGCTTGAACACGCCGTTGACCTTTCCGGTTGCGGACGATATTCCGGTTTCCCAGAGGTTCAGTGTATCGCCGCTCGAGGCGGAGGCGGAGAAGATCACGTTGTGAGTGCCGTCCGGCCAACAACGTGGCGTTGGAATAACGTCGCGAATGTGGGGTGACTCGGTCGCGCGCAGGTCGGTGTGAGTCAGCGCTTCGTATAGGCCGGTCCTCAGCGTAACGCCTCCATCAGTGGCGGCTAGCCACCAGTCGAGGGAGGAAGTGTCGAACGCTTTTTGGGAGGTGTATCCAATGAAGAGCAGGTGTTTGCCGTCGGGAGACCAAATCGGATGGCGAGCGGCTGTAAAGCTCGGTCCCACCCGCTGCGGCGGTCCACCCGCCACCGGCACCACCCAGACCGCGCCGGTCCCCGGTATCGTCTCGGTCACGCCCTGGTCGCCTATCCAATAGGCGACTTGCGAGCCATTGGGCGAAAACTTGGGGTTTAATCCCTCCCTCGCCAGTAATCGCACCTCACCGCCAAAAGTCGGAATCTCGTAAATGCCGCCACCGCCGCGGTTTGAGCGGAACACGATCTTGCTGCCGTCGGGTGAAAAATCCGGCGTGGTGTTGCCTGCGCCATCAAACGTGAGGCGGATCGGCTGCCCACCGGCAACCTGTTTGACGTAAAGATCTCGTTCGCCCTCCAAGTCGCGGTCGGAGGAGTAAGCCAACAGCTTGCCACCCGGCGACAGCGCCGGAAAGTCCGAGAGCCCGGCATCGGCGGTAAGCCGGGTAAGTTTCCAGAAAGGGGGCGGAGCCGGAGGGTTATGCAACTGCCATCCCACAGCAAAGGAAATGAAGCAGGCGGCGACGGACGCGAGCCACCACCAGAGATGGCGGCTGCGCGGGAGGGCCGGTTGTTCGGGAAGGACAGACTCAGCCACCGGAGGAGTGGTCGTGGGCTGCGCACGCTCCAGAGTTCCGATAAAACGGTATCCGCGGCCCGGGAGCGTTTCAATGTAGCGGGGATTATCAGGCGAATCGCTGAGCGCGCCCCTGAGCTTATTCATCGCCGCATTCAAGCCGTGCTCGAAATCGACAAACGTGCCGGCGACCCAAACCTCGTCGCGCAATTGCTCGCGAGTAACTACTTCGCCGGCATGAGCCAGGAGAACCAGCAAAATCTGGAACGGCTGGCCGGACAACCGGACTCGAATGCCTCTCTTGCGCAGTTCACCGGCCTCGGTATGCACTTCAAACGGTCCGAACGCCAAGCGGACTGCGGATTGGGGCTGGGCTGCCATCGGGCAATTTGACGATATAGGTAGAACAAGTCTACTACGGAACCGCACTCGGCAAATGACACTGGCGGAAATGCGATGTGTTTTCAGCCGCTTGGCTGACGAGGTGCATTCCTATTCCGAAATGACCCCGCAAGCATGGCCCTACGATGCCCGCCGTGTGTACTGTTGATTCCGACAGGTTCGATTTTAGCCCCTGGAGGGGCATTCAAATGCTGTTTAAGAATAAGCTGACGGTTGCGGCCGCGCTGGCTACGCCGATCTTTTCACTGGCGTTTTTTTTATTCACGGTTCCGGCGAGCGCCGATCCGTTGGTGTACATAACCAACGGCGCTCAATTTGGCACGATGGACGCGAATACCGGAGCGTATTCTCTATTCGGTCCCGGCCTGCCCCAAGGTGCGGAGGGGTTGGTTGCCGGGCCGAATGGATCTTTGTTGACTCTTACCTTCTCCGGCAATCTGGACTCCATCAACGCCGCCACAGGCGTCCCCACGATCATCGGCCCCACAGGGTTGGCCGACTGTTCATTGCCCAGTTCTCCCTGCGGGCCGAAATCGGCGAACGATCTTGGCGAAGTGGGGGGACAAATCTATGCGACGGATTTTGCCAACAACTTATACAAGATCAATCCCGCGACGGGCCACGCGACCCTGGTTGGGCCTACCGGGATGCCCGGAATCACATTCATTCCCCTATCTACCAATCCTGATGGCACTCTCAACGCTTATGATGAGAGCCTGTTCAGCGCGGGGGGAAATCTGTACGCAACGTTCGACACGCTTAAGGTCAACCCGTCAACCTTTGCGGTAACTCCCGTGGTTTCTCCGGATCTATACCAGATCAATCCCTTAACTGGCCAGGCAACAGTTATCGATCCAACCACGGTAGGTCTTGGCGGTGTCGTTAACGTAGACGGCACTCTTTACGCCTTCGGGGACGCCACATCCCAGGTGCTTACTCTTGACCTGACGAACGGTGACACGACAGTCGTAACCAATTTTGACCCCGCTGTTGGGATCATTGGCGGAGCAGCCGCAGTTCCTGAACCGGCATCGTTCGCGCTGGTTGGCATCGGAGTAGCCGCCCTTCTTGTCGCCAGACGGCGGAGGTCCTATGGCCAACAGCGCTGAGGCTGCCGCTTTGCCGCGCACACCCGAACACAACAGATAACGCAAAAAAGTGAACCTCTTGCTGGATTCAGAGGAGAAAACCATGCGATTCGTATTGTGTATTCTTCTGCTGGCTGTTCGGAGCGGCCAAGCAAGCGAAACATCGAAAGGCTGGAGTGACTGGCTCTCGGAGGGCCAGTCGCTCAGCCACAAAGGAAACTATTCGGCGGCAACCCATGCCTTCCGGGAGGCGCTGGCGATTGCCGAACGCTGTCAGATCGATGACCGGCGGTTAGTCGAGCTTCATTATGCTCTCGCGGTAGCTTATGTTGACGCGGGGCAATTTGCCGAATCCGAAAGTGAGTACCGGCGTGCGTTGGCCCTGGTGGGAAAGGTCGAGGGCCAAGCCTCGCTCAATTACGCCGTGCTGCTGGCCGATATGGCCATTCTTCCTATGCAGACCGGCAATCGTGAAGAAGTGATCGCACTGTTGCGCCAGGCACTCGCGGCCAATGCACAAATTGGCTCAATCAAAAACATCACCGTCATCCGTGAATGCCTGTCTCGGATCTTGCGAAGCGAGAAGCGCTATCAGGAAGAGGAGCCATTGCTCGAAGAGGCGCTTGCCGATCTCGTCAAACAGAAGGCGGCCGACCCCGGCCTCGTCGGTGCAGCCTTCAACAATCTCGCGGTGCTCCGCTTCGATCAGGAGCGTTACCAGGAGTCTGTCGATCTGCAACTCGAATCGATTCGGGTATGGGAGACGGCGTTGGGCAAAGAACAGCCGTCTCTGGTTGCGCCATTGAATAATCTAGCGACAACGTACTTGAAAATGGCTCGCTTTGACGACGCCGACCTCACTTACCGACGCGCCATTAATATTTGTGGAAAGACTCTCGGTGAGGACCACCTCGAATATGCCATTCTTCTGAAAAACTATGCGGTTGTCTTACGGAAACTCGGCCGCAAGCGCGAAGCGAAGAAGTTCGAAACGCAGGGCCAGCAGATTGAGCGAGCGTCCAACCGCCGCAACGGAGTTGGCTCGACGATCAGTGTGACTGCCCTCCGTTCTGACCCTGCATTAACTTTGCAGCCGTAATAATTTCACACGGCGGCGAGCGTAATGGTATCGAAAACCGCCTGAAGGTCCGCGATCATGCGAACGTGGACACCTGCGAGGAGCCGAAGTGAAGCTGTCGGCACCAACCGCAAGGTGTAGATGACCGGACGGATGATTGCGCCTGCGGCGCAGATGATGTTGCTGTGCCGGCCAAAGTTCAAATTTCTACGTTTTCAGATGACCGTTTACAAGCAGGAGATCGAGATCGAGCGCGGCGGCCAGCGCACGATCCAGCTCTTCGACTTTTGCTCTCTTTAAGTGGCCAACAAAGTGGCTCAGCATGGACTTCGGCAGACTGACTAGTTCGTCGCAATGGATGCTGCTTGGGTTTGTTAGGCCGTGCTCGACTCCGATTGTGACCTGGGTCCGCAAACCGTCGTAGCGTGAGTACACCGGAGCGCAAACGACCGAGGAGAATTTTGAATCGACCAAAACCTGGCGGCTGACCACCACAAACACGCGCTGCTTGCGAGGGTCTTTTCGTGGATCTCGGGTCCCGCTTCTGGTGACCAGAAACAAGTCGCCGCGCTGCACTTACTTTGTCAACGCTTTCGGCATCCCTTGGAACTCGAGCACATCGGACTGCTTATTGAGTTCGCCGGCAACACGGTTAAGGATCGCGGCATCTCGGGCGTCGCGGTCGGATTTGATTCGCTTGCCAATGTACGCGACGGCGGCGCGTTCCAGGAAGGCCGACCGGTTGCCGTCGAGACGATCAATCTCCTTGAGCAGCGCACTGGGGAGGGTGACAGATGTCTTGACTCGCATACCACGATTATACTCTTCGCCCGTGGGGATGTTTCGGCCCGAGTTCCCGAGTTCGGTTCCGAGTTCCGTCCGGTTTGGCTGGTTGAGAATTCTCAACTATTCGATGAATTCATCCCCGCCAGTCGGGCAAGTAGTGCAGATGCCGAGTCGATTTGTTCGGTTGGAACCAATTCGGTTGTGTCTTGCGCAACGGTGCGGACCGCAGTCACTGCATAGCCCAGGAGCCGGTGCCCAGAATCCGTCAGCGTTGCGTAGCCCACTCGTGCGTCCCTCGGATCCGGCTGTCGCGACACCAAGCCCAACTTTTCCAGGGGAATCAATCTGCGAGTTACGCCAGAGGGGTCAAACCCAAGCGCTCCGCCAAGTCCACCCGACGCAGCCTGGCGCCTGGCGCACGCTCAAGGTAATAGAGGATCATAAAATCGGCAAAGCTGAGTCCATGCAGGCCGGACAACACGTTGTCGAGGCGACGCGTTAGGGCGACATAGGCACCCGCCGTAGGGTCGTGTGGCGACACGAAATACCGGTCACAGAAGTTGGCGAACTTTTTTCTTGTTTAGAATGAGGTGCTTAGCGGGAAAAATGGAGAAACGGCGAACGGAGGGTTTGTAGATTGGGAGCGTGGAGCACAATCTACATCATTCCAACCTACAACGAGAGCCGAGGCAAGACTCCGCTCTCACGCTCCACTACCGACAATGGGAAGTTCTTCATTGTCCGGCGCGGTTTCGCGTGGTGGTGGCAGGGCGGCGGTTTGGCAAAACCGAATTAGGGCTGGCCGAGATTACGCGGACGGCGAAAGAAAGCGGCAAGAACCTTTGGTATGTGGGGCCGACGGATGGGCAGACGAAGCGCATGGCGTGGCGGCGGATTACGGAGGCGACGGAGCCGCTGTGGGCGAAGAGGCCGGTGGCGTGCGAAGGCCTGATTGAATTGACGAACCGCACGACGATTCTTGTGAACGGCGCGATGAAGAAAGACTCGCTGCGCGGGGACGGGCTGGACCTTTTGGTGCTGGACGAGTTTGCTTCGATGGAGCGAACGATTTGGGAGCGCGTGTTCCGGCCGTCGCTGGCAGACCGGCGAGGGCGGGCGCTGTTTATGGGGACGCCGATGGGGCGCAACCATTTTTTCGACCAATACGAACGAGGCGAGATGGAGACGAGCCCCGACTGGAAGAGTTTCCATTTCACGACGTTGGACGGCGGGATTGTGAAGGCGGAAGAATTGCAATCGGCTGCGCGCGACATGGGCGCGGATGTGTACCGGCAGGAATTCGAAGCGGAGTTTGGGACGTTGGGCGAGCACCGGGTGTATGCGGTGTTTGAAAAGGCGACGCATGTGAAGCCGCTGCTGTTCGACGATACGCAGCCTTTGATTTGGACGATGGATTTCAATGTGGACCCGATGATTGTGTTACTGATGCAACTTACTCCGGAGAAAGAGATCCATGTGCTGGATGAGATTGTGATTCGGCCGAATGCGACGACGGAGCTGGCGTGCCAAGCGTTTTTGGCGAAGGCGAAGCCGCTGGCGGACCGGCTGTCGTATATCTACAGGCCGCTGGTGGTGGATGTGCATGGAGACTCGGCCGGGAACCAGAGGACGACCGCGGCGGCGGGGAGCGATTGGGGGATTGTGAAAGAGTTTTTCAAGATGTGGGTGGGGGATTTCAAGCCGCGGCATCATGTGCCGAGTGCGAACCCGCTGGTGCGGGACCGAGTGAATGCGGTGCGGGCGAAGTTACGGAGCCAAGCCGGGGATGTGAAGCTGTATATCGATCCGAAGTGCAAGGAATTGATTCGGGATTTGGAAGAGGTGAGTTGGGTGGTGGATGCGGCGGGCGTGGCGACGGGGGAGATTGATAAGCGGGATAAGCGGAGGACGCATGCGAGTGATGCGTTGGGGTATTACGTGCATAAAGTGTTTCCGATTTCGGGAGGGAGTGTGGGGTATCAGAGCGGGAGGTTGCCGATTTATTGAGGGGGGGCTTATCGATTTCCCCAAGCTGTGCGAAGGTCGCGGTTGTCGAGATGGCTACGGTCAGGCCCGCTTGGTGTTGGGACCTGCTGCGATGCGGATACGATTCCGGCAGCCGCCCCTCAAGTTGTTCAGAGAGTCTAGGCATATCCTGACTACCGACTGCACGAGGGACGGGCCGAGATAGCTGGCCAGCCTCTAGACATACACAGAGCCGGCAGAAAATATTCTTGACAGCCAGAGTTGCAATAGGTTGAAAAAAACGTTTTCAAAGCTAGACTTGCTAGCAGCAGAGGACTGCCCTCAATTCATTTCTGAAATCGGTAGCCGTGCCAGCAAGGTTCACGGTCGCGAAGGTAATCGGATGGTTTTGGATGACCACATGTTCACGGAAGCCGTTATCAATCGCAGGGTGTAGCAATAATCCCGCCGCCCGATCCCATCGGCAATCGGACCCTTCTTGAGAGCGAAGGTACGCATACATCTGATAAAGGTAACCGCTTTTGAGACCGGGATTTTTGAAGCGGCCGGCCCGTCCTAAGTATCGACGAGAATTTCGTGTCAATCACGAGTCTCGTTCCGCTATCAGGAGGGTCCATCATAATGTCGGTTATCATCCTAGGAAGAACGGCATGGAGTCCCTTGGACGGCGACGCAACTTGCCACTCTAGTGGAATGCCACCGCGAACTGTCCACCCCCGCGGCACCAACTCGACACGGGCAAAGCCGAGCACAGCCTTTTCAAATAGCCGCCGCACCCAAGCTTCCTCGCGATCTGGGGCGGCCAGCGCTGTCGAGCCGGAATCTTCGGTGGGCAGCGCCAACTCGAATGCCAGCCGGGCAAGCGCAACTATAAAACGGTCGTCAGCGTCATTCCTTCCTATTTGATCGCGGGCCATGTCTGAGTGAGAGGGGCAACCGCCGCCAACGCCCACTCGCGAAAGATTGAAGGCCAAGGCGCGGCACCGCGTGCGCAGATCGTCACGTCGCACTACCTTCGCCATCAGGACCAGAGCTGATCGGACGAACCTATTACGTGGGGTGTCATTGGTCAATTCTTCAAACCGACAGGAGACTTCTCCCTTGCGCAGTAGTTGCCGCGCTTCGGTTGTCAGAATGTCGATGCGACCGCGCACGCGATGGAGGACCGCCTCGCGAGTCTGATAGCCACTCGTCAAGTTCCTTCGAAGTCGGCGTTCGACGGAATTAGCCAGAAGCGTGGCTATCAGGTCAGGCAGATCCTCAATGTCGCTGTCTGTCATGACATCGAAAACCCCGCTGGTCCGGGTAAGATCCGAGGCGTAGAGCATCAACAGCCACAGGTTTCGGATCGGGATGCGTCCGATTCTGCGGTCACAGGGCATAATATCGGTATCTATCACGCGAAGCCCGCTAATAGTTTGCCCAGCGCCGCGTCAACGGCTTTTGGGTCGTCGTACCAGTATTCGGCGAGAAGGGGTCTGATCTCCGTATCGACTTTGGCTTTGAACCAGGCCTGACCGTCGTGAATCGTTTCATCAATGTCCGGGGTGACGTATGAGTGCCCGATACGAAACTGAGGGCCCAACGAAATTGCCGAGGAGATGTCCGCATTTAGGGCTTCAAGTCGGGCCTTTATTTCTGTTAGAATCTCCGCCTTAAGGCCGCGGCCCTCACACCAACTGCGCCAAGCCTCTGCCAGTCTCGGCTCCAGGTCGACAAAGGCAAATCGTCGGCGCAGGGCGAGGTCAACAATGGCCAACGAGCGATCGGCGACATTCATAGTTCCAATCACATAGAGGTTTCCAGGAACATGGACCCGCTCTCCCGGTGCCTTCCGGTAGGCGAGTTCCAGCGCTTCAGACGGACGGCGCTTGGAGTCCTCGAGGAGCGTCAACATCTCCCCAAAGATCTGGGCTGGGTTCCCGCGGTTGATTTCTTCGATCACCAGGACGAACGGCCGATCCGGCTCGCTTGCGGCCGCCTCAATGGCTTGCATTAGAATTCCATCCACGAGTGCCAGTTTTCCGTCACCGCCAGGCCGCCACCCGCGCACGAAATCTTCATATGCGAGTGACGGGTGGAACTGCACAACGCGAAGGCGAGACCGGGCTGTCTCTCTATCTTTGGAGCCCACCAGGGCGAATCCGAGACGCTTCGCGAGCCAAGTTTTGCCGGTGCCAGGGGGGCCCTGAAGAATCAGATTTTTCTTCGATCGCCATCGCTCTAGGATTACGTTAAGCTCTCCGGCGGTGAGGAAACACCCCTCGTCAATGATGTCCTCTGCCGTGTATTGTGTTTCCTCTTCCTCTGGCGGCACTTCGCTTTCGCCAATCGTCGTCGGCTCCGGCATCAGCTCGGCAGCCGCGGCCTTCGGCTCGACTCCGTACTTCTCGAACCAGTACGGTTGTGCCAAGAACCATTCGTAGTCTTGCGGCACACCACGGAAAGTAAAATCAATCAGGCGGCGGGCGCTTTCGCTTTCCTTATCAGCTTCGACGATAACCGTCCGATAGGTGTAGAAATACCAGTCACGCGGCTCGCCGGGCGGGTCCCATGCCACCTTCACCGTTCGCCCGTCCTTAGGGTTTTCTAGGACGGTGCCGGTAACCTTGATCCGCATAGTGGAGACTTGTTTCCCTCCAGCGTCGAATGGGAGCTTATACCTCTGCACGAAGGTAGCCTTAACAGCGAGCAGGTCACCCGGCTTCATGCGCCCCACGGTCTCCGAATACTCGTCGGAGCGGCTCTGCCAGATTTTATCCTGAAAGAATCGGTGCATCTGGTCTTCAGTCCGATTCCAAGTGGCGCCAACAAACCAAAATGCTACTCCGTCCTCGTCGCCCTCGCTCTCTGCCATGGGTGCCGGTAAGTCGTCTTCGTCGTTTGTCCCGCCCGGTCGGTTGGCGTCACGGATGCGAACATAGAGGGCCCAGGTATCCTCCGGGCTGAGGTTAGTGTTGCGGCCTTCGGACGTTAGTCCCCATAGCCCACGCTTGGCTCCGCCTATCAATCCAGCTTTTGCCAAGTAGAATCGCGCCCAGTGAACGTCGTTCTCGAAAATGGACTGCTTCCCATTTACAATTAGCCGCGACAGGTCCTGCGCGTCTACATCAATGTTGGCTCTTAGCCAGGCGCGGGCCTCTGCGGGGCGCATTGGCTTCGGATCCGTTGAGCGAAGCGCTTCCAAGAGTGGGGCGAAGTATTTGGTAAATCTGTTGCTTTTAGTCTCTGCCATCTCAGATATCTTCGCGTTCAAGCTTGTCTATCATAAGTCGCGATAAGCTATTTTGATCTTATTACAGGCCAGCAAGGGGCATTGTTGCGGGGAGGCCAGTCGCCTACTGTCCGACGCCCCAGGTAGCTAAAGGTGTGGGTTCCCGGCGATGACTGTTGTAGCCTCTCGTTACGAATCCTCGGCCATGAGATTCATTAAATCCAAAGCGTCGCCGGAGCCGATTGCCGCAATCGATCGAATTGAGGCGGAGGCTGATGCGTGTCGATTTAAAAGTGCAGGAAGCTGCGATCTGTGCGATTATCGCCTCGGGCAAGATTCCGTATGCCAATGACGGTGTCGGCTGGGCGGGCCCGTAAGCAGCCGACGATGGGCAAGGAGCGCGGTGAGCCGTTCCCCAATTCTGACGCCGCCAAGCGAAACAAATGTGCTGTATAGGAACAAAAAGATCGAACGTCTCGAAGTCGCAGCGGGCGGTGGCACGGCTTGCGAATTCTCGATTCACAACGCGAAATATGGTGTTGATGAAACTCCCGTTCGGCACGAGAGCTTTGATACCGGCGTACTGCGAGTCTGGAAAAATGTGAATGACCAGTGGATGGTGGCGGCGCGCTTTGCGCGGCCTCTGATGTAGCGCTTGTGCGGCATTAGCGCGTTCGCGTGGGTCGGATCAAGGCCGTCTGTTTGTTGAATGCCTCTCGATGGGGCGGGGCCGGACTAGGTCGCTAACGCTTCCGACTCGGTTTCGGGTTTACCGACTGTGGGCGAGTGGCGGGGTGGCGGAATGGGTGTCCCAGTTTTGATACACTCGGACTTGTGCGGCTGGTTGTATTTCATCCGAAGGCCCGCGATGCCATCCGGGCGTTCCCGCGAGAGATTCGCGACCGGCTCGGTAAGACCCTCTTCTTGCTTCAAATGGGTGAGCAGCCGGGCATGCCACTCTCGAGGCGAATGCCCTCCGTTGCCCCTGCCGTTTCGGAACTGAGGCTCCGTAGCGAAGACGGTCAGTTTCGAGTGTTCTATTTCACGGCCAGTACAGAAGGCATTCTCGTACTGCATGCATTCGTGAAGAAAACTCAACAAACACCGCCATCGGAGATTCAACTAGCGCGGAAGCGACTCAGGGAGATGCAAGATGAATACTAAGACAATCACGGCTAAAACTCCGGAAGCCTTGGCCCGGACGCTGGGGCTGAGTGGCGTGGAAGCGCAGGAATGGCAGGTTCAGTATGCGCTACTGAAACGACTCAGGCAGATCGTGGCCAAAGGGGGGCTTACCCACGCAGAGGTGGCACGACGAGGCGGTTCTTCGCGGACTAGGGTAACGGCTATCTTGAATGGGAATCTTGACAATGTGTCCAGCGATTTGTTGATTCGGCTCTTGGCCGCGTTGGGATATCGGGTGAGGGTCTCGGTGTCGCGGGTGGATTCAGCGGCGTGAGCTTGCAGAAGGAGTCTCCTGCGAAGAATGGGAAGAGGCGGCCGTCGGCAGTCACTACAAGTTTGGGAGACAAGTTGGCGTCAAACAGCAGTCTCAGGGCGACGCTGTTCGCGGGTCGGGAAATTGCGCGGCGTAGGCGAAGACGGCTTTGAAATCATCCTTTGTGAGGTACGGGTAATCCTGCAGGATTTCCTTCTCGGTGGCGCCCGATGCCAGCCAGCGCAGGATCTCCTGAACCGTAATTCTTGTGTCTCGCACGCACGGCCTTCCAGAGCGCACAGCTGGATTGATAACAATCCGGGCGATATACGGGTTGGCGACCGCATCCATGCTTACAACGGGATGTTGCCAATGGCCGCGGAGGGTCTCGAAAATGCTGTTATGATGTCGTGATTATGTCAGTTCGACTGCTGGGTATTTTTCTCGCGAGTTGCTTTGCTTCCCTAACGCTGATGGCGCAGGATGGCAAAGTCGATTTAAAGGTGCAGGAAGCCGCGATCCGAGCGATTATCGCCTCGGGCAAGATTCCGTATAGCGATGACAGTGTCGACTGGACGGGCCCGTATAAGCGGCCCACGGTGGGCAAGGAGCGCGGTGAACCGTTTCCTACTTCCGACGTCGCCAGGCGAAAAAATGCAGTGTATACGACCAAAACGATCGAGCGTCTCGAAGTTGCGGCCTCCGGCGACATGGCTTGGGAATTCTCGATTAACCACGCGGACTATGACGTCGATGAGACTCCCGTTCGTCACAAGAGCTTTGACGCCGGCACACTGCGAGTCTGGAAGAATGTGAATGGCAAGTGGATGGTGGCGGCGCGTTTTGCGCGGCCTCTCGATGTAGCGTTTGTGCCGCATTAGGGCGATTGCGTGCATCAGAATGACGGCCGTGTTTGTTTGCTTTGGGCGGATGCTTGTGGCGTTTCGATGTAATGGGGTCGGGCTAGGTCGCTAACGCTTCCGGCTCGGTTTCGGATTTACCGACTGTGGATGAGTGGCGGGGTGGCGCGTAATTAAAGAGGGCCGCAACGTTAGCCGGCGCGATGTTGCTTAGTTCGAAAGCGCTCGGCTGCATCAGAATCACGGCCGGCTCGGTAAACACGGGGCTGCTCCAAAAATAGAAATTGTCATGGCGACCGAACCCGTACCGCTGCTCAGCGCAGATCTTGTGCACCAAAATGGAAGAAACGGCGCGCGCAGAACCGGAGTCCCGAAAGAGGTGGTGAGCGAGGCTGTCCGCAAGTATCTTGATGAGCAAAGCTGGATCATATTGATTTCCGAAGTGCGCAGTGAGAGCCGGCAGCCCGGCCGTTAGTGCTCCGCGTTAACAATTCATGCTCTGAATTTCGCGGGCCGCCCATCACGACTAAGAGGGAATGAGATAGGAGGCCGCAAAGTCAGACCCTCCTCACGCCCATTGCCCCGGAGCCGGTAATTTCGTAGTCTAGAAGCATGGAAGTCCATTTCACGCCCGAGCAGGAAGCGCAGATAGCCCGCAGCGCCGGAACCGACCCCGAGCATCTGGTGAAGGACGCGGCCCTGCGCCTGCTTGCCGGAAATGGCGACACTCCCAAAGCGCCGCAACCTGCCCGCGCCGATCGTTTGCCTGTCTGGGATCTCGGCGTCATAGGTTCTCTCCACCGGCGCGATATCTATAACGATGTCCGTTGAACCCGGAATTGTTGACGCCAACATTTTGATCTATGCGCTCGACGCCGAAGCACCGCAGCATGAAGCTTGCCGCACGTTGCTGAAGGCAGCCCAAGGCGAGGCTCCGACGACAACACTTTAGGTGACTTCGCAAATCCTCTGCGAGTTTTACGCCATCGTCACCAATGCGCGGCGCGTTCTCAAGCTGCGCAGCTCCGCCGATGCGCTGGCCGCGATTTCAGAAATGCTTGGTTTCCTTCGCGTGTTGACGGTTCCCGTCACCGCTATTGATGAAGTGATGGCCTTGCTTCGTCGCCGACCGTTCACCGGAGGCGGCATATTCGATTTGCAGATTGTCGCTGCGATGAAGCTCAACGGCATTTCGCGCATCTACACTTTCAACGCTGATGGCTTTAAGCCCTTTGCAGAAATCGAACCTTTGACGCCCTAAAGGCCCTGTTTTTTTCATTGCCCGTTTCGTGAGGCGACAGGGGGCCCAAGCGGCCCACAAAGGGTAGAACTTGAGACGGGGCACGAGTCCCAAAGAAAGTTTTGCAAACGGTTTTAATCGGAAGGTTTGCGGATTCCGCAACCCTCAGTCCATTCGGACGATGCATCCTGGCATACTGGATACATGGCTGAAGGCAACGGCAGCGGCCGGCTGGATCGGATAGAGTCAATTTTGGAGACGGTTGGCGAGCGGCTCGATAGGATCTCACTCGTCCAGGAACGAGATCATGAAGAGTTTAGCCGCGATCACAAACAGCTCATGACCTGGCAAGTCCTCATGCAGGACAAGATGGACCGCTGGGTGGAAGCGCAAAAAGAGAAAACTGCAGCGCTAGACGATCGTGTCGATAAACTCGTCAGCGCCATTGGCGAGCTGATCCGACAAGGTCCTCGGCCTAGTTAGCTTCTACGGCAGCCAGATTTGCGGCTGCGGGATTGCTTGGCTTCAGCCTGCGGGCGGCGTGCTGCAGGTCTGGAAAAATGGGAATGGCCGGTGGATGGTGGCGGCGCGTTTTGCGCGGCCTCTCGATGTGGCGTTTGTGCGCATTAGGGCGCTTGCGTGGGTTAGAATCACGTCCGTCTGTTTGTTTTTGCTTTGGACGCTGATCGGAGAGATGTGTTGCATGCCTTTCGATGGGATGGGGCCGGACTAGGTCGCTAACGCTTCCGGCTCGGTTTTGAAGTTACCGCCTCTGGATGCGTGGCGGGGTGGCGCGTAGTTAAGGACGGCCACGACGTCAGCTTGCGGGGCGGTTAGTGGGCGACCACGTCTTCGCCATCGGGAAGTTTCGGACAAGTGCGGCGATAGGGAACATCGGGGCCGATGTAGGTGCGCCATTCGTCGAGGGATAAATTGCGGTTGGCCATGATGCAGGTGCGAGCGACCCAGGATTGGAGGTCGGTGTCCCAGAGGCGTATCGTGTTGTCCATGCTCGCTGAAGCCAATAGCTTGCCGTCCGGACTGAACGCTACGCTCAATACGGAATTTGCGTGGCCGGAGAGCGGCTGGCCCAGCGGTTGGCGCGTAGCCACATCCCACAACCGCAAGGTTTTGTCCCAGCTCGCGGAGGCCAACAGCTTACCGTCCGGACTGAACGCCACGCTAAATACGGTATCTGTGTGGCCAGAGAGCGGATGGCCCACCGGCTGATGCGTGGCCACATCCCACAGCCGCACCGTTTTGCGCCGCCGAGGCGGGGGTCGCGCCAGACTGCGAAGCCGGCGTTGCGGCGGAGTTCGTTGAGGCGAGCGTTGAGGTGGGTTTCGAAGGCGGCGACCCAGCCGAGGGCGTTATCAGCGTGGGCGTAGCTGATGAAGACGTCGTTTTCGAGGCCGCAGAAGCCGGGCATGGGGATGGTTAGTAACTCAGTATAGCGGCTGGGGGTTGGCCAGATAGTGCCCTGGTGTCGAAAGTGGGGTGACGAAAACGCTGGGCGCTGCTGTCATGCGAAAGGGGACGGTCTGGTCTGTCCACCGAAGTGACGTCCTTGAGGTTTGAGGCAGCGGCGTGTTGGGACAGAGGAGACCGTCCCCCTTTGGCGTCGGGTGGCTGGAGCCCCCGATGCGCGCGGTAGCAATATGCTACCTTGACGGTATGAGCCAACCGGTAAAGCTGTCGGATGGTCTGGTGTTGGACGCTCGGCTAGCGGGTGAAGTCATGCAGCGCTCCATTGCGGGGCAGGTAGAATTTTGGGCGCGGCTCGGCCGCTCGCTGGAGACGCTGCTCGACGGCCGGCGGCTCCTGGACTTGAGCCGGAGCGGGGCGGCGCGGCCGATATCGGAATGCCTGGAATCGGTGGACAGCCCGGAGGGACGGAAACGGGTCGCGGCGGTGCTGGCGGCTGGGCCGTTTCCCCACTATGCACAGCACTCCGGATCGCGTGGGTTGCTGGTGCGGACTGAGGAAGGCGGGCGAAAAACGATCGGCCGATTCGTCAACCGTCAGTTTGAGCCGGTGAAACCCAACCGCAAGCGATGAGCCTTTTGCCGCTGGACCGGCGACCCCTGGTGGTGGCGATTGCCGGGCCGAATGGCGCTGGGAAGACCACCTTCTATTTCTCTCATCTGCAGGCAGCTGGGCTCCGTTTCGTTAATGCCGATGTTTTGGCGCGGGAATTAGACCTGGATGCCTATGCGGCGGCAGGACTGGCGGATTCGCTGCGGAGGGAACTTGTCGCGCAAGGCGAGAGCTTTGTTTTCGAAACTGTTTTTTCGGATCCGGTTGGCGAGAAAATCAAATTCTTGCGGCAAGCCACTGAGGCTGGTTACACGACCATCCTCTGTTTCATCGGAATCTCGGGAGCTGACGTCTCCGACCAGCGCGTGGCGATGCGGATCTCCCAGGGAGGGCACGATGTGGCGAAGGCCAAATTGAAAGAACGCTTCCCCCGTAGTTTGGCTAACCTCAAATCCGCTGTCGGCGTGTTGCCGCATGTCTGGATTTACGACAATGACGATCTCGCGAGGCCGTTCCGGCTGGTGGCTGTTGTCGAGAACGGTGATGTCGTGAGGTTGAATAAACCGGTTCCGCGATGGCTGAAGACAGTCCTGGGATAGTGTGCAGCGATTCCTCGGCGGTGCGCCATTACTTCGGCTGGTTGAACAGGCCGGGAAACCAGTGGACCGCGTTGTCGTGAAATAGCTTGCGCAGCACGGGACGAGGCAGATCCAAGCCCTGGTAGGCATGGCCCATGAACTCGACATTCTGGCTGGTGGCTAAGAACTTCCAGTCGCGGGCATAGGTGCTGCGCAATTCCGCAACGGCGCCGTGGGCGAAGTCGGCATTGATCTGGCGAAGGATACGGGAAGGCATTGCGTATTGCAGTGAGTTCAGGCCGGCACGAAGCGAGTTTTCAAAGAGAGGAATCGTTTTTCGAGCAGTTGAAAACTGAGCCAAGCTATGGCATAAGTGACGCCCATCAGGAAAAGCACATACAGAGCACCTTGTGCTGTTGGCAAGGGGAACTCCGTTCGGAACCTAGATGTGAGGACATAGGTGACGACGAAATAGACGGGCGCGTGGTACACATAGAGCCCATAGCTATAGTTACCAAGGCTGCGCAGACCATTGCGCGTTAGTAGCGGAGTTAAGACAGGAACGTAAGCTTGAGAAGATCCGACCAGAGCGCCGAAACAAAGTCCTAATGCCGTTACGCCGATGGTGTACATATAAGGTCCGGTATCGGTATTGAGGAACTCGGCTGGGTCTGAGACAAAAATAAAGCCGAGGATTGCCGCTCCGGTGGCAGCCATGCTTGCGAGGACTCGGCGAGGGATCTTGGCATAGAGGGATAGAGTTGCCGCCAAGGCTGAACCGATTAGCAGTCCTTCTCCCCGAGTGGGCGTGAGGGTATTAATCCAGAAGTGCGGTCCAAAATGCGACACGAGCGTGATTCGAAGAAGAAGAGCGCCTGCAGACGCCACGAGACAGAGACGCAATAAGGAGCGGGTGGTGAGTTTCCAGACGATCACGGGCCAAATCAGGTAGAACTGCTCCTCAACGGCGAGGGTCCAGAAATGGCCGACTATGGAGTGAGGCATCGGGTTCCAAAACAGCAGCCAATTTTGTAGATAGCCGAAGAACACGGCATGTTCGGTGACGCCGGTGAGGCCCACCATGAAACGCATTGCGGGTGAGCCGGCGGCGAGCACAAACAAAACAATCAGGGTCAGATAGTAGATTGGAAAAATGCGCAGAACTCTGCGGACATAGAAGGACGAAGCGCGGTTGCCGGCATTCCTGGTTCTGATGAGAATGCCGGTGATCAGGAATCCGGACAGAACGAAGAACAGATCGACACCGCACCAACCGAACACCAAAAGACGAGGTAAGACGCTGCCGGGAGCGGGTTGAAGGAATGACATGCCGTGACTTATCAGAACCAGGAGAATGGCGATGCCGCGTATGCCATCGAGGGCGGGGACACGTTCTTCGGAGAGCTTGGTGCTAGCGGTTCGCATACGGGGAAATTCCGGCCCATTCCCTCTATGTTTAGTGCGAGATGGTCCAGGTGAATCTCATGTTGGGAAAGACTGCACCAATTTCCCCAATTTCCCAAGCTAAGATTGGCTCATGTCTGAAATTCCCCTGGCTTCACCTGATGTCCTGGCCCGCGCGCGGAAAATCAAGCTTTTCTTGATGGACGTAGACGGCACTTTGACGGACGGCGGCGTGTGCCTGATTTCCACGACGACCGCCGATGCAGATTCAACTCCAGATCGAGTTACGGAGATGAAAGTTTTCAACGCAAAGGATGGCCAAGGCCTTTCGCTCGCGCACACGATGGGAATCCAGACAGGTTTCATCACGGGCCGCCGGTCGCCGGCCGTGGCGAGGCGCGCGGAAGAGCTCAAAGTAACCTTTGTCTATCTCGGGCAGGCCAGCAAGACGAAGGCGTTCGAAGAATGTATGGCGAAGGCGGGAGTGACAGAAGCGGAAGTCGCTTACATGGGCGACGACTTGCCGGATATACCGCTGGCGCGCCGTGCTGGGCTGGCCGTTGCCGTGGCCGATGGAGCCGCTGAATTGAAAGCAATCTGCCACTACACTACGCGGCAGCTTGCGGGCCGCGGGGCCGCCCGGGAAGTTATCGAGCTGATCTTGAAGGCACAGGGACGTTGGGAAGAAGCGGTGCCGCGCGCGTTGGCGTAAGCGATCAATCCGCTTCGACGTCGCCGGGTGGGTCTCCGGAAGGCGGTTGCTCCTGCTTGAGGATTTGAAGGATTCTGATCTTGCTCATGCGGTGTATCTGCCGCTCGCCGGGAGCGTGCCGGCATGAAGGAAGAGTGCTATTCATTCGAGGCGGCGAAGATGCGGAAGGCGAAGGGATCGAGGGCGACGAAGGGCAAGGCGACGGGACGGGCGGTGGATAGCGGAAGGTCGACTTGTTTCCAGTTGGCACCGCCGGCCTCAACCGTTCCGTTGAAGGCGGTATCTGAAAGATTGACGACGATGAGGAACTGGCCGGCGCCGGAGCGGCGGAGATAGCTGACGATGTGCTGTTCGTCGGAGTTGTGGAGCCACAAGAGTTCGCCCTGCGCGAGCGCGGGGTGGTGGCTGCGCAGCGCGTCGACGGCGGTGAAGAAGCTCGGATATTCAGGATGCCACTCGGCGGCTTGCCAGAAAATCTTTTGGGGTTCAAAGAGAGCAGGAGCGCGGGATTGGGTGGAATCGCCGACCTCCATTCCGTTGTAGATGAGTGGGACGCCATCGAGGGTGGCGGCGAGGAGCCAGGCGGCGATGGCGCCGGGATAGCCGTAGCGGGTGACGGCGCGAAGTTCGTCGTGGTCGTCGGTGACACGCATGTGAAGGGCGTTTTTGGGGAACTCGGAACGCTGGGTTTCCACGGTGTCGCGGATCGCGGTGGCGGGCTTGCCGTTCATGATGACGTCGTTGAGAGTGTTCAGGAGCGGCCAGGAGTAATCGAGATCGAAAGCGGTGCGGAGGAGGTCGGGTTTGGAGGCTTCGGCGAGCATGATGATGTCGGGTTTGACGCGATCGAGTTCGGCGCGGGCCTGCTCCCAGAAGTTGGTGGGGATTTCGGCGGCGGCATCACAGCGGTAGCCATCGAGATCGAAGTCTTTGATCCAGTAGACGAGCATGTCGATCATGTAGCGGCGGAGTTTGGGGTTTGCGTAGTCGAGAGCGGCGACGTCGGTCCAGTCATAGGGATAGGTGATTTGGCCTTGCTTGTCTTTTTTGTAGAAATCGGGATGGGCCATCATGACGCTGTCCCAGGCAGTGTGGTTAGCGACGATATCGATGATGACTTTCATTTGGCGGCGATGGGCTTCTTGGACGAGGCGGTGAAGATCCTCTTTGGAGCCGAGGGATGGATCGATGGCGTAGTAATCGCGGACGGAATACGGGCTGCCGAGCGAGCCTTTCTTTTTGACTTGGCCATCGGGATGGATGGGCATGAGCCAGAGGATGTTGACGCCGAGTTTTTGGAGGTCGTCGAGGCGGGCGGTGATGCCGGTTAGATTTCCTTCTGGGGAAAAAGAGCGCGGGAAGATTTGGTAGATGGTGCCGTTTTTGAGCCAGGCGGGGGAGGTGCGCGCGGGGAGGGATGCGATGGAGGGGTCGGCAGTTTGGGCGAACGAGGGTGGTCCGGACGTGAGGGCGAAGAAAAGTAGCGAAAGGGGAGCGAGATTAGGGATGGATCTCATAAGCGGCCAGCATATCAACGAGTCAGGATTACTAGCGAAAATACGGGTTTTTTGCGGTTTTTGATTGGCCATGAGGGGGATGGTGGTCAAACCAGTAGCATGTGGACGAGAGTTTGGCTATTTGCGCTCATTGCGAGTTTGGCGGTTCCGAGTTTGGGGGCGGCTCGTGGCAAGAACGGGCGTTACGAGGCGACGGCGTATGCGATTAGCGGGATTACGGCGTCGGGGGAATGGACGCATCGGCATGTGGTGGCGGCGGACCCGGCGATTTTGCCGATTGGTTCGCGGATCAAGATTAAGCGGGCCGGGCGGTATTCGGGGGAATATGTGGTGGCGGATACGGGCGCGAAGATTGCGGGACGGAAGTTGGACATTTATATGCCGAGTGGGAGCGAGTGCAAGAAGTTTGGGGTTCGGCGGGTACGGGTGAAGGTGGTGCAGCTGGGCGATGGGACGAAGGCGGCGACCAAGCAGGCGGATCAGGCGGTGAAAGCAGATGTGGGGAAGGATATTCGGAAAGGTGCGGTTGGGAATGCGGCGACGGAGATTGATTGGCAGCAGAAGGGCGCGCCAACGGTGAAGGCTGTGAAGGCCGGGCAAAATCCGGCGCAGACGGCTTCCGCGACTCAGCAGTAGGCTGATGCAATTCCCGGCTAGGGTTTGCCTTTGAAGAGGAAGCCGATTTCGACGAGGAGGATGATGACGACCATGACTTCCAGGAAGAAGGCGCGGCTTTGGTGGAATTCGTTGACGAGGGATTCGTAGAGATCGCGGGCGTCGCTGAGTTTGGCGTTGACGAGGTTGCGGTAATCGGGGACGCCGATGCGGGCGGCGGCGAGGCGGTAGGCGCGGGCGTAGAACATGTCACTTAAGAATTTGATGGCGTTTTCGGTGCGCTCGACAACTTCGCGGTAATCGAGGCGCACGGTGTTGAGTTTTTCGGCTTCGCGGACGGTGGTCCAACGGGCGAAGCGACTGCGTTTTTTTTCGATGACTTTGTAGACGTCGGCGAGAACGCCGGTCAGGACTTCGTCGTAATGGCGGAATTCGAGGAGCTGCGAGTTGGCGTATTCGAGGAGGTCGATGGTGGGGGCGGCGCCGTCGGCGGTGTCGTAGACCAAGGCGGCGACCCAGCCGACGACTAACAGGTCGTGTGGATAGTAAGACAAGTTGGCGGCGAGGACTTCTTGGCGCTCATTGTTGGAGAGGGGGATTTCTTCGCCGCGGACCACTTGAGCGATTTCACTGCCGCAATCGCGAATTAAGTCTTCGGCTGACAAGCCGGCGGGCTCAATTTGAATGACGTAATAATCTTCCGCGAGCCAATGATCGTAGGGCTTTACCAGAGCGGGAGAGATGGGTTTGATTCTGGACTTTAATAGATCACGAGCGCGTTTTTCGAGTTCGTCGGATAAGACCCAGCGGTTGGCCAAGGCGATGACGCCGGGCCAGCCGACGTTTTGAAAAGCGGTGCGCAACTCGACGCTGGCGATGCCGTAATCGAAGTAACGGATGCGCGCGCGCATGGGGCGGTTTTCGAAGGGCTGGCAATCGCCGATGACATCAGCAACGGGCGGCTTGTCAAAGCGGACATATTCCGGGGCCGGGCCACGAAAAGCGGGTTCGCGGCGGACGGTGGCGGCACCAACCAAGGAACGCAATTGATCGAGATTGATCTCTTCGGAGATATCGAACAGAAGAAGGGCGCGAATGGTTCCGTTGAGGTTCACTTACTTAGGCGACGGCGGATTTGACGCGCAGCTCGGGGGTGGCGGATTGCGGGCGTTTGCGGGCGGTTTCCAAAGAATCGAACATGAGCTTTGAAAAGACGCCGGGCTTTTCGGCGTACAAAATGACACCGGCGTGGATGGCGTGGGATTGCAAATGCTTCGATTCTTCTTCGATCCAAGCAATGATGGCGCGCAACTGGTGGCGATCCTGGCTGGTTTCGGCTTCGGCTTTGAGGCGTTCGGCGAGGATGAAGAGGTTATGGTCGTCGCCGAGCGCTGTTTCCATGGCGTGAAGGTCACTAAGGCGTTTGGCGTCGTTCTCATTGCCTTCGCGTTCGAAGAGGCGCAGGTGATACCAGTGCTCCTTCACTTTCTTGCGGAGGCCATGGAGGTTTTCCGCGCTTTCGTTCTTGTGAGCGCGCGCCAAGGCTTTGCGGCCTTTTTTATAACAAGCGACAACGGCGGGTAAAAGATCTTTCTTTTCGAGTTCGGGGACTTGCAAGGGAGGCGTTTGTTCGAACAGTTCAATTACGCGAGCGATGGCGTCTTTCGCGGCGTGCGCGTGGGCTTCGGAGTGGCCCAAAGTTTGGCGGATTTTGGATATGACGGCTGGGTCGAAATCGGGATGCTTGCGGGTTAGTTGGTCGAAGACTTCGAGCATGACGTCGGTATCGCGAAATTGAGAAAGGAGGCGGGCGGCGTCTCTGAAGCGGCGATCTTGCGATTTGTCGTGAAGCAGGGTCAGCAAAGCGCGGAGTTTTTTGGTGCTTTTCCGCGCCTCATGCACCGCCTCGACTCGTTTTTTGGAATAGCGCAATTGGCCTACCGCCCAGGAAATTTCTTCCGCGACGATTCGCCGCACGGCGTGCGGCAACAATTCGTCTTTCTTGAACCGGTAGGCCATAGCAGACCTTCTTCTACCTTTATTTTGCTTCTTTATCGGCATCGGCGTTTCGTCCGAGCAGGCGGAGTGTGGCCGCCGTCACATTCTCCGCCGTGAAGCCGAAGTTCTTCATGATGATGTCGCCGGGCGCCGATGCGCCGTAATGATCGATGCCGATGCTGATTCCCTCGCAGCCGGCATAGCGCGCCCAGCCGAAGGTGGAAGCTGCTTCGACGGTGACTCGCTTTTTGGCGGCACTGGGCAACACGCTTTCGCGATAAGCGGCGTCTTGCGCTTCGAACAAATAGAAGCTGGGCATGCTGACGACGCGGGCTTTCACGCCGTAGCCTTTTAACTTTTCCTGCGCCTTGACGCAGAGTGAGACTTCGCTACCGGTACCGATGAGGATCACGTCGGGCGAACCGCCATCGGCATCGGAAAGAATGTAGCCGCCTTTGCTGGCGTCTCCTTTGGCGCCGGAGCGATTGAGGACGGGGACGGCTTGGCGGGTGAGTGCGAACAAGGTGGGTCCGTTGCGCTGGATGGCCGTGGTCCAGCAGTCGGCGGTTTCGTTGGGATCGGCGGGCCGCACGACGTTGAGGCCGGGGATGGCGCGCAGGCCGGCGAGTTGCTCAATGGGTTCGTGAGTAGGACCATCTTCGCCGACGCCGACGCTGTCATGGGTGAACACATAGAAGACCTTCAACTGGCTGAGCGCGCCGAGGCGGATGGAAGGCTTCATGTAGTCGGAAAAAACGAGGAATGTGGCACTAAACGGCAACAAACCGCCGTGCGCGGCCATGCCGTTTACGGCTGCGCCCATGGCATGTTCGCGAACACCGAAGGCCATGTTGCGTCCGGCATAACCCCAAACGCCGCCGACAGCACCTTGCGAACCCGGGCCGCCGAGTTCGGGGTTCTGGAAATCGCCTTCGCCTTTGAGGGCGGTGTTAGTGGATGGATTTAAATCGGCCGAACCGCCGACTAAATTGTGGAGATGTTTCGCCAGAGCGTTCATGACTTGGCCACCGGCGGCACGAGTGGCGATGGGTTTGTCTTCGGGCTTCCACTTGGGGACGTCGGCGGCAAAATCGGCGGGGAGCTTGCCGCTGATCATCAAATCGAGTTCGGCGGCTTCCTTGGGAAATTGGGCTTTGTAAGCGTCAAACTTGGTCTGCCAAGCTTGCTGCGCCTTGGCGCCTTTGCCGATGGCTTGACGGAAATATTGGACGGCGTCTTCGGGCAGATAGAACTTATCGGTGCTGGGCCAGGCGAGAGCTTTCTTGGCTGCGAGCAATTCTTCTTCGCCGAGTGGGTTGCCGTGTGCTTCGAAGGTGTCCTGTTTTTTGGGACTGCCATAGCCGATGTGGGTGTGAACCATAATCAGCGACGGCTTGCCGGTTTCAGCCTTGGATTCTTCGATAGCCTTCGCAACGGCTTCTACGTCGTTTCCGGCATCGACCTGAACGACGTGCCAATCAAGAGCTTCAAACTTTTTGGCTACGTTTTCGGTGTAGCAGAGGCTGGTTTGGCCGGCGAGCGAAATGTGGTTGTTGTCGTAGAGAAAGATGAGTTTGCCGAGACGCAGATGGCCTGCGAGTGAAGTGGCTTCCTGCGCGACACCTTCCATCAAATCGCCGTCGCCACAAATTCCAAAGGTGTAGTGATCAATGATGGTGTGGCCGGGCTTGTTAAAGCGGGCGGCAAACCAAGCTTCGGCCATAGCCAAACCGACGGCATTGCTAATTCCCTGCCCTAACGGGCCGGTGGCGACTTCGACACCCACGGTATGACCGCGTTCGGGATGGCCGGGTGTCTTGCTACCCCATTGGCGGAAGTGCTTTATTTCATCGAGCGAGAGATCGTAGCCGGTCAAATGCAGCAAGCTGTAGAGCAACATTGACCCGTGGCCGGCGGAAAGGACGAAACGGTCGCGATCAAACCATGCCGGATCTTTGGGATTGAATTTCAGGTACTTGGTCCAGAGCGTGTAGGCCATGGCGGCGGCGCCCATCGGCATTCCGGGATGGCCGGAATTGGCATTCTGCACGGCGTCGGCAGAGAGAAAGCGGAGGGTATTGATACAAAGCTCTTCGAGCGTTGTTGTGGCAGTAGTTGGCAAGCGATCCTCTTAGTGTTTTTACTGATGGGCGGCCGATGGGAGTTCACGGGCCACCTCAAACTAGGTTAGTACGTCTGGCTGGCCAGCCGACTGTAGATTTCGCGGAAGGAGTTAGAAACGTCGGTTGGACCCCATCCCGTGAGGCCGAGATGATCAACCGGCCAGTTGCCGCGGTGGTCTTTGAGAGAGGCTGACGGAACCGGCACTAAACCATCGTGCGGCGTTCCAGCAGTATCCAATAATATGGCGCTCGCGCTCAAAAACGGCGAGACAGCGGCGGCTTCGATGGAACCGGCGTAGCTGCAGGTTGGAATGCCTTGGAGGTCACTTTCGTCGACGGGAAATTGGCGGGCACAATTTTCGGTTCTCAATTCCGGCAGGGCTTTGTCATCAAGAGAGAAAACCTGTTTGAAGTATTGGCCGGCATAGGAGTAATCGCTGCCGTTCAAGCGTGTGAGGGCGTCTTGGAAGGTGTTCAGGGCGAAGGTGAATTTGGCGGGCGCCGCAACGGGCAGGAGGACGGCGGTGCGGATCTGAAAACGCACGACCGCGGCGAGTAATTTGGCGGGCCCGATTTGGATCAGCTTGGCTGGGCTGTCGGCAACGTCGGCAACGACGGTGCCGCGAAAAGGTGAGCCGAGGGTGGTCAGGGTTGCGATCAGGTCGCGGCCGTTGCCTTGTTGGATCAAGTAACGCGCATCTAAGCCGCCCATGCTGTGAGCGATGAGATGGACTTTGCCAGCGGGGACATACTTCCGAATCTGCGCGGCGAGTTGGGTGGAGCGGTCGACGAGGTTGCCTTTGGGCGGAACATCCACAGGATAAACGGCTGATGCGCCCATCTGATTGAGGACGGGAACGACGTTATTGAAGTAATCGATTGGGCCGATGGTGCCGAAGCCAAGGTAGCCGTGAGTAAGAACGATTGGGAGCATGCGAATGTCTCTTACTATACTCCGAAGGCGCATAGGCAAGATGGGCGCCGTGTCTGGCGCAGCGTTTAAAGAGTTAGTGAGGAGACACGCCTGCTGTACTCGTTGGGGCAAAGGGGTCAGACAGCTCTGTCCACTGAAGATGATTGACGGACGCTTGTTGGGTTCGTGGGTGGGAACAGAGAAGTCTGACCCCTTTGCGCGCTTTCGGGCTAGGCCGAGTGTAACGATCCGGCGGCGAGCCTCACTCTTTCCATGAGCGAGCGGAGGGAAATACCGCTACATTTGCTCAGCAAAGGAAAAAACAATGAAACGACAAACTCTTCGAGTCTCCATCCTGACCACGGTAGCGGCGATGGGACTTTCCACTTCGACGGCCAGTTTCGCGCAAGGACTGGGCGTTGACATCGCAGCAGCGAAGAAAGCACACCCAACCTGGGTGCAGGTTCCGGGCCTATTGATTCGGCCGGACTGTGTCCACGAAGTTCCCAAAGGGGCGCATGTGGAGGTCATCGGTGACAAGATCACCGGCGACGTTACCCAGGCTGGACGCGTGATTGCACATTATGACGCTTGCCCCGAACCCGGCATCGCGACTCGCAACCTGGAAGGCTCACGATCGGTGACCGAACCGGGGACCGGGAATGGCTGGGTAGAAGCGGTAGAGAATGATATGCCGCTGAGCAGCAGCGACAACATCGATTGGCTTTCCGGTACTTGGAAGGTGCCGCCCGCACCAGCGGCGAGCGGCGGACTAATCTATCTTTTCAATGGCATTGAACCATCGACTCAGAACTGGATCTTGCAGCCGGTTCTGCAATATGGCTACAACGGCTATTTTGGAGGCAACTATTGGGTAATCGCCAGCTGGATGGTTGGTCCGAACAACTATGCCTTTTACAGCCCGGCGGAACGAGTGAATGCGGGCGATACGATTTACGGCACGACGTACATCACGAGCGAAGCTTCCGGCCGGTTGAACTGGGAAGTGTGGGCGCAGGACGATACCACTGGCGTTTACACATGGATCACGGCCTGGACGAGCGGTCTGCAGTGGAAGTGGGGCTATTCGGCTGTGCTCGAGTCTTACAACATTTCGTCCTGCTCACAGTTTCCGAACGCGGATCCGAATATCTTCAGCAACAACGCTGCCTATCACGACTACCCGAGCTATGTGACGGCTCCGGGATCGTTCGGTGGATGGGTGAATTCGGGTTGGACCGGTCCGCAATGCGGGTTTACGGCATTCCCGTACGGCTCAAGCAGCTACTTATACTACTACTAGATTGTGAAGGGCCCACCGGCTCAAAACCGGTGGGCCCTTCGCTGTTTCAGCAAAGGCTAATGCAGCGCGACCGCCGGTGGAGTTTCGCTGTGTTCATGATCGGGATTCCGAGGGCTACGCATTCGCCAGATTCCTGCGCCAATGCTCGCCACGGTGATGGCCACAAAAACCCAAAGCAGGGTGGTTGACCACTCTCGCAAGGTTCTGTTCCACAACCCCACGATGTGACGCCCATACCTCATCGCCAGCCAAGCCACCAGTCCGTAGCGCAGGGTGCGTCCGATGCCGAATGCGGCGAGAAACCGCCCGCGTGGAATGCCGAGGGCTCCGGCGGCGAGCAGGAACGGCGTGAGGGGAATGGGAGGGGGCAATGCCGCCGGAATCAATACGGCAGCCAGGGAGTGATCTTTCACCCAGCCTGAGATACGCTTAAGAACACGGCGCTTCTCATATTTGGCCATTGCTCGTTCACCACTTTTGCGACCTGTACTCCAAGTGATGTAGCCTCCGACCAGGCTTCCCGCAATGGCGCTGGCTGTTAAGAGCCAAGGCTCGCCGCGATGAGAAACCAGCCATAGCAGGAGCAAGTCGGTGCTGCCGGGCAGCGGAAGGGGGATTACCGAGGAGTCCCACACCGCGACGGCGAACAGTCCCAGGGTACCGAGATGTATGAGCCAGTGCGGAATGAGCGAGTGGTGTGGGCGTACGGCCATAAAGAGTAGACGCCGCGTGGGTAGTGCTGCGTTATGGAGAGGAAGAAGGAATTTGCAGGGCAGCGCCGCGCCTGCCCAGGTGGCTAGGGCTTAGCTTGTTGATTCGGTTTTGCCGGCACCAGGCTCGACGGCGATGGAAGTTTGACCATATCCAGCCAGTGCCGGGCAATCGTCTGGAGCATCTCAACGTACGACGGAAGCGTCATGGGCTTGGTGAAGTAAGCGTTGGCTCCGAGTGAATAAGCGCGGTCTACTTCACTCTGTGACGCGACGCTCGTCAGCATAATGACAGGGGTTCGATTAGTTTCCGGGTTTGCCTTGATTTCCCGAAGCACGTCGAGACCGTTCTCACCGGCCAGTTGCAAATCGAGAACGACGATCTTGACAGAGCCTATGTTTTCAAAGCGGCCCCGCTGATGCAGGAAGTCGATGGCCTCTTTGCCGGTGCCTACCCAGTAGAGCCGAGCCCGCACAGAAGCTTCTTTTAGAGCGGATTCAAAGATTTCCGCCTCGCTATGACTGTCATCCACCAATAAGACATGAAAATCCCCGAACTCAGCCATGACCGTTAGACCAGTACCGGTCCGTTTGGTAACACGGGTTTGGCGAAGCTATGGGAGATGCGGGTTGCAAGAGAACGTTTCAGGGACTAGTGTAAGCACTAGTGGGTGTTTCGTTTGGAGCGATTTGCAAGCTATTCTAGAAGGAGGATGGTTCGATCCGTTGTTGTTGTAGCCGGCGTTTTTTTGTTTTGTTCCTTGGTTCAGGCGGCAGATCCGAAAGATCCCCCCGATGCTCCGCTTCCGCCGCTATCGTGCCCCGCCGGAACCCCGCTAGGAAACGTTGACCTTGAAGTGAGATCTCCCGGTCACAGCGACACCTTACCTCTTCAACTCATCAATCGACTCAGCGAGGGCGACACGGTGGTCTACTCGCCGGTTTTGCGCGGACTAGAGAAGCGGCCGGGGGAAGTGGCGCTGGTGTTCGTGCCGGCGAAACATACGGAAGATTCGGAAACGCTGATTGTGAGCAATCCGGCGAAAGCGGATCGCGAGCATGAATGGCCTGTGCCGCAAAGCATGAAGCTAGCGGCATTCGTATACGGACCGGCGGGGCTGAACAAGAAAAAAGTAAAAGTATTTCTGGCGCAGGACGATCAACTGGTGGCGCAGCTGGCGGACTATGCGGAAAAGACCTCAGAGACGGAAGCGTTGCTGCAGACTTTGGCGGATAACGCCGCATCGAGCGCGACGATGAACTCGGCTTTGAGCGGATTTGCATCGCAATATGGGCTCGCCGTTCAGTTGGATAAGACCGCTCCCCCGGCGGTGCAGGCGCAAATGCTGTTTACGACTATGAATCCGCAATTGGCGACCTACAATCCGATTTCGAGCAGTTCGAATGCGCAAGCTTTGGGAGAAACGGCAAGTGTGGCGACGGCGGCGGCGACACTCTTTTTTGGAAGCCCGGTGGGATTGGCAGCGGGTGGAACAGCGATGTTACTCGAATTGCGCGCTATCGCGTTCCCCGGTTTGCAGTTTCGATCTTCGTTCGCGCAGACGGCGCCGAAAGGGATGCATCTGTGCGGGCAACGAGGAGCGATTCCGCCGCATACGCGCATAGCCTACATTTGGGCGACGAGGGTGCCGGATCGCGGGAGCCCCGAAATTCGTATGGGAGCGGCCAATTCCCTTCCCCTAGGGCAAAAGGCAGACGTTCCGGTGGAAGCCAGCCCCGCGGATTGGAAATATGTTCAGCGCGTGCGGAAATGGACGGTTGACGATGAGCACGGCCAACGAGCCGAGATCAAAGTTCTAAAAGTTGGAAACGAGCATACGCTGCAGGTGGACCTGGAAAAGACGGCGCTTAAACCGGGCGACTACCAATTGAGCGGCGATTGGGATTGGACTCCGTTTCAAACGAAGGGCGTTTTGCATCTCCGGCCATTGAGCGATTTTAAGAAGACGCAACTGGACCCGGCATCGCAGAATTTGCTGCTCGCGCATACAGGGAAGATTCCGGTGACTTTGCGCGGCGACGATTTTGAATTCACGAGCAAAGTAGAAATGGAGCGAGTGGGCGATGAATTCGCGACTCCGGAAACGGTGCGCTTTCTGTTGCCGAAAGGGCCGCGATTAGGCCCGCAGGATTCGATGGATGTGCAGATTGACACTGCGTCTCTGACTCCAGGTCCTTACAAACTGCTGATCACGCAACAGGACGGGAAAAGCCATGCGGTAGCGGTGCGGGTGCTCGATCCGACGCCGCAAGTGCAGAACCTGCCGGTTTTGTTGAACCAGGGGGTAAATGCGCAACATTATTTGCTGAAAGGCCAGCGGCTGGATTTATTAGGAAGTTTGACGGCAAAGGGCGCGACGTTCGATTTGGGCCAAACGGAGGCCGGCGGCACAGAGCGGGAACTGACGATCAACTTAAATCAAAGTCTTCCTCCCGGCACTTCGATTCCGGTGGATGCGACGCTTACAGATCGGGCGGAAACGATGCGATTGCCGGATGCGCTCGAAATTACCGGCCCGCTTCCGGCCATTGCGAGCGCACAGCTTTCTTTGCCGAAGGATCTGGGGGTCGCGGTGGCAGGGAACGAATTTCCCGCCGGCTATACTTTGACGGCTTTGCTGGACGTGCGCAATATCAGTGGCGCCAGCCAAGTACATCTGGCTTGCGCCGACGATCCGAGCCAGCAAGCGAATTTGCGGGTGGGGGCGCAGGACAAGGTTTCGAATCTGGAACAAGTTTCGCCCGATCAATTATTCCTTTCGTATGACACGAGCGCTTTTCCGGCGGGTTGCAAGCTGATGGCTACGATCGAAAACGGGCGCGCCGGGATGTCGCAGCCTTTTGCGCTGGCGCGACTGATTCGATTGCCGCATATTGAGTCGGTAACTCCGACCACGACGCCAACAACACCGGCTGGGCTGCGGACTTACGAAATTACCGGTGAGAATTTGGAAATGATCGGCCAGCTTTCGTTTGACCAGAGCTTGGGTGTAGAGGTGAACGCTTTACCGGCGGCTGTTCCGGGCGAGGGACAGCGACAAAGCTTAACGGTAAATCTGCCGGTAGCGCCTTCTCCGTCTGCTCCGCTTTACCTTTGGCTGCGCGGTGAAACGACCGCACGGGCAACGACGGCGTTAGTGCCGAATGTAGCGACGCCTGTGAACGCTCCGGCGCGGGCTTCCGCAGTCTCCCCCGCGGTCCACTAGATGTTTTATAGTTGAGGACAGCACGTGACCAAGCTGCCCAATCTGCTTACCCTGACACGCATCTTTCTGGTGCCGCTGCTGGTGGCGGCTTTGGTGCAGCAAAATTTCAGCATTTATTGGCATTCGAAGGTGCTGATTGCGAACGACTTTATCGCTCTGAGCGTGTTTCTGGCGGCGGCGTTAACGGACTTATTAGACGGCTACCTGGCGAGGCGTTGGAAGCAGGTCACGACGGTTGGGACGCTGCTCGATCCGATTGCGGATAAGCTGCTGGTTTCGGCGGCACTGATTTCGCTGGTACAGATCCGGTTATTGCCCGGATGGCTGGTGGTTCTGATCATCAGCCGCGAATTTGCGGTTTCGGGCTTGCGCAGCATTGCAGCGGCGGAAGGCTACACGATCAAGGCGAGCGAGTTGGGCAAGTCAAAGATGGCGCTCCAGGTGGTTGGCATCGCGCTGGTAATGCTTTGCACTCGCTGGCCCGAGTTGCATCCAGTGGCGATTCTGACGATGTGGGCGGTGGTTGTTTTAGGGATGGCGTCGGCAATTGAATACTTTCTGCGGTTTTGGAAGAAGCTGGACACCGGAATTAAACTGCGACGGCGAAACGAGCTATTGGCTTTGGAGAGGCAGAAACAGCATTTAGGGCGAATTGAGCGCAAGAAGGAACGGCTGGAAAAGCGCGCGAAACGACGCGGGGGTTTGGGAGTGGTAGGGGAAGAGACAAATCAAGAGGAGCCGATTGGACGGTAAAGGCGGCATTGTTCCTGCCTTTCAGCAAGAGTCTCTATGCCGACTGTTTTGACGAATCCGACGAAAATGCCGGCGCCGCAGGTGCCTCCGCGAAAGCGTTGGACACGCGAGGAGTGCAAAAGTTTTGCGGCTTCCGGTGTTTTTGAAAGAGAGCGGCTTGAACTGGTTGATGGGGAACTCATTAGCAAAATGGGGAAGAACCGAGCGCATGTGAATGCAGCCATGTGGATGCTCTTTTGGCTTGCGGAAACTTTCGGCAAAACGTTTGTCAACGCAGAAGCGCCGATTGATGTGCATCCCGATGAGAACCCTTCGAACGAACCGGAACCGGATTTGATTGTGTTGAAACGGGAATACTCTGCCTTTGTGTCGGCGAACCCGCAGCCACAGGACATTCGGCTGTTGGTGGAGGTTTCCGACAGTACGCTGAATTACGATCTGAGCGTCAAGGCCAGGCTCTACGCCCACGCCGGCATTATCGAGTCTTGGGTTTTGGACGTGAATGGACGACGGCTGATTTCGCATCGGGAGCCAAAGGGCAACAGATACTCTTCCGTTACGATTTACGCCGAACACGAATTCGTCACGCCACTGGCTGCGCCACAAGCGGAATTTTGCGCGGCGCAGGCGTTATCGCAGCGCTAGACTTGTCGTTTCCATCTCACTTCTCCGACTGAGCTGGCGCAGGGGCGAAAGCAACGAGGCGGGTGCGAGTCTCCCAATAACTTGCGGGAGTTTATCGAATCAGCAAACTCGAACGGGGTTGGGTACCTTACACTGAAAAAAGGCCCCCATGCCGACTGTATTGACGAATCCGACGAAAATGCCGCCTCCCCAAGTGCCTCCGCGAAAGCGCTGGACACGCGAGGAGTGTACAATTTTCGAGGCTTCCGGTGTTTTTGAGAGAGAGCGGCTTGAACTGGTTGATGGGGAACTCATTAGCAAAATGGGGAAGAACCGACCGCATGTGAATGCGCTCAGAATGATGCTGATCTGGCTGCAGACGACCTTCGGCAACGAATTCGTGGACCCTGAAGCGCCCATTGATGTGCATCCTGACGAGAATGCGTCGAACGAACCGGAACCGGATTTGATTGTGTTGAAACGGGAATGCTCCACCTTTGTGTCGGCGAACCCGCAGCCTCAGGACATTCGGCTGTTGGTGGAGGTTTCCGACAGTTCGCTGAATTACGATCTGAGTGTCAAGGCCAGGCTCTATGCGCGCGCCGGCATTGTCGAGTATTGGGTTTTGGACGTGAATGGACGACGGTTGATTTCGCACCGGGAGCCACAGGGTAATCAGTACTCTTCCGTTACGATTTACGCCGAACACGAATTCGTTGCACCACTGGCTGCACCGCAAGCGGAATTTTGCGCAAGTCAGGCGCTATCTTAGACAATTCCGCTGCGACGTAGAAGGTTCATCCGTTCACTTCTCAGAGCGGAGTCACATTTTGCGCGATTCACAAGTCTGATCAATAGATGGCAAATCTGGCCATCACTGGAGGCACAAAATGCTTAGAACCGTTCTGCTGATTCTGTTGGTTTTGATGTTGCTCGGATCGCTCCCGCTGTACCCGTATAGCACTCACTGGGGTTATTATCCGAGTGGCGGCACGCTGCTATTGATTCTTCTCGTATTCTTTCTGATCAGACCGGCGGTGGATTGAACCGAAGTCAAGAGCGCCAAGAGCGCGGTAAAGAAATGGAGGAGGATGCCGAGAAGATAAATATCCAGCGAAGACGGGCTAAGATGTGAGCAGCTATCGGTTCACTGCAATCGGAGGCCAGACCCGCTGCCAATCTTCATGCATGATTTCGGGCCACGTGAAAGTTTCTGGAAGCGGGCCAAACATGCGAAGATCTCGACTGCAGTTTTGAATGCAGCGGTGATGATGGCGCTCACTGGCTGTTTCTCGCAACGAGCACCAGGTGATGTAACTCAGGAGGTGCAGCCATCTCCGGAGATCGACAGGCGGGTGGCAAATGAGGTTGCCAAAGCAAAACAGATCATCGGGAACCTGGACCAGAGTAACTTTCTGATGAGTCCGTACCTGGTTTCGGCAATTTATTACCACGATAACTTCCTGGGCGATACCGCGGCCAGCCGACACGATGCCGACCCCGATCGACGTATTATCGGGCAGATCAGCAACATGCTGTCCGCCGAACTGAAATTGCGATTTGTGCATCAGCTACATGAGACATGGGAGAGATCGAAACCCTCGGGTCCAGCGGAATTTCTGAAGCCGGTGAACTATGTTTCAGCGTCCGGCGGACGGCGCAGTCACCGCTATGCCATAGACCTGTTTGCAGCGGAAGGGACAACGGTTCACTCGGTCTCGCGGGGAATCGTGATACTGGCGGATCGCGGCTGGAGCGCGAATGACATTTTCTCGACCACGTCGCGCAAAGGAGGGAATGCAGTCATTATTTTCGATCCGGACAAAGATCGCTTCTATCGATACTGCCACCTGAGCGCGGTGGTGGTTTCCGCCGGACAAATAGTAGTGCCGGGTCAACAAATAGGGACGGTGGGACACACGGGTTTAAACGCGTCGCGACCAGGGCACGGACAGCATCTGCATTTCGAAACGAACGAATTCGTGAATGGTCACGTACACGCGATGGAGTATCGGCGACTCTATGCCATGCTGCGGCAATGGCGCAGGTATTCCGGCTGATACGTGCGATACGATTGTGACCGCCATTCTATGCGTTCGATTTTTGTTCTGCTGGTGCCGGCGTTTTTGATGGGAAGCGCGAATCCGCTGCAGACGGGTGCTCCTGTTGTCCAGGTAGCGGGCGGAATTCTCGCAGGAAAGTTGCAAGGCAGTATCGGGGTATTTGAAGGTATTCCTTTTGCGGCATCGCCGGTGGGAAATTTGCGATGGCGCGAGCCGCAACCTCTGGCAAACTGGACTGGAACTCGCGACGCAACTCACTTTGCGACCCCGTGCGTGCAGTCGGCCATTGGGGTGGATGGGTTTTTGGCGCCGCTTGCCGCGACCTACCAAGTGCCGTTCGCGGTTCAACCTTTCAAATCTTCAGAAGATTGCCTGTATCTGAATGTATTCTCGCCTTGGCCGCCGGGGATTAAGGGGCTTCCCGTTATGGTGTGGGTACATGGCGGCAGCAATCGGGCGGGAACGGGAGGCGATGAAAGCTACAACGGATCTTCGCTGGCATCGCATGGGGTCATCGTCGTTACCATCAATTACCGGCTGGGTGTCATGGGGTTCTTCGCTCATCCGGAACTGACGGCAGAATCGCCACAGCATAGCTCCGGGAATTACGGTTTGCTTGATCAAATCGCGGGATTGCAGTGGGTGCAGCAGAACATCGCGCAGTTCGGCGGCGATCCTCAAAATGTAACGCTCTTTGGCGAGTCGGCTGGATCTATCGATGTAACGACTCTCATGACTTCGCCGGTGACGAAAGGGCTATTCCGGCGAGTGATTGCGGAGAGTGGACCGGCGTTTGGGTTGGGCCCGGCGGTCACACGAGCGCAGGCGGAGGCGGTGGGCATCGCAGTGGGCCAAGCAGCGGCGGGCGCGTCCGCAACGCTTAAGAAAGGGCTAGAGACTCTTCGTCAAATGGGGGCCGATCAAGTTGCCGCCTTGGACGGGCGAGTAGTGACGTCCGGGTATAAGAACTTTGACCCCAACGCATCTGTGGTGGATGGATGGCTGCTACCGCAATCGCCGAGCAAAGCGTTTGCTTGGGGAAAAACTCAGAAGGTGGATCTGATGGCGGGGCTGAACGGAAGAGAACTGAGCGCCTTTCGGATTGGCGGAGCCGCTGCAGCGAAGCAATCGGCTAAGCCACCACCGAAGACTGCGCCGGGCGATGCGGTGAAGAAACTTGCAGATACCGCCCGGCCTCTCTATGGTGGATGGACCGACATGGCGGTGGCTGTATATCTGGCTGAAATACTCATGCATGGCGATATTGGCATCGACCGCGCCAGCAATGACGTGTTGATGGCGTGCCCGATAGGAGCGGAAGCCACTCTTGTGACCAGTGCCGGCGCGCGAGCATTCGTTTATAAATTCGATCGCTCAATCCCGGGCAAAGGCGAAGCGCAACTGGGCGCCTTTCACGGACTGGAGATACCTTATGTTTTCGATACGTTTTCGGATCGCAGCTGGCGATGGCTGCCATTTACGGAAGCGGACCGGAAACTCTCCTCGAGCATGCAGATTTATTGGACGAACTTTGCTAAGTTTGGGGATCCGAATGGTCAAGGTCTTCCAAGCTGGAATGCCTGGAAAACCGGTGACGAGTCTTATCTTGAATTCAGCCAGAGCGGCGCAGCGGTACCGCAGAGGAATTTCTCACCGCCGTTTTGCCACCTCGATCCGAAGAGCCTAAAAGAAAGGCTAGCGGGCAACTAAAGCTAATTTCTATTGACGACAGGCAGGAAAGGTGAGCGCGCTATGGCAGTGCCACCCAGGCCTTGAACGACTTCATAACCGCTCTTGGTAAAGACAAACTTGCGCGATTGACCAAGGCGACCCATCGGGCCGAGAGCGCGGCCGTTGAAGATAATGTTGACGCCGCCGGCGTTCCCGGTGCGGATTTCCGCCGTTTCTTTCCCGCTAAAGGTCATGGTCTGCATGGCGGCCAAGGTGCCGGAATATTCGGTCTTACCATCGGCCGAGACGGATAACCAAGTGGACTGGATGGTGGACAGTTCGATGCGGATGGGTGCGGGGTCTTGATTCTGGGTTGGCGGCGTCACGACCGAGACTTGAGTAGAAGACGAATCCGAAACAGGTGCGGTTGTCTTTGCCGAAACCTGGCTGGGCGGAAGAAGTTGTTCGGTGCCGGGTGCTGTCACCGGAGTTGGCGGCTGCGGCTGTTGTACGAGAGTTTGTGTGGGCTTTGACTCAACCGGAGCCGGTGCGGCAACCGCCGGCACCGCCGCCGACTGCACTGCCGAAGTTGAGGCAGGGACCGCTTGGGGTGGCGGAACGACCTGGCTAGAGGCTGGAAACGGAGAAGGAGGTAGTTTCGCTGAAGCGGTACCGCCATTTCGCCAGAGCAGATAAATGGAGATTACGCCCAAAACACCCGCGACCGACGCGACCCGGAACCAGTTTAATACCGGCTTGGGTTTGGTTTGCGGCTGAAACTGGTGGGGACGGACATAAGTCTCCTCCTCTTGTCCCGGCACGAGAGGTTCGGGCATGGTAGTCGAAGCTGCCTGGACATCGGCTGCCAGTGCGGCGGGATCAACCCCGACGATTTCAGAAATTTGCTTTACGAAGCTGCGGTAAGTGAACGGCGAACTGATTTTGGCAAGGTCGTCCGCCTCAATCGCGTTCAAATTTTTCAAAGAGATGCGAGTACGCGCATTGATGTCTTCAAGCGTGTAACCCTTCTTGATTCGCGCTTCTCGGAGTGTTGTCCCAACGGACTGCATGATGAAAGCAGGCTTCTCCTCACCTGTCTAGCTAACGTTATAATACAACAGAAATCGCGGCTTCGAGTAGTTTGAGTACTAGTCGGAGGAGCTATTCGTTCTGCGCATCGGTCAAATAAACAGGCCTAATGTATCCATCTAATCGTCATAAATTACTGCAATCTTTAATTGAGCCCGCACTGATCCTGACAGCTCTCTTAGGCGTTCCGAGCGCCGGGTTAGGTGCTTCACTTTTTCGAGGGAGTGCGGCCATGGCGGATACACGCCGCGCAGTGGGATTTGGCGAGAGGCCGTCCGGCTCGGTAGCGAATGAAAAACTGCGAGCTTGGATTATCTCCGAACTGAAGGCAACCCGGGCGCAGGTCACGCTGGACTCGTTTTCCGGGCGGACGCCGCAAGGGCCGATCGCGATGACGAATATCATCGCCAAATTTCCGGGTTCTTCGGGCAAGGCGGTAGCGATTACGGGTCATTTCGATACGAAAAATATCGCTGGGGTCCATTTTCTGGGAGCAAACGACGGGGGATCTTCCACCGGCTTTCTGCTTGAATTCGCCCGGGCTGTTTCTAAGTTAGAGCACCGAGACGATATTTACATTGTTTTCTTTGATGGCGAAGAGGCCTTAGGCGAGTGGAGCGATACGGATAGTTTGTACGGAAGCCGCCAGCTGGCTGCGAAGTGGTTAGCAGACGGAACGCTGAGTCATTTAGTGGCTTTGATCAACGTAGATATGATCGGCGACAAGGATCTTGATGTGATGAATGACGCCAACTCGTCGGCCAGTTTACGGGAAATGGTGAAACGGGCGGCGGCGCAGCTTGGTGACAGCAAATACTTCCGGCAGGATGCCGGGGCGATTGAAGACGATCACAAACCGTTCGCGGATGTGGGGGTGAACGTGATCGATCTGATTGACTTCGACTACGGTCCGAATCAGGCTTATTGGCATACGGGCAAAGACACGCTTGATAAGCTCAGCGCTCAAAGCCTGCAGGTTCTGGGCGATGTCGTTTTGGAAGTGACGAAAGAACTGGACAATAAATAGGGGCTAGCGGCTGGCGGTTTGCGATTTCGCGCCGCCACTTTTCTTGATCTCGTCGCCGATGATGCCGCGCAGAGAGACTAGTTCGATGCGGCCGTTATAACGCTGCCCATTGATAAAGATGGTTGGGGTACCTTCGACGCCGGCTTGCGTGCCTTCAGCGAGATCCTTATCGATGCTGTCGCGAACTTCTTTCGACTCCATGTCGCGGCGCAGGCGAGCAGTATCGAGTTTCAATTCGTCCGCGATGTGCAAAATCGACTGAAGCGAAAGATCGTCGTGGTGGGCGAACAGGGCGTAATGCATATCCCAGAACTTGCCCTGCTTCTGGGCGGCCACGGCGGCGGAGGCGGCGCGGTACGCATCAGAGTGAATTTCGAGGGGGAACTGCTTGAAAATGAGCCGAACCTGATTGGGGTAAACCTTCAGAAGGGCTTCGAGTTCGGGAACGGCTTGAATGCAGTAGGGGCACTGAAAATCGGAAAACTCAACGATGGTCACGGAAGCGTTAGCTGGACCGGTTACGGGAGCACCGGTGACGGGCAATGGGACCGGCGGATCGAGAATCTGATTGATGTGATTAGCACCGAAGCGGGAGGTATTTGCGGCTTCGAGAGCCTGCTCGGGCGTTTTTCCTTCTTTGATGGCTTGGGCGACGATGTTTGCCAAGTTGATGCTGTAGGAGCAGGAGGAGTCTTCCACCCTGCATTGGGCCATCATTCGACCGCAGCCGCAGGAGCATGAGTTTTCCCGCAAGATCTTGAGGACGGTGGTCTTTTGTTTGGCGTCGAGGCCGCTAAAATCCACACCGGGCAAATTGGTGACAGTTTTCCAATCCTGGGCGAAAGCTAAGGTGGTCAATAAAACGAAGATCCCGGCGCAGCGGGATAGAAAAGCCATGATTCTCATTGTACGCGGGTTTGGGCAGGTGGTGAAATAAACCACACCTTAGACGGTTTGGAAAGTGACCGCGAGTCAATGTGCCGATGACTGATGGTAATCCGGATAAGGAGGCCTTTTGGGTTCTGGGATCGGGTGTTCCTTTAGCTCCGCCATCACTTCTTCGACGGCGCGTTCTAATTGTGGATCTTGACCGCGGCGCACCAGCTCAGGGTCAAATTCGACTTCAATGTCGGGACCGACGCCGTGATTTTCGACTTCCCATTTACCATTTGGATTCCAGACAGCATGGTTCGGAGCCGTGACCATTCCGCCATCCATCAAACTGGGAATGGGAAAGATACCCACTAAACCGCCCCAAGTACGTTTGCCGACGAGTTTGCCGACTCCCGCGCGGTGAAAATACCAAGGCATCGCGTCGCCGCCGGAGCCGGCAGTTTCGTTAATGATCATCACTTTGGGGCCGAAGATCGCTCCCTGCGGCTGCACCTCGTCCGCCCCGTCGCGCGTGGCCACCAGACTCAGCCTTTGACGTTTCAGATATTCAATGATGTCGGTAGCTAGTGCTCCCCCGCCGTTGTAGCGCTCGTCGATGATGGCCGCTTCCTTGCCAACCTGGGCAAAAAAGTATCGATTGAAGTTCGTGTAGCCGCCCGAGGCAGTGTCGGGCATATAGATGTAAGCAACGCGACCGTTCGTCATGGCATCTACTTTGCGGCGGTTGCCCTCGATCCAGGCAAGTTCCCGAAGGGCTGTTTCGTCAGGCACGGGAACCACGGTCACTTCACGCGAGTTTGCCCCCGACGGATCAGGTCCGATCTTGAGCAGGATGCTTTTTCCGGCTGTGCCTTGGAAGAACCTGAATACATCGACATTAGGCAGGACGTCTTTTCCATTCACGGCGAGTAGGTATTCACCGGCGACTACGTTTACGCCAGGCTGGGTGAGCGGCGCTTTCAGCTCGGGGTTCCAATTTTCACCGTTGTACACGTGTTCGAAGCGGTAACGTCCGTTTTCGATTTTGTAGTCGGCTCCCAGCAAACCAACATCTACGTGTTTGATTTCCGGTTCATCGCCGCCCCACACGAAGAGGTGGCCGACAGTCAGATTGCCCATCATCTCCCGAAAAAGATAGCTGAGATCCTGGCGGGAGGAGAGGCTGCCAACGTAAGGCTCATAGCGGTCCGCTTCTGCTTTCAGATTTAGGCCGTGATAGCCCGGATCGTAGAAGAAGTCGCGTTCGATGCGCCAAGCCTCGTTATACATCTGCCTCCATTCGGCGGCAGGATTGACCAACACTTCTAAATTTTCGGTTTTCAGAGCGCTTTGGCTATCGGGCGGCGGTGGCGGCGGACCGCCTTCGCCAGCGGCCATGGGCCTAGGGGCGGAGATCATCCACTTGTCGCCTTGTTGGGTCAGCATTTTCTCGCCGTTTTCGGAGATCTCAAAAGTTCTCACACCGCTAACCACCACGTTGGATTTGCGTTTCGCCAGATCGAATCGATGGACGGTGATAGCAGGGGGGCCCCTTCTGCGGCTTTCGGAGAGCGGAATTTCCGAGGCATAGAGTGTACCCGCTTTCCCTACTTGTAAATCGACGTAAGTGAGCGGTGGAAGGTCAACAGCGAGAATGCGCTGGCCGATGTTCTCAAAATCAATCTTCACTTCCACAGCGGCTTTCTTATCTGACGCATCACTTGTTTGCGTTTTGTTCTTTTCGGCGGCGGCCGCTGAGGCGGCATCGGACTTGGGGGCCGCGCCAGGGAGAGGTTCGTCGTCGCTCTCAGGCGCAAAAGGCGACGGATCATTCTTGGAAAGAACAGCCAAATAGATGCTGCTGGTCACCGACCGAGCGCCTGATTGAATATCGGGTTGCAGGGCCGGGCCTGAATCTGTACTGGCACTGAAGAACAGGTACTTGCCGCTCTTATCGAAAACCGGCAACTGCGCGTCACTCATGCCGTCGGTCAGTTGAGTTGTCTTCTTTGTTTCGAGCGAGTAGAGGTAGATCGCACTCATGTAGTTTTTCTGTCGCTTCGCATACGCCAGCCACTTGCTATCCGGCGACCACACGCCTTGAATGGCGAAGTTCGTCCAAAGGTAGTCTTTGTCAACGCGAACGGGTTTCTTCTCCGCTAAGTCGAGGTACCACAGAACGTGATGGCTGTCGACGTATGACATCTTCTTGTTGTCGGGCGACCAGTGGAGGCCGGCGTAGAAGGCAGGAGAGTCACCAAGGGCCATTTTCGTGACTGGCCCCATGCCATTCTGCGCCGCAAGGTGGAGTTGGTATTCGCCAGACTCGTCAGAGAGATAGGCGATCGTTTTCCCGTCGGGAGACCATACGGGCTCGCGCTCCATCACTCCCGGCGTGTTGGTCAGATTGCGTGGATCGCCTTTTTCCGCGGGAACGGTGATGATTTCACCGTGAGAGGCAAACACGGCGCGCATACCGGTGGGCGAAATGTGAGCGTTTGCCAGCTTTTTGCCAATATTGACCGGATGTTCACGGACTTCCGGCAAGTCTCCAGAGACGTGGATTTCGACGGCGCTGGTCTTTTCAGTCTTCAGGTCGTAAAGATGCAGAGATCCGAATTGCTCATAAACAATGGCGCCCGGCCCGAGAGAAGCCGACTTTAGATCGAGACCGTGATTCTCAATCAGTTGCTTGACCTGTTTCGATTTAAGGTCGTAGGAGAACAGCGTGACGGGGCCGTTGCGATCTGAAAGGAAGTACACGACATCGCCGGCCCACATCGGATTGAAATCATTTGAATCTGTGCGGGGCAATTTGTCTATGTGGCTGGTCTCAAGGTCTGCCAGCCAGATGCAACTGGCCCTGCCGCCGCGATAGCGTTTCCAGGCTTCAAAAGCCGGTACCAACGGTGTGTAAGCAATAGACTTGGCATCTGGCGAATACGAGCCTTCAAAACCAGTGGGAAGCGGAAGCTTCTGTGGATATCCTCCATCGGCAGAGACTGTAAAAAGCTCAAAGAAACGGGAGTAAGCGGTTCTGGGAGAGGAGAATAGAATTCGCTTGCCATCGGGTGTCCAGCCCAACGCGATATTGGGGGCCGGGTGCCAAGTCAGTCTTTTGGGTACGCCGCCGATCGCGGGCATCACAAAAACGTCGACGTTGCCATCATATTCGCCAGTGAAGGCGATTTGAGTTCCATCGGGAGAGAAGATGGGATTTTCTTCGACGCCTGGGTTCGTCGTTAGGTGGATGGCCTCTCCGCCTCCGCGACTGACGCTCCATAAATCGCCTGCATACTCGAAAACGATAGTCGTTTTACTCAGGGTGGGGTGACGAAGGAGAGCGAACGAACTCGTGGTGGAAGCACCACGCGCGCCAACGGCAGTAAAGGCTAGGGCTATCAGGAGGCACGCGAAAGAGGCAGGAGCTTTCATCATTTGGAAGACAAGTATATCGGAGATTTCGGCCGGATGGCCGCGGCGAACCTGCCGGCTACTTGGACTGACCGGGCCACGGAGTGAGGCGTGGAATCCACCTTGGAACGCCTACGCAGAAATCTTTGTACTCAGAGCCGAAGCTTGCACGAAGCGCCGGTTCTTCGTAGAAAAGTACGAAAAGGTGGAAGAGCAGCCAGATGAAACCGGCGTACTCAAGGATCGCTTGGTTTCCGAAGAGCAGGCCTTGGCCAAGGATCACACTGAAGACTGCGATATACATGGGATTTCTGACGTAACGATAGAGGCCGGTCACAACCAAGTGACGGGTTGGAAAAACCGGTGATGGTGTGCCGAGGCCTTTGATTGCGAAGCGAACAAAAGAATCGAGCAGGGCGAGGATACCAAGCAATAGCAGTATTGCTCCAACGAAACGGATAAAGGATAGCGCGAAGAACGGAGATTCGAAACGCCAGTTGGACAGCCACCAGGGGACTAATCCCGCGACGAAACCGGGGGCGATCACGAGGAAAACCGCAGAGCCAATTATGGCCAGCATTCGACTTGTGATTTTCGCGGTCAGGCTTGGCGCCATGTCGCTTTAAGCTCGAGCGCGAACTGCGAAATAAACCAGAAGCACTGCGATGATAATTATAGCCCAAAAGATGCCGATTTTGACGTTAGCATTCAGTCCGCTTAATCCTGATTTTTTGCGAAGCGCTTCAACGTCTTGCCCTCTCAGAACCGCCTTATCACCCCCGGTAAAATGAACTTCCAGCGTGTCGCCTAGAGGGACAATCTGGCTCACGACTGATAAATTCACAACTACGCCGCTCGGTAGCTTAATGAAGCGCGGGTTTACGGGTGGGTTCGACATCCGAATTCCTAAAATAGCGAGTTTACCTGACGGACGGTTCGGCAAAATCAGCCTACAATACGGACATGGAACTCACCATCAATGGCCGGCGGCGGATGATTCAATCCGATCCGGAACGGCCGCTGCTTTGGGTCTTGCGGAACGAACTCGATTTGACCGGCGCAAAGTATGGCTGCGGTGAAGGTCAATGCGGCGCTTGCACAGTGCTGGTAGACGGCGTGGCGCATCGATCATGCATTACGCCGGTGTATACGGTAGCGGGGCGCGAGATTACAACGGTGGAAGGGCTGGCGGATGGCGAACGGCTGCATCCGGTGCAGAAGGCTTTTCTCGATTGTGACGCGATGCAGTGTGGCTATTGCACCTGCGGCATGGTGCTTTCCGCGGTGGCTCTGCTGCGGAAATCCCCCGACCCTTCGGACGCGGAGATCCGGCAGAAGCTAGACGGGAATCTATGCCGCTGCGGAACGTACAACCGGATTGTGGAAGCGGTGCATAAAGCGGCGCAGGAACTGCAAGCAGACAATAAGGAGCCTCATCATGCTTGAATTGGGACGGCGTGCATTCCTGGCGAGCTTGGGCGGGGGCCTGCTTGTTCTGCTGAACGCGGAGGCGCAAGAATCGGGACGGCGCGGTGGGGGCCATGAATTGCCGACGAACGTTGCGGCATGGCTGCACATTGGGCCGGACGGAAAGATTACGGCGTTCACCGGGAAGGTGGAAGTCGGGCAGAATATTCGGACATCGCTGACGCAAGCGGTTGCGGATGAGTTGCGCGTTTCCCCGGCAATGGTGACCCTGGTTATGGGGGACACGGCGCTTACGCCTTGGGACATGGGCACGTTTGGCAGCCGAACGACGCCGACCATGGCTCCGGAGATGCGCAAGATGGCGGCCACGGCGCGCGAGACACTGATTGCGGAAGCTGCGAAGAAATGGAACGTGTCGAAGGACCATCTGCGGGCCAAGGACGGATTCGTTTCCAATGGCGATGTGAAGCGGCGCGTTGCCTATGGCGAATTGGCCGGAAAAGTGGATTGGGTCAGCGTCATTGGCAATGCGGATTGCGTGACGGCGGCAAGCCAGTGGGAAGTGGCCGGCAAGGATCTGCCGAAGATCAATGCGGTTGAGATGGTAACGGGGCGGCACAAGTTTGTTTCGGATCTGCAGGCGCCGGGGATGTTGTATGGGCGCGTTCTGCGGCCGCCGAGCGCGAATTACAAACTGGCATCGGTGGATACGAATGCGGCAGCGGCGATGCACGGTGTGGTGGTAGTGAGAGATGGCGATTTTGTGGGTGTTGTTGCGCCGGATGAACGGATAGCGGAAAAGGCTTTGGCGAGTATTGAGGCCAAGTGGAGCGAAACGCCCGCGCCGCCTGCAAAAAAGTCAGCTGAGCCGGAGTTCGCTGCGCCCGCGTGGACGACGGTGGTCTCGGCACAATATGAGGTTGCCTACATTGCTCATGTGCCGCTGGAACCACGGGCAGCGGTAGCGGAGTGGCGGGACGGGAAGTTGAACGTATCGACAGGTACGCAGAGGCCGTTTGGGGTGCGGGAAGAACTGGCTGCGGCATTTGGGCTTCCAGAAAGCGATGTGCATGTTCTGATGCCCGATACCGGCTCGGGGTATGGCGGAAAACATTCGGGTGAGTGCGCGGTGGAGGCGGCGCGTTTGGCGAAAGCCACCGGGAAGCCGGTGAAGCTGATTTGGACACGCGAAGAAGAGTTTGCCTGGGGCTATGTTCGTCCGCAAGGGACGATGAGTCTCGCGAGCGCGGTCGATCGGAATGGACGGATTGTTGCGTGGAAGCATGTGAATGTCGCTTCCGGGCCAGCCGGTCTGAAGAGCCCTTACGATATCGACGAGAAGAAGAACGAAGAGCACTTTGTGGAAGTGGATCTGCCACTGCGAGTAGGGTCATATCGCGGATTGGCGTCGACGGCAAATCATTTCGCGCGGGAATCGCACATGGACGAAATGGCGGCGCGGTTGGGGATTGACCCGCTGGAATTTCGTCTGAAGAATTTAAAGAGCGAGCGATTACGCGCGGTTTTGATGGCGGCGGCCGACAAGTTCGAGTGGACCAAGCAGAAAGCAAATACAAGCCGGGGATTCGGACTTGCGTGCGGGTTCGATAAGGGCGGCAATATTGCCTGCTGTGTGGAGATAGCAGTCAATCAAAGCAGGCAGGTGAAGGTGGAGCGTGTTGTCGCGGCTTGGGACTGTGGGGCCATCGTGAATCCGAATCACCTGCGGAATCAGGTAGAAGGTGCGATTGTGATGGGTTTGGGCGGGGCGTTGTTTGAGGAAGTGGAACAGGTGAACGGACGGATTGTGAATCCAAGGCTTTCGCAATACCGGGTGCCGCGCTTTAGCGATGTTCCGAAGATCGATGTAATTTTGATCGATAGGAAGGATGTGCCGTCGGCGGGGGCCGGAGAGACGCCGATTGTGGGAATTGCGCCGGCTATTGGGAATGCGATTTTTTCGGCGACGGGGATCCGAATTCGGTCAATGCCTTTGCTGCCGGCTCTAGCGAAAGCGTGATTTAGCGAGCGGATGCTTGTTTGGTGGCCATGAATTCGCGGACATGGGCGAATTCGGCGCGTTGGGATTGGGAACCGTTGGCGGTGATTTTCATCAATTGCGAATAGTATTGATTGGCACGGTCGAGATCGCCTGCGGCTTCGGCCGCTCGGCCAGCGCCATAGAGGCCGTTGAGGCGGTTTGGACTTTCTTTCAGAGCGGCTTCGTATTCGACTAGCGCTTCTTTGGGACGATTCAGTTCTAAAAGCATGTCAGCCAGCATCTCGCGCGCCGGGATATCGACTTCGGCTTGACCGACTTTATGTTGCAGGTCGGCGCTTTCGCGCAGTTCCTGGAGGGCTTGATCGGGTTTGTTTTCGGCGAAATGGGTCCATGCGAGGAGTTCGCCGTGTTCGATCTGCTCGAAGGTTGAAGTGGCGACATAGGCGTCGTCGCCCTTTTTGAGTTCAGCTATAAGGGCATCGTAGCGGGCGAGATCTTCTTTGGCGGAGGCGGGTTGATGGAGGTGGCCGGCAGCGAGAGTGCGGGCCCACCAAATCTCAAGCTCGGAGAGCGGGCGAGAACCCGGAGCCGGTTGCAACTCGGCAGCAATGGGCCAGTTGTGCATTTCGAGTGGATAGATGGTGGCAAACTCGTTGCGATAGCGCGGGAACATGCCGGTCATCCCGTGAGTGGACATGTGTGGCATGGATTCGAAGCGAGTGAGAAGAGTTGAAGTTTTCTCTACAAGCGCACGCGCGTTCGCGTCCTGGCCGCTTTGGAGATAGGCGTAGAGGAGAAAATCGTCGGCGTGGAGTTGATCGAACGCGCCGCTTTGATGATTGGCTCCGGCGGCTTCGGAAGCGGCGACCGATGCCAAGTTCGAATCGATATCCTGCTGCCACATACCGAGGCGGGCGAAGATGTGACCGGGCATGTGAACAGCGTGCGGGGCGGAAGGAGCGATCGCACCATAGCGTTCGGCGGCGTGCAAGCCTTCTTGGGCCAGGGTGGGATTATCGCAAGCGTGAATGATGTAGTGGGCAAGACCGGGATGATCGGGATAGCGGTCGAAGAGAGGTTTGAGAATCTCGAGAGCTTTGCGGTTGTTCGCGAGAGTTGTGTCGTTAGGTGCGCTGGTGGCGAGTAAGGACAAGGCGTAGAAAGCGGCAGCATCAACATCGCCGGCGTTGTGGGCGTAGAGTTGGCTCATCGCTTTCGAATAGGCTTCGGCGCGGGCTTGATAATCTTCGGAACCAGGCCGATAAAAGTGTTTCAGGGCTTCGATGTACTCGCGTTCGCGCGGCGTTTGGGCTTGGGGTGATTCTGCCTTTTGAATTTCGCTCCAGCCGTGCGCCATGGTTTTGGCGTCGGGCCGGTTCCAGATCTGGTGATAGATGCTCATGGCCACACCCCAGTGCGCGATGGAACAGGCGGGGTCGGACGCAGCGATTTGTTCGAACTGCTTTTCGGCTTCTTCGTACCAGAAATCGTGAAGCAGGGCGACGCCGCGGTTGAAGGAGGCTTGCAGCGATGGCGAACAGGAGGTGGGAAACGAAACCGTTCCCAGCTTTTCGGCGTGGGCGTTGGATAGCGATAGAAAGAGGATGGCGGCCGCTGCGAACTTCATACGGGTTTGATTATACGCGGGTTTGGTGGGCTGCGGCGATTTCGCGAATTTGGTCGGCGTGGCGGCGAGCGTGGCCGTCCATGAGTTGGATGGCTTCGGCGGCGTTGATTTTGCCGAAGAAAGGGTGCTCGAAGCCGAGGCTGTAAAGCGAGCGGCCCAGGTTGGCGGTGGTGGCGATGGAGCGGTCACGAATGGAATTGAATTCGGCGATGGCGGGGGCCAAGGTTCTAAAGCGGCGTTGAGGCCAGAAGGCGTCGGGGCAATCGACTTTGGTGAGGCGGCTCCGAATCATGCTGAAGAGCCGAAGTTCTTTTTGGGGGTTGGGCTGGGGATCGATGGGATCGGCGTTGGCGAGCCACTCCTGATAACGCGATTCGGTGAGGATGACGTGTTCGACGCATTCGAGGATGGACCAAGTCGTTTTGTCGAGTTTCGCGGAGGCGAGAGGATCTTCGAGGGTGGAGACGGACGAGAGGAAATCGCGGCGGCCGGATTCGAGGAGTGAGGGAAAATCCATGGCTATGATTCACCTAGTGTAGCTGCCAGAATAAGTTCATGAGAGTGATCGGGATTATGGCCGGTTTTGCCGGACTTGGGCGGACATGTACACGGGTGTGCGGACAAGGTGAGGGGAAAAGGAGATATTCTTTGCCAATCCGGCGATTCGGAAAACCGGCTTCAGCATACGAATGGCATTCATCGGAAGGCACCAGCACGAAACCACCGATGCGTCTAGCACGAACACTAATACTTGTGGCCTTCGTGCCGCGCCGCTAGAATCTCATCTAATGTCATTTTCCCCGGTGTCTCACGTACCTCCGCAATTTGCTGCAAAGGCCGAAGCACGTGTTCACGATCAGTCGCCGGAACGGGCGTCAAACGCGCAACCGGTTTTCCGTGCCGAGTAATGACCAGCGTCTCTCCACGCTCCACCTGATCAAGATAGTGACGCGGACGAGCCTTCGCCTTTGAGGATTGAATTTCTCGCATAATGACCAACACTGGCCAGTCAAACTGGCAGTTTGGGGGTCACATTGGTTCCAGCGGGCATGATTCTTGGCTATACGCGTGACGGCCGCCCCACTCCTCTGCCGCCGCAAATGGAGCTTTGGGAAGACCTCGGAATGCCCGACCCAAGGACTCCCAGCGAGCAGATCGCCGCCGTTCGTGCCGCCGCCGCCGCTCGTGCGGCCGCAGTCGCCGCCCAACCCCGGCCCCAACAACTCGCCCTCCTCGCCGCCGCATCGTCTCCAGCGCAAACCAACGAAAGGCGCCTCTCCGTCTGCTACGCTCAACCAGCTGGCAACCGCTCGAACGCCGAATTGTGGTAAAACGCTACGATGAAAGGAGTGTACGAACATGGCACCTCTCGATTGGTCTGATTGCCCCTTGGTTGAAATCATTCCCGGCAAGGTGAGCGGCGCACCGCTGCTTAAAAACACCCGCTTGCGCGTGGACGCCATCACCGGCAACTATGACGCTTTCCGCGATGAGGGATTATCGCCAGACGCGGCCATTGCCGAAACACTGGACTGTTACCCGGAAGCTGGCCTTGACGCTATCAGGGCCATTCTCGACTATCGCGCCGCGCATCAGTTTCAGGCGCAGCCTTAAAGGTTTTGTTTGATGAGGACGTACCGCACAAGCTGGCGCGTTCCCTCCCCCGGCATGAAATTCATACCGTCGTCAGCATGCAATGGGGCGGCATCAAAAACGGTGCGCTTCTCAAGCTGCTTGAGCAGGAAGGTTTTGACGTTTTTCTTACCGGCGACAAGAACCTCGAAAATCAGCAGCGGCTTGAAGTCTGCCCCTTCGCCATCCTGATTATGTCCGCCATCAACTGGCCAGTGGTCAGGCTGCACATTCATAAAATCTCCGTGGCTCTTGACGAAGCGCAGCCCGGCACCGTCAAGCCGATTGATTGCGGCGTTTTCGTTCCACGTTCCAGACGCGCAAGCGAATAAACCCTCTGCTTAAGGTTAGGTTTCGGGACTTGACGTGATTAGCGTTTTATGTTTCCGGGGGAAAAGACGCGCGTCGAGGTGTTGTGACAATAGGAACCGGAGCACAGTAGGTTCGGAACGCAGCGTTTCATAAACCTGACGGCCTTCCGTTCAAACCGGCGTTCCAGGCTTATCATCGACAAGGGTTAAGCACTGTCCGTGCCGCGTTGCGAAATCTCCGCTACCCCACAGGCGTCTTTTCAAAAGTTCCTGCGCTTCCAAAGCCACAACCCGGCCAACCCGCCAGTGAGAAGAAGACTGATAGAGGCCGGTTCCGGGGTCGAGGATGCCGATTGACCAGTCCATTGGCCCGGCGTTGGGTTTGTGCCCTCCCCTACCAGCCCTACATTACCGTCCGGAAAGAAGATCAAGTCGGCTGCGGTGTCCCCATCCGGATTATAAATCTGGAGATGGTCGTCTTGAGAACCTCCGTCAACCGGGGGCAGGTTGTAATCGTTGAGGTAAATTACCGTGCCCGTAATGTTTCCAAGGGCGTCCGTGGAGACTTGGAAGAAGTCATCGGTGATGTTGCTGTCTAGATTGTTGAGATCAAAAACTCCATCCGTGAAATCAAAAGTCAGTGGAGTGAAAATGTAGCCAACAAGATTCGGGGAGAGAGGCGTGGCTACGGTGAAATCCCCTGAGATCGCCATTGACGTGGTGTATGGGCCGGACGCGAATGTGTAGTCATTCCCTTGGTACTCGTAAATCTTGCTGGCCCAAGCCAATTGCGCGGAGAGCACGGCGACTAGAAATCCAAGAAACGTCCGCCATTGCTTCCACGGGGTCGGGTGAGACGTGCTTGCCATTGGTTCTTTTCTCCTGTTCTGCCTTCACCGTGAAGGTGGCGTACACTATAGCAGAAGTCGTCCAGCGTGCGCCCAACAGCGGCTGTCCGCTTCCAGTGTAGAGCTAAAGGAAATTGCTATTGGCGATGATGTGCCGGCCAAAAATAGGGCAACAAATTGTGCCGCGATGTATTCCGCCCAAAACTCCCTAAGTATTTTTGCCTCATAAAGGGTAGGTTTTGGGACGGAAAACAAATCTATTAAAATCAGGGCTTCCAGCGTCCCGTATGTCTGGCCCAAAATAGAACCGCTAAATACGGCTACGCCGTGCGGAGTGGAGACCCCGGCGAGAGGCGGGAAGCGGAGTTTGAGACTTCGCTCGCCGCGTTCCGCCCTACCATTTCACCGAGTGCCCTTATAAATAGCTTCTCCAGTCGCACCGACGTCCTTTCGTATCTCGTTGACAACTTTGTAGGCATATTCTCTGAGTTCTGGCCATGAAAATCGTTTTTTATTCTCTGAGCAATCGAAGATGTAATCGATCAGTGTGTCGTACGCCTGAGAAGTATCGACCGATGCGAACATTGCAAACTGGATCGAAGTGGCAAGCCTTTGTTTCTCGAACTCTAGCCACATTGTTTGGTTTAATTTCCCGGTCCGTTGCGACTCCGTGATTAAGTCAATTACTGGGTTCATTGCCTCCTTGTAGAACGCGATTCTTTCTTCGAATGTTTGGTGGGCGCGTTTGTTTTCACGATCCAGGTGTGACTTGAAATCTTCCAGCGCTCTCTCATAGTGCGCTTTTTCCTCTTCTAGTCTTCGTACAGCCTTCGCCCTGAAATCTTCCAAGTCTCGGTCATGCGTTGCCTTTTCTTTCTGCATGAGACGGTCGGCCCAGACTTTGCCCAACCACGATGACAACCCAAAAACGATAAGGCCGCCGCCACCTAGAGACACAATAATGGTGCCGGCGATTTCCAGTGCTCCTTGCAATGGTTTCATTTGCGACCCTCCGCAGAAAAGGTTACATCAAAGCCAACCCGGTAAACTTTCCATTGGTGCCGACCCGGCGCCGCGGGATAAAGATGACAAAGATATTCTTCAGGTGTTCATGTGAGGTAGTCCAGCTTGGCCACCATTTGCAAAACAACGTCGAAATTGAGCTTCCTTTTGATACACCAGTGCCGAGCATCGCTCGACTGAGACAGAAACCCGGTGAGCCTTCATTTGCGATCTGTACCTGTATCGCCGAGACCACGGTTGAGGCGATTCAAGAGACGGAGGAATTTCTCCGTGACACCATGGGCGCGTTGTACACGAATGTGATTCGGAGCATAACCATACTCAGATGGCGATGTGATTCTGAAGGGCCGCCCCACCCGTTCCGCAATGAGAAATTGGAGTACTCCAAAGACGGCGAATCATGGCAGAAGGCGCCCGAGTTCCGGACATTTCAATTACATGTCTATTTTTCTCAAAACCGCCAGTTACGGCCACAGATTGGCCAAGAAATAGTTGATCTGATCAAGACACAGACAGAGGAACCTCTTGGTCGTCAGCTTTTCAGAGAAGCTTGGATGCTAAAAACCACAAACCCGAGGAGCGCCTTAGTAATTGGAGTTGCGGCAGCAGAGGTGGGCTTCAAGAAATTAGTTGCCGGCCTTGTGCCGAAACTGCGGATGGACAAGCGGACGCGCCCGCTCGACACAATGCTGACCAGCTTGCTCCCCACGCTCCCGATCCCAATCACAGATAGGGTAGGAGGGAGGCCCATCCGCCCGCCTAAAAGTCTACGGATAAAATTGGCTGAAGCCAACACCCTCCGAAACAAGTTGGTGCACGCCGGACAACAGCCGCCCAATCACGCCGAACTTGACCAGATGCTGCGTGCTATTAGCGATTTCCTTTGGATCTGCGACGTCTATTCGGGCCAGGCGTGGGCAGGTGGATATATCTCAGCCGAGACCTTGAAGTCATGGGACGACGAAGTAACGGCGGCGGCCGGCAAAGCGAGAGCAAAAAAGCAATCGGCACCGTAGACCGAGCGTCGCCTATTGGTCGCTTGCCACCGCCAATTCAGCCTTTGTTTTGGGCCAGACATGGAGGACGCCGCAACCCCTGATTTCATTGATTTTGCGTTTTTGTCCCAAAACCTACCGTTTTCGAGAAACGGGGCGGCGACAAGAATAGGCGAAAATAGTTTATGTCTGATTATTTAATGGGCGTCGTGGGGGCGGCAACCACACTTGCCATCAAAGAGGGCATTCCGTGGCTGCGACGCGCTTACGAAAAGCGATATGTTGATCCGCATAGAGCGCAGCAAAATGTGCTTTTGGAGCAAGCGAAGTGGTGCGGCGAACGCGCCGAAAAACTGGCCGTCTTCCGTCATAAGCTGACTTACGGTCCACCTCGCGACAAGTTAAAACTGGCCTCTTTAGTGGCTCAGCTAGACCGAAAAGACCAAGAGTGGGCCATGAAGGAAAACGATATTGAATTGCTTAGTGTGTGGGCCGAGCAACAAGGTGCTGAATGTAATGAACTCTCAGCCGAGTACGCTCGAAACGCCGACGAAATTAATTACCGCGCATTCATCTTCCCACTCGCCTAGACTACCCTTTTGTGGGAAGGCTGCTCCGAATCACGACCCATCGCTCATGCCATTATTTATTATTAGCCTCACGACTCATCCCGGCCTGGATCCGCTTCCCCACGAGCCCAAAAATGCTAAGACAGGCTAGTGCCAGCTGGCTGTAAGCGTAGTTTCTATTGCTGGCATAGTCCAATCCTGCGCAGAACACCACACTCATAATGAGAATGAGAGAAACAGCGTAGGCAACGATGCCCCAAATCTGCCGCTTCCTAGTTTGCGTTTCTGACATCTATACCTCATTTGGGAACATGTTCAGTGTCCGGGACTGGCGCGAGCCATGCAGCCAGTTAAGTCTACTCCATTATTAGTGAATCGATATTCGTCGGCGTTTCACGAGGTCAAAAGAAAAACATAACTGGGTACTCGTCTGCCGTCCCGAAACCTAACCCTTTCGAGACACGAAAAGGGTTCATCGAGCCTGCCTGAATCGCACGCGCAAGGCCAGGTTTAAGCTCCGCGGAACAGCGAGCGACCGACCATGTCATCTCGCCGCTCGTTGGCGCTACGCCCAAATCGGACGTCCGTTGCCGGCCTAATCTCCGTCCAACCGACGGCTCGGGTACCACCGTCCTCCCCTAGACCACCGCACCGGCAACCGCCGTCTTCACCTGAACCGCAGCGGGAAAACGCGTCCCAAAAATCGGGTCACAAATCTAAAAGTTTTCCACAACTATTTTTTATCCCTAATCCTCTCAATCGCTTACAACGGTTTTCCAACCTCCCATACGCGCTAATTCCACTTGACACCCCCATCCTCTCGCTATTTCTGAATTGTCCCGGCGGTGTGCTCACCCGCCGGCTTCCAGCGAAAAGGCACGCCGTTGCCCGCTGAAATCCGCTCTAGAAACAAACAAGAAAGTAGGACCCTTTTTGTGATCAATCCAAGTCTCAAACATCCGCTGCCGCAGTCTCAATCCGCGACAGCAGCAACACCAGCCGCCCCCGAAAGGAAACTGGGCTATTCGCGCGACGGCCAACCCATCCCTCTGCCCCCGCAGTTGGAGCTCTTTGAATACTTCAAAGACGAAGACGCCGAACGAGCAGAGCGCTTAGCCCGCCACGAGCGCGCTCGCGAAGCCGCCCGCCTTGCCATTAGAAAGGATATCGCCGCCGAGGCTGCCGCAGCCAAGCAGGCCCAAGCCTCCAAATCTGCCGCACCCATGGCGTCCGCACCCGCGCCCACCCAAACCAACGAACCGCCGCGCCACTCCGTCTCCGACGCGCAACTGGCCGCCAACCGCAGCAACGCCCAGAAGTCCACCGGCCCGACCACCGAAACCGGCCGCGCCATCTCTTCGCAAAATCGCACCGTCCATGGCCTCACCCGCCATAACGGCGATTTCCGTCTTCTCCCCACCGAAGACCCGGCCAAGTTCGCCGCGCTCAAAGAGTCGCTCGCCCAGGAGCACCTGCCCGAAACGGAGACCGAAGCTATCCTCGTCAACGCCATGGTCGAATCCCTCTGGCTCTCCCAGCGCGCCGGCAAACTCCAGGAAACCTGTTCCGATCCCAACACCGGCCAAATCACCGACCCGCAAATGTTCAACCTCTATCTGCGCTACGCCACGACCCACACCCGCTCCTTCCACAAATCCCTCAACGACCTGCTAAAGCTCAGAAAAGAAAAGCGCACCGTCGAAAATGGCTTCGTAGCGCAAGAACGCAAAGCGGAGCAGTTGGCGCTCGAAATCGAGCGCATCGAGATGAAAAGACAGAAACACACTTATGAAGTTTTGCTGAAAGACGCCCAATTCTGCCACCAAATGGGGGTCAATATCGACCAACAATATCGCGCCAAACAGGAAGATCCCAACTTCGATGCGAAATATGCCGAGGAACTCAGGCGTCGCGGCTTCAAAAATTCCGCTTGGGGGGTGGCGAAGCCCGCGTAACCCGGTCAAAATAAAACGATCTCACAAGTCGCACACTTGAAGTGTGTTCAAAACCAGTTAAGCGACGCCAGTTAGACTTGCGTCCCGAAGGGAAATGTAGCTGCCAGAATAAGTTTATGAGAGCGACTTGGATCATGGCCGGTTTGGCGCTGAGCGCAGTAGGATTGGGTGCGCAAGCTGTGACCATTCACGAGGAAATGCGAACGTTTCCGACGTATGACGTAGGTGAGCCGAATCCGAATCCACAGTTCGATGCCTTTTATCGGGAGCCCTTTCCGAATTACCCGTATCTCACGGTAAAGCCGTTGAATAAGACCAGGTCACAAGTGGAGTGGCGGGTAATTGTGCTGGAGAACGAGTATCTGACGTGCCGCATTTTGCCGGACTTGGGCGGACATGTGCACGGGTGTACCGACAAGGTGGCGGGCAAGGAGATATTCTTTGCCAATCCGGCGATCAGGAAAACCGCGGAACAAGGGCGGGGCGGATTCATCTCTACTGGGATCGAAACCAGCTTTCCGATTGCACATAGTCGTATGAGCGGTTGGCCGGTAGATTGCGCGTGGAGCGTGAAAGATGGGGTCGGCCGAGTGGTTGTGGAGGACACGGATCGAGTTTCTGGGATGGAATGGCGAGTCGAGTTTATTCTGCGGCCGGGCGAGAGGATGCTTGAACAGAAGGGGACGATTTACAACGGGTCGGCGGCGCGGAGAGGTTATCAATGGTGGGTGAATGCGGCAGTGGAAGTGGACGATCCACATCTGCGAATCTTGTATCCGACGCATTGGATGCTGCCGCACGGGGACGGGCCAATGACGCCTTGGCCGATTGGCAACAACGGCGGAGATCTGAGCGATGTGGCGAATCACAAAGACGCGGTCGGCCTGTTTTCGCACTTGTCGCACGAGCCCTGGATTGCCGTTTATAAACCGAAGTCGCGCAGCGGAGTCGCGCACTTCGCCGACGCGAGCAGCGTGAAGGGCAAGAAAATTTGGATTTGGGGAAGCAATAACGACAAGCTCTTCCGTACTACCTACACCGAGGGCGCCAACCCGCCGGTTGAAATGCAGGCGGGAGAGATGGAGACACAACCTGAGTTCGCGTTTCTGGTTCCGGGTCAAAGCAAAACGTTTGAACATTATTGGATTCCGTTCAGCGACTTGGGCGGAGTCTCGCGGGTTACGCGGGATGTGGTTCTAAACGTCAGCCGCAATGGATCAAAGGCAACAGTAGAGCTGCAGGCGACGCATTTAATGAAAGATGTGACGCTGCGGTTTCGAGACGGAACCAATGTCGTCGGGCAAGAGAAAGTGACGCTCGACCCGAAAACGACTTACGCGCACAGCGTGGAAGCGCAAAAGCTAACAGTAGAACTGCTTCTGGACCCGAATGGGCAGCCAGTCCTGCGCCAGACCGAAAACGAATTCGACGCCGAGCCTTTTGATGGCAATGCTAAAAATCCAGAGCCGGTAGCACCGGCCGGCAATTCAGATGAGCCCGGACCAACGCTTGAGCGCGGCTTGTACAACGAACAACGGGATCAGTGGGTTTTCGTCTGGGGGGACTACGACCGAGGGATGCAAAAAACGCCGGGCAACGCTGCGCTCGCGGTGGCGAAGGGACGAGCGGCGGTGGCGCTGAACCGGTATGAGGATGCAATCGCATTGTTGAAGGACCAGACGCGTTCAAGCGGGGAAGCAGCCTATTATTACGGAATTGCGGCGGCAAATCTTCCGGGTCATGCCGTGGATGGGGAAGAAGCTCTACAGAGGGCAACTCAGGATAGAGCTTACGGGCCGGCGGCGCAAATTCAACTCGTATTTTTGGACGCGCGCGAGAAAGGTGCAGGCGGAGTGCAACAGGCGTATCTCAAGCTGCAGTCGCTGCTCGCTGGACCGGGAAGCGCACCGAGTTTGGGAGCAATTGAGGTGGCGCTGCTCAGACGGAGCGGGCATCGCGATGACGCAAAAAAACGTTTGGACTACTGGTTGGACATTGATCCGGCGAACTCAATGCTTCGGCTTGAAGGGATTTTTCTGTCCGGGAGTGATGACGGTGCGTTATGGCGGCATTTGGCAGGCGACTCGGAACGAGTACTTGCGCTGGCTGAGCAATACAGAAAAGTGGGCGCTTATGACGACGCGCTAAAGGTGCTCGAACATCCGTACAAACTCCCGCCGGCGAACGAGCGGGCACTGGGAGCGGTGACGCCGCAGGATAATCCGTTGGTTGAATATTTCCGTGCGTATTGCCGTTTGCAGTTACACCAGGACGCGACGATCAGCCTGGCTACGGCGAGTGCGCTGCCGGTTCTCGGTATCTTTCCCCATCGGACAATCGATTACGAGATTCTGCAGACCGTGCTGGCACAGAACGCAAACGATGAAGTAGCGCACGATCTAATGGGTGAACTCTATTTTGATTCGTTTCGCGTGAAGGATGCCATTCGAGAGTGGCAGAGCGCGCGTAAAATTCGACCGGATCTGACAGCGTTACAGCGCAATCTAGGGCTGGCGATATTGAATTTTGGAGACGACCCGAAGCAAGCCGGGCCGGTGCTGGCAGAGGGGCTGCGATTCGCACCGGACGACTCAGAACTGACAGCCGCGCTCGCACGTGCGGGCTACAAAGCACCCGCCGCCGCGGCGCCGGGGGAAGGATCGTCCTCTATCATCCCAACCGGCGTAGCAGAAACTGTGAATTTGGCCGGCAAATCTGTGGCGGATTCGGCACTGATTCAATCTGTGTCGGACTCGGGCACAGCGGTGTCGAAGTTTACGGCCAAGAACTTCCCAAAAGAGAAACAGCCGGATTCGGTGATGCAGGCATACATTGAAGTCCAATTGCGACGTGTGCTCGACACAGCCAAGTCCGGGCATTGTGAGGATGCACTGACCGCCCTGGAGAACCTGGGGGCGATCGACAAACAGTTATTCCTGACCAACGGAAGTTTCAGCAAATATATGAAGCAACCTCACTTTCAGTACTACATGGCATTTGTCCATTTTCGGTGCGGAGAAGCCAAGAAGGCGGAAAAGATGTGGGCCAAGATCAGTAAGGACGAAGCATTGGCCAATGATTCACCGGATTTCGTCTATCCCCTATTGGCTTCGTGGCGGTTGAAGGAAGCGGATGCCGGCCCCAGGATTGAAGCGGCGCTCAAGACTTTAGGCGACCCGGGGAAAGGGAATGCAACCGGCCTGGTGAAGTTTGAAATGGGAGCTCTACTATTGGCCAGCGGGCATGGGGAGCAAGGGAACACTCTGCTTGAGGACGCGGCACAGAATGGAGAAGCACTTGTACAGTATTTGAGTCTGGCGCTGCTGGCAGAGGGAAGGCTGTGAGGAAACGCCGGGTTCGGTTTGCATGAACGGATACAATTAAAGTTAAGCAAAGAATTCCCCAAACAATGGCCGAGCAGATTAACGAAACGAAACCAGCCGAGACGAAAAGCGTCGAGGAAGAACAAAAAGAACCAGCACGCAATAGTATCGCCGAATGGGCCGTAACTATCTTATTGCTGCTTTTCGGCACGACTACGCTTGTGCAAGCGTTTGTCATTCCGACGGGTTCGATGGAGGATACGCTTCTGATCGGCGACCACTTGTTGGTGGATAAACTTGCCTACGCGCCCGGGGGCAGCCTCAGCAAATACATACTGCCGTACGAGCAGCCAAAACATGGCGACATTATTGTGTTTCGCTACCCCGGGGACTTGACAAATACGTTTGTGAAACGGGTGATCGGTGTGCCGGGCGACCACTTGAAAATGGATCACAAAGATGTCTACCGGAATGGGGCGAAGTTAAACGAACCCTATGTCTTTCATAAGGACATGAACGACATCGAGTCGCGGGACAACTTTCCGGGAGAGCCTTCGCCCATGATGCAATTGACGCCTCTGGCCGCCGAACTGCAGCGCAAGATGCTCGCGGAGAATGTGGTGAATGGGGAGGTTGTAGTGCCGCCGGACCACTTTTTTGCCATGGGCGACAACCGCGACAATTCACTCGATAGCCGCTACTGGGGATTCGTACCACGCGAGAACATTATCGGCAAGCCGATTTTGATTTACTGGTCTTACCAAGCTTCCACGGATGATTTGGCAGGCTCCACGGTTGGCTCGCTCTTTGCCCACGGCCTGGATTTGGCCGAGCACTTTTTCACCCGCACCCGCTGGAGCAGAACGCTGAATCTGATTCACGGCTTTCCGGATACTGAGTTGCCAAACCACGAAGTTCCGGTGAACCGGGGCAACCCCAATCCATAAACGAAAGCTAGCTCTTCCCGGACTTCAACATTTATGGCAAATCACCGATACGGCCTGATCATGGCCGGCGGGCGCGGTACCCGTTTTTGGCCGCGTAGCCGCAAGCGCAATGCAAAGCAGGTGTTACGTTTTTTTGGCGAGCGGTCGCTAATCCAGCAAACTGTGGATCGAATAAGTCCGATCATCCCGCCTGAGAACTTGTGGGTCATCACGAACGATTACCTGCAGCAGGAGATTCGCAAGCAACTGCCCGAGATTCCAAAGAAGCAGATCATTGCGGAGCCGGCGCAAAGGAACACCGCGCCATGCATTGGGTTAGCGGCTCACATCCTGGAGGGAATCGATCCGGAGGCCGTGATGGGCGTGTTTCCGGCTGACCATTTGATTCTGAAGGAAGGGCGTTTTCGGAATTTCGTGCGGTCTGCGTTCAAAGCAGCTGAAGCTAACAAAGTGGTGGTGTTGGGAATTCAGCCACGCTGGGCGGAAACAGGATACGGATATATCGAGTTTCCGAAGCGGGTATTGCCGGGAGGCAATGAAGCGCTGACGGTAACCAGCTTTCGCGAAAAGCCGGACCCCAGAACCGCGAAGCAGTTTGTGGAGCGGGGACACTTTTTCTGGAATGCGGGAATGTTTTTTTGGAAGGCGTCTACCGTACTTGAGTTGATGCGACAGCATCAGCCGAAGACAGCAACTTTGCTGGCAGGGCTGCCGGACATCGATTCGAAAAACTTCACCAAAAAACTGGCGGAAGTTTATCCACTTTGTGAGAACATTTCGGTGGATTACGCCATTATCGAGCGGGCGGGACACGTAGCGGGATTGGCGCTTGATGATATCGGCTGGAACGATGTCGGCAGTTGGGAAGCGGTTTACGATTTGGCGGAGAAAGACGCCGATTTGAACGCGGTGCGCGGGGAAGTGATTGCGGAAAACAGCAGAGGCAATTATGTCGACGCGCAGAAGCCGGTTGCGCTGGTGGGGGTGGAGAACCTGATCATCGTTGACACGGCAGATGCGCTGCTGGTGGCAAGCCGCAGTGCGGCGCAAGATGTGAGCAAGATTGTAAAGCGCTTGGACGCGGCGAGGCGCGAAGAATTGCTCTAAATCCCTTCGATTTTAAGAAGATATGATTGGTCGCGGGAGGGCGATGTGAAGCCTGTTCTTCCGCTTCTTTTTCTCTGGGCCGCCGCGACCGCAGATGCGCAGTCCGCTGTTCCGTTGCAACCACTGGCACAACAAGTGCGACAGCTGGCAGAAGCGCTCGACTATTTGGGCGAGCCGTTAACACCAATTGAAGTTGCCGGGATCGATAAGGCGATTGCCAATCCGGATGAAACAGCAGCGGTGTCCGAGCTTGAGGCGATTCTCGATCCGCATGCGCTCGCGCTGGTGGATATCAACGCCGAAAGCAGAGTGAAGGTGGAGGAGGGCACCGCGACTCCGACGCTCGCAGAAGACGGGACGCGATTGTTTCTGGTGAAAGTAACGAATCGCGCGGGGGTGACGGCTGAGCTGAAAGTAGCAAGCCCGAATTCGGGAGATACCTTTCGGATGTCGAACGGCGATCCAAAGCCGGCGATGGAGCTGACACCACACGATGCGGCGGACCGATGGGCGGATATTTCGCTCTATCATCAAGCGCCGATGAGAAAGCGGTTGTCCGGGTTGGGGCTCGAGTATCAGATTCTGGAAGTGTATAGCCGGGACGCGGGGCAGCGGTCGGCCAAAATCGGTTTTAATGTCGGGCAGGGCTCGCAGGATATCGGGTTTCGGAATGAAATGGAAATCCTGTTCAATGCGCTGCCTGCCGCGACGGTAACGCTGCATGTGAAGGATGAAAACGGTCAGCCAGCGATGGCGAGCTTCATTTTTCGAGACCGTCTGAATCGCATTTATCCGGCGCGATCGAAACGGCTGGCGCCGGATTTCTTTTTCCAACCGCAGATTTACCGCCAGGACGGCGAGCAGGTCCGGCTTCCGAAGGGCTATTACACAGTTGAGTATGGCGGCGGACCGGAATATCGAGCGCATACGAAGGAATTTGCGGTGAGGGGCGGCGAAGCGATGGCGCTCGATTTTCAACTTGAGAGATGGATCAATCCCGCGCAATATGGATGGTATTCGGGCGACCATCATGTGCATGCGGCCGGCTGTTCGCACTATATGAATCCGGCGGAAGGGGTTGAGCCGAAGGACATGATCCGGCAGATTTTGGGAGAACGGCTGAACGTGGGTGCGGTACTGACGTGGGGGCCGGATTACTACTATCAGAAGCAGTTCTTCTGTGCGAAGGACGATGCGCTCTCGCGGCCAGGACGAATCATGCATTACGATTTAGAGGTTTCCGGTTTTCCGTCGAGTCATGCAGGGCACATTGTGCTGCTGAATCTGAAAGAGCAGGACTACCCGGGGACAAAAAAGATTGAAGACTGGCCGACGTGGGATTTACCAATTTTCCGTTGGGCGAAAGAGCAAGGCGCGATTGTGGGGTTTGCGCATTCGGGCTGGGGCTTGCAGGTAATGAGTCCGGATTTACCGAGCTACGAGATGCCTGGATTCGACGGCATTGGAGCGAATGAATACATTGTGGACGTGACTTATCCGAATGTGGTGGATTTCATTTCATCGGTGGATACGCCGTATCCGTGGGAACTGAACATTTGGTATCACACGCTGAACGTGGGTTTCCGGACGCGGATTGCCGGCGAAACGGACTTTCCGTGTATTTACGACGGGCGGGTGGGCATTGGTAGAACGTACGCGAAGATCGATGGAGGGCTGAGCTATACGGGCTGGTTAGAGGCATTGAAGGCAGGGCGAAGTTATGTTTCCGACGGGAAAACGCATTTGATGGATTTCACGGTAAATGGAACGGCGGTGGGCGGGGAGACGCGGCTAGCGGCGGCGGGAACAGTGAAAGTGACGGTGAATGCGGCGGCATATTTGGCGGAAACGCCGAATGAGACGATCCGCAAGCTGCCTTACGATGAGAAGCCTTACTGGGATGTGGAGCGGGCGCGGATCGGAAACAGCCGGGAAGTGCCGGTGGAGCTTGTGGTAAACGGGCAGGTGGTGGCGAAGAAAACGATTGTCGCGGACGGCGTGGTCCATACGGTGGAGTTTGAGGTGCCGGTGGGCGAGAGCAGTTGGATTGCGGCGCGGGTGCTGCCGGCCGCGCACACGAACCCGGTGTTTGTGTTAGTAGATGGGCGACCGATACGGGCGTCGAGGCGCAGTGCCGAATGGTGCTTCAATGCGGTGAATCAGTGCTGGACGCAAAAAGCGCCGCGGATGTCGGCTCAGGACCAATCGGCGGCGCGGGAAGCATATGATCATGCACGGGAAGTGTATAAGAAACTGATTGCGGAGAGTGTTGGGAACTAAGCGGCAACTTCGACTTTGGGGCGTTCGCGGGGAAATTCGAGAACGAATGAGGTGCGCAGACCCTTCTCAACGGTGAGAACGCCGCTGAGTTGACGGGCGAGGACGGCGCAGATGCGCAGGCCCAGCGTGGGGGCATTTTGGAAATCGAAATTCGCCGGCAGTCCTTTGCCTTGATCGGAGACGGCGATGCGAATGCGGCCATTGGGCGATTCGTGAAGCTCAACCATAACTTCGCCGGGACTGCCATCCGGGTAAGCGTACTTCAGGGCGTTGGTCACCAATTCATTCAAGATCAAGCCGCAGGGGATGGCCTGGCCGACACTTAGCAGGATTTGCGGCGGGAGATGCTGCCCTGTAACAGTGCCGGCGCGTCCAGCATAGGAGTTCACTAATTCCTGGACTAATGATTGCGCGTAGCTATCGAACTCAATGGCGGAGGGGTGCTTATCGGCGTAGAGGCGCTCATGAATCAAAGCCATGGAGAGAACCCGCTGTTGACTTTCCTTGAGGATCGCAGCGGCACTGCGATCGGGCAAGAGGTCGGCCTGGAGCTTAAGCAAGCTCGACACGATTTGCAAGTTATTCTTTACCCGATGATGCACTTCCTGCAAAAGCGTTTCTTTTTCACGCAGCGAGTGGCGGAGTTCGACTTCGGTGTCATCGTTCTCGGCGGCGGTGGCAAAGTAAGCCTCGAGATTATCGGTGGCGAGAAAAGCTAAATCGGCGAAGCTTTCCAGCAACTCCTGAGGCGGAGCTGCGTGCGATACGGTGTCCATCACGCTCAGGCTGCCGAGCGAGAGACCACGGCGATTCCGCAGCGCGATGCCGACGTAGAAGTGGATCTTCATTTCGCCGGTAACCAAGGGGTTGGAAGAGAAACGCTCGTCCGCGGAGGCATCGCAAACGACGAGAGGCTCTTTCGCTTGTGCGGCATGGGCACAGAATGACGAAGAACGTGCGACCTCATGAAAGCCCTTGCCGTAGCTTGCCTGGAGCCACTCGCCGTTCAGATCTTTGACTGAAAGAAAGGAAACCGGAGCTTGGAAGAGACGGGCTGCGAGCTTCAAAATGCGCTCAAGGGCAGGCTGAGGTTCAGCCTCCAGAATTTCGATGGTACGCGCGGGGCTTTTGGCCAATAAGGATGACATGGGAATTTTAGCTGACCTTGGGGGCGGACTCGAGAATCTCGCGTAGAATTTGGGCCAGATCTTTTGAAGCGACTTCCGCGGATTTCAATCCGAGAGAATTTTGATCTTGATCGAGTTCACTCAAGCGCAGATGCATCGCAGCCGTAAACTCCTGTTGCACGTTCGGATCGGCTTTAGGAGGCGGGACAATGAGGAAGCGGTAACGCTGCGCACAGTCTTTCAAGCCCTGCTGCAGGGCGAAACGAGCGACGCGCTCGAGAGCTGAAAAAAGATCGACTCGTCCGGCGATTGTGGCGCTTTCAGAGCTGCTGTAGTTTTCGACGATGGCGCAGACCGCTTTGACGGCACCGGCGGCGGATTCGACGCGGTTCAACTGCAACAACCGAATGGTGAGGGCTGCCAGAGCCTCCACGCTTTGTTGAGCCCAGAGAAACTGAGGGCTTTGTTTATAAGATGCATTTCTTTGTTCACGCCAGCGGCGGTTCGAATAGAGGGCGGTTCGAATGGCTTGCAACAGAAGCGACCCGGAAACTTCCTCCTTCAGCAGAAAATCTTCGACTCCCTCTGAAGTGATGCGTAATTGAGTCTGCTCGTTGGTATCGGCAGTGAGGACCAGAATGGGCAAGTCCGGGACAGCCTTCTTCAGGGTGGCATAGCTTGCGGGACCCGAACTTTCCGGTAAACCCAAATCCAGGATCACGAGGTCGACCCCGCCCTTGGCTAAGCGGTGGAGTCCGGATGTCAGGCCGTTCGCCCATTCGAGCCGGTAGGTACCATTACCGTATTCCTGAAGGGCGTAGCGGACGAGAAGCATGGCTTCTTCGTTGTCTTCAATCAGAAGTAAGCATTGTTGCCTGCTATCGAGCGCTGGAGCACTACTTGGGGGAAGGCAATCCACCACATCACAAGTTTGAAGAGCAGTTGCGGACATAGACATTGAAGTCGCGGGGCGATACCCTTCCTATCGGTCGGATTTTAGAGAATCTTAAGATTGAGCCCGCGTAGAGCGGTAAGAGCGATGGAGTAGGTAAAGGAAAACCAAACGCTAGGTTGTTTGATCGAGAGCTGTTTGCAAAAAGGACTCGAAGTCGCCGATCGCAGTTTCACTGCGTGCTACGTCCTGCGCTTTGGCGGCTTGCTCGATCAAGGCGCCGAGCTTGCTGATCTGCGGAAAGCCGTAGCCGGTACCGATTCCCTTGCAATCGTGGCCGATTTTCTGGATGGTGGGGAAGTTCTGTCCCGCGAGCGCGGTGCGCAATTTTTCGATATCCAACCAGCGGTTGGCGAGGAAGGCTGGTTGACGAGAGAGAATGGAATTCGGCAAGGAATCTGGACGTGGCGCTGAAGTGGAACGGGTAAATTTAGCGATCGCGTCAATCAGGTCGGCACGCTCCAGAGGTTTGGTGAGGTGCGCGTCACAGCCGGCATCGATGCTTTGGGCAGCTGAATTGCTTAGCGCGTGAGCGGTAACGGCCACGATTGGGACGCGGCAGGCACCCGTGCTTTTTTCCCAGCGGCGAATTTCGCGGGTGGCTTGATGGCCATCCATCAAGGGCATTTGAATGTCCATCAGCACCAAATCATACTCTTTACTTTGACGCTTGAGGACGCCTTCGACCCCATTTTCAGCGACATCTATGGTTAAGGACAAATTTTCCAGATAGGCTTGGACGAGCGCAACATTTTCGTCGTTGTCTTCGACAAGAAGAATACGCGTACCAGGGCCGATGGCGGGCACCGCCTGAGCGCTTGCACCGGTGACCTTTCGTTTTACCTCAGACTCAGTTGCAGGAGGCAAGAACGCAGTGAAGACGAAGCGGGCACCGGATCGATAAGATTCGTCCATCCAGATGCGGCCGCCCATGCGCTCAACCAATGTTTTGGCAATGGCGAGCCCAAGACCGGTGCCTTCGAAGGATCTGCAGCTAGAAACATCGACTTGTTGAAAGGCCTCAAAAATGACAGCGCTCTTCTCAGGGGGAATGCCGCAACCGTCGTCGGTGACGGTAAAGCGCAAGCCCTGCTCGCCTTGCGGACCCTGTTCGGGACAGATGCGAGCGTCGATACTTCCTTCACTGGTGAATTTAATGGAGTTGCCAATGACATTCAGCAACACTTGATGAAGACGCTCGGCATCGCCGCGCCAAAATCGTCCGGCTACGGGATCGCGAGAAATGGTGAGCCTGAGGCGTTTTCTTTCGAGAGCCGCGTCCAGCGTGGCGGAGCATTCGCTGAGCACTTCGTCGAGATCGAAAGGGGTAGATTCGAAAGTTAATTCGCCGGCCTCGACTTTGGACAGGTCGAGAATTCCGTTGATGAGACGGAGGAGGCGGCGAACGTTGCGAAGAGAGATTTCGACGTGCTGTTTTTGCTTCTCATTCAGAGGACTTTCGAGCAGGAGAGAATTCATTCCCATGATGAGATTCATGGGAGTGCGGATCTCATGGCTCATCCGCGCGAGAAAATCGCTTTTGGCGCGGCTGGCGGCTTCGGCCAGTTGTTTGGCTTCGGCTAGTTCCTTGAGAGCGCTGGCAAGCAGGGTGCGGCTTTGTTCGAGTTCGCGTTCGGCCCGGTGACGGCGCAGCGCCATAGTGATGACCGCGCGCACCTTGAAATCTTGCATCGGCTTGACGATATAGCCGAAGGGCTCGGTGGCTTCAGCGCGCCGGAGCGTCGCTTCATCGGCGTGGGCGGTGAGATAGATGACTGGAAGGTCGTAGCGGGAGCGGATAATAGCGGCGGCGGCAATACCATCGAGTTCGCCGTCAATCCGGATGTCCATCAACACGATATCGGGAGGATTGGCATCAATTGCGGCAAAAGCCTCGGCAGCAGAACGAGCGGTGCCGGAAATTTCGAATCCAAAATGCGTCAGATGGCTTTGTATCTCGAGAGAGATAATTGCCTCATCTTCCACAACAAAAACTTTCGCCGCCGATCTCATCAAGTTCGAGTGCCTTTCGCTCTTTGAGGAACGCGCGCAAGACGGTCGCGGTGCCAGCTGGCCGCCGCAAGGGTTGGAGTGTTCCTCGTCCCTTGGCGGCGGTAATCCGTGCCCTTTGCGCTCCGACTTACGGTCGTCCCAAAGAACACATCGACAAGAATTAGCGGGATTAGATGCGATTCAAGAAAGATGGCAGGATTAGCGCGGAGGATTCTGGGTCCGGCGGGCGTGTTCATTCCACTTGTGAGAGTTGAGCGCTCGCTGAATGGCTTCAAAAAGGATGGCTCCTGAAATTTGATTCTTGACCAGATAAGCGTTGGCACCACTGGCACTCACAGCTGTTTCGGTTTCAGGGCGTTCGTCACCGGTGAGAACCACGATGGGAAGATCGGGAGCGAGTTCGCGAACCCAAGCGTAGCTTGCGGCACCGGAGCTTTCGGGAAGGCCGAGATCGAGAAGGACGAGGTCAATACCACCGGCTGAAAGGAACTCCAGACCTGACCCAAGACTGTTGGCCCACTCGATGCGGAAACGCTCGCCGCCGTAATCCTGCAGAGCAAGGCGCACGAGCATCATCGCCTCTTCACTGTCCTCGATTAACAAGATGGACACTGGCCGGACGGGCCCGGGTGAAGCTTTGCGCTCGGTGGATTCAGTCTGATCCACGCTAAAATTTAGGGCTATTGCAGCCACTGGCACACCTCCAAACAGCCTACTTATCGGCAAAACTGGCTTGCGGGTTTAGGTGTTCTGGCAGGCGATTTTTCGCACCTTAGCAAGGTGTTGGGCACAGGAAGAGAAACAAAAAGTCGTGCTCTCAGTCTATGGTCACGTTGTAACGAAAATCATAAAGAACGAATGGGGAGTAGAGTGTTTATTTTCAAACGACGGAATCGGGCATTATCGACGACTCTTCCAACGCTATTAGCCATCTGCGGATTTCTTGCGGCGATTTATCCACAGCAGATGTGCGCAGCCGCACCTCCGACGTGGGTGTATCAAGCGGGGAATTTTAGCTGGTATGACGGATCTTTCAGCGCCACCGCCAATTACAGATCAACAGCGGGCGCTCCGTTGACTCCACCGGATGACATTGCGATTACAGACACTATTTGGGGCGCCTGGCAAGCGGTTTCTCCAGCGGCCTTCAATACGAGTTCTTACACAAGCATCACGTTTGCTCTGAAGCCGACGGTTGCGAATCAAAGTTGGACGGTATATCTGACAACTAAGGCAGGCTCAGCGGGGAATATTCTAAACGTCGCTAATTATGGACCAGCGCCGGTGGTGGGCCAATGGGGGACATACACGGTGCCGCTTTCAGCCCTGGGGGATGCCAGCGTCAATCTTTATTCAATCGTCATACAAGATCAAGCGGCGCTGTCTAATAATCTCTGGTATATCGACAACGTCGGATTTATTCCGGCTGTTACGGTGACATTAACGGCGAATCCGACAAGCGTTGCGGCGGGCGCGGGTTCAACATTGACATGGTCGAGCACAAATGCCACGGCTTGCACAGCGTCTGGCGGTTGGAGTGGTTCTGAAGCGACAAGCGGATCGGTGACAGTTACGCCGGCAGCCACGACAACATATACATTGACCTGTAGCGGGAATGGCGCAACGGGAAAGGCATCGACGACGGTTACTTTGAAAGCCCCGGCGCCGACAGTGACGTTTACGGCCAGCCCGACGACTGTAATTTTCGGCAATGGTTCGACTTTGAGTTGGTCGAGCACGAATGCGACTTCTTGTACGGCGAGCGGCGGATGGAGCGGGACAGAGGCAACGGGCGGATTGGCCACAGTGACACCGAAAGCAACGACGACATATACGCTGACATGCGCTGGTTCCGGCGGCTCTGCGCAAGGGTCGGCCACAGTCACAGTGACCGTGCCAGCGCCGACAGTCACACTCACAGCGAACCCTACGAGTATCACGGAGGGCACCAGTTCCACGTTGAGTTGGTCGAGCAAGAATGCCACCGCCTGCACGGCGAGTGGGGGATGGAGCGGAACAGAAGCGACGAGCGGATCGACATCGGTAACGCCGACGGCGACAACGACGTATACGTTGACGTGTTCGGGCACTGGCGGTTCGGGAAAGGCATCGGCGACGGTGACTTTTACTGCGCCGTCAACGCTGCCCACTTGGGTCTACGTCAACGGGCAATCGTTGATTTCAGCGGATTGGTCTTTTGGAGCGACTGCCAATTACTCGGCTACAGCGGGCACGCCACTGACTGGGGCGTACGATATCGAGCTTAATACGGGTCAGTGGGGAGCGTGGCAGCCCTATTTGGGCAGCGTCAGCATGTCGCCGTTCACGAACTTCACAATTGCGATCAAGCCGACGGTGGCGAACCAGACGTTTACGCTGGCGTTCATGGTGACGGGAGCAACGTCGCAGGCGGCAGTTATTAATCCATTGACGTATGGGCCAGCGCCGGTGGTGGGGAAGTGGGGTGTATACACGATACCGCTCGCGACGTTGGGTGTGTCGGGCCAATCGATTCAATCGTTCGCGCTACAGGACCAAACGGGTTTGATGGCGAATACGTTCTACTTGGACAACGTTGGCTTCCTGCCTGCGGGGGCGACGGCGAGCAGCGTACCGCCGACTGTGACAATCTCTGCGATTCCGACTTTAGTGACGCCAGGTGGCAGTTCAACGCTCACTTGGTCGAGCGCGAATGCCACGGCATGCACGCCCAGCGACGGATGGAGCGGCACGCTCGCCACAAGCGGAACGAAGGTGCTAATTCCTAAGACGACCAACGGCTATGCGATTACTTGTACGAGCGCGTGGGGTAGTGCGGCGGCGACTGCGGGCATCACCGTGACCAAACCGAACACGTTCTCGATTCAGACGGCAGGGAGCAAATTCATCGACAGCGCCGGAAGTGCGATTCAAATGCGGGGAGTGAATCTGAGCGCGCTTGAAGGCGTAGCGGTGCAAGGCTGGGACCCGTCGGACCCGACAGGAGGCGCGTTTGGCCAGCCGGATAATCCGAAGTGGTCAGCCATCCAGGCTTGGAAGGCGAATATCGTGCGTTTTCCTCTGAATGAAGATTCCTGGCTAGCGCTGACGTGTACAGATACAGGTGGTTCCACACGTTCGGCGGACCCTGGGAACAATTACAAGCAGACGGTAGAGTCTTTGGTGCAGGAAGCAAATCAGGCCGGGATTTATGTAATTCTTGACTTGCATTGGGCGGCGCCGGGAAATTCTTGCCCGATGCTGCAATCGCAGATGGCGGATGCGGACCATTCGCTGGCATTCTGGACGTCGATTGCGGATACGTTCAAGGGCAATCCGGCGGTGATGTTCGAGTTGTTCAATGAGCCCTTTTTAGACTTTGATTTTACCGGGGATCAGTGGCAATACATGATGTTCGGTACCGGCGGTTCGTTCAGCGGTTATCCGGCGACGGGGAACAGCGGCGTATGGGAGAACGTCACAACGCCGTGGAATATTGCCAGTTATCAGGCGATGATCAACGCCGTGCGGGCAACGGGGGCGACGAATGTGGTGCTGATTGGGAGCGTCAGTTACACGGCCGACCTGAGTGGCTGGTTGTCTCACAAGCCGTATGACCCGCTGAATCAAATGGCCGCGACCTGGCACGCGTATCCGACTTTCGGCACAACGTGGGGGACTGCGGCGTATGCACAGCCTAATTATTCGCCGGAGATCTTCACTGAGGTGCAGGGGATTCAAGCAGCGGGTGTTCCGGTGATCATCACGGAGACTGGAGACCAGGATACGGCTGGTACTGTGGGCGCACCGCTGGTGCAGACGCTGACGGAGTTTGCCGATGCGAACGGCATTTCGACGCTCGGCTGGACCTGGGACGTATGGGGAAATCCAGACGATGTGCTGATCAAGGATGTGAACGGGACGCCGACGGATGGATACGGAGTGTTTTTCCAGAATTGGATGGTGAATCACCCGTAACATCATGAGATAGTTGCCGGGGCATTCGCGCGCGCGCAACGCCCCGGTTCTTTTCTTAGGTACCTGTGTCTAACATTGCGGCCCAGGCCTTTTCGTCGCGGCCGATGGCGATTCGATTGCCGGAACGGATGAACGGCAGCCTTAACACCTTTGGATGCTGCTCGATCTTTTGGAGAAGTTCGGCGTCGGATACTTTCAAGTATTTGAGACCGGCATCGGCGTACGCTTTGCTTTCGGTGTCGAGCAATCCTTGCATGCCAAAGCGATCGATGAAGCGACGAATCTCACCCGGCGACATCGGCTTCTGGGCCAGATCAACATAGTGGATCTGAATGCGGCGTTCTTTGAAGAAGCGCTCGGCAGCGCGGGATTCGCTCGAATTCTTAACGCCGAAGATTTGGACGCTTTGTTGGGCGGCCATTCACTAAGCGCCGGTTTCAAGGGCTTGTTTGCAATATTCGTAGCACTTTTTGACCTCTTCAGGTGAACTGGCTGTGCCTTTGTATTCGTATTCAATGAAGGCCGGCACGGGCCACTTTTTGTCTTTGAGAAGCAGGAGGACCTGTTTGATTGGCGTATCGCCTTCGCCCCAAGGTACATTCTCGCCTTCGTTCTTTTTGCGATCTTTCAAGTGAAGAAGCACGATTTTGTCGTGATTCTTGGTGATGAAATCAACCGCATCGTAATTGGCGGCGGTGAAGTGACCGATGTCGAGGTTGATCCGATAGAGGCTGCTCATTGCGAGCGCGGCAGCGAAGCTTTCGGGCTTGGCGAACTGGTTGGGATCTTTTAAATCGGAGTGCCCGTGCATGGCTACCAAGATCTTGTGTTTTTCGGCGAATGGAACGACGCGCTTGGCTACGGGTACTGTGGTTGACGCAGTGATGATGTGGACACCTAATGCTTTGGCGAATTCGAAGCCGCGTTCGATTTCGTCATCGGTGAAGTTGTCGTTGAAGCTGTAGTTATAGGCATAGAGGTGAACGCCGGCATCGTCAAATTGTTTGCGGATGTTTTTGAAATAGTCGAGCGGTACGGAAAGACGCCATTGGCGCAATTTCTCGCGCGCAGCTTTGCGTTCCTCGGCACTCATACGGCGGAACCCGGCCATGGGCGGCTGGTCGGTGTGGCCTTCCTCGATGTGGGGCGCGAACAGTTCGCAATCGCCAAGCTGGTCGGCGACCATCGCCTTCAATGCATCGTTGAAGGACAGGTCGCGAAAACTGTAGGATTGGACGCCCAATTGGACGCCATCGATCTTCGAGTTGGTGGTTTTCGCCAAAGCGCTAGACAGCGGTAGGCCCGCGAGCGCGAGTTTTCCAAAAGTTCTTCGTGTGAGCATGACGAAATCATCATATACGCAACCGCGCCTGGCAGGGGCCGTTAACTCGGCCTTGGCTCTTTCTTTAGTTCAGCGAAGGCGGCTTTCCTGCACACCAACGGCTCTGACGGGGGCACTTCCGCTGCTGAACCCTTGTGAAAAGACGCAGGGAAATCCGCCTTCATTGGTGAAGCTATGGTTCAGGATTTCGCATTTCAATAATTCCTAGGCCGCGCTCTCTCGCAATTCGGGGAGCCCGCTTTCCGTGTAAGCAGCCAAGGACAACAATTTCTTCCGCCAAGACCTGAAACCAAATTGCGTAGGGCCTTTAATGAAGTCGTATTGTTCTTTCATAGTTGCGCCTCGTACGATTCGCGTTCACGGGGCTCGGCGAGGTGCGCTGAAATGATGCGAACATTGCCCCCACGCGCAGTAAGCCATCAAATCCCAGGCTGGCAAACCGTTCGTCGGGGTCGGAGTCGTCGCCGACGGTGACGGCGAATTCGTCTTCGAGGGGGCTGTTTCCAAAAGAGGCGAGATTCAAGACATGGCGAGGAATGTGTGGGAGTGGATAGAAGCCCGGTGGGCCCGCGCGCCGGGCGCAGCGATTTCTGGCCGCGCTGCGAAAAAAAGACTTCCCGGTTGCCGCGCTCTCTTTAATAAACGCCGGCAGCGCACCCGCGGGAGGCTCGGCGAGTTTCCGCCAGTGTTGACCGAGCGCCCGCTCGGCCGCGCTGGCTCTATACTCATTAAGTGACCGATTTCGAACTTCTTCATGTTCTGGCTCGTTTTATCCACATTATTTCGGCGATTTTGATTATCGGCGGCGCGTTTTATGCGCATCGGGCCGTAACGCCCGTTCTGAATGTTTTGCCTGAAGATCAGCGCTTGCAGAGCGCGGCGGGCTTGCAGTTACGTTATCGAACTATCCTTTTTACGGTGGTGGCGCTCAGTTTTGCGTCGGGCTTGTACAATTTCTTGCGCCTGCCGCACTCGCATCTTTATCAGATCGCGTTCGGCTTCAAAATGCTGGCAGTGCTGCATATTTACGCGACGGTTATCCTGTGGGCGACATCACCCTATGGGGATGTCAACTTTTCAGGAAAAGGCAAGCACCGGCTGCTGAGTATTTCGATTTCGGGCACGATTGTGGTTCTGATCTCGGCTTATTTGCGATCGCTCAGCATGCCGGGCTTCTGACGGAAACTTATCCGAAGCGGCATGACTGGCTACGAAGCTCTACGAACAAAATCGGCTTGGTTTGATATTTCCAGCCGGGGCAAAATTCGTGTGACTGGCGAGGATCATTTGCGCTTGTTGCACGCGATGAGCACGAACGACATCAAGAATCTGGCGGTCGGGGGAGGACTTTACACGTTCTTCTTGAATGACAAAGGCCGCATTCTGGCGGATGCGTACGTTTATCGGTTTCCCGAAAGCGTAGTCCTCGATACTGAGCCGGAAACGGCAGAAGTGCTGCGCGAGCATCTGGATCGCTACATCATTGCCGATGACGTTACATTAGAGGATCAAACGGCGACGCTGGCGGCTATTGCGCTCGAAGGGCCGAGCGCTTTCGAAGATGCTTCGCGCTTGAATCTGGCGGTGCCGGGGTCGGCCTATGGGACGGCAGCTTGGGAGGATGGCTTTGTGGCGCGGGCTTCGGTCACGGGCGCTCCCGGGTTGAGGTTTTTCGCGCCGCTTTCGGCGATCGTTCCTTTAACCGCCCGCATGGAACTGGCGGATATTCCCGAAGCGCAGCAGTCTGAAGTGCGAGTCGTCCGGTTAGAGAACGGGACGCCTCGATTTGGCGAGGACATCAGTTCGCGGTATCTGGTGCAAGAGACCCGGATTGCGTATGCGGTGCATCCGAATAAAGGCTGCTATCTGGGACAGGAGATTGTAGAACGAGTGCGGGCGCAAGGACAAGTGCACCGCTTGCTCACTCCCGTTTGTATTGAGGGGCCGCAGGCGCCTGAGCCGGGCACGAAGTTGGTCACCGCCGACGGTCAAGTGGCCGCGGAGATTACCTCGGCCGCGTACTCGGAGGCTCTAGGCGCGGTGGCGGGATTGGCTTATGTGCGGCGAGAAGCGCTCGAACATAAGCCGGTACTGACTGTGGAAGGTTCATCGCCCGCGGTCATGGCGAGTCTCTTGTAAACGAGGCTCAATCGCCCAGCAGCTTGCCATAGTCTTGCAGCGATTCCACGTTGTTGCAGACTGATTTGATGGCGGCCGTTACTGGAACGGCGAGGAGCAGCCCTGCCCCGCCCCACAGCATTCCCCAGAACATGAGCGCTACGGTGACGATGAACGGGTTCAGCTTCACGCGCCGTCCGATGATCTTGGCATAGAGGAAATTCATGGCAATCAGATGCAGAATCGCAGTGATAGTCATGGCCAGAGCGACTACTTTGAACTTATTGGGAATTGCCAGCGCGGCTAAGACCGGGGGAATGATAGAAAGCGGCAAGCCCACATAAGGCACGAGGCTGAAAAATGCGCTTACCGGACCCACCAGCGGCCAATACGGGATCTGCAAAAGAAAAAACGCAATGGCGCTGACGCTGGCTACAAACACCCATAAAACGAAATTGCCGAGCACATAACCGCGGGTGGCCTCACCGATACCGGTCCAACTGCGGCCAACAACATAGCGTGCTTCGCCGCGAAACAGCCGCTGGAATGCCTGGTTGATGTGATCGCGCCAGCTCAACATGAAATAAACCAGGAACGGCACAAATGAAGCCATGACGACCAGGTGGAAATAGCGCGAAGCATAGCTATAAACGGTGGTAATCAACGGCTTGGGTTCGGTATGAATCCGAACTTCCTGGATGAGCGGCTCGGACGGTTGTTGCGGTTGGGGGGAATATCTGCGGCGGCGGGCTTTCAGCGCTTCGAGCGGCTTTTGTTGGATCTGTTGTTCCTGTTCGCGCAGGGAACTGGGAACGATCATGTCCACCGTTTTCTTTTCGATATCGTCCAGTTTGTCGTTAGCCTTTTCGACGAGTTCATTGATGCGCGAAGTGTAGGTAGGTAAATCCTCACTGAGAGTTACTATTTGAGTCCAAATTACGACGCTTAGGAAATATACGGCCACGAGGGCAACGGAGATTACGATGGCTGTCGAAGCAGCTCGCGGGGCGCGGAGCTTCATTACTAAGACGACCAAAGGGTCGAGAATAAATGCGAAGCCGGCCGAGACGATCAGGGTAATAAAAAAATCCTTGCCGAAATAAAGCATGGCGATGCCGGCTGCCCAGGCGATCACGTTGATCGACAGGCTGGCGGCTCGCTCCGATGTCGGTCTACCTGGATTGAATACGGCCAAAGGGAGGAAGTTCGTCCTGCGCGCTTCACTAATCAGTTTCGCACCCTCTATAATTCGGAATTGGCGGAAACAATCGACAAAAAGATGCAAGGGCGAGTGCTGGCGCTCGATGTGGGTAAAAAGCGGATCGGCTTGGCGGTGAGCGACGAATTGGGGATGACGGCACAAGGGCTCGAGACATTCCAGCGGACTCGAGTACGGGAAGATATAGCGGGTTTGGAGCGGATCGCGAAGCAGTGGAACGCGCGGACTCTGCTGGTGGGTAAACCATTGCATATGAGCGGGGATGAGAGCCGGCAAAGTGAATACACACGCGAGTTTGCCCAGCGGCTAGCGCAGGCCTTGGCGTTGCCAGTGGTTTACTGGGACGAACGGCTTACTTCGAAAGAGGCGGGGCGGTTGTTGCGCGAGGGCGGTGCAAGCTTAGAGCAGAGCCGCCAATCTGTTGACCGTATGTCCGCCGTATTAATTCTCGAAAGCTATCTCGGCTTCCTCAATCATCAGTCAGAGGAAGAAGCTATTTCAGAAACTGGAGAAATCATTGGCTAGCGGATCGGGCTCGCGGCGGTTGGCGATCATTTTAATTGCGCTGCTTTTGCTTGGTGCTGTGACGGGCGGAGCATTCTGGTTTCTCGGACCGTTTAAGGCTACCCAGGACGAGACGTTCGTGCAGATTGACCGTGGCATGTCTTCACGGACGATTGCCGAGAGGCTTGCCGATGCAGGCGTGGTGCGTTCGCCTTGGGCTTTCTTAGCGGCGCGGGCGTTCGCTCCGCATGCGCGCTTGCAGGCGGGCGAATACCGCTTTGGGGCAGAACAAACGCCTTTTGAGATTCTGGATAAAATTCGCCGGGGCCAGGTTTATTTTGTGGAAGTCACTATTCCGGAAGGCAGCAATATGTTCGATATTGCAGGCATTGTGGAACGGGACACGCATATTAAGGGCGCGGACTTTCTGAAATCAGCGGCCGATGCCGGGCCGATTCGAGATCTCGACCCTAGTGCACCGAATTTGGAGGGCTACCTATTCCCCTCCACCTACCAGGTCACTCACAGCACAACAGCCACACAATTGTGCAGGAGTATGACGGGAGAATTTCGGAAAGAGTGGCATGGTCTGGCGCCTGCGGCGATGAGTGGCGGCGAAGTGCATCGAACGGTCACGTTGGCTTCGCTAGTTGAAAAGGAAACGGGACTGGGCAACGAAAGGCCATTGGTTTCGAGCGTGTTCAGCAACCGCATCCGTCTCAATATGCCGCTGCAATGCGATCCGACCACGGTGTATGCCGCGATGCTTGAAAATCGCTACAACGGCGTGATTCACAAGTCGGATTTGGCTAGCGCCAACCCGTACAACACGTATGCGCATGCGGGCTTGCCACCTGGACCGATAGCGAATCCGGGAGTGCTGTCACTGAAGGCGGCCTTGCATCCGGCAGACTCAAACTATCTCTACTTTGTGGCGCGCGGGGATGGTTCCGGGGGACACCATTTCACAGCAACGCTGGCGGAGCATGAAAAAGCGGTGGCTGAGTTTCGACGTGCGACGCCGCACCCATAGGCGTGTGCGCACAGAATTGGCTATTAAAAATACTAGTTTGGCCGATGAAATCATTGACGGGCAATTAATTCAAAGATCACATCGCTGACAGAACTTAAAAGACAAGCGAAGCGAACTTGAACAGACCCGCCAAGGTGGATTCGTCATGTTTCGCTATGCGGTATATTCGCTTGCTCTTTGTGTGTCCAGCGTCGTCGCAGCGCCCGTGGATTCGAATACTTCGAACGGCGCGGCCGATAATGAAAGGCCGCTCAGCGCCACGCTTTCGGTTGCCCCGGATCAAACGGAAGTTCTGCTGAAAGCGCGGACGGCGAATGACGATCTATATTCGGCTCTGAAAGCGTTTGTGTGCCGCGAAGAGATACAGCGCTATCGCGGCGACCTCAACAAGACCAAGATCCGCTACGTCGATCATGTTTCGACGAACCTTTCTTTTGAAAATGGCGTAGAGCGGTACAACGATGTCCGGCAGAACACGCGCAGCGTAGGAAGTTTGCCTGAGATTAACGGCGCATGGTCGGAAGGTGAGTTCGGGACGCTCTTGCAGCAAACAGAAAAGCTGTTGGAGTTTCGACCGGTCACATTCATCGCTTATGAAACGGTCGCGGATGTCAAAACGATAATCTACCGCTTTGAGGTAGACGAAAAGAGCAGCATGTGGGACTTGTCTGTCGGGACAGAGCATTACAAAATTCCGTTCATGACGGACGTGTGGATTTCGGCATCAACAGGCGAAATTGTGAAGATTTCGCGCAGGTCAATATCGATTCCGGAAGACACACACATTTCCGAGATCGATTGGGATGTCACGCTCATGCCAGTAGAGCTAAACGGCAAATCCTGGCTGCTGCCGTCATCCGCAATCTATTCGGTTTCGTACAGCACGACGAAACGCCGCGAATGGAATGAAATGAGCTTTTCCGACTACCGCCGGTATGGCTCCGAATCCACGCTACGGTTCGACGGCTTTTAAGCGCTCTTACTGAGCTCCCTTACTGAGCAGCATCACCTTGATGGTGTGGAAGATGATGTAGAAATCGAGCGCGGGCGCCAGGTGCTTGATGTAGTAGAGATCGTATTCCAGCTTGATCATGGAATCCACTAGCGTGTCGCCATACTTGTGGTTGATTTGGGCCCAACCGGTGATGCCCGGCTTCACCGCAAGACGCTGACGATAGTAGGGGATCTGTTGAGCGAGCATATCGACGAACTCCGGCCGTTCAGGACGGGGGCCGACCACAGACATATCGCCAGTTAGAACATTCCAGAATTGGGGCAACTCATCGAGCCGGAGTTTGCGGAGCCACTTTCCGAGGGGGGTGATGCGCGGGTCGTCTTTGGTGGCCCAAACGGCGCCGGTTCGGGCTTCTGCATCGACATACATAGACCTGAACTTGTACACGGTGAAAACGTGTCCATTCATGCCGACTCTGCGCTGGCGGTAGAGAATCGGTCCTTTGGACGTCAGTCTTACAGCAAGCGCGGTTACGAGCATGATGGGGCTTGCAATCAGGACGGCAACCAGGCTGATGAGCAAAGAATAGAACGACTGAATGGTCATCGAGGTGCGGCTCGGTCCGAGCATGCTCGAAAAGATCAACTGGGAGGGTTGAATTTTGCTGCTGCAAACCCGATGTAAAGCGACTTCGTAGGTATCGGCCGCGTCTTCCACATAAATGCCACCGAAGCGGATTTCGAGCAAGTCCTGCACGGGTAAGCGATTACGCCGCTCGGACATGCCGACCACGATCCGTGCCGGACGGTGTTGTTCGGACACGGCGCGCACTTCGCTCACGGTTCCCAAGCACGGAATGGGAAAATCGCAGGGCTGGTCTTCGCATAGATAGCCGACCAGTTTGTAGCCGAATTCGGGTCTGGACAGAAGAACCGTGATGACCTCTCCGAGAATGCTGGAATTGCCCATGAAGAGAACACGCTCGGAATGCAGGCCGGCGATGACGTACCGCCAGAAGAAAATGCGCCAGAGCGGCAACAACACCACCACTAAGATGCTGCCGAACATCATCAGATAACGGCCCAGCAAGGCGGCCGGGTTGATGTATCCGATGAAAGCGGAAATGAGCAGTGAAAGGCCGACCGCCAAGCTGACTTGCTGCACCAGGAGGACGGTGGATGTTATGCGCAGTTCAGCGTAAAGATCCTGGAAGTAAAGTCCCAGAATGATAATTGCTGTCACTATCAGCAGTTTGTAGTAGTTGCCTTCGTCAAACAGATAGAAGGCTGGATCCAATCCGAGGAAGAAAATCGAGATCACGTAGCATCCCAGGATCAAAATGATCTCCGAAATAAGGAGTGCTACAACGCTCGCGGGGATAAAGACACGAAAAAGGCGAATCACACGAAAATGTTTGAGTATTTATTCAAAAAGTCCAAGCTTGGCAATAACTTAGGCCTAATGGTAGCCTAGCAAACTCGGAAAGCTCAGGACGAGATTTTTAATCAGATTCTACGATTCTACCGTCGCGCATATGCACGATCCGATCGGCAAAAGCGGCCGCCTCTGGATTGTGAGTGATCATCAGAATGGTTTGGCCGGTACGTTTATTGAGATCGCGGAGCAACTCCAGGACGGCAGTGGAATTAGCAGTATCCAGGTTGCCCGTTGGCTCGTCAGCCAGTAGAATTGCCGGTTGGTTCACGAGCGCACGAGCAATGGCAACGCGCTGCTGTTCGCCGCCCGACAGGGCTCTCGGTTTGTGCTTCAAACGTGCGGTAATTCCGAGCAGATCCAAGACGTGTTCAAAGCCGTTGGGCGGCGCTTTAATGCCGGCGATGGATTGGGCAAGGTAGATGTTGTCGTAAGCGGTCAAGGTCGGCAGTAAATTGTATTTTTGAAAAACGAAGCCGACTTTTTTCTGGCGCATTTCCGTTCTTTGAGATTCGGTCATTTGCCGCAGAGCGACGCCGTCAATCCAGACCTCGCCGGATGTGGGCGCGGCCAAGCCGCCCAAGATGTGAAAAAGAGTGGATTTTCCCGAGCCCGAAGGACCGACCACCGCGACAAATTCACCTGGCTTGACGGACAAGTCAACGCCGCGCAGAGCTTCCACATCCAGATCGCCGGTGTGATAGACCTTGCGAAGCGCACTGGTCTTGATCATTTCCGCGGCGCTACTCATAGCTGAGCGCCTCAATTGCGTCGTGACGGGCAGCTTTGACGCCGGGATAAATGGCTCCAAGGATGGCGCCGGTTAGGGCAATCAAAGCCGCCTTGGGCCAGAAATCAGGAACGTTGATGACGCTGAGTGAAGCGGGAGCAATGGCCACGATCAATTGCCGCACGACGATTGCCAGGCCAATACCGAGCAGCCAGCCGATAAGGGCAAGCAAGACGGCTTCGCGCATCAGCAGGTCGACGATGGTGAGGGGTTTGGCGCCCAGCGCTTTCAAGATGCCGATTTCTCGAGTCCGCTCCAAAACGGCGGTGTACATGGAAAGGAATACAACCAAGAAACCGACGGCGACCCACATGACAGTAATGACATTGATGAAGATTTTCAGCGGCCCGATGGAGTTAATGCTAAATTGCGCCAGAAAATCGGGCAGTGACAGGGCTTTGAGATCGCCCTTGAACATTTTGTTGAATTCGACAACTTCCTGGTTCGTGAGAGCCGGATCATCCAGCTTGACGTAAATCTGATTCAAGCGTCCGATGTTTCCCGTCACCTGCTGCAGCGTATCCAAACGAACTACGAAGCGCGCCAACATACCGCCTTGAATCACCCCGCTCAAATGCCAATCCTGATTCAGCAACTTAACTGTGTCACCTGGGTGAAGGTGCTTTTCGCGCGCGTAGGCTTCATCCATCAACAGATCATACGGACCCTTCGGCGGACCGCCTTCGACGTAATGGAATCCGCCGCTCATTTTCTCGAATGCCGGAATGTCGACACCGTTCAAGGCGGTAATGACCTCGACGGTTTGCGTGAGGACACCTATGGCCTGCGCAACATGCGGTTCGGAGCGCACGAGCGGAAGAAACTTCTCAGGGATCTGTCCGCTTTGCAAGGACATCGCGGCGCCGGTGTCTCGGTGCAGAATAATATCGGCGCCGACGCCACGGGCGCGATCGGCGCTTTCTTCGAGCATGCCCCGGCTCAGGCCGATCAGAGTGATCAAAGAGGCGACTAGAATGCCCACAATCATGGCGCTGCCGAGCGTGCGCACCCAGCGATGCTTCAAGTTCTCAAAAACCAGTTTGTTAATCATCGAGCTGTTTCCAGCGTCTCCAAAAAATCTTTCACCACTCTCGCGACCGGCTCATGCCCTGAAATTACGCGCTCATTCATGCGGCGCATGGCTTCGTCATTGATGCGGCCCTGCAACGATCCAAGCGCCCGGGCAATCTCCGGCCTATGCGCGAGCAATTCCTCGCGCACCACGAAACATGCATTGTACGGAGGGAATGTATTCTTATCATCGCGCAGTGCAGTAAATTTTCCACTATTCAACTGAGCGTCGGTAGAATTGGCCGCACCCATGTCGATCCGGTTTTGCGCCAAGGCTTGATAGAGCAGGCCTAAATCCATGCTTTCGGGCGTCCCATTCCAAGGAATGGCATACGTTTCGTCCAGCCGGCGCAAGCCATCCTGACGGGTCAAGAACTCGTAGCCGATGCCTAAGCGCCAGGATCGGGCCTTGGCGGCGCTCAGGGTTGGCGACTGAAGTTTTGCGGCATCGGAGCTGCGAACGACCATGGCGAACGTATCGTTAAAGCCGAGGGGCTCCAACCAGCGCAAGTGGAAGCGTTCTTCGTAGGCAGCTTGGACAATACGAAACACTTGGGTTGGATCAGATGAGCCTTCCTGCCGCAAAACCACGTTCAGCGCGGTGCCGGTGTATTCGGGGTAGACATCGATATCCCCGTTTACGATTGCTTCCTGAGCGATGAGCGTGCCGCCCAAGTTGAACTTGCGTTCGACCGGGATGTGCAGCGCGCGTTCCAACTTTTGCGCGGCGAGTTCGCCGAGTAAGAGTTGTTCGACAAAGTTTTTGGAACCGATAACCACCGATGCGCTCCGCCCGCAGCTGGACAGCAACGACGCTGTAAATAGAAGAAGGCAGGCAAGCAGAGTCTTCATCGGACGGTAATTCGTTTTTCGAGATAAGACATGAGCGCGTCGGCCAGCAAGGCGAGCAGCGCCGCAGGTACGGCTCCGGCGAGGATGAGAAGAGTGTCTAAAGACTCGACTCCACGGAAGATCAGTACGCCCAATCCCCCGCCCCCGATGATGGCGGCAATTACGGCTGTGCCAATGTTGGTCACGACCGCGATACGAACGCCAGCGAGGATGGTGGGCGCAGCCAGCGGTAATTCCACCATTTGGAGCAACTGCCAATCTGTCATGCCCATAGCGGTGGCTGCTTCCCGCAAAGGACCTTCAACGTTACCAATTCCGACCACGGTGTTGCGCAAGATCGGCAAGAGCGAATAGAGAACCAGGCAGAGGATCGCCGTATGTTTGCCGATACCACCGATGAACGGAATTGGCAGCAGAAAACCGAACAGCGCCAGGCTTGGGATGGTTTGGAAAATGTTCGCGATGGAGATCGACACATTGCGTAAGGTCTTACGACGGGTGCCCAAAATTCCGAGACCGACTCCAATAATGACAGCAATCAAGGATGAGATGCCGACGATTTCAATATGTTCGGCGGTGGACTGAGCGATATCGTGAAACAGCGTTTTGAGAACGTATGGATCCAAGCTTTGCTTCCTATTTCGGCGATTGAATCTTCTGCTGAGTATTAACAGAAAAAAGATGGCATTTGTCGGTCTCCTCGTGAAAACGGAAGACGTGTTTGGAGAATAGCGCTCGCGCGTCGCCATTACCTTCCACCAGCTTTTCCAGCCAGACGCCATCGGGCTGACGTTGCTGCACGACGTGCAGTTGAAATCCTTTGTGGAGGGAGGCTAAGCCGCCTACGACCTTAATATCTTTGTCGGTGCGCAAACGCAGTTCCTGAAGAATGCCCAGTTCTTCATCCACCCAGATGCGGCCCACCAGAGACTGCATCACGCGCTCTTCTATTTTTTGGGGATGGAAATTCGGGTCGCCGGCTAAATCATAGGAAACGATGCTGCGGCCTTCGCGCTGTTCCCGTTGCCCGTTAGCGAATCGTTCCACTCGCAAAAACGTCTCCAGCTGGCGCTGCATTTCCTGTTGGGCCTTTTCAGCGCGCTTTTCGTTGCTGTATTTCTTCACCAGCTTATCGGTTCGCTCCTGCTCTTTTTTCGCGTCGCTGCCGGACAGCGGCTTGCCGTCGCGTTCCAAGACGTGATCCACACTCCAGCCGTTCACATAAAAGCGATCGACGGTAGAGGCGTGCTTTTTCTTCACTGAGCCGTCGTTGTTGAACTCGTAATCTTCTTCGCGAACTGTGCACGAATAATTCTCGCGATCTTTTTCCTGTCGCTCCGCACTCGCAATCGCGCGTTCTTTTAACACTTGCGGATTGGGAAACGGAGCATCGCGCGCCCAAGCCGATGGAAAGCACAGTGCGAAGACAGCTGAGAGAGCAGCCGATCTCACACGGCCTCTCCGCGCGCAAGCACGGGCGACGGCAGCGAATCGACAAAAGCACGCGCCAAAGGCGTTTGAGCCTGCATAAATTCCTGCGGTGAGACGAGACACTCCAACTTTCCGTTACTTAAAACACCGATTCTGGTTGCGAGTTCCAAGGCTTCGGCAACGTCGTGAGTGACGAAAACGAGAGCGACGTTGTAGCGCGCAGTGAGGGCTTTGAGTTGGCGCTGCATGTCGCGGCGCGTGATTGGGTCGAGCGCGCCGAAGGGTTCATCGAACAGCAATAAATCAGGTTCCGCGGCGAGGGCACGCGCCACGGCAACCCGCTGCCTTTGGCCGCCAGAGAGCTGCTGCGGTTTTCGGTGGGCGAATTCTTTCGCGGGCAAGCCTACCTGATTGAGTAGATCTTCGGCTCGCTGTTTTTGGCGTGCCTCGGGCCAAGCCAGTAGACGCGGCACCAAGGCAACATTTTGTTCGATCGTCAAATGCGGCAGCAGGCCTAATTCCTGGATGACATAACCAGTTTTGCGCCGCAGAGCAATTGGGTCCACTTGCGCAATATTTTCGCCCGCGCGGTAAATGGCGCCGCTGGTCGGCCGCAACAAAGCGTCGATGAGGCGCAATGCCGTAGTTTTGCCTGATCCACTACGTCCGAGAAGAACCAGGGTCTCGCCTCGCTCAACCGACAGGCTCAAATTATCGAGCACGACGCGGCCGCCGGAAAGATAGCTTACGCCTTCGACTGATAGATACGCCACGAATTTGCGCTCCTAGAATGCCATTATCCGATCATGCGACACTAATAGTGAACATAAAAAGCACAAGTGGGAGTTTTTCGTGAGCTAAGGACTTGCACACGAAGGAACCAAACAGACGAATCCGCCTAGAATTTCCTGCTCTCACCAGCACATCTTCTTTGGGGACTACTGCGTAGTAATTCCATGCCTTATCAAATTCAACCCGTTAAAGAATTCCTGGTTCGACCAGCGTTGCCGCAGAATCTGTCGCGCCTTGCCGAGATCGGCTATAACCTGCTGTGGAGCTGGGACCACAATTTGCGTGCCCTTTTCCGGCGGCTAGATCCGCAGTTGTGGAAAGAATCGAATCACAACCCGGTGGATTTATTGCGGCGAGTTCCACAGGAGAAATTGGACCGAGCTGCGGCGGACCCACGCTTCATTTTGCTTTACAAACGGGCCTGCGAACGCTACGACTCTTACCTGCATTCGAGCGTACCGACGGAAGCGACGCCGAGGATTGCCTATTTTTCGATGGAATACGGCCTGCTGGACTGCATGCAAATCTATTCCGGCGGTTTGGGTTTGCTTTCCGGCGACCACATGAAAGGCGCGAGCGACAGCGATTTCGCCCTGACGGGCGTGGGTCTGCTTTATCAACGCGGCTACCTGCAGCAGCACCTGAATCCCGATGGTTGGCAGCAGGAGCGCACGCCGCTCAACGATTTTTACACCCTCCCCGTTCGCCCAGCACTGGACGAGCAGGGAAATGAAGTCATCGTCAGCGTCATGCTGCCGACCGGCGAGGTGTCCATCAAAGTTTGGTGCATCAACGTGGGACGGGTCAAGTTGTACGTTCTTGACACCAACATTCCGCAGAACCGTTCGATTGAACACCGTGAAATCACGGATCAGCTTTATGGCGGCGATATCGTCAAACGGATTCGGCAGGAGATTGTGCTCGGAATTGGAGGACTGCGCGCGCTAGCCAAACTGGGCGTCAAGCCCACGGTTCACCACATGAACGAAGGCCACTCGGCCTTTCTCGCGATCGAGCGGATCCGGGTGCTGATGCAAGAGCAGGGGCTTTCATTCGACCAGGCCTTTGAAGCCACGCGCGTTAGCAACGTCTTTACTACCCACACCTCCGTGCCGGCGGGAATCGATCTTTTCGATGCGAGCCTGTTGTACGAGCACTTCCACGACTACTGCGACAAAGCGGGTTTCCCGTTTGAGACATTCTTCGCGCTGGGCCGCACGAACATGCAAGACAACAGCGAGCGCTTCTCCATGGCGGTGCTGGCGTTGAAGACCTCGGCATTTCGCAATGCTGTAAGCGTGTTGCATCGCTTTGTGTCGCAGGAAATGTTTCAGAGCCTCTGGCCCAAGCTCCCGGTTGAGGAAGTTCCCATAACGTCAGTGACGAATGGAGTGCACCAGCCAACCTGGATTAACGGCGATTTGGCAAGTCTCTACGATCAGTATTTACAGCCCGATTGGCGCGACCGTCTGGATGACGTGAAGATGTGGGAATCGGTGTCGGAGATTCCAACCCAGGAACTCTGGGAGATGCACCGCAAGCGCAAGCGGCGTATGGTTGCTTACGTGCGCGAGCGTTCGGTGGCAGCGGCCTTGCAACGCAAGGCCTCGGCCGCGGAGGTGCGGCGCATGCAGGAGGTACTTGATCCGGACGTCTTCACTATCGGTTTTGCGCGCCGTTTCGCCACGTATAAGCGCGCCACGCTGATTTTTCGCGATCTGGCGCGATTAAAGAAGATCTTGAACAACCCGAAAATGCCGGTGCAGATTGTCATTGCCGGCAAAGCGCATCCTAAGGACCATCCGGGCAAGACCCTGATCCGCGAAATTGTTACGCTCTCGCGTGACCCGGAGATTTCCAAGCGTTTGATTTTCGTTGAGGACTATAGCATCCAGGTCGCCCGCGAAATGGTGCAAGGCGTAGACCTTTGGCTGAACAATCCACGCCGGGGCGAGGAGGCTTGCGGCACGAGCGGCATCAAGGCGGCGATGAACGGCGTGCTGAATCTTAGCGTGCTGGATGGCTGGTTTGATGAAGCGTACGAAATTTCGGGTGGCTGGGCGATCGGCGACAGGCAACCCTATTCGGAAGATCAAGACGAGCTACACGCCAGCGCGATTTACTCGACGATCGAGAACGAGATCGTTCCGCTCTATTATCAGAATCAAGATTCCGATGATGACATCCCGACGGAATGGGTCCGCCGGATGAAGAGCTGCATAGACAACCTGACTCCGCGCTTCGGCTGCGGCCGAATGCTGGCGGAGTATATGTCCGAACTCTATCAACCGGCACATGGTCTTTGGCAGAACATATCCGAGAACGGGTTCGATATGGCTCGTAAACATAGCGGGTGGGACGCGCGGATCAACAGCAACTGGCACAGCGTTCGATTTGTTGAAACGGGCGAAGGTCCGGCGGATCAGGTAACCAGTGGCGCAACTGTTCCCATCCAGGCGCTGGTCGAGTTGGGCGGCTTGGACCCCTCAGAAGTTCGAGTGGAAGCCGTAGTCGGCAGCATTGGGGTAAGTGGCCAATTGCAGGAGACGTTTACGCTACCACTGCGGGCGGCCGGAACGCGCGGATCGGCAATCCTGTTTGCGAACGACTTCACCGTTCAGCAGACGGGCCGTTTGGGCTATTCGGTGCGAATCGGTCCTAATCACTTCGATAACCCGCTTACCCGGCCCTGTAACGCCTTGTTGAAGTGGGTTTCAGACTAAAAACAAGTACCCCTGATCGGCGCTAGAAATTAGTACCATTCGCGTACTTCAAAGGGAAGAAAAGCAAAAAATTATGGAATCCCTATGGTTTGTGAAAACGATCCGTGGTAAATACAAGGTAGGAGCAAAGCGGGGAACTTATCAGCACTTCAACCTCCCGATTACCCCGTCGCCTGATCGAGTCATTCTGGTTTCAACCCGTGGTTGTTCTTGAAAGACTTCAGGTTTGCGCCTATATAAATTTCTCCCCTCCGCAAGAATAAACAACCTGTGAATGTTTCGATTGCGGTCGCGGATCCCTTTGAAAATTCTGAAGGAGCCGATCAACGTATATGGACGGAGATCGCAAATACCGCCAAAACGGTTATCAAGATTCAGACCGCGGTAACGGCGGATCGTTTCGATCCGACAGGGCCAAGCCCCAAGGGCCGAAGCAGCCGCTAGACATGACGGGGCCTAAGTTGCCCCGGCTCGTGCAAAGCATAGCGGCATCCCGCTGCTTCAGCTGCTCGGTAATGCTTGCCCCAGACACGGATTTTCGCGGCAATTGCCCGAAGTGTGGATCGGCTTTGCATTGCTGCAAACAATGCATGCAGTTTGACCCGTCGACTCGGTTTCAGTGCCGGAAGCCGATACCCGCGCGAATTCCGGTGAAAGACCAGGCGAACGAGTGCGAGTTCTTTTCGCCGATGGTGACGGTGGCGCGCGACGCAACGCCGTCTTCGTCAGCTTCCGTTTCAAATCGCGTAGCCGATAATGTTCCCGCACCCCGCAATGCGAACGATGCCCGCGCTGCTTTTGATAGTTTATTCAAAAAGTAGCCGAGGGCATTGAACTTTCATGGCGTCGTCCAAAATCAAGCGGAAGAAGTCCGCCGATTCTTCGCCGGCATCGATGATGCCGCGTCAAGGCGCTATTCCGTGCCTCATCCTCATTCTCTTAATCGTTATTGGATTGTCACTTCTCGGCTTTTTTGCCCTCCGCAGTATGTAGGCAGCAGAAAGACATGGCAGATCCTTTACCATAGTCTTTTCATCCATGCGCAAAGACGGCCGCCAAAACAATCAGCTTCGACCCACAAAGATCACGCCCGGTTATCTCATGACCGCCGAAGGCTCCGTGCTTATCGAGACAGGCCACACCCGGGTGCTGTGCGCGGCTACGGTTGAGGACAGCACGCCGGCGTTTCTGCGCGGTACCGGTAAAGGCTGGGTAACGGCAGAGTATTCGATGCTGCCGCGCGCGACGGCCACGCGCACGCCACGAGAATTGAACAAGGGCAGACCATCGGGCCGGACACACGAAATTCAACGCTTAATTGGACGATCTCTGCGTTCGGTGGTCGACTTGGCCGCTCTTGGGGAGCGCAGCATTATTGTGGATTGCGATGTGCTGCAAGCCGATGGGGGCACTCGCACGGCGGCAATCACGGGAGCTTATGTGGCATTGGCGATCGCTATCCAAACGCTGGTGAAATTCAACGTTCTTCCGAAATTGCCTCTGATCGATTCTGTTGCGGCAACGAGTGTCGGAATCGTGGGCGGCGTCGCCATGCTCGACCTGGCTTACGAGGAAGATTCGCGCGCCGATGTGGACATGAATGTAGTAATGACAGGTTCGGATCAATTCGTCGAACTGCAGGCGACGGCCGAACATACGGCTTTTGCCGATGGGCAACTGGCTGAGATGATCTCGCTTGCCCGCACTGGGCTCGCCGGATTGCGCGCGCTTCAAAAGCAGGCCCTGGCCTCTCAAAGTTCCTAACGTTTGCATGGTACTTTTATACGCTTGCTCGAGCAACCCCGGGAAATTACGCGAGTTTGTTTTTACGATGCAGCATTCCGATTTAAAGGGATTTCGGATCGAACTGCTGCCCGGTTTGGGCACTATCGAGCCGCCCGCCGAGGATGGCGCAACGTACGAAGCGAACGCCGAGTTGAAGGCTGCCTATTATTCCTCGTTCACGAATGAAATGGTGTTTGCGGACGATACAGGGCTTGAGGTAGACGCGCTGGGCGGCGCACCCGGAGTCCACTCGGCCCGTTTCGCGGGTCCGAAGGCGACTGGCACTCAGAACAATGCGCTGCTGCTGACCAGGCTTGGCGATCGGACGGATCGAAGCGCTCGCTTCGTGACGGCCATCTCGCTGGCGCATAACGGCAAGGTGTTGTATACGACAGTGGGCACAGCGGAAGGCAAAATTCTGGTTTCGCCGGAAGGCTCGCTCGGCTTTGGCTATGATTCACTCTTTCTGTTTCCGCCGCTTTTGAAGACATTTGCTCAACTGGATGAAGCCGAGAAATTTCGGATCAGTGCGCGAGGGCAAGCTTTTCGAGCACTACTCGCCTGGCTAGCGCGCCAGTCCTAGCGATTTTTTCGATTCTTTCCGATAAGATACAAGAAAGTGCATCGATATCTACTCCACAATGGTGATATTCGCGACACGCGAGATGCGGTCCTGTCCCCCGGGCAAGTCGGGTTCATGAATGGATGGGGCGTCTTTAGCACAATTCGAGTGTCGGATGGGGTGCTGTTCGCCTATGGCCGCCACTATGCTCGGCTGCAGCGGGATGCCGCGCTATTGCGTGTTCCGTTTACCCTAACACCCGAGGGGTTACAGAAGAGTCTGACCTCGCTGATCGATGCTAACCACGCTTTCAATGCGACGCTGCGAGTGGCCGTAGTCCGTAATAAAGGCGGGCTGTTTGAGGCTCCGCAGCTTTCCTGCGACGCGGATTTAATCGCCTTCACTGCCGATCTCAATAATTGGGGCAATGGAGTTCATCTCAATTTCGTTCCCAACGCGCGCCATGGCGCCAGCCCCTATTCGGGCGTGAAGACCACTTCGTGGGCCTTCAACCTGACGTGGCACGAAACGGCGCATGCGGATGGATACGACGAAGTCCTTCTGCTCAATGAACACGGTGAGGTTTCCGAATGCACTTCGGCGAATCTTTTTATTGTGCGCGGCAACGAGGTTCTGACACCGCCGCTGGCGGGCTCAGGTTGCTTGCCCGGTGTAACACGGGCGATTCTGCTTGAAGAGCTTCGAGTACCCGAACTGACAATCAAAGAACAGGCCATCACGCCGGCCGATCTGGAGGCCGCAGATGGAGTATTCATCACGTCTACAACGCGCGATCTGTTACCCGTGCTGAGCGTGGACAAGCGATCGCTGAAACAATCGCCGGAACTGCTGAACCGGCTACTCGATTCCTTTCGGGGTTACCGTTCCGCTTACGTTCTGGAACACTCGCGGAAGAAGGAAATGTTTGCGCTATGAGCGAACGCGGAACAGCCTTCCACTGTCCCGAATGCGGCTCGACGAGTGTTCGCCGTTCCCGCCGTGCGAACGCCACCGAGATGTTCCGCATGATGCTCGGCGTATATCCGTTTCGCTGCACCGCGTGTGGAGCGCGCTTTTGGTCGAATGTTTGGCTATTCAATAGTTGGCGCTGGGCGAAGTGCCCCCGGTGTCTCAATCTGAATCTGTCCGATTGGCCGGAACGCCACTATCGCGTCACGGCATGGACTCAATTTCTTACCGTCATCGGCGGGAAAAAACACCGCTGCTCGCCCTGCCGTTGCAATTTCGTTAGTTTCCGCCCCAGGCTAACTCAGTATCAATTTCTCGAGGAAGACGATGAGGAGGAGATTCTTGAGGAGCACGATCCTCACGAACCTAAGCCGGGTGAATCGACCGAAACCGAGCACGCGTCTTAGTTGGAAGTTCGCGAGAGTCCAGGATCGTCTTCTGCTTGCGCCTGCATAATAGGAGTAGCAGACTAAATAATTTCCCGTTCCTCGTGATCTACATTCAAGGGTTAACTACAACATGATTGGAGAATCGCTCGGGCCTTACAGACTCGTCGAATCTCTTCGGGCGGGCGGCATGGGGATGGTTTATCGTGCCCTGGACACCCGTCTCCAGCGCACAGTCGCTATCAAGATTCTCAAAGCGTCCCAATTTCAACATCCAGAGCGTGGTCTGCGATTCGAACAAGAAGCACGGGCCGCTTCGGCATTGAATCATCCAAACATCGTGATGGTTTACGATGTGAGCGAATTTCAAGGCCAGCCTTTCATCGTGATGGAATTCGTGGACGGCGACCCCTTGGATCGGATTCTGAGCCACGGCTCGATTCACTGGAGGACCGCCCTGAGCTACGCCCGGCAACTCGCCGACGCCCTGGCCTGTGCCCACCGGGCGCGCATTGTGCATCGGGATCTTAAACCTGCGAACATCATTATCACGCTGGAGGGCCGCGTCAAAGTTTTGGATTTTGGCTTAGCGAAGTTTCTCGAACCCGAATCGCTAGATACAGACCAAATCACGCTCACTGCGGCAACTCCGCCCGGCCTGCGTACGGAAGCGGGCCAGATCTTGGGAACACCGGCCTACATGTCGCCGGAACAAGTCAATGGGCTCGCCGCCGGGCCGGCTTCAGACATCTTCTCTTTTGGAGTTTTGCTCTGGGAAATGCTTTCCGGCAGGCAAGCCTTTACGGGCGTGTCGAACGTGGCGATTATGGCCCAAGTGTTAACGGCGCAGCCGGAGACACTCGCCGGGATTGTCGACGACATCCCTCCCGCGCTCGCCGCGCTCGTCGAGAGTTGTCTCTCCAAGGTCCCGGGGCAGCGAAAGCAGTCGATGCAGGAGGTCAAGGAAGCTATGGACGCAATCATTGGCGACGTCGCCCCTTCTGTCACCAGTCATTCTTCCGACGGAGGCGCTGCGGTACGAAGTCCGACGCCACATCCTGCGCCGTCGATCGCAATTCTTCCTTTCGTCAATGCGCTTCAGGATCGCGAAAACGACTATTTTGCCGATGGCCTTTCGGAGGAGATTACTTTTCGACTCGGCCAATCGCCTGGAGTGAGAGTCATGGCGCGCGCATCGGCTGGCGCGTTGCGCAAGGAAGGGGATATGCTCCGCTCGGCTGCTCGCCTCGGAATCAACTACGTGCTGGACGGCAGCATTCGCCGGCAAGGATCGCGCATGCGGGTTTTTGCTCAGTTGGTGCGTACTGCCGACGGAATGCAGCTTTGGACGGAGCGCTATGATCGCGACGTCTCGGATGTTTTCGCGGTGCAGGACGAAATTGCGGGCGCCATTGCGAGGTTGCTGGCGTTGCGGCTGGACACCAGCGCTTCGTCTGCGCCGGTCGCCCGGCATCGGCCCGATTCGATCACCACCTATCAGCTCTATTTGAAAGGCCGGCATTTCTGGAATCGGCGCACTTGGCAATCTCTGCGTAAAGGTATCGAGCTTTTTCAAGAAGCCGTCAACGCAGATTCTCTTTACACACTTGCTTATGTCGGGCTTGCCGATTCCTACAACCTGCTCGGCTATTACGCGGAGCGCCCCCCGCGGGCCGCATATCCGAAAGCGAAAGCCGCCGCGCTGAAAGCGCTAGATTTGGACGACGGTGTAGCTGAAGCGCACGCTTCTTTGGGCTACACCAAGCTGTTTTTCGATTGGGATTGGGAGGGCGCGGATGTGGAATTCCAGCGTGCCATTACGCTCGATCCGAACTACTCGAGCGCCCACCAATGGCGCGCTTGGTATTTTTTCGCCATGAACCGCCTTAGCGATGCGCTGGCCGCGCTGGCCAAAGCACAGGAACTGGACCCGCTTTCGGTCATCATCAGCGACCACCTGGCACTCGCTTTAGTTCTGAACGGCCAAGCGAAGGCAGCTCTCAATCAAATCCGGCAAAACCTGGAAATGGATTCCACTTTTCCGCTAAGCTACCGCCGCCTTGGCTTGTTTTATTACAACAGCGGCCAGCTCGATGAAGCTCAAGCGGCCATGGAGAAGGCGGTTGATCTGTCCGCAGGTGCGGTCGCCTTGGGTCCGTTGGGTTTCATTTACGGTAGAAGAGGAGAGCTTCAGAAGGCCGAAGAAGTCATCGCTCGCTTACACCGCATGGCCCAAGAGCGCTATGTCTCGCCCCTGGAACTCGCGCTCGTTTATGGCGGAATGGGCGATTTAGACAACACCTTCGAAGAGTTCGGGCGCGCTTTTCGATGACCGCACCAGCGACCTCGTTCTCTATCATCACTATCCTTGGCCGCGAGAGGTTCGGGGCGACCCGCGTTATGTGGCGATGTCGCGAAATATCGGTTTTCCCGATTCCGTATTGAGCCAAGTGATGGCAGCCTCGGCGCAATCTGGCCATTAAACAATTACTCGTCGCCGAGAACCTTGGCCGGGTCTTTGCTGAGGACGCACTCGAAGGATGGGCCCGCAGTGGTCGCGAAATGGCCGCAGGGCACCAGCATCAGCCCTTGGGCGAGCCCCTTCAAGCGCATCATAATCGCAACGCCCTCCACCAGTTTCTCCGGCACTCCGTTGAAGGAATCATGCAAGCTTGCGAGGAGTTTTCGATACGCGATGTTAAAGTCGTTGGTCAAATTCCAAAGGTCGCTGCCGGGCGCGTAATTGCGGATCGTAGGATTTTCGCGCATCGGATAAATGCCGGCATTCCAGTCGACCGGGAACGGACCGCCGGTGGGACCGGTCTTGGGCGTGTCGCCCTTGGTGTAATAGCATCCCTCATAGATTTGATTGAAGACGAAATAGTGGGCGAGCGTTTTGAGATCGGCGCGCAGTTGTAAAGACGCACGATTATAAATTGAATCGTCCCGGCCTTCGCCTTCAATCACAATAATCTCCAGCGCCGCGATGGCTGATTCCAGATCGGAAACTTCCACCACCTCGCCACCGCTGTTGTAGTAGTACTTGCCTGAGACCTGCTTACTGCGAGCGCCGCTAAACATCTTTGGGTGACGCTTCGCCAGATGCTTAATGGCATCTATGATCGCGGCGTAGAATTGTCCGATCGTGGCGTAATGATGGGCTTGTGGGGGCGCATCCTTGGTGCAGGGGTGTTCGATCGTCATGAAAGAGGCCACTGCTTCGCGTGAGAAGGGCGCCAGATTCAAGACAATCGTGTTATTGCCGTGCGGCAAGTAGCAAGGGTAACTGGGAACGAACTTCGGATGTTTGAGATCCGGCTGGCCGCCGATGGCATTCAGCACATTGGCCGCCAGTGTCATATGCAGCATCTCTTCGAGCACCACCTCTTTCACTGCCGCGGCTGCTTCGACGTTAGTGCCGTCTTGAATGGAATAGAGGGCGCATAGATAGGGCGGAATTACCGAGTGTTCCACCTCAAGGGCCAGTTGTAAATGCAAACGTAAAGAGGCGATCGTGTCTATGCCCTGCTCAGGTTTCACGAAACGAGAAATCATTTGCCCCTCCTGTTCCCTAAGTCCGTTTCAATATTGTCGGCGGCCCACATCGTCAGCGCCGCCATAGTCAGCGATGGGTTCGGGGTGGCGATCGTGCACATGTTGCCGCAACCAATCAGATACAGGTTGTCGTGTTCCCAAGCGCGCTGTTTGCGGTTCACTACCGAGTCGGTCGGGGAGTTTCCCATTCGATGGGTGCCGACAACGTGGCCGGCGCCGTAGTAATACATCTGGCGCCCTTCACATTCAATCGGGATTCCGAAGGCAGGTGGATGGCTCGGTGTGCAGTCCTTCATACCGAGACGCTTGAAGAGCGCGGCTTTAAATTTAAATGCTTCTACGAAGCCTTTGCGCGTGTATTCATCGACGTTGTAATGAATCAGCGGCAACGGGTTGCCCAAGGGGTCGGCGATTTCCGGGTTCACGCCCACAAAATTGCTCGCCTCCGGCAATTGCTCCATTAGAAAATCCACTCGAACCTGGCGCGGCAGCGTTTGGGCAAGCTGCGAGCGGAGTTTTTGGCCAAACATGCCCGATTTAACCGCCGCCTGCACGTCGCTGTAGGGCGATCCAGTGGCGAATTCCCAACCCCAATTGCCGAAGTCCATGCGAAAGGCGGCCCAATCACTTCGGAATGCACCGTCCCTGAGCGACTCAATTCCTGAAGTCATCGCCGGTCCACGGCACGCGCCTATGTCTTTCGGCATCAGGCCCCATGCCACTGGCATCGGATGGTCCATCAGATTCCGACCAAGCTGGCCGCTTCCGCGGCAGACATTAGGCGATGAAAGCAGCAGCCGCGGCGATTCAATCGCATGCGCTGCTATTACGTAAATCGTCCCGCGCGCTACGCTCTGGGTGTGCTGTCCCGACGATGCATTTTCGTAGCGTTTGTAGAGGATGCCGGAAACCCGGCCATTTTCGTCTAACTGCACCTCGGAAGCCACCGATTGTGTCAGGATGTGGCAGCGATCTGCGGGAATTGACGCCAGCGTTTTCAGCGCGGAGTATTTTGCCTGCACCGGACAAATCGGTATGCAACTTGAATTTCCCTCGCAGCGCATGCCATCTTCCACATTGCCCGGCGCACCCACCGGCGAGTAGCCCTTGCCTCCGTTGTATTTGGGATTCGGCATGGAGTTGCGACCTACGGGAACACTGGTTAAGGAAATTGGGTACGCCTGGCGGCCCATTTTGTAGCGCATCCCCTTTAAGTGCTTGATCCCGACTTGATCCAGATAGCTTTGGGGGATTTTGTGCATCGGGTAGACGTAATCCGGAGGGAAACGAATACCGTGGTAACCCTGCTCTTCAACCTCAGCCGCAACTCCAATCTCTCGCTCGGCTTCAGCATAGTAAGGCATCAGCTCGTCATAAGTGATCGGCCAATCCACGCCGCGGCCGTATTTGCTCTTGATCTGGAAATCGTTGGGGCACATACGTAGCGAAATGCCCAGCCAATGCAGAGAGGTGCCGCCTTTGGCGCGTATATAATTGCTGCCGAACGGAAGCGGCCCCAATTGTTGCGTGCCCAACGCCAGGGGAATAACGCTCGCGTTCGGATTGTCTGGATAGGGCGAGTTTGGAGTTTTGGCGAGTGCGGTGTAGAAGTTGTTGACGTAGGAACGGTAACCTTCCGGCGTCGTGCTGGTGGCGCGGCCCGCTTCCAGAATCAGCACGTCATAGCCGGCCGCAACGAGTTTCTTGGCCAGCAACGCGCCCGCGAAACCCGCGCCGACAATCACGACGTCATAATGCTCGCGTAGCGTGGTGCCCAAAGGAACTAAATTAGGCTGACTCATCAGTCGGTTTCCTCAAATGATCCGGCGGCATGGCCCATGAGGCAAAGCCCGTGGGTTTCGCGGCCGGCGGGTGTGCGCCCATAGCTGGCCACACTAAAGCCGTTGGATACGCCGCGGCAGAGACGACATGATCCTGGTCGAGCGCATTTGCTCCGTATTTGTCAGTCCACTCGCCGGGCAGCGCATACCAAACCGCGTTGTACCAGAGCAGCAGAATATTACGCGCGATCGGGCCAAAGAGAGCATGGCGCAGAATTCTGCGATTGATTTCGCGCTCTACTTTGGAGTTGACGACTGGCAGATCGCCCGCGATTTTGCGCGTTTCCGACCACAAATCGAAGCTCAGCCGCTCCCCGACCATGTTGGTGACCAACGTCAGGTACTCATTCGTCACACCCGTCGCTTGCAGATCGACGATGCTGAATCCGGTAAGAGCTGAGGATAAAAAGAGAAATTGAGACAACGGGCTAATCGGTTCCATTCGTTATGGCCTCGCCGGGTAGTTCGGATAGAAGCCGCGACTTTCGGCCGCCGAATCCCGCGATTGAAAGACCTGGACTGCATAGGGCGCTGCGTTGCCGATCACCTTTTTCATGTCCGCGCGCATGGGATGGGAGCCGGTTCCATAAGTCAGTTTGACTTTGTTCCTTGCTGCCTTACTGAGCAAATAGGTATCGTATTGGCCAAAAAGATTCCAGTGGGAGCCTACCAACCGGCCCTTCAAATCTCCGTAAAGAGTGATGGATGACGGATTCGCCAGCACGGGCGGCGTTCCCGACAGGTCCGCTTCCAACGAATAAATGAAGCGCTGTTTCTCATTTGGCGAATAACACTTGTAAGACCAGGTCGTTTGCATGGCGTTGTTACCACAAGGAGTATCAAAATCCATCACGGTGTAGAACTTGTTCTCGCCGAAGATTCCCTTCCCTGCTTGAATTGCGAACTTGTTATCGCAAGGCACCCAGACGCGATAGCCGCCGATGGTCTTGGTCTGATCCTGACCCATAATGAATTCTTCGGCCGAGATGCCAGCAGGATAAAGGTGATGCATCGATTCGGCATAGGCCCAAATGTTGAATTCGATTTCCGTGGTTACACTCATCCCGGGTTGCGGCTTCGGAAAATTCTTTTGCACGCCATAAGCGGCCGTATAGAACTGCAGATCCAGGCTCGCTAAAGCGGCGCCTCCGAAGGTGGCGAGCTTAAGGCCAGTCCCTTTTAGATAAGGCGCTGCCGTGAGCGGATCCACTTTGTAAAACACCCAAAACGAAGTTAGTGAACCATAGTAGAACGGCATTGAAAGCCCTGCCGGGATCGGCGGGAAGACGGATTGCGAGGTTGAGTTTGCCATTGTGTCCTCCTGCTTTGCAGTTGGAATACCGAACACTGCAAAGTTGGCATGTGAGACTTTGGCAAGTATACATGCCCGCAATCCATCTGATATTGAGGCGATAACGGCGCGATCCCTGACGCGTTTCCATTATCAAGAAGCGCTCGGGCGTTATCTTTATTGTGAGTTCAATCTAGCGGACAGAGGTGGTAGCCGGACGATTTTGGCGCGACAGAACCAGCAAGCAGCCGATCTGCTCGCCCAAAGTGCTGAGCATTTCCATATCGCCGCCTGAGTGGATGCGCGGCTCACGGTGCTGGACGTTGATGACTCCGACGACTTTGTTTTGCGAAATGATCGGCACGGACAGGAATGCTTCAAAGCTATCTTGCGGCAGGTCTTTGAAGAACTTGAACCGGGGGTCGCTGTAAGCCTCGCGCGAAATAGCCAATAACCGTTTTTCGCGCGCAACCCATCCGGTCAGACCCTCACTCAGCCGCAGTCGGACTTTTCCGATTGTCTTGCGATCCGGGTCGCTCGAGGCGCAGAGCACCAGTTCTTCATCTTCAACGAGGTACACTAAGCAAGAATCACAACTCAGAAAATCCTTTACTAATCTGACAATTTCTTGCAAAACATCATCTAGTTCGAGATCGCGGGTCATGAGCCGGCTGACTCGCTGAAAGAGCCGTAATTGTTGCTCCGCCCGCTCCAAGCGTAGTTCTAGATCTTTTGTCTTGGACACCTTGCGCTATTATCCCAGAGAAGCGGCTTTTTTGGGTTTTTCTTAAACTCATATAAAGAGAAATTCGGCGCCGGGGCACTCTATTACTTGTAGGGCTTGCCGGGAGTAGTACCATAAATGGAGCATTCTTAAGGAGAACACCTTTGCATGTGGAGTAAACGAAAAGAAGACGAACTGCCACAACGGCCAGAGAAACCGGCAATTCCGCCGGCGCCCGCGGTGGAACCACAGAGGAAAGAAATAACCATGTCATCGCCAAGTAGAACTTTTGAACCCGAGCCTCTAACGCCATCTCGCAGCAGCGGATCCGCCGCCCTGGGGAAAAACGTTACGGTAAAAGGGCAGATCTTCGCGCGTGAGGATCTGACAATTGACGGTGAGGTCGAAGGTACCGTGGAATGCCACGAGCATCGGCTCACCATTGGACCCAACGCTCGTGTACAGGCTGGGTTAAAGGCCCGTGAAATCATTATTCAGGGCTCTATTCAGGGCAATGTCGATGCTACTGAGAAGATCGACATCAAAAAAGAGGCGAAGCTGGTCGGCGATATCAAGACAAGCCGCATCGTCATCGAAGACGGCGCCTATTTTAAGGGGAGCATAGATATTTCGAAGCCCCAAGCCAGAGCGCAAGCGCAACAGGGCGGCGCTACATCAGCCACCTCGCAGCCTGCCGCGGCTGCTGCTTCGAGCCAAGCCGGTACGCCCAGCCGTTAGGGTTGAACTCTTTCGAACAGCGAAGGAGAGGCCGGAAGTGTGGCTGTTCCCGGGTGGACAGCCGAGTGGTTTGTGGTCTCTCCTGAAGCTTGTCGGCGCCCTCTATGAAATTCGCCGTTCCGTTAGGATCCGGCAAATCTGGTTCGGCTCGTCAACCGCCTGCCCAGGCTCGCCAAAGCAGCGGATTCGAGCAGTTCCAAGCCGGACTTAAAGGATCAGAGAACTTGTCTGTTCTCGATCTTTCAGCTGCCAGCCAAGCCAACATAACGTTCATCAGCGAGGCGGGCGGCCATCGAATTGCCACCGAAGACATTCTCGGTGTCATGCTCGATATCTTTGGCGATACGTTCTCTGAATCCCAGCAGAACCAAGCCAACGTGGACCGCTTCCTGAAGCAGATCTTCAATTTTCCGGAAGAGTCGTTCGACGGGGCATTGGTTTGGGACGCATTCCAGTTCCTCGCCCCACCCCTGATCAATCAAACTGTGGATCGTTTACTTCGAGTCATGCGTCCCGGCGGATCGATTCTGGCTTTCTTCAACGCCAACGAAAAGATTAAAGAGATTCCCGTTTACAGTTACCGCATTCAGGACGCCAAGACGATTCTGCAAGTTCCTCGCGCCCACCCGCAGAAAGTTCAGAATTTCAATAACCGCGTGATTGAAAAATTGTTCGAATCTGCCTCTTCGGTTAAGCTTTTCCTCACGCGCGAGAACCTGCGCGAAGTCATAGTCCGGCGCTGAACGCGCCAGCGTCTGCCGCTCTCAATCCAATTCCGATAAGATCGCTGGGAAGAGTTCAGCGCATGTCGTCATTCCCTACCCCCTCGCGATCTTATTTCCTCGTCGCCTTTTCTATTTTCATTGGTCAGGCGACAGCGGGCCAATCCCCGAGCATCTGCCCCATCCCACCAACCTGGACGAACGAACAAGACCACCAGAACATGATGGAGCAGCTTGGCATTAAAGCCCTGCGTCCCGGTCCAAGCGGAAACGAGAAAGCACCGAACCACGCCAACTATGAGGAATCGAAAGCAAACCCATTTCCCGATCTGCCGGACGCTCTAACACTCAACAACGGCGAAAAAATCCGGACGGCCGATCAATGGTGGCGCAACCGCCGCCCTGAAATCGTCGCAGCGTTTGAGCGCGAGGTGCTGGGTCGCATTCCAGCAAACGTTCCCAAAGTCACCTGGAGCGTGGCGAACACAAATAATGCCAAAGCCGGCGTGTTCCCGGTTGTGGAGAAGCAACTCATCGGCCACGTAGACAATTCCGGCTGCCCAGCAATCACGGTGGACATTCAAATGACGCTCGTGACCCCGGCGAACGCGAAAGGGCCAGTGCCCGTGATGGTGATGTTCGGAAGCGCGGCGTTCCTCAAGCGCATGGCCGAATTTTTCGCCTCCAGACCCGAATTGAAGGGCTCTCTGGGTACCGACCCACCCGCTACTGAGCAATTGATTGCCAATGGCTGGGGTTACGCTTTACTCGATCCCTCGAGCATTCAGGCGGACAATGGTGCCGGTTTGACGCGCGGCATTATCGGTCTCACAAACAAGGGCCAACCCCGCAAGCCGGAGGACTGGGGCTCTTTGCGCGCCTGGGGATGGGGCGCATCCCGGGCGCTCGACTATCTTGAAACCGACTCTTCCGTCGACCCACACAAAATTGGCATCGAAGGCGTCTCGCGGTTCGGCAAAGCAGCGCTCGTAAGCATGGCCTTTGATTCACGGTTTGCCGTTGTGCTGGTTGGCTCTTCCGGCGAGGGCGGAGCAAAACCACACCGCCGGAACTTCGGTGAAGCGGTTGAGAATCTCACCGGATCAGGCGAATATCATTGGATGGCGGGCAACTTTTTGAAGTACGGTGCCTCCGAAGCCTCATTCGGAAGCAAAACAGCGGGCGATCTACCCGTGGATTCGAATGAGCTGATCGCGCTCTGCGCGCCGCGGCTCACCTTCATTAGCTATGGAAGCCCCGAGAAAGGCGACGCGCACTGGCTTGACCAACGCGGCAGTTTTATGGCTACCGTGGCTGCCGGACCGGTGTTCCGCCTTTTAGGAGTAAAGGACCTCGGCGTTCCTGAAGACTACCGCACCGCCTCAATGCCGCCGATAAATCAGGGTTTGTTGGACGGCCAGCTCGCCTGGCGTCAGCATGACGCCGGTCACACCGACGCGCCGAATTGGAAATACTTTATCCCTTGGGCCGACCGATTTTTCGCATACCACCCTGTTGCGTGGCAGCTTCCGGCCGACCAGCCTGTTTTTCGCACAGATCCCGACTCGCTTGTCGCCCACGCCAAGCTATTAGCAAAAGCGAAAGGAGGCGGCATCGATCTCTATTTCGAAGGCGACTCGATCACCCGCCGCTGGGGCGCAACCGACTACCCGGAGTTGCTGGCCAACTGGACCCAGAACTTCGGCGGCTGGAAAGCTGCAGATTTCGGCTGGGGCGCTGACCGGACCCAAAACATCCTCTGGCGGCTCAACAACGGCGAACTCGACGGCGTAAATCCCAAGATCGTAGTGCTTCTCGCCGGCACCAACAATGTGCCCGGCACGGCCAATGCCGACGAAATTACTCACGGCCTCGAAGCCATTGTTCGAACCATCCAAAAGAAAGCCCCGAACGCCACCATTGTCGTAACCGCCATTTTTCCGCGCAACGACAAGAGCGAATACATGCCCGTCATCGACCAGATCAACGCCAATCTCTCCAAGCTCGCCGATAACAATTCCGTTCTGTTTCTCAATATCAATTCCCAACTGGCAGACGCGCAAGGCAATCTATTCGAAGGCATGGTGAACCCACACGACAAGTTGCACCCTACGCTCAAGGCCTACCAACTCTGGGCCGATGCGCTAAAACCCATAATTCAACAGAAATTAGGTCCACCCGTTGCTACCCAGACGCACTGATTGTTCCGATGCGAATGACACCGCAATAATCATGAGATTAACCGATACAGAGCCTGCCGATGCGGACTTAGGTGAGCGAAGTCCATCTTGTTTCGAGCTGAAGCGATCCGCCAATCCACGGAATCTTGCCGCAGATCGCCTTTCTCCGCGTGTCGTGTATCTGCTTCGATTTGCGAGATTTTTTGCAACTCGTTGGTATCGCGGCGCCTTGTCATCTCGCCTTCAAAACCAGCCTCAAGGTATACCCAGATAGCGTGCTCCCAGCGATTTTGGTCGAGTGGCCGAGGTACCAGTCACCGCCGTGAAAGGTGACGGCGGGTTCGACGATCGGGCGGGTTGAAGCGCGTAGGATTCGCCGTTCTTGACTACGATGTCCAGTTCCTCACCTTGCAGCACATTGGTTCCTTCCGTCACAGATTCACCTGGCCAAGGGTTGCGCACTTTTATATGACCATCGAAACCTGCTTCGATGACGACGAGGATAGGTACACCGTCGCGAATTTGAACGTCGATTTTACTGTTCTGCTGAATATACACAGTGGCGTCCCCATCCCATGACTTGGGCCACGCTGGCGCGATTCGGACTAAGCCATCGTAGTCTTGCACGACCATCTCTTGCAAAGCGTCAGCGACAACGCCGATCTGCTCGACGTAAAATTCGGGTCCCATAAACTTCGCGAACCCGGAGGGATATTCTTGATATTTTTCCGTCAAGTTGATTAGGGCGGTTTTGGCCTCGTCCGCTAAGCCAAGGCGTGCGGCTTGGATTGGATCGAAGCTCCAATCGTCATCGAATTTGTTCGGCCGTTGGCGGTACGTTTCGACGCCGAAATTGTGGAGCGGGCCGACGTCGCCGATTAGGGAGTAAGGCCACGCGACCTCGAGCCCAATGTTCTCACTATTGTGAATTGGCGCGTTCTCGTCATAGGATTGCGCGAGGGCGGAATCCTTGACCGGAAGTTCGGGAAGCTTCGAAAGGGTCGATTCGACTTGGCGCGCCAGATCAGGATCGACACCGAGGATTTTTGTTGCTTTCAGCAGGGCGGGAAAGAACGCTTTCATAGCGGCGAGGTCAGTCGTCGGATCATGAACATCCCACTGTGTTTCATGAGCGTTGGATGGAAACATATGCAAGAGTCCGTCAGTGCCTTGTTTCAGATAGGCGAGTAAGAAGCGAGCGGACTCCGCCATCAATGGATAATTCTTAGAAAGAAAAGCTTTATCGCCCGTAGCCAAATATTGCCGCCACATCCAAAGTGAGACTTCGGCGCCCGTGGAGAGAGTGCGGGCGTTGTAATAAGGCTTCGATTCGGCGTCGCAATTCAACCCCGGCTCTTTGAGCCATGTCTCGTTTTCGTATCCTTGGCCATTGAAACGCATGGTTTCCGGGACACAGACGCCAGGGCGATCTGCCATGTGCCCCTTGGTCCAAGCCTGAATGTTCGGTAAATTGTCTCGATAGAGTTTGAAATAAGACTCGTTAAAACGAAACAAGCCTGCTCCCAGATTGGCCGCGACTTGCATGCGGAGGTTCCAATGCCAATAGGCCGATGGACCCCACTTGTGTTCATCGCGAACGGATGAGAAGAGGTCGCCAATGCCTGCCTGTGATCCCGGGAGGGGCCCCAAGCTTTCTGCGGCAGCCGTGAAGAGATCGATACAACGAAGGTTTTCGAAATATTCAGCGGAACCATCCGCCGAGGTCAACTTTATTAGAGCCGTATGATCCCAGAAGTCTTGCCACCACTGCCGATGTTCCGCAAAAGAGGTGCTGCGCGCGTTGTTCAAGACCTTGGCGGCGGTCCGCAAAGCATTTTCGCCGCCGTTCCACTGTGGAGCTGCAATGAAGATTCGGAATGAGCCGTCCGGCCTCGGCAGAAAGGCGAGCTGCACGGTGAGCGGGTTTACTCTTGCGACGTGGAGCTCTCTCGCTTCGGCCGTGACGGCGGAGAGCGATCCGAATGTTTGACCAGAAGCGCCGGCTTCGGTCGAATCCCGCCAGGTTTCAGACAACAGCGCTATGTTCGATTGAATCGATTGACTCGCGTGGCGTGGTTGCCAGAGATAAAGTTGCGCGGTCTGTTGAACGTTAGGGGCTGCTCCGCGGACCTCAATGACGACGGCGTCAATACTCGGCTCTACGTAGACGGTTGCCGTTAAGCCGCCGCCGCTCTCTTGGAATTCGCCATGATACAGATCCAAGCGACCTTGGTAATCGGCGGCGTCCATGAGTTTCGTTAACCCTGGCAGCAGCACTTGGCCGGGAGACAGGCGGCTCGGCAGGGTATCGGCGCGGTTCAGTTGCAGCCTCAATCCGCCTTCGGACCAAACTGCGACACCAAGACCCCCGTTTCCAAGGGGCATTGCCTGCTCAGGAAGTTTGTTTGGCTTGAGGAGTACAACGTCAGAACGGCTGACAACACCGGCGCGGTCGATGTGGAAACTGCCATCTTTCCAGGCGGTTGCGATAGCGGCCTGAGGTGCGGCCTGCGTGGCAAAGCCCAACGTGGCGACGAAAATGATTGTGAGTTTACGGTGCGGAAGACTTAGGAACATGGGGAAAAGTGAATGGGTACTCGCCCGCTTTCGATTTCGCTTTTTTGCTGGGCGCGGAGACGCTGGTACAAGTCCAGCTCTGTCTTTGCGCGCTCTGATTCTCCCGTGCGGTTGTAAAGTTGCCCCAGGCGGTAGAGGCATTCGATCAAGCGGGGCTCGCATCGGAGCGCTGTTTTATATTCGGCGATCGCGGTTAGGAGATCTTGGCGCTCAGCGTAAATGGCGCCTAGACGGAAGTGAGCGTCCGCTAAAGTCGGAGTCAACCTCACAGCCCGCTTAAGTTGATTCTCGATTTGGACCGTTTGGGTCCTGTCTTGCTCCGACTTCGCACAGGCCAGCGCGTAATATGTATTGCCGTTGACAGGCGATTTCTGCGAGAGAGCAAGCAAAAAAGTAATTGTCCGTTCCAAGGCCGCAGGGTCAGCAGATGAGACCGAGGTAGCGATGAAGGCGAACGGCGCACATTCGGAGGGTCGCTCGCCCGCGCTTTGTAGAAATAAATCGAGCGCTTCACTGATACGGCCCTTCTCAAAAAGTGCTGCCCCGGTACAGAGCGGTGAGGCGCCATGGACTTTCGCGGCCTGATCTGAATCGCCCTCGAATAGCAGGGCAATGGCGTAAGCCGTCGCGGCACTCACATCTGTAGGTTGCGCGAGAGCGGCCACGCGGAACTGTTCGCTGGCTGCTGCTAGTTGCCCGGTAGCTTCATAAGCCAAGCCTAGAAGCTCTCTGGTCCCTGGGGCGGGATTGGTGCGCAACTCCGACTCAAGGGACTTGATGGCAGCGGCAAAGTCAGCGTTAACCAGGGAGGCATAAGCCGTTCGCTGGGAATCCGCGTACAAGCAGGCCCGCAAAACGGTCATCTGGAGGTCGGCAAGCTGCTCGTAGAACTCAGTTTGCGTCTTGGTTTGTGCTGAAGCTGCGTAGCCGCCGGCATCAATAGAGCCGCGCACTCCAACAGATTTGAAGGGCGGGCTATTGGAGCGCGAGTCATCAAACTTGCCATTTTGCGGCGGGGCATTTTGTATTACTGCCAGAGCTACGGCGAAAGCAGCAAGGTTAGTCATGTTTACTGCTTTATTACCTGGAGCGCTTGTAAAATTTCAGCGTTATCGGGATGCCGGGAGGCAAAACCTTTTAGCACCTCTTGCGCTTTTCGCGGCTGTCCTTGCTGGTTGTAAATAGAAGCGATGTTCAGAAAGGGTCTGTCGTAATCCGGAGCCATATGGAGGCAGCGATCGAAGCATTGAAAGGCATCTTGAGGTTTGTTGAGTCTTAGAAAGACAACGCCGAGATTGTTGAGAGCGATCGGATCATTGGGGTTAAATTCGACGGCGCGCTCTAACTCGCCACGCGCTTCGTCGAACTTGTCTTGGCCGGCAAGCAGCATGCCAAGTGCGAAATGAAATTCACCATCGGTGGGGTCGGCCTTAATGGCCGACTCAATGGCTTCCTGGGCCTTGTCCAACTGCCCCTTCAAGCGATCCAGCATCACAATGTTCTGTAGCGCCACCAAGTGATTTGGACGGACGCGCAGAGCTTGCTCGAAGCAACGATAGGCAGCTTCATAGTCTTTCTGCTGACCGGCCACCGAACCTAGATTGGTGAGCGCGTCAGCGTCTTGCGGGTCGAGTTCAACCGCGCGTTCCAGACTGGACTTAGCCTGTGGGAGCATTTGTTTGTTCAGGTAGATTGTCCCTATGTTGTAGTGAGCGGCTGCATAATTTGGGCTGTGCGCGAGCGAGGCCTCGAATGAAGCTAACGCGGCGTCTGGATGCTCACTTTGGATGTAGGCGACGCCATAAGTGAAGAAATTACGACGAGGTGGCTCGCCGTGAAAATGGCCCGGAAAAGGGAGCGCGCGGGCGAGACGTGTTTCCTCATTGGAAGGTGAAGATTTGAAATCGCGCAGCAGCTGTTCCGGGTCGGCAAGGCCGCGAACAACCTTGAACACCGCTAGATTGGCATCCAGCAGCAGCAAGGTTGGTGTTTCAAGATCGCTGCGGCGATCGAACAGGTATCGATAAAAGATTGAGTAGACATCAGCAGTTGCTGGATCTGTTAAGAGCACAGGGAAAGGAAGCGAATCTGCGAGCGCCCCGTCGCCCAGACGAAGCGCGGCGATATTTACGGCTTGGCCGGCGAACAACGGGGCACATTTCTTGAGACGCGCTATTTGTTCCACAGTTGCGCCGCAAGAGCTGCTCAGAAGCGCCAAAAGAAGGGGTTTGCCGTGAAAGGATTTTAGCGTGCGAACCTCTCCGCCGCCTGAAGGCAACGAGATATCAGGCGCAGGAATCGGGTCGCTGAGCCAGGATTGGAATTCAGCAGGCAGAGCTTCCGCGCGGGTTTCTGATTTTGCTTGCGTTTGAAGCACTCGGCCTTTAACAAAGGCCTTTGATTTCCAATCGGGCGAGTCTTCCAGAATCATCACCAGATGCTGACGCGGAATGTTTTCCAGGCGCTGGGTTGAGCCGCTGGGCCATTGGATGGTGGCGTTGATCTGCTCACTTCCGGCGCCCAGACCGAAGCTCAAATCCTTCGTATGCTGGGAAAGAAACCCGGAACCTGCTTGCACGAATTTGGTTTGCTTCAAAGAACCACATTCAATTGTCACGATTGCGCCAATGGCGTCGCGATTACTCTTTTGGCCGCGTAAACGCATGCTGATGGAATCGCCCAGAGGTTCCAGATCATTGTGAAGAATGCGAAGCTGCGGACCGGTGCGGTTCTTCAAAATTACTTCAAGCCGGCCATCGCCGTCGAAATCGGCCAGCGCAAAGGCGCGGCTGTCGTCCAGGAAATCGAGACCGACGGGGCCGGAGACTTCGGTGAACGTGCGGTCGCCATTGTTGAGGAACAACACATTGCGTTCGGAGCCATTCCAGGAATAGCCGGCGCGTATCAGCTCGTTAATAGCATTCCAGGCAAGTTGATAATCAATAGCATTGCTGCCGTTATCCAAAGAACGCGCGACCACTTGACGCCAAAAGAAACTGGCGAGATCTTTGTGATCGATTCCGGAAATAAAGCCGTTCGTGACGTAGAGATCGGTCACGCCATCATGATCGAAATCCCAAGCATCACCCGCCCATGACCAGCGGCCCATGGCCACCTGTGCCGGCTGCGACAGATCTGAAAAAGCTTGCGAGCCGGAAGCGTTTTGGAATAGGGAATTGCCGCGCGCATGCTTGCGAAAGAGGTCGCGAACTTTGGAATCCGCTCGGGGAAGAAACTCGTTTTGCGCCGTCACACGGTTGCCGGCGGCGGAGTACATATCCGTTACGTAAAGATCCTGCCGGCCATCGTTATCCAAATCGAACCAGGAAACGCTCATGCCGGCACCATAATCTTCCACTCCCGCTTCCGCAGCTACGTCATGAAATGTGCCATCGCCATTGTTCCGGTATAGATTCTTGCGGCCGAAATCGTTCGCTACATACAGGTCGGGCCAGCCTTTATTGTCGTAATCGCACCAACCGCACGCGAAGCTGTACCGATTGTTGTTTTGATTCATGCCCGACGATTCGGTGACATCTTCGAAGGTGCCATCGCCGCGATTGCGCATAAGAAAGTTGGGCGGTCCGTTTTGCGCGTCGTAATAGGGCTGTGGGTGGGTGTATTGGCTGAGGCCTTGATAGTAGGCGTACAGGCAAAAATATACGTCCAGCAGGCCATCGCGATTGTAATCGGCAGCGGCCACTCCGGTGAATGTCCCGGCTGGCGGTTTTGAAAAACGGAACGCATCCGGCTTTAACTCGAACTTGCCTTGACCGTGATTCAGATACAGCAGCGGTCCGGTGGTGCGAACTACGATCAGATCTTGCGTTCCGCTATTGGTGAAATCGGCGAACAGGGCGGAAGCAGTTCCGTCCAACAAACCGAGGCCCGATGATTCCGTCACATCCTCGAACGTGCCATCACCGCGGTTGCGAAACAAACGGTTGGGTAGTCCGGTCGGTTGGCAAACATAGAAATCGTCCAGGCCGTCGCCGTCAAAATCGCCAACGGCTATGCCGTTGTTGCCGTAGATGTCCGGGCCCACCGCAGCGTCGATGGTGCTGCGCCAGAAATCGATGCCGCGTGCAAATTGCTTTTGTGCCGCGGTGGCGCCGTGAAGTGCGGTGTTGGTAATGTCGACGAATCCGGAGCCCGTCACGCGGGTGCGCGTTTCCTTTTTTGCGAGCCAGCGATGGATTTGCCATCTGCCTTGCGTGTCCGCCTGGCAATGAAGAGACCAGGAGCCTACACGTTCTTCCCGTTCATCTTGACCAACGGAGCCAACGATGTCGCAACGTACCGCGATGTCTACCGTAACCGGAGACGGCCGGAGCAAAGTTATGTCGGTAATCAGAAATTCGGCCGTCTGGATACGCGTGAAATCATGCAGGTAAGCGGAGAGGCTGCTGAGGAAGGCCGGCCGGCCGCTCAGAGGCGCTGATTGGTAAGTAATGGCATCGACGCGAATCGGCCCCACGCTGCGTAGTGGGCGCGCCACGAATTGGTGGAGCGGAACGAATTCCATCTCAGGCGCGATAAAGGCGCTTAATGCGGAAACGTCTGCGGGTGCGGCGCAAAGAGCAGTGCTCCATTGCTCAAAAATAAGATTGAGATCGAAGGCATAGCGTTCCGTTAAGAAGACGTCGGAACCTGGATCGATGGCTGGGACGAATTTCTCCAGACCAGCGGATAACAGACCGTGCGTGCGGAAAACGCAACTGGCGGGCGCAGAAACGTCGGCGGCTCGCAGCAGCGGCCATGCTGCCACGGATGAGCCGAGCCGGCCCAGAAACGATCGACGAGAGCTGCCTTTCGAACGCAGGAAATCCTCAGAAGTTCAGTTTAGCGCCAAACTGAATCGTTCGTGGACTATTCGCGGTAGACGTAATGATGCCGAAATTCGGGTTGCCCAATGTCGCGCTTGGATTCCCGAAATCAACGTTGTTGAAGACGTTGAAAAATTCCGCGCGGAATTGCAGGCGCGTTCGTTCCCATATATCAAAAGTCCGGAAGACCGAAAAGTCCATATTCCAGAAGGCTGGCCCTCTCAAACTGTCTCGGCCCGCGTTGCCGTAAGTATACGGAGCCGGTAAAGCAAACGCGTTGATGTTGAACCATTCGCTGATCGTAGGGTTGCTTGCGGCTGGGTTACCCACAACATTCGGTCGCTCCGACACTCCGCCGCCCACGTTGGCGTTATCGAAATTAATGCCAGGAGTGTAGACCGTTCCACTACGTGCTGAGAAAATTCCATTGACTTGCCAGTTGCCCAGAAGCCAGGCTCCAGGGCCCTGAGTTAAGTATTTCTTGCCCTTTCCGAAGGGCAGTTCATATCCCGGGCTGAAGGTAAGAATTAGCGGCACGTCAGTGGGAGCAGGTCCACGTTCAGCGTTCAGATTGTAAGGGTTTTGAATGGAGCAACCTTCCCAAAAGTCAGCACAGCCGATGTCAATGTTTTTCGACCAGGTGAATGAAGTGATGAAGAACAGACCGCTGCTGAATCGCTGGTCAAACTTGGCTTGCATCGATTGATAATTCTGGCGGCCGACACTTTCGATCACGGCAAATGTCGACACCGCGTTTGGACTGCTTAAATCCTGGTAAGGCTGTCGCGGATAGATGGCGCCAGGCCCAGGGGCCGCTTGATTGAACGGTACCTGAATGGGCGCGCGGTTGGTATCTGAGGCGACGTAGGCGAGAGAAACCGTAGCGGATTGGGCAACCTGGCGCTGAATTTCAATATTCCATTGCGACGAATACGCGTCTTTAAAGTCTTCTGACACAAAGGTGCCCCCGCTTGGGAAGGGTGATGCGGGGAGGGCGGTGGTGAATCCAACAAAGGGATTTTGCGCGGTAACGCCCGGCGTCACGCCCGCCACGTTCAGATTGCTGATGCTTTGACTTGCTCCCGAGGGCCAAGAACCGCGCGCGCTTTGCGCCGTTTGCTCCCCGCCGGACCAATTGTCATAGAAGATGCCGAAGCCGGCGCGCACGACGGTTTTTCGATTGATCTGGTAAGCCAGCCCGAGGCGTGGCGAGAAGTTCCAATAGTCCGACTGTGTAAGAGAGTTGCGGTTCAGAAAGGAAACGCCGGCGGGCAGTGTGCTCGGCGCATCGACATCGCCTTTCGCTAATAGCCAAGTGCCGTTCGCCAAATCGATCGTGGCGAACCGGTTGTTCTTTTCCGTAACGGGCGTTGAGTAATCCCAGCGCAGGCCATAGTTGACTGTGAGCTTTGAGTTCACGCGCCAGGAATCTTGACCATAGAAGCCGAGCACGTTCGTGTGAAGCGAAACCCCGGCGTTGCCAAGCTGGCGGCTGGCGCTGTTCGGCAAACCTAGCAGCATGCTCGCAAAGCCATCACCGCCGGTTTGAGTAGACGGGTTCCAGGTAGCCTGCTGGTTGTAGCTTTCGTTATCTTGCGCCCAATTTGTGTAGGTCCAAGTTTGATAGAACGACGCGCCGAACTTCAAATTGTGGTCACCCGAAGTCTTGGCAATACTGCCCGCATATTGCGACAAATATTGGGGGCCAATGGGACCCCAACCGGTGTTCACGCCGAAATATCCGTTAGCGCTTAAGCCGGGTGCAAAGGCCTCCTTGATGCCACCCGGTGTATCTGTGAAGCCGGCGTTGAGGCCGGACGAGTTGAACACAGCCACCGGATTCGCTTGTTGATAGGCCTGCGGATGATTGAGCTCGTTAAAACCGATAGTCGCCTGGGCGATGAAGCTGGGGCTGATGGAATGTACCCAGTTGATGCCTGCGTTCTTGCCGTTAAAGCCTGTCAGGAAAGCCTGTTGTGGCAGCGAAGTGGGAGACACATTGTTCGCCTCGCTTTGCATGAAATGCCCATAGATGTTATCGCGCGAGCTAGCCGCATAATCCACGCGCAGTCCCCCCTGATCCTGAGTCACGGTATTCGGTTCGGTGTTCAGGTAATTGTTTTGTGAAGCACCGGAATAGTTGGGTAAAGGGACGAAGTTCTTTACATAAGCGACGATGCCTTGATTGATAAGCGAGTTCGGAATCTTATTGCCGGGGAAGGCGGTGATCGTTTTGGTCGCCGCGTTATAGGAATAGGGATTGTAGATGGTGCTGGAAATGCCGCTAAAATCGCCATTCAATTCAGCCTGCGTGGGAACGATCGTGAAATTATTGGCTGCCTGGGTATATCGATAACCGTCGTAGAATCCGGAAAAAAACAACTTGTTGCGGATAATCGGGCCGTCGAACACACCGCCAAATTGGTTTTGCCGGTAAATGCCGCGTGTGGGAGCGAAGAAATTGCGCGCGTCCAGATCGTCATTGCGCAGAAACTCGTAAGCGGTGCCGTGAAATTGGTTGGTCCCGGTCTTTGTCGCAACGTCGATGCTCCCGCCGGTGGCTTGGCCAAACTCGGCCAAATCTGTGTGCGTCTGTTCTTTGAATTCTTGCAAGGCATCGATAGAAGGACTGATGGAGAAGGTGCTGAAGAATACGTCCGTGGCGTAAATGCCGTCAATGTAGAAAAGGTTGCTGCGGTTTGAGCCGCCATTGATGGAAGGCGTAGTGCTGCCCGCGCCAATAGCAGGCGTCGCGCTTTGCGACACGCTGATCGGAACTGTGCCCGGCGCCAATTGCAGCAGTTGGACGAACTGGCGGCCATTCAACGGTAGGTCAAGCGTTTCCTTTTTTTCAATAACCGTGCCCAAGCCGGCGGTGCTTGATTCAACCAAAGGAGCTGCGCCCGTGACCTCAACCGTCTGCTGAGTAGCGCCGATCTGCATAGTGATGGAAAGATTCGCAACTTGATCGATCACGACGGTAACGTCGGATTTTGTCGTCTGAAAACCGTCCCGAGCAAAAGTCACGGTGTACGCACCTGGCTGAAGCTGCGGCACTGAAAAGACACCTGAAGAATTGGTCTCAATTTGGCGGCGTATCCCGGTAGCGTTGCTGTCAATCGAAACCAGGGCCCCCGCCATGGGCGCTCCGCTAGGGTCTGTTACCGTTCCAGATATGGTAGCCGTGTTCGTCTGTGCTCGCAGTAACGGCGCTTGAAAAAAAAAGCTACAGAAAATTACAACCGCAGCGATTTTGCTGCAAGCGCTGAACGCGCTCGATCGAGACATGATTCTACCCCGCACAACTTGAGACTTAATGAAGAATGCTACTTGTTACTGTAGGTGAGTTAGAGAGAGAATACTCCTGGTACTATTTCTGGGGGCTATGTGACGGTGTGTGCTAACTGGAAGAGGCTATGGGTCTTAAGAGCCAAGCGAGATCGTTGCTTTTATTGCATGTTGCCTTAGCCCGGCTTGCCTTGCCTCTTACCGACGCGGAGCAAGTCGACCTTAATATAGATGCGGCAAAGACCGCCATGTCAGCCGGGAAATTAGTAGAGGCTCGTCTGGCACTTCAAAGGGTGCTCGGTCAAGAGCCAGACAATGCCAGAGCAAATTTTGAATTGGGGCTGCTGCTTGCTCAAGAAGGCAATTTGGATGCCGCAGAGAAGGCATTTCGTAATGCCATTCGGGCGACGCCCGACTGGCCAGAGGCTCATTACAATCTGGGTCTGATTTTGATTGCTGATGCAATGGGCAAACGCGACTGGCCTGCAGCCGTTGTGGAGTTTCGCAGAGCTGTTCGACTGCGTCCCGATTACGCGGAGGCGCGGCGCTGGCTAGGGAGAGGCTTGTCGGAGACAGGAGATCAAGAGCGCGCCGTTAGCGAGTTGCAAGTGGCCCTGGCGGCAAATCCAGGATCGCCCGAGATTCATCTGGATCTGGGCCAGGCCTTGGACGCGGCGCAAAGAGGTAATGAGGCCGAGCGTGAATATCGGGAAGCTGTGCGCCTTCGGCCAAATTACGCCGACGCGCAGACCGCGCTGGGCAAACTGCTACTTCAGCGGGGTGATTACGTGGAAGCGGCGGAGCATTTCAAACTGGCGTTGCAATCGAATCCGGACGTGCTGGCGGCCCAATACGGACTGGCGCATGCGCAGCAAAAAGCCGGGAGCGCGGCCGAAGCCGATGTAGCCCTTCGGCAGGCGGCAGCCCTCTCCAGAAAGGTTGAGCAACAGGTGCGAAGTAACCGGTTGACCAACGAAGGCTTGGATGCCGCGCACAAAGGAGACGCAAAGGGCTCCATTCAGCTTCTTCGGGAGGCTTTGGGCTTACAGCCGGATAACGCCCTTGCACATTACAACTTGGGATTGGTTCTGGCGGATGATGGCGAAATTGCCTCCGCAATAGCCCAAGTGACCGAAGCAATTTCGCTGGCGCCGTTAGAGCCTCGCTTTTACATGTCGTTGGGGCGGATGTGGAAGAAAAATGGCGATCCGCAACGCGCGCGAGAGGCGTTCGACAGAGCCCTGAACCTGGATCCAGCGAATCGTATGGTCGCGACTGAGCTTCAGAATTTGCCAGCGAGAAATGGAACTACCGTTGATGATCGTTTTCTCTTTGGCGCACCGGCCAACCAGCCAGAGGCGCACTTTGCTTTTGCATCCGTGCTGGGGTCGCGAGGTGATTGGATGGGCGCTCTTGGGGAGTGGCTGCGGGTGTTGGCGCTGCAGCCGAACAATGTGGATGCGCGCAATAATCTTGCGATTAGCTATGCGCACCTTTCCCAGGATGACAACGCCGAATTGGAGTTTCGTAAGGCGCTGGCGGTTTCGAGCGATTCAACCGGCGCCCATTTTGGTTTGGCTGTGATAGCCATGCAGCAAGGCAAGAAACAATACGCGGCACAAGAACTTCGCGAAGTGCTCCGCTTACAGCCTGACTATCCGCAAGCGCGGAATTTGCTCTCCTTGGCGCTCCGATAGCTGAGGCGCAAGAAAGCGTCATCGGCATACCAGCGGTCGTCACCGAAAATACAGGCACCTCAAGAATGATGCCCATAGGATTGTGTCATTCTGCCCGGCTTGTATGGAGAGTGAAACGGTGCTTGGCAGCTAATCGCGATGCACGGCGATCCTATTTATTGGCCATCGAGCGAGTGGGTCAGCGGTAGAGCCAAAAGTATGAGCCGATAACATTCGATCAAGCCACGCAATAGGGTACGAACAGTGCCAGTGGAGCCTTTCTCGGAAGGGCTGGCGACGAACTGTTAGGCCGCTGCGCGCCTCACTGTGAATGCTGCCGCTCTGCATATCAAATTGGATCAACAACAACAACGATCCAATCCCGCCGTCATGACCGTTGCCGCCGCGCTACACAGCCGAAATTGCGGCACTGGTCGGCCAGTCCGCTCCCCGAGAGCGCGCCCGCGCCGTCGCCTTGGCACAACGAATCGCCAGTCGCACGGATCGGAAGGCTGGCTAGGGATGAACGGACTGGCGGTCTGAAGATCAGGCGTTGAAATAGCGGGTGGCTGTGCCGGATGCTCCAGAACGCGAATCGCTGCCCGGTCTTGGTTTTCGGCACGCCTTCGGTTTGCGGGTTACACGCCAAGCCGGCGGGAAGCGGATCGGCCGACCCAAGCCGACTTGAACGAAGCCGAAGTCGCTCCAGATACTGACCTAAGACTTCAGGGAGGAGTACTGCCAAGTGTTAGAATCAGCTTCGCCGCGTGCCCACGATCAGTTCATTCTATGAATTTTGATCAGGATGCTCTTTAACGATCATCCGCCGCCTCACTTCCACGCGAGATAGGGCGAGTTCGAAGCAACGATCATGATTGACACACTGGAAACAATGGAGGGAGAACTGCCAATCCGTGCCTTGAACCTGGTCCGCGAGTGGGCGATGATACATAGAGAGGAACGCGGCAAGACTGGGAGCTTTGTCGCGCGAACGCAGTTCCTGCCAAGATTCAGCCGTTGACGTGAGGACAGCAGATTTATGTATTGGGACGTTGTCGAAGTGGCACCGAAGACCGGCTACTCGTTGTTGGGTCGCTTCAAAGATGGATTGGAAGGCCTCGTTCGTTTGCGTCCGGAACAACTAACCGGTGCCCTGGCACCACTCCGCGACGAGAAGTTTTTCCGACAAGTTTTCATCGACGACGGCGCGGTCACTTGGCCCGGCGAAATCGATCTGGCGCCAGACGCGATGTACGCCGAAATCTCGGGCAGGCAGAAGACAGCTGAATTCGTGGCTGACCGACGTTAGTCGGCTGAAAGTATCCCTCGTGCTTGCGACACATCAGTGCACGGCCGCTATTCGCGGATGCTCGCCGGCTTCCTGTTCCTTGAGAAGGTCCATTGGGCGTAGCCAACCGGCAAGAAACGGGAAGATCGCTCAACTAGCCTGCTCTAAGATGGCTCGGTCTCAACAAACCAAGCGGCAACTGCGACAAGATAAGAAAAGGGACAAGGGCGCCCCACCATTTTTGGAGGCGGCATAAATTTTGGTTCCAGCCGCTCTTGCAGCAACGAGCAGAGCATAAAGGCCAGAGGCACCGAAGCAATCCACTTCAGGAAGCGCGCTGCCCGCACCATTGCATGGCAAAGCACATCCACAATAAGTACGGGGAAATCGAAGGCGTCGGGATGTATGTATACTAGGCGTATGCCGCGCATGCAGGTCTACCTGCCAACGGATCTTTACGAACTCGTGAAGGAGCGCCGGCTTCCCGCATCCGAGCTTCTTCAGGAAGCTGTGCGCACCGAAGTGCGTCGTCAGAAGCTACAGTCCGCCAGTCGGCGCTACACGGCCGAACTTGCGGCGCAGGTCGGCCAACCCGCTCCCAGAGAACGCGCCCGCGCCGTCGCCTTGGCAAAACGAATCGCCAGTCGCACGGATCGGAAGGCTGGTTAGCCCCTGTGTTGATCCTGGACTCGGGGGCGGTGAGTCAACTGGCGGAGCGCTCGCGCCGCGCGCTAGCCCTAATCGTCGCCCTACGCGAGAGCGGCCTATGGCCACCAACGGTACCTTCGGTGGTTCTCGTGGAGTGCTTGCAAGGGCACGCGGGGCGCGACGCAAATGAGAACCGGTTCCTCAAAACCTGTGACATCGCCGATGCGCTCCCTGAGTCTCTCGCGCGGCGCGCAGCCCTACTCCGGCGACTAGCCCGTCGTGGGTCAGCCGTTGATGCGCTCGTCGTGGCCTTCGCGGAACCCGGAGGGACTGTTCTTACATCCGATCCGGACGACCTGGAAGCGCTGGCGGCCCACGCTGCCGACGTGCTGATCGAGCGAATCTAGATCGCGGTACCGGCGTCCAGGTCGCCTGCGACGGATTAGGAAATAAGGCGCCGATGTAACGCCAAGCGTAACTGATTTGCGCCATGCTTTTGGCTGCGGCATGGGAGGCCGCAGCATTGGCAAAACGTTCGTTTGCGTCCGGAACAGCTGACGGGTGCCCTCGAACGAGCCGTTCTCCGGCAGTACTGCGACAATTTGCCGCGCGACAGATCATGAGGATTTGTTGCGTAATGGAGAAATGGCTTCGTGTTTGGGGATAAAACGCAGTACAAATTCGGGTTGTCCTAACCCGATTTGGGGCGGCACGGACTGCACGCCCGACACCACAGGCTGGGAGACCCCTCGAAGTATCTCTCCGTCCGGTTAACGCTGAAAATCTACCTTTTAAGGAAACCCAAACATGATCGACATCGACCGTCGTAAAGCAATTCTGTTAGCGCTCTCGGCCCCGTTTGGCTCTTACACCGCTCGTGCCGCTGGCGGGCAGGCGCAAATGCCCCAGCATAAGATGCCCGCTACGGGCAATGTGCACTGGATGGGTGATGAGCAGATCGCAATGCTTATGTACCCTGGAATGACTGTGATGGACCTTATCGGGCCGCACTGCATGTTGGGCGGACTCATGGGTGCAAAGATATTCTTCGTTGCGAAATCGCTAAATCCAGTGACAAGCGACACGGGGGTAACAATCACGCCGAACGCAACTTTTGAGACATGTCCGCACAATCTTACCGTGCTGTTCACTCCTGGCGGCACAGATGGCACCCTGGCGGCAGCTGTAGATCCTGAGACGAGTGCCTTCATGGCCGATCGTGGGGCGCGGGCGAAGTATGTCACCAGCGTCTGCTCGGGCTCGCTGATTCTTGGGGCGGCGGGGTTGTTGAATGGCTACAAGGCGACCTCGCACTGGTCGGTGCGCCATGTATTAGCTGGGTTTGGCGCGATTCCAACGGATGCTCGCGTCGTGCGCGACCGTAACCGCATTACGGGCGCGGGCGTGACTGCTGGACTCGACTTTGGTCTGACGATGGTCGCGGAACTGCGTGACCGGACCTATGCCGAATGTTGTCAACTCATGAGCGAGTACGACCCCGATCCGCCGTTTAACGCCGGCTCGTTGAAGACGGCTCCCGCAGAAGTGAAAACTCCTATGGTCGAGATGCTTACTGAGTTCGTGAAGAAGTCCGAAGCGTTGGCCGCCACAAAGAAGGGCTGACTTTGGCGGAGGGGTGTGACCGCCCGTATTCCGGCGCTATACGGGCGCAGGATCGCGGTGAGGCGTAGGGACCGCGACGGTTGATCTTTAAGAAACTAGGCCGCGATAAGCCGGGAGTGTGTTTTGAAGGGGGAACCCATTTGTTTTTGGTTCGTTTTCTGAAATCGATTGCTGTGTCAGTTCTGTTGAGTTTGGTCTTGACGCGGAACGCACCGGCTCAAACCGAATCGGCGACTGTCAGAGGCACCATAAAGGACCCGCAGGGTGGCGTGGTTCCGGACGTTGCGGTCACGATAACGCGCACCGAAACAGGCACGTTGGCTTCGACCAAGACCAACGCATCTGGAGTATATGCCTTCATAGGCCTACTGCCCGGGCACTATCGCATGGCCGTGAGTAAGCCGGGCTTTAAGGAGATGGCGATTCAGGAGATTCAGCTGTCCGTGCAGGACAACTTAGAGAAGAACCTTTCGCTGGAAATAGGTTCGGTGAAGGAAATTGTTACGGTTGACGCCAGCGCCCTGAGCGTTAATACGCAAGATGCGACGGTGAGCACCGTGGTAGACCGCCAGTTCGCCGAGAACCTGCCCCTGAATGGACGAAGCTTTCAATCTTTGATCGAACTCACGCCCGGGGTGGTGGTTACACCCAACAACGGATCTGATACTGGCCAGTTCAGCATCAATGGACAACGGGCCGATGCCAACTACTGGATGGTGGATGGCGTGAGCGCCAATGTCGGGATGAGCGCAGCCGGTTACGTCGGACAGGGACTGGGCGGATCGCTGGGAGCGACCAACGTGTTTGGAGGGACGAACAGCCTCGTCTCGGTGGATGCGCTGCAGGAATTTCGCATTCAGACCTCTACCTATGCACCTGAATTTGGTCGCTCGCCTGGGGGGCAGATTTCCATTTCCACCCGCTCTGGGACGAATCGTCTTCACGGGTCGGCGTTTGACTATTTCCGGAATGATGCGCTGGATGCCAACGATTGGTTTGCCGATAGCGTCGGCGTTCCCAGACCGAAAGAACGCCAGAACGATTTCGGCGGAACATTCGATGGACCGATCTTAAAGAATCGGACATTCTTTGAGCTTGTCCCCATGGCTGAGACAAACAGTTAAGAGGAACGTTACCGTTCGATGGTAAAGGATTCCGTTCGCTGCTGCAATCGTTTTAAGCTGAGGGTGCCGGTGAAGCGGAGACGGGCACTGCTGGCGAGCAACCCGTTGAGGAATAACCGGCCGGAACTCATCGCGACGATGGGCAGGGCGTGTTCTTCCGGCGCGTCCTAGAGCCTGGCCCGGACCCGACCGGAATGCGGTACTCTGGCCCAGGTTTAAAAGAAGTGATGACACATCGGACCGATAGATTCCGGTATGCCTGAAAAAACGCTTACTGAGGGCGCCCTCGTTTTTCATGCGGTCACCAATGGTTTGGCAGTGGAAGGAGTAAGCAGCGAACGTTCAAACTCGATCGGCGGGCGGTAACCCAGCGCCGAGTGGAGACGCTTGCCGTTATAGATTCTCTCGATGAACGTTTGGATGGAAGCGCGGGCTTCGGCCAAGTCACGGTACTCCTGCCGATAAACCTCTTCGTATTTCAGAGTCTTCATAAAGGACTCGCACGCTGCATTGTCATAAGGATTGCCACGCCGGCTCATGCTGATGCGGGCGCCATGGTCTTTCAGCAGAGCAATGTAGTCGTGGGAGGCGTACTGCACGCCGCGGTCGGAATGATGTGTCAACCCTGCCGTTGGTTTGCGGTGCCGGAGCGCCATTTGCAGAGCAGCGATGGCCAGATCATCTTCCAGATGGCGATCCAACGCCCAACCCACTACTTTGCGTGAGTAGGCGTCCAACACCACTGCCAGATAAACGAACTCCGTCTCCAGCCGGATATAGGTGATATCCGCGCGCCAGAGCTGATCGATGCCGGTGACAGCCATCTCACCCGCCAGATTGGGATAGATCCGCAGATTGTGATTCGAATCGGTGGTCACCACGAACTTCCGCCGCCGCAGGCAAAGCAAGTTATCCTCGCGCATGAGGCGGCCCACCTTTTTATGATTGACCGGCCAGCCGCGCCGTTTCAGCTCCGCCGTAATCCGGGGCCGGCCATAAAACGGAAAGGTGAGAGCGATTCGTTGGATCTCATCCCGCAGATCCAGATCTTCGTCAGACGCTTTGTCCTTCGGCTCGAACCGGTACAGGCCGGCCCGGCTCACTGTTCCTAACTCACACATGCGCAAGGCAGTCATCTGGCCCCCTTGCTCCACTTGCGTTTGAATGTACTGGTAAATCGCGGCTTTCCAGTCAATGCCTGCAGCTTCCGCTGTTCCTCGATGCGCTGCAAGCACCCCTTCAAAAAATCAATCTCCAGCGTCTGCTGCCCCACCTTGCGTTCCAGTTGTGCCACGCGCGTCTCGTCCCAGCGCGGCTTCCCGCGTCCCGGAAAGGCATTGCCCGGCCCGTGCCGGAACTCGTCTCGCCAGCGGTACAAAACCTTCGGGGTGACTTCAAACGCCCGCGCCACTTCCGCCGTTGATGAGCCCGCCTCCATCTGCTGAATCGCAGCCAGCTTGAACTCTTTTGTGAACTTCCGTCGAGCTAATCCCATGAGTCAATTCTCCATTCGCTGAATTTTGACTCTTAACTGCTTGTCTCAATTTAGGGGACAAGTCCACTTTTTCTTCTCCTACGAAGGGATGAGACTGCAACTCCCCCAGACAGCGATCGCGCTCGTGCCGGATACCAATCCTCTTGATCCCTATTCGCGCCAGTTTGCAGCGTCGGCTATGCTGCCTTACCTGAATGCGTATCCACTTCCCAACGGCCCCGAAGTTCTGGATGCGAACGGCAATCATCAAGGCATAGCCCAGTTCAATGCCAGCTTTGCCAATCCGGGTTCGCTCAACGCCTACAGTGTTCGGATAGACCATAGATTCAGCGATAAGCTCAACGTCTTCGGGCGTTACAATTATTCACCCTCAAACCTGAGCGAGCGCGGGCTGTACTCCGGATTGACCTCTGTCTCGAACGTGAAAAGCGACACCACAACCGCCACTGCGGGCGCAACATGGACGATTTCACCGACGACGACCAACGACTTCCGGTTTAACTTCAGCCAAACAAACAACTACAACATAGCCCAGCTCGACAACTTTGGAGGTGCCACCCCGGTGACGTTCCCCTTTCCGAGCCCCTTCACGGCCCAGACAACTGGATACTTTCGCTTTTCAATTACTTCTCTCGGCACCTATAGCGACCTCATCGCAGGCGCTGGCGGCCTCAACCTACAGCGGCAATTCAATATCGTCGACAGCATATCTATTCAGAAAGGCACTCATGCGCTGAAATTTGGTGTGGATTACCGCCGGTTGTCGCCCGCCGTGGCGGCGAGGCAAAGTGAGGTCAGTTCTCAGTTTTATGCGGGGTTTGCCGGTTTCGATGATGTGCCTTCAGCGGATACCGGAAATTCGTCGGGTCTCTTCGGCAATCTGACGCTGGCCGCAACATTTCTGTTCCGCAACTTGGGCGCGTTTGCACAGGACACCTGGCATGTCTTTCCCCGTTTGACCATCACTTACGGGCTTAGGTGGGATATTGATTTTGCGCCGTCAACTCTTTCGGGGCCCAACTTCTCTGCCGTGACTGGCTTCAATCTCAACGATCAATCCAATTTGGCTTTAGCTCCCCCTGGTACGGCGCCCTTTGCCACACGCTACGGCAACGTAGCACCGCGAATCGGATTGGCGTATCAACTGAGACAAAGCAATCGATGGCAGACTGTGCTCCGTGGAGGTTATGGTTTGTTCTTCGATCTGGCTACTTCCGAATCGGGTAATATTTACAGCAACTATAACTATCCTTTTGGATCGTTCAACGTTGTTCCAGGCACCTTTCCGGCAGTTATACCCGCACCGCCGATTGTGCTCCCGAATGCGACTAATGGTGGACGGCTGTACGCGGTGGATCCGCATCTTCAGTTGCCCTACACGTCGGAATGGAATGTCGCCATCGAACAGGCCTTGGGAAAGCAGCAGACGTTCACTGCGTCTTATATAGGCGCCGCCGGAAGACGCCTACTTATGACGACAGATTTTTTCAGCCCCAATTCCAATCTCGTGTCTGACGCGATTCTGGTGTCGAACGGAGGTGCTTCCAACTACGATGCCCTCCAACTTCAGTTCCAGCGCCGCCTGAAGGCGGGCTTGCAGGCTCTCGCCTCGTATACCTGGTCGCATTCGCTTGACACCGGTTCCAGTGGTTCTGCTTCCCTCGCCGGTGTGAATTCGAATGTGAACTATGGCAATTCCAGCTTCGATATTCGACACGCGGTGTCGGGAGCGCTCACCTACGATATTCCAGCGCCTAAGGGCAATGCTCTCGCTAACTTGATCCTTCGAGGCTGGTCTCTGAACAATATCTTTCAGGCTCGGTCGGCTCCACCCGTGGACGTGAGTTATTCGTATGCGAGTTTGCCTTTGAACCAGTTCTCCGCCCCAGCCAGGCCAGATGTCGTCGCGGGTCAGCCGTGGTATCTGTACGGGTCCCAGTATGCCGGCGGCAAAGTGATTAATGCCGCTGCGTTCACTTCTCCTCCCGTTACGCCGGCTGGCTGCGATCCCGGCGTAGACTACCCATGCAATCCCACCCGCCCCGGCACCCTGCAACGCGATTCGGTGCGAGGATTCGGCATGTTCCAGTGGGACTTTGCGGTGCATCGTGAATTCGCGCTTCACGAGTCGTGGAAGTTGGAGTTCCGGGCCGAGATGTTTAATGTCCTCAACCATCCAAACTTCGGACAACCATCCGGCGACCTCGGGGCTCCTCCGCCAAACGGCAACCAGCAGTTCGGTCAATCGACTGCAATGCTGGGGCAGAGTCTTTCAGGAGGCAATGTTGGGGCGGGCGCCTTCAGTCCGCTCTACCAGGTCGGCGGTCCCCGCTCCATTCAGTTGGCACTGAAACTTCTCTTCTGAGGTTGCTATGGAAACCAACACCGAAAGAGTCGGATTCTGGCGAAGTCATTTTTCGATAGATGAAGCCATCGTGCGCCGCTATTTGACGTGGCAACACCGCTGGGTGGGTTTGTTGATGACCTCCGTCCTCATTGTGGTTGGACTAACTGGATCAATCCTCGCGTTTCGCGTGCGGATTGACAGGCTGCTCAATCCAGAGATGCATGTCGCGAATCCCCCGAAAAGCGCGCCGCTGGATCTGGCGACGCTAGCCGAGCGTGCGGAAGCCACGTATCCTCATCTGCGAGTCGGTTACTTCTCAATAGAAGAGGACTATGCGGTGTTGATGGTCGGCGCAAAGGTTGATCCGGCCACTGGCAAACCTTACAATCTCGGATTCGACCAACTCATTCTAGATCCGTGGACCGGCACGGCACTGGGCGAGACAAGGGAGTACGACTGGAACAAGCTGGGACAATGGCGCAGAAAGCTTCTGCCCTTGACCTACAGCCTGCACACGAGTCTCGCCAGCGGCGACTTCGGTTACAGGATTGTCAGCATCGTCGCGCTGGCTTGGACACTGGATTGTTTCGTCGGCTTTTATCTGACATTGCCGCGCGGCTTTGGTAACTTCCGGCGGCGATGGGCGCAAGCATGGAAGATCAAATTTCGCGCCAACTTTACGCGCATCAACTTTGACTTTCACCGCGCCGGCGGACTGTGGGTCTGGCCGCTGCTGTTTGTCTTTGGATGGTCGAGCGTGATGTTGGAGCTGCACGAGGTGTACCAGCCGGTGATGAAAACTTTCTTCGACTATGTGACCGACGAAGAATCGATAGCGAAGAACTCGGTGCCCAAGCCGCTCGACAATCCTAAGATCACTTGGCGTGAGGCTGAGGCGGCCGGTCAGCAAGCCATGGCTGAACAGGCGGCGTTACATCATTTCACAGTCGAACGCCCCTACGGCATGGCTTACGTCAAAGTCTATGGCGCTTATACATACTGTGTACGTTCCAGCCTGGATTTCCGCGGGCATGGCTGGGATACCTCGGTACTCATCGATGGCAACACCGGACAGTTGCGTAGCGTAGACCTGCCGCGCGGGCAACATTTGGGCAACACAATCTCCACACTGTTATGGGGTATCCACTATGGCGATTTGCGCGATTTTCTGCCTTTCCGCCTTCTCGTCTTTGTATTCGGGTTCTTTCTATCGGCCCTGTCCTTCACCGGCGTCGTTATCTGGTGGAAGAAGCTCATAGCGAAAAAGCTCGCCGCCAACGTCCGTCGACGTTCCGCCAGCGTTCAGGTAGCACCCCAATGACGGCAAACCAACGGATTCAACGCTAGCTTGTTTGGCAAGATAGTTGCACCGGTCTGCTCATCACATACGCCGCAGTGCCATACCTTAAACTCAGGCTTTCTGCGCCGGACGCAGGTGGAAGGCCAAAAGCCGCAGAGTGCGGCAAATTGCCGCACCCGAGGGGAGCCGCTCGCGCATACGATAACAAAAGGAATGATTTCCGAACAAAAGATCGCCGTTGAACAGGCAAGCGGTGCAACCGCCGATCTCGCCCCGAATTTGGCGTTGCCCTGGGTGCTGCGGCTACGTTACGGAATGGTTGCCGGCGAGGCCACGATTGTCCTCGGGCTGTTTTATGGCTTTCACCTCGGCAACGCGTTCTTGTGGACGCTCGCGCCGCTCGCGCTGATGCTCATTAGCAACGTGTTGCTTGGGCGGTTAAAAACGCTTCCTTTTCAGTTCCCGCAGCAAACACTGGGCGCGGTCTTTTGCCTCGATACTCTTTGCCTGACGGTCATTTTGGGACTGACCGGCGGCACCATGAATCCGTTCAGCTTGCTCTATCTGGTGCAAATCACGCTGTCGGCGGTAGTGCTGCGGAAGGTTTGGACACGAGTTCTTGGCGTATTGTCGACGGTTTGCTTCGGTTTGCTCTTCTTTTTTTACATTCCGACCGCGGCCTTTCAAATGCACCATGTAGAGCAGGGCCTATCGCCGCATTTGGTGGGCATGTGGATCGCCTTTGTTGTGGCTGTCACGCTCATTACTTTTTTCACTGGAAAGATCGCCGACTCGCTGCGAACTCGAGAGCAGGAGGTTCTTGTACTCCGGGATCAGGTATCCAAGAACGAACGCCTGGCTTCCTTGGTAACACTCGCGGCCGGCGCGGCACACGAACTCGGTACGCCGCTGGGCACAATTGCCGTTGTAGCCAGAGAGTTAGAACGGTATGCAGCCACCTTTGATAACGCCAATGCCGTCCTACAGGACGCGAAGCTGATTCGCTCTGAAGTCGATCGCTGCTGCCGTATTTTGGAGCAGATGAGCGTGCGGAGTGCCGAACCCTTAGGCGAAACGCCCACCAGCATTAATCTGCACGATCTACTCACGCAGGTGATCGACCAATTTCCAGAAGCAAGCCGAAACTTGCTGAAGACCAGTGTTTCCGGAGACACGCTCTGTGCGGTCCTTCCTAGAAAGGCAACGACTCAATCGCTGGTAGCTCTCATTCAGAATGCTTTAGACGCCAACGTTGCGCAACGGCCTATTTATATCCACGCCAGCGAGGCGTCCGGACTCTTAGAGATCGCGGTTCAAGATCGAGGAGAGGGAATGCCTGCCCAAGTTTTGAGGCGCATCGCTGAGCCGTTCTTCACGACGAAGGAGCCAGGTAAAGGGATGGGCCTTGGGACATTTCTTGTAAGTACCTTCGCCGAACGCTTGGGTGGGCGCGTTGTGTTCACTTCCACGCTTGGCGAAGGCACCACCGTTATCTTGCAATTGCCTCTACAGTCGGCAGAGAAAGTTCATGCCACAGCCTGAAGACATCCCTTTGGCGCTGGTAGTGGACGACGACGAGATTTTCCGTAGCCGTCTTTGCCGCGCGCTCTGCGAGCGGAGATGGGAGGCGGAAACGGCCCCCGACGGCGACGAAGCTCTGAAGTTCGTCCGCGACCGAAGCCCTGATCTTGTCTTGGTAGACCTTCGCATGCCCGGCAAGGGCGGAATCGATGTCGTTCAGGAATTGCGTGCGATCGATTCGTCGATGACCATTATTGTTCTAACCGGCTATGGCAGCATCCCGACTGCAATCTCGGCGATGAAGAAGGGCGCCGATCATTACCTGAGCAAACCGGCTGATGCCGATCAAATCCTGGCTGTTTATGAGACGTTGCGCTCTACCGCGAGTGAAACGCCGGAAGCGCCGGAAACGGTGCCCACACTAGCGAGAGTCGAATGGGAGCATATGCAACGGGTAATTGCCGATTGTGACGGCAACATATCGCAGGCGGCAAGACTGTTGGGTATACACAGGCGTTCACTGCAGCGAAAACTTTCCAAATACCCACCGGTGCGTTAGGGCTACTTGATTTTCCACGAACCGTCCGCGGCTTTTTCGCGGTGAGCATTATGGCACCCGCCGCAGTTGCCAGAAGTAGTCTTGAGCGTCGCCGCAGCCTCGTCAAACTTTCCCGCTGCCGATTGATCGGCGGCCTCGCCGAAACCCGCACTGGCAGCCATGGCGAATTTCATGGCGTCTTCCACGTGCTTATCGTTCCAGTAGCTGTGGACGTGCCCGAAAATTTCCTGTAATTTCTTGGCATCGGCGGCAGCGGCGTCGCCATTCCTGGCTTCGAGGTTCTTCCGCAAACTGCCCGATGTGGCGCCTGCCGCTTTCATCCACCCCTGATACTCGGCATCGTCTTGCGCAACCACTGTCATGCCCAAAACTGCGAAGCAAGTAGTCATTAGCAGAAAACGTTTCATCGATATCCCTTTCCTAGTCCTTCAGAATTCTAAGCTACGCATTCAACTTCGTAAACCAGTCCCAATTGAAAGCGCGACCGCCCGCAATACTGTTCTTCGGGTTATCACTATATAAGCCTTAGACGATCCTAATTCACTCGATGCGAAAAGGGGGTGCGGTTAAATTGTCGCAGCCGTCGATTGTTATGGGCTGGAGGTTCTGTCGCGGGTGGGGGGTAAAACCGATTGGCCTCCGATCAGGATTCCGATGTCTCACCGCCGTCCAGCTATGCTACTGGCCGCTCACGTTCTCGTGTGTGGAGGCTGCGGCTGGCCGGAGACCAAAAAGGTGGCCTGCGGAGGATGGATTGAGTGCTGCCGCCGAAGGCTAAACTGAACAAAGGAATGCCCGCCGTGACGGAGACGACTAAAGCACCGTGAAAATGGTTGACACTCCCTCAATGGGAGCGAGGTCCGCTTGAATTGATGCGAATTGAGGAGAGTACTAATCTATGTCCGTCTTACGACGTGTTGGGCTAGCGATTGAATCAGACCTATTGGATCGATTCGACAAGCTGACGGACCAACGCGGGTATGCAAACCGATCAGAAGCTTTCCGAGATTTGGCGCGAGCCGAACTGTTAAAGGAAGAAGCCGAAAAGCCGAATGCCCGCGTAGTTGGAACAGTTACGATCGTTTACGATCACCACGTGCGCATGCTGAGCGAAAAACTGACGGAACTCCAGCATCAGCACCATGAGTGCGTCGTTTCGGCCTTGCATGTTCACTTGGATCATCACCATTGCCTGGAAGTAATCGTTCTGCGGGGAAAATCCAAGGACGTGCGCCAGACCGCCGATTCGCTCATCAGTACAAAGGGTGTTCAACACGGACATTTGATCGTGGCGATTGCCGAATGAACTTCGACCGAGACATTGGAACAAAGCGCTCAGAGAACTTTGCGGAGGCGCGCGAAAGCATATGTCCGTATTACGGACTGTATGACTCTTTCACCGTTCGGATCAGTGGTTGGATTGACCGAGACGAAAAGAGCGGTCCCTTCGCGTCGCGAAAGAACATTACTGACCAGCATGCCGCGCATCATCCAAACGGCGGAGCGCACGTTCGGGCACTCCAGGCCCAGCCAATTTATGTAGTGAGCTTTTGCTGATCTGAGATCCGTTGCCTGCAGGATCGCCTCTGAAATTCGTCTTCGGAGCGTCTGGCAGTCATGCGAATCACCTTCCGGCAACGCCGGCTCGATCAACGGCATTTCGGCCGCCAGTATTGCAAACAGATCTTCAATTTGATGCTGCTGCGTCTGTCCCATGTGATAAAGCCAGTAATGACAGGTCTTGGCAATTGCCGTGATTACGTTTTTGATTTCCTTCTCAACCCGGTAGCCGGGACCTGCTGGAAGGTGGATCACGAAGCCTTCGTTCCGAGCGGAAATATTTTCCATAACAATCGCGCGGAGCAGCCATTCGGCCATAACCGAACTCTCGCATCTCACCCGCACCCAGCCTGGAATTGTCGATGGCTCGGCTGCTAGTTCAGTAACCAGAGCAACTCCGCGACAAATTTCGGTGACCACGTCCCGATATTGATCAGGCTGCGCCGCGATTTCGGCCGGTGAGCCCGGTTGGAGCAGCACACCTTTGTGCGGAGGACCGCCTGCCATCGCTAGGTCGCAAAAAGTCTCCCAAATATCATCCCAGGCGACTTTGCCGTCTCTTGCATATTTCAATATCGCCGATCCCATCGAAACGGGTTGCACATCTTCGTAGTGGTCTTGATACTCCTCTGGAAGGAGTGTCCTAATCCGCTCCTCGAAGGCCTTTAGCGTTGCTTGATCATTCAAATTCGTCGACACTTACCCCTAGAATAGCCGTCCACCGTCACAAACGAAGATCCAAACGTGCCGCTTTTCTCGTAGCACTAAATGACAATACGTGCTACCATCGATAGCACTTCTGTCGCGTTCGTAGCACGATTGGAGCTTATGATGTCACGATGCCTCATTTTCTTCTTATTGGTTCTCTTTTCTTTAGCGCCGCTCGTGCGCGGTGCGAACCCGCCTCAGCTATCGGGAACGGTTGTTGACACATCCGGCGCGACGATTTCCGGTGCCACCGTGCAGGTTCTAAAGGCAAACGGTACTGTAGAACTGACGACCCAGTCGGACACGACCGGTACCTTCATCATTTCTGGACTCTCGCCAGGTGATTATCGCCTCGTGGTATCGATGACACGTTTTGCAACCAAAGAAATCCCCGTTACCATCGGGACTACCGAGGCTCCAGCCCCGCTACGCATCTCTCTGGCTGTCAGTTCAGTCAGCACAACTGTAAATGTGCAGGGCCGGGAGGGTGACCTTGTCGGTGTTGCCGAATCCGCTACCCAGGGAACGGTGGGCGCCAAGGAAATCGAAGATCGTCCGATTCTTCGTTCGGGAGAAGTTTTGGAGACGGTGCCCGGCCTTATCATCACTCAACACGCCGGCGGCGGCAAGGCGAACCAATATTTTCTACGCGGCTTCAATCTCGACCACGGCACGGATTTCGCGGTTTTTCTTGACGATATGCCGCTGAATCTGCCATCGCATGCGCACGGCGAGGGGTATTCGGACATGAACACGGTGATCCCGGAGTTTGTGCAGCGGGTGAATTTCGAGAAAGGCCCTTATTACGCCGACGTCGGCAACTTTGGCTCAGCCGGATCGGCTCATCTGGAATTCTTTAAGACTCTGCCCGAAAATTTCTTCCAGCTGGAAGGCGGCATGTACGACTATGGCCGCGCCGTTTTCGGCGTATCGCATAAGATCGGTTCGGGCACTTTGCTGGTAGGCGGAGAAGCCTATTACGATAACGGGCCATGGGTGCATCCGGATGGTTTTGCAAAATTCAACGGCCTGCTTACCTTCAGTCAGGGCGACGACGCCAATGGCTTCAGCATTACCGCTCGCGGGTACCACGGTAAATGGAACTCAAGCGATCAGATCCCAGTTACAGCGACGCCGCTGGTCGGTTTCTTTGGCGCACTAAACCCAACAGACGGGGGAAATTCACAGCGTTACAGTTTGCAGGCTGAATGGCACCGCGAACGGGCAAAATCGAAGACGAAGATCACGCTCTACGGGTTTTATTACGATCTCGATTTATTTTCCGATTTCACCTACTACCTGGACGATCCCATCAAGGGTGATCAGTTTGAACAGCAGGACAGGCGCTGGGTGGTTGGGCTGGACGCGCACCACACGATTTCCAGCCAGTGGCTCGGCCGCAGGGTGGAAAACACGTTCGGATTGCAACTCCGCAATGATTGGGTCACCAATGGCCTTTACCGCACGGAAAACCGTGTGCGGACAGACAAGAACGATATCAACGCATGCAACGACGAGCCCATCGATGCGTGCAGCAGCAATCCAAATCTGGTGGCGGTCTTGCCCGCGGACACAGATGTGAATAGATTTACCGACACGATGGTTGGTTTTTACGTGGAGAATAAAATCCAGTGGTCGGAAAAAATCCGTTCGGTCCTGGCTTTTCGGGGCGACGTGGGACACGCTGACGTGACCAGTTTGACTCCCAGTTATGTCGCGACCGAATTGCCGGGCGCTCCAGTGGTCAACTTTGCGGCCGCCAATTCCGGTGCGGTCACCAAGTTCCTGCCCCAACCCAAAGCGAGCTTAATTTTCGGCCCGTGGTCTAAGACTGAGTTCTATGTACAGGGCGGAGCCAGCTTTCACAGCAACGACGTGCGTGGCGCCACGCAAAGGGAGGAACCGATTTCGCCGGACAATCCATTTCCCACGGCCACCTCAAGAATCCCCCTTCTCGTCCAAACCAAAGGCGCGGAAGTTGGCGTGCGCACTTCAGCCTTTTCCAATCTTCAAAGCACGTTCTCACTCTGGTACCTCCACAGCAAATCCGAACTGCAGCAGGATGGCGATACCGGAGCGACGGTTGCATCCGTTTCGCCGAGCAACCGCTATGGCATCGAGTGGGCGAACTACTACACGCCTTGGGAGCATTGGGCCATTGATTTCGACATTGCGAATTCCAGAGCCTTTTTTACCGCCATCGACCCGGATGATGCTGCGCCAAACAGTCCGGGCGGCAAGCGTGTGCCCGAAGCGGTTGGATTGGTGATTTCTTCGGGCGTCACGATGCACGATTATAAACGCTTCTCGGCCAGTTTGCGCCTGCGCTACTTTGGCCCGCGCGATTTGACGTCCGATCAAATTTACCGCTCAAATGCAACCGCGTTGCTCAACGCGGAGGTCCGTTATCGAATTACCTCAAAATGGAGTTTTGTCGTTGAAGCTTTGAATTTGCTGAACCGCAAAGACCATGACATTGACTATGCCTATACCTCGCGCATAACGCCAACCGCCAATGCGGCATTCACAGACGTTTATCACCCGGTCGAACCGTTTCAGTTGCGATTCGGGTTGCGTCATGCTTTCTAATTGATGGACCGCTCACCTGCGCGGAAGGTCGAAAGACCTATATCTCTATTCATAGCCCGCCGAATTCGGGCCGTTGTCACGGCACCGAATCTGGCTGCGGTTTCCAACGTCCTGCTAGTTCGCGCCCCCGCCGCACTTCGTCGGCAGTCATGGTTTTTTCCAATTCGCTTCGAGCTCGAAGTGCCGGTGCATCTCGGCCAAGTGCTCCCACCGCCTTCGGTCCGAGCCATAGTCAGTTTGAGCTTGGAAAAGAGTCGGAATGGAAAACGCCGGCAGAGTGAATCTGCACATCATTGGTTTCATCGGTCAACAGTATAAGTCGACTTTTAGGAATCTACATGCGGCGAATTGTCGCGTGCCCTTCAGTTTTCAAGTGCGTCAATTTGCCGCATTCCCTACGCCGGGGCGGTTCAATAGACTGTTATCAGGGGTTTAAGATAATCGTGACGTCCGTTTCCCGTGCTGTTTCGATCACAAGCTCGTTACTTCTTGTGAGCTTGGGAGCCAGTGCTCAACAAGCGCCCATCGTCATTCATTTTGCCGCCCAAGTGAATGGCAAGTCGTTCGCCTGTGGCCAGACCTATGAAGGCATCGGCATCACGAAGTCAACCATTAAGCCAAAAGACTTTCGCTTCTACGTAAGTCACGTCCGGCTCGTCGCCGGAGACGGCCACGAAGTGCCTGTCACACTCACCGAAGGAACCAAGTGGCAGGCAGACGACACAGCCCTGCTCGATTTTGAAGACGCTACGGGTGCCTGCATCAATGGAACACCTGAAACCAATGATGCCGTCTCAGGAACGGTTCCGGCCACCCAAACCTGGAAGGCTCTGCGCTTCACCCTGGGGGTGCCTTTTTCGGTCAATCATCTCGAACTAACCTCTCTCCCCTCTCCGCTGAACCTAACCGCTCTTGAATGGGTTTGGAACGTAGGCCACAAATTCGCACGTCTCGATTTCGCCAGCACTGGACTGCCAAATGGGTTTCTCGTTCACTTAGGCAGTACAGGGTGTACGCCAAACGCCACGAAGACAACAGTGCCCACCAGTTGCGCCCAGCCCAATCGAATGGAAATCGAAATGACCGACTTCGATCCGGCACGCGATGTGGTGATCGCCGATCTCGGCGCGCTGCTCGCCGATTCAAACGTCGATGTAAACACCCCCAAAACAGCAAGCGGCTGCATGTCGTTTCCCCGAGATCCCGAATGCGCACCTATTTTTGCTCATTTTGGCTTGCCGTACGGCGACAACAAAGCCGGATCACAAGATTTCTTTCGCAAAGGTGTGGCCACCAGCCACACCGCCCAAGCGTTTTAGCAGCCGTGCTGAGCCGCAAATATCTATGGTTACTTTGCGTTTTTTCGCTCTATTTCCCTTTGGCGGAAGCGCATGTCGGCCACGGCCGGCTCCTGCCAGCGAAGGCACGCAAGCTGCAAAATCCGCTGTCTCCATCCCCTGCGAATCTTGAATCCGGACAGCATCTCTTTCAAAATACCTGCAGCGCCTGTCACGGAACCAACGGTCGAACCGATACGGCTGCCGCTCTGAAATTGCCTGTGCGCCCCACCAACCTCACAGACCGTTTGATGGACACGATGCGCGACGGCGAAATCTGGTGGGTGGAAACTCATGGCGCGCCTCCCGGCATGCCCTCGTTCGCGAAAACGTTGACGACTACCGATCGCTGGCAAATCGTGCTGTGGGTGAAAGAGCTTCAGCGTAAGCAGCGGCTTGAGGAACGCTCCAAAATGGGCAGCGACTATGACTGGCAATTACCTGCCGGATTTCCATTTCCCAATGTTCCTTCAGATAACCCGGTCACAGCAGCCAAGGTGACTCTGGGGCGCTACCTCTTTTACGATCCGCGTTTGTCTGCCAACCAAACACAATCGTGCTCGACCTGTCACCTTCAGCGCTTCGCGTTCACAGATCACCGCGATCGAGCGGTAGGGAGCACTGGTGAGATACACCCCCGTAGTGCCATGAGCCTCGCGAACGTTGCTTACAGCCCGGCATTGACGTGGGCGAATCCCACCATGCGCCGGCTGGAGCAGCAAACGCTGGTGCCCATCTTTGGCGATCATCCCGTGGAAATGGGCATGGAGGGCAAGGAGCAGGTTCTCCTACAGAGGCTCAACGATGCTCGCTATCAAAAGCTCTTCCACGATGCGTATCCCAACGACAAAGACCCCGACACGCTGGTGAACGTCGTCAAGGCAATCACCTCCTTCGAGCGCACGATCGTTTCGGGTCGCAGCCCCTACGATCTTTACCGGACCGGGCAAAATCCCAAAGCCATTAGTGCCGCCGCCAAACGTGGTGAAGCCCTTTTCTATTCGGAGCGAGCGGAATGCTTCCATTGTCACGGCGGATTCAATTTCACGGGAACGGTTGATTACCTCGACAAAGGTTTCGCCGAAGTCGAGTTTCACAACAATGGCTTGTACAACGTCAAGGGAGAACTCTCTTACCCCAGCGACAACCCGGGCATTTACGAATTTACGCAAGATCCCGCCGACGTCGGGAGGTTCAAGGCTCCGTCGTTGCGTAATGTGGCCGTCACAGCACCCTATATGCACGATGGGAGCATCGCGACACTGAGCGAGGTGATAGACCACTATTCAGCAGGCGGCCGTACCATTCCTTCCGGCCCGAACGCCGGCGTCGGCGCCAATAACCCAAACAAAAGCGAATTCATCAAGCCCATCGGCTTCACAAAGAAAGAAAAAGCTGAACTGCTGGCGTTTCTGAATAGTCTGACCGACCAAGAGTTGCTGGTAGACGAACGTTACAGCAACCCGTGGCTGAAGGACGGCGAGAAGCCCAGGCATGTCCTGCGGGGCGTTGTTCAAGATTTGGATTCGAATGCCGCTGCCCCTGCATTGCTGATCAAGAATGGCCCGGTTGATACATTCATGCCGGCCATGACCATGCTTTATTACCTGGTTCACCCGGAAGATTTGAAAGGAATTTCTATTGGTCAAACAGTGGAAGGTTATGTTACGCGAAAAGCCGATCAATACTGGCTCGATCATGTCCGGCCTGTGGATCTTTCTCAATAGCCCATCCCCACAGTATTGCGTCGTGGTCGCATTTTTCTGTGTGGTCGCAGTTAATTCCGTTTGGGCTGATGGCCTCGTCACGCCCCTTCAGCGGCAGCGAGCTCAGAACTTATATCTCCAATTCATTGCGCCCTGTTGCTGGCGGCAATCGGTCGCGATTCACCAGTCCGCTCAAGCGATTCACGTTAGAGCCGAAATCGACGAAGGTATCACTGCGGGAAAAAGCGACGATCAAATCAAAACTGCCCTCATACGCGAGTACGGCCATGGCATTCTGATGCAACCCCAAGGCTTGCGCGCCGTCATTGCCTACTCTGGGCCGCTACTAGCATTGCTGATCGGCCTTCTCATTCTTCTGAAATGGGTCAGAGGAATCGTAAAGCCGCCTGAAGTGACCCAAGCGCGTCCGCACCCTATTACCGCCGACTTAGCCGACCTCTCAGTTTCTTGTGCGCCCGTCTGCGAGACCCGGGGCAAATAGATCCATTGGCACGGAATGCGACAGCACTACAGGCCGGTCACAGATTCCGAAAAAAATGTGCAAAAATCTTTACTCCAACCCCTACAATCACTTACAGCCCAATAAAACATTTATCTTATTTCGACTTGGTTCGGAATCGCCGGGTCGCCATGCTATTCTCCAAACGGAAGAAAAGCCCAGCAAGCGAGTCCCACTCGCCGCTGGGCTTTTCTATTTCAAAAGGAGTTTTGCCCTATGTCGAACCGCGCCGAACGTCGCGCTGCTGCGCATGCCAAATTGGATCAACTACACCAACGGCAGCAGCAACAACAATCCAATCCCGCCGTCATGACCGTTGCCGCCGCCCTACACAGCCGAACTTGCGGCACGGGTCGGCCATCCCGCTCCCCGAGAGCGCGCCCGCACCGTCGCCTTGGCACAACGAATCGCCAGTCGCTCTGATCGGAAGGCTGGCTAACCTCTGTGTTGATCCTGGACCCGGTTGGGCATTCACACGGCCGGGCTTTTGGGCAGCGAGCAACCGGCAATGAAGGGACAGCGGTCTGAAGATCAGGCGTTGAAATAGCGGGTGGCTGTGCCGGATGCTCCAGGACGCGAATCGTTGCCCGGTCTTGGTTTTCGGCACGTCTTCGGTTTGCGGGTTACACGCCAAGCCGGCGGGAAGCGGATTGGCCGACCCAAGCCGACTGGAACGAACCCGAAGTCGCTCCAGATACTGACCTAAGACTTCAGGGAGGAGTACTGCCAAGTGTTAGAATCAGCTTCGCCGCGTGCCCACGATCAGCTCATACCTATGGAATTTTGATCGGGATGTTCTTTAACGATCAACCGCCGCCTCACTTCCACGCGAGATATGGCGAGTTCGAAGCAACGATCATGATTGACACACTGGAAACAATGGAGGGGGAACTGCCAATCCGTGCCTTGAACCTGGTTCGCGAGTGGGCGATGATACATAGAGAAGAACGCGGCAGACTGGGAGCTTTGTCGCGCGAACGCAGTCCCTGCCAAGATTCAGCCGTTGACGTGAGGACAGCAGATTTATGTATTGGGACGTTGTCGAAGTGGCACCTAAGACCGGCTACTCGTTGTTGGTTCGCTTTAAAGATGGATTGGAAGGCCTCGTTCGTCTGCGTCCGGAACAGCTGACGGGTGCCCTCGAACCACTCCGGGACGAGAAGTTTTTCAGACGAGTTTTCATCCACGACGGCGCGGTCACTTGGCCCGGCGAAATCGATCTGGCGCCAGACGCGATGTACGCTGAAATCTCGGGCAGGCAGAAGACAGCTGAATTCGTGGCTGACCGACGTTAGTCGGCTGAAAGTATCCCTCGCGTTTGCGACACATCAGTGCACGGCCGCTATTCGCGGATGCTCGCCGACATACCGTTCCCAATTTGCCCAACCCTCAGAGATATGTTACGTACTACGGTGCAAAATATCCCGAGACGTCAAACACCAAGGCAGTCGAATCGGTAGCATAAGCGGCGATCTGACCATTCGATGTGTTCACCGGAACCATCGCCATGTTCGACACAATTGCTTGCCCACCGTTTAACGTAGACACTGTCGGTCGCGGAGGGCCCTGCTGCCAAAGCGTTAAATAACTAAGACCTGCCTGCGGAACAGCAGTGACGTTCAGAAGCTCAATTTGAGCCGTCGACGGAATGTTGCAGGAACTCGAGCTTAAGTCGAAGTCCCTCTCTCCAACGAAAAATGTCGGTCGGGTGTCTTCAGCACGGCACACCGGAATACTATAGAACCGAAGACCGTTCGCCCCTCCCGTCGGCCCAAAATAGCCGTTCACGTCCACCACCAGATCAGTGTCGTCGCTGGCGAACACGTCAAAAGAGCCGTCTGTTCCGGCCGGTAGGATGGCAGCATTAGCGGTAATCGAGCCGGGAGAGTTGAGCGTAGAAACGTTCGGTTGTGATAGCCCGGTCGGCCAAAGCTTCAAATAACTGAGCCCAGTGTGGGGAACAGCCGTCACATTCAGCGCATAAGCTTGTGCTGTCGAAGGCAAGCCGCAGGAACTCGATAGAATCGGAACAGTTCGTGTCTCGCCTGCGCTCAAATACCCTCCGGCAATAACGACACCTGCTTCGCCGCGCGTGTCCATCACCCGGCATGGGTCCAGTTTATAGAATGCCAGCCCACTCGATGTCGCTGGCTCAAAGTAACCGTTAATGTCCAGAACCAGGTGAGTTTGGTCGGTAACGAAGACATCCACTCCTCCATTGTTCCCGGCGCCAACAACGGCGGCGTTCGCTTTGATGCGTCCGTCGGAATTCAGCGTTGATACAACTGGCTGGGCTCCGCCAGCCGCCCAAATTGTCAAGTAAGATAACGCATTAGTAGGAACGACAGTAACGTTCAACGAATAGGCAACGGCGCTCGATGGAATGCCGCTACAAGGGCCACTCGGGATATCGAATTCGCGCGTTTGCCCGGCTGCGAGAATCGGGGGGCCGAAAGCACCGACTCCAACCCGAGTATCCACGACGCGGCAAGGCGGCACGGGCACGAAGGTTAACGGAGGAGAAGTGCTCGCGCTCCCAGAATAAAGGTAATTTACGATCAGTGGCGCAACATTTCCATCGCTGCTATCCAGGAAGGTTATTGCCGCGGTGTAGGTCACGCCTTCTACCAAACCACTAGCATTTGGATTGACCGTTACTTGGATGGTGCAGTCGGTATCAGTGTTGTCAGTACACGTAAGATCATTTGAACTCAGAGGATTGAGCCATGATGTAGGCAAGTTCGGAGCAAACGTCGTCGCATTCACGACAATTGGCCCGGCCTGACCTCCGGAAAAGTTAACGGCCTTAATTTCGGGTAGAGACGAAGATTCCCCAGGAGGAACGTTTTCAGACTGTGGATTGACGGTGACTGACCCGCCCGGAAACGATTGAAATGTAGCTGCTTGCGACACCGGCGTGTATCCTGAAGCCGTTGCCGACACAAGGACTGAGAAGGTCCCGCCAGTCACTAAGTTTTCCAAGCATACGTAGACGCTGGCTGTCCCCGAGGATGGCGTCGTAATTGGTAGCGATTGTGTTGCGCCCGTACAACTTGTGCTCGACGTTGTCAGGAATAAATAATCGGTTGTTGCCAACGTTACAACTGCTCCTCCCGGGGCGCTTCCAATGGTAATTGGAGTAGATAAAGGAGTAGTGAAATCTGAGCTCGCGCCGCTGTACGGGCCTCCAAGCGAAGGTACCGTCAGCGTAAGCGTTTGGCCAAAGCTCATCGGGGCTGCAGCCGTTAGTAATCCTACGTAGAAAAAGTGTTTCAGTTTCATAGAAACGCCCTCCTCAAGGGGCTGTTAGGTCTAAGTTGCCTTAGTTCGTGAAATGCTCAAACCGTTTCATAACGAAATAAAAAAATTGTTGTCTGCTAAAACTCAACCCTCAGCATCAAGTGAATCTGGCGGGCTTCGTCAAGCAGCGGCGTAAGCGCAGGGAACCCGGTTTTCGACACCGGCGAGCCGAAAAGTGCTGTTCCAAATACCGGATTCAACGCAGTCGAATTTCCATTCTCAAATCCTAAATAGGCCTCTGGATTTTGCAAATTCGCATGATTCAATACGTCAAACAAATCGGCTCGGATCGTGGTCTTGAAATGTTCTCCCAGCTTGGCCAAGCCAAAGCTCTTTGCCAACGACAGATCGATATTAGCAACCCCCGGGCCAACAAGTGAATTCCGGCCCAAGCTGCCTTCCGTCCCATCCGCAGGTACCCCAAATGCACTTGGATTGAGCAATTGCACGCCACCGGCTATGGGTTGTCTCGTATTGGCCATACCTGGCGATAGGAGATTGGCCCTCGTATTACAGATCGGAGAGCAATTCGTTTCTCCTGCATAAACGGTGTACGGCAATCCGGAACGGACCGCGAAAACGGCCGCCGCCGTCCAGCCGTTTACGAATCGGCCCAATCTTTTCTGAGCCACGGATGGCAACTCCATCGCAGCCCACCCGACCAAATTCTCCCGCTGATCGAAGTCGGAATTACCGCGATCGATCCGCGTATTGCCTTCCACACTAAAGGAGCCAAAATATTGTTGATTAATCCGGTTCGTTTGATTGCTGAAACTCAAGTCGAAATAACTACCCAATAGCGGATCGCTCTGATTGTCAATGCTGTGGCTCCAGGTGTAAATGGTGTTCAATGTCACTCGATTCACGCGATATCGCGCACCTACCGCCAAGCCCGCATAATCGGAAAAACCGAGGTCCGTTCTCTCATCTAAATTGGGCAGTCCATTTGCCGGCAGAAGAAATCCGGTCCATCGGTTCAGAATGTCAGTCGCCAACAGATTCCTTCCGCGCGAGCCCATCCCATTCAGCTCCAACGAAAGATTTCGCGTAAAAGGGTGCTGCAACCCCAGAAAGAAGCTATCCACACGGGGCGATTTGAGCCGCGGCTGAAACGCCGTTAGGTCAAAAAGGTTCAGACTGCCCGCTTGCCATTGACAGCTGCCTGGAATCCGCGAAAACTGCCGGGATCGATAAAGCGCCGTTAGCGGACATGAATCACTTGTGAAAGCCGAAGCCACCAAATCATTTGCAGTCGCAGTCAGAAAAGTGTTGTCCGACGAGCGATCATAGAAATTGCCATAGCCGCCGCGCAGAACAGTTCCGCGCCCCTTAGATAAAACCGTCGAAAAAGCGAGCCGTAACGACCAATTATTGGGCCTCGAGGAAAATAACGATTCCCACCTGTGTTTGCACCGTTGCACCGGCGATTTGATCGTCAAGGGTAGGCCCGCCGCCGGGAACAACAATCGCGTCGGGTACAGCGCCGATATTCCGCGGTGCGGGAAGGCGGTCGTAGCGAATGCCTGCATTCAACGTGAGACGCGAGGTGACTCGCCAATCCTCTTGTACGAACGCATACGGCTGTATATAGTTGTAAAGGCGATTCGTATTCGAGAGCTCTAGGCTGCCACCGTCCAACGCCAGGCGCGAAAGTTGTGTCTCTAGAATATCCGGCTGATCGATCTCAAAATCCGTAAGGCCATCAAAATGAAAACTTGCCGCCGCTGGCATGCGAAACGCGCTCTGCGTCCGCTCGTTTAACCACCCAGCTCCCGCTTTCAAAACATGCGCATTCCTGCTAAACGTTAAGTGCCCCGCGCCTTCAGTCGTAATCGTTCTCTCGCGCCACCCTTCGTTATTGCAACAGTTGCCCGGAAGATCAACCCCCGTCCCGTCGATTTCCGGCAAGTCTCCTGAGGCCAAGTCCCAGCCCGTTGCGTTGCCAAGAAAGGAAAATCTAATTTCCGAACTAAGCTCCGGCGACCACACACTTCTCAGATCTGTTACAGCTCCCTCCGTCGTCTGTGAGTACGGCGACTGGCCGTAGGGATTCCAATTGAAGTCCGGGCGCTTTAGGCCCTCGGCCGCAATCCGAACGGAACCATGCTGTGAATGAGAAAAATCATAATCGATCCGTTCATCGGCCGAATAACGGCGCAAAGTAATCGGAGTTGCGAGGGATACGGGCCCTTCGTTGCCGGCATTAGTCGCCCATTGGACGGGCGGGTACTCCCTCAAAAGCTGTCCCGCTACCGTCCCACTCGGAAGGGAAACGGCGAAAGCTCGGGTGGGAAGTGTGTAAACCGCAGGATCGGAAAAGCTGCGGCTGCCAAAAGAATCAAAAGCCGACCAGTTGTAAATCCTCGTGTGCGGAATCTTGCCACCCACCGAAGCTCCGGCCTCAAATTCGTGCGACGTTCCTCGCGGCAATCCTGCCGAGTTGTGCGCAAAGGTGTTGGCGTTCAAAACGTCGTTATTCAAGTCACCGTAGCCAACACCGTGCCAATCGCTGCCTCCCGAGCGCGTAATCACATTTGCTACATAACCCACAGTGCGGCCATACTCAGCCGAAAAATTGTTGGTGGAAACTCGATACTCTTGCACCATTTCCGGCACCAAGGGCATAACAGGTCCGCTTAAGAGTGAATCGTTTACCTCTTGGCCGTCAAGCAGAAAATTACTCGACGACGGTCGTTGGCCGTTCGCAGAAAGGCCCAAGCTACGTGTGGTCGTACCTTGTGCGGCCACTCCAGGCAGCAAAACCAGTGCTGTATAAATATCTCTTCCAGCTAGAGGCAAGTTGGCAATCGCCACCGGATCGATCACCTGGGAAATACTCGGCTCTAGCTGGCCGAACACTCGCTTCTCCGGTTCAAAATCGCCCACATACGAAGGATCGATATCCGGACCATAAAACGGCACCACGGAGTTATTGTGGAACGTCAAGCTTTTATATTTGCCGTGTTCCCAAACTTCGGCCATGGGCCGCAAATCGAAATTCAACAACACGTAACCGGCCACCGAAAGTTGAACACCAAAAATCTCTCGATCTTGATAAGCTGCCGAAGCCTGAACCAGCACGTGATAACTTCCCGCCGGCAACGACGCAATGTAGTAATTGCCGTCCGCCCCGGAAAGTGTACTTCCGTGCGTATTCGTCTCGAATTGGTCATAGAAGACCTCGGCGTTTGGAATAGCCGTGTTTGTAAGCGCGTCGCGAACACAACCGCTAATCATCCCCTGGACCGTTTGACTGAAACAGTGCTGGCAGCAACAAACCCCTAACAGCATAAGCACACTTGTTACCCGCATTCACGCCACCCCTCCAAGCCCGCCATTCGGATATAATAACCTATCTTGACCGGGATTCCAGATCGCGTTTTCTATTTATTTTTTCTGTTGCAAATCGTACAAACGTTTGCCGTCGCTGCCACGCAACCGCAGTTTCAAACTAAACGTGCGGTCGGATTGGTTTCAGAATTGCCCGGATCTGCGCGTATTCGACGCGCTGGCCTGCAAACTCCGATTCCTCTCTATTTAGGCGACTTGCTTTTCCCGGGCGACACAGTCATCGCGCAACAGGGCACGGTGGCTATTTCTTTTTGTCCTGCAAATGCAATCTATTCCATAAGCTCCGGCGAAATCTCTGTGACAGAAAAGCGCGCCTTTACCGCTGATCAAAAAGACGCCGTTCCCGCGAGCCATCTGCCCTTTCCTTGCCTACTTCCTGCCGTTAGTTCGGACGGCTATCGAGATGTTCGGGCCGGCGCTAATCGCTCACAAAACGCTTTAGCTCTAGAAAGCCCAGGAGATTCCCCAGTTGCTCCCAGTCCGACACCGCAACAAACAGCAGAACTCGACGTCTTAAATGCCATTCTTTCCCGCAATCCGAAAGACATAGCGGGACTATTGGCACGAGCAATCGTCCTCGAATCGGCGAATGATTTGTCTGGTTCCTCTCGTGATTACACAGCTTTGTCAAAGATAATACCCAAAGCTGCTTGGGTCGAGGACGAACTAAACGCAAGCGTAGCGTTACGTGCGCGCCGTGCATCCGGCGAGGGAAAGATCATAGCCGTTATAGTTGGCATTTCGCTATATCAAAATCTCGATAATAATTTGCAATTTGCCGATCGCGACGCGACCTCGTTTTATGACTACCTCGTCAGCCCTCGCGGCCGGGCCCGCGCTGCCGACGTAACACTGCTCTTAAACGAACAAGCAAAATACGATTCCATTCGCCTTGCAATTAATGAAGCGTTTGCCCGAGCACGGCCGCAGGACAAGGTCGTTCTGTTCATAGCCGCCCACGGTATAGTTCTTCACGACCAGCCCGATCCATCCAATAACGGCGCTTACATTGCCGCATACAATGCAGATAAGAGCGTCCCGACTAGCACGATGTTCCGCATGGACGATTTGAAGCTGATCACGAGTGACCGGCTTCGCCCGGACTGGCTGCAAGTCTACGCAGACATGTGCCATGCGCAGAACATTGCATACGATAAGCAAAGGTTGTTCGAGCCAGTCTTCATGAGCGGTAATGACAGGACGGGCGACATGAAGGTTGTTGGCTTTCTGGCCAGCGATCTTTTAGAATCCTACGAATGTTCGAATTTAGATCAAGGCCACGGTGCATTCACATACTTCCTCTTAAGAGGGCTCAATTCCGATGAGGCGCTGAACGACAACAAGGAAATCACTATTCAAAGCCTCGAGGATTACATCGAAAAGAACGTGAGAGACGTGACCCATTTGATGAAGCCGCGCCAAAATCCCGCTTTGTTAGTACCCAGCGATGTGTCCTCCGAAAGGGTCGTCGACAATCTAAAGCTCACTGGCATTAGCATCGGTCCGTCCTCCGGCTCAAATGCTTGTAGCAGCACCCGCGGCTTGACCTTTCCCAAACTCACCCCTCCGAAACAGAGCGGACTTCATGACGACCAAAGCGCGAGGCTGGCCGATGAACTGAACGCCGGACAAGAGGTTCTCATTCGCTATCTTCACGGCGAAACCATTCCTCCCGATCGCGAGGATTTCGTTCGTGGGGAAGCGGCGTTCTCGGAGGCGTCTCACCTCCAGGGTGGCGCGGACCCCTTCACCGAATCTCGGCTGCTCTTCTGCATCGGCCGCAAGCTCATCTTCGACAAGAAATACCAAGACGCGATCACTGCGCTTGAGGAGTCCATCCGCAAAGACCCTTTAGGCGCATACTCTTACAATGCGCTAGGAATCGCGTACTTGGAGACGCCGGATTATCCCAAAGCCATTAAAGCTTTCAAGGACGCGATCACGCTCGCGCCCTATTGGGCCTACGCTCATCACAACCTCGCTCTGGCGTTGGTGCAAGCCGGTCAATACCGTCCCGCTATTGCAGCTTACCAACAGGCCATAAAGCTCGGACCCTCCGATGCGTACATCCCTTTCAATTTCGGCCTCCTTTACCAGCGGTTGAACCGTCCCGTTGAAGCCCGTATTCTCTGGTTCCACCTCGTCAAGACCGATCCCAATATGTCCCGCGCCTGGAACGCTATCGGCCTCTCTTACGCTCTCGAAGGCAACCGATCGAAAGCGGAAAACTATTACAATCGGGCTTTATCAACAGCAGCCGCCAAAACCGACCGACTCGCCGTGAAGCACGATCTTGCGCTCCTCCTCGAATCAGAAAATCGCGGCGACGAAGCGCTCTCCTTATGGCGGCAAAACTTGGCGGAGGAGCCGCAAGACCTGCCTTCGCTGGTTGGAATGAGCGAAGCTCTCTACAATCGCGGCGATACAACCGCCGCCACTACCATCTTTGTCGAATTGCTAAATCAAAAGCCGGAGTTTGCCGGCGCGCGTCTTCAATTTGCGAAGTTACTGGCCAAATCGGGAACTGAGGCGGATACCAATTCTTCGGCGGCGCAGTTACGCCTCATCCTTGCAAAGACGCCCAACAATGCCGAGGCCTGTGGCCTCTTAGCCGACATTCTCGCTGCTTCACCTCGCCGTTCCCCGGAAGACATTCGTGCCGCCACCGAGTTATATTCGCGCGCTATCGATAACTCCGCTTCCCGTCAACAACGCCGCCGCCTCGAAGTCAAGCGCCGCAGGCTCTCGGGCGTCTAGTCGACTGCTTTGCTCCCCGATCTTTTAAAGAGCGAAAGGTAAAATGTTGCCTGAGCATAAAGTTGCGCCAGCAAAATAGAAATTAGAATGGGCAGCATCGGAGCCCACAATGCCGCGCGATTAAACAGAATCACGCTCGTTAAAATACTCAATACCGGAACCAAAGCAAGCGATGTGAAAAAAGCCGGCCGCAAATTAAACTTCCAATAAATCAACACCACGACTAATCCGGCCGTTAGCTGCAGAAATCCGGCGAACCACGGGTTTGCTGGACGAATCCCCGTATCTTCAATTTCCGCCTCAGTCCCTTGCGCCACGAGTTCAAGTCCGTTCATCTCGCCAACGGGGGTTGAGTGCACATCGCGCCCCTCCCGATATGTACCGCCTAACACCACAACGCTATCCTTAAACTCGCCCTCAGGCCAGCCGCGCGTAGTCGCTATAGCTATGAGCTCTTTTGCCGTCTTGGGAAAGAATTTATATCGGAAGTCCAGCAATCGTACATTGTCGTCTTCAGAAATCGCGCCTTGCGGTATCGCCTTCCGGCGAAACGCTTGCGCTCCTGCAAACTCGAGTGAAGGCAAGTATCGGCCGCCTTTCACAGGAAATCTTCGCTGATATTTACGCACTACCCCATGGCTGTCTTGAGGAATCAGATCAAGTGCAACCAGTCCCTGAGAAGTAAGCGTAGCTTCGCGCGGCTGGCCCCCTAGGACGTGATCTGGAACCAAAGGAGCTTGGCCGTGATTCAGGTCAGATGAAGCCCACACTACGGGCACTGACGGTGGCGGCTGAATCTCGGAATCTGATTCATGCGACGTATCAACATCAACAATGATCACCTTCGGCCGTCCTCGCGCAATGTCGTTGATCAACTGCGACAACAACTCTGCCCGCAGTGGGCTCTGCCCCTTGAACTGGTTCCGGTAAAAATCCTCATCAATCTCAACAATACGAACAACCTTCGCCTCAGCGGGAACTTGCAAAATCGCCGCCGCATCCAACATTGTGCTTGATAACTCTTCCGGTGCTTTGCGAAGCTGCATGTAGGCTGTGACCACGGCCAAGACAACCAGCACCCAGCGTGATTTTTGTAAGTGCTTCCAAAGTCCCTTGCCGCGCTCAGTTCTTTCCTGTAGTCGCTCAAGTTCTTCCTCAACGATGTCGCCCGGCTCCATTAGCGTCTTTCCGTTAATGAAATCAAATAAGCTCGGGTGAAGAAGTCTCTCGCATTCGCATCCCAGTCCGCACATGCCTCTTGTACCGCCTTATAGGACGCCTGCAGCAAATCGACCGAAGCCGGCTCGGCAACGATCACCAGAATATTACTCACTTCTTCGTGAAATCGGTCGGTAAAGCTCACAAGGTAGGCGCCCGCTGCCGGCAAAGCGATCTCGATAGTTGGCCGGGAGTGCGCGCTGCTCACGCTCCGGTCGCTGGTCGTGCTTCCGTCCGAAATTTTCGTCGCCAAAAATCTGTAAGCTTCATCGGGGACAGGCAACTCGATCATTTTCGCCGCATTGAATCCAACAATTGTTTCCGTCCGAGGCGCCTTGCCGCCGCGAATGGAAGTGCTCTCATACGCTCTCGCTAAATGGGGATCTTGGTTGAACAGCACCAAGGAAACCGCCTTCCATATTTTTTGAAAAGAAGGATCAGTATCCACGATGCTCTGCGGCATCGATAAGGCGGCTATGCACGGGATATCCGAACACGACGCCTTCAGCACCGTCTTATTCGCTAACACCACTGAAATCGACTGGTGTCCAACATTAGGATCGGCCTTGACGCTTGCCCCAGATGGAACGCCCTGCCCTTTCAGTAACAGTTCAGAATGCCCGTCAATTCTCCATTCCCCCTCAATCTCAACTACCGCACCGATGCTCGTTCCGCTCTCGTAAGCCCAGCATCCAATCGACAAAGCCAATAGCAAACAGCGGATCAGTACGGCGTACCAGCCTTTTGGCATATCCAAGTCTACTCCGAATGGAATTAGTACAAACGTCCATCGTGGCGGCTGCACTGAGTAGATCGTCCGGGTAGATCGTCTACCACTCCCTACAGCGCAACCAATGCCACCAACATAGCCCTTTTGCCTCCCGCCTGCAGGCCGGTCACAGATTTCGAAAAAAATGTGCAAAAATCTTTATTCCAATTCCTACAATCACTTACAGCCCAATAAAACATTTATCTTGTTTCGACTTGGTTCGGAATCGCCGGGTGCCCATGCTATTCTCCAATCGGAAGAAAAGCCCAGCAAGCGAGCCGCACTCGCCGCTGGGCTTTTCCATTTCAAAAGGAGTTTTGCCCTATGTCGAACCGCGCCGAACGTCGCGCTGCTGCGCGCCTCACTATGAAAGCTGCCGCTGTGCATGCCCAATTGAATCAACTGCAGCAACAGCAGCATCAACAACAACAACAATCCAATCCCGCCGTCATGGCCGCCGCTGCCGCCGGCTCATGCGCTCCCATTGCTCCCAATGTCGATTTCCCCTTCGGGCAGTCCGAATCCGAACCCCGTCCCATCTCCGACGCCAAACTCGCTGCCAACCGGGTAAACGCTCAGAAATCCTGCGGACCCACCTCCGACGAAGGGAAAGCTAAAGTCCGTCTCAACGCCCTCAAAACCGGTCTCACCGGCCAAACCGTCCTCTTACCCAGCGATGATGTCGCCGCCTACGAAACGCACATTGCCAGTTTCTTCACCCGCCACTCCCCTCTGGGCGACGAAGAACACACTCTCGTCCAATCCATTGCCGATACCGAATGGCGCATCCTCCGCATTGCGCCGCTCGAGTCCGGCATTTACGCCATCGGCCGTCTCAAACTCGCTCATCTGCACCCCGAACAAACCGACCCGGCCGTTCGCGAAGGCCTCATTCGCACCGAAATCTTCTTGGCTTACCGCAAAGAGCTCAGCAACCTTGCCCTCCAAGAGCGCCGTCTCCGCAATCAGCGCAAGGCCGATCTCGAAGAACTCACCACCCTACAAACCGGGCGTAAAGAAAAAGAGAAGGCTCTCGACAATGTCCAAACCCGCATGCGCGTAGCTGTTCTCCAGTTCTTGAAGTATCGCCGCAGCAATATGCGTCCCGCTCCCGACGATCTTGGGTTAGATTTTTCAATGCCCGAAATCGAGGCTTGTGTCGATGCTTTCGTCGCCGCCCAAAACGCGAATCAAGCCGACCCTTGCTTCAAAACCGTCATTCTTGAGTTCCGCAACCCAAAAAAGGAGGCCGCTTAGCGCGTCTGCAGACCTCGCAAAATCGGCGCGTCTTTCTAAAAACCAATCGTCAGCGCCCTTAGTGGATGCAAACCGTCGAAAAAGGAATGTGGTCTGCAGTCGTTCCGAATCCATCGGATAGTACACTTTTCTTAGCCGCGGAATGCGCTCTGAAACATCCAAAATCCCGTATGAATGTTAATCGCCCCGATCAGCGCCTGACTTTGGCGCTCAAAGCCGGGCGAGCCGGCACTTTCGAATGGGACATCAAGGGAAATAAAGCAGTTTGGTCGGACGAACTCTTGGCTCTTTACGGTATGGCGCGGGAGGAATTCGGCGGTACCTATGAGGAATGGCTCGCGACGGTTGTTCCAGAGGATCGAGACGTTGCCGGTCAAGCGATACAACAATCCTTCGATACCGGTACCTTAGAAGCCGATCTACGAATTCGGCGGCGGGATACCGGAGAGATCCGCTGGATGAATTGCCGCGGTATCCTCTCACGCGACGAGTCCGGGAAGGTGTCGGCAATGACCGGCATTAATGTCGATGTGACCGAACTGAAACGGGCACAAGAACGCTCCGAAGCGAGTGAAAAACGCTTTCAAACTGTGCTTGAAACCGAGGCCGTAGGAGTTCTGTTCCTCGATCGCTCGGGCCGTGTCACGGGCGCCAATAAACCTTTTCTGCGCATGACCGGCTACAACGAGGATGAGGTGCAAAGTGGCAACCTCACTTGGCGCAACCTGACGCCGGAAGATTGGACCACTGCTACCGAAGAGCAAATGAAGAAGTTGGCGTCCACTGGATCGATTGGCCCCTACGAAAAAGAAATTTTCTTGAAGAATGGCCAGCGCCGCTGGATGCGTTTTACCGGCCGCGAAATTGCCGACGGCACAATCGCCGAATATTGTTTCGATATTCATGACGAAAAAGAAGCCGAAGCTGAGCTCCGCAAGAGCGAGGAGCGTTTTCGTTTCATTAGCGACGGCGCACAGATCGGTTATTGGGATTGGGATCTTCCTACCGACACGCTCGAATTCTCGCCGCGATGTAAGCGAATGTTCGGATTGCCCGAAGGCGAAGCCGTCACGTATGAAACCTTTCGAAGCGCTCTGCACCCCGAGGATCGAGAGCGGACCGACCAAATTGTGCGCGCTTGCTTAGATGGGACAAGCCCGCCCGAATACGACAACGAATACCGGGCAGTGTGGCCAGACGGCACTGTGCACTGGCTCCGCGCGAAAGGCGCGGCAACATTCCAACATGGCCGCGCGCTCCGTATGGCGGGCATTGTGATCGATATTTCCGAGGCCAAGCGCGTAGAGAAAGCTCTGGAAGAAAGCATGGAGCGCATCCGGCACACAGAGTCTCAGTTTCAGATGTTGGCGGAAAGCGTTCCGCAGCTAGTGTGGTCGTGCAACCCCGCCGGCGAGTGCGATTATTTGAGCTCCCAGTGGATCGCTTACACCGGCATACCAAGCAGTGAACAACTTGGATACCGGTGGCTTGAACGGTTGCATCCGGAAGATCGAAGCGGCACCATGGCGCACTGGAATCACGCAGTGCAATCGGGCGAGATCTTCGACGTTGAGTATCGTATCTTGAGTCGCCATGGGCGCTACCGTTGGTTTAAGACGCGCGCGATGCCGCATCGAAACGAGCGAGGCGAGATCATTAAATGGTTCGGCACATCCACCGACATTGAAGACCAGAAGCGGGTGGAAGCAGAACTGCGGCAAGCCAACGCCGATTTGCAGCAGTTCGCCTATTCGGCTTCGCACGACCTCAAACAACCTCTTCGCAACATCGTTATCTACGGCCAACTTCTGGTACGCAACGCCTCCCAGCAACTCGATGCCGAAACCTTAAAGCTGTTGGACGTTGTCATCAAGAACGGTCAGCGCATGAGTCAGTTGCTATCGGACCTGCTTGAATACTCCAGCGCAACGCGTGGCGAAGGCGAGGAGCCCGTTTCAATCGTCAATCCGCGAACGGCGCTTGAGAACGTGATTTCCAGTCTGCAATCTTCGATTGCGGAAAACGGGGCCGTAATCACGCATGATTCCCTGCCCTCAGTCCGAATGAACGAAGTTCACCTCCAACAGCTGTTTCAAAATCTGATTTCCAACGGAATCAAATATAGGAAGGAAACGGAACCGCCCCGTTTGCAGATTTCGGCTGAACCCGCTGGTTACTTCTGGAAGTTCTCGATTGCCGATAACGGTATCGGGATTGACCCGCAGCATCACGCTCAGGTTTTCGGTCTCTTCAAACGTCTGCATGGTAAGGATGCCAAGTACGAAGGCACCGGCCTCGGCCTTGCGATTTGTCAAAAAATTGTAGAACGCTACGGCGGCCGTATTTGGTTCGAGTCCGAGGTGAACAAAGGTACTGCGTTCTATTTCACTCTTCCCCGCCCGGAGTGAACGGAAGAGTAGCCTTTTGCCGTTGAGCTGATCAAACCCGTAGCGAGGTTTGGCGATGTTAATCGAAGATCAGCCCGAACCCGGTGTAGTTGCGCCGGAACTCACTGAGAAGCAGAAAGAAGAAGCGCAAGAACGAACCTCGGTGAGCGTGGATGTGGTGCATGAAGCCATCCGCCACGATGGTGAAGAGGAACTGAATCGTTCTGTGGCGGCTTTGGCATGGTCAGGTTTGGCCGCTGGCCTTTCGATGGGTTTTTCTTTCGTCACCCAAGCACTCATCTTTGCCTGCCTTCCCGATCAACCTTGGCGGCCACTTCTTGTGAATTTGGGATATCCAGTGGGATTTCTCATTGTGATTTCAGGCCGCCAACAACTCTTCACTGAGAACACGCTTACGGCTATCATCCCGCTGCTCGCGAATCGAAGCCGGTCGACGTTGCTGCGCGTAGCGCGTCTCTGGTCGGTGGTTGTGGCGGCAAATCTTGTTGGGGCGCACATCTTTGCTTGGGTTCTCGCCAACACTCAGGTTTTTCAGCCGAAGGTCCGCCACGCGATGCTTCTGCTCGCGACCGACGCCATGCATGTGTCGTTTGGCAATGCGATCCTGCGCGGGATCTTCGCGGGCTGGTTGATCGCCTTGGTAGTGTGGATGCTGGCAGCGGTCGATGGTGGGCGAGTCGCCATCATCTGCATCCTCACTTATGTAGTGGGATTGTCACACTTGACGCATATAATCGCCGGAGCTATTGAGGTGCTTTTCTTGCCTATGGCCGGCGCTGACAATTGGCTGCATGTGGTTTCGGGCTATTTGGTGCCCACGTTGATCGGCAACATTATTGGCGGCACTTCACTCACCGCAGCTCTCAATCATGCCCAAGTGGTGGCCGGAATGGGAGCCAAAAGGCGAAAACCCAGCGGCCTGATCGTCTGAGCGGCAGCCAATGAGAAAATTCAACACGAATCGTTACATTTCGTAAGACTTCCGCTTCGAAATTTCGCGCTCATCTGCTTTATATTCAATGCCTTGGGGTTGGAAGGCCAAGTGCATTTACCGTTGCGTGCAAGCAATTACCTCTACAGCCCCAGCAACCGTCGCGGTAGTGAACGAACAGTTTTTCTCGGCCGCTTATCAGCGTGGTTTCCAACAAACCTCGCGCTTCTTACTTTCGCGAGGCATCCCTCGCGATGTTGTTTTCGACACTGCCCAAAGCGCTTGGACCAAAGCCTGGGAACGCCGTGATCAACTCCGTAATCCGGCGTTCCTCGTCACGTGGGTGAACAGCATCGCTTTAAACGTATACCGAACCGCTTTACGGCGCGAACCGATTACCGAGGAACTGACGGAATACCAAGCTCCTAAGTCCGACTGGGATGCTTCCGCTCTTGATGCCAAGCGCGTGTTGCGGGAATGCCGGCAGAACGACCGAATTGTATTGGAGGGCCATTATATTTTCGGCTATAAGCTGGATGAGATTGCGGCGCAGAACAACTGGTCTGAGACAGCGGTCCGGATTCGTCTCTTGCGCGCCCGCCGAAAAATGAAGAACTTCCTGGCTCGGCCCAAAGAGATGGCCTCTTCCAAAGGCGGGACTTTAAAGAAGACTTGCTAAACCACTGAAAACAAAAAGCCCGCGAATGTTTGCAAACAACATTCGCGGGCTTTTTCTATTATCCTTCTACCGGCGTTGCAACCAGATGCTGCGACAGGAACCACACCTGAAACTCGTTCGTGCGAATAACCTGACCCGCAAGCATATCGCTGGTTCCGTCATCGCCCGAATCGTCGCTCGTTTTCATGGCTTCATGTGCTTCTTTAAGAATCAGCTCATGCGCTTCGAGCAGACGTGAGATCTGCACCGGCACTTCTTCACGGCCACGCGGCGGCCGTTCAATCCGCGTCATCTCCGCCACATCTGCCGCCATCGCTACACTCACCCCGCCGAGTAGTTGAATTCGCTCGGCAATCGTATCCACCAGTTCCGCCTGCTTCTCATAGTGGCTGTCAAACAGCAAGTGCAGTTGGTAAAAGGTATGTCCCGATACCTGCCAGTGGTGCTTCTTATAGAGATCTCGAATGGTGATGGTGTCGGCGAGAAGCTGATTGAGCGCTTCCACGCTCTTTGCGCATGTTTTCGACGACAAGCCGATTGGCAAGGTCACAATGCTGCCAAACTGCTGAATCTCCTTTCCCCGTTCAACTAAATGCGGCTTTGCGGAATACTTTCCATTTCCTGTCTGTTCGTTTTTCTTCACTTTCCTCTTCCTTCCTTTTGGGGTGCCTGCCAAAGCGGTAAGCACCCCGGTTGAACTTTACTGGCCGCTCGTGATCCCAATGGGATCGCCGGACACAACCATATCTACGCGGCGATTTCGTTGCCGGCCAGCATCATTGTCGTTCGACGCCACCGGGTCAGCCTTGCCTAAACCGACCGCCGTTACCGACGCCCCGGACACTCCCTGTTGCACTAGGTAGTCGCGCACCGAATCGGCCCGCTCCTGGGAAAGCTTCATGTTGTAGTCGTCAGTACCGATGCTGTCGGTGTGCCCTTCCAACTGAATCTTCAGTCCCGGATAGGCCAGCAGGATGCCAGAAACTTTCGCCATCTTCTCGCGGGCTCCTGGTTTCAACGTGTATTTGTTGAAGTCGAAAAGAACGTCGGAGATATTGACGATCAAGCCACGCGCTGTTTCCTGAGTCTCGAGAATTGCCGCTAACTGTTGACGCAGGCGTTCGCGCAATTGCGTCTTTTCAGCCTCTGCTTCCATGCGAGCTTTTTCGGCGGCATCGGCATTCATGCGCGCTTCGTCAGCCTTTACTTGCAGAGCGCGCTGTTGCTCAATCGCTGCGGCCCGCGCTGCGTCTGCTTCCGCCTTCTCCTGCGCAGCCTGAGCAGCAGCCTGGTCGGCTTCGCGCTTGGCTTGCTCAGCCGCTTCTCGCTCCGCTACCGCTTGCTGCGCCCTGGCACGTTCATCGGCCTCGCGTTGTGCCGCAGCCGCGCGTTCGTTGGCTAACTGCTCATCATGAATTTTTCTAATTGTGATGATGCGCGCATCCTCAGCCATCTGCGCCGCTTCTCGCGCATTGGTCTCAGACCACTTTCGATCCCGGTGGTGCTCAAGGAAACCCTGGGCGTTCTGCAAATCGGTCAGAGCCTTATTGAAAGTGTCGGCGGCATATCTGTCGGCGCCAGCCAGGCGTGCCAGGTTAACTGCGTTTTCCGCTTCTGCCAATTGCAGCGGTCCTTTGGGATCGATCTTCACCGGCTGATAGTCGCTGCGATTCATCACATATTGCCCGCGTTGGAGCAATTCGTATTTGGCATCCACCTGCTCTATTGTGCCGGTCGTATCGTTACGAACAAAATTCTCCGCCACAACGACGTCACTTGGTTGGCTGACCGCAAAATATGGTTCAGCCGTCACGATGAGGCCGAAACTCTGAAGATCGGTGGTAGAGAGCAAATTGGCATGATCGCCTTCTAGAACCAATTCCCCCAGATTCTTCGCTCTGCCTTCTGGCGTGATGGCCCATAACACATACGTCAAATACTCCGGTCCGTATTGACTAGCGGGCGTCATGTGGTCTAAATGTGTTTCGATTTTGGTCGAGCCCATTCGGCTCTCAACGCTTGCATTGCCGCGTGCAGCCGGCATCAGCGCAGTGCCGCGAAAATCGATCTTTGTCGTACCGTTGCGGTGGGTATAGTTAATTGCCTTAGTCGTGCGTGAGACAACTTCCACGCGGTAAATCGGCATCGATTGCCCGGAATTGCCGCCCGGCGGCGCGCTCTGGGATTGAGTGGGATTTGGTGTTTGCACTAAAAAAGCAAAAATAAGTAGCGAGAACATTTTGAGTCAAAAACTCCTTTCGCAATTCCACTGGGGCACGCAACGGGCCATAGCTGTTCGCCAAACAATTCAACGCGTTAAGCCCGACGGGCGCCCTTTTGTCGTTACGTTTTGACACAGCCAGAAGCAGCGTCTGACATTCCTACCGGGTGAGCTGATCTTTCGGATGGCTGCGCTATACTCTCACGCATGCGAGTGCTGGTAGTCGACGACGAAGAGGAGCAAAGAGACCTATTAGAATCCCTCCTCAGAAAGTGGGGGCATACTGTAACCACTGCAAGTGATGGGAGTGAAGGACTGGCGCTCGTCCCGGAAGCCCGGCCCCAAGTAATGATTACCGACTTGCACATGCCCAAAATCGATGGTTTCCAATTGATGGAGAAATTGCGGGCGGAACAAGCGCTTCCTCCTACAATCGTATTAACGGCTTTTGGCAACGTAGAAATCGCAGTTGAGACTGTTCACAAGTACGGCGCGTTTTGGTTTTTAGAAAAGCCGGTAAATAGCGACTCTTTGCGCTTGCTGGTTGACCGTGCGGCGGCGCAAGCATCTTTAGCTGCAGACAACGAACGCCTGCGGTTAGAGCTGGCGCAGCGCGGTGTTTTGGGCGATTTGGTAGGCGATTCGAAGCCGATGCAGGCTATTTACTCATTGATCCGCCGCGTGGCTCCGACGGATGCATGCGTCATGATCACCGGTGAGAGCGGCTCCGGAAAAGAACTGGTAGCCAGAGCAATCCATACGAACAGCCAGCGCGCCAATCAAGCCTTTCTGGCGATCAATTGCGCAGCGATGCCCGAAACGCTGATGGAGAGTGAGATTTTCGGCCACGAAAAAGGAGCCTTCACTGGCGCTCTGGACAGAAAAGCCGGCGCGCTGGAGTTAGCGGAGGGCGGCACGCTCTTTTTAGACGAAATCGGCGAGATGCCTATGCCGATGCAGGCGAAGCTGCTGCGAGTCTTGGAAGACTTTCGCTTTCGGCGTTTAGGAGGAAAGGTGGAATTGAAAGCAAACGTAAGGCTCCTTTCCGCCACCAATCGAACTCCGGAGGACGCCATCAAAGAGAACAAGCTGCGTGAAGATTTGTACTACCGGCTGAATGTCTTTCACATTGAACTTCCTCCGCTGCGCGAGCGCCCTGAGGATATACCCCTCATCGCCGGGTCCATGATTGAGCGTTTCAACCAAAGATACAGCACCCGGGTGACTCATATCAGCTCTGAAGCGACCGAGTCCCTCCTGAAACGGCCCTGGAAGGGGAACGTGCGTGAGCTGCGAAACATTGTTGAGCGTGCCGTCATCTTAGCAGCAGAGGGACCGATTGAGGAAAGGCACCTAATGATTCGGAAGGAACAACCGGCGGAAATCCCGGGCTCCGCTTCCAACGGGCTCGCCATCAATGTGGGGATGACGATTGACGAAGCGGAGCGCGTTCTCATTGAAGCGACCCTGCGTCAAACCGGTAACAACAAGACTAGGGCGGCGGCGGTTTTGGGTATCAGCGCGAAAACGCTGCATGTGAAGCTTCGACAATATCGATTGGAGCAATTCGAGCAGGAGCATGAGCCGGAGGATCAGACAGCCGAACAACGGACCGGTGGATGAGCAGCGACTGGAACCACCTTTTACCGCGCTTGATGCATGATGCCCGGGCTCTCCTGCGTAAGCCCGCTTTCAAAGCTCAAATGTTAGGTCGAGAACTCGCAGAATGCGGGCCCGATAAGTTGGCGGTCGCCGAGGAAATTATCGCTGGCCATAAAATGCTCGACCAATTTCTGAGCCGCGTAGCAATGCTCGATCAAGCGCTGCATCAAAAGTCGGATGCGACGCTACCCCTCAAGACGGTTATTCTCAGCGCACGCTTGAGCACCCAAGACAAGTTGAAGGCGATTGGCGGCTTCTGCCCACTACCCCCTTCCATCGACGATTGCGAGGTGCCGGTAGGTTTACAGACCGTGTTGGCCGAACTGATCGAGAACGCAATTCGGTTCCACTCCGACGATCGAGCGCTGCATGTGACCATCGACTGCAAATTGAGCAGCGACGAGCTTCTGCTCGAGATATCTGATACCGGTTCAGGGTGGGACTCACAGTTCACCGACAAGATGTTTCTGCCGTTTGAGCGTTTGGACGCAGCCCGCGGCGGATTCGGACTTGGTTTGGCAATTGCCGAAGGCATCTTGAAGAATAGCGGCGGCGCAATCCGCGCCGCCACAACTTCCGAAGGTTCGAAATTCACGGTACAGATGCCGCTGCAGTAAAATTCGTTTTCAGTCGCTCAACCGGCTCGCCGACTCTGAATGATTCGCACCGGAAGCCGGAGCGCCATCACCAGGAGGATATTGAAAAAGCCTCCCGATCTAAACTTCGGCCAGCGAAGCTAAGTCGCGAGCGAGCGCACAGAGGCCATCGAGATCGTTTGGCTTTTCGCCAATAAACTTCACGCCCAATTCAGATAAGCGCGTTTTTTCTTCCGACCTCAGGAAAGAGGAAAGCATGGCGCACGGCACCGCCGGAATGACCTGCCACGTATTCAATTGCTCAACGACTTTAGCGCCGTCTTTGATTGGCAGGTAGTAATCGAGAACCAGAACGTCCCAAACGATGGAGGCTGGCGGAGCGATCAAATCGAGCACTTGCTGTCCGTTGGAGACCCTTGTGATATCCGGCTCCAGTCCAACTAACCGAAACGCCTCGGTAAGTAGTACTACGTCGTCGTCGCGGTCATCGGCCAGTAGAATTCGCAAAATCTCAGTTCCCCTTCTGCATGGTAGCGAGCATGACGAAACTGTTCAAGTATCAGAGATGTTGTTACATTTCGTAATGATTCTCGTGTTTTGAGTGAAAATGTAACAGGATCTAAGCTGTTGGAAAACATTGCACTTGTGTGATTTGTCTGTATGGCCGTTCGCTTGCACACTCGGTTCTGAGGATTCAACAAAGCAAATGGCAACTCAAGCAGTCGCCCAAAGCACGGAGCAAGCGGCTCCGTTCCTTCATGCGCTCGATAATGAGCCGGTCAATCAAGAACTGAGCCGTATCCTATCTTCCCAGACATTTCGTCGCGCCCCATCTCTCAGGCATATGTTGGAGTATGCCGTCTCAATGGCGCTCACCAGCGGCAACGTGACGGAACGATTGATCGCCCGCCACGTTCTGGATGCAGACGAAGAATTTGACCCGGCTCTCGATCCATCGGTACGCGTTCAATATGGCCGTTTGCGCAAGCGCCTTCATGCCTATTACGAAGGCGAGGGTGAAGGAAATCCACTGCGCATTCTAATTCCAGAACGCTCGTACACTCCGATATTTGAGCCCCACGAATTCGGCGGGCCGGATCTGGAATTAAGGACGAAGTTCGCGATTCCCACGTCACAAGCGACGCCAAGAAAGCCGGCCTTGGCTGTGCTTCCTTTTTTGAACCTGACCAACAATGCAGATAAAGATGTCCTCTGCGCCTCTATCACGGAGGATCTGATCAGCGCTTTGGCTGCCGTTCCTAGCGTTGATGTAGTGGCGCGAAGTTCCGCGTTTCAATTCAAAGACGAACCGGTAGACGTCCGGACAGTGGGGCGAGAATTGGGCGTCGATCTCGTTCTCGAAGGCAGTGTTAAATCAGAGAATGAGGGCTTGCGCGTCACCGCGCAATTGGCAAAAACCAGGGACGGTTTCGCTCTTTGGGCGGAATCATATACTTACGATGCCGGAGTAGAGAGCACCTTACCTTTGAAGGATGTCGTAAGTGACATCGTTAAAACGCTTCCTCTCAAAGACGATGAGGCTGGCGATTAAATGATCCCTCCCAGCCAGATTGACATAGCTGAGGTTCTCAAACAACGTACGCGCGAGTTGCATGCGCAAGCCGAAAGTGTTCTCCCGCTGCTCGACCCGGAATTGACTCTGGATCAATACCGCGCCTACTTAATCAACATGTTCGGCTTTTATCATCCACTGGAGCAGCGCCTTGGTTCTTTGGAAGGGTTCGGTTCGTTTTTGCCGGATATACACGAACGCTGGAAATGTCAGAATCTGATCGCGGACCTCAGCGAGTTTGGCATCCGAAGCCCGGAGCTAGGGCATTTGCCGCGCTGCACCTCATTACCACGATTAGCCACCGCAGAAGAAGCGTTTGGTTGTTGGTACGTCACCGAGGGAGCGACACTCGGAGGCCGTATTCTGATTCGGCATTTGAAAGCGGCGATCGGGATCAATGAACAACAGGGCGGACGTTTTCTGGCGGGCTACGGTGCAGAAACCGGGTCGCGCTGGAATAGTTTTCGTCAATATTTGCAGGCCGGAGTTCGATCGGCTGAAAACGTAGAAGCCACTGCCTACGGAGCAGAGGCCACGTTCAATTCACTATTGCAATGGATCAGGGGGAACAACAGATGGCTTCCGCGGACCAGGCCCGGATTACTAGCGCAAATGTCGACCTGACCAATTGCGATCGCGAACTCATTCAATTCTCGAACGCGGTACAACCCCATGCGGCCCTAGTAGCCATCGATATGGCCAGCGGGAAGATCGTGCAAGCGAGCAGCAATATAAGAGACCTCACCGGTAGGACGCCATGCGAGCTGATCGGAAAGGAATTCCAAAGCTTGCTAAAGGGTGGCGAAGCAGCGCCGCTTGAGGAGATCCTCGACCAAATACCGGAGTATCAGCCTCCCCAGTTCCTAGCCACCGGAACTTTCAACAATGGGCGGCGAAACATCTTTATCCATCGGAACGATGGCGTAGCCATTCTGGAATTGGAGAAGGAACCACTCGCTATTTTCCCCTCGCTCGCAATTCTTTATAGCCGGCTGCGAGAAGGCATCGGTTTATTACAACGCGCCCCCACTCTCAAAGAAGTTCTCCAGCATGCGGTTGACCTCATTTCAAACTGCACTGGGTTTGAACGGGTGATGGCATACAAGTTTCTGGAAGACAGAAGCGGGCACGTCGTAGCAGAGTGTGTGAAGCCGGATCTTGAGAAGTTTCTCGGCTTACATTACCCTGCCTCAGATATTCCGGCGCCGGCGAGAAGGTTATTTTCGCTTAGTTGGCTCCGTCACTTGCCCGCCGTCTCCTACGACCCGATTCCAATTGAGCCGGCAATAAATCCGATTTCTAACGAGATACTCGACTTGAGTTACGCATTTTCTCGCAGTGTCTCGGTGATGTATACCCAGTACCTGAAAAACATGGGCGTGCAAGCGACCATGGTTTTTACGTTGCTCAAGAAGGGCAAGCTCTGGGGTTTGATTTCGTGCATGCACCATAGCGCGCCGCGTCACATCCCCCACGAAGTGCGCGCCGCCTGCGAATTGCTGGGACATACGTTGTCCCTTCTCATCGCGGCGCGCGAAGACCAGGACGAATACAATTATCGCGAGCGGCTCGACGATTTGCAGAGCCAGTTGATCGACGCCATGGGTCGCGGCTCGTCCCTCAGCAAAGCTTTTCACTCTGCCGAGATCGATCTGCTGGGCCCGCTGGAAGCGAATGGATTCGCCCTCGTCCTCGATGGCGAAGTCCAATCTCTCGGCCAAACTCCTTCCAGGGACGAGATTTTGCACCTCGCGGGGAGTCTCGCGAATCGCGATGATACCGTCTGGCAGACCGACCAACTGGCAACGCAGCACGACTCCGCTAAGGCCTTCGCCAATGGAGTTGCCGGTGTTCTAGCGGCGAGAATTTCGCGGCGGAAGGCGGACTACCTGTTCTGGTTCCGTGGCGAATATGTTCAAACCGTTAACTGGGCCGGCGATCCAACCAAGCCGGTGGTCACATCGGAAAACAATGAGATGCGGCTGTCGCCGCGTGGATCCTTTTCTCTTTGGAAAACTGAAGTAGCCGGAAAATCCAAACCCTGGCGGCAATGTGAAAAAGACTTCGCGGTGCAACTCAGGCGCGCGATCGTAGAAGTCATTCTCGAAACCAGCCGGCAGCACGGCATCCTTACTGCCAGAATCGCGCGTGGCCAAGTCGAACTTGACGCGTATCTCGCGTTGGCAAGCCACGATCTTAAAGAACCCCTGAGGGGCATTCACAACTATTCACAATTGCTGTTGCGGTCGGCCAAAGACCGCCTAACCGGCACGGAAGTGGAACAATTGAACACGGTCGCTGGATTGGCACAGCGGATGGATCACATGATTGAAAACCTGCTGGGTTACAGTCGAGCGGCTGAATCCGGCGGTCGGCTGGAGCAAGTGGACACCTTGAGCCTGTGTCACGATGCGATCGCGCTGCTCAAACCGGCCTCTAACGTAGAGATTGTGGTTCAGCCAGACCTCCCAATTATCAAAACCGATCCAGAGGCTCTACAGCAAATCTTCTACCATCTGCTGAGTAATGCAATACAATACAATCTTCGAGATAGTAAGCGAGTAGAAGTGGGTTCCCAGTCGTCTCAAACGGCGACATTTTTCGTACGCGATAATGGAATCGGCATCCCCCCGGGGAATCGGGAAGACGTGTTTAAGTTGTTCAAACGGTTACATCGGCGCGATGAATTTGGTGGTGGAATTGGCGCCGGCCTCGCTACTGTTCGCCGTTTGGTCGAACAATTGCAGGGTCGAATATGGATAGAAAGCGTAGTCGGTGACGGCACCACATTCTATTTTACAGTTGGTGACGACCGTGACTAGTGAATCCTGGGTTATGCAACGTCCGATTTGGGTCATCGAAGACGGAGACGAAGATTTCAGCGTTTTGTCGTCGTCGCTGCGCTTAGCTGGGGTTAACAATAAGCTAATTCGCTCGGGCACGGGCCGGGAAGTAGCAGATTATCTGCGCGAGGCACGCTCGCTGCCTTCCACAGAGATTCCGATTCTCGTGCTGCTTGACCTGAATATTCCAGGTGGTGATGGCCGATCGGTATTACCAGAGCTGCGCGCACATCCTGCGCTGAAATCGATTCCGATTGTCGTTCTCACGACTTCGTCACAACCAACCGACGTCGAAAAGTGCTACCGGCTGGGGGCCAGCGGCTATTTGACCAAGCCGGTCGATCTCGATCATTTTGAGAACATGATCCGGAAAATGAGCGATTATTGGCTCGGTTGCGTGCAACTGCCCCGGTTCCCACAAGTCCAAAGTTGATCTGCTTCTCCCCATTTGGGCCAACAAGTCTTACCAAAGGTCTTAGGGCGGCAGTGAAAACCTCCCACTTGGTGCATTGGCAGCTCTCAAAGTAGTGCTTTTAAAGGGTTAGTAGATTGGCAATTCATTTGCTCTTAGGACCTCGTGCCGAACGGAAGATTCGACGCGGAAGCCACAAAGGGGAAAGTGAATATGCAATTTCAAGAACTAAAAGACGCGCTGTTGGCCAAGGGCGAGGAACTGGCAAAGCGTGAGAATTCACGAGATGTCATCTATATCGAGCCTTCGGCGGAGTTAGTGGAAGGTATTCAGCGCTATTCGGATCGCGAGATCGCAGCCGATGCGCTTTCTCGAAACTGGCGCCTGGCCAGCTCGGTCAAAGAAGCGCTCAATCGTATTGAAGATGGCAGCTACGGAACCTGCGAACGCTGCGAAGAGGATATCTCGATCGCCCGGTTGAACGCAGTTCCCTGGACCAAATATTGCATCCACTGCCAGGAAGTCATGGAAGCGGAAGAGCGGACGCCGTACTACAAAGCAGCCGCCTAGAATCGGGAGATTCCTAATGCCAGCAGCGATTACTACCAATGTTTTGACGATTGCGGGAAATGATGTTCGCGCCCGCCAAAGGCTACGCACTTTTACGAAGGCGCCATCCCAAAACTGGTTCGGCAAATTCCTCTCACACTGCCGAGAGGTGTGGAACCATTTGTCCAAAGGCGGAATTGTTGACCTGGAGTGGCAACGAAGTTACGTAGTCATTTGGCTTCGTGAAGCGGGCAGTGGGCTCGGCGAAAGGTTATGAAACAGTGGTTCCGAACGTTCGCCCGATCCTCAGCCAATATGGTGGGATTGCCGATGGTCTTTCTATTGGGTGTTGTCGCCACTTTAGTTTGGGCTTTAAGCGGACCCCATTTTCACTACTCAGATACCTGGCAACTGGTCATCAATTCAGGCACGTCGGTGGGGACGTTTCTCATCGTCTTCTTGATCCAAAGTACCCAAAATAGAGACGCGAAGGCACAGCGCAACCTTGAGAGAATTTCATCTCGCCGCCAGCTATCCATCTGACAGCTGTTCACTTTTCGACTCGAAGCGCCAACGAACAAACATTTCTGAAAACGGGCTCTAATTGGCAACTGTCGTTTATATCGATGAACCGGCAAAGCTAGCAGGCATGATTACCCAAAGTCCCATGACAACAAGTTCTAGAGAATTCTATCGATAATGATTCCCACCCGTGAATTTGGCAGGACAGGTGCTCGCGTTTCTGCTCTTGGCGTGGGCGGACATCATCTCGGACAAGCGAAAGATGAGGACGAAGCCATCCGAATCGTCCGCGAAGCGCTCGACAGCGGCATCACTTTCTTCGACAACTGCTGGGAATATCACCTTGGCGTTTCCGAGCTGTTGCTTGGCAAAGGCCTCGCCGGGAATAGGAGCAAAGCATTTCTGATGACCAAGGTCTGCAGCCACGGTCGCGAAAAGATTTTGGCGATGCAGATGTTGGAACAGTCATTGCGTCGTCTCCAAACTGACCACCTCGACCTCTGGCAGATTCACGGCGTTTCGTTTGATAACGACCCTGACCTTTTCATCCGACCCAATGGAGCGGCCGAGGCCTTAGCTGAAGCCCAAAAACAGGGCAAGGTTCGCTTCACCGGATTCACCGGGCATAAGGATCCGCGCATTCATCTCAAAATGATTGCCACCGGTTTTCCGTTTGACGCGGTGCAAATGCCGCTCAATGCCTTCGACGCTACTTTTCGAAGCTTCGAACAGAAAGTGTTGCCGGCCATAATCGAGCGGGGCTGGGCTGTCATCGGGATGAAGTCAATGGGCGGCGCGGGAGATGCGATTACCCAGGGAGTTCTTTCCGCCGAAGAGGCACTCCGCTATGCGATGAGTTTACCGGTGAGCGTTACCGTGGCGGGCATCGACAAGTTGGAAGTGCTTCACCAGAACGTTCAAATTGCGCAGGACTTCAAACCGATGTCTTCGGGCGAGATGGAAGGGCTGCGCGAGCGCTGCCGGCAAGCGGCAAGCGATGGTCGTTTTGAGCTTTACAAGACCTCGATCAAATATGACAACCCGCAGGCACGAATGGCGCACGAGTTCCCGCTCGACACCGAATCGGTTGAGGTGAAAGAAATGCTGCAGGCGACGTCGAATGACGGGCACCCCTATCGGACAATGCCTTCGCCCGCCAAATAGAAGCTATGACGAATCGTAGAGAATTCCTTCAAGCCAGCGCCCTTGTTGGAGCGATGACCGCAGACGTACATGCGGAAACTCAGGATATTCCAAAGCGCCCCCTCGGCAAAACTGGCTTGCAAGTGTCCGCAATAGGCTTGGGCGGATTCCACCTGGGGTCGGCGGCCGATGATGCAACGGCGCAACGAATAGTGGACATGGCTATCAATGCCGGCATCACCTTCTTCGATAACGCCTGGGAATATCACGATGGCATCAGTGAAGAACGGATGGGCCGCGCCCTCGCCGGCAAGCGCCACGACGTTGTTCTTATGACAAAGGTGTGTACTCACGGCCGCGACAAGAGCGTTGCGATGGGGATGCTGGAGCAAAGCCTGCGCCGTCTGCGCACCGATTATCTGGATCTTTGGCAAATTCACGAAGTGGTCTACGATAACGATCCGGATTTGATCTTCGCTCCCAACGGCGTCGCCGAAGCTCTTGAGATCGCCCAACAGCAAGGCAAAGTTCGATTCGTTGGTTTCACGGGACACAAAGACCCTGAGATTCACCTCAAGATGCTCTCGCATAACTTCCCCTTCGATTCGGTTCAAATGCCGCTGAACGCGCTCGATTCTGCATATGCGCGCAGCTTTGAGCAGTTGGTATTACCCGAGGTGATCAAGAGAGGAATGGCGCCGCTCGGCATGAAGAGTCTCGGCGGTAGCGGGGAAATGATCACCAATGGCGCTTTGGACGTGGAGGACGCGCTACGCTACGCCATGAGTTTACCGGTCGCCACCACCGTAAGCGGAATGGAACGCGTAGAAGTTTTGCAGCAAAATCTGAAGGTGGCCTGCGGCTTCAAAAAGCTGCCGGATTCGGAGATGGCCCGTATTCGAGATTCGGCTCGCTCGTTGGCCGCCGATGGGCGTTATGAACTTTATAAGACGACCAAAAAGTATGACGGAAAAATAGGGCGTGAGCAGCACCATTTTCCGCCAGTTGAAAAGCTCCCCGCGTAATTAAGAAGGAGTTGAGAAAGCATGCCCAGGAAAACCACCACGAAAACAAGTAAAAAGGTTGGCAAAGTCATGCATGAATTCAAGCATGGCGAGCTGAAATCCAGCAGCGGAAAACCGGTGAAGTCTCGCAAACAGGCGGTTGCGATCGGTTTGAGCGAGGCGCGTAAGGCTGGTGCTAAGGTGCCAAAGCCTAAGCCATAAGGCTTTGCCGACAGTACAGCTATCTCTCTAAACAAGCTGTCCGCTTTCATCGATAAGGCCTTAAGCGAGGTTCCGGCGGATGAATTCTGATTTGTTGAGCGAGATGGAAGCGATACAACCCATTACAGTTTTGGTGGCGGACGATTGCGAAGAGAACCAATTCCTTTGGAATGAGTACTGTAGGGGCACTTTGTATCATCTGACCTTCGTCCAGGATGGAAAAGAAGCAGTAGACGCCTTCCAAACGGGCCATTTTCACGCTGTGATTATGGATTTGCAAATGCCCGTGATGGATGGCTTCTTGGCCACTCGGATGATTAGACGTCTGGAATCGGACAATTCCGGTAAGCACACGCCGATCTATGCCGTCAGCGGTCACACTCGCATGACCGACGTCCAGCGCGCGCTGGCAGCCGGCTGTGATTCCCACCTGGCCAAGCCGATTTCCAAATCTGATTTCTTGAGTGCACTTCGCCGCGCCACTTCCATGTAACTTCTCCCAGCACCCTGTGTGTCTTTGGCTCGGACTATTTTCAGGTGTGCTAGTTTTGGCTGAAATCCCCCATTGCTAGGCCGATAAAAGAGTTGTCAGCCAGAAGGAGGAGACAGAATGGCAGCAGCGCCTCAACTCGATCTCGACCCAAATGCTTTGCCGCTCGCGACGGCACCAAAAGCAAAACAACAAGAATGTGTATTACTTATTGAAGACAACCCGGAAGCCATGTGGCTCGTGCGGTACGCCATTGACGAGTATGGCGAAGGCCGTTATCGGCTGGAATGGGCTGAATGTTTAGGCGATGGACTGGAGAGGCTGGCGCAAGGCGGGGTTGACGTCGTGCTGCTGGATCTCGGATTGCCCGAAAGTTCGGGAGCGAGAAGCTATTCCTGGGTGCATGTGATGGCGCCCAAAGTGCCCGTGGTGGTTTTGACTGGCGATTCACGCGATGAAACAGAATACGCAGTCAGAGCAAGTGGCGTGGCAGGGTATCTGGTGAAAGATTTCGCTTCGGGGTCGGGGCTGATCCGCTCGCTTCAAGCCGCGTTAACTGCGAACCGGCAAGGTATCGAGCAGCAGAGTGGATTTGTACCGGTCATGAAAAAACGGTTCCGAATAAAGTAGTGGTTTTTGGTTGATTCTTGGAGGTGTCTATGAGTGCAGCTAAAGCTGTAATGCAAACTTGTGATGTGGTCGAATGTGATCCGCGGGCTGAGAGTGAAAAAGCTGTCAGCCAGGAGAGCATCCTCCTCATCGAAGACGACGAAGAAGCGATGTTGCTAGTCCGTTACGCACTGCAAGATTATGGCAACGGTGCGTATCGGCTGGAGTGGGCCAACGGATTGACGTCCGGCCTTCATCGCGTCGCCAAAGGCGGTATCGATCTCGTTTTGCTTGATTTGGGTTTGCCTGAAACGATGGGGGCGGAGAGTTACGCATCACTCAGAAAATCCGCCCCTGATCTTCCGATTCTGGTGTTGACTGCAGATACCCGCGAGCAAACTGAAGTTTCGGTGGCCGCCGATGGCGTTGACGATTACCTGGTAAAAGACGAAGTCTCGGGAAGGCTCCTCACGGAAGCCATTCGGAATGCGCTGAACGCCAACAAGCGCTGGCGTAAACGCAAGGCCCTGGCCAGTGAGAACGCACAACAACTTCATTGGGCACAGGAGAAATGCCGGGCGGTTCAAGAACTCGGCATGCGGCTGATGCAAATGAAGCGCTATGATTCCGTACCGGCCTGCGGCAAAGCCATACGTGCGGTTATTCAAGCCTACGCCGGTGTTGTCGATGCCGATCTGGAGAGCACAGCCGATTTGTTCATGCTGATCGAGCATATGGCTCGCCAAGCCGCAGCTCAGGATCAAATTGACATCGCGCGGCGGCTGAGATCGATGATGACTCTTTCCGGCGTCAGCCATTCCGCTGCCGCCGTTTTGAAAAGCGCGCTCGATCGTCGCACCGGCCGGTTAGATGAAGAATCCAGGCGGAAAAAAGATCCCAGCAGCGCCATGAATAATACTCAACTAGCGGCAAGTCTGCGCGAGATTTTGGAATCCGTTCCCGGTCTCTTCTAGCGACGCAGCTGCCGCCGGTGGGCTCAAACAGCCCCTGCCTCCGCTGTTGTCTTCAGCGAAACGGACAATTGGATGCCCGGAATCTGGGCGAGATTTGCGACACTGACGGTGGCGTGGAATAAACTTAGGATTCTTTGCGCGATCGCCGGCGCCAAGCCCAAATCTCCTCCCGGTGTGATCGCCTCGGAAACGGCGAATACGTCGAAGAACTTCTTCAACGCAGACGCTGGAATTTCGCGGCCGTGTGCTTCAATGGCGATCCGATAGCAATTCGGGCTCGCATCCCGTACAATTTGAATCGACGAGCCTTTGTCGGAGAATTTGATCGCCGTTTCCAACAGCCCTTGTATAGCCTTGCCCGATAAATCCTCGTCACCCAGCACAGAGTCCTCCAAGAATGGCTCGAGCTTCGTCGCGTGCGGCAGTGACACGGATCGCGCGGCCGCAAAATCCGATGCCCCCTGAATCGCGCGAGTGAGCGTGGGGTGTAAGCGGATCAGAGCAGGGTGAAAGCGGTCTGAATTAACGTCAATCTCGCTCAACAGCAATGCATCTTCCAGAATCGCAATAATCCGGCGCCGGCAGGTGCTATAGGCTTCCCTGAGTTGCCTGCTACCCGGCGTGGCAGGAAGCTGATCAAAGATGATTTCCGTAATGCCAAGCAAGCCATTCAATGGAGTACGGAGTTCATGTGAAATGAGGCTGAGAAAATCGGTTTTTGATTTATCGAGAATGGTCAGCCGGGAATTGGCCTCCGCCAACTGGTGAGTACGCAAGGCGACCACAGCCTCCAGCTCTTCATTCTGCGCTGTTAAAGCCCGTTCCAGGCGATGGAGAGCGATGTGAGTCTGGACTCGGGCCTGCACCTCTTCCACTTGAAAAGGTTTGGAAATGTAGTCCACCCCTCCGGTTTGAAAGGCTTCCAGCTTGTCCGATGTTTCCGTTAAAGCACTCAGAAAAATGATCGGAATATTGGAAAGATCGGGAATCGCTTTAAACCGCTTGCAGACGTCGTAGCCGTTCATTTCCGGCATATTGATGTCTAGGAGAATCAACTCTGGCTGATGCTTGGCGGCAGCCGCCAAGGCGAGCCGGCCCAGCGGGAAGCAACGGACATCGTGCCCCTTGAGCCGCAGCATCTCTTCGAGCAACTTAAGATTCGCCGGATTATCGTCGACGATCATAATATCGGCTTGTTCGACGGATTTCATTTGTTATCTACCGCCTCAAAAAGTTTAAGCAGCGAATCATATTCGTAGTTGTCGGCCATTCGCTGTAGAGTGGCCGCCGCGACCTGTGCGCCGCTACTCTGGACGTTGGCAATGATCTGATTCAAACGTTTTTTATTGCCGCTGGATACCGCCTCCTGCAATTCGTGAAGTTGCATTGCGGAGAGAGCGGTAAGAATTGCCGGGCTCACATTCGTTTGGTCGGCCGAGGGCGCGACAGCCGCGGGTTCATCGTATTCGTAAGTCACATTCAGAAATCCGCCGATCTTCTCAAACAGGATGTTTTCCAGAACCGGCTTCATGAGAAAGGCGTCCGCGCCGGCAGCGGCGATCTTTTTCCGATCCTCATCTAGAGCACTCGCAGAAGTGACAATAATGGGAAGCGTTTCGCCTTCCGGATGCGCCTTGATTCTCCGAGTGGCTTCCAGGCCATCCATATTTGGCATGTGGACATCCATTAAGATCAGCTCCGGACTCTGTTCCCGCCACGCCCGAAGCGCTTCCAAACCATCACTTACACCGATTGCCAAGAAACCCACACTGTTGAGAAGTTTGATCATCCAGTCACGATTCTCCAAATGATCGTCTGCCACCAAAATCCTGGGAGGAACCGTTCCTGGAGCGAGGCGGCGTACGCGAGGGATGGAACGTCCTTGGTCAACCGGCGCTTGCGACGGCTCGACGGGAACGCTCAAGACAAATCTCGAACCTTGGCCCAACTGGCTGGTCATTGTTAAGTCGCCGCCCATAAGCCGGGCGTACTTGCGGCTAATGTAAAGCCCCAAGCCCGTCCCTTCGGTCACAGTGAGACGGCGTTCGGTTTGGTGAAACGGTTGAAAAAGATCCGCACATGCTTCCGATCCAATGCCGGAGCCGGAGTCTTCCACCGTGGCTGTAAGCCATAGAACGGTGTTGCGTGGTTCCAAGTTCACGCCGAGCCTAACGAAACCAGTCTCGGTAAATTTGACGGAATTACCGACGAGGTTGATTAAAATCTGCCGCAACTTAACTTCGTCCCCCTTAATGTAATCCACCGGTTCGCCGGACATAGACATTTCGAACCGAATGGATTTACCTTGCGCCCGGAGGCGGAAAGTGGCGGCGAGTTGTTGGAGCAGTTGAGAAAGGTTGAAGGGCTTGAGATGCTGCTCGATTCGGCCCGCTTCGATCTGCGAAACCTCTAGGACGTCATTGATCAAGGTGAGCAGATGCTCTCCGCTATGCCCGATGATCGCCAGATTCTCTTTGGCCGCTTCGCTCAGACTCGGATCACGCAATAACAATTGGGCGTAGCCTAGAATCGCGTTCATCGGGGTACGAATTTCGTGCGACATCGTCGACAGGAATACACTCTTGGCGCGGTTAGCCGCCTCCGCCTCGCGGGCGGCCACTTCCAAGCGGCGATTCAAATTGACAATTCGCTGTTCGGCGAGCTTGCGATCCGTGACGTTACGGATTGCCGCTGAAACCAAAATCCCTTCAGCCGTCTTGATTGGGCCAAGGCTGATCTCCACCGCAAATTCCGTCCCATCTTTACGGCGAGCAAATAGTTCCAGTCCGCTGCCCATGGGTCTTGGTTCGCTCGACCGGGCCATAAAATCCCTGCGATGTCCCACATGGCGCTTCCGAAGCGCCTCGGGCATTAGAATCTCAACTGGCTGGCCCAAAAGTTCTTCGCGCCGGTAACCAAACAACTTTTCAACCTGAGCGTTGACAAGCACCATTTTGCCGTCGTTGTCCACCACCACCATTGCATCCGGAGCCGAATCCAACAAATCACGGAACTTCTCTTCGGTCTGCTTCTTCTGAGAAAGGTCACGGATCGAACCCAAGATCATGTGACCTTCCTCGGTTTCGAGCGGACTCAGGCTTATGTCTACGGGAAATTCGCTGCCATTCTTCCGCAGAGCAAAAAGCTCCAGGCCGCTTTCCATGGGCCGGTTGAGTTTGTGGTTGAAGAAACTCTTACGTATTCCAGCGTGAGAGTGGCGAAATCGTTCCGGTATCAAGGTTTCAACCGTACGTCCGATCAGCTCTTCGCGCTTATAGCCAAACCACTTCTCGGTTTGGGCGTTCACCATCAGGATGTGACCTTCCGGATTCACCAGCACGATTGCGTCGGGAGCTGACTCGATCACGCCGCGCAGGCTCTGTTCCATTTGCCGCTGGCGGCCGGCACAAAGCTGCATCTCTTCGAGCAGAGATAGAAGCGCTTTCGCGATGCCAGGCTCCTGTGAAAAGGCTTCCGTGATTTTGGTTGGATCCATATTGCTGGACGACCGAGTGACGACCTACTAACGTTAGTGAGGTGAGGCACAAGCACCTCTCCTCGAAACCATACGAGACTTGCGAACCCTCGATCAGGAAAACGAGAAAAAGATCATTTTCCGGGCACAATATCTTCGAATGAGCAATTGTGAGCTTTAATGTGCCGGTGAAGACTCTGGTAGCGCAGAGCCAGTGGCAACGCATTAGGGCTCACTGACAGGGGAAGTAGGGCTTTCTCCTACAAGAGGGACTGCGCAGTAAAGCAAACGGGTAGCCCTCTTGGAATCTTAACCGAATCGCTTCGCGAAGACCTAAAGTCGCAAGCAGAGCGCGTCGAAGAGTAGTAATGTTTCACGGGAGGGAACGGACATCTTGGCACCGCAGATGCAGACAGCAATGCCGGAAAATCGGCAGGCTAGTCCCACGGTGGGGATGGAAGGCGGATCATCGCCTGCAGGCGACGCGAATCAAGCAGCCCGTAGCGCCTTTGATCGCATTGCCGCTCTCGCCGCCCACCTGTTTCGCACGCCCATGGCGGCTCTCTCGCTTCTTGAAGGCCAGACGCCAGTGTTCAAAGGTAAGTATGGAATTGGCGATGACGAAGAAGGGCTTGCTTTCTGTTTTTGCGCGCGCGCCGGGGATGAGCAGCCACTTTTCGTAATCTGTGATCTGGCTAATGACGCACGATTCCGGGACAAGCCGGTATTCGTTGGGGGACGGCAAATCCTTTTTTGTGTCGCGGCTGCCTTACGCTCGCACGACGGTGGGCTGGTCGGCTCTTTGTGTGTGATGGACACGGCCGCACGGCAGCGGCCGGAACAACACTTCCTCGATAGCCTCATGGATTTAGCGTCTTTGGTGAGCGGGCAAATTGAAAATCAAAAGACAGCATCACGAGTTTTGCATCAGCTCGAAGAGGCGAAGCGAAGAGCCGAAGAAGCCAGCCGGACAAAAAGCGACTTTCTAGCTCGCATGAGCCACGAAATTCGCACGCCGATGAATCTCATTAACGGCATGAACACCTTGCTGCTCGAAGGCGAGCTGGATGAGCGGCAGAAGCAAATGGTTGGGGTGTCGTACCGAAATGTGCGCCGGCTGTTACGTCTGATTAACGGAATCCTCGACTTGTCGAAAGTTGAAGCGGGAGAATTGACGCTCGAGCACATTCCGTTTCGTGTTGACGAGTTGCTGAGAGAAAGCGCAGCGACAATTGCCGCAGCCGTGGAACGGAAGGGGCTGAGACTCGAGACCTCTATCGATCCCAGCGCCTGGCTGTTTTGGTCGGGCGATCCGGAACGTTTGCAGCAGATTCTGTTGAACCTGGTGGGCAACTCTCTCAAATTCACACCGGAAGGGACCATTCAGGTTCGTGTCGGGCCGGCACAATCCGCGGGGCGGGCGGAACCGGGGCTTCGGTTTGAGGTCAACGATAGCGGCCCTGGCATCCCGGAAGGAAAAGCAGAAGTCATTTTCGGCGCTTTCCAGCAAGGCGACGAATCGATCACTCGGGCCTATGAGGGTACGGGGCTGGGATTGGCCATTGCAAAGAGCCTGGTTGAAAAGATGTCGGGCCATATTTGGCTGGAGAAGAAATCGGACCCCGGCGCCAAATTCGTTTTCACCGTGTTCTTGGAGCCTTCCACCGAGGAAACCGTGCGGCAGCGGAATGAAATGCTGAGGGCAAGTCAGGCTCCGTTGCAGATGAACTCCGAATTGCGGATTCTCCTGGCGGAGGACAATCCTGAAAACGTAATTCTGGTTCGGGCTTACCTTGAAGGCTTCCCGATGCGGATCGATCTCGCGACGGACGGAATGGAAGCGCTCGAAGCCAGAAAAAAGAACGACTACGATTTGATTCTGATGGACGTTCTGATGCCGGTTATGGACGGTTATTCTGCGACCAGAGCGATCCGCGAATGGGAGAAAGCTCGCGGGGTATCGCCAGTTCCTATCGTCGCGCTGACCGCGCACGCGCTGTCGGGCGCAACGAATGAAAGCCGCCAGGCTGGCTGCGACGGGCACCTGAGCAAGCCGATTGAGCGGCGCGACTTGGTTGAAATGATTGCCCGCTTCGCCCGTACTCCTCAAAAACCAGCCGAGGTTGCGCAAGAGATTCCGGAAGCAATTCTGGCCCGGCGGCCGGTTTTTCTGACGAACAGAAACAGCGACATCGTAAAGATGCGGCAAGCATTGCAAGCTCGTGATTATGGGGTAATTCAAAAAATTGCGCACAACTGCAAAGGCACGGGAAGGAGCTATGGTTTTCCCGATATCAGCGAAGTGGGCGCCAACGTTGAAACAGCAGCCAAGGCCGGCGATGCCGACAGAATTGCGGAGTCCATCGAGAAGTTAGAAGCGTGTGTAAAGGCAGCCACCGCTTCCCTGCCCTAACTTACTGAGCAGCTTTTCGTTTGCGATACTCGGCGAACATCTTTTCGGCGTTCGCATCCTGATGCATTTTGCGATAGAGCTGCGCGAGCGAATAACAAGGCTCAGGCGACGCTGGATCTAGCTCAACTGCTTTTTTGTACTCAGCGACCGCAGCTTCGTCTGTGTTTTCCTTTTCGAGAACACGTCCCAGATGGTAGTGGGCTTCGGCGAAGGCGGGTTGGTAGCGGAGCGACTCACGCAGCATTGTTTCCGCCTCCTGGAAGCGTTCGATACGCAGCAGCAAATAGCCGAGATCGTGCGGGGGCCAGGGCGAAGGATGAGGTTGGCTCTGGTTCAGCGAGACCGCCTTTTCGAGTGCGGCGCGAGCGGGCTCGAACTTTCCTTGCATGTCGAAAGCAAGGCCAAGGCTGTTGTAGCCGCGAACCGATTGCGGATCCAGTTCGATCACCTTCTGCATCTTTGCGACCGCCTCGTCATAGCGGCGCTGGTCATAATCGATCCGGCCAAGCCAGTACAGATACAAAGGGCTCTGAGGATATTTTCCGGTGAGAAGTTGAAGGCGGGCGGCGGCGGACGGACCTTGTTGCAGCTTAATTTCGGCCATCGCCAGGGTGAAACTATCGGCGTCACTTAGAGGCTTCAGCTTTTCGGCGGCCTGGAAAGAGTCAGCGGACCGGTTCATATCCTGGGCGACGAACTCCACGGCGCCTAGCAGGCTGAGCAACTCTGCTTGATCTTTTATATTGGCGGCTCTTGCACTTTCAAGAACATGTTCGACGTCCGCGAAATCGTGTTTCCTGAGGGCTTCCGCAAGTGCGGGCCCTTCGCCGGGCGGGAGTGGAGCTGCGCGCAGACGGTCAAAGATGTCCTCGGCCGAAAGGAGTATGCCGCATAGCAAAAAGATCAGCAGTCGCGTCAATACGGTTTCGCCTCAATCGTTCGCAGCATGAGTTCGGCGCGGTGGGAGCGTTCTTCATCTAGCTTCTTTAATAGCGCCTCCTGTTGGTCGGCGCGCGGGTCATGCGTACGTTTATAGAGAATGAACAATTGATTATTGGCCTCAAAGCTGTTCGCATCGAGCTTCAGCGCTTGCTCAAACTCGCCGCGTGCGGATTCCAAATCGCCTTCGAGCATTTTGACGCGGCCCAATTCCGTGTGGGATTCGGAAAAAGTTGAAAGGCTACGAATGGATTTCTCAAGATCCTCTTTTGCCGCAGCGAGATCCCCTTCCTGCCGCGCCATGCGTCCAAGAAAATATTCGGCTTCGCCCGTAGTTCTCGGATCGTTCACGATCTGCGCCATCTCCTTCTTGGCTTGGACATAGTCGCCGGAAGCAAAGTAGCAGATTCCCAACGCCAGATGGCCTTGGGGCTCATTGGGATGCCCTTTGATGAATTTCGCGAAATACGGTTGCGCGGTTCGAGCGGCGCGGGTACTCATGATAACTGCGCCCATAGCGTAGTTATAGCTTGGATTGTCAGGATCAATCTCAAGGGCTTTCGTCAGTGAGAGTCGGGCCTCGACGGGAAGATCCATTTCGGCGGCGATTACGCCCCAAAGGAAATGAATCTGGGCATTTTGCGGCGTCAAGTCGCGGGCATGTGCGAGATATCCAAGCGCGCCCTCGTGATCCTTCGACATTTCGGCGAGCCGGGCCAGTTCCAAAAGATGGGCCGGATTCTGCGAATCGACCGACGCGACACGCTCCAGCGTTTTGCGAGCATCCGAATTGCGGCCGGCTTGTTCATAGGCGATGGCAAGACGCCGCAAACTGGAGATCGATGCGGCGGAACGCGTATCTAAGTTTTCGACTAGCGCGATTACAACTCCGGATGCTTCAGGCGACTCGAGGGCCGGAGCGATGGAGGCGAAATCGGCTTCTGAAAAGTCACCGTGGTGATTGAGAATCGCGGCAGTTTGCCGAGCTTCGGCGAAATGGCCGAGGCCACTTAGATCGGCACACCGAATGAGCAGGACTGCGTCGGTCGCGGAACCCGGGATTTTTTGTGTCTCGGCAAAAGACTCGGCGTATTTCCCTTGCTTTTCATAAAGTAACCCGAGCGATTGGCGGGCTTCGGCATCAGTTGGCTTGGAGCGAATCACATGCTGCCAAGCGTTCACGGCGCAGGGAAGTTGGTTGTCGCTCATTTGGCAAACCCGGCCTAAGTTCTGCCAGGCGGGCGTGAGAGCGGGCGATAAGTGAACGGCTGTTTCGAAGTCTTTTTGCGCCGCTGATAGTTCTTGCTTTTGCGCATGGGTAACGCCGCGGAGATTGTACAGACCGCCGTCGTTTGGATGCCTCGCTAGGGCCGAACTAATCATCTCTTGCGCGCTATCCAAATGACCCGCTTGGATGGCTTCTTGAATAACAAGCAACTGGTCTGTAGATACTTGGCCAGAAGCTAGGTTGGCAAACGCCACAAGCAAGAAAGTCGCGAAGAAAGTGGCAAGACATTTTGAATGAGAGCGAAAAATCCTGATTAGACAGCTTACCCGAAAATCTGCCGTAACCTATTGATAATATAAGCAAGCTCACGGAACGATAGAACACTTGTCCAGCCTCTAACGAGTTTCGCATTGACTACACCGGAAGAGAATCGTATAGAATCGTCTAGTTGTTTTCTGTGAACTAATAAGTAGACTTTTCAGGAGACCAGGAAATGCTAGGTAAGCTTTTTTGTGGGTTCAGTTTCGCCTTGATCTTATCGGCTGTCGCCTTCGGGCAGAGCCAGAACGCGACTTTGAACGGAACGGTAATGGATGCGAGTGGAGCGGTTGTACCCAACGCGACCGTCATCTTGACTTCGACCGTGCGCCAACTTCCAACCACGGTGCAAACGGACTCGGAAGGCCGGTATTCGTTTCCGAGCTTAGAAAACGGCGCGTACGATTTGAGTATAACCGCGCAGGGCTTTCGAACCTATATACAGCACGGAATCGAACTGCTCGTGAACCAGACCCTGCGTGTAGATGCGACGCTGCAAGTGGGCGATGCCTCAACGAAAGTGGAGGTAACGGCGGATGTCGCGCAATTGAACGTGGACAACGGGGTTAAGCAAGAAACTGTGCCACCAAGCGTGGTGAATCAGTTGCCGCTCGAAGTGACAGCCGGCACGATCCGCAATGCGGTGCAGTTCCTTACCTTCATGCCGGGCGTGAACACGGGCACAAGCCCCCAAGCTTTTAACGCGCGCATCAACGGCGGCTTGAAGATGGGCGATGAAGCGATTACCGACGGCGTAAGCATGCAGGAAGGCACGATGTCGCAAAGCGGAATGGTTTCGTTCTTCGACTTTCCCATGACTCCGGACATGGTGACGGAAGTGCGCGTGCTGACTTCCAGCTACGAACCGGAATATGGCGTCACAACGGGCGGCGAAATCATTGTTACGACAAAGAGCGGAACGGACCACTTCCACGGCGGACTGTTCGAATATTTGCGCAACAAAGATTTGAATGCGCTGCAGTTTACCAACGACCGCCTGCCGGGCGACCAGCGGCCGAAAGACGACGAAAACTCATTCGGCGGATTTATCGGCGGTCCAGTGAAGCTGCCATTCATCCCATTTATCTGGGGCAGCAAACACAAGACCTATTTCTTCCACGATGAAGAGTACTTGCGCAGTTTGGGTGGCGCGACGCGTCCGCTTTATTCCATTCCCTCCACCCAGGAGCGATCGGGCAATTTTTCGGACCTCAATGTTCCGATCTACGATCCGACGACCGAAAGCATAAACAATGGTGTGATTACGCGAACCCCATACGCAGGCAATATGATTCCTGCTTCGGAGATGAGCAAGATCGCGAATCAATGGATGAGTTATCTGCCAACGCCGACAAGTTCAGGCCCCTTTAACAACTTTCTGGCCCAGCCGGTATCGGACGGAATTCTCTCAAACCTGGCTGAGTACCTCTACAAGATCGATTACTACTGGAGCGAAAAAGACCACTTTTATGCGACGATTTGGCGGCAAAAGACCTCGCCGAACGATCAGTGCGCATTGCCGGTGCAGCTCTGCACGTCGAGCCCGGCGAATCCTGAAGATGCCTGGGTCAACCGGTTTAACTGGGATCACACGTTTACGCCGAACATCTTGAGCCACTTCGCCTACGGTTACGGTAACCGGAACGAAGGCTACGGATCCGTTCCCGGACAAAAGCCGATACCGGAAATTCCGAATGCGGTAGCTTACACCGCGTCACCCGCAGCCGGCTTTAGCGGCGACGGCTTGAGCAACTTCCCGGGCTGGGGCAATACGCAAGGCCCTGGCTACCTGAACAAGACTACGAGGCCTTCGCACATTGCCAACGATGAGATCACGTGGGTGTCCGGTGCACATACGATTAAGTTCGGCGGCGAATTCCGGCACTTGCAACAAGTGTTTCGATCGAACAACAACCAATCCGGATCGCTGGGTTTCAGTGCTTTGTCGACAGCGTTGCCGGGCGTTTCGAGCGGCGACCCGTTCGCCAGTTTCTACATCGGTGCGGTGGACGGGGCGAGCATGAGCGTATACAACATCTCCAAATACGGCGCCGACCAGCATGCTTTTTCACTCAACGTGGGCGACACCTGGAAAATGTCCAAAAAGTTAACTGTGAACTACGGCTTGCGCTGGGATAAATTTACTCCGACGTGGGAGACCGGCAACCACCTGGCCTTCTTCAGCTTTGCTTCGAACCCAGGCGCCGGGGGATTGCCGGGCAGCGTGGCTTATGCAGGCAACGGCTGGGGCCCGGCCAGCTTCGGCAAGCAATATCCGGAGACACCGTTTAACGGGGGCTACGGGCCGCGGATCGGATTGGCTTATCAGCTCGGTGACAAGACCGTGATCCGAGCCGGTTACGGAGTCTTTTACACGCAGGCGTTCTATCCGGGCTGGGGCGGCGGCATGTCGCTCGATGGCTTTAACCCGGCGATTAACTTTGGCGATTCGTTGAGCGGCTATCAACCATCGTTCTATTTGGATGGCGGTTTCCCGGCGTACAGCAAGGCCCCCGATATTTCGGCTACGGCAGATAACGGTAACAACGGTCCGAATTACCGGCCGACGTACGCTAACCACCTGTCTTACACACAGCAATGGAACTTAACGGTAGAGCGGAAGTTCGGCAGTTCGATTTTGAGTGCGGCGTATGTAGCAAACAAAGGAACGCACCTGCCTTCGCAACTGCAACCGCTCAACGTATTGAACCCGAGCTTGCTGACCTCATTGGGCCTTGCGACTTTGAACAGTACGTTTACGGCCAACCAAGCCTCATTGGACGGCGTCAGGCAGCCGTATGCCGGTTGGGCGCAACAACTGTTGAGTGTTGGGGCGTGCGCTCCGACGGTAGCGCAGGCGCTGCAGCCGTTCCCGCAATATTGCGGTGCGTTGTTCGGCGAAAACGAGAACGAAGGGACATCGCTCTATAACTCGATGCAGATTGCTTACCAGCGGAACTTCGCGACCGGTCTGTATGTGGCCGCGAACTATACGCTTTCACGTTTGATGACAGACGCTTCATCCACGACGCAAGCGACGGCTAATTACGGCGGCATCGGTGCGGTGATCAGCCCGTATCAGGGGAACCGAAATTACGCGCTTTCACCAGACGACCAAACGCATGTGGCGAGCGCGATGGCCGTGTATGATCTACCGTTCGGAGCCGGTAAAAAATGGCTGAACGGGCGCGGAGCGCTGGACTATCTTGTAGGCGGCTGGAAGCTCTCGACGAGCCTCAAGCTGACTTCGGGCATGCCGCTGTATTTCCGCGACTCGACGGTTTGCGGAGTTCCTTCCCAGTTCCAGGCGGCTTGCATCCCGGCTATCACCGGGAACGTGCTGGTGAGCAGTTGGAGCAGCGTGAATGTAAACGCTCCGGTTTACAACGCGTCAGCGTTTACACCGGTATCGCAGTTTAATGGGACGTACCTGGGTACAGGACCGCGCGTGAGCAGTGTACGGGGTACGCGGTATCAGGACACCAACCTCTCGATTGCCAAGGTGTTTTCGATCAAGGAGCGCTTAAACTTCGAACTGCGCGCCGAGACATTCAACCTCTTTAATAACCACTACTTTACGTGCGATGGACAGGCGTTTGGCGATTGCATTCCGTTTAACAATGACCCATCGAGCAGCGGGTTCGGCGTTTGGAACGGCACCGTGTCGCAGCCGCGCAACGTGCAACTTGTCGGCCGTTTCACTTTCTAAAAGAGACGATTAACCCCTCTGGAGCCATCGGCGAGATAACCATCCGCCGGTGGCCTTTTTGTCTGCCGAGCTTCTTCGGATAGCTCGGAGGTGAAAAACCTTTACACAACCTGATGGAAGTGAAGTGATAGCGCAGCGCGGAAGCGTGCAGGGTGGCGGGGAGCAGACGAACAGGGCAGAAACCGTTCGACACCGATGAGTGGAGTCCCGGCGGAACCGATTTCTACCCTGCGTGTTGGACGCCTCACCCAAGGGTGACGGTCCAATTCCAAATTGTCGGTCCAGGCGCGAATCCCTAAACTGCAGCCACCTCCCCCGAGATTACCTGCCGATCAAGCACTCGCGCCGGATCTGTTAAAGTTGTACCGCGAACAACTCTCAAAAGCTAGGTTTATCCGGCTTGTCTGTAGGGGTTTTCAACACGTTTTATCTCCCGTTATCACTGCAACTTATGAACTCTGCGCTGTTTGAAAAGTGTGGAAAAAACAAGGAAGGGCATTTATGTTAAGGCTGGAAGGCAAGGCTATCAACGGATCTTCGGTTCTGCGAGTCGATTACGACGCTGCTTTACTAGCCGTCGATGACGTATTGGCTGCGCAGGCCATCGATACCTATGTCGCGCCCGGGTTTATCGATCTGCAAGTGAACGGATTTGCCGGCGTCGATTACAACGATCCCACCTCGTCGCACGATGCCATTGCCGCTTCCATTAAAAAAATATTTTCCACCGGCGTCACTCGTTTCTTGCCCACCATCATTACGGGATCGGAAGAACGCATCGTCGGCGCGATTAAGAACCTTGTGGCCGCGAAGGACAAATTCGCTGCGGCCAACATGCCGGAAGCTGATGCGCTCGCAGGACTGCATATTGAAGGCCCTCACCTTTCGCCCGAAGACGGCCCGCGCGGCGCTCACCCCCTGCGGTATATTCGTCCGCCCAGCATCGATGAATTCAATCGCTGGCAAGCCGTGGCCGACGGCCAAATCCGCCTCATCACCGTTTCTCCCGAATGGCTGGAGACGCCCGATTATGTGAGCGCCATAGTACGCCAGGGCGTGGTAGCGAGTGTGGGCCATACCAACGCCACCGGAGATCAGATCAAGGCGGCTGTCGACGCGGGCGCCAGCATGTCTACCCATCTCGGTAACGCGGCGCACGCGACGCTCCACAAAACGCAGAACTACATCTGGGACCAACTCGCCGAAGAGCGGCTCACGGCGAGCTTCATTGTGGATGGCATCCACATTCCGCAAGTATTCGTTCATTCAGCGATGCGGGCCAAAGGTTTTGATCGCAGCGTTCTCGTCACAGACGCGGTGATGCCTGCTATGTGCGAACCGGGCCCTTATAAACTAGGCGAAGTCGAAGTCGAACTGCGCCCCAACGGCAGTGTGGTGCTTCGCGGCGGAGACCGTTTAGCGGGCTCGGCAGTCCGCATGAATTGGGCAGTAGCTAACACCGTAAAGCTTGCATCTGTAAGTTTGCAGCAAGCTGTGGCCATGGCCACGACCAATGCCGCGCGGGTCGGCCGGATTGCAGGACGGCAGCGCGGACTGGTCCCGGGTGAAAAGGCCGATCTGATCCGATTCGCGTGGGACCCGGAACAGTATAAATTGACCATTCTCGAAACAATAGTAGCTGGAAACTCAGTCTACAAAGCGTAAGATAGGAGCTGGAAAATCATGGCATTCACTCTTCCGAACCTTCCATACCCACCAGACGCGCTTGAGCCGCATATTGACAAGATGACTATGGAAATCCATCACGGCAAACACCATGCCGCGTATGTCAATAACTTGAACAAGGCTCTGGAATCCGCCCCGGACTTGCAGAATAAGACCGTCGAAGAATTACTGGCAAAAAATTTGGCTATCGTCGCCGATTCGATTAAGACCGCAGTTCGCAACAACGGCGGTGGGCATGCGAATCACTCTCTTTTCTGGACTTTGTTGTCTCCCAAGGGCGGCGGTGCTCCCTCCGGCGAAATTGCCAACGTAATCTCAAGCAACTTTGGCAGCTTTGATTCGTTCAAAGAAAAATTCGGCGCCGCCGCGACGAGCCGCTTTGGCTCCGGCTGGGCTTGGCTTGTAAAAGATCACGCCGGCAAATTCGAAATCACGTCAACCGCGAATCAGGACAGTCCCATCATGGAGGGCAAAAAGCCCATTTTGGGTCTTGATGTCTGGGAACACGCCTATTATCTGAAGTATCAAAATCGCCGGCCGGAATACATTACGGCTTGGTGGAATGTTGTGAACTGGAACGAAGTGAACAACCAGTTGAAGTAGCGAGGTAGTTTAGAATGGGAAGACGACCTCTTCCCATTCGGGCGCGTAGCTCAGTTGGTTAGAGCGCCTGCTTCACACGCAGGAGGTCACAGGTTCGAGTCCTGTCGCGCCCACCATTGATTATCAACCACTTACCTAATGTGTTGGCCGCAGTTCATCGCGAGCTTTGATACGGGACCGCCTGCTTTTCTAGGTGGTTTGCCGAATCCCTCCATCTAAATCCCCGCCATTCGTACCAGTACCATCCCTCTCGCTTTTCATGACTTCTGAAATCCGCATTTCTCGCCCTTAGTGATGAAATGACGAAGAACCTCTTCCGCACCTGCCTCCTGCTGGCCCTGATCCCGTTCGCGATTCACGCACAAACCGCGCACGCCGGCGGCGCAACCATTCCCGTCGGCAGCGGCAATCCCTCTACCATCGCCGTGGCGGTGGATGGCCACGGCAACGTCTTTTTCGCAGAACACGACGTGAACCAGGTTAAAGAGATTGTGGCGGTGAACGGCGTGATTTCCGCCAGTTCCAGCGTAAACATCATCGGCAGCGGCTTTAGCACTCCCAGCGGCGTGGCGGTCGATGGCTACGGCAACGTCTTCGTCGCGGACACCGGCAACAAACAGGTCAAAGAGATTGTGGCGGTGAACGGCTCGGTTTCCGCCAGTTCCAGCGTAAACGTCATCGGCAGCGGCTTTAGCTTTCCCAGCGGCGTGGCGGTGGACGCCTACGGCAACGTCTTCGTCGCGGACACCGGTAACTACCAGGTCAAAGAAATTGTGGCGGTGAACGGCTCGGTTTCCGCCAGTTCCAGCGTAAACATCATCGGCAGCGGCTCTCTCAATCCCTTCGGCGTGGCAGTGGACGGCTACGGCAACGTCTTCGTCACGGACACCGGTAACGACCAGGTCAAAGAAATTGTGGCGGTGAACGGCTCGGTTTCCGCCAGTTCCAGCGTAAACGTCATCGGCAGCGGCTTTAACTATCCCTACGGCGTGGCGGTGGACGGCTATGGCAACGTCTTTGTCGCGGATTCGCAGGGGGGAGCGGACAATTCGGTGTTGGAGATTGTCGCGGTAAACGGCGCGGTTTCCGCCACTTCCACCGTTCAGCCGGTGGGCACTGGCTACCATTATCCCACCGGAGTCGCGGTCGACGCGAGCGGCAACGTCTTCATCGCCGATGAATTCGGCGATGACATCCTGGAAACCCTCTCCGGCGCCCAAAAATTCCCCACCACCCCGGTCGGCACACCCAGCGCCCCGCTGACCGTTTACTTCACCTTCGACACCGCCGGCTCGCTGGCCGCCACGCCCTATGTAGTACTCACACAAGGGGCGCAAAACCTCGACTTCCAGGCCGCCGCCACCCAGCCGGCGAACGCCTGCGTCACCGGGAACAGCTACAACGCCGGTGACATCTGCGCGGTCAACGTCACCTTCGCCCCCACCAAACCAGGCCAGCGCATCGGCGCGGTGCAGTTGATGGGCGCTTCCGGCACACCCATTGCCACATCTACCCTGCATGGAATCGGTATCGGCCCGCAGGTCATTTTCCCCAGCAATTCGGCGATCACCACGCTGCCCAGCGGGAGCGGTTTCAACGACCCCTTCGGCATGGCCGTGGACGGCAGCGGCAACGTCTTTGTCGCAGATTACCCGGGTGTGAAAATGATCGCTGCGGTGAATGGTGCGATTCCTGCCAATGCCAGCGTCTATAGTGTGGGCAACTTCGCCTTCGGCGACACCGGCGGCGTGGCCGTAGACGGCAGCGGGAACGTCTTTGTCGCTGACACCTACAACAACGCGGTGCGGGAGATCGTAGCCGTGAACGGTGTGGTGTCCGCCAGTTCCAGCGTAATCACGCTGGGCAGCGGCTTTACTTTTCCCTGTGGCGTGGCGGTGGACGGCAGCGGCAATGTCTTTGTCGCTGACAGCAGCAACAACGCGGTGCGGGAGATCGTAGCCGTGAACGGTGTGGTGTCCGCCAGTTCCAGCGTGATCACGCTGGGCAGCGGCTTTTCCGATCCCTATGGCGTGACCGTAGACGGCAGCGGGAACGTCTTTGTCGCCGATACGCACAACAGTGCTGTGAAAGAGATCGTAGCCGTGAACGGTGTGGTGTCAGGCAGTTCCACAGTGATCACGCTGGGCAGCGGCTTTACTCATCCCTTTGGCGTGGCCGTAGGCGCCAGCGGGAACATCTTTGTCGCCGACTCAGGAAACAATGTCATCAAAGAGATCGTAGCCGTGAATGGTGTGGTGTCGTCTAGTTCCACAGTGATCACGCTGGGCAGCGGCTTTACTCATCCTTTTGGCGTGGCCGTAGACGCCAGCGGGAACATCTTTGTCGCCGACTCAGGAAACAATGCCATCAAAGAGATCGACCGCGCGGACCCGCCCAGCCTCAGTTTCGCTTCCACCGCGGTCGGCGGATCCAGCAGCGACAGTCCGCAATCCGTCGTCATCCAAAACAGCGGCAACGCCACGCTCAACGCGGTTTCGCCCGGCCTTAGCTTCAGCACAAACTTCGTCCAGGTCCCCGGCAGCGGCACCCCCGCCGACTGCGGCGCCAGTTTCTCGCTCACGCCCGGCCAGGAATGCAATCTGAGCATCAGCTTTATCCCCACCAGCGTCGGCCCGCTCACCGGCTCCGCTACTTTCACGGATAACGCCCTCAACGCAACGCCGTCACTCTCGCAAGTGATCCAACTCGCCGGCACCGGCCTGCAAGCCACACAAAGCATCACCTTCAACAACCCCGGCGTTCAGGTGGTCGGTGTGCCGTTGACCCTCACCGCCACCGCCACCTCCGGTCTCCCCGTCACTTACTCATCCACCACCCAAACCGTCTGCACGGTCTCTTCCGCCACCGTCACCCTCCTGACTCCCGGCCCCTGCAGCATCACCGCCTCGCAATCCGGCAACAACGTCTACGCCCAGGCCACGCCCGTCACCCAAACCTTCACCGTCGCGGCAACGCCCATCGCCCCCTCCGCCCCCAATAACGGCGTCTTCCCCGGCGCCAACGTCGGCCTCACCGGTGCCGCCACCACCGTCACCTTCACTTTCAACGAAAGCGAGACCCTGGCACCCACGCCTTATGTAGTGCTCACACAAGGCGCGCTGAATCTCGATTTTCAGGCGACATCCACCCAGCCTTCCACCGTTTGCAACGGCGGCCAGACGTACAACCCCGGCGACACCTGCACGGTGAACGTCACCTTCACTCCCACAAAGCCCTATCAGCGCATCGGAGCAGTGCAGTTGATGGGTTCCTCCGGCGCACCCATCGCAACGTTCAATCTCGCAGGCACTGGTACCGGCCCGCAGCTCATCTTCTCCGGCAATTCGGCTGTAACTACATTAGCCAGCGGCTTCGTCAGTCCCTATGGCGTGGCACTGGACGGAACTGGCAATGTTTATGTGGCGGATACCGGCACCAATGGCAGCTTAATTCACCATCATCGGAACGTTTATGTTGCGGATAGTGGGAGCAATACCGCCAGCAGCAGCACGGGTACCCCCGGCCTCTATCAGATTGCTGCCGCCACCGGCACCCTGACCGCCATCGGTCAAGGCTTCGGGACTCCCGCAGGCGTGACCGTCGACGGCAGCGGGAACCTCTTTGTCGCCGACCCCGGCAATGGTGAGGTCTACCAGGTCGTGGCCGTCAATGGCGCGGTATCGAGCGCCTCCACCGTGAAGATCATTGGCAGCGTGAACGGCAACTTCTCCAGCCCCACGGGTGTCGCCGTGGACGCCAGCGGCGATGTCTTCGTGGCCGACCCCGGCAACGGTGCCGTGTATGAGATCCTCGCGGTCAACGGCGTGGTAACGGCCAATTCGGCCGTGAACACCATCGGCAACTTCTCCTTTAACACGCCCACCGGAGTGGCTCTCGACCCCAGCGGCGACGTCTTTGTCGCGGATTCCGGCAACAACGCCGTCTATGAAATTGTCGCCGCCAGTGGCCTGGTGACGGCCAATTCAGTGGTCCAGACCATTGGCACCTTCACCGGTCCGACAGGCGTCGCCCTCGACGGCAACGGCAACCTCTACGTGGCAGCACCGTCTGGAACCAACACGCTGCTTGAGGTTCTGGCAGCCAATGGCATCGTCTCATCCAGTTCCACCGTCCAGCCTCTCGGCGGCGGATTCAACAGCCCCGCCGGTGTGGCGCTGGACGCGCGCGGCAACATCTTTATCGCCGACACCGGAAACCAGCTCGCCAAAGAAATTGACCGTGCGGACCCGCCCTCCCTCACCTTCGCCACCGCGACTCCCGTGGGCGCAGCCGACTCCAGTGACGGCACCCTGACCGTCACTCTCGCCAATATCGGCAACGCCACTCTGAGCTTCTCCGCGCCCGCCAGCTTCCCCGCTGGCTTCCTCTACGACAACAGCAGCACCTGCAGCTTGCTGAATGCAGCCACATTGGTGCCAGGCGCAAGCTGCAGCCTGGGCATCGACTTCAAGCCGGCAGCAGTCGGACCCAACAGCGGCCCTGTCGTGCTGACCGACAACAATCTGAATGTCTCCGGCGCCACCCAGAGCATCCAGGTCACCGGCACCGGTAGCCAGGGCACACCCACCATCACCGCCCCGCCCACCGCCAGCACCATCACCTATGGCCAGCCGTTAAGCGCCTCCACCCTCACCGGCGGCATAGCCTCCACCCCCGGCACCTTCGCCTGGACCACCGGCACAACCATCCTGAACGCCGGCACGCAAACCGCCAGCGTCACCTTCACCCCGGCCAGCGCAACCAACTACCAGACCATAACGCTGAACGTCTCAATCACGGTCAACCAGGCGACACCCACCATCACCACGCCGCCTACCGCCAGCACCATCACCTACGGCCAGCCGCTAAGCGCCTCCACCCTCACAGGCGGAGCAGCCTCCGCACCCGGCACTTTCGCCTGGAGCACCGCCACAACCATCCTGAATGCCGGCACCCAGACCGCCAGCATCACCTTTACGCCGAGCAGCACAAACTACAAGCCGGTCACCTCAACTGTTTCGCTGACTGTCAACCAGGCAACACCCACCATCACCACGCCGCCCACCGCCAGCACCATCACCTACGGCCAGCCGCTAAGCGCCTCCACCCTCTCAGGCGGAGCAGCCTCCACACCCGGCACCTTCGCCTGGAGCACCGCCACAACCATCCTGAACGCCGGCACCCAGACCGCCAGCATCACCTTTACGCCGAGCAGCACAAACTACAAGCCAATCACCTCAACTGTTTCGCTGACTGTCAACCAGGCGACACCCACCATCACCACGCCGCCCACCGCCAGCACCATCACCTACGGCCAGCCGCTAAGCGCCTCCACCCTCTCAGGCGGAGCAGCCTCCACACCCGGCACCTTCGCCTGGAGCACCGCCACAACCATCCTGAACGCCGGCACCCAGACCGCCAGCATCACCTTTACGCCGAGCAGCACAAACTACAAGCCGGTCACCTCAACTGTTTCGCTGACTGTCAACCAAACAACACCCACCATCACCACGCCGCCCACCGCCAGCACCATCACCTACGGCCAGCCGCTAAGCGCCTCCACCCTCTCAGGCGGAGCAGCCTCCACACCCGGCACCTTCGCCTGGAGCACCGCCACAACCATCCTGAACGCCGGCACCCAGACCGCCAGCATCACCTTTACGCCGAGCAGCACAAACTACAAGCCGGTCACCTCAACTGTTTCGCTGACTGTCAACCAAACAACACCCACCATCACCACGCCGCCCACCGCCAGCACCATCACCTACGGCCAGCCGCTAAGCGCCTCCACCCTCACAGGCGGAGCAGCCTCCACACCCGGCACTTTCGCCTGGACGACCGCCACAACCATCCTGAATGCCGGCACCCAAACCGCGAGCATCACCTTTACGCCGAACAGCACCAACTACAAATCAGTCACCCTAACCATATCGTTGACCGTAAACCGGGCCCCGCAAACAGTAACCATCGCGCCCATAACGAACCCGACGGCACTCAATTCTTACACCCTATCGGCCACCTCCACCACCAGCGGCACGCCAACCTTCTCCTCAACCACCGCGGCCATCTGCACCATCGCCGGCTCGAAGGTATCCTTGCTTGGAACCGGAACCTGCACCGTGACAGCCACGGTGCCAGCCACAAACAACTACTTACAAGGCTCAGCGCAATACAGCTTCACAGTGGCACCGCCCTTCACCATCACCGCCCGTTCCATCATCACAACCGTCCAACGCGGCACCTTGGCAGCCTTTGTCTTGGACGTTCAATCCCTGGGTGTCTTCAAAGGCAACGTCACACTATCCTGCGCGGGCGGTCCAAGCGGAACCCTCTGCGTCGACTTCCCGATGACAGTTCCTGTAAACCCAACCGGTCTGGCTGCCTCAGGATTGCTGGTTCCTCTAAACGCTCCGGCAGGCACCTACACCGTCACATTCACCGGAGTTTCCGGAGCCCTGACCACAATCGCCCAGGCCACAATCACTGTGCGGTAGTCACTAGCAGGACAGCCTCAAATTCAGAGAGTACAACCACGGCCGAGCGGCTTGCTGTCTGCCGTGACGACCGGTAGCCGGAGCATAGCCCACAATTAGTCCGCATATCTCACAATGCCCGGGCATGCGAATCACTCTCTTTTCTGGACTTTGTTGTCTCCCAAAGGCGGTGGTGCTCCCTCCGGCGAAATTGCCAACGTAATCTCAAGCAACTTTGGCAGCTTTGATTCGTTCAAAGAAAAATTCGGCGCCGCCGCGACGAGCCGCTTTGGCTCCGGCTGGGCCTGGCTTGTGAAAGATCACGCCGGCAAATTCGACATCACGTCGACCGCGAATCAGGGGGGTCCCATCATGGAGGGCAAACAAGCCCTTTTGGGACTTGATGTCTGGGAACACGCCTATTATCTGAAGTATCAAAATCGCCGGCCGGAATACATTACGGCTTGGCGGAATGTTGTGAACTGGAACGAAGTGAACAACCAGTTGAAGTGGCGAGGTAGTTTAGAATGGGAATACGCCCTCTTCCCATTCGGGCGCGTAGCTCAGTTGGTTAGAGCGCCTGCTTCACACGCAGGAGGTCGCAGGTTCGAGTCCTGCCGCGCCCACCATCGCCGTGAAGATCACCTAATCAGAACCTAAACATTATGCGCGGCGCCCCTGCCGCCCTCGGAAGAGGCTACTTCGTCGTCCAGTCGAGCGCGTAGACGTTCGTCGAACTGACTGCACGTGTCGAGATGGGCGTCGCCGCGGGAGACATGCCAACCCATCCTGCGCTGTTGACGGGCGTTTTCAAGCCGACCAGGTTGGCCAACGGTTGGACGGCGCCCGTTGCAACCGACACCTTATACCACTCTGTAGACGAGTTGTTTTCGAAATAGATGTAGCGGCTATCGCGCGACCACATCGGATAGCCGGCGGCAAACTCTGTTAGCTCCTTGCGATCGTGCGTCGCGATGTTGTAAAGCACGAGGTGAGAAGACTGGTCGAGCGCCGCGACAAGAAGCCCATCAGGAGACCACCTGGGCGACCACAAATGAGTCGTACCGGCCAGCGTTTGCGTTTGCTTGGTTTGCAGTTGCATCCGAACTAAGTGCCTCTGCGTTCGATCGCCTGTGTTAGGCCCTTCGCAATAAATTACCGCCAGCCCGTCGCTCGACCAAGTGCCGTCGTCGTAAGCTGCCTTTCCGATCGGAGTTAGACGGGTCAATGCGCCGCCCGCCGATGGTGTCAGATACACAGCGTCCGGAAGTCCCACTTCCGCCGCATAAAAAAGAACCTCTTGCCCATCGGGCGACCAGCGGGGATTGTGGGCATAAAGGGGTGGGGCACTTAGCTGAATGCGCTGTGATCCATCCGCAGCCCTGCGCCAGAGGCAACCATTCGAGTCGGCGTAGGCGATCCATTTGCCATCCCTCGAGTAGTCGACCTGAACGGCGTCAATCCCGCCCAGAAACGGCTTCCATTCTTTGGCTGCCGGGTCAAGGAAAACGAGTTGCCCGATGTTCGATTCAGCCAGAAAATACACGCGCCTGCCGCTGGCATCGGTGTGTGGATGATAAGCCCAAAATGGCCCATTCGTCAAACGGATCGGCGCTGCGTCCCAATGAGCAAACGGAAGCTTACGTTCTGAGCTCATCCAGAGGTCGTGCGAAATATCGCCCGCTGAGAACAGGAAATGGCGTGAGTCGGGTGTCCACACTCCCATTTCGCTCCAGCGCATAGTCCAGCGAGGAAAAAGCATGTGCAGTCCCGTACCATCTGCACCCACTTCCCAAATGCGCCTTGAATTGGGGAGCGAAACCGTAAAGCATAGAGACCGCCCATCGGGTGACCAAGCCGCATCCTCTATATATCCTGTGACCTGAACGAGGTTGCGAGGCTCCAAGCCATCACTGCGCACGATCTTGAGCGTGCCTTGCTCCGAGTAGGCGATCTTGTCGCCTTCTGGCGACCAGCGCGCGAACTCCCCGGCCAAACCCACGCCAAGCCGCCGGGGCGCGTCACCCAGCGCGGAGGCGATCCAAAGCGGAAACGGTCCAATCCTGCTGGTGTATTGACCCAAGAGTATTTGAGAACGGTCCGGCGAGACATCCATTGGGAACATGCCATTCATTTGCGGCAGCGGGGCCGGCTCGCCGCCGGTTGCGCTCACCTGGAACATGCGAATACTCGCGTTCTCGGGCCCGGCAGCATAAATAATTCGCGGCCCGTCGCTCACGAAACGGTCTATGGGATCGTCGCTCTTGGTAATCTGCACAATCCGCGCGACGTGGACCGGAGGCGGGGGTTGAAAAACGGACCACGCCATAAAAACGGCCAAACACACAAGGATCGAAAGCGCCGAAACGATTGCCCACTCTTTCCACGACCACCCCATGGAGCGCGGCGACGCGGCGGGTATCGAGATGCCATTGCCGGGAGTCGACAATCGAGTCAACCGCAGACAGCTATTGCGAAACTCATTGCCGCTCTGGAATCGCTGTTCTCTGTCCTTTTGCAGTGCTTGTAGAATCAGATGGTCAAAGTCAAGCCCCAGCTCGGGCCTGATCTGCGAAGGAGGCTTTGGATTGTGGTGCAAAATCGCTTCGAAAATGGCGCCGTCCGTCGGCCCGTCGAAGGGTGGAACGCCGGTAGCCAGCTCATACGCGACCACGCCCGCACTGAATAAATCGCTCCGGCCGTCGACTTTCTGCCCTAACACTTGCTCGGGAGAAAGATACTGCATTGTGCCGGCGATTTGCCCAGGCTGGCTCAGCGGCTTCGAGGAGGGTTCGCGCACGCTCGCCAGCCCAAAGTCGAGCACCTTGACGAAACCGTCGGGGCGAATCATCACGTTTTCAGGCTTGATGTCCCGATGGATGATGCCGGCTGCATGCGCCGCACCCAGGGCCGACACCATCTGGCCGGTGATTTCAACCACGCTGGTTAAATCCGGCAAATTGGCCGCCGGCGTGATCAGCTCCCGCAGCGTACGCCCCTCTACGAACTCCATGGCGATGTAGGCGCAACTGTGGTCGGTCACGGCATCGTAGATAGCGGCGATGTGCGGGTGAGTCAACTGCGCGGCAGCGCGTGCTTCGCGTTGGAATCGCTGCAGCCGTTCTTCCACATTCCCGGAGAAGCCTGGCGCCAGAATTTTAATCGCTACCCGCCGGTCAAGACTCAAATCCTGCGCCTCATACACCACCCCCATACCGCCCGCGCCGATGCGCCGCTCAATCCGGTATTTGCCGAGCACCGTGCCCGAAGCCGGCAAGCCGAGCGCCACGAGGCTAGCCACATCTTCCATGCCCGAGCGCTCCAGGAACGCGTCGCCGGCGGCCCTGCGGTGAGCATCGAGCATCTTGGCTACGTGCGCGCGCAATTCTACGTCTGACCCGCACAGCGCATCCAGCGCTGCCGGGCGCTGCTGCTCGGGCAGCTCGCGAATCGCGTTGAAGAGATCGCTGATTTTTTGGTATTCCTGCTCGGTCATGGCGGAGCCGCGCTATTCGATCGCGCCAGGCTGCAACCGCTGGAAGAGCCACGCCCGCGCCGCGCCCCAGTCCCGGATTACGGTCGCCTCCGACACCTTCAAAGCCCGCGCCGTATCGGGAATCCCAAGGCCGGCAAAGTAACGCAGTTCCACCACCTGTGCCTGCCTCATGCTAAGCCCTGCCAGTTCCTGCAGCGCTGCATCCAGGTCGAGCAAGTCCACAAAGCGCTTCGTCTGGCTCGAGTCTTGAATCCACTCCGATAGCTCCAGGTGCGGGCTGCGAAAGCCGCGCTTCCCGGTCTGTTGTGCCCGCGCGAAATCGATCAGGATATGCCGCATCAAACGGCCGGCATGCGCGAAAAACTCTGTACGGCTGCCCCAATCCGTTTTCGCGCCGTCAATCAGCCGTACAAATGCTTCATTCACCAGCGCTGAAGGCTGTAATATGTGTCCGGCTCGCTCGTTCGCCATATGCCACTGCGCCATGCGATGCAGTTCCGCATGCACCACTGGGGTCAACCTTTCGAGTGCGCTGCCGTCTCCTGCCGCCCAAGCGTTCAGCAGCTTTGTGAGTTGGACGCGCTGACCTGGGAGCATCCTTCCGCGATTGTAACTTTTTCCACCCATTGAAGCCAGTGCCAGTACCATTCCGAAGGAAACATTTTCAGATTGTCTGACTGGGTTTTAGCAGATTTCTCGCCTGTTCTACCGAGACAGACGGTGGAATTTTTTCCGCCGCTCTTCCTAGGAGAACCCATGAAACTGTTCTTTACACTGGCGCTAGCCCGCTACTCTCTTCCTTTGCTCGCCGGTACAATTCAGTACAGCGGTGCGGAATACACCTACACGGTTCAACAAACCGGCATTTACCAACTGACTGCCTATGGCGCGCAGGGCGGAGGAGAATCTGCCTTTCAAACGTTGGGGGGCGGCGGCGCCATCGTGACAGCCGATTTCGCGTTGGTGGCTGGGCAACAACTGGATATATACGTTGGCGGTCAGCCAGCGACGCCGAACTATTTTGGCGCCGGCGGCGGCGGGACGTTTGTAGTGCTGAACGGTAGCCCACTTCTGGTTGCAGGCGGGGGCGGCGGCGGCGGTCTCAATGCGAACGGGGTGAACGCGAGCTTGACCCCGGACGGAACCCCCGACCAACTGAACCAAAATAGCGGAGGAACAAACGGCGGAGCGGGAAGCGGGCAAGGGGCCGGTGCGGGCTTCTACACGGCATGTCCGGCAGCCGACAACCAGGGATGCGGATACGCGGCATTTTCGGGCGGAGATTCCCTTCCTAACTCCGGCGCCAATGGCGGCTTTGGTGGCGGCGGTGGCAGCGGTCAAAACGTGAACGGCTTCATTGACGCCGACGGCGGCGGGGGCGGCTACAGCGGCGGTGGATCGAGCAACTACGAGGCCTACAGCGGCGGGGGCGGAGGCGGATCGTACGTGGACGCTTCCGCATTATCCTCTTCCTCTAGCTCGACCTTCAATTTTTCCAGCACGGGGCAAGTGGAGAACGGGAAACTGGACATCAATCTTGTGAGTGTCCCCGAACCGGCGGCGCTTGCGCTGTTCGGGCTCGGACTGGTGATGGCCATTCCGGGCGCGCGCCCCCTGCGAAGGAAAGCATGAGGAATTCTTCCTGCCGCGCCCACCATGTCGTTTAGGCGGCTTGAGCGTGTTCCTCGGCAAGTTCTGCCGGTTTGTTGACCTCTACTGCCAGATACCCGAGCGCTACCACTACTAAGAACATGGTCAGCACTTCGCTGTCGCCTAAATTCACGTCTGCAAATCCATCAACTAGAATCGCAATTACTACAGCGATACCGCCGTGCAGGAGGAAGCGTAGGTCGCTTGGTCCCGATGGAATTCTGCGCAGCGTTCTTCCGTAATCCCACAAAATCTGCCCGAGCATGAACAGCATCACCAGCATCACGGGGATGCCGCGCTCGGCTGCGTATTCTAAATACAGGTTGTGCAAATGCATGTAAGAACCTGATGGCAGCGGGAGCGGAACATCCGGCGGCAGATATTTCATGAAATCTTTGCCCGGCATTTCCGGGCCCAGCCCAAACCAAGGATGCGCTTCAATCATCCGAACGCCGGTTCTTTCGAGAATGACGCGGAATTGATTTGAATCGTCACGGCCCGGATGGACGACGGATTCGGCTCGCTCCCGAAAGGTATGCGGACCGAGAAACAATAGGGCAGCCATCAGCACCGGCGCCAGCGCCGCCACCCATTTCTTCCAGAACCAAGTCAAGTACAGGATGGCAACCACTGTCGCAATCCAAACCGCGCGCGTTTCCGCTAGCAGGACGCCAAAGCCCATGAAGAATCCGAGCCCAAGCCACAGCCACCACAACTTGCGGGCGGCCGGCGAAAAAAACAGAAATGCCGTCAGCATGATGAGCGAAATCATTTCGACATCGCTGAACGTATACCAGTGGCTCATAAAACCGGTGATCCGACGGCCCATATAGGCGGCGTAGAAATCCCGATGCTGCGCCATCGCTTGATAAAACTTCTGCGCGAATTGCACGAAGCCGCGCACGGCGCTGATACTTCCCAATCCGGCCCAGGTGATGACGAGCCAGCGCGCGAGTTTTGTGGTTCGCAAAAGCGAATAGACCACGAGCAACTGAGAAAAGACGTAAATCTTTTTCACTTGCGGCAAGCCGGCCCGCTGATGACCTGAGAGTAAAACCGCCAACAACGTGCCGGCCAGGAAGACGGCTAGTGTCCACTTAATCGGCGGCAATTGCAGCTTTTCTTTCGAGAGACATAGCGCGAGCAGCGCGGCGCCGAGAAGGATCTGCGACGGCGCGATCCCCACTATGATTACGGCCGACGATGCAAACGCCAGCCAACGGGCCGCTTGTGAAAGCCTTTCCTGGTTGACGGTCATAGAACCAGGCCGAGATCTTGGAATTTCTTCCGAGTCGACTCCAGATCGACGTGTTGGAACGTTGTAAAGCCCAGGGAAGCGGCTACTTCAACGAACATTCCGCGGTCATCCACGTAAAGGCATTGATCCACCGTCACCTGTGCTAAATCCAACGCCAGTTGCCAGATTTGCCTATCCGGTTTCCGCATGTGCACGCAGTGCGAAACCACAATAATATCGGCTAAACTACGCAAACCGAACTCGTCCATTCGGTATTGAGTAATTCCCTGCCCTTCGTTGCTGATTAAGCCGAATTTCAATCCGTTGGCTTTCTTCACCTGCTTGAACAAAGCGATGTTTTCGGGCCAGGGGATCGAATGTTCGAACACGCAGTCTCGCAAAGCGTCCAAAGTGAAATCCCGTTTTTCATTGAAGAACACCCAGCGCAGATACTCTTCAAAGCTGTAAAAGCCGCGTTCGAAACTATCGAACATCAACTGATGGCGCTTATCGATTTCATCGGGTTTCAATCCGAATTTCGAGCAAACGTCGTGCCGGATATCGGTGTCCCATCCGTTCGTGCCCAACACGCCGCCAATGTCGCTAAAGAGAACGCTGAAGCGAGATTCTGCCATTACTACGCTCTAGCGTCGCACATTCGGCCGCGCTATTTGGCGTAATAACCGCTCTTGGCGCGCACCACGCTATTGGGGACTTTGCAGCGAATCGTCAGCTTACGGAAACTGCCGTCCCGTTGCGTGTTCGTCGAAAGATAGCCAATTGAATACAGCGAGCGCAGTTCGTTGCCGATTTGCGAGAAGACATCGGGCAGATTCACTTCAACCGCATTAAAATCGGCGGCTCCGGTCAAGTTGGCCAGGTGCCGCATGACGCGAATACCGTATTTATTGCGCGCATTCAGGCCTTCAGAATCGCGGTCTGAATCCAGATCCAGGCGCTTAGCCACCCACTTGGGCACTTTTGCCGCGTGACCTGTGTTTGTGTAGCGAATGCAATAGATCAGGACGTCTTGGTTTTGCGCCTCTTCGATGGCATCGAGCAAATCGTGTTCACTCGAATTCTCTTCCCCATCGCTAAACAGTACAATCGCTTTGCGCGATTCATCGGCGGCGGTTAGCTTTTCTTTGGTTGCAAAGTACAGCGCATCGTAAAGAGCGGTTCCGAGCTCGCGTTCTTCTTTGGGGCCGATTTCCGGGAAATGGCGATCGCCTTTCGAGAACCGGCGCAAACCATCCATAATTTGATCGACTGATGAGGTGCGATCGCTGACCAAGCGCAGATGATTGCCGAAACAAATGGCTGTCGCGCGGTCGGTGGGCGAGAGCACGGTCGTCAGAAATTGCTCGACGTCCCGGTTGTGCTGTTCGAGAAACTTATCCTGGCTACCGCTCACGTCGACAACCAAAGCTAGGTCGAGCGGGATTTCCTTTTCACGAGCAAAGAATTGGACATGTTGCTCGACACCGTCTTCGAGTACCTGAAAATCGTCTTTCTTCAGGTCGGTCAGCAGCGTGCCGTCGGCCGATCGAACCAAAGCGGTGACATTAACCAGATTGACTTCGGTATGGAAGGTGGGGCTTTGTTGCGCGAACAACAAAGCTCCCACTGTTAAACACGCGCCCAGCGCTGCACTCCTGAGAGTCATCTAAGCTGGATACGTTTTTCCAGCGTTCGACGGCTCAAAAAGATGCCGGTCTATTTGCCCGTTACCGGCTTTCCGTCCAGTCCACTGATGAATGAACGGTAGCCAAGTTTCTCCGTGCCGAAGAAGATGATCCAGGTGGGTACGCCCTGGTACTTGGCGAGCTGCCGCAAAACGATGGTGGGATTCTTTTCGGAATGCTCTTTCAAGAACTTACCGGCGTCTTCGGTGGCCGCTTTGAAAGCCGCATCGGAATCGATCTGCACGGAGCCCATGGAAAACGGCATGATGTCGCGGGCGCCGTTCCAGGGGACTGCTTCGCCGATCACAACGCCTTTATAGATGTCGGGCGGATGCGCGGTGACCGCGTAGGTAAAGGTGCGGCGCTCCTTCGACGATTCGGAAACAAAATCGGCTTCCCACATGGCGGCCTTGCCGTCCGCATTATCGATTCCGGGAATGGACTTCGCCTCCAGCCGGATTGGCATGATGTCCTTGGCAAAATCACTGCGCGCCTTGGTATACATCTCCCAATACGCTGTCTTGCCGGTCACAGGCCCAACCGGGGCTGCCGCCGCTGGTGCGGCTGTCGCCGTACTCGTTTCGGTTGGAGACGTTGTTGGACTCGAACAAGCGCTCAACCACATTAATCCAAATACCGCAATACCAGGCAAAACAATTGTCTTCATGGTGTCTAACCTTTCTTTACTTCTCAAAAACGTCTGCGTTACGATCTCTCAAGATTCTATGTCACTCGCGCTAAGCTTATCGTTATGAAAGCTGCGATCCTAGCCTTTGTGTTGTCGGGGTCCGCACTTTTAGCCGGGCCGGATCCTTTTGCCAGGCCGGCTGCGGCGCGGGTCCTGGTTTTTCTGCGAACAGATTGCCCGATCGCCAATCGGTACGCTCCAGAATTAGATCGTCTCGCACACGAGTTTTCCTCGCGCGGCGTTGAGTTTTGGATGGTATATCCGGACGCAGCAGAGACTGAAGCTTCCATCGAGAAACATAAGCAAGAATACAACCTTCCGGGCAGTTTTGTCCGTGATCCGCAACAGGTTCTGGCGAAACGATCCGAAGCGAGGATTTCACCACAGGCTGCTGTGTTCGACCGCACAGGCAAGCTCACCTACAGCGGACGGATTGACGACCGTTATGTCGCCTTTGGCAAAGCGCGCGCGGCGGCACAGAATCACGATCTGGAAAATGCGATAGAGGCCACACTGGAAGGCAAACCGGTAAAAGAGCCACGAACGCGCTCAGTGGGCTGCTATCTGGCTGACATTAAGTAGCCTTTTGATACACGAGGGGTATAGCGTGATACTCTTCGGCAATGTCCCGAATGAACGGCAGTTTTCTCTTTTTAGTGCTGGCTTTGCCACTGGCATCGCAAGTGGTCGTAGTACCGACTGATCCACAGATTGGTTCGCCAAATCCAGTTACCGCGGAACCTTTGGTGCCACGACCGCATTCCAAGCCGTGTACTGTTCAACTTTTTCAGAATCTCGAATTCGCCGACTATAACGCGAAGACTTTCAATTACGCGCCGCCGGGCGATTGCAAAGGTCCGTGGGCGAAGGTGGTGTTTACCGCCGATTTCACAGTAACTGCCGGCCGCCAATATGATCGGACAGCCGCGTTCTATCTTGGCCATGCCAACATCTACTACGGCACAACCGAGGAACCGAGCAGCACTGTGAGCCCGTCGTGGCACGTGGAGCGTGACGTCACAGATTTGAGCGCCATTTTCAAGAGCACGCAAACAGGAGAGGCTGACCTGGGCAATTTCGTCGGCGTTTACAACGGCGTAACCTATAACGGCATTATCTATGCGAACGCGGCGCTGGAGTTCTACCCGGCTTGCGAACAGGATGCCGCAGCGAATGTTCCCGATGTTGTTGTTCCCTTGCCCGATGCGGCCGGGGGCGCGGCTACCTTGAGCACAACCACATCGCAACTACAACAAAGCGTGCCGCTACCGAGCAATACGGAGCGGGTTTACCTGGACGTCATTGCGCAAAGCCAGAGCAACGACGAATTCTGGTACACCTGCGTACCGAACGACGTAGCCAACGAACTTTTCAGCTGTGGCAATACGGGTTTCCGCGAAACGGAGATAATGGTGGACGGACAGCCTGCCGGTGTGGCACCGATTTATCCCTGGATCTATACGGGCGGCATCGATCCTTACTTGTGGCGACCGATTGTGGGCGTTCAGACCTTGGACTTCAAACCGTACCGTGTCGATTTAACTCCGTTTGCGGGCTTGTTTGCCGACGGCAAGGCGCACACGGTCGCACTCAGCGTATTCAACGCAGACAGCTATTTTCTGGCAACGGCCAACCTGCTTGTCTACACCGATCCGAAGGCCAAAACGGTGGCTGGCGGAATTTTGAGTAATACATTGGCAGCGGAGCCTTCTCCGGTTATCACCGAGAATCTTTCGACTGATGCTTCAGGAGATGTTACCGGGACGGTCGCGGTCAGCTCGACGCGCAGTTATGTGATTTCCGGATATGTCAAAACATCTCATGGGCGAATCGAAACAACCGTAACGTCGAATATCGCGTTTTCGAACTCGCAGAAGTTCACGATAAACGCGCTGAACTACATTCAGGCGATCACGCAATCGACAACGGCAGACAACAAGACCGTAGTCAGCGACGGGTTTGTGACGCAAACGTCTGAAAGCAAGTTCTCCTATCCGTTCACGTTTACCTATTCGCAGATCGGGAACAGCGATGGCTCGGGCAATATCACTTCAACTTCCAATCAACAGGATTGGGTGGACGTCACGGAGAGTTTGGGGCGTTTTCCCATCTACACTTCCGAATTGAGCAATGAAGTGGGCTCGACGGATACGCTGCAGTACAACACGAGCGGGGTTGTAACCGGGCACAGCGGGCAAGCCGCGTCACAAGAGTACTCGGAAAAGAACTCGATGGGCTATTGTTACAGCCGCGATCTGACCGCGGCCAGCGGATTGCTGACCGGAGTGAAGGACGGAACGGACTGCAAAAGGAAGTAGCTACTTCTTGCGAGCGAAGGCCAGGCCGCTCCAGATTTGGTTGACGGAACAGATTTTGTAATCAACCAAACTTAAAGAGAGGCCTGTTTCGCGAACCAGGTTTTCGGAGACACCATTCTCGGTGGATTTGCCTTTTTTCCAGCAGACCCACAGTTTGGTTTCGGCGGCGATGGAGCGTAAATCCGAGAGCTGGCTGCGAAGGGCGTGCGGATCGGTGGCGAAGAGCAACGTAACTGCTGCCGGGGGATGTTCGACAAAAAGGGCGCCGTCCGGCAAAGGGCCAATCGCGGCTTCGGCGTCGCGTGGGGCGTCGATGAGCCGGACGGCGTCGCCAGCTCGAATCCCCAGCTTCTGGGCGGTGGGCCGCGTCTTGTAGCGGTCCATCATGGCAGTCGGGACGATGGGCTCGGCAGCCGGGCGAAGGGTGCGTAAAACGCTTCGCAGCCGCGAAAACCGACAATAGGTGGCATCGGGCAACAGGGCTTTTGTTGTGGCTACTTTTTCGTCTTCGCCTTCGCAAAAGACGATAGGCACCGGGCGGGTGTTTTTGTTCTGACGCAACGCAATGGCGATTTCGCGGCCGTGCGAAGGTAAGCGCGAAAGGTCAATGACGAAAGCATCCGGCGGCGAGACGCGGCACTCACGAAGAAGATCTGGGCTAAACTCAGGGTTGTAGTCGACGCGATGACCGGCTTCTTTCAGCAGTGATAAATGGCGAATAACCTCGGTAGCATTCCAGGAAATGAGCCGAACTTTGAGTACTCGTTGAATTTTTGCAGGCATCTGCTTTCTTGAGATTCTATGAAAATTTCAAGCGCTGTGTCAGCGCTACCACCGCACTATTATTCCCAAAAAGAGCTTCTAGACGAATTTCGCAGGCATTGGGGCGGCCGGCTGGATCGTTTTTCCATTCTTGAGAAATTACATATTGCGGCTCAAGTGGATGGCCGTTATCTCGCTATGCCCGTTGAGAATTACCCTCCGGCGACTTGGGGCGAAGCGAATAACCGCTGGATTGAAGTAACGCTCCAATTGGGCGAGCAAGCGGTACGGGGCGCGATTGAAACGGCAAAGGTCAAGCCGGAAGACATAGGAGCGTTCTTCTTCGTTTCGGTGACAGGGATCTGCAGCCCGTCGATTGAAGCGCGCTTGATTAACCGGATGAAGCTGAACCCGAACATGAAGCGCGTGCCGATTTTCGGGTTGGGCTGTGTGGCTGGGGCGGCGGGCATCGCGCGGGCGGCGGATTACGTCAAGGCGTTTCCAAAGCAGGCGGCGTTGTTGCTTTCGGTGGAGTTGTGCTCATTGACGGCGCAGAAGGACGATCTCTCAGCGGCGAACCTGATCAGCACCGGATTGTTCGGGGACGGCGGGGCCGCTGTGGTGGTAGCCGGGAAGGAATGCCCGGGCGCGGCAGACGGACCGGAGATTGTGGCGACGCGATCGACCTTTTATCCCAATACAGAAGATGTGATGGGTTGGGACGTGAGCGAGAAAGGATTCCGGATCATACTTTCGCGCGAGGTTCCCAACGTGGTGCTGGAGCATTTGGGGCAGGATGCGGACTGTTTCCTGACTGAAAACGGCCTGAAGCGTTCCGATATTCAAAGCTGGGTGATTCACACGGGCGGGCCAAAGGTTCTGGATGCGACTGAAGCAGCGCTGGGACTGGACAGCGGCGCGCTGAAAATTTCACGCGAGTGTTTGCGCAAAACGGGCAATCTTTCTTCAGCGTCGGTTCTGTTTGTGTTGGAAGAAACGATGCAAAAACGACGTCCCGCGGCGGGAACCTATGGAATTTTGGCGGCGTTAGGGCCGGGTTTTTGCTCGGAACTGGTGTTGTTGAAGTGGTAGTAACCTGGGAGCGAAGGTCGGCCATCTAAAACGTGAAGGTGCAAAGAACGTGAAACCTGTTTGGCGAACTTGCTTTCTAGCGGCTGCGATGCTTTTGCCGGGTAGCGCGCAAATCGGTCAATACCCGCCCGGTCAGTATCCACCTGGCCAATATCCGCCGGGCCAGTACCCACCCGGACAATATCCGCCAGGGCAATATCCGCCGGGACAGGGAGGCGGAATTTCACTGCCGCGGAAACACAAGAAAGGCGAGAAAGGCGCGGATGCGGCAAATCCGGTCAATACGATTGCGGCCGACGGGTACGTGGCATCGAACAAGGCCAAAGAGTTTGTGGTTGTGACTGACGACGGCCGGACGCTGACGATGACGGTGGACGCGAAAACCGTTTTCACGAAGAAGGATGAGCCGCTGGATGCGAGCAAGTTCGAACAAGGCTCGTTCGTACACATAGAGGCGGCGGAAGACGATGAGGCATATTTAACCGCCTTGAAAGTAGCGTATTTGAAAGATCCGCCGCCGCGTTTGCCGGAGGGCAGCGGACCGAGTCCGGAGGCGGTCAAACAAGTGGATCCGGCGACGGCAGCTGAATTGGCAAAACCGGCCGCGACGGACGCGCCGGACCGGCCGATTTTGCGGCGCGGGCGACCGCCGGCCGCGAACGAATATCCAGAAAACGAAACTCCTCCGCCGGCTCCGAAAGCTTCAGCGAGCGCTATAGACAATGCCGCAAAAGCAACGGCACCGAAGAAAGACACGGGCGATTTCACCATCACAAGCGCGGACGTGCAGCACATGAAAGTAGCGGGCGACGATGACCAGATCGCGCGCAGCCGGGAATGGGCGGACAACTACAACCAAGGATTGCCGAATTACGTTTGCGATCAAATCACGACGCGCTACCAGGAAGAATCACGTTCGGCGGGTTGGCAACCGGTGGACGTGGTGACGGCGAAGATTATTGTGGAAAACGGGCACGAAGCCTACAAGGACATCACGGTAGGCGGCCGCAAGACGAACAAGAGCATGCAAGACATCGGCGGAACGACATCGACCGGCGAGTTTGCCGGGTATTTGCAGAGCCTGCTGCTGACGCATGCGGCGAAGTTCAAGTTTTCACAATCGACGTCGGTATCGGGTACGCCCGCAGCGATTTACAACTTCGAAGTGCCGCTTAAAGAAAACCGCGGGTTATGGACGGTGCTGGTGGGCGGGCAAGCTCTCAGGCCACAATACAGCGGAGCGGTGTGGCTTGAGAAGTCGAGCGGGCAAGTGAGGCGAATTGAATTTCAGGCCGATCACATTCCGAAAGATTTTCCGTTGGATTCGGTGGAGACGGCGGTGGATTACGAAACGGTGCACTTGGGCACAAATTCGTTTCTGTTGCCGGTACACGCGGCGGGCATCAGTTGCCAGCGAGGAACGTCGATTTGCAGTAAAAACGAGATCGATTTTCGGGACTATCACAAATACGCGGGCGAGAGCACGATTGTGTATAAGTAAGGCGAAGAAACGGCGCATTTTGCGGAACGGATGCGATAGGTTTTGAGGGTTAGTGCCGATCTTTTTGCCGGTTGATTTTGACGGGAAAAATTCAGCAAAAAATGGCGAGTTTTTCCCGTCTATAAATATAAGTAAAAAGCGACGGGAATAATTCGACAATTTTGGGCGATTTGTAGCGAGTTTTTCCCGTTTTTTGCAAGCGCTTTCCGCCGCTGAAAATGCCGGTTGTTTTTGAGGTGAGGGAACGAGTTTGCCCGGGAGGCTGGGAGTGTGATCTGGCGGCCGGTCCTGGCGGCGGTAGTAGCGATGGTGAACGGACCGATACACTCCGAGTGCGGGCTTGGTTTGGAGGGGGACGATATTCTGTTGTCAAACATCCGGGCGAACGCTATGCGATCGGTGAGGAAGACACAACGCCCAACCGAGAACAGGATAACGTAAGACGCGTGCGGAGTTGCAGTTTTAGTTTTCGACAAGTCTATTATTTTCAGTGAGTTAAGGGGTAGAAATAAAGTTGCTCCGGCTGTGACTCAGTTTTTTGGGGCGTGAAAAGGGTGCAGAATTAGAAGCATGTTGGCTGATGTGCGCTTTGCTTTGAGGCTACTTCGAAGGTCGTTGGAATTCACCTCGGCAACGGTACTTACTTTGGCGCTCGGCCTTGGCGCGACTACAGCAATTTTCAGTGTGGCCGACGCTGTGCTGCTGCGCCCGTTGCCCTATCCCAAATCCGATCGACTGGTGATGTTGCAGGATGAGCTTTCGAAGATGGGCGTTCACTTTGCCGATGTGACGTGTGAGACTTTCGAGGCCTATCAAAAGAACCCGTCGTTCGACCAAACGGCGGGGTTCACTGAAGAGGACCGAAATTTAATCAGCTCTGACGCGGCCGAACGGGTTACTGTGTTGTCGTCAACTTCCGGCCTACTGGGGATGCTGGGCGCACGCGCCGAGCTGGGGCGGACGTTCGGGAATCAAGACTGGAATTCTGAACACAATGACGTTGCGATTATCAGCTATTCGTTATTCACAAATCGATTCAGCGCGAATCCAGCTAGCATCGGCCAGAGCGTTCGATTGAACGACCAGCTCTATACCGTGGTGGGAGTGATGGCGCCAAGTTTTGAATTCGGTTTGGATGGAAAAAGCATCGATGTATGGGTACCGCTTCCAACGATGAAAGACCCTCGCGCGTGGCAATTTCATATGCTGGCCCGAATGCGGCCCGGTATCGGCATAGCGGCAGCCCAAGCCTCAATTGCAGACACCGCTAAGCATGTAGAACAGACCATTCGCCCTTATCGAGGCCCGAACGGGGAAGACGGCGGTTATCGAGCCAGGGTGTTCTCGCTAAGAAATCGATTATTCGGCGACTTTCAAACCGGCACATTACTGCTGTTAGCAGCGTCTGCTCTCCTACTCTTGATTGCGTGTGTGAACGTGGCCAATCTATTGTTAGCTCGGGCGGCTGCGCGAGAAAAGGAGACAGCCATACGCCGAGCGCTCGGCGCATCTGCGATGAGACTTGTGCGGCAATGGATGACGGAAGCAGCGGTTCTGGTAACTATTAGCGGCGTGGCCGGCCTACTAATCAGTCGTTGGGAAATCTTATTGCTGAAGTTACTAAGTTCGGCGCAGTTACCCGCCAACACGAGTATCGGAATTGACAATCGAATGTTGCTTTTCACTGGTTTGACTTCCGGGCTGGTCTGCCTAGTGTTAAGTGTTGCGCCTGCGCTAGCCGCGCCACTTGAGAACTTGGCAATACGCGGACCGCGCCGCAGGCGGCACATGGCGAACGTGCTGGTTACGGCAGAGGTTGCGATTGCGGTGGTACTTTTGATTGGCTGCGGCTTGCTGGCCAAGAGCCTGGCGCGATTACGGCAGATCGATACCGGCGTTCGAATTGAGCACCTGTTGACGATGCAGGTGCAGCTTTCCGGGGCGCGGTACCGGGAAATCCAGCAGAGGATTCGCTTTTTCTCCGAACTTCAAAACCGGCTGGCGAAGCTGCCGGGCGTAATCTCAGCAAGTGAAGTGAACATGCTGCCGGTATTCACAGTTGGCGTGGATACTCGCTACGGCAACCCGTTCTCGACAGACGCTCATCGATGGAATCCCAATGCCGGGACTAGACAGATGGCACACACTTTTATCGTTGGGCTTGGCTATTTCCGGACGATGGGGATCGCGCTCCGCAAAGGACGTGATTTTTCCAGGTCAGACGTTGCTGACGCGCCGCCAGTCGCGATTGTGAATGAAACGCTGGCACGGGAATTTTTTCCGAACGGCGATGCCGTTGGCCGACGGATTCTGTTTGGCGCGCCGACGCCGGGTGGTACGGATCGGTGGATGACGATCATCGGCGTAATCAGCGATGTGCGAACCGGAGCGCTCGACTTGCCTGCCCCGCCGCAGTTCTACGTGCCGGAGATGCAGGTGAGTAACGACGGGATGTTCATCGTGCTTCGCACGCAGGGCGATCCGGCAGCCATGAGCCGAGTTGCCCTGAGCGCGGTGCGACAAGTTGACCCCGAACAGCCGGTTTCGGATGTTCAGACAATGGAAGAACACGTGGAGGAAACTCTTGGCCGACCACGTTTTCGAGCTACGCTCACCGCGTGTTTCGCCTTGATGGCGCTGTTTCTGGCAGCGGTGGGAATCTACGGAGTGGTGGCTCAAACAGTGACTCAACGGACGAAAGAAATTGGCATCCGGGGTGCGTTGGGGGCAGATGCGACGCGGATTGTTGCGACGGTCTTGATGGATGGATTGAAGCCGATTGCTCTAGGTGTGGCCATTGGCATTGGCGGGAGCGCGATGCTCACGCGACTGCTTTCGAGTGTTCTTTATGAGGTAAAACCGGGCGACCCTGCTACATACGCATGGTCCATTTTATTGATAGCAGCGATAGGCGTGGCAGCGTGCCTGGCACCTGCGGTAGCGGCTTCACGCCTTGATCCGGTTATTGCCCTTCGGGAAGAATAAGTTTTCAGAATTACGAAAATTGTTGACAAGGCGAATCGTTACTGTTATAAAAGATAACGTTAGCATGTTTAACAATCAACGCGCGCGCCGCAAACCGCTTACCCCACTCGAACAGTTGGTGATGGATTTCGTCTGGGCGCATCCCGATTCGACCGCTGAAGCCTGCCGCGAAGGACTGGCGGGGCAGCGGGAACTGAAGGATTCCACCATTCGCACGATCTTGCGGAACCTTGAAGAGAAGGGTTACGTAGCGCATGAAGTGGAGGGGCGGACGTTCATCTTTCGACCGTTGGAGACGCCGCGTAGCGTGGCGGTGCAGGCGGTGCAGCAGGTGATCGATCGATTTTGCGGCGGCTCGGTGGAAGAGTTGCTGGTGGGGCTGGTGGACAAACAAGTGCTCCAACCGGACCAATTGCAGCGGTTAGCGGACAAGATTTCACGTAAGGAGAAGAAAGCATGACAACGACACAGTTTCTGGCTGAGTGGGCACTCCGCTCTTCGATTCTTATTGTCAGCGGAGCGCTGTTACTGCGCGGACTTCGCGTGAAAGATGCCTCGATCCGGCTGGCTGCTTGGGTGGCGATTCTGTGCGGATCGCTCACGCTTCCCTTCCTCACTAAAGTGCTGCCCGGCGTGACGCTCGGGCAGACGCCGTTTGCGGTTGTTAATCCGGCGATGCCGGGAACGGTGATGGGCGCCACAACTCAAACGACGGCTTTATTCCGTTCTAACGATGTGGTTGCGCCGTCGCATGCCGTTGTTGCAGCGGCAGCGCGCAAGTTCTGGGACCTCCCGTGGACGACAGTCGCGTTGAGCATCTACTTCGTGGGGGCCAGCGTATTGCTGCTGCGCTTGTTGGCGGGAGCGATCTTGATCCGGCGATTGTCGGTCAAGAGCCGAGCCACGGGACGCTCGATTGAAGGCATTGAAATTCGCGAGTCAGAGCAGGTGACGGGTCCGGTTGCTGTGGGCATCGTACGCCCGGCAATCATCCTCCCGGGCGATTGGAACCAGTGGGAGCCGGCCAAGCTGGAAGCGGTGCTAGCCCATGAGTGCGCGCATATCCGGCGTAAAGATCCCGCGGTGCAATTGCTCTCAGCTATGCATCGGGCGATTCTATGGCACAGTCCTTTGAGCTGGTTTCTGCATCAGCGCATCGTGCGATTGGCGGAAGAGGCTAGCGACGATGCCGCTTTGGCCATTATGCCGGACCGGACATCGTATGCTCAACTGCTGCTGGAATTCGTGCAACGTGCCGCTGTGCGGGCGGATTGGCGGGCCTTTGACGCACAGACAGTATCTATGGCGCGATATGGAAAGGTGGATGCACGCATCAGCCGCATCCTGGATGGCGCTTCTCTTTCCAGCGGCGTCACAGCGAAGAGTGTGCTTGCCATTCTGGTGTTGGGCGTGCCACTTGCCGTTTTGGTAGCGGCCCCTCAAGTGCCGGTAGCGCCTGTAGCACCCGCCGCGCCGGCGAGTCCGGTGGCACCAAGAAGTCCGGCTGCGGCACCGAGCCCGACGGCTCCGGCGCCTCCGGTGGCACCGCAAAGCCCAGCGGCACCGGCAGCGCCTGCTGCGTTCAGTAGCGTCGCTACGGCGGAGGTGGCGCAAACGGGAACCGCGTCGTCGCACCCGGGCCGTTCCATCCACCGGTACATGATTGTTTCCGGCGATTCGACGATGTCGGGCTCTTGGAATTCTGATGATCCTTCAGAAAACACGAATGAACTGCGGGCGAAATACGGGCCGAAATTCGCGTGGTTCTCGACGGGCGGACATGACTACGTGGTGACCGACGCCGGCGTTCTGAAGGAGCTGGACGAAGCCATGGCGCCGCAACGGGAAGTGAACCGGATGCAGGATGAAGTAAACCGGCAGCAGGATACGGTCAACCAGCACCAGTCAGACGTGAATCGCGCTCAAGATGGAGTGAATGAGATTCAAAACCGTGCGAACCACCGGCAGGATCTTCTGAATGAACTGCAGAGCGCGCAGGGAAACGACGACCTGATCCGCAAGCTTGAGAAAGCGCTGGCAGAGCTGCGCAGCCACAAGGGCGAACTTGGCGACCAGGAGTCAGCCAACCGCGAGCAAGCAAAAGTGAATGCGATGCAGAACGGCGTGAACCAAGAGCAAGGCAAGGTAAACGAGCAGCAGCACAAGGTGAATCAGGCGCAGGAGAAGGTGTCGGCGCAATACGAAGGCCGCATGGAAGCGATTCTGCAGTCGGCCCTGCAACGGCATCTGACGCAGCAGATCCAGTAAATAACGCGGTGTTAGGATCAAGGCTGTTGTTGAGGAAACATGGCAGCGATCCTAATTGTGACGGGTGATGCAGGGGAATCGTACGAAGCACTGTATGCGGTGCATCGATTTCAGGAAGCGGGTTGGAAAGCGGTGGTGGGGGCACCGGCGGCGCGACGGCTGCATCTGGTGATGCATGATTTTGAGCCGGGATGGGACACCTATGTGGAGCGGCCGGGATATGGCTTGACGGCCGATGTTGGGTTCGATCAGGTGAAGGTTGACGACTATGAGGCGATTTTGCTTTTGGGCGGGCGAGCGCCGGAGTATTTGCGCAACGATCAACGGCTGCTGAAGATTGTGCGGGAGTTTGATGCGCGCGGGAAATGGGTGTTCTCCATTTGCCACGGAATTCAAATTCTGATTGCCGCGGGAGTGGTGCCGAAGGGCAAGCGAGTGACTTGCTATGAGCATGTGCGGGTAGAAGTGGAGCAGGCCGGCGGGACGTTCCTGACTGAGCAGATGGCAAGGGACGGCAAGATGGTGACAGCGCAGACGTGGCAATCGCATCCGGAGTTCTATCGCGAGATTTTTGCGTGCTTAGCGGGACGTTGAGCTGAGGTTTGACGGGCGAGGCGTTCTTCGATGAGCACCTCGATTGTATCGCCGACGTCCTTTCCAATCGCTTCGAGAAGGTCTTCTTTCACAGGCAATTTGTGGGTGCCATCACCTAAAGCCATGAAAGAACTTTCGAACGGATGGCCATCGATCTTGCCTTTCACTTTCACCAAGCCGCGGGTTTGAAAGAACTCTACCGACAGGGGCCAAATGACAAAAGTCCAGCCACCTTTGGCTGGACTTTTTTGTAGCTTGGCTCGAAACAGTTTGGGCAGCTGACCGGAACTTTTAGGCTTTGCGCTCACACAGATCACCGCCTTTAGTTTTAGCAGAAAATCGGGGACGGACGGAACCCCGATTTTCTGCTGGTGAACCGAACTACGGTTGTTTGACAGTGAAGATGGTGTCTGAATCCGAAGTGGAGGAATCGGTACCCCAGACTGTCTTGTCAGCCTGGTCGGTAGAGGTACCCCATACGGTTTTATCGTCCCAGATGCCGCCAGTACCCCAAACGGTCTTGAAGCCAGTGACGTTACTCGGACCCCAGAAGGCTTGGCCCCAAACTGTGCCGGTAGTGTTGACGACGGCGTTGCCCCAGACAGCTTGCGTGCTCCAAACGGCCGCGGTGTTGGTTCCGGTTGTTCTTTGGGCGGTGGTGTTGGCTCCGCTGTTCCAGGTGGATGAAGGGTCAAATTGCATTGTCACGGCGCCGGTGGTGCTGTTGAGGATGGCGACGGGTGAAAGAGCTGTACCCACGGCGAGGTTGGTATTGGCGAGTGCGGCAGCAGCATCAAGATAGCCGGCGCCGATGGTGAAGATGTCATATTGACTGGTAAAGGACTGGCCGGTGACAGGGTCAACGGCAGTACTGGATTGAGGGAACGTTTTGTAAGCGGTCTTCATGAGACGGGCTTTGACTTGATCGGGAGTCAGGTTTGGATGCGCCTGGAGAAGATCGGCAGCCACTCCACTGACGACCGGCGTGGCCATGCTGGTACCGTTGAGCATCAGGAATTTGGTGGAGATGGCAGAGGAGTCAGTGGACTGGTAATAGGACATGGGAATCTGGTCGGCCGATTCCAGCGCGAGAGTCGAGCCAGGAGATTGGAGCGAGACGACATGATTGCCGGGGGCCATAATATCGGGCTTAACAAAGTGATCGATGGCGGACGGGCCTTTCGAGCTATAACTCGCGATTAAGTCATCGGTACGGGTGTAAGTGCCCATAGCTTTCATGGCGCCGACGGTGATGACATAAGGATCGTTACCAGGCGAAACGATGGTGCCATAGCCGTTATTGCCGACTGAGTTATCGCGGCCATCATTGCCGGCAGCGGCGACCACGACGATACCGGCTTTCCAGGCGGCTTCGACAGCTTGGCAGAGCGGATCGAGCTGGTAGCTTTCGTAGACCGGCCGGCCGAGCGAGAGATTGATCACACGGATGTTATAGCGGCTCTTGAGACGGACAGCTTCGCCCAAGGCGGAGATCAAGGAACTATCGGTACCGTTGCCGGTGGCATCGAGGACGCGAAGATTGATGATGGAAGCGTTGGGAGCCATGCCGACGAGGGAACGGGTGCAGGTGGCGCAATGCGAGCTTGAACCATTTGCGCCGATGATGCCGGCGACGTGGGTGCCATGACCATATTGATCGGCACCCGTGCCACCGGTGAAATCCTGGCTGTAGACCACGCGGGAAACCAAGCCTAAGTAGGCCAAATCGGGCGAGGACGAAACACCGCTATCGATGACGGCAACGCCGATGCCCGTTCCATTCCAGTTTGCATTCCAAGCGGCTTGAGCGTTGACTGCAGACGCGGTGTAATCGAGCCGGCCAGCGAGTGGGCGGTCAGGGGTGATGTAGGTCACTTGCGGGTTTTGCGCCAAGTTCTGTAGCGAGGAGGCAGGCAGTTCGCAGACAACCGCATTAAGCAGGTCTGATACAAGAGTGATCCGGCCGCCTAGGCTGGCGATGTCGCCTACGAGGACAAGCACATCACTGACAGTAGTGAAGACCCCGCCGAGGAGGGTCGCGTTTTGGGGAGGTCCGTACTGAACGATGACCTTGACGGTTGATGTTGGATCTACGTTTTGCAGATCGGGAGAGAGTTTGGGATTGGCGCCCCAGAAGAGGCTGGCGCTCGCGAGCATTAGCAAGCCGGCCAGGAAAGTTTGCTTTATCAAGTTGGTTTGCTCCTTTATGGACAGTGCTTTCGCGTCCACAGACAGCACATCGTCCGGCCCGTGAGTCAATCTGAGGGTGAAAATCGCCGTAATCCTCTCACAAAGTACTGCCGATGCGAAAGAGAGAGAGATGGATCGGATAAGCAGCTTACTCCGCGGCGTGCTGGTGGCTACCTTGCTGCCGGTATGTGGCTGGGCTGCGCTTGACCCATCGAAATTGCTGACGCAATATGTGCATGACGTTTGGACGACGCAGAACGGACTGCCACAGAACTCCGTACTAGCGATTGCGCAGACGCCGGATGGGTATCTCTGGATAGGGACGGAAGACGGGCTGGTGCGGTTTGACGGAGTGCGGTTTGTCACGTTCAACCGGCGGAATACACCGGCGTTTCGGAGCAACGTGGTGGATGCGCTGCTGGTGGACCGGCGCGGGAATCTGTGGATTGGCACGCAGGGGGGTGGGCTCGTTTCGTTGAGCCAGCGGCAATTTCATGTCATAAACAGTGAACAAGGGTTTACGGCGGAGTCGGTACTGGCTTTATATGAGGACGAATTCGGCGACCTTTGGGTGGGAACCGATGGAGGCGGGCTGGCGCGGTTTCACGATCAAAAAGTAGAGTTCTACAGTCGCAAGAATGGGTTACCCGACGACACTGTGTTTTCGTTGTGCGGGGACCGGCATGGCGGGGTATGGATTGGCACGCATTCCGGCCTTGGCCACTGGACGGACGGACACTTCACGATCAAAACGAAAAAAGGGGGCCTACCGAGCGATTACGTAAACACGGTTTATGCGGATCGGAGTGGAAACTTGTGGGTCGGCACGAATCGGAATGGATTGGCAAAGATCGTAGACGATAAAGTCCTGTCTTATACGACGAGCAACGGGCTGTCGGACGACCGAGTGTGGTCGATTGCGGAAGATTCGGCAGGATCGCTTTGGATTGGGACAGGCGGGGGCGGGATTAACCGTTTGCGCGACGGAGTGTTTTCACGATTGACGCCGGCGCAGGGGTTCTCGGAAGGGGATATTTGGGCGATCTTTGAAGACCGCGAAGGAAGCTTGTGGATTGGGAGCGCGGGCGGAGGGTTGAACCGGCTGCGGAGCGGATCGTTTGTGACGGAAGGCGCATGGGAAGGGTTATCGAGCGACGTAACGCTGCCGGTTTATCAAGACCGGGAAGGCGCGGTTTGGGTGGGCACTGCGGATGCGGGAGTGAATCGCATACAGGAAGGGAAAGTCACGACGTTCAAGATGCGGGAGGGACTGTCGGACAACCAGGTTTTTTCGATTTCCGAAGATGGGCGAGGCGATCACTGGTTCGGGACCCGGAATGGATTGAACCGGATGCATAACGGGAAGTTTACGGTTTACGCGGGCAGGAATGGGCTGCCGAACGATGTGGCGGTTTGTTTGTATACGGATCGGAAAGGAACGCTGTGGGTAGGGACGCGGGCCGGGTTGAGCCGATTGGATGGCGACCGTTTCGTAACGTACACAACGAAAGATGGGCTCTCCCACAATGACGTTCATTCGGTATTTGAAGATCCGCGAGATGGGACGCTCTGGATCGGGACTGAGGGCGGCTTGAATCGAATGATCAACGGCCAGTTCCGTTCCTTTACGAAGAAGGACGGATTGTCGAGCGATGTGATTTGGTCGATTGCGGGGGATGCAGATGGGACGTTGTGGCTGGGGACGAATGGAGGCGGGCTGAATCGTTTTCGGAATGGCGTGTTTAAGAGTTTCAGCAGCCAGGACGGGTTGTTCGATGACGCGCTGCCCGAGATTCTGGACGATCGCCGAGGGAATTTGTGGATCAGCTCAAATCGTGGTGTTTTCAGCGTGAGCAAGGAGCAATTGAACGCATTTGCGGACGGACGGATCCGGCTGATTTCGTCGCGCAGCTACGGGACGGGCGACGGCATGCGAAGCGCGGAGTGTAACGGGGGATTTCAACCGGCGGGTTGGCGGCTGAGAGATGGATCACTGGCGTTCCCGACGATGAAGGGGGTTGCGACCGTTCAGCCGGATCATTTGGAGACGAACGCGCAGTCTCCGCCGGTCCTGATCGAACAGGCGCTGGTCGACCAGCGCGAGTACGACGTCAGCAAAACGCTGCAACCGCCGGCGGGCAAAGGGCAGATGGAGTTTCAGTACACGGCACTGAGCTTTATTAAGCCGGAGCGAATCCACTTCAAATACATGTTGGAGGGATTCGACAAAGACTGGACGGATGCGGGGACGCGGCGTACGGCGTATTACACCAACATTCCACCTGGGAATTACCGGTTCGTGGTGAAAGCGAGAAATGCGGATGGGGTGTGGTCGCGCTCGGAAGCCGCAGCCGCCTTGATCATTCCAAAACACTTTTATCAAACGACGGTGTTTGTGTGGTTCGAGGGGCTGGTGATTGTCGGGTTGATTGGGCTGGCTTACGAGGCGCGGGTGCGGCAGTTGCGGGCGAATGAGGCGAAACTCAAGGGGCTGATTGAAGAGCGGACGCGCGAGTTGAGCAGCAGTGAGAAGAAGTTCCGGCAACTGGCGGAGAACATCCATGAGGTGTTCTGGATCATGGACCCGGAGAGCGGGAAGTTGTCTTATGTCAGTCCGGCGTTTGAGCAGCTTTGGGGATTTTCACCGGGGGTGGTGCTGGAGAATTCGTCGGCTTGGTTTGAACGGGTTCACGCGGAGGATCGAACGGCAGCGGAAGCAGCGCGGGCGCGGCAGCAACGCGGAGAACTGGTGGAATTTGAATACCGGGTGCTGAACCAAGACAGGGAGCATTGGGTTTGGGATCGCGGTTTTCCGATCTACGACGCAAGCGGCGCGCTGGAGCGCATTGTCGGCGTAGTGGAAGACATCACGCAGCGGAAAGATGCCGAACAGGTGCTGCGGCGGTCGCACGATGACTTGGAAAGGCGCGTGAGCGAGCGCACGGCGGAGTTGAAGAACCTCAATCAAGCGCTCGAAAAAGCAAACCGGTCGAAAGACGAATTTTTGGCCAATATGAGCCATGAATTGCGCACGCCGATGAACGGTGTGATCGGGATGACGCGCTTGGCGTTGGCGACGGAGTTAAATCCGGAACAACGCGAGTACCTGGAGACCGTCAGCACATCGGCGACCTCCTTGCTTGGGATTATTGACGATATTTTGGACTTCACGCGGGTAGACGGGCGCATGCTGAAGCTTGAAAATGTCGAGTTTAACGTGCGGCGGACGATCGAAGAGATTACGCTGCCGTTTGCGGCCAAAGCAAAAGAGAAAGATCTGGGGTTTCACTTTTCGGTGGCCGAAGACGTGCCGGCGGTGCTGATGGGCGATCCAGTACGGCTGAAGCAGATTCTGGGGCATTTGCTGAGGAATGCGATCAAGTTTACGGCGGTGGGCGGCGTTTCAACCAGCGTGTTGCTCGAGAGCCAAGCGGACAAAAAGTCGACGCTGCGCTTCTGCGTGACGGACACGGGGATCGGGATACCAGAAGAAAAGCAGGTTCATATTTTCGAGGCATTTTCCCAGGGGGACACGTCGTTTACGCGAGCGTATGGCGGCACGGGGATGGGATTGGCGGTGGCGTCGAAGTTGGTCGGATTGGTGGGCGGAGGGATCTGGGTGGAGAGCAAGCCGGGGGCGGGCAGCCGATTTTATTTCACGGCGGTGTTCGATTCAGTTGAGCAAAAGGCAGTGGAGACTTCAGTCCAGAAGAGCCCAGCGGCCGTAGCGGACAAGACGGCGTTGAAAGTGCTGTTAGTTGAGGACAACCCGATTAACCTGAAAGTGGCGAAGAAACTGCTTGAGAAGAATGGATGTCTGGTGATTGTGGCGGATAACGGCCGGTTGGCACTGGAGGCGTTGGATGCGGCTGGGTGGGATGTGGATGTGGTCTTTATGGACGTGCAGATGCCGGTGATGGATGGGCTGGAAGCGACCAGGGAAATTCGGCGGCTGGAAGTAGCGAAGGGGAAGCGGTTGCCGGTTCTTGCGTTGACGGCGCACGCGGGCGAGCGGGACCGGGAAATCTGTCTAGAGGCGGGGATGGACCTGCATTTGACCAAGCCCATCCAGGTGGAGAAACTGCAGGAGGTGCTACGGGCTGTGGCTGCGGGAGAGTTTGCGCGGTCGCAGGTAGGGTGATGCGTTCTCACGCGCGACGAAATACATTTGTGTTCAACAGCGCCGGCACATCCCGCGGGTCGACGTCGACGATTGCGCGAGGGCCGGAGAATTCGTAAGATTGGCCGGTGGTGACTCCTCGCACTCGAACGGAATCAGTCTTCAGGTAGCGGAGTGGGACTGGAGCTTGCGGAGGAGCGGTTGATACCGATTCAACGGCGGGCGCAGCGACCAAAGGAGCGGGCCGTTGCCGTAAATTTAGGCGTGTCTGTGAGGGCGTGGGCCGGGGCTGGCTCGGGACCAGGGTGTTACTCTGTGACGACCGTTTCTGTCCGCAACACATGATTGATGTCTCCTTGTGCGAATGGGGGCATGGGTTCGATTAGTGCAGTTGGAGTTTGAGTGAAGGCGCGTTCCAACAGGCATGCGGCGCCCGAAACCGCCAGCCAGTTGAAAAGCCACTCGAACGGATCGCGCGTAACAAAGAGTGCTGCCGGTGCTGCGATCCACAAGCTAAAGCAGTAGAAGCAATCGAGCATTTTGCCGACCCAGCTTTCGCCGAATACGGCCCGGAAGCGTACGATGAGGTCGGCCGGACCGTCTTCGCTCACAAACAGATGAGTCACCCGCCAGGTAGCGAAGACGGCCAACGCGAAGTGAAACCAAGGGCTCATAGCGCCGGGATTCGTTAGCTCGAAGAGATGGTGGCGCCAACGGCTGCTGCCGCGGCGGTAGTACCAGCTTGTCCGCGGGCGACTGTCCAGGTAGTTCCAGATACTGCGGTCACTTGGACTATCTCACCAGTACTAACGAGCAAGGCGTTGAACGGCGTGGCCGGGAAGCCGGCGCTGTTCGCGACGGAGAGCGAGGTTTGCGAAGAGTTTATCGGTGCGGTCAACGCTGTGTTGACATGGTTGCAGATCGCAAAGGTGAGAAGGTTCGCCTCACCCTGCCTGTCCCAGATGCCGGTCGTTAGTCCGGGCCGTGTGTCCAGATCTACCGTATAGGAACAGTTGGGCCACAGACTGGTATCGACATTAATCGTTCCATAGCCGCCGCGGCCAGTGAGATTGACCAGGGGCGGATTTGAAACAGACGGCGTGAGACCTTCGCTCAGAGCACATGAGCTAATTCCGAGCGACCACGCGCCGGCAGACATCTCTTCGTGATCTACGGTGAACTCGACCGAAAGAGTCGAGTCGATCGGCGTGCAGCAGCCGGTTGCGAACTGTGTAAACCACAGGTTATTCACCTCTAGCCAGTTGTTGATGTGGATCTTGCAGAGGGAATTCGAGTAATCGACTGTGCTGACGCTTTGGCGCGTAGCCTGGAAAATGATCGCGAGATCGGAACCGGCGCCGGGGTTTGCGGCCGCAGTGCCGGCTGGAGCACCGCCGGGTGTGCCGTAACATGGGCCTGACGGCAGGGAGCAGCCTCCGATGACAACGCGAGCTGTATCAAAGTCGAGGAAGCTCTCGATGACGGGACTCACTAGGCTGGAGTCAAAGGATACCCACCCGGTGGTAACATCGGGCTCAAGGTAATGCGCGGGCGATACGTAGGCGGAGCCGGCGGCGGGGGCGATCGGATCGGTCCCGTAGCCGACATACACAGGCTCGAAGGTCGAGGTCAGAGGTCCCGCAAGACCACCAAGGAGATACGCCGGCCAACTGATGACACGCTGCCCGACCTGGAGGGGCGTATCCACAAGTGGACCTGTGATGGGAGTCAGTCCAATGAGCAAGGTAGCGCCTGCAGTAGCGGCGGCGGCAGTGGTGCCATCGGCGCCCCTCGCAATCGTCCAGGTAGCGCCGGAGACATTTGTGACGGTGAACGTTTCGCCGGTGATGCCTTGAGAACCGCAGTTGGAAACGGCTACGTTAAAGGGTGTTGCGGGAGTCGTTACCCCGGCCGGCACCGTGATGCTGGTTTGCGTCGCTGTGATCGAGGCAGGCAGGGTTGTGGCGCTGGCTGCGTACAGGAAGCGAAACTTCATCATGGTGGCGGGCGCCGTTGGGGAGAAGACGGGACAGGTGCCACCGAGTTGGATCTCGTTATAGAACGCGAACTTCGGTCCACCACCCCAAGGCATTGCAGCGGTAGGCGGGAGGCTTGTGTTCGTCAGGCCGGTAGCTGGGTCGATCTGGGTGTAAATGTCGAAATTTCCGACCGTGGTGAACAGCGGCTCATAGGTAGGCGGCGGCGGGCAGACGCGGATGCAGAAGGTGTGACAAATTGCCGAAGACACCCAGCCGCAGAGTTGCGAGCAGTAGGGCGCGAGGTTGAAGCGGGAAGCGATTTGATTATAGGTATCCGCATTCCGAGCGAGAGTGGCGTCCACGAGATCGGTGATGGCACGCGGGTTGCCGGCAAGTTGGCGAGTCGCGACCGCAAAATTGCGCGCCTCTTCGATGGCGTACGATCCGGTGTAGATCGCCGCAGGCAGAAGACAGAAAGCGCGACATACCCAGACACGGCGCCAAATGCAAAGGAAGAAGCACAAGATGTGACACTGCTCTCCGAGGCCAAGCGCGCTGATGGAGGACCGAAGAGCATCAAAATCGGCGGATTCGGACGCTTTTTGCAGCGTATCGAAAAGCTTTCCGTTTCTTGCGATGGCGGCGATGGCCTCACCTGCGACACGCAAGCTGAGTAGCGGATCGGTGAGGGTGACGGGTTCAGGCCGGCACACGGCATGGCAGACTTCCTGGTAGCTGATTGAGCAAACCCAGTTGCAAATCAACTGGCAGAATGGGCCGAGTTTCAGTTCTTCCAGAACGGCCTGGTATTGGCCGGCGTCGCCGCAGGAAACGGCGTCGAGCACGCGGCGCAGGGCCTTCTCGTTTGAGGAAAGGCTGACCACGGCGCGGGCGAATTCGAGCAGACTCGGTATTTCCGGATTGTCCGTTGGACGGCAGATCTCCGCGCAGCGCAGCGAGCACAGCTTGACGCGGACCCACTCGCAGATGATTTCGCAATAGGGCAGCATCTCCAAACGTTCGAGTACCCAGCGGAAAGCGGTCGCGTCTCTTGATTCAAAGGCGGCGATGACCGCTGAAAATCCGCCATCGTCTTGCGCGAGCCGCCCGACCGCGTCGGCTTGTGAAGCCAGGCGGGTGACAGCATTATTTACTAGAATTGCGTTACTCATTTTGTTTTCTCCTCCACTAAGAACTTGCGATGCAGCAGGACGAATGAGAGAGTTCTCTGCCGTCTCGGTTCTCAATTTGTTAGTGCGCGTGACGGATCAGCGGTTGCCGAGAACGGAAAGATTTTGAAGATTCTCGGGTGACTGATATCGAGGAGGAGGAGGTAGCTCGGAATCCTAATATGCGCCAGTGGTTTATTCGTATTTGCGGTCCAGAGCGAAACCGAGGGTGTTGACGTTGCCTCGTGCAAGGTTTCAGGCTCGAGACGAGCGGTTAAGTCAGTGTCATCGAACGTCGGGGTTGAGCTTCGCCGGCATCAACGGAGGAAGCGCAAGACCTGCCACGACATGGGCGATGAAGGCAGGATTGGAATGTCGCGCATCAAGATTGGTGAGAAACGCGATGGTGAGGCCGTCATCGGGGTAGCGCGAAATTTGGCATGTGAAGCCTTGCCCTGCGCCACCGTGTTCGATGCGCTTGTGATCATTTTGCAGACCGATCGACCACGCGAAACCGTATCCAACTGAATTGGGGTTGCCGTTTTTGAGCGGGAAGACTGTCCAGATGCGGTCGAGGCTCGATTGGTTGAGCAGACGGGTGGTGTAAAGAGCTTCGTCCCATTTGGCTATGTCGAGCCATTTGAAATATAAGGCGCCGTCGGCGGTGGAGTTGAAGGTGGGGCTACCAATTCGTCTTCGGTGAAATCGAGCCGCAGATAGAACGGTCCCTTCGGGCCGTCGCGTTCGGGGGTTTCGTACTCATAGAGGCCCGAGGGATGAGACAGCAGGTTTTTGATCAGGATGGAGTTCCAAGCTGCCGGAGGGCTGGGGAAATACTTGGTAATGCTGCTGTCATTGAGGGAAAGCCGCCCTTCGACGAGCATCATGATGGCGGCGGAAACAAACTGTTTGCCGACGAAGCCGGATTGAAAGATGGTCTCGGCAGAGACGGGGACGTTGGCCTGACCGTAACCTTTGGCCAGCAGCAAACAAGACCTTGCTGCGGAAGAGGTGAGACTAGGGCTGAGGCTCGTGATGCCGATGATGGTGGCGTGCGATGTCGGGCAGGAATTCGGCCAGGACGGCGCCGATTGCACCCTCGCCAGAGACCACAATCGTGCGTTGGTAAGTGTTCACAAAGCCGCGGTCACTGCTTGGATAGTAAAGGTTTGAAATTCCGCCAGCGGCAAAATTGCCGAGCAGATTTGACACATTTGGTTGCCAACGACCGTTGTCGCCTTTACACCGAAAGGTGGACAGCAAAGCGTAGGTTATGCGACCTGGGACGTTCCCTGTTCCTTTGCGCAGATAGCGAGGGTCCTGGTGGAGAACGGCAGGCAGCATGGCGTTGCCGATCATGGTTCCGTCGAAGCTGTCCAAATAGGCGGCGCCGAAGCGACGCCCATAGCCTTTGATTCCTTGGCCATAACCGGGCTCGCTGTTTTGAGCTTGGCCGATGGCACCGTTGATTCCTGCGAGGCCGACGTTGAAAGGATCCACCGCAGACTTGAACGCAAGTTCAAACTTCTGCTCGGGCGAGAGGCGAACTGCCTCAGATAAGTCGTAAACGTTGAAGTGTGGAACGATGCCCAGGATACGCTGCTTTTCTTCGTCTTTCACTTGTTGTGCGGCGATTTCCTTTTGCGAACGGTGAGGCGCGGCGGTTGTCGCGTCCTGCTTTGGGGCGGCTAGGGTACCGGGGTCGATACGAGGATTTCCGCTGGTTTCGCTGTTTTGCCCCATAGCGACCGCTGCCACGCTAAGAGCGAGCAGCACGATATTTTTCAAAATATTACTCCCAAACCTTAACCTCTAACTTAAATAAATTCCCTGAGCCGATGTTCTACTGATGCTTATCGACCGGCATACGGTCCATTTTCGTATTTTTACCAGCATGCACCCGCTGTTGAAATCAGAGAGTCGGTTTCGGCTCAACATGTTGGCGAAACGGTGCCGCGTTGGGATTAGAGGAGTTCCACTGCGGAGTTTGACTCGCGTTCGCAAGATCATACAGGGCCAGCAGGACCATGCGATCGACTTTGGCCATGTTGGCGTAATCGATTTCTTGCCATTCGTCACCCAGGCCGTGATAGTCCGGGTAATCGAAGGCAACGCAGATGGTGTGGGAGGGAATGCCCTGCCGGGCAAGCGCCTCGTTGTCGCTGCGGGCGAAGTAGGCGTCGCTCGCAGCGGGGTCGCGGTAGACACTGATGCCGGTGCGCCGACCGGCGCTGATGAGGAATTGAGTGACATCTGAATAGTCGAAGCCGGTAACGGAGGCGTCGTTCACATGACGGCCCGTGGTGGAATCGGTACGGCCCATTTGCTCCAGATTCAAATCGGCGACGGTCTGGCTGATGGGAAAAGCGGGGTGTTTGCCATAGAACTGAGAACCGAGTTCGCCGCGCTCCTCTCCGAAGAATGTCATGAATATAATCGAGCGTTTCGGGCGAGGGTTGAGGCGCGCGAGGGCATGGGCGATTTCAATGACCGAGACAGTGCCGCTGCCATCATCGTTGGCGCCGTTGTAGATGCGGTCCTGTGGGTCGCCGGTGGCGTGCATACTCAGGCCAGCCGCTGTTTCGACTGTGCCGATGTGGTCGTAGTGGGCGGTGAGGAGGACGGCGGTTTTGGAGAGGACGGGATCGGAACCGCGAAGAATCCCGATTACGTTTTTGACGACCACCGGGGTATCGGCGGGAGCGGGGACATCGGCGGAAAGAGTCGCTGTGGGATGGTTGGGATCGGAGAGAAAGGCGACGAGATCCTGGCTTTGCGCCGAAAGCGCCGGGATGCGGGTGGCAGTTGTTTGATCGGCTGGGATCAGCCGCGAGGGTTGCAAGTTGGTTCGTTTGTTGCGGGCGATGGTCAGGACGAGAGTGGCACCCGACGATTGGACGGAACGGTCAAAAGCGCGGGCTTTTGCCCGGATCAAGCGGATTTGGTCGGGCGCGAGATTATCTAGGTTGGCCTCAACGGTAACGATGGCTTTGCCGCGCACGTCGAGCGGTTTGAGAAGTGCTTCGTCTTTAGCGGGCAAAAAGACCACTGGCAGATGACCGAAATGGGCGGCTTGGCTCGTAACCGCCACGCTGATATCGCCGGCCGGAATGGTGATTGTGCGGCCGTCGGCGATGAATAAAATGAGGTTACTGGCCATGCTGGGCACGCGGCGTTCGATCATTTGGGCCGTCTGGAAGTATTCATGGTCGCCTAATGGTTCAAGGCCGGCGGCACGAAATTTAGAGGCAATAAATTCGGCGGCAATTTCCAGGCCCGGGGACGGTGTGTAGCGGCCTTGCAGGGCATCGGAGGACAGGAAGGAGAGATCGCCTCGGAGTTCGTTGGCTTGGACGCAATCGAGGGCAGCCAGGACGGACTCCGGCAGGGGTTTCGTTTGGGCCGTGGCGAACAGACAGAGAGTGGCGGCGCTGGCCAGCCGAAGGAGTATTTTCATGGGGTTCTATTACTATTCGAGCAGAGGGCGTTAGCGGTCGTTACGGCAAATATGGTAACGTAGCGGGTAATTTCATGAACCTGACACGCACAAAATCGATTCAGGCTTTATTGAGCCAAGCCGAAACCAGCACGTTGAAACGAACGCTGACGGCGACGAGTTTGATTGCCTTGGGCATTGGCGCGCTGATCGGCGCCGGTATCTTTGTGAGGACGGCGGCGGCGGCAGCGGAAGGCGCTGGGCCGTCGGTTGTGCTCTCGTTCATCGTCGCGGCAACCGGATGTCTGCTGGCCGGGCTCTGCTACGCGGAGTTCGCGGCTATGCTCCCCATAGCGGGGAGTGCCTACACCTATGCATATGCCACGATGGGCGAGTTTGTAGCGTGGATTATCGGCTGGGCGTTGGTACTTGAATATGCGTTAGGGGCGGCGACGCTCTCGATTGCCTGGAGCGAGTATCTGAACAACCTTCTTGGTATGCGGATGCCTTTCCAATGGTGCCATTCACCGATGGATGTAGATGCGGCCGGCGTTCATGGAATCGTGAACTTGCCGGCTTTGTTTATTTTGGCGCTGTTATCGCTGGTGCTCATCAAGGGAACGCAGGAATCGGCCAATTTAAATTCGGTCATCGTTGGCGTGAAAGTTGGAATTGTCCTTTTGATCATTGCGCTGGGATGGCATTTCATCCGGCCGGAGAACTATACACCGTTTATGATTCCGGCAAACGAACCCGGTCATGCGGGATTCTTCGGACATGGCTTCGGTGGATTACTTAAAGGCGCGGGAATTGTGTTCTTTGCCTTTATTGGATTTGACGCGGTATCGACGGCGGCCCAGGAGGCGAAGAATCCGAAGCGCGACATGCCGGTTGGGATGCTGGGTTCGCTGGCAATCTGCACGGTGCTCTATATAACGTTTGGGCACGTGCTGACTGGCATTTGCAACTGGAGAGAGTTCGCGATTCAGGGCAAAGAGGCTTCAGTGGCGTATGCGATTCAACACTACATGCCTGGCTACGGATGGTTGGCGACGCTGGTGACGGTGGCGATTTTGGCGGGGTTTTCGTCAGTAATGCTGGTGATGTTGTTGGGGCAGAGCCGGGTGTTTTTCTCGATGTCGAACGATGGATTGCTGCCGCAGTTGTTTAGCGATGTGCATCCGAAGTTCCGGACACCTTGGAAATCGAATATTGTGCTGTTCTTCTTTGTAGGCGCGTTTGGCGGGTTCATTCCAGGGTCGCTAGCGGGAGATTTAACGTCGATTGGGACGTTATTCGCCTTCACGCTGGTGTGCGTGGGCGTAATGATTTTGCGCAAGAAGGAACCGACGCGAGAGCGGCCGTTCCGCACGCCCTTCGTGCCGGTAGTGCCGATTTTAGGAATGCTGGTTTGCGGAACGATGATCGTATCGCTCGACACGAGAACGCAATTAACGGCATTTGGGTGGATGCTGGTAGGACTGGTGGTCTATTTCAGCTACAGCCGGTTCCACAGCAAGTTAAACACAACAGACGATCAAGTAGCGAGTGTGGCGCGCTGAAGCGGCCTATCTATATTCGCTGTAACGATGGTCGTGGGCGGCGTGTTCAATCATTAGACCGGCAAAGCCGCCGATAACCGCACCCACAACGGCCCCGCGCGCATGATGCCTGGCGGATGCGCCGCCAATCAAAGCACCGACCGCAGTTGTTGTCCCTACAATCGCGGCTCCTCTTTCATGATGGCCATAGCCCGCCGAGTAGCCGGAGCCGTGATAAGAGCTATTGGCAGGACGGGTGTAATGAGACTGAGCGTTCATGGATGTGGGGAACACACCCAGCAGACCGAAGATTCCCAGGGCTGTTATTTGGATGATTTTTTTCATTTTTGCCTCCAGTGCTCCAGATGGGATGAGGAGCAAGAAGGTTGCCGAGTGTATGAAGTTTAACTTGATTGAGGGTTGTTAACTTAGCGCGCGCGTTAAGCTTGTTGTTGCTGAATAATTTCTCAGACGGGGGGATGCCCAGAGTTGCCTGGTTCGCCGATACGTTTTATGAGGCGAACGGCGTTGGCACGATAAGCCGGCAACTCTTTGAATACGCGAAGGCGCGCGGTTACCCTTTTCTCACAGTTTTGGGTAGTACGCAAACGAGAGAAACCAGCGACGGTTCGGCGCGAATGCTGGAACTGGCTCGAAGCCCGATTGCGTTTCCGGTAGATAAAGACCTCTATTTCGATCCGCTGTTTGCGAGGCACAAGAGGCTGGTGATGGAGCGCCTTGCCGAGTTCCAACCAGACTTGGTGCACATCACCGGGCCCGGCGATATGGGCTTTCTCGGAGCGATGGCGGCGCATGCGATGCATGTGCCGTGGGTGGCCTCATGGCATACCAATTTCCACGAATACCTGGTGCGGCGAACGATGCCGGCTTTAAGAGCGCTGCCTAAGAGACTCGCGGGAATGATTGCGAATGAGATCGAGCAGCAGACTTTGCGCGGATTATTGCGTTTTTATCGCACAGCGCGATTCACCATGGCGCCGAATCCGGGAATGATTGAGTTGCTCGAGAACAGCACCGGCAAACCTTCTTTTTTCATGGGCCATGGGGTGGATCTGCAGCGGTTCAAGATGAGGACCGTAGCGCGGCGCACGGGACAGCCGTTCTGCATCGGTTATGTAGGGCGATTGACGGCGGAGAAGAACGTTCGAGCGATGGCGCGAGTGGAGGCGGAATTAACGGCACAAGGGGAACAGAATTTCCGGTTCTTGGTTGTAGGGGCGGGCGGCCAGGAGAAATGGCTGCGCAAGAGCCTGCGCAAAGCCGAGTTTGCCGGTGTTTTGAGGGGAGAAGCCTTGGCGCAAGCGTACGCAAGTATGGACGTTTTGATCTTTCCTTCAGAAACGGATACGTTCGGTCTCGTCGTGTTGGAGGCGATGGCGAGCGGGGTGCCGGTGTGTTTAGGACGGGACAGCGGAAGGCGGATTGGGGTAGAGGACGGCGTGACTGGCTTTGTTTCCGAAGATTACGCCGCGGGGGTCCGGCGGTTAATGGATGAGCCCAACTTGCGCATGCAGATGGGGCATGCGGCGCGAGTGTTTGCCTGCGGACATGGGTGGGGCGCCACCTTTGACGGATTGTATGACACCTATGCGATGGGACTGGAGCGCTGCTGTAGCCGGCAAACCGTTTCGACTACCGGCTAGTCTTCTTGTTCGCGAAAGAACGGTTCCTTACCGGCTAGCATCAGGCGTTCGTCGAGGGCAGCTTTGACGAGTTCTTCTTCGTAGTCGGCCAAGCCCTTGGCGTCTTTCTGTATGCGCTCCAGGACGCCTTTCATGCGGCCACGGGAGACCTCGGTTGGGAAAGCGAGAGCGTAGGCGAAGAGCGCGTCGGCGCGGAGTTCTTCGTCATCGAAGAGGCCGCGCACTTTCTGTAACTCGCTTTTCAGACCGAAGTAGCCAACGCCCCAGAGGGCGGAGCGGCGGATTTCGAGGTCTTCGTCTTCCAAGTGCGGAGCGAAGTATTCGCGGAAACTCGAATGCATCGACCGCCACATGGCTTCGAGGGCCTTAGCGCGACCCGCGGGAGCTTTGTAGAATTCCTCGATGGCTTGGCGGACTTCGTTGCGGTCGGCTTCCGGAGCGAGGGCCACGAGGAGACCGCCACGTTCTTCAACCGGAAGATCGGTTTTACGAAGCGCCGCGAGCATGGCATTCACAACGTCCACATCTTCAGTGGCGTCGATGAGACCTTCCCAGGCGCGGCCGCGGACGTTGGGGGACTCGTCGTGCTGGGCGAGGTGGAGAAGTCGCTCTGTTTGTTCCGGGGTGAGTGGCTGATTGAAGAAAGAACGGGCAGCAGCGGCGCGGACAGAAGGGCTGGGATATTTCAGCAGTTCCAAACGCTCATCGTCATCGAGCAGATCAATGGGCAGATCTTCTTCTTCGGGGTAGCGATCCCAGATGTCGAAAGGCTCTGGCTCAGAACGGGTTTGGACTGCGGCGTGCTTGAGGGATTCGATGGTTTTGGCGACTTCCTCTTTGAGTTCGGTATCGCGATCTTCAAGAACAGCGGCGGCCTTTTCAATGGCGGGAATGGCCGCAGGGTCGTGATACATGTCGAGCAGCAGGAGCGTGTCGGAGAGGTCGTAGGCGAGGCGCTCATCGAGGATAGCGAGGACGCGCGGGTCGCGAACACCGAGGTTTGCGAGAAGGAAGGCGACTTCGCCGCTATCGGTTTCGTCGAGTTCGGAATACAGCGCTAGCAGCGGATCGAGCGCTTGGGCGGCGTGATTCACCAGGAGGAAGACTGCATCGTCGGGGACTTCGTCGGGCACATGCTTTAGGAAGTCGATGAGGAAAGGGATGGATTCGGGAGCGTTCCAGTGACGCAGGACCGCAATGAGATCGGGGAAAATGTCTTCACGGTCGTGGCTGCGGCTTTGGGAGGGAAATGCCAAGATGGCCGGCAGAGATTCCGCCGGCCGATCTATGAGCGAATGCAAAAAGCGCTGGTCGATGCCGAGGTGGCCGCGCGCGGCGGCCTCAAGGACCTCGGCCGGAGCCGCTTGGTTGAGTTTGCCGGGATCGAGAAACAAGGCTTACTCGGGTTCGACGACAACCTTGATCTGAGTGGACACTTCGCGGTGAAGGCGAAGCGTGACCATGTGTTCGCCGAGAGTGCGAATGGGTTCATCCAACTGCACCTTGCGGCGCTCAATGTGGAAGCGCTGTTGTTCGAGGCCGTCGGAGATGTCTTTGGCCGTGACCGACCCAAAGAGCTGATTGTTTTCTCCGACTTTGTGGTGGAAGGTCAAAGTGACGTTTTGGAGCAGCTTCACCAAATCATCAGCCTCTGACTTGAACTTGACTTCGCGGCGAACATACGCTTCGCGTTCCTGTTCGACGATTTTGCGGTTGGAGTCGCTCGCGGCAACTGCCAGCTTGCGCGGCAGGAGGTAGTTGCGGGCGTAGCCGTCGGCTACTTTGACGATGGCGCCACGGGCGCCTATTTTATCGACGTCTTCTCTAAGAATGACTTCCATGGTTCTTGGCTCCTGATTGAATTACATGCGGGAAGCGAAAGGCACAAGAGCGATATTGCGTGCTTGCTTGATGGCCTCGCTGAGACGCTTCTGGTGCGGGGTGCAGACGCCGGAGATACGGCGCGGGGTAATTTTGCCGCGCTCCGAGACGAAGGCCATGAGAGTCTTGACGTCTTTATAGTTAATGTCGTCGATTTTGTCGACACAGAAGCGGCACACTTTCTTGCGCCGGAAATACTGTTTCTTGCCAGTAGCAATGGCCTTGTCACCACCGGTGGGACGCTGCGAAGCCGCGATGGGACGGCCGCCTCTTTGTTCTGTTGGCATGATGATTCTCCTTTAAGCGGCCTATTCGGCCGGCTGTTGTCCTTCCGTGGGTGGATTGGATTCCGGCGCGGCGGCAACCGAAGGCAGAGCCGGCGCTGGATGAGCAGGCGGGGGTGGCGCCGGCGCTGCGGGCAGGGCCGGAGAAGGAGTGCCGGGAACGACCGCATGCGGTTCGCCAGGGGCATGCGGTCCGCCGGGAGCGGCTTGCGGCTGAGGAGCGGGTTTGCGGGCAGCGCGCTTTTCACGAGCTTTCTTGCGCTTTTCGATGCGCTTCAGTTTTTCATCAATGCGTACGGTCAAGAATTTGAGGACCGCATCGGACACGCGTAAGCGACGCTCCAATTCCTTGACGGAATCGGCATTGGCGTTGAACAGGATCAGGACGTATTGGCCCTCGGTTTGTTTAGCGACGCGATAGGCGAACTTGCGCACGCCCCACTTGTCCACTTTTTCGACAACGCCACCGGCTGCGGTGATGACGTGTTTGAATTGTTCGATAAGCGGATCGAGTTCCTCTTCGGGGAGATCGGCTCGAACGATAAATAACTCTTCGTAGGTTCTCATTCTTCCTCTTGGTTACTGCCTTGGGCGCGACGATTAAAATTCGTCATGGCCTTAGGGGCGCCTTCAGCAAGGATGGATTCGATGGCATCGGCGGTATAGGAGACCATTTCTTCCACCTCTTTTTTCATGCCGCGCTCGAAAGGAGCGAGGACATATTCAACCGCTTCAATTTCGTGGCCCGGGTGTATACCCACCCGAACGCGCGTAAAGACTTCCGTCTTCAAAGCGGCAATCACCGACTTGACACCGTTGTGTCCAGCGGCCGAACCGTTCAGCTTGATCCGAAGAGCGGTCCAAGGCAGAGCCAGTTCGTCGTACACCACAATCAGATTGCGGTGCGTCAGGTTGTGGAATTTCAGCACAGCGCCGATGCCCATACCCGAATTATTCATGAAGGTCTGCGGTTTGACCAGGATCACTTTTCGATCCCGGATGCGACCGCTTCCCGTGAGCGAAGAGCCTTCCGAGCGAGTTACCTGCAGGCCGTGGCGCTCCGCCAATTCATCCACCACCCGGAACCCCAAATTGTGCGGCGTGACCGCGTAGCGGGGTCCGGGATTGCCCAAGCCAGCGATACAGACTGTTTCATCGAGGTTCGCTGCCGATGGATCGATCGGCGCGGCTTCGCTAGACATGATCCAAACGCTGGGCGGACGTTATTTCTTCTTTTCTTTGGCGCCGCCGGCAGCAGGTTCGGCACCCTCTTCTTCTTTCTTGCCCTTCTTGATGACTTCGGGCTCGGCAGCGGGAGTGGCGGCTGCTTCCGGAGCGGCGGCAACCTCTTCCGCCTTCAGAGAGACGACGTGGGAAATCACGGCGTCGCCCGGGCTCTTGAGCTTGACATTGGAACCGAGCGGCACTTCAGAGGCGCGGATGGCCTGGCCAATCATCAGTTCGGAGACGTTCACGACAAACTCTTCAGGAATGTCATCCGGCAAGCACTCGATTTCGATTTCGCGAGTGATGATTTCATGGATGCCGCCCTGGATCTTAACGCCCTTCGGCTCGCCTTGTGTGACGACAGGTACTTTGACGGCGATGCGCTTAGTTAAGTCAATGCGCTTGAGATCGACGTGGAGCAGATTCTCTTTAATGGGATCGTGCTGCCAATCGACGATCATGACGGGGACTTGCTGATTGCCGCCGATGCTCAAGTTAAAAATTGTGTTGTGGCCAGTCTTGCTGTGCAGGATCTTGTTGAGTTCCCTGGGATCGACTGCGAGGGCAGAAGGGCCGGCTTCGCCGCCGTAGACCACGGCAGGGACGGACCCTTTGACGCGCAAGCGGCGGGCTTCATTCTTGCCGCGCGAATCTCGTTCGCTGGCGGCGACTGTAATATCTTTTCTCACCTTTCATCACCTCAATCACCAGGACGGCAACCTGCTACTACATGCCGAGCACCCGGACCCTGGCTTGAATACGCGAACCGATTGCGGAATCGCGCTTTTACACGCACACGAAACAACGGACAGTTCCGAGCCACCTTCAGTTGTTGAACGGTTGGATGGTTGCCGGACCGTTGACATCCGGCGGTTCCCTGCGGTTAGGGGGTGTCTGCGGACACCTTTAATAGAGTAGCATCTCCGGCGATGAGGGGAGGCGGAATTTGAGGAAGAGGCAGGCGAAGAAACGGTGAATTTTGCAGAACATGGGGCGCTGCGGAGGTTGGAAGCGCCAAAAGGGGACAGCCAGTACGCGATTTTCGAGTTGGCGCTGCGATTGGAAGGTTTCTGCTCGCTATGGCAGTCCCCTTTTGGCTTTCGGACGCTTGTGGAAGGGGACAAAGGAGCATTGGGTGGTTGTGGAAAGACACTTCAGGTTTGGTAAGTGGACCGGCTAGAAAGCCGGCCAGCAGCCAAGAATGGCCGCCCTACGGCAAACGAAAGCCTTAGCGATAATTAGGTGCGCATGGTTTGCGCGACCGGCTGCGTGCGGATGACGATGGGCGGGCGCGGGATTGAGATCGTTTCTTGCGTTGGCTGCGTGGGCGCGGGTTTGGCCGCTTTGGACGCTGCCTTGGCCGCGGCTTTGGCGGCGCGCTGTTCCTCTTTTTGTTTGGCGTGTTCGAACTTTTCGCGTTGGAGGGCGAGGCGTTCGCGCTGGATGCAGTGCATGTCGCGCCAGCGGGCTTCTTGCGACTCGTCTTTTTTGACGGCGCGAAGGTTGGAGAGAGCGCGGTTGAGCGAACGCTCAGCGGAGGTGACGTAACGGTCACAAAGTTGAGTGAGGTGGAATTGATCTTTTGACCAATGGCTGGCATCGCCGAAGGTTTGATTGAATTTTTGTTCAAGATCGGACTGAGCGCGTTGCCGACGCCAGAGCATCCAGCGGGCGTGGACGGAATCGTAGACGAAGGACGCGTCGAGAATGGTAGCGGGTTGATATTGTTCGAAGGCTTCTTCGACGAGAGCTTCGAATTGGGCCGGGTCTTCGCCGGGGATATAGAGGTTTTGCGCAGCGGCGCGGTGTTTCAAGGCGCTGAAACAAGAGAGCGGACGACGACGCGCCGCGGAAGAGTCGGTAGCGGTTGCGGTTGCCGAGGCGGCAGCGGTGGCTGCGGCTTCGGAAGAAAAAGTTGCGTTTGAGTTTTGAATGGGCGACATGAGTCGACACCTTCCTTTCAGTTTCAGGATGGAATGTGGGGCAAGCGGAGAAACGGTCGGAACTGGGTTAAGTGGTTGAAAAGAAGGGAGAAGAAAAACTTGGAAGTTTTGTCAACGGAATTTATAGTCGCTAGGCGATAGTATATGGCGAGCTTCCCAGTGCGCTCGAACTCCGAATGCGCGAGTTCCACGGAGTGTTATTCACGGGCGGCTGAAAGATATTCAACTGCTGCGGCATCGCATCTCTCACCATGAGCCGGTCTTAACGGCAAGCAACAAGCTCTATAACGGCGCTGCACTCCTCGCGCTGTGTCGAGTGGGTTTGCACTGACACCGCGCAATGGATGAAGGCAAATTTTCGGTATGCGGAGGCGGGGCGCATTTTGCGCGACGCGGGCCGCGATGCAGATTTCTCTGTGAGTCGTGTGGAGGCGTAGACGAGGACGTTCGCGTCCACGAAAGCGGTGTCTATTGCGGGTTCCCGCCGTTCGCCCAGATCTGCCCGGTTCCGAGTTCTCCGACCGACCGTGAAGAGACCGCAGTCCATCGCTGTGACAAAACGAATGCGAGCTCGCTCCAGCCGGTTCGCCTGATCGATTGCAGGTATTTCGTGGAAAAGTCGAGAGCTACGCCCGTCTTATCCCAATGCGCCGCTTGAATCGGGAATATAGATAACAGGGAGGTTGAATTTGCCGGCGCAAGTTGTCACCCAGTCTTCGATGTCGTCGGTGACGGGCGACTTTGTTTGGCCGGTACCGACGTAGTAACGGTGATTGGTTGCGACTCGGTAGAAAAGAGCGGTCACGGTGGTCGGTATACCGGCCGGGGATTTGCCCAGAACTACAACTTCGTTCCAGCGGCCGTTTCGATTTTGCTGGATGATTTCGAGTGGAGACTTCAGACGACCCTGGGCGGCATAAAGGTCATTCATGTGTTGGGAGAGCAGGCCGGTTTTGCTGTGCAAATCCATGTTCGCTTCAGCCTCAGGGCTTCTTGTCAGCTGGCTGCCGAGGTGGTTTTTTATGTCTTGGTCTACGCTACTGGCTACGAACACGTTTGCGGCGGGCACCCGTAGCACGAGGCCCCAGAGGCCTTGCATGACGGAATTGCTTTGGTCTACGACAGACGCACTGATGGCAGACCAACTGGAGATGGTTGGGTTTGGGTCAGCGAGAGTGCTTTTGGCTCGATCGTCGCAAGGGAGGCAAGTGACAATGAAACGGTATTGGAAGGTGACGGGACCCTTTATCCACTCTGGAAAAGCCGATGGATCGCTGAAAAGGTTCGGATTCCAGGCGAGCCGCGATGTATCATTTGGATCGTTGGTTGCGGGGCAGCAGGCCAAGAAGCCGCGCCTAATGGTATCTTCCGATTGGTTTAACCAACGCTGTTTAAGGACGGGTGCCTGGTCGAGCGAAGCGCCCTTGAGGGTGAATTGGGCCAGCATGATGGCGCGAACGCCGCGCCGCAATTTCTTGCGCGGTTCTGAATTATCGAAGGAGACGTTGAGTGAGAGTGCTTCATCGAGCCTCTTGCGGTTTTGCGTAGCCAACTTCTGCCTGATCAGCCCGCCGACGTATCTGCGCCGCTGCTCTCCGTATTGCCTGTTGGGCTCAGATGTGGAGGTGAGCCACGATTCGTTTTCAATAGCTGTTAGTGTTTCATCAATTCGATCTGGCATGAATTCCGCCTAAGGCTTAGTTTGCAAGTTAAGCGCCAATCAGCTGAATGATGAAACTGCTGGAATTTTGAACGATTTGTTTGTCCAAAAACATTAACGCCCGTGAGGCGGTAGAAGAATTTGGATAGTGAGGGCTACCTCAGTTGAATTAGGGCGGTGATCAGCGAAAGTGGCGGCCGGTTCTAAGAACTGACCGCCGGATTCTTTTATCCCGCCTTTTCGCTGAAGCTGCCGTTGGTGATGTCCCAGCCGGAAGCAATGTACTTCTCTAATTTGGCTTGGAGATCCTTCAACACCGACGGATGCTCGCCGGCCACATTCTTCAGTTCGTGTGGATCATTCTTTCGGTCATAGAGCTGGGGCTCGTAAGTTCCTTTATATTTTTCACGGTTCCAGATGGCGGAGTAGTTCCATTCGGGAGTGGTTACGGAAGCGATGTATCCGTAAGCGGTCACGATGTGATCACGGCGATTGGCAGTCTCTCCGGTCACGTATGGCCAGAGATCCTGTCCGGTGACTCGATTGGACGGCTTAATATTCAACCGGCTGAGAAATGTCGGAACATAATCGGGTACTTGGACGAAACCGGGAACGCGCTTGCCTCGGTATTCATCGCCGGGGACGCGAACGATCAAAGGAATGTGTTTGACCTGGGTGCGAAGTCTTTCCGGCCCTTTGACCCACTGCCCTTGCTCATTGAGAAGCGCGCCGTGGTCGGAGAGGAATACAACAACCGAGTTGTCGAACAAACCAAGGTCACGCGCCGTTTCAAGGACTTTGCCATACCAGTAATCGACGTTTGAGGCCTCGGCCGCATAGTTCGCGCGCAAACGCTTTACGCCTTCCTCGGGAACTTTCACATTGCCGTATGGCGGTTCGGGCCAACTATGCCGGGTGGGTTCTTGCAGGTATTTTTCGAGAAATTCCTGGGGCGGATCCCATGGTTCGTGCGGATCGAAGGCTTCGACATGCAAATAGAAAGGGCCTTGGCCGTGATTGTCTTTCAACCAAGCAATTGCCTTTTTCGCGGTTTGTTCTACAAGCGAATTTCCATCTTTGATCCAGCGATTGCGGTTCGCGGTGTACTGATTGAGGAAATCGCTGAATGCCTGGCGAGGCTCGCGGCCGAACTGACGGCTGAGCTCGTTTTGTTCGAGATAATCAGCCGGAAAGAGCGCACTGAAATCGGGTTTTTGGCGCGGCGCCTGCCCGTAGTAATCGATTTCCTGGCCGCGTACCCAATCGTAATGGCCGAAGCCGCGATGAAAATTACGGCCCGGGCGTTGGAGGTGAGGAACGTCGGCAATGAGGGCGGTTAGATAATTTGCTTCGCGCAAGGTTTCGGCAATGGTGACATCCTCGTTATAGAGATGATGCCAGCCCGCGATTTGCACCGGCTCGTGTTGATAGTAGTAATAGGTGGGAACGATGCGCCGGCCGGTGTAAAGCTGACGGCGAATCGGAATGGTGGGAAGGCCTTCGGGATAAGCATCCTCAAACACCACGGATTCTTCGGCAAAGCGATTTAAATGGGGCGTTTGTACCCATTCGCTGCCGTAGGCCGCGAGGTTGTCGGCACGGAAGGTATCTGAGACCAGAACAATCAGGTTTAGATTGTTTCCTTCTTGCCGTGGCGGACGCTCCCAATGAGATCCGTTTTCCGAGGGTGCGGGCAGAGCGCCGCCCGCGGCCGATGCCGGTGTGGGCGCGCTGCCAGCCAAGCCCGCCAAAGCGGCGGTTTTTAATAAGTCACGTCGACTGCTGTTACTCATGGTTTCTCCTTCTGATGAAAACTTCGTTTGGTTTCTTAGAAAGCCAGCCGCAGTGCGAATTGAAGTTCGCGCTGCGGATTGACAACCGTGGAAATGACACCGGAAGTGGCTTGGCCCAACGTGGCGTTGGGAAGACCCAATTCCGGCGTGTTGAAGAGATTGAACGCCTCGGCACGGAATTCGAGGTGGAAGCGTTCGGAAAGGGCGATTAATCGCGAGAGGCTGAGATCGATGTTCGAGAACCCAGGGCCGGTTAAGATGTCGCGGCCGGAATTCCCATAAGTGTAAGGCGCGGGCGACACAAATGCGGCGAGGTTAAACCAATCGTTCGGGCCGCGTTGAGCGGAGGGGAGCGAACCATCGGCGCTCCGATTCGGGCGGGCAGAGGTGATGCCGGTATTGGTCGGGTCGTAGCTCAGAACCGGGGTGAACGGTAAGCCTGTTTGCGCACTGAAGATACCGCTGAGCTGCCAGCCGCCGACGATTTGGGTGACCAGTTGAGGCGAGGAGTTCAGGAAGTGTTTCCCTTTTCCGAAGGGCAGTTGGTAGACAGCGCTGAGAACAAAGCGCTGGCGAACGTCGAAGTTGGAATCGCCGCGTTCGGCGGAGAAATCAAGCGCGTTCTGCGGAGCGCTGACGTTGTCTGTTTGACTCGGCCCATTGTCGATCGAATGGCTGAACGTGTAGGCTGCCAAGAAACTGAGACCGGCACTGAGACGACGTTCGATTTGCGCTTGCAACGATTCATAGTTCGAACTGACGAAGGGCGCGTATTCGTAGAGGGCGCTGTATTGGGGAAACGGCCGGCGGGTTTGGATGTTGCCGGGACCGGGCAGGGGTTGGTCGATCTGATCCGGGTAGTAGAGGTCGTGCGAACTAGAACCGACGTAGGCGACCTGGGCGACGAAACCCGCTCCGACCTGCTGCTGAATGTTCAGATTC
>CAVYUL010000107.1:0-17374 GCA_963771405.1 Bryobacterales bacterium
CACTTTGCGGCCGAAGATCACGGTGATCTTGTTCGGATGGCCAATCGTCCGATTGGCGTCGAGCAAACGTTCGCCCATCTGGTCGAGAGCAGCGCGGCGATGGAAGATCAAGTTATCGCAATATTCCACTTGCGAGAAGAACAGCCGGTGTTGGCAACCAGCTTGTTTGCGTTCACTGTCTTTGAAGAACGGCGTGAGACAGGCCAGCCACTTTTGTCCGCACGTCAATAGATCGCGGGCGCTGAGAGAGTCAGCCAGTTGTTGAAGTTTTTGCAGGTCGCTACATTTCAGGAAGGCGTTCGAGCATTGTTGGAAATCGATATTCTCTTCTTCCATACGCTTGGCCAGCCAGTGATGCTGATTGAGACAGACGCGCGCTGAAAACGGCAGATACGGGCACATGCGCACAAACATCCGGCCCCAGCGCGCATCGTTGATGTAGAAGTTATATTGATTGATCCAGCGTTGACCATATTGCAGATGCCAGCGGTCTTCCTTGCCAATGGCGGTGAGGATACGCGCTGGTTCCCGCCCTTTGAGAATCACTACGACTTGGTCCGGCTTGGCCCGTTTGAAGTATGAATCAACGAAGTCATCGCGCCGGCCTGCGGGTGCATCGACAATTGGCGCTCCCCATCTCCCGCTCCGGTTCTTCACCCAATTCTGATACTGCTCGGCAATCTCGCGCAGCTTGTTGCGTGTCACCCTTTCGCCTTCGCGATAGGCATTGAAAAAGCCGATGATTCGCTCGGGCTGCTGAAAGGGCTGAATCAAGCCGTTCAAAAGGATTCCGTCAAAACACCGATAGCCAAATTTGATGCTATCTTTATGATGCTCGTAGAAGTCGTTCATCGATCAATCTCCTGTGTGGTCGAATACCAGGAGCTTACCTCTTTTGAACGCTTCTACGGGTTCACCACCAATCCACTCTCTCTGAAGGGATATTAAGGGCGCAGCCCTTGGCTAGTTAGAGTGGCGATGCCGGACACCGGCCTCTCTTCATCTCCACCCCCGAAGGCCGCAACCATTTTTTGGTAGACCGAGAATAATGGCGCGGGGCTTCCCGATGCCCCGTCGTTTTATTTGCTGAACCGGCCATAGCTCATCCGCTAGGCCATGTGGCCTTATGTTAGCGCTTATGACATGTGCGTGCCTTTTTTGCTTAGCGGGAGAGTTTCCAGAGGATTTGGCGGAAGATGCCGAGCCAGGTGACGGCGTCGGCGGCGGGGAGGCCGAGGCGGCGGATGAGGCGGCGGAGCTTGAGTTCGGTCAATTCGGTGGTGGTGGGATTGACGTAGCCAGAGCGCTGCAGGACATCAAGGAGCAGGGTGGTGAGGCGCTCGAAGTCTTCAGATGAGGCGGTGGGCGGGGCGGGGAAGCGTTGGGACGCTGCTTCGGCATTGCGGCGGAGTTCGTAGAGGCAAATGGCGACGGCTTGACCGAGGTTGATGGAGCCGTGTTCGGGGCGCGAAGGAATGCGCAGGAGCCACTGGCAGTGGCTCATGTCTTCGTTGGAGAGGCCGAATTTTTCGGAGCCAAAGAGGAGAGCGACGGGTTGGGCGGCGGCGAGATGTTCGCGCATCAGATCGGCGGCGGCTTCGAGACGGTGGAGCGGCAGATGCAAGTCTCGGTGGGCGGCGGCGGTGGTGCCGACGACGAGGGCGCAATCGACAACGGCTTCGGCGATGGTCGCGACGACCTGCGCGCTTTCGAGAATGTAGTGGGCGTTGACGGCCGACCGGGCTTCTTTGAAGGCCACGTCATACGGGTTGACGAGACGCAGATCGGTGACGCCGAAGTTGCTCATGGCGCGAGCCGCGGCGCCGATGTTCAATGGATTACGCGGCGAGACAAGAACGATCCGGAGCGGATCGGACACCACCTAGTTACTGCTCCAAATATGTATAGCCTTGCAAGCCTTCCTCATAAAACTTAAGGAGACGGCCGGCTTCTTCGTAACCGATGCGCTGTTCGCGCACGGCGAGTTCTACGTCTTTACGGAATTCGTCGAGTAAGGCCTGCGTGTTGTATTGGACGTAGTTCAACACTTCGCGGACCGTATCACCTTGGACGACGGTATCGAGGACGACGTCGCCGTGATCATCGAGGCTGACGTGGACGGCGTTGGTATCGCCGAAGAGGTTGTGCAGATCGCCGAGGATTTCCTGGTAGGCGCCAAGCAGGAAGGCGCCCAGGATGTAACTTTGGTCGTTTTGGAAGGCGTGGAGCGGGAGAGTTTTCTTGACGTCGCGGCGGTCGATGAATTGATCGACTTTGCCGTCGGAATCGCAGGAAATGTCGCCGAGGACTGCTAACCGAGTGGGTTGTTCCTCGAGACGGTGGATGGGCATCAACGGGAACAACTGCTTGACGGCCCAACTATCAGGCATGCTCTGGAACAGAGAAAAGTTGCAGAAGTAAGTATCGGCAAGCAGGGCGGGGAGGCCTTCTAGTTCCTCGGGGAAGTAATCGAGTTCCTTAGCAATGTTGAGAATTTTGCGGCAGATCGCCCAATAAAAATTTTCGGCGAAGCTGCGCTGTTCGAGCGTGAGATAGCCGAGGCTGAAAAGATTGAGGGCGGAATCGAGGGCTTGTTGGGCGTCGTGATAAGACTCGAGCAGGTTCTTCTTGCTGACGGAGCGGTGGGTTTCGAAAAGATCGATGAGGGCCTGTTCGGAATCTTCAGGAACGGAGGGCGGGAGTTCTTCTTCACCATAGCCGCTGACGCCGAGGACGTTGAAGACGAGCAGACTGTGATAGGCCGCGACGGCGCGGCCGCTTTCGGTGATGATGTTCGGGTGCGGGACTTCGGCCTCGTCGCAGATGCTTTGGATGTGATAGACAACGTCGCGGGCGTATTCTTCGAGTGTATAGTTGACGCTCGATTCAAAGTCGGTTTGAGAACCATCGTAATCTACGCCGAGACCGCCGCCGACGTCGATGTTGCAAAGGCCGGGGCTGGCCTTTTTGAGATCGACATAAACGCGCGCGGCTTCGATGACGGCGGCTTTGATTTGGCGAATGTTGGTGATTTGGCTGCCGAGGTGGAAGTGGGTGAGCTTGAGGCAATCTTCCATGCCGCGCTCCTTGAGGTATTGCACGGCTTTCAGAGCTTCGCTGACGGTGAGACCGAATTTGGAGCGATAACCGCCTGAGGATTTCCAGCGGCCGGAGCCGCGGCTGGCCAACTTTACGCGAATGCCGATGTTGGGTTTGACGCCGACGCGTTCGGCGTGCCTGACGATGAGTTCGAGTTCGGTATATTTTTCGACGACGGGCGTGATTTGGCGGCCGATTTTCTGGGCCAGCATCACCATTTCGATATATTCGTCGTCTTTAAAGCCGTTGCAGATGATGGGGGTGGCGTTATCGGCAATGGCGAGGACAGCGAGCAATTCGGGTTTGGAGCCGGCTTCGAGACCGAATTTGTAGGCGCGACCGTAGCGGAAGACTTCTTCGACGACTTGGCGCTGCTGATTGACTTTGATGGGATAAACGCAGCAATAGGAAGCTTGATAGCCGTGCTCGCGGATGGAGCTTTCGAAGGCTTGGTGGATTTCGCCGAGGCGGTGTTTGATGATGTCGGCGAAGCGGATGAGGATGGGCAGGGAAATGCCGCGCCAGCAGAGGGTATCGACGAGTTGCTTCAGATCGATGGCGCGATTGATTTCTTTGGTAGGGTGAACGAAGAGGTGGCCGTTTTGGCCGACGGAGAAATAGCCTTTGCCCCAGCTAGCGACATCGTAGAGTTCGGCGGCATCGGTGGTGGTCCAGCGATCGGCTGGTTCACGAACTTGGGCGGCAACTCCGCCGAGTTTAGTAGACAGTGTGGTGGCCTCCCAAAAGCAAAGCGAATGGAAGCGAGGGTGAGATCGATTCCATTCCCAACTCAATTAGAACATGAGAAATGGATGGATGGGGTGGGAGTAACGAAAAGGGCGGGTCGAAAAAAGGGAAAGGAGTGGCCGTCGGCGGGAAAATTTCCGACGATTCGTGTTTTCCTTTGGGCGACGAGTATGCGGCTGATTCAATTGGCGAGGCGGAAGTGTGTACAGTTAAGGCATGGAACTGTTGAGGCGACGGTTCAATTGACGCCCGAGTTACTTGCCGAATTCGAGGCCAATGCGAAACGGTCGTTGGAGACACGCATGCGTTATGCCTTCCTTCGGACCTACAAGCCCGTGCTGGATGATGCGCGCTTTCGATCTTTCAACACCATGGAAGAGTATCGTCGCTGGTGCAATGAGAAGCTGCCGGAGTGGCTTGGCTACCGAACAGAAGCCTCTTGATATGGCAGCGTTCGAATACCGCCAGGCCCAGGAAATCCAGCACGTTTTTGCCGAACATGGGGTTCGATATTTATTTCTTGGGAAGTCGGGAGCGATTCTACTTGGGTTTCCCGACACTACGCAAGATGAGACCTTTATGTTGACAAACAGGCTGAGAACTGTAGCGCGCTCATACCCGCGCTTCATGATCTTGGTTTCGAACTAAACGAAACTGAGGATGAAGAGATTCGGCGAGGCAAGGATTTTATTCAGCTCAAGAACGGTCCTTTCGACCTGGACCTGATTTTCGCGCCGGACGGCATCAAAAAATTCGAAGACGCATGGTCGCGCCGGGTTGATGTTGAGGGTTTCCCTGTTTGCGATCTGGATGACATTATCGCGAGTAAGCGGGCGGCGAACCGGAAGAAGGACAAAGAGTCCTTAGGGCGTCTTGAAGCATTCCGTGAATACTTGCGAAGTAGGCGGAGCTAGGGCTCGATAGTCGGCCCGTTTTACAGTACCGATCATTGGACGCTTCTGCCAACATGCAGTCCTGCGAAGTAACTAACCAAAAACAAAAGACTTGGCGGAAGCTAATGGGAGTCGAACCCACCCGTGACACAAAGTGCCGCACTCCGGTTTTGAAGACCGGGCCCTGCACCAGCAGAGTCTAGCTTCCGTTTGAAATTGTAGCGTTCTCTCGGTCGCCAGGGTGGTTAGGGTGAACCCGAATAAGGGCTGGAGACTAGTACTTTTTTGTATTTTGCGGTGCAGTTTGGGATAGAGGAGTTAAAGGAGGGGGGCACTTAGGTCGATAGAAACTCAGAGAATCTTTTCCCGGGATGTCTGTATTGAAGCAATTCAACCCTGTGAGCGTGGTGGAGACGGCGACCAACGGCGCGGTTCTGGAAACGGCACTGGGGCAAACTCTGGCCACGAAGACAGGCAATATTTTGATTGTCGACCCGGCGGCGGCGCGGCGCTGGCATGCCTTGCAGGTTTTGGGCGACGTGGCGGGAAAGATTTTTGAGGCAAGCAGCACTTCGGAAGGACTGGCGATTCTGGGGCGTGAGTCGATTGACCTTGTCTTGTTGGATTTGCGGGCACCGGAGTTAGGGGCGGCGAATTTCTGCAGAGAAGTGCGGAACATGCCGGGTATGAAGTTTTTGCAGATCTTTGTGATTGCGGAAACGGAAAATCTGGAATCGGAAGTCAGCACGATTGAAGCCGGCGCGAACGAATTTCTGGTGGCTCCGTTGCGCGATCGGGCCTTGCGGGCGCGGGTACAAAGCCAGTTGCGACACAAGGAGATGGTGGATGCGCTGGACGATTCCGAGGCGGTGCTGTTTTCGCTGGCGAAATCGGTGGAAGACCGCGATCCGGACTTGAGCCTGCATTGTCAACGGCTTTCGGTGATTGCGGCAGCGATTGGCGTGGCGATTCAACTGCCGGTACATGATATTCAAACACTGAATCGCGGCGGATATTTGCACGATATCGGAAAGATCTCAATTCCGGATCGAATCTTGTTTAAGCCCGGGCCGCTGACGCCGGATGAGTGGGAAATCATGAAATCGCATACCGTACGCGGAGAGAAGATCTGCATGGGGATCAAATCTCTAAAGCCGGTATTGCCGATTATTCGCAGCCATCACGAGCGTTGGGATGGACTAGGGTATCCGGATGGATTGCGCGGGGAGCAGATTCCGCTGTTGGCCAGAATTCTGCAGCTGGCGGATATCTACGATGCGCTGACGACTACGAGGCCGTACAAATCGGCGTTTTCGCAGGAAGATGCGCTTTCGATCATGATGGAAGAGACCGGCAAGGGCTGGCGCGATCCGCATCTGGTGCGGGTGTTTGCCGACATTGTGCCGATGTTCCGGGATTACTCGTTCCCGGATTTGTCGCGCTTGTCGTTGAACGCGCTTTCGAATTCGGTGGAATCTTATACGAAGAGTCCGATGCCGGGGAAGGCGAAGAAGAGCGGCGCGGATCAACCGGTGAAGATCGCGGTGTAGATAGCCGCGCGTGATCCAGAATAGAGCATGGATCGAGCGCTGGAGAAGATTGTTCCGCTCAACTGCAAATTGTGTCCGCGGCTGGCGGCGCATCGCGAGGAAATAGGGCGGGTACGGCGGCGGGCGTATTTCGATCAGGAATATTGGAGCAAGCCGATCCCTGGCTTTGGAGATCCGGCGGCGCGGCTGTTGATTATCGGGCTGGCGCCCGGCGCGCATGGGGCGAATCGCACCGGGCGGATTTTCACCGGTGACCGCTCCGGTGATTTTCTGTATCGGGCACTGTTCGAAGCAGGGTTTGCGAATCAACCGACGAGCGTTTCGCGCGACGACGGCCTCGAGCTGCACGATGCCTATATCAGTTCTCCTGTCCGCTGCGTGCCTCCCGATAACAAACCGACACTGGAAGAGATTCGCACGTGCAGGCCGTATTTAGAGCGCGAAATGGCGCTTCTCAAAAGCGTGAAGCTAGTGGTGCCGCTGGGCGGGATTGCGTTGGAAGCCTATTTATCGATTCTGCAGGATCAAGGGAAGATTGCGGCGCGATCACGTTTTAAATTTGCGCACGGAGCGAAGTTTGTCACGCACGAAGGCGGCCCACTTGTGTTGGCCAGCTATCATCCGAGCCAACAGAACACTTCCACCGGGCGGTTAACCGCGCAGATGCTAGCCGATATTTTTCACGAAGCGCGAAAAATGATCGTTTAGAGCGGACGCGAAGGCGGCGGACCGTATTGCATCGGCTGCTGCGGCATTGTAAATGCGGGTGGGGGATAGGCGCCGCCGCTATCGAGCAATTGCCGGGTTTGGTCGTTGGTCAAAACCCACAAACCGTAGACGCCTAGCGCCGTACCCAATGGGATGTGCAGCAAGCTCAAGGCGGAAACGACAATCATCAAGACACGCGACCAGGATTTGTATTTGAGCAAGCCCCAGCCGCCGATGATGGCGGGCAGGGCGAGGGCGACCAGGAAGGCGCAGATGGCCATCCCGAGGAGGCCCATCCACGGGGCGGCTTCGCGGCTGTCGGAGGAATCGGCGGCGAGAAAGCCCGCCAAGCCGCCCATGACGATCAGGACGACGACGCCAGCGAAAGCGGTCAGCCCTCCCATCACGATATTTAAAATTCCTAGAATTCTGATGTGATCTCGCACCATACACCTCCTTGCAGTGTCGGAACAACTACCGTAAGAAACGGGAAAAACGCGGATTTGTTCCCGCTTGCAGCCCTAAGATGAAGAAAGATTTAGGTTTTTAGCTTCCATAGGGCTTTCGGCAAGTATACAAAACTAGCTAGAATAGTAGGGTAACCCTTGGCAGACCCCGGTTGTCAAACCTGGGTGCTACCCACAACTCCGATGAGTGCATATCTTCTCCTGCTCGCAGCGCAACCCAGTTTGGGCTCGCGCTTAGGTACGGCTTTATTCGATGACACATTTTCGGGGATCTACCGGCTTTCGCCGTTTGATTGGGCGTTGCTGATTCCCTATTTCGGCATTCTTGGAATTTTGTCCGTTTACGGACTGCACCGTTACCATACGATGCGGACGTATCGGAAGTTCCGGCAGAATCTGCCAGTCGAAGCGGAGCGCAAATACGATCAACTGCCGAAGGTAACCGTGCAACTGCCGCTCTACAACGAGCGATTCGTAGTTGAGCGATTGCTTGAAGAAGTCGTGAAGCTCGACTATCCCCGCGAGTTGTTGCAAATCCAGGTGCTGGACGATTCGACCGACGAAACGCACCCGTTTACCGAGCGGCTTTGCAATGAATACATTGCGGCCGGCCATCCAGTCGAGTACCGTCACCGCAGCAACCGGCATGGGTACAAAGCGGGCGCTTTGCAGGAAGGTTTGGAATCGGCCACGGGGGACCTGGTGGCGATTTTCGACGCTGATTTTCTGCCACCGGCGGATTTTCTACAAAAGACCGTGCATTACTTCACCGATCCCGGAGTTGGGGTGGTGCAGACGCGCTGGACGTACTTGAACCGGGAAGCGAACATTCTCACAACGGTGGAAGCGATGCTGCTCGATGCGCATTTTGTGCTTGAGCATGGGGCGCGCTGCGGGTCGGGATTGTTCTTCAACTTTAACGGTACAGCCGGCGTTCTGCGGCGCAAGATGATCGACGACGCGGGCGGCTGGCAGCATGAGACGCTGACCGAAGATTCGGATTTGAGTTACCGGGCGCAACTGAAGGGCTGGCGCTTTGTGTATGTAAAGGATGTGGAGTGCCCGTCGGAACTGCCGGTGGAGACCTATGGTTTCCAGGTGCAGCAATCGCGCTGGGCAAAGGGGCTCACACAGGTTGCGAAGAAGCTGCTGCCGCGGATTTTGAAGGCGGATTTGCCGTTCCGTGTGAAAGCGGAAGCGTTTATGCATTTGACGCCCAACATCTCTTACCCAATGATGATTGTGGTTTCGATGCTGATGCTGCCGGTAATGATTGTGCGCTTCTACATGGGCGTGTTCCAGATGGTGCTGATCGATTTCCCGCTGATAGTGGCGTCGTTCTGGTCGATTTCCGCTTTTTATATGTACGCGCAGAAGCAGTTGTATCCGAAATCGTGGTGGAAGGCGATTGTGTTCCTGCCGATGCTGATGGGAGCGGGTGTCGCGCTTACGGTGAGCAACAGTAAGGGTGTGATTGAGGCGCTGCTTGGGATTCAGACGAGCTTCGCGCGCACGGCAAAATATGGATCGGGATCGCAGCAGAAAGCGAAGACGGTGCGAACCGCTTACAAGCGCAAGAGCGGATGGCTGCCATACATCGAACTGGCGATTGGCGCATATTTCGTCTATATGGTGGATTTCGCGATTGAAACGATGAACTATTTCGCGCTGCCGTTCTTGCTACTGTTTGTTTGCGGGTATATGTGGGCGGGATTTTCGACGTTGTATCAGGAATACCGCGACAAGCTGGAATGGCAAAGGGCGCAGCAGTTGGCGGAGGCGGAATTGTAGGGCTGTGGTTCAGGGGAAGGCTTAGATAAGAAATGGGACGGCGCTTGTGGCGCACGTCCCATTCTTGTTTGCGGAGTGAAAAACTTATTGTTTGGCGGCAGCAGCTGCGGCGGACGCAACTTTTTTCGCCTTGGCTGTTGGTTCCTGCGCGGCTTTGTAGCCTGCCGCTTGGGCGTCTGCTTCGCTCATGAACTTGCCGCTCTTGGTGGTTCCGTAAGTAGCGGCGTCGGACTTGTGGTACTTGCCCGTGTGGAGATTCACCCAAACGAGGCCTTTGGACTTCGCGTCGGCAATGTCAGCAGCCGAGGGTGGAGGAGTGGCCGGGGCCTTGGCTTTGACCGCCTTGGTGGCGGCGGACGTCGCGGTGGCGGCAGCGTTTCCGGCTTGGTGGGCGGATAGCGTGGCACCTCCTAAAAAGAGCAGCGAGGCGGAGGCCAATGCTGCGGTCATCAACTTGGTCGATAAACGATTCATGCCCTACATTTTACACTGTGCCCATTAGACGGGGCAGGGGAAAGTACTGGTAACGGACCTTATAACCATTACCCGGAGCAATTGCGGCGTTTTGGGGTTGGGCGGATACTTGAGCTAACGACGTACGAAAAAGAGCGAATGACAGAAATGGCAAGAGCTCCGATTCGAAGGGCGTTCTCCAAAAAGTTGGTTTGCTTTCCTTTCCTTAAAACAGGGACCCGTTCTCGAAAGAGGCGGGTCTTTTGTTTTGGATTTTTCCTTAGGCCGGAGCGGCGGCAGCGGCGGGATCGATTCCTGCGACGCTGCGGCGGGTTTGTCCGAATCGCGGGAGACTTCGTTTTTGGTGGATGGCGGGCGCGGTTGTAACGACCATGGAGCGCCGGTTCTTTCGTTATACACTTTGCGAATGCGACTTTGCTCCAGAGTGTTCGTCACGATTTCCCTAGGCGCGAGCCTATTGTTGGCGCAGCAGCGGGTCAAGCCCGAAGAAGTTGGTCTTTCATCGCGGCGGTTAGAGCGATTGCGGACGCAAACGAAAGCAGATATTGAGAGCAGGCGCATCCCGGGCGCGGTGATACTCATTGCGCGAAATGGAAAAATCGCTTACTACGATGCGCAGGGGTTCCAGGTCCGCGCCACCAATACGCCGATGCGCGAGGATTCTATCTTCCGGATCGCGTCGATGTCGAAGCCAATAACTACCGTGGCTGCGATGATTCTGAGCGAGGAGGGGAAATTGGACATCGGCGCGCCGGTGGCGCAGTATCTGCCGGAATTCAAAGATGTGAAAGTTGGCGTCGAACAGGCGGAGCCGAAGCGGCCGATGACGGTGCAAGATTTAATGCGCCACACGTCGGGCTTGACTTACGGTATTTTTGGGCATTCTGCGGTGGATGAGCTGTATATGAAGAGCGGCGTTTTCACTGCCGATTCGTTGGCGGATGCCGTGTCGCGGTTAGCCAAACTGCCGCTTGCGCACCAGCCGGGTGAAGTTTGGGAATATAGTTTCTCAACCGATGTCTTAGGCCGGGTTGTCGAAGTGGCGAGTGGCATGGCGCTGGACGAGTTTGTGCGCCAGCAAATTACGCAGCCGTTGAAGATGCCGGATACCGGCTACTATCTCGACGCGGAGCAAGCCAAACGGTACGCGAGAGCGGATGTGTCTATTTCGATGAATGTTCCTGATCCGACCGTAAAACCGAAAATGCTTTCCGGCGGGGGCGGAATGTTTTCAACCGCAAGCGATTACGGGCGCTTTTGCCAAATGCTTTTGAATGGCGGTGAGTTAGACGGGGTGCGGATTCTTTCGCCGAAAACGGTGGAGTTAATGACTTCGGATCAACTCCCTGCGAATACCGAAAGGCATTCGCCGGTAGCCGTGCTGATTGGCCCGTTTGGGCCGACGCCGGAGATGGGCACGAGTTTCGGTCTGGGCTTTGCCGTCCGGGTCGATGCGGGACGGAATCCGCTACCGGGGTCGGCGGGAAGTTATTCGTGGGCCGGAATTGCAGGCACGTTCTTCTGGGTTGATCCGAAAGAAAAACTGCTGGCAGTGCTGATGATGCAGGTGCCGCAGGACGTGAATGTGCCCTATTGGCGCCAGAAGCAGACACTAATATATCAGGCTTTAGTGAAGTGAGCGATGAAGTCCTGCCAAGCCGCGATATGTTATTTGATGTGCATGCGATTTCAGTAGGGGTAGATTCTTACCTGGACGATTCATCCGGGTATCGTGGCTCGGCCGAATGTGTGTTTGTGCCGGCAGACGTGGAAGAGTTGCGGGAAGTAGTGAAAGAGAGTGCTAAACAGCAAATTCCATTGACTGTATCCGGCGCGGGGACAGGCTTAGCTGGCGCACGTGTACCGCATGGCGGTTGGGTGGTTTCACTGGAACGATTTCGCAAGATTGAAGTAAAAAGCGGGCGAGCCCGTTGCGGCGCCGGAGTCATCCTAAAAGACTTACAACGAGACGCGGCTCGGACGCACCAGTTTTTCGGGCCAAACCCGACTGAAGACTCTGCTGCCATTGGAGGAGTCGTTAGTACGAATGCAGGGGGAGCGCGCAGTTTTCACTATGGGTCAGTGCGGCGGCACGTATTAGGTCTTGAAGTTACGTTCATGGACGGCCGTACTGAATGGTTCGAGCGCGGGCAAAAAGTAGACTTTCCTATAGAACCGATTCGTTTGCCGGCAACAAGCAAGAATTCAGCCGGCTACCACTTGGTGCCGGACCTGGAGTGGGTGGATTTAATCGCGGGAAGTGAGGGAACCTTGGGCATCGTAACCGAAGCGGAACTGCAGTTATTCCCTGAGCCGGCGGCCGTTTTGAGTGGTATTGTCTTTTTCCCCGCGGACGAGCTGGCAATGCGTGCCGTGAAGGCTTGGCGTCCAATCAACGAATTACGACTGCTCGAGTTTATGGACGATCGTGCGCTGGGGTTGCTGCGGCCTAAATACCCGGACATACCGGTGGAGGCGCAAGCCGCACTGTTTATTGAGCAGAATCTCTCTTCTGCCGAGGATCCTGAGTTAGAAACTTGGACAAACCGCCTTGCCGACCAGGACGCACTGGGAGAATCATCATGGTTTGGTTTTAGTACTTCCGACCGCGAGCGCTTTCGTGAGTTCCGGCACACACTCCCAGTCACAGTGGTGGATATGGTACGGCGCCTGGGCCTTCCTAAGTTTGGCACCGACTTTGCGGTTCCTATTGAGCATGAAAGCAAATTACATGCGTTCTACAAAACTCGCTGTGAGGCGCTGTTTCCGGGCCAATATACAGTATTTGGGCACGTGGGAGATGCCAATAACCACGTGAATTTACTGCCTGCGACCGTAGAGCAAGCAGAGCGTGGGGAGGCACTGATTCACGAGTTTGCGGCTTTTATTGTGGCTAATGAAGGTACGATCGCGGCCGAACACGGAGTGGGCAAGACTAAGACCGACTTGCTGAAAATGATGTATCCCGGGGATGAAATCGCACGTATGCAAGCGGTAAAACGGCGGCTTGACCCACAATGGCTGCTGGGCCGAGATACGATTTTCACTCAATAAAATCAGGCATGCGAGCGTTAGTGCAGCGAGTTTCACAAGCAAGCGTAGAAGTAGATGATAGAGTTGTAGGCAGCATTGGTAAGGGCATTCTTGTGTTTTTAGGAGTGCGCGAAGACGATACCGAAGCCAATTCGGATTACTTAGCAAGCAAGGTTATCCAGCTTCGGATATTCCCCGATTCTGAGGGTAAGATGAACCTCAGCTTACGAGATATAGGTGGGGAATTGTTGATCGTGTCGCAGTTCACGCTTTATGGTGAAACGAAAAAAGGCAATCGGCCATCCTACTCCCAGGCAGCTAGACCCGAGGTTGCAGTACGTTTGTACGAGCACTTTGTTAGAGCATGCAGGGAGCGGGAAGTCAAAGTGGCGACGGGAGTCTTCCAAGCCACAATGAAAGTACGGCTTATAAACGATGGTCCTGTTACCCTTTTTTGCAGCTCTGAGAACTAGAGGCGGCCTAAAGCGATGCAATACAAATTCCGATGTGTTACTAAGAAGGGTATATGACAAAAAACACTGCAGCGCCGCACCACGAAATTCTGGAAGCAGCGCTCCATGGATTAGAAAGCCAGCGTCAAAAGCTGGAAGAGCAAATTGCTCAGGTCCGCTCCATGCTAGGGCGATCTGGTAAGCCGGTGAAAGCAGCCGCCTGGTCAGGCAGCAGTTCCATTGGTGGCGCGCCAAAGAAGCGTATTCTAAGTCCGGAAGCGCGGCAACGAATCGCCATGGCTCAAAAGAAGAGATGGGCCGCTTATCGCAAAGCGAAAAGCTAAATCGGACGGCGCCCTTGCCATGATTCTCGGCGTAGGTACCGATCTAGCCGAAGTAGATCGAATCGGCAAGAGTGTAGAAAGGTTTGGTGAGCGGTTCTTAGCGCGGATTTATACCGCGCACGAACGTGCTTACGCAATGCGGAAAGCTAACTGGGCTGAACGATTGGCCGCAAGATTTGCGGCCAAGGAAGCAGGCATGAAGGCAATAGGCACGGGCCTCACCAAGGGCGTAAGTTGGCAGAACTTTGAGGTTGCCAACGAGCCATCGGGACGGCCCACGTTGCGTTTGTCGGGCGTAGCGTTGAAGGTAGCCGATTCCATGGGTGTGAAGCGGATCTCCGTATCGCTGACGCACACAAAGCAAATGGCGTTTGCCGTGGTCATTCTGGAAGACTGAAGCAGATAGCTTTCAATCCTTCTGCCGAACAGCTAGTCTTTAGTTGTGACTGGGCACCCAGTACGTGGTCTAGTTTCCTTTTGAGTAATCGCCGGGCAACGCACTTCGCCTAGCCTCGACGATTTTGTCGGTGTTGATCAAGCACCGCTCGGCTACCTGACTAGCTATGAGTACTGGTGCTTGAGGCAGCTATCGGGGGAGTACGTAACTGAGCGTCTTCCAGCCTCTTCGCATCCTGGTAAGTAAAGATCATTCTATGGATTACTGTTAGATTCCCTAGTACTGCAATAACCCATAGGACTGGCGCCATGCGGTCAAACAGCGCACCGATAATCAGCAAAACTACTCGCTCAGGGCGTTCCAAGAAGCCGACTTTACACGTCGGGATGATATTCTCGGCGCGGGAACGAGTGTAACTGATCATCACCGAAGCGGTCATAACCGTGGCTGTCAAGACTACATAGAATGGCCGGTTGATGGTGCCGTAATAAACCAACAGGCCCATCAGAAGAGCCAAGTCTGAATAACGGTCTAAGACAGAGTCAAAGAAACCGCCGAAGCGAGTGACTTGGTTCGTTGCGCGAGCTACTCGGCCGTCGACCATGTCGAAGAGTCCCGCGAAGATGATAATCCCGCCCGCAATTCGGAAGCTCCCGATAGCGAGAAAGGTTGCAGCCACGATATTGATGACTAAGCCGAGAAAGGTAAGAACGTTCGGATTGATCTTCGATAAGGCTAAGCCGCGGACAATCAATCGGATGATCTTGTTCGCCCCTAAACCGATTGCGCGGGTGTATGTCATGGGGAGTACGTGTCCCTTTCTACTTAGACGCGGGGGAGTCGTGGATAGTTGTCAAACTGAGGATTTCCATCTCCCGAAGACCGCCCGGGATCTGAATTTTCACAGTATCGCCGACCTTCTTGCCGAGCAGACCTTTGCCGATGGGCAAACTGGTGGAAATTCTGCCTTTCGCCACGTCGGCTTCTTCGCTCGTAACTAAATTATAAGTCTGTTCCCCGCCTTTGTCGATGTCCAGTACCACTACGGATGAGCCCAAACCTACGCGGTCGCGCGGAATTTTGGAAACATCGACCATGGAGAATTCGCGCAGCCGAGACTGCAGCTGGCCCAGCCGGGCGCTCACATAGGCCTGGCGTTCCTTCGCGGCGTGATACTCCGCGTTTTCGCTCAGATCACCGTGGGCGCGAGCTTTCAGGATTTCCTTGGGCAGCTCGTTTCGAAGTTCGTATTCGAGGGCCATAATTTCGTCCTGAATTTTTTTCTTGAGGTCTTCCATCGATTGTCCCCATTATAGGAAAATGCTGAATCTAGAGCTACTTGCAGGCGATTGCGAAGGCTCGGGTTGCGGCTGCGTCAGGCAGTGCCCTCGACAGAGTTAAGTCAAGCTGTTACAATAACCTATAGAGGATTTTGCCCGCCCCATGGCCAACAAACCGGCATTTGCAACTGGAGCCCAAGTTGAGCACACAAAGTTCGGACTCGGCTCAGTGATCTCTTGTAATGACGATTACATTGTAATCAAATTCGATGATCACGGTGAGAAGAAATTTGTCAGCTCAATGGCCCTGCCAGCGTTGAAGAAGAGCGATCGGCAGCCCCCGGTTGAGAAGCGGCGCGCAACCCGGAAGAAGGCGGCCCCGGCCGCTGCGGCCACTACCAGCAGCTAAACACCGCGCCCGGGAATCGAGACTATGAAGATCGGCATAGTTGTTTTCCCCGGAAGCAACTGCGACCACGACGCCTGGTTCGCAGTTAGCCAGAACCTGCAACAGCAGGCGGAATTCGTCTGGCATGAATCGGCATCTCTGGGAAACCTGGATGCGGTGATTTTGCCCGGTGGTTTCTCGTATGGCGACTATTTGCGTTGCGGTGCGATTGCGAAGTTTTCGCCGGTGATGAACGCCGTGAAGCGATTTGCTGCCGAAGGCGGATTAGTGCTCGGCGTCTGCAACGGTTTTCAGGTGCTGACTGAAGCGGGGCTGTTACCGGGAGCACTGGTGCGCAACGCGAACCTAAAGTTCGTTTGCCGGCCAGTTGAACTCGAAGTGGCCACTGCTAATTCCCCATTTACGCACGAAGCCAAGAAAGGCCAACGTCTTACCATTCCCGTCGCGCATGGGGAAGGCTGCTATGTTGCCGATGAGCGCACACTGGATCAGTTACAAGACACCGACCGGATAGCTCTCAAATATATCGATAACCCTAACGGCTCGCTGCGCAACATCGCAGGCGTGTTGAATGAACAGAGGAACGTGATGGGACTGATGCCGCACCCTGAGCGCGTAGCCGACCCGTTGATGAGCGGCACCGACGGTTTGACCATTTTGCAATCGCTGGCGCATGCGGGAGCGGTCGCTTCCCGGTCATGAGCGCCAGCCTGGCCTTGCGGGACGGGCGGGGGGCGGAGCCGGCCACGCGGCACGAAGCCTTGCTGCAGGCGGCGCGCGCGGTTCGCGGGGGGCAAATCCTGGCGTTGAAAGGCATCGGCGGATTTCAGTTGCTGGTGGACGCGCGCAATGAAGCGGCGGTGCGGCGGTTGCGCGAACGGAAGCAGCGCGAGGCAAAACCTTTTGCCGTGATGTATCCGTCGCTGGCGGACGCGGGCCGGGATTGCCGGGTGTCGGACACGGAAGCGCGCATGTTGACATCGCCCGAAGCGCCCATCGTGCTGCTGGAAAGGCTGGCGCCGCCGGCGCTGTCGGTCGCGCCGGGGAATCCGAACCTGGGCGTGATGCTGCCGTATTCGCCGCTGCACCATTTGTTGCTGCGCGAGGTGGCCTGCCCGGTGGTGGCCACGAGCGGGAACCTGAGCGACGAGCCGATTTGCATTGATGAACACGAGGCCCTCCAACGGCTCAGCCACATCGCGGACATGTTTCTCATCCACGACCGGCCCATCGTCCGGCACGTGGATGATTCGGTGGCGCGGGTGGTGTTGGGCCGCGAGCAGGTGTTGCGGCGCGCGCGCGGTTACGCACCGTTGCCGGTGCGGCTGGCGCCCGGCAAGCCGGCAATCGTGCGCGAGGCGTCCGTACCCGTGCTGGCGGTGGGCGCGCATTTGAAGAACACCGTGGCGCTGGCCATCGGGCCGCAGGTGTTCGTGAGCCAGCACATCGGCGACCTCGAAACGGCGCGTTTGTACGAGGCTTTTGTTCGCGTCGTCGAAGCGATTTCGAGCGACTCTACGAAGCGGGGCCCGGCAGTCGCCAGCGACCTGCATCCAGACTACCTTTCGACCAGATTTGCCAGAGCCTGGTTGCCGGGAAAACCGGCCGGACGGGGCGTTTCCGTGCAGCATCACGTCGCGCACGTGCTCGCCTGCGCGGCGGAAAAGGAGCTTGCGCCGCGGTGCTGGGGGTTCGTGGGACGGCACGGTCCACGGACCGGACGGAACCGT
>CAVYUL010000108.1:0-16549 GCA_963771405.1 Bryobacterales bacterium
CAGCGTCTCCGGTATGCGGCGAGCGCTTTGCCGGTCAGATCATAGCCGTGATCACAAATACGCCCTCTGCCTCTGGGACGTAAATGACCCTCAAGTATCTGCCTGACGCCGTCTGGCCCAGAGCAACTCTGGAACCGTCCTGTCCAGCGCGATCTTCGCCCGGCCTTTCGAGAACGTCAATCACTTCGTCCTTGTCCACCTGATGATTGTGTATGTGCGGCGCGTCCGTCGCCGGATCCAGGTAGAATCTGGTTCGCAATATATAACCCGATTCTAGCGTGTTCCATCCGGCCTTCACGCCCATAGCGCCGCTTCCGGTTGTGTCCGGGCGCAAGTACTTGCCCAGGACCACGGAGACCTTCGGGGCGCGGTCCTGATGATCAGGTTATGGCTGCCTGGGTGAGCTTTCAGGCTCAGGAGTTATAGGACTTGTCACCGTTTGAATGAGGGTTTTCGCCGCAGCCTTTTGCGCATCCAAAGCAGCCTTTGTTTGATGCAGTGAGGTCGCTAAGGAATCGCGGGATACGCGTCGAACGATCGGGCTGACAAACAAGCGCAAGGCTGCGGGAATGTCGCGGCTGAGGGCGTAGGCTTCGAGCTCGGCATAGACGCCGCCATCTCGCTCCTCCAGGCGCATGATGCTGGAGAGCCGCCAAATGAAACCTGTCCCTTCGTCCTCCGGCAAAGTTCGTTGCTCGGGAGTACCAAATTTATCAACTTCCTGGATGTGCGTAGTGTTTGAGTAGCTATACAGACGGTGCTGGTCGACGCGCACGAAAGAAGATTCCCCTTCACTATCCAGCGCCGTCTTGGCGACTACCGACCGGTTCGCGAAACGGAGGAAAAAGGAATCCTTGTCGCCGTCGCTCTTTTCGAGTTTTGACGAAAGGACACCGGGATGATACATGTCCGCATAGTGGTCGTAATCACGCACCACCTTCAAAATATCCGCGATGGTGGTATCGGGAAGAAATCCAGCGCCTAACCAGGCGTGAATTAAACCGGCCGCGACCAACTTTGGTATGGGATGACCGATGGGTACGATGAGCGGCCCTTTGGTTCGGACGTGTTCCAGCCGTTCCGGCTGCTCATCGAGCCAGAGGAATTGCCTTCCCGGCTGAAGACGAGATTGCATGTCGGCCATCTGCGCCTGCAGATATTCGTCCCATGCCTGCCGGGTATCAACTTTGAGTTTTAGGTCGGCCGCATTGGACGCCAGCGCGACTAAAAGTGCGATTGAAATAAACCTGAGAAACATACGTACGGTTCTGCGAAGGCACTCTTCGTTTTGAAGAGTGTAGCATCCATTGGCGCGCCCGTCGAACCGGGAAAAGAACGGGCCCCCTGGCTACGGGACGGGCCGAGGGCGGCGAGCTACTACCTGTTGCTTTCCCAATGGGGACATACCTCCCGTTGTTCACTCGGGCGAACGGTGGTCGGTCTTGACCCTTGGCTAGCCGGGTACAAAGCGCGGCAACTGACGCCACTTTACCGGCGAACCCACGATTCGCTTGCGGCATTGCCGGGTGTCTCAGTGGCGTTGTGCTTGTCTTTACTCGCTGCGGAGCGGGGACAGTTGGGATGGCAGCGGCTTTGGCGGATGGACAGCCCCTCCTGGACCGAACGGTGACGATCAGGCTCACTGGAGTCGAGTGACGCCGGGGCACACTGGAATCGGCCGAGGAGCGTGCGCGTCACCACGGGAGAAGAAACACTCAGCAGCTCTTACGAGGGCCCCCTGAGACCGCGACCGCCTGGCGCGAGTTTCTTAGAAAACCGTATACTGGAACCCGGAAGCCACCTGATGATTGCCTCTTTTGCAACGCAGATTGAAATAGATGGCCAAGGTGTGGCGTGGATCGCGGATACCAAGATGAAGTTGGCCGAAGTGGTGTTGGACAAGGCCGCTCGGGGCTGGAGCCCCGAAGAGATTCATTTTCAACACGACAGGCCGAAAAGCATGCTCAACACCTGCGTGGTGCCACAACGCTGCCAGCCAGAATCGCTTTGGCAATTAACTCCTGAAGCCGTGCCGATTCGCACGCATTCCCTTGCGTCAGTCGCGTCGTTGACTTGAAAGTGAACCGGGTTGCCGGTATCGTCGATATCGAACGATAGGCTCACAACGGCTTCGCGTCCGATCACTCCCAGTAGGCGAGCGCTATCCATGGCAGTTGGAGCGACGCCATACGCCCCGTTTGGTGATCCATCATCTACGTTTACATTGTCGTTTGGGCGCGAGTCTACCTCATGCGTTGCTATGCCAAGACTGTCAAAAGCGACCTGACGCCGGCCGAAGCCAGGGAATTGCAGAAACTAGCCGGCTACTTAAAGGGAGTGAACCAAATGCCAAAAAAAACAACACGAGGGAAATCCACGCTCGGCGCTGGACTGATTGAGGACATGAAATTTGTTCTCGCCCACGAGCGCGGCAAGATCAAGCTTGAGCAAGTTTGGCCTAAACCGATTGATGTGAAGGCCATCCGCAAGCGGGTGCGGATGTCCCAGGCAGCATTTTCGCTGGCCTATGGAATCAGTAAGCGAGCGATTCAAGAGTGGGAGCAAGGCGGCCGCCAACCAGACTCAGCCGCGCGCGCGTATTTGACCGTGATCTCCAGAGAGCCTGCGTTGGTTCGCCGCGCATTAAGCCGAGAGTAGAGTTTCCGGCGATCTTCGCCAGCGGAACTGCAGAATCTACTCTAGCGATATGCGCCCACTCGTCCAGAGCGTTCGACAAGTCGGCGATTCGTGGCTGATTCGGGAGTTGGCACCGGGTAACGGCAAGGTCGCGATCCGGCGCTTTGGTATCGAACTGGACTTCGCTGAGCAGTAGTGCCGGTTTTGGGCAATGAGTACCATAACGAAGGAAGTTCAAAGCCGATCCTTTGTGAAACAGTCTTCTAACCGCAAAAAGGGCCTCCTGGTTTTATGAAAGGCGGGTCGCGCCAATCGCGGGCAGGTATTTTGCTAATCGCCGTCGAGGGCGACGGCCTGTTTTTGCTTGTCCGTCGTATCCGTTTTGATGCGGCTAGCGCGAGAGGGAATTAATGTCGCTGGTAGTTTCGCCGATAAGTAAGCTAGTGAAAGAAAAGCAGATTGCGCTGGTTTGCCGGGACGATGAGATGGCAGATCGAATCGTGGGTGGGCTAGCGCGACCAGAGTGGCGAATCGCAAGATACGCCGTAGCTCCGCAGTGGGGACGGCTGCCGGCCGACCTCATTTTGGTCGATTCCAGCAACATTACGAAGCGATCCACGTCGGGGCAGTTTTTTGCGGTCTGTGATGGGCCGGTGTTGATTCTCGGTTCGGAGAACGATTTCAGCTTTCCGATGCGGGACGTTCGGCGGTTGGCCGGATTTGTGGAGAAGCCGCTGAGTACGGTTTCGTTGTCTCAACAGGTTCAGACGGTTTTTGATGAACCGCGCAGGCGCAGTAATGAGCCTGAAGATGCGGCTTGTTTCGCGGGCACCCGAGTGCTGCTTGCGGAGCGGAATAGGGTGGATCGATTGGTCACCCGGGTTTTACTGGAACGCATGGGATGCGAAGTCGACGTGGTCACGAGCGTTGAACGGCAGGGCGGATATGACCTGGCGCTGCTGGGTTGCGATGCCCGGAAAACGGAAAGTTTCGAAGCAGTGGAACGCCTTCGGAGCATGGATGAACCGGGACAGCGGACGCCGGTAGTGGCGTTGACCGCGGGAATGGCGAAGGAAGAATGGGAACTTTGCTACGAGTGCGGCATGGATGACTTTGTTCTAAAGCCGATTTCCGCGAAAGAATTAAAAAGCTGCCTGGAACGCTGGCGACCGATGGCGGCAAAAGACTAAAGCCATATTCTAGAGAGGTTATGCCTCGATGCTGCCGCGGTTTTTTGCTGTGCCTTGGACTGTTTCTCGAAACACAAAGGCTCGATCCGCAAGCGGTTCCCGCGATTGATGCGGGAGCGCTGGTCAACAAGATTCAAGCTGAGCTGACTGCCCCTTTTCCGCCCATGGAAGGGAAGGTGGATACAGGCGTTCCTCACGGCGAACTGCTTCACAGCGCGCTCTACGATTCCAAAATATTTCCCGGAACTGAAAATGAGTTCGATGTCTACGTGCCGGCGCAATACGATCCGCAGCAGCCGGCCTGTTTGCTGGTCAAATTAGACGGACTCGGCCAGTACGAGGCCACGGTGCTGGACAATTTGATCGCGCGGCATGAGGTGCCGGTGATGATCGGCGTGGGCATTCATTCCGGGGTGATTTGGAAGAACGGGCAGCGGGTAATGGGTGATGGGGCACTGCGGTTCAACCGGTCTTACGAATTCGACAGCGTGAACGATCATTTTCCCGATTATGTGCTGAACGAATTGTTGCCGGCCGTTCAAAAGATGGCGACTCGCGATGGGAGACCGATTCGCATTTCTCCCAAAGCGGAAGATCATATGGCGACGGGCGGCAGTACTGGAGGGATTGGCGCGTTTACGCTTGCCTGGCGGCGGCCGGATCAGTTTGCGCGGGTGTATTCGGTGATTGGGACATTTGTTTCCATGCGCGGCGGACATGATTATCCAGCTCTGATTCGAAAGACGGACCCCAAAGCGATTCGCATTTTTCTGGAAGATGGCTCGGAAGACGCGTGGAACCCGCTGTTTGGAAGCTGGTATGAAGCGAACTTGAACATGGAAGGCGCATTGCGCTTTGCCGGTTACGACGTGGCGCATGCCTGGGGCAAGCATGGGCACGACGGGAAGCCGGGAGAAGTGATTTTGCCCGATGTGCTGCGCTGGCTTTGGCGGGATTATCCGAAACCGATTCAAGCGGGGGTTTCGCAAAACTCGACACTACAGGAAGTGACACTGCCGGGAGAAGGCTGGCAGAACGTGCCGGAGCAGTTTCAGAGTGTCGCGGGACTGGCGGCAGATCAGAACGGCGAAGTTTTCGCGAGCGATCCGGCGACGCGAGTGATTTACCGGATGAATGGCGAAGACGGGCCAGCTAAAACTTTCTATAGCGGGCACGGAGCGATCACGGGAGAAGCGTTCGGGCCAGACGGGGTGCTGTATGGACTGGTTCCGAATGAGAAGAGAGTGATTGCGGTGGGCGCCGGCGGGCGTGTACGGACAGTAGTGAGAGGGATTGCCGGACACAGCATTGTTGTGACTCATGATGGAGTGCTGTACGTCAGTGAACCGGGATTGCATAGCGAGATGCCGAGCCGTGTTTGGCGGATCAGTAAGGGACAGAAGCGGATGGTGGATCAGGGATTGTTGTCGGCTTCAGGAGTGGCGTTGTCGCCGGATGGGTCGCTGCTGTTTGCGGCCGAGAAGAGCACGCAGTGGATTTACAGCTACGTGGTAGGGCAGGATGGGTCGGTGAAGAACAAGCAGCCGTTCTATTGGCTGCATATGACGGACATTCCGAACAATAGCGGCGCGGAAGATCTGGCGGTGGATACGCATGGAAACTTGTACGTGGCAACCGGCATGGGAATTCAGATCTGCGATCAGAACGGGCGGGTGCGGGCGATTTTGGCTTTGCCCACGCCAAGCGGGCCGGTGCGGAGTTTGTGCTTTGGCGGCAAGAATTTTGATGTGCTTTATGCGACGGACGGAAAGCGGATTTTCCGGCGGAGGCTAAAGGTGACGGGCTTCGCGCCGTGGGCGGCCCCGATGAGTGTCGCGAGCCAGGGAGCCGGGTGATGGCCGCCGGTTTAAAAGCTCAGGTGTAGCGCGAGTTGCAGAATGCGCGGATCGTAGGTGGTTGAGATCTGGCCGAACGTGGAGTCGTTAATGTTCGTGTCGGGGTTCTGGAATTCGGTGTGGTTGAACAAGTTGAAGGCATCGCCCTTGAGCTCAAGCGAGACCCCTTCGCGTATTTGGAAATGCTTGGCGATGGAAATATCGACATTGACGCGACCCGGGCCACGGAAGGCGTTGCGAGGCAGAGTGCCGTAGGTGTAGCTGGTTAACAGATTTCCAGGAGTGCCGTCGATCAGGTTCAGCCGGCTGTTGTCGAAGTTGGCGGGGTTGAAATAGTAATTTCCGGTACTCGAAGCATTGGCGTTCGGATTGAAGTAGGTGGCGGTGTTTTTCGCGTTGAAGGTGGCGATTGAGTTGCCGACCAGATCTGCGCGTACGTTGCCGGCGTCACCCGCTCCCGAAGGGCCGGGATCTCCATTCGTAGTGTTGAGGCCGGCAAAGATATCGAGCGTGAAGCCGGTGTTGGCAGTGACGATGGGATAAAGGCTCCAGCCTTTGGTCAGGATCTTCGGACCGCTTTGCCACAGACGGTCAAAAGGCAGATCCCAGCCACCGGAGAGAACGAAGGTTTGGCGGACATCGGTATCGCCGGAGGCACGGAACAAATCATGGTCGTAGGCAGGAACGCCGCTATTGCGTTCGCGGAAACCGGAGGAGTTGTCAATTTCGTGGCCCAAGGTGTAAGCAATGGAAAAGAAGGAACTGCCGAGACGGCCCATGCTGGCGGAACGCCTTTGCAGATTCACTTCGAGGGCATTGTAGTTGGCTTTTCCGATGTTCTGGAACTCATCCAGATAGCTGAACTCGCTGCCATAGAGACGCGCGTTGGTACCCAAGACGTAGGGATTCACATCGACCAAGCCAGTCAATTTGTGGGCGTCGTAGCCGATGTAACCGGCTTCGAGGACCATGGTGGAAGGAAGCTGCTGCTGGAGGGAGAGGTTGTATTGGTAAACATAGGGCGTTCGCAGTTTGGGATCGACGAAAAATACGCCGCCACCGCCGAATGGCAGATAACCCGCCGCACCGAAATCGAGATTCTGTGAAGGCGGTTTGGAGGGGAATGGATCAACGGCACCGGCGGAGGCATAAGGGCTTTGCAGGCTGCTGAGTCCGCTTCCGGTGAAGGTGGTGGGGTAGACGTCGGCAAAACCGAAGAACGGAGCTTGGCCGTTGAATTGAAGATTGTCTTCGCCCTTCAAGATGTCGTACATCATGCCGGAGCCGCCGCGCAGACTGGTTTTGCCGTTGCCGAAAATATCCCAAGCGAACCCGAAGCGCGGGCTCCAATCGTTCTTGTCGGGGAAGTTAGAGCCGCGCGGCGCGCCGGGGTCGAATGGGAACACCAAACCCTCGGGTGCATTCGCGAAGCGTTGAGACTGGAGGCCAGGAATGAAGGAAAATGAGCGGCCTTGGGTGTCGAGTTTCGGCGAGGCGTATTCGTAACGGATGCCCAAATTAAGGGTTAGATTCTTGGTTACTTTCCAGGAATCCTGGGCATATCCGGCGACTTGGTGAGAGCGGATATTGGAGGGGGCTTTGCCGAACTGGAGGAATTCATCGGCGTTGCCCATCAAGAAATCGGCGAAGTCGAAACCCGATCCGACGCTGGTGCTGGGGCCATAAAGGAAATATTCGCCGTTGACAAAAAAATCATAGACAGTGTTGTTTTGATAGGGCGAAAAATAGACGCCGTACTTCCAGTTGTGCTTGCCGGTAGTCCAAGACAGATTGTCCGAATAGGCGTAGGTGTTATCGATTTCGGTGGTTGGTCCTTGCGGGCTAAAACCGACGGTGAGTCCGGAACCGCCAAACCCAACGATGGGAGGGCCGGTGGGCTGGTCAGAGGGCACGTCGGCGCCTAAGTCGGAGGCAGTCGGGAGTTTGGCGTCGGGAATGCCTTGGGTGTGATACAGGCGTTGGGCATTGACGCGAAGCTCGTTCAACAGGGCGGGCGTGAAAGTGTGAGTGTAGGTCAAAGCCCCGTAATAGGTGGTGTTGGTGCTGGTTACCGGATAGCCGACGACGTTGCTGGCACTGAAAGGCACAACGGTGGGATTGTTGCGAGTGGTGAATGTGCCGCTCAGAGTGTCGCGGCTGGTGATTGTGTAGTCGAACTTGCCGAGGTATTCGTCGTAATTGTTGACTCCGGCCGCTTCAGGGAACAAGAAACCGCTGGGAGAGGTTGGAATCAAGTTGTTTTTGAAATAGGCGGCGGCCACGGGATCGATCTTGGTGGGATCGATGATGCCTTCGTTGGCGAGAGTCGGATTGGCTTGGTAATAAGGGTTATTCAGCAGGAAGGTTGCAACGGTGCCGGCTTGCGATGACTGTGAAAAATCTCCGTTGGCTTCGGCCGGAGTGAAGGTATTCACCTTGCCTTCGGAAACGAGCTGCGTCTGGCGCTGACCTTCGTAGGAGAAGAAAAAGAAGAGCTTGTTCTTGACGATGGGACCGCCGATGGTGCCGCCGAATTGATTACGTTTGAGCACCGGGACACCCAGGTCTTGCTGGTTGTTGAAGAAGCTATTGGCGTCGAAGAAGTTGTTGCGGACGTAATCGTAGGCGGTGCCGTGAAAGTTGTTAGTACCGGTCTTGACGACCTCGCTCACAATGCCGCCGGCGTTGCGGCCGTATTCGGCGGCGTAGTTGTTCTCAATCACGCGGAATTCAGCAATCGAATCGGGATTGGGGTTAGCGACAACGCCGTTGGAGAGCAAGCCGTTGTTCATGCCGCCATCGAGAAGGTAGGTGACGGAGTCAGTTCGCATGCCGCCGATGCTGTAAGAACCGGCGGCGCTGGAATCGAGGTTGGAGGCGCTGACGCCGGGCTGAGTTTTGAGGAGGTCGAGGGTGTTGCGGCCATTCAGCGGCATTTCATAAATCGCCTGGCCAGTGACAGTGGCGCCGACAGTCGAGTTTTCGGTCTCCACTTGAGTCACGTTCGATTCGACTGTGATTTCACTGCCAACTTTGCCGAGCTGCAGTTGGACGTCGACACGGAGAGTTTGATTGATTTCGAGCGCGGTTTGGGGGCGCACCGTGACTAACTCAAAGCCGGGGGCTACCGCCGTGACTTCGTAGGACCCGATGGGCAATTGCAATACCTGATAAACGCCCGCCTGGTTGGAGAGAGTTTCGTGCTTACTATTGGTGCTCAGATTCGTGATGGTGACCTTGACGTTTGGAACAACGGCGCCGGCTGGGTCGGTAATGACTCCAGTGATTTTGCCGGTTGTGTCTTGAGCCTGGAGAGAGAGCGCCAACAAGACGGCGGCTGTCATGGAAAAGAGCGATCGGATAAATTTGGTCGATAGTGACATTCAGAAGCACCCCAGAAGAAAGAATTTCGGAAAGTCCCAAACGGCGAGGTTCGGATTTGTATTTTTCTAGTGTACAAATATGAGGGAAATTAATTCTTCGACGAGTGGCGGGGATCAAAAGTTGACACGATTTAAATTGTTCGAATGCGGGTCGAAGCGAACACAAGCAAGGAGATTAATACAGTCCCTTGGAGGATGTCGCGGATTCCAGGTAAACAGGGAATGATTTCACGCCATGGAAGAACGTGCTGAAATCGCGGTACCAGCTCATGTTGCACCTATTGCAGGATTTCGTGGCGAAGTCGTCTTTTGTCATGGTGAGGATATTGCCCAGCACCTGCGGAAGCTGCATGCAGGGCCTTACATCGCAGAACCAGTCAACAAACATGACACGCGATCCGCCCAAGCATTCATAGCGCACGGTTGCCGGATCTGTGAGGTACTGGATAATGTTCTGCATCGACGCTACGGAGTTGATGATGGTGTATTTCTTCTGTTTCTTGAGCTCAATGATGCTTTGAAGCGACTGGATTACCGCGCTTCGGGAGAGGCTGATGCCTTCGCCGCCGAGAGGGTACAAGACTGATTTCGAGAAAGTGGGGTAATTGACGGAGATGAGGTCGAACCCCATGTCTTTCGCTTTTATGAAGAGCTGCTCCATCCGATCGTGGTTATTGTTCCAGATGAGGATGGAAGCCATGGATTTGATTTTCGTCCGCTTCATTCGCTTCACGGCGTCTTCGATGTCCGGTAAGATATTTGGAATTCGTCTGGATTCTTCGAAGACTTTCGGATCGTCTGAATCGAACGAAATCGAGATCATGTCACTGCGCGCTTCCTGCAGGCCGTCGAGTATGGGTTCCGTGATGAGTGAAGGAGCCGAATCAAGAACCACGTTATGGATGTTGCGGGAAGTGCATTTCTTGGCGAAGTCAATGATGTTGGGGTGAAGAAGCGGTTCGCCGCCCGTGAGAGTGATGTGGGCAACGCCGAAGTCGGCCATTCTATCGATAGCCGCGAGCCCTTTGTCCTTGTCGACGTACTGCCGGGGCCGTTGCTTCCAGATGTCGCAGAAGCTGCATTTGGCAATGCATACATTGGTGACGGCAAACTCTGCAAGGCGCATGGAGCCATTGAGAAACGTCTTGAGGATGTGCTTGTGTTTCGGGGTAATCGAGTATGCCATTGTAGTTAGCCTGAATTGTACATCCAACCCGCACAGGTGGAAGCCTTTTTCTATGATTTATTTATCCCGGTATTTATCCCGGCGGGCTGCGGCTCTGTTGGCCGTTCGGCAAGGCAGACGGGAGCAGATGAAAAAATGGCATAATACCCCCGAGGCGACTGGCTGAACGTGACGTTCGATTGCAAGATGCGAATGGCTTGTGGAAGGAGTGCGTAATGCGAGGTTGTGCGACGTGCGCTGAATTAGAGCAACTGCTGGAGAAGACCGCCGACGATCATTGGACCTTGGTCCTTCGCGGTTCCGAAGGGATGGACGCCGAGCAGGCGAAAACAGCAAAGCAACAGGTACGGGCAGCGAAGGTCGCCACGGACGAGGCACTGGAACGGTATAAGCGTCATAGAGAGGAAGCGCATTCACAGGCGATTTCGGCGACTTAGCTGCCGGCAGCTGGGATTAGCGATTAAACCAGTTCAAGACATGGCTTTCGAACTCGGCGGGCGCGGCGGAGTAGGCGCCGACATGTTTCGCGCCGGGGACGAGCCAGAGTTGAACGGACGGGTTCACTCTCGCCATTTCCTGGGAGTGTTTTGGAGAAGTTTCCGCATCCGCTTGTCCGTGAATGAGAAGAACGGGAATTTGCGTGCGCGACGGCTCTGATGGAGTTGGCTTGCGTGAGATCCACGTGATAACGAAGCCGAGCATACAGAATGCACTCGCGAACCAGCAACGGCGCTAGAACCGGGCCGATGAATTTGCCCACGCGGTCTTCAGCGACTTCCTGAAATGTAGCGTAAGCGGACTCGGCGACCACCGCTGTGAATCCCGCTCCGTGCGCGAGCGATTGCAACAAGATTGCTCCGCCTAAAGACTCGCCAAACCGTACACTTTGGTTGCGCCTTGTTGACGTACCCATTGCAGCCACTCCGGAATGTCTTCCGATTCGCGGAGCCCGTAGGTGACGAAGCCGCCACTTTCGCCGTGCCCGCGCGATTCCGGAACCAGTACCGCAAATCCGGGGCGCAAGAACAGCGGAGCGAAGCCCAAGCTGCCCATGGCGGAATCGGCAATCCCATGACAGACGACGACAACGCGCCGGCTGCCTTGGGGAGGAACGAGCCACCAAGCATTTAAGACTGTGCCATCGGCGACTTTCAGACTGACTGGGCGTGCGGTGGCTGAAGTCGATCGTTCGATCTCAGTCACGTAAGGGATGAGGTCGCGGTTATGAGATTTGCGCGGCGGGTGGAGCGCGCCTTCGGTCACGAACACGACGACCGCCAGGTTTGCCAGGAGCAAGATAGTCAGGCCAAGCGCAGCCCACCGTAGAGACGGGCGGCGCACTTATTGCACCGCCGCCGCGCTCATTTCCGCTGCCAGCTTTCTGGCGCCTTTGAGATCCAATTTGCCAGTGCCGAGAACGGGCAGGGATTCAACAAGGTGGATGTCGTCCGCTTTCGGAATCCAAAGCTTTGGCAAATCTGTCGCCATCAGTTTTTGCCAGATTTCTTTAGGAGATGCAGTGCTTTGTCCGGCGACCAGAGCTACAAGACGCTCGCCTTTGCGTTCATCGCCGATAGCGGTGACGCAGCAGGGCGCATCGCCCAGCAAGTCACGCAGAACTTCTTCCACTTTGCCGTGGGGCACCATCTCACCACCGATTTTGCTGAAGCGGGATTGACGGTCGACAATGCGGATGAATCCATCGGTATCCATGATGACGATATCGCCAGTGACATACCAGCCATCGCGAAAGACTGCGGCGGTTTCTTCGGGCTTGTTCAGATAGCCAAGCATGCGATTGGCGCCGCGGACCCACAGGATGCCTGCTTCGCCGTGGGAAACCGACTCGCCGGTTTCGCGGTGAACGACTTTCGCCGCCACGCCCGGCACGGTTTGACCTACGGTTCCAGGGCGAGTGCCGATTTGCTTGACGCCGAGTTGTTCACGATCAGGCACATTGACGCTGATCACCGGCGACATTTCGGTTGCACCGTAGCCTTCGAGCAACGGGAGCCCGAACTTTTCTTCAAAAGCCGCGGCCAGCGAGGGCTGAAGTCTTTCAGCGCCAACCAGGACGTGTTTCAATGAGGCAAATTGCTCTTTGCTACAGGCGCGAATATAGGCCTGGCAAAAAGTGGGAGGCGCGGGCAAGAACGTCGCTTTGGTTTTCTGCACCAATTCGCCGAGGCCTTTGGCATCGAGCGGAGAAGCGTGATAAACGGCACTCGCGCCATGCAGCAGCGGGAACCAGAGCGTATAGGTGAACCCAAATGAGTGAAAGAAAGGCAGGACGCCGGCGATGGTATCGTTTTCATCGACCGGGAAGAGAGCATGCACGGAAGCGGCATTCGCAATCAGGTTCCGGTGCGACAGCATGATGCCTTTGGGCGAGCCGGTGCTGCCACTCGAGAACAGGACGGCGGCGAGACTATCGGCATTTTCCTTGCGCGGGAGGAGCAAGCGCAGCGGCAAAACGCGTGTGAGGACAAACGCAGTAATCTGCGCGGCCTTCGGAAATTGGATAAGTGTTTCCAGGAAGCGCATCTCGGGCCGCCGCTCGATTTTTGCTTTTTCCAGGAATTTTTCGGAGGTATAGATAGTCTTGATCTGGCATTGGGAGAGAGCGCTTTCCAGCGCATCTCGGCCCGTTGTGAAATTGAGATTCACGGGGACCTTCCCGGACAGAACAATTCCCAGATTGATCATCGCCGCAGCCGTAGACGCCGGAAGCATCACACCGATCATTGGTTCAGCGGGATGGGTACTACGTAGACGCCGCGCAATCAGCCAACTCGCGGCCAGTGCTTTGCCATAAGTCAAGGTGCGGCCGGTAGAGTCGGTCATGGCGCGGTTGCGCCAATGGCTGCGCGCGGCTTGAATGAAGCGCGAAGCCAGAGTTTCGGAGCTGCCGATATCGGCCGGACCCGATTCAGCCGCGAGTTCAGAAACCACCTGCCGAACGTCCGGAGCTTTCGGCGCGCGCATGGGATTCCCAAACGCGACGGTTACGGTCCAGGGCCAGCGGCGCAAAGATCGCCAGATATTGGCACGGCGGTCGAGGCTAAAAACGCTGCCCCATACATTGCCGATATGCACCGGAATCACCGGGGCATCGAGATCTTTGACAATTCTTTCCAAACCGCGATGAAACTCGGCCAGATTGCCGGTGCGAGTGAGCGAACCTTCGGCAAATATACAAACCACATGGCCCTGTTCGAGTTGCTCGCGGGCCGCCGCGATGGTGTAGACGATGGCGCGTCGATGGCCATCGGGAACACGAATCGCTTTGATCCACTTAAAGATCGCCGGGAACCGGTCGTACCAACCTTGATAGACCATGAAGCGCGTGAAGCGGTGAATGCAGGCATTGATAAGAAAACCGTCTACGAAAGTGACATGATTCGAAACCAGCAAGGCAGCGCCGCGATTGGGAATATTCTCCTGCCCAATGACTCGAATGCGATAAGCCATGTGAGCCAAGAACCAAACGACGAAGCGGGTAGTGAAATCGGGAACAATGCGGAACGAGGCCACGGCGGCGATGAGGGTCATCACGCCTGCCACAGCCATGATTTGGGCGGCGGTCAGGCTGAAAACATGCTGGCAAACGTTTGCGACGCCGGCCGCGCACATCATGCCGATGGTGTTGACTACGTTGGCGGTGGCAATGATGCGGCCTTTTTCATCGGCCTTGGGACGATGCTGGAGGATGGCGTTGAGGGGAACAATAAAGAGGCCACCCATGGTGCCGATGGCGGTAAGCGTGATGGCGGCGCCCGGCAAAGTGTGAACAAAGTGGGAGAGCAGCAGGGCGCCGATACCCATGCCAAAACCACCGATCGGCACCAATCCGGGCTCGATTTTTTGTCCGGAGAGCCGGCCGGCCAACATGCTCCCTAAACCGATTCCGATGGCGAGACTGGCCATGAGCAGGCTGGTGTGCGCGGCGTCGGCATGCAGGGTTTCGGTTCCAAAGAGAAGCAGAATGATTTGCAGCAGCGCGCCCAGAAACCAGAAATAGGTGGTGCCTAAAACCGTGATCAATAGATTTTGATCGGCCCATAGCTCGGCGAAACCGCGAATAGAATCGCCCACCGGGTTCCAGGTCCATTTGCGTTTCGCAACTTGAACGCCGGTGTGGGCCATGCGGATTCCCATGGCGGTGCCCACAATGGCGACGAAAATCAGCACGAAGCCTATAGAAGTTGGGGTGAGATGAGAGACGAGCAAGCCACCGCAGACGGTGCCGAGAATGATAGCGACAAAGGTGCTCATTTCGAGCAGGCCGTTAGCGCGCGCCAAATGTTTTTCGCCGACCAACTCAGGCACGATTCCGTACTTGGCCGGGCTGAAGAAGGCCGCTTGCGTGGCAGTGAAGAAGAGAACCGCCAGCATCCAGTTGACATTGCTGCTGCGAAGCGCAAAGAGCGCGAACAGCATGGCGAAAATCTCGATAGCCTTGGTGAAAAGAACTACACTGCGCTTTTCAAATCGATCGGCCAGGAGGCCGGCATAAGTGGCAAAAATGAGAAAGGGCGCCACGAAAATGAAGCTTGCCAATTCCAGGTAATCGCCGCTGTGCGATTGGCCCACGATGGCGACGGCCAGTAAGGAGACAACAATCTTGTACATGTTGTCGTTAAAGGCGTTGAAAAACTGCAGCCAGAGGAACGGCTGGACGCCTCGAACTTTTAAGACTTCTCGATAACTGCCTTCGGTGTGCATATACGAATTAAAGGGCACGCCCCTCGCCAAAACGGTGCTCTAACAATAGCAAAGAGTTAAACGACGGCTTCCGGCTGAGCCCGGGAGCGGTCTGTACATTGGCTGTACAGCCCAGTACAATGATTGAACAATGGCCTTTCTCAGCCCGACAAACCGGCAATTCCTGGATGCTGTCTCGCATTTGCTCTACGCGAATCCATTCCTACCGGAAATGGTGACGTTCGAACGGCAAGCGTTGCGGGGCGAAGCCGTGGCCGAAGATCCGCTCTGGAACAACTCGGTAAGCGATCCAGACCGGGTGCGCGCCAATACCTGGCTCATCATGAAGCGGTTGACACCACTGGTTGAAAGCTTGCGCGCCGCTTTGGCGCATAACAACGTAACGCCGGATGAGACAGAACTGTTGCTCTATGAAGACGGTCTGCTTTACTACTTCTACTACAAATATTATGCCCAATTGGTGCACGCGACTTTCGGCGCGAAGGGACGGGGCAAGGAAAGATGGGCGTTTTACCGCGATTTTTGCGAAGAGTGGCAGCATTATTTTCAGATTGCGAACCGCACTTTCCCGACCGGTCATCAGGCGGCGCACACGTTTGCCTGCTATTCGCAAATCGTCCGTGCGTTTCATCACATCTTCGATCAGATTATTGGAAGTTCGGAACCGGCGGCGCGGTTGCGCGCTTCGGTCTGGCAATCTCTTTTCACGCACGATATCCGGCGGTACCGGCGAACGCTTTACGGGCGCATGAGCGAGTTTGCAACGCTGATCACGGGGCCTTCGGGAACGGGCAAAGAACTGGTGGCGCGAGCGATTGCGATGTCGCGCTATATGCCGTTTGACGAAAACAAACTGGCGTTTGAAGAAGACTGGTCCAGCTTGTTCTTTCCGATCAATATTGCGGCTTTGCCGGGCACGCTGGTGGAATCGGAACTCTTCGGGCACAAGCGCGGGTCGTTTACCGGGGCGGTGCAGGATAAGCGCGGTTGGCTGGAAGCTTGTCCGCCTTTGGGAGCGGTTTTTTTGGACGAGATCGGCGAGTTGGATTCGGCCATTCAGGTGAAGCTCTTGCGGGTGATTGAAACACGCAGTTTTCAGGCAGTGGGGGAAGGCTCGGCGCAACTGCACAAGTTCGAGGGCAAATTGATCGCGGCCACGAACCAGAACCTGGAACGCGCGATTCGGAAGCGTACGTTTCGCGAGGATTTGTATTACCGGCTTTGTTCCGATCAGATTGTCACTCCGTCGTTGGGCCAGCAGATGGAAGAATCACCCGGTGTTTTAAAAGATCTGGTGCTTTTCATGGCGCGGCGTGTGGCGGGCAGTGAAGAGCTTTTGCTGGCGGAGGAAGCTTTGGCTTGGATAGAAGCCAATTTGGGAGCGAATTATGCTTGGCCGGGCAATTACCGCGAACTGGAGCAATGCGTACGCAACATCCTCATCCGCAAGGATTACCATCCGCACAAAGAACAGCAGGCGAAAGTGCAACAGGCGAACTTAAACGATCCATTCCACGAAGCACGGCAGGGAACGTTGACGGCGAACGAACTGCTCAGCCGGTATTGCACCCT
>CAVYUL010000109.1:0-166425 GCA_963771405.1 Bryobacterales bacterium
GAGCCCATTCATCCGCTTCTCTTCCAGGATGCTGCTCAGAAATCGACTTCGCATGCTCAAACAACTCCCGCAAAAAATCACGCCACAAAGGAAAGCCCGACGCGGCCGACGCACCCGCACCGACGAACGCCACAGCCGTTCCATTTGCTAACGCCTCGATTAAGGGTTCAATTGTCACAATTTGCCACTCCTCTGAGGCTCGCGCCTCTCCGCCACAGAAAGACCGCCGAATATTCGCCATCGCCCCACACTAAAGAATGCGCAAAACCCCAATCAAAGTGCTCAACCTTCGAGCCAACTTATTGATTTCAAGCTTCACGAAGCATGCGCTGCCGCCATCCCGGCAATCCGAATGCTCATAGCTTGTTTCCTCTTGTTTTCTCTTGCTTTCAATGACTTCCGCAATTACGTCCGGCCCCCGCCCCACAGTGAAGAAGATCTACGCCGAAGCGCGCTACCACGCGAGAAAAAGTTTTCGGCCAGCTCTTTCGGTGGCCGACACAGGTTCCCGGAAAGCCTGAATCTCTTCGCTCTGCCACGGACCGATGCGACTGTGCCCGACGCAAACCGCCGCCGAGTTGATGCTGCCAATTTGCTCCCAAAGAGCCTGCTGCCACGAACGTGCCCGGCCGAATACCCTTGTTCCAGCTCCTGACCGATTCGACGGATCTCCGGTTTGTCTTCGCTGTGATGGCGCAGGAAGACATCAAACTGTTCCGCAAAGTGCCCGGATCCACTCATAAGGCCTCTTCGCGTTTACGCCTGGCTGCGGCGAAGTATAGCGCCAGGCGCAAACGGTTCTGACCCGCCCTCAGACAATCCAGTAGCGAAACCTGGCAATTTAAGAATGAGCCCGAACCCGACTAGCGCTTGCCGCCGCAAAAGGCACCACCCTGGCGCCGTGACCTCCTGCAACAGGACCTCCGGATCAACGCGAAGCCATTGCGATGATACCCGCGATATGTAATCAAGCGGCTAACTACATTAGAACGCCTGACCCAGCGGGCCCAACGGACGATGTCTGAGCGACCATTCAATTCGCCGGGAGCTCTAAGATCTACGAAGCGCCTCCTTCGTTTGAATGGGTTTCTATATCCACAGCCTTATACAAAGCCGCCCTAATCACCGCAGATCCTAGCGTGATAGCATCGCGGTTTATGGCAACCAGCAAGTTACTGAAGCGGCTGAATTTATCCCCCGACGAAAGACTCAACCCGCCCAAGGTCATCGGTAAGCTAAAGACGATACAAGAGCTGGGCAACATCTGCGTTTGATACGGTAAAAGAAAACAACGATTTCCTCGCCGCCATCAAGGAAGCTTCCCCTTGGGCAGATGCAGTCTTCTCCGCAGCAAAGGACTCGCTGGCTCCCGTTAAGTTTGCGGTGAAGCTCCTCGATGAATTAACAAAAATCCAAGACCCCGAGGAACTCGCTCGCGTGGCGTGCACGCTTGCCTACCAGTCAGCGGCGGAAAAAGCGATAGAAAAGGTCGGGCCGCCCTCGCAGGCGGGCGTCTCAGTTATTGAGTTTGACGATACCGTCGAGGACGTTGACTTTTCGAACTTTACAATCAGCTCAGTCGCTGCCCATGCGTTTGTTGCTCAATCAGACCGGATTCTTGAGCGTTTCTTACCCGTAGGGGGCTTTTCACAAGAACAGGTAAACCAAATTATCCAAGACATTCACGAAGAGCTGCCACGCGAACTGAATGCGCTAATAACAAACGGAAAGTCGAAAGAAAAGTTCGACACCCTGTTTCGGTGGCTACAATTACCGGCGGAGGGCCGCACGGCGCGAGCAGCACTCCGTAGGCACGCCGACTACGTATCATGGGTCTTCAACGAGGCGCCCGTGTTTCAGTGCGAGGCATATGCACTCGCCGACGTTTGCATAGAGGCGGAATGCAGCAGACTGACGTATGGAGACCTCCGCGCTGAAGATAAGCAAGGCCGTATTCCACCTGACCCCTTTGCCGAGGGAGACGCAAACGGCGGCCGCCATCCTTTGCTCGAAACCGTAATGGGATACATTACCAATCCGAAGTTTCGAGAGGCCATTGTAATTCAAGGTTCAGCCGGCTGCGGAAAATCAACTTTCACCCTCCGTCTGGCCGACCACTTGCGGGAGGCAGGGTTGAGGCCGATAAGAATCAGACTCCGCGACGTGGTACTTGGAAAGGAGTTCTACTCTCAATTAGGGGAAGCTCTTTCATATCAAGATGAGCTGTATCTTTCGCGGCATGAGCGTTTTGTCGCTAGCGAGAACCCCCTTAGCGGCGGAGCCGTATTTCAAGAGGAAATCCGGTACGGGCCGCGTCCGATAAACCTCTGCCCTTACATCCTGATTCTTGATGGCTGGGATGAGATCAGCGTAGCAGTATCAGAAGGCTTCCGTCAGCGTGTGAAAGAGCTTCTGCTTAGGATCCGGTCGGAGTTGTTTCGATCAGATAGGCCAATTGTCAGGGTTATCCTCACAGGCCGGCCCTCCGACGCAATTGACGATTGCTCGGAATTCTTCCAGAATGAAACGCCCGTGCTCACAGTGCGAACTTTGCACCCAGCGCAGCTCCCGGCCTACGCGGAAAAACTGCGCGAGGCCATCGCGAGAAAACGACTCTTCTTTGAAGGCATGTCCGTGTGGACGTTCCCCGACGACCCGACGCTAAAACCTGTGTTTGATCGCTATCTCGAAGAGTTCAACGCCGGACACGATAACCATCGGGTTGCTCGACGCAAACGAGGAACTCGCGAAACCGGCGTCGCAGCCGTCCTAGGCTACCCTCTCCTGCTCCATGTGACCTTTCGTCTCCTCGCGGAGCCCAATGTGGACCGCCAAGACCTGATTGAGAATCCCGCCGCACTACTGCGGCAGCTCACAGACTATGCAACGTTCGTCGCCGATCAACCGTCTGACCGCGAACGTGGCGCGAAAATTCAGGCTCGTATGAGCGGAAGCAACCTGAGAGTCCTCCTTAGGCGTACCGCTGCGATTATGTCCATCCTGGGCCAAGAAAGTGTATCCAAGTCTGAACTCGAGAAACGGCTCAAGACCAGCGATATTGTCGGGCATGTCAAAGATGTCGCTAAAGACAACATAATCTCCGCGTTACTTGTAAGCTTTTACTTTAGGGGCGGGAACACGGCGTTGGGTTGTGAGTTTACACACAAGGCATTCCGCGAGTACCTATTCGCCGAAGAGATTGTCGAAACGTTGAAATCATTCGCCCGTACCGTTCCAGGCGATCTGCCGGAGCGCCCCTCGTCGCTGTATTGGAAAGACTTCGATGACGCCGACCCCCGCCGAAAGGTAAGCATCGAACTCGCGACCATTCTCGGACCGCAATGGCTGTCACCAGAAGTCGTGCGATATCTCGGATCACTTTTCGAATGGGAGGTTCGACGTACCTACGCCCAAAACCGAGATCACGTGTGGGAAGGCCAGACGGCACCAATCGCCGACGAGGAATGGCAACGTTTGTTGACGCTCCTCGCGGACCTCTGGGACTGGTGGGCCGACGGCGTCCATCTTCGTCCCCAACCTTGGGATAATGAGTACACGGGACAAATCGAGTGGAGCAAGTCTCTAGCCGACCGGCTAGTTCCCATGTGCCGCCCGATAACCGCCGGCAATGTTCCGGAACCGATTAGGACCGCGACGATCGATGCACACTTTGGTGATGCACTCTTCCGCATCTGCAGCTGGTTGTATTGGAATCTAGCCTTGCATCCAGGCTCCGCCCAAGAGCGGCGACGGCGTTTTCAAGGACTAAACGGACAACGGCTTGCGTTTCGGCCTACCGGCCCGAACCCTGATTACTTCAGCATGCTGTGCTATCGGATCTCGGCCGCCGGTTGGCGACCCGAGGGCGTCTTCCCGATTCGCGTTTTCGGGAGGGGGACTGACTTTAGTGACACGACGATCACTAACGTTCGTTTTGATTATGCCGACCTCGAAGGCTCCTCGTTTGAAAACGCCACGATCAATAATTGCATAGGCCATTATTCAAACCTTAAAGCGTGCGACTTTACGGCGAGCTTCATAGATCGCTCATCGTTAATGTTCGCGTGCCTCGAATCCGCGAGATTTGCGGGCGCGGTAATCTCCGACTGCCGCTTTAGCGGAGCCGCCCTCCGGGGAGCCGGCATCGCTGAGGCAATTATGGAGGGCGGAGCTTTATTTCTTGACAGTCCCGGACGAGAAGATCGTGGCCTGGTTGAGAGTGGTATCGCTTACTATGGCGATGTCGAAGGGGGCGGATTCGTGCCGGTACCACCCTGTGAGTTCACAGACTCAATTGGCATTGAGCCCTTAGAACGGGCCCTTCTGGAGAACCAGCGGCGGAGCCAGCTATACGTGACACGTAACGAGCAGAGCCATTCGGGGTCGGAGGAACCCAAAGATTAAGAGTATTCGTCCGGCCGAACGCGCGGCGCTGCTACCGACGCAAAACAGTCACGAACAAAGGGCGAAAAGGAAGTAACCCGGTTCAACTTCAGGCGCGGTCCGAGGGCGGCCGGGCCTACCTGAAACGAATACCAACCTTCTGCAGCCCCTGCGCTCGCGCCGCCTGCTCACTCAAATAAGCAACCCCGACCTTATAAACATCGCTCTCCAGCACCATGTGGTCATACAGCAATCCCTGCCCCAAGTCCTTCACAAACAAAGTCGCAAACCGCCCTTTGATCACTGGCTCCGCCACATCCCGAACGTACTGCGCCCGCGTAACCCGAATCACCTTAACGCCCTCGCCCGCATGCGCCGAAAAGTCGTTGAACCGGTCCGCCCAGTCCCCGTACGCCTCGTTCTCATCGTCACCCTTCTGGTAGTGCGGCGCCACCACCAAAACAACTTCTTTCTTACTCCGCAACGCCGCATCCAATTCTTTCCGCAACGCATTGCTATGCTGAGCCTGCGCGCGCGCCACAGGAAAGCTAGGCGCCAAAAGCAGCGCAAAAACACAAAAGGATAGCAGACAGCTTTTCATCATCAACACCCACACTCCCAAACAACTAATTTACAAGCCGCATCGGATGTTGTGAGTGAAAACTGCGCTGCGCGAAGAAATAGGTCATCTCCCAATCCTGCCCATTTGGATTCAGATAATCGTCGAAATGCACCGGATCCGAGTCCGAGAAATCGCCGCCCCACCGGTACCCGCGCGCCTTAACCGCCGCTACAAATTTGTCTGCCGCCTCCGTCTCTTTTCCATCAAAGAACAGAGTCGACGTGTTCGTCACGTCTCCATCCACCACGTTTAGATCGATCGCATGGCCGACTAAATGCTGCGACTTCTTCGCTGGGTGGACAACCGCGCCACCGGGAGCCACATTCTCACGCCGAAACGCCTGCGTTATAGCCACACTTACCTTCAGCTTCTTGGCCTCGTCATTCAAGACCGAGGTAACAAAATCCGCAAAGCTAGGATGCACCACCACTTCATCTGCTTGCGCCAACGGGTAATCAAGGCTCTTAAAGCTGTCCCCCAGGCCCACGTTCGATAACGCCTTCACGCTAACGCGAACAAGCGGCGTAGTCACCCTCAGACCTTGGCTCTGCCAACTCAGCAACTGGCAAGCCGTACCCTGATCGCAAGCTCCATCGAAACGGCTCACAAACATACTCGCCGGAACAATCTGGCCACTCATCGCCGCCGCGGTCGGGGCCACCTTCAAAGCGTATGCCATCATCCGCCGGTACCACTGATATCTCTCCACCGCGGCCTTGGTCCCACGGCCAAATTCGCCGTCCGCCTTATCCAAAAGACCCACGCCAATCAGCGCCGTTTGTAACTCAAAAATCGGCTTTCCTGTCATTGAGCGCCACGACCTTCCGCCCCACTGCTGCCTTTGGTCGCTGTCCCCGACACTTAAAACAAGATGATCAAGGTTGCCAAGCTGAATAGTCTTAGTCGAGCTTGCTATAGCTGTTACCACGAAAAACCTCCTTGTGTAACGAAGTTCACACGTGCTGGTTACTTCGCAATGCCTAAACGACCCATGCTCGGCACCGCGCCCAGTACCGGTATAGATTACCACGAACCCCGCTCGAATTACTATCCTAAAATCTTGATTTCGCACTCTGAAATTTTTGAGTCACAAAACTTGTAAGAATTATTTCTCCACTGTTTTCAATCACTTACCTGCCAAAATCCATCTCGTCCGTTCGCCCCTCTTCTTACTCTGGTGTCGTGACCACACTGCTGTCTACCGACATCCTAAACATCCCCACGCACAGCAAACCCCACGTGTCTCTGCACAAATCCCAACTCGCCGTCTACGAATCTCCTGCCCGTTTTCGCATCGTCGTCGCTGGCCGCCGCTTCGGCAAAACCGAGCTCTCTCTCGCCGAAATCATGCGCGCCTCCACCGCCCGCCCCAATCAACGCATCTGGTATGTCGCCCCTCAGGAAAAACAAGCCGAACGCATCGCCTGGCCCCGCCTGAAATATCTCACTGAACCCCTCTGGGTCAAAAGCCCCAATGAATCCGCCCACATCATTGAGCTCACAAACGGCTCTACCATCCAACTCCACGGCGTCGTCCGCCCCGGCGCCCTCCGCGGCAACGGCCTCAATTTCCTCGTCGTCGATGAATTCTCTCTCATCAAACCCGAAGCCTGGGCCGAAGTCCTCCGCCCCGCTCTGTCCGATCGCAAAGGCCGCGCGCTTCTCCTCTCCACCCCCAAAGGCCGCAATCACGTGTTCGATTTTTTCGAATTCGCCCAAACCCATCCCGAGTGGGCCGCCTTTCAATTCACCACCGCCCAAGGCGGCATCGTCACGGCTGAGGAACTCTCGTCCGTCGCCCACGAACTCGATCCCAATTCCTTTCGCCAGGAGTTCGAAGCCGAATTCGGCCGCGTCGGCAAACATCGCGCCTATCCCAATTTCAATCGCGAAACCCATGTCCAGCCCGTTGAATACAACGGCATGTTGCCCGTCCACTGGTGCGTCGATTTCAACGTCAACCCTATGTGCATGGTGCTCGCGCAGAAAGATGGCGAAAACGTCAACGTCCTCCAGGAAATCGTCGTCAAACCCAACGCCACCACTCCGCTCGCGTGCCAAAAATTCCTGGAATGCATGCAAGCCAACTTTCTTTCGGAGCGTTACCGCCTCGCCCCCATCCCCGTCAAAATCTTTGGCGACGCTTCCGGCAATCAACGCCGCACCTCCGCCGTCGATACCGATTGGACCCTCATCAAGAATTTCTTCGAAGGCTGGCGCGGCACCTTCGCGCCCTCGTATCATCAGAACAACGTCAACCCCTACGTCCGCGATCGCGTCAATTGCGTCAACGCCCGCATCTCTAACCAGTCCGGCGATTCTCGCCTCTTCGTCCATCCCAGTTGCAAAGAACTCATCCGCGATCTCGAAGAAGTCTCCTGGGGCACCGACGTCACCGGCCGACCCACCAACGACCTTGACAAGTCCGACCCCTCCCGCACCCACGCCTCCCTCATCCTCTGACCTCCGTTCTGCAAACCACCCCTAACCTCCTCAAAACACTCACCGGTACTCGCCCAAACTAACTCTCAATCAGAACCCCAACCGTAAGGTTGGGGACGGGCGCGTCAGCGCCCCCAGTTTTCCAGTCACAAAAGTTGTAACTTTTTTATTCCCTTCTCTTTCATCCACTTACAAGAACTTTTTCGTTCACCGCGAACGCACGTTACGGAAAATCAACGCAGGAATCGAAATTTCCGCCATGACTACTAACAACGAAACCGAAAAACAAAACCCCGCGATGAACGCCCTCAAACACGGCCTCGCCGCGAAAACGCTCGTCATGCCCAACGAAGATCCTGCCGAGCTCCACAAAATCTTCGCCGCCTGGCTCTCCGAATACGGCAATCCCGCTGAGGATTCCGTTCTCTACCGCTTCGCCGAAAAGGTCGCCCAATCCGACTACCGCCGCGAACGCTTCGACCGCTATTACGACCAGTGTCTCCACAGCATCAGCGAAGACCTCGGCGTCTGGATGCCCGGCGATAAAATCCGTTTCGACCTCGCCCTGCGCTACAAAACTACCCACGAACGCGCCTTTCAGCGCGATTACCGCATGCTCGACTCGCACTACAAAGCCAAAGTCGCCAAAGAAGACCGCGACGCCCGCTATCAGCAAATGCAGGCAGAAAAAAAGCAACGCGCCGAAGCCGCCAAACCGAAGGAAGAACCGAAACAACGCGCCAACGGTTACGACCTCTCCATCCCCGTGCCCGACATGTATTACGTTCTCAACCTCGATACCGGCGACCGGCAATCCATGGACGGCAAACACTTCATCCCCGGGCCGCCCGATTGGGTCCCGCAAAAAATCACCCCCGGCGAATACGGCCCCCTCGACCCCCAAAACTGGTACAAAACCATGCTCGAACTCAAACGCCTCGACCTCCTCCAGCTCATCCCCAAGGAGGATTCAGAACCCCAATCGTAAGCCGGGCGTCCCCTCATTTTTAGAGAACAGGTAATATATAAACAAGCCTCGCGCATGCACATCTCCTCCTGCTGCGCGAATGAAGATTCGATGGGGCCGCGAATCGGGCATCGATCCTGATGCGTGCGCTCCAATTTTCGGTAGACGCGTCGATATTAAGGATAAGTATCAAGTGGAAAAGCCTGCGCAAAATATACAGGAAGCGTTCTTAAACAACACAAGAAAAGACAAGACCTTCCTCACTATTTATTTGATGAGCGGTGTTAAACTCTCGGGTCGTATTAAGAGTTTTGACAAATATTCGGTCATTCTGGAAACGAACAACCAGGAACAATTGATTTTTAAGCATGCCATCTCAACCGTGGTGATTTCCAAGCCTTCATCGGCTCACGCCGCGGCGGCCCACGGTGCCAGTGTCGGTGGGGTCGGAACCGTGCCCGGCGTGCCGCACACCAGTGTTGAACCCGACGAAGAAAGCCAAACTTGAGTGGCTTCGGCAGTTGAGCGTGCGCTCATCGTGGGTGTGGAAGTCACCGCTCGGCGGCGCTCCACATCTGTAGCAGTAGATTCGGTGGCCGACCTTGACGAGTCGCTCGAAGAACTGGCAACGTTGACCGAAAGCGCCGGGGCTCTGGTCGTCGGGCGATTTCAACAGTCCCGCCCAGCCCTCGATGCCGCTACCCTTATCGGCTCTGGTAAGGTCGCCGAGTTGAAAACGCTTGTTGACGCCGATCAGGTCGATACGGTCATTTTTGACCACGAATTAACCCCGACCCAGTTGCGCAATCTCGAACGCGAATTGCGCGTGAAAGTGGTTGACCGGACTCAGCTGATCCTCGACATCTTCGCCAGTCGAGCGCGAACCAGCGAGGGCCAGTTGCAGGTGGAACTCGCCCAGTTGAGCTACCTGCTGCCCAGGCTTTCCGGTCATGGCATCGAGATGTCGCGCCTCGGCGGCGGCATCGGCACCCGCGGCCCCGGTGAAACGAAGCTTGAGACGGACCGCCGCCGCATCGCCAGCCGGATCGCCAAGTTGAAGACCGATATCGCCCGGGTACGCACCACCCGCAGCGTCCAGCGTGCCCAGCGCCAAGCCGTGCCGTTGTCTACCGTCAGTTTGGTCGGCTATACCAACGCCGGCAAGTCCACTTTGTTTAACCGCCTGAGCGGGGCGGGCGTCTTGGCCGATGCCAAGATGTTCGCCACTCTCGACCCGATCGTCCGCCAGATCCGCCTGCCGTCCAACCGGCGGGTGTTGTTGAGCGATACCGTCGGATTCATCCGCAACCTTCCAACCACGTTGGTTGATGCGTTCCGTGCCACGCTCGAGGAAGTGACGTCAGCCGTGTTGCTGCTCCATGTTGTAGACGCAACCTCGCCCGTTGCCGCCGAACAAACGGCCCACGTCATGAAAGTTCTGGCTGAGATTCATGCCGAGACGACGACGCAAATTTTGGTATTGAACAAGTGCGACGCGCTGTCCGACGGCCTGGAGACTGGCGATTTGGAGGCTGTCACTCACCGCCTCTTGGGTGAAGCGGCCCGGTTGAACCAAACCAAAGCCGTATTGGTTTCAGCCAAAACCGGAACAGGTATCGAGTCGCTTTTGGAGTTGATCGACTCCCACCTCGTGCTCGATCCGGTAGCGCGCCAAAGCTATCGGCTGCCGGTGAGTGAAGGGCGCGCCCTGCATATTCTGCATGAACGCGCTGCGGTGGTGTCCCAGGAATACGACGGAGACTTCTGTGTGGTGGTAGCGGATGTGCCCGAATCCATCCGCAAACGCCTGGCTCAGTTCGCCGTCCAGGAAAATTAATTAATGGGCGGCTGCCTTCGCCTTCGCCGCTCGTACAGCGGCCCAGCGCTTCTTGGTTGCCGCGACGATCCGGCGCATGCCTTCTTCGCTGATCCGGCTGTTCTTTTTCGGAGCCGGGCTGGCCGCCGGTGCTGCGGTTGGCGCTGCGCCGGAAACCAGGTAATACTTGCCGCCCGCTTTGCGAACCTTCTTCTTCTTGAACATCTCGCTCAGTGCGTTGTAAACGAGATTCTTGCTGATCGCAATCTTGCGTTCCGCAAACGCTTTTGAGATTTCGACGGGAAAGGCTCCAGCCGCGCCGCGCTGCTTCAGAACCGCGACAACGAATTCGGAGCGGCTACCGCTGAACGGGGCCGTGATCGCTGCGCCCGAAGTTGGAGCGGGAGGTTTGGGGGCTGGCGCCTTTGGGGCAGCAGCCGCCGCTTTCTTAACCGGGGCTTTCGTCACAGCCGTTTTCACCACAGTGGGTGCGGCCTGACTGCGTATTGGTTTCCCTGACTCCAAGGCCAGAACTTGTTCGTAGGCAGCTAGCTCAGTTCGCTGGGATTCGATTGACGTTCGAAGTTCCTGGATCCTTTTTTCAAGTGACTCTTTTAGAAATGACATTTGTGTACTTTCTTGGTTACTTACCTTACACAAATACTCTATCACTATAAGTATCGATGGGGTACACAAATCCGGAGGTCAGTCTCAGCAGTTTCTGCGCATACTCGATAGGAGCGATGTTATGGTGATACGCGTCGGCAAAAAGATCCCTCACCACCCGGAGGTTCTTTGCCCGTGCGATTTGAGCGAGTCTCTCGCTGTGGGAGGGGTGAACCAGTCCGTCTCTCCCTGACGTTGCGATGTGAATGACAGTGGAATCAGACAGCCGGGCAAATAAATTCGCGGTGTAGAAGTGACTCTTCAAAACGCGATCGAGTGACCCGGCGGAAAGGGCCAGTTGCAGCGAGCGAACAACCGGCAAGCGGGAAACGACATCCTCACCCACCTCAGCCATGGAGGTGAACGGGTTTTGTAAGGATAAGACAGCGGGTGCTGCATGCTTCTCCGTTAGATAAACGGCAGTTTGGGTGGCCGCCCAAGTTCCCAGTGATTCGCCGGCTACGACTAACGTGTTCGGATTTAGTCCTTGTTGAGCAAGATAATTGACGATGGCTTTCAAATCCAGGAGAAAACCCGCTTCGCAAGGCACGCCGGAACTTCTGCCAAAGCCGCGGAGCGTGACGGCAGTCACTCCGGCGCCAGCTGCCGCGAGATGCTCTACGAATTTGAGCCGCGCCCTTCGATCTCGCTGTGGATCTCCGGCGCCGGTATCGCCCCAGTGAGCACGATTGCCGTGGAACAGCAGGAAATGCGGTTGGTTGCGCCGACCATTCTTTTCCCAAACAAGGAAAGAGACTCCGTCCTCGGCCTTGATCGAAAGCTCTCGGAATCCGAAGCGGCTGAGTTCCGGGTATTCTGACGGTGGCCTCAGGGTTTCAAGGCCTGACTCCGTTGGGCGAAAGAGCATTGACTGCTGGTTGATAGCCAGGCACGCGGCCAACACTCCAGTGGCGGTCGCTCTTGACCGGCTGGGCTTGAGCAATTGCAGCCACTCCTCAGGGAAGTCGGTGATCATTACCATTTCTTGCTCTCTGAGAGTCCGGATAATCTTGTCTCGCTCGGTTCGTGAAAGCTTGCGGGGATCGGGTTCTTGTGGCGTCCAGACTACCGGCATCGCACCCATGCCGCGAATGGACTCGCAGACTCCTATCGTTAAGGAGTGCGATGGGATATTGATCGTCGCTGGTTGCAGATCTGCGATCTGAGCGATCTTCTTCGGCATGTCCTGGGTCTTGCAGTCGAAGAGAGCGCCAATGGGCACACCGGGAAGCAGGGGTTTGATGGCCCGCAAAGCCGGCATATCGAAAGAGCTGATAAGAAAGTTGTCCGCTTTCCATCCGCTGTTGATCCGATCCATCACCAAGGCGGCAACATCCGCTACTGCAGATGGATCTTTCACTTCGATATTGACGACAAAACAGGGAAGCTTATGAGAACCTTCGACCAGATCGAGAACTTCTTTGAGTGTGGGAATCGTCTCCTTCGACGTTTTCCCCTCCCGATTCAGGAGCGGGAGCTTTCGGAGTTCGTCCGACTTCAACTCACCTAAACGCCCGCTGGCTCGGGTCATCCGCTCCAATATTTCGTCGTGAAAGACAACGGGCACGTGGTCTTTGGCCAGCCAGACATCAAGTTCGATGCCTCCGGCCCCAGCATCGAGCGCGACTTGAAATGCAGCCAGCGAGTTCTCGGGCGGAGAGCCGGCTCCACGGCATCCGCGGTGGCCCCAGACTTTGCTGTTCACGTTGCGTCTCCTGCTCAATCGATTGTCACCTCGTATTAAAAGTGGCAACCCCGATTCGGGACGCTCAATTAATTTCTAGTAACTCAGACCAAACCCTAGCTTGTATAGTGGATGCGCAGTATCGTGCGGTAACTCGCCCGATTGAGCCTCCACCTCTTCCATGGAAGAAGGCAATTCGAAAGGCAGGCGGCCTTCCGGTGCGCCCTTGCCCGTCACGACATCGAGGAAAGCCCGGTCGCTCGCTCCGAAGTTAGCGAGCAGCGCACTAACCCGAGTGTTGAATTTGGTGAGGATGGCAGGCCGGTCCAAGTAGACCGTCACGATAGTTGGCACCTTGGCAACTGCCTGGTTGATCATCTGATAGTCGGCATTACTATCGGGAAAGTCGAGCGAGCCCTCGTGCTGCATCGATCCGAAGATGTAGTTGGGGTGCAGGGTCTCGTAAGGCGCCGAGACTCGCAGTAAAGCGACGTCAGCTTGGTCCAGGCTCGGCGCCACCGTAAAACCGTACTGGACGGGCACGCGCGGATCAACTTGATAAAGAAAGATCCGCTTCCCTGCCCCGTTGAGCGGGAGGCTATGGTTTTGGTTTTCAAGCAGAACGAACGAACGCCGTTGCGCCGTCAGTGCCTCTTTTTGGAAACGTTCGTTATTTACGATATTCAGGGCGTTGCCGGAGTCGACATACGGTTCTTCGAACAGACCCTGCTCGAACTTCTGAGTCAGAATCAGCAGGGCCGCCTGATCGATGCGCTGTTCGGAGACTTTGTGGTTGTGCAGCGCTGCCAGCAGCACAGATGAGTCCTCAGTACCGCCGATCTGATCGATACCTGCATTAATCGCCTTGGCGAAGCGATCTTCCTTGGAGAGCTTTTCGACACCCCAGGGCATGCCGATGTAGCTGAAACTCGGCTTCTGGCCAGCCGGAAAGCCGTTCATGCAAATGTCAGGACAGTCGTTGGTAATTGACCAGTCACTGACGATAACACCGTTGAAGCCGTAAGATTGCCGAAGCAACGTGAGGAGCTGTGTATTAAAGCCTGCACCCACCGGTTCGAGCGGTTTAGCATCGACGAGCGCGCCTTCGAGAATTGAGTAGGTCGGCATCATGCCCGCCGCCTTGGCCGCAAACGCGCCTGTAAATGGAATGATGTGGTAAGCGAGACTGCCACTTGGGAAGCTCGCGTACCGCCCGTACGCGTTGTGACTGTCCAACCCATTCTTCTGGGCGCCATAGCCGACCCAGTGCTTTACGACGGTAAGAACGCTTTGCCGGTTTAACCCGGTCTTCCCGTGCTGAAATCCATCGACGTAAGCTTCCACCATCTTCTTGGCTGTCTCCGCATCCTCGCCAAAGGTGCCGTCGATGCGGCTCCAACGCGGTTCAGTGGCGAGATCGGCTTGGGGCGACAGGGCTTCCCGGATACCGATGGCCAGGTATTCCTGGCGTGCGGTATCGCCGAATCGGCGCGTGAGATCCGGATCGTCAACTGCTGCCAGACCCAACGGGCCAGGCCACTGAGAGAAGCTGCCTGCTGCCACGCCAGCGCCGGGGGTGAAATGAGATTGATTGCGCGGATCGGTGCTGATCGTAACCGGGATGCCTAGTCGTTCGCCTTCTGCGATCTCCTGTAGTTTGTTATTCTCGGCGGCCAAGTCGTTGGCATTTCCCGAAAGCCGGGTGATGAAGGTGTTGACCTTTGCATCGTGAATGAGCCGCGCGGCTTGGGCGAGGTCGTAATGGGAACCCATGCCCGCCGGAACATTCGTGGGCGCGGTCCCATGCATCAGAAGGCCCGCTTTTTCTTCGAGAGTCATGCGCTGCAAAAGATCGGCTGCTCGAACCTTCGGGCTCTTGCGCCAATCCTCGTACGGATCAAGCTGCCCATTTTTGTTGAGGTCTTTGAACGGAAGCCCGTCGACTCGAATAATCTTTACCGAGCGCTGCTCTAATTTTGGGGGCGTTAGCTTCGCCTTTGAGGCAAGGATTGCTATTGCGCAAAGGGCGAAGAAGCAGGCAATTTTTCGGGTGGGCATGAAGGGAAAACAGCTTCATCCTACCATTCGCTAGTGTTGAAACGCAGAAGGTTTTTACCCAGCGGGTAAGCAGCTCCGAGTCTGCTCACCCCCTTTGCGGATCCCTCCAGCAGGGAGACAGGGGAACCATCTCGCTGTGTCCTCATAGTGAGAAAAAGCCGTGTATCGTTTCACTCCGGTTGCAAAAATATTCGTCCAGCACTCCTGGTACTTTGTAAATAATGCAAACCACGACTGCTGCAAAACGCATTGCCCCGCCGAAGCGCCTGATCTTCGGGCCTGGGCCATCGATGATCGAGCCGCGCGCCTACGAGGCGATGGGCCAGCCACTCACTGGGATTCGAGACCCCTATTTTCTTTCCGTAATGGCCGAGATCCAGAGCGGTTTGAGGGATGTTCTCGGCACTAAAAATCAGAAGACATTTATGGTTCCCGGTAGCGGAACCGGAGCGATGGAAGCGGCGGTGAGCAACTTTGTGAGGGAAGGTTGCAAATTCGCCGTTTTCACCGCGGGTCACTTCGCCGACCGGATCGCGATCATGGGCCAACGGCAAAAGGCGAATGTGATGCGTTGCACAAAAGAATGGGGCGAGGTCTTTACCGAAGAGGAGGCGGCGGTTTTTGTGGAAGAGCACAAGCCGGACGTAATCGCCTTCGTGCAGGGTGAGACGTCGACTGGGGCTTATCAATCAGGCAGGGCGATTACGGCTGCCGCCCGGAGGGTGGGGGCACTCGTGATTGCCGATTGCGTCACGTCGATGGGTGCAATGCCAGTGGAGTTGGACTCGGTTGGTATTGACATCGCCTATAGTTGCGCGCAGAAGGGATTGAGTTGTCCTGCAGGACTATCGCCTATATCGATATCGCCGCAAGCCTGGAACTGGCTGGAGAAGCGGCCGGACGAACCCACTTCCTGGTATCTGGATCTGCGATTGATGGCGAAATACTTCGAAGAGCCACACGTTTACCATCACACGCCTTCCCCGCCCCTCTACTACGCAATGCATCAGGGATTGGCGGTGATCGAGGAGGAGGGGTTGCAGGCGCGCTGGGAGCGCCACCAGATGGTAGGACAAAAGCTGGCGGGTGAGCTGACCAAACTCGGTTTTGAGCCGCTGGTGAAAGATCCGGCAAACCGGATTTGGCATCTGACCGTGGTGGTCCCGCCGGCCCATGTCAATGAGGCGACGCTACGCGACCGGCTGATGGGCAAATACGGAATCGAAATAGCGTCGGGCTTGGGGAAGTTGGCCGGAAAAATTCTACGGATTGGCACCATGGGGCCGCTTTCCACGGAAGCGCAGGTAGAGTTTCTGCTCGACGCGATCGCTTCCTCGATCTAAATACACCAATGCATGTGCTGAAAATCGGCAAAGATCGCGAACTGGTACTGCTGGAAGGGGACATCATACGAATTGCCGCCGATGCGATTGTGAACGCAGCCAACTCGCATCTGGCCGGAGGCGGTGGGGTGGACGGCGCAATTCATGCGGCCGGGGGACCGGAGATCATGCGGGAACTCGGCGAAATCCGAAATAGAATTGGCTCCTGCCCCGCGGGCAACGCTGTCGCCACCGGCGCAGGAAGGCTGCCGGCCAAGTTTGTTTTTCACGCAGTCGGCCCGATCTTTCGCGGCGGGCACGACAATGAGGCGGCACAACTGCAGAGTTGTTATCGGGTGTGCCTCGACATGGCAGCAGAACGGCGGTTAGAGACGATCACGTTCCCGTCAATTAGTACGGGCGCCTACGGCTATCCGCTGAACGAGGCTGCGAAGATCGCTCTGGAAACGACCTTCCATTGGCTTAGCAATCACGAGGATTCGCTTCGACGCGTTACGTTGGTACAGTTCGGGCCGAGCGACCACCGCGCCTACGTGAATGTGGCGCGCAGCCTGCAAACCGGATGGGTCGAAGCGGCTTCCAGCTAGAATGTAGGTGCAGAGATGCAAGTTCTCGAAGCTGGAAAAAACAAATACTTGTTGTTGGAACTGGACCCAGAGTCGATCGGTACGATCGCTCGTCAAGTTGGGTTTGAATACAAGATCGAAGACCGCGGACGGGCACTTTCGGTTGACCTTTCGGCTGCCGACCGGCAAGCGCCGCTGCTGCTTTTCGATGCGGCAGACCCTGGAAATCTGGGCTGGTTTTCCCGTTGCCAGTTTTATGTGGACGGAAAATCCGGCAGTGTGCTGCAAACGCCGCTTTCGCTGGCCAACCTGAAAGACCGCTCAGGAAAACTGCAGAGCCACGCAGTGCGCGTTCAGATTGCGAAGGAGTTGCCGGGAACGTTTCGAATGCCGGGCAAACAGCCGGTTTCGGAGCAAGTGGTTTATGCGGTCTTTTTCAACCTGCTGAATGCCCTGCTGAATATCGGCGTAGGGGTATGCGGCGGACCAACCGTTAAGCCTTTGGCCGGCCGAACTGAGACAGTTGGCCCACGAAACTGAATCAACCGCCTGAATCGAGGCCCCCAGCAGTGACTGGTTGTTTGGTCTTGCTCCCGGGCGGACGGCCCCGGCGGCGCGGCTCCGGAGGGTGAGAGCCGTTACTCTCTTCGATAGTTTCATCGAGCAAGATGGAGCCGTTGGCCGTATCCTTGAGCCATGCAGGCGGACGCCCGCGACGGCGCCCACGGCCTCTCGCCAGCCGTTCCAGAGTCAGAATCGCTTCTTCGATCTGCTCGCGCTCCAGCCTGAGCTCTGCGAGCATCTTGTCGACGTCCAAAATCTCTAACCTCCCAGAAACCGTTTGACTTTCCGGTGATGGTTTTTAGAGCAATCAAATTAGCATCGCTCGAACCAACCGATTTAGACGAAGTTTACTGTTTGTCAGCACTGAATTTCAAGGTAAGTGGAGTTTTAAAGATAGACAAAAGTCCTAGAACTATAAAAGGATTTCGCATAAAATCCGGCAATTAGATTTGCCGGTTTCGGCGCTTCCAATAAAAATAGAAGGGAATACCTAAGGCCATCAAAAATAAGCCCATAAGCGACTCTCTGGGGCGAGTTTGCAACGTATTTACCAGCAGAAAAGCGGCTGCGGCGATGAAAAGTACTGGCACGATCGGATAGCCAGCGGTACGGTACGGCCGGGGTAAGTTTGGCAGTTTTTTGCGCAATACAATTACCGAAAGTGCCGTCATTAGGTATAAAATCCAGCTGCCGAAAATTACGAAATTATACAGATCGTCAAACCAACCGCTCAAAACGACCACGGACGACCAGAGGCAAAGCCAGATGACGGAATTGCCGGGGGTTAGAAATTTCGGGTGGACTTTGGCGACCGGACGAAAGAATAGTCCATCACGAGCCATCGCATACGGGACACGAGATCCCGTCAGAATTGAGCCGTTGAGTGCGGCAAAGATTGAAATTAAGACGGCGATGGATACGGCTTTAGCGGCGGCGCTGCCATACAGATGAGCCATCATGTTGGCTGCCAATCGTTCGGACGAAGCCACTTCGACCGGGCTGAGAACGTAGAAATAAGCGAGGTTGATGAGCAGGTAGATTGCAATCACCGCCATGGTGCCTAAAATTAGGGCTTTGGGTAGGTTTCGTCCGGGGTTTTTAATTTCGGATGAGACCATGCTGACGTTATTCCAGCCATCGTAGGCCCAAAGCGCGCTTACCATGGCCGCGACAAATCCCGCGACGCCGCCAGCGCTCGGTATGTGTTGAGCGAGATGAGAAAAGTCTCCCTTGCCGGAAAAAAGTCCGACCGCAATGATGGCGCCAATCAAAGACACTTTGATGACGGTGACCACCACCTGAAGATCTCCGCCGACACGAACACCGATATAGTTCACGCCAGCGAGCAGGAGAATCACTGCAATAGCAACCAACTGCCCATAATGGATCTCAAAGGGGGTATGGTTGGGACCAATCATATAAGGCGTCACGAGGACGGGTTGCGCCAAAATCGGCAGAAAGACAGTGAGGTATGTATAGAAGCCGGCGGCTAAAGTGGCAATGGACCCGCTCTTGGCCACAGTGAACTGGGTCCAGCCGTAGAGATAGCCCCAGAACGGGCCATAGGCAGCGTTGAGGTAGACGTATTCACCTCCGGCTTCCGGCATTGCGGAAGCCAGTTCAGCATATGTGAGCGCGCCGAACAGACTCAGAAGCCCGGCCACCACCCAAACGAAAAACAACATCCGGACAGAACCCAATTTCGCGATCATCGTGGTTGGAACCAGGAACACACCGCTGCCGATGACGGTTCCGACGACAATGGACGCCGCGCTCCAGATGCCGAGCACGCGCCGCAGGGACTGAGGAGAATCAGATGCCATAGAGTTAGTTATCGCCGCTCATTTGGCGCGGCCAGCCGATCAGGATTCGGAAAAACGAAGCCAGCGACGTAGCCGACGATGAAAGTGGTGGACGAACCTACCAAAACGTACCAAGTGTAAGCTACATGGGTGCCGAGCACCAAGGCGAGCGTCGCAGCGAAGCCCGAGGCCATGCCGAGGATAGCGGCCCATTCGCCAGGTTTGCGGGTGAGGACACCAAGCAGGAAGACGCCCAAGAGGCTGCCGTAGAGCACGGAAGCGATGGACAACCCGGTTTCGAGCACGCTACCCCAGTGCCGGGCGGCTAAGCCCACCAGAAACAGAACTGCCCCCCAAACAAGCGTGAATAGGCGCGCCAATTCAAGCAGCCGGCGCTCCGACGTGGCTGGCCTGAGTGGACGGACGAAATCCATCACTGTGGTGGACGAAAGCGCGTTCAGGGCAGCGCTCAGATTCGACATGGCAGCGGCCAGGATAGCGGCGATTACCAAACCCGAAAGTCCAATGGGGAGATGATTCCATACGAATTCGGGATAAACGCGGTCGAGCGGTTTAGGAGGAGTCAGACCCGAATCGCCATAGTAGACGAATAACAGGACGCCGATAAGGAGGAACAGAGTGAACTGGCAAAACACGACAACCCAACTGGAGAACAGGGCGAGCCGGCTTTCGCGGAGGTTACGCGCCGCCAGCAGACGCTGAACCAAGAGCTGCTCCGTTCCGTGGCTCGCGGTGGTGAGAAAGCAACCGCCAATCAGGCCGGCCCAAAAGGTGTATTTGACTGCGAAGAACTTGGGAGTGAAGGCAAACTGGAAATCAAACACTTGAAACTTGTGGGCCGCTTGGGCCACGGCGAACGCATGCGGCCAACCGCCGGGGACGAGTTTCAAGATCAAGAAGAAGCTCACGAGGGCGCCGCCGACATAGAGGAACATTTGAACGACATCGGTCCAGATGACGGCAGTCATGCCCCCTTCAAAGGTGTAGAAGAGCGTGAGGCAGACGATGATGGCAATGGATGCGATCTCGACATTCGAGGGCGAAACGAAACCGGCAAGAGTATTGCCTAGGACGACGGAAACCACGAGGGCAATGGCGAAAACGCGGACACCTTCGGCGAGCGCACGGAGGACCAGAAAAATCGCTGCTGTGAATTTGCGGATGTGGGGACCAAAGCGGCGGCCCATCAATTCGTACGCCGTGTACATTTCGCCGCGAAAATAGTGGGGCAGGAATAGCGCGGAAATCACGATGCGGCCCAGCAAGTAGCCGAAAATCAATTGGAGGAATGTGAAAGTGCCGGCGAAGGAAATGGCGGGAGTTCCGATTACGGTGAGAGTGCTTGTTTCCGCAGAGACGATGGAAAGGGCGATTGCCCACCACGGTGCGCCTTTTCCACCCAGGAAGTAGTTTTTAACGGTGGCGTTGCGCTCCTTGAACCGGGCGCCGAACCAGGTAATGAAAATCAAATAGCAGACGATGACTGCCCAATCGGCCCAGCGCATATTCACAGTTGAGGACACGGGGATGATAGCATGCGTTGTAGGTTAGGCTAATTTAACGGCCAGCGCTGGAACTGGCCTGGGCGGATCGACATCCAAAATTTCGGAAGAACACGAAATATGATAGATAGAGTGTTGCAGGCCGGGATGCGGTTCGTTATACTCCGGCTTTGTGACTGGGTTGAGATCTCCGTGGTCTCGACGTTTAGGACAGCGACGTTGCAAAGGATTGAAATCTAGCCTTCGGCGAGTGGAAAAACCGCAGAAGCATTCGAATTTGTTGAGTAAAAAATATGAAGAATTCCTCTGGGGAGGTTATCGTGGATTTTTGCTTTCGAAGAGCCGGCCGGATTTTATTTGCCAGCGCTCTCGTTTTGATTCCCGGCTTGGTGACGGTTCCGAGTGCCCAGGCGCACAGCCAAGCGGCGGCGGCCCAGCCTAACTGGAAAGACCGCGACGAATATGACGCGTTCCAGAAGGTGCTTCAAACCACGGACCCCAAGGGGCGTTTGGATGCGCTGAAAGCGTGGGAAGACAAATATCCGACGTCAGACTTCGTCAACATGAGGAACCAGTACTTCCTCGATACCTACAGCAAACTGGCGCCCACCGATCCGAACATGAGACAGGCGCTGTTGAACAAGGCACAAGATGCGCTGAAAACCAATCCCAAAGACCCAAATACGCTCTATTTAATCTGTCTATGGGGGCCGATCCAAGGGGGCAACAGTCCTTCGCCAGATCTGGTAAGCCAAGTTGATTCCGCCGCCCATACATTCATTTCCAGCGCGGACGATGCGTTTGCCCCGGACAAGAAGCCAAAAGGAATCAGCGACGCCGATTGGAATACAGCGAAAATTGCTCGCTTATCGAAAGCCCACCAAGCGATTGCCTGGGCTGACGCCACAAAGAAAGATTATGCCGGCGCGGAAAATGAGTATCACCAAGCGCTTACCGTTTATCCGGACGACGGCCCGACATCATCGCAATTCGGCCGAATGCTTTTTGAAGCGAAAAAGTACCCCGACGCTTTGTTTGAGTATGCCCGGGCAGGTCAATATGAGGGGCCTGGCACTAGCCTTCCTCCGGCTGGCCGCCAGCAGGCACTCGACTTCTTCAATAAGACCTACAAGAACTACCACGGCAGCGATGACGGCAAGGATCAGGTTCTGGCGGCTGCCAAGACATCGGCGTTGCCTCCGGCCGGTTTCACTATTACGAGCGCGCAAGACCTGGCACAACAAGATGCCGACAAGACGAACCAGCGAATCAAGGCAGACCCGGGTTTCGCCCTCTGGTATGGTGTGAAGCAACAGCTCACCGGCGACAATGGCGCGACGTATTTCAGCAACGACGTCAAAGACACCGAACTACCTGGCGGAGCCAATGGTGTCAAGACTTTCTCGGGAACGATTTTGACGCTTGACCCGGCCGATAAACCGACGCGTATTACGGTTGGAATTGAGGACCCGACGAAGGCTGATGCCACGCTGCTGTTCACTACAGCGATTCCCGCGGCTGCCCTTGACAAGCTGAAAGTTGGCGGAAAAGTGGACTTCACCGGCGTAGCGGAAAGCTATACGAAGGATCCATACATGCTGACCTTCAAGGATCCGGATATTCCCGGTGTTCAATTGGCGCCTCCACCGGCCCGAAAGACGCCCGCCAGAAAGCACAAGTAAAGTACTGGATCTTACGGTTCGACACAAAAGCCTCGCGATTCGAAAGAATCAGCGAGGCTTTTGCTTTTTGAAATTAGAGGCAATGCTCCGCAGCGATTACATTTTGTAGCGGCCTAGATCCTCATCGTTCAAACCCTCGAGCCATTTGCGCAATTCCTCGTCATTCACCTTCTCAGAAACATTGGCTGAACTTTTTGACGTCTGCAAAACGCGCTCGTCAACGTAGATCGGGCAATCGTGGCGCAGGGCCAAAGCCAGGGCGTCGCTTGGACGGGAATCAATGCTCATCAAGCGACCGTCGCGCTCAAGCCAGATCAGCGCATAGAAGGTTTCGTCTTTGAGTTCGCTGACAACGACTTTCTTGATAGACGCTTCAAGGCCCATGAGCAGGATCTTGATGAGGTCGTGCGTCATCGGACGAGGAGTCGTAACTTTCTCAATCTCGAGAGCGATGGCGTTCGCTTCGTAGATGCCCACCCAGATGGGAAGTACGGCATCGCCATTCAAATCCTTGAGAACGACGATGGGCATATTGGTTACGGGGTCCATCATGAGACCGCGAATTTTCATTTCAACTTCCAAAAGAACCTCCAGTCCCTTACTTCCACGTTACCTGAAAACAGATTCTCCGGCGAGGCTATTTGGTCCTACGCGGGTGACGAGCACCTGCAGGTAGTGTCCTACCAGAGTGTTTTCCTCTTCCGGGGCGGGGAGACGCGCATCGGCAAAGTTGAGTGTCTTGTTTTGACCAGTGCGCCCGATCCATTGACCAGTGGCACGATTATAGCCTTCCACATGCACCTGCTCGGTTTTGCCGACGTAGCGGGCGTGGCGACGCATCTGAATAGAACGCTGGCGCTCCTGCAAAAGGGTAAAGCGGCGAGTGGTTTCCTCATCCGGGACTTGGTCTGCATAGCGTAGGGCGGGAGTGTTAGGACGTTTTGAGTATTTGAAAATAAACATGGCGTCGTACTCTACCTCATCAATCAGACGAAGTGTGTCATTGAAATCGGCTTCGGTCTCGCCCGGAAACCCTACGATGATGTCGGTGGTAATGGCGATGTCGCGGCTGGACTTCTTCATCCATTCAATGCGCCGCATGTACTCCGAACGTGTATAAAGACGTTGCATCCGGTTCAACACGTTATCAGAACCGGATTGCACCGGCAGGTGAACGTGATTGCAAAGAACGGGATTCCGGTCAATGGCTTCGATGATGCCTTTGGTGAAATCTCTGGGATGCGAGGTGGTGAAGCGGAGACGATTCAGCCCGGCGACGTTACCCGTTTCATCCAAGAGCTTGGCGAAATCCCAGCCGAGCGGCGATGGGTCGCGATAGCTGTTCACGTTTTGTCCGAGGAATTGGATTTCGGTGTAGCCTAATTGGGTGAGTGAGCGAGCCTCACTCAAAACGCTTTCGCTTGTGCGGCTGCGTTCGGGGCCGCGGGTAAACGGGACTACACAATAGGCGCAAGCCTTATCGCAGCCCTCGATGATGGTAATGTAGGCGCGGTGCGGATTGTCACGCGCGGTAAACGGCGTCTCAAACGCGTCGGTGGTATCCAGGCTTAAACCGGTGACGCGCCGGTTACCCGCTTCCAGCTGTACCAACAGTTCCGGAAGCTTGGCGTAGCTCGCCGAACCCGCAACGAGGCTTACGTGCGGCGCCCGCTCGAAGATGCGCTCGCCTTCCTGTTGGGCGACACAACCTAAGACACCGAACACCTTGCCCTTGGCGGCTTTTTTGAATTGATCGAGGCGGTGGAATACCTTTTGTTCCGCTTTATCGCGGATGCTGCAGGTGTTGTAGAGAACGAGTTCCGCGTTTTCGATTGCAGCAACCTGCTGATAACCTTTTTCAACCAGGGTGCCGACGACCTTTTCCGAGTCGTGGGCGTTCATCTGGCAACCGAACGTTTCGATGTAAAAAGTCTTCATGCCCACTCTGGACGGACTGCGACCTTCGGCCTAACCGTGGAGCAGGCGCATGGCCCAACCGATGCCGAACAAGGCGGCCATGAAGCAGCCAAAGCAATACAGGCCGTAGCGGAGGCGCTCTTGATCGGTCTTCTTCGTGACCACGCCGAGAATGACGCTGCTGACGAGAGCGAAAAGAATGGTGGTTTCAAAATGATCTAGTTTCATGCGCTAGTCCTTCTGGCGAGTGCTAATTTCGTAGGCATCGACGATGGCGAGAATATTTAACAGTCCGGCGGCCACGATCAGTTTTGAGCCGTAATCGGGAGAATAGCCAGCTACGTCGGGAGGGCCATAGCCCATAAAAGCTGCCGCGAAGTAAAAGATGCCTGAGGCGAGATCACCGAGGTAACCGCCAAACTGAATGAGCCGCGACAGAACGTCGCCAGTGTCAACAGGATGGAAGAGCGGGCCGCGCATTGCCACGCCGAAGAGAAAGGTGACGAGGACGGTGGCAAAAATGATCGCCGCGCGGCCCTTGCGCCCAAGAAGCAAATGGCCGCCGCCTGGCACGAACCAAGCTAATGGAATGAGTAGAATAGGCGATTTTATGGGCGCAGTCTGCTCGGATGCGACCGTATTAGCTGACATGCTTCCATCTTATCGCGCACGCTTAGCGCCAACTTGGCTAGAATGCGACGCGGTGAGAGGCCGACGCTGTGCTGCTCATCACTTGAGGCGGTTCGCTGACCAAAGCGGCGATCACTTCGCGGATGCGGCTGACCTGTTCGGGTTTTAAGATCAAATAGCGGCAGCGACCTTGAGAATCCGGTGTGAACACAGTGACATTTTTGGCGCCCAGAGACACGTTTCCCGATTGCGACAAGTCAAAATAGCCCCGATCGGGACGGATGGCGTAGAGAACTGCCGTCGAGTCCCAATTGGGATGGTCTTCCGGCTTACCGGTATAGACTTTGTACGCTTCTACAACAGGGTGATTTTCGGTCCACGCGAAATCGCGGTTGATGCTTTCCATCGGGTAGGTAATGACCAAGCCAATTTCAAAACCGCTGAAGATCATGGGCGTGGGCCAGTTCTTCATCAGATCGGCAAAGGCGGGGCCATCGGTAAAAACGTTGTATTCGGGCTGGGGCTTTTGGAAATTGCCCGCCATAAGATAGAGGCTCTTTACTTTGCGAGCGGCGAGGTGGCGGCCCTCCGGCGTCGCCACCAAGCGCGCTAGATTCGTACTGAAGCCGATTTGGGCTATCACCACGGAGCCGTCCGGTTGGGCGCTCAGGACTTGCGTCAACAAAGCGACCGCTTCTGGAATCTGGGAATTTGGCTGCAGACGGCGAGGATAGACGAGTTTGCCCTGCGCGTCGGTTCGTCCGACTGGGACTTTGAGCATAGGCGTGTCATCTGGAGTCTTGCCATTGCGGACAATGCCGATGGGAATATCGGGACGGCCATAAAAATGGTTTACGAGGTCAATAAAGACGGCTGCATCGTGAACGTCTTTGGTGATGGTGACCGCCAGCAAACGAACCTCGTTCCGGTTTTGGAGAGCGTGGATCATGGCAAGCGCAAGCGCATCATCGCAATCGTTGCCCATGTCGGTATCGAGAATGAGACCCACCGGTTCAGCAGATGAGGCTGCAGGGAAAGTGGAAAGCAGGCTGAGGGCGAGGAGGATTTTGGTCACAGGGGTAGATTACACCAGCAGCCACTGCATTCTTGAGGCCTGAAGCGCCGGTAGATTACAATAGTGTTCGTTCACCCATCAATGTGCGGATGTGGCGGAATTGGCAGACGCGCTAGATTCAGGTTCTAGTAATCGCAAGGTTGTGGAGGTTCAAGTCCTCTCATCCGCACCAGTTAGCCTGTCTTGTTACCGGTTTCAATTAACGGCTGGGGTCCGCGTCTGAGAAGTCCGACGCACTCCCATTCGATTCCAAGGCGGGGCCGACGTTTTCCGGAGACAGAGTATCCTCCTCGGAATTAGAAATTCGCCTTGGATTGAAATGTCCGCTCCCGAACCACGCAAAGGCCAGACCGCCGCCCAGATAAGGTTGCCACACGGCCAAAGGAGTGAGCGGAAGCATGTACTTCTTGGATTTCACCAAGGCCTCCAGGACGCCGCGCACAGGACCGCTGCGCGGCACGGTGCCGGAAACTTGCGGTATTTCAAAGCTCGATAAACCGAGATTGGGATGGCGTCGCGCGTAATGCACCAAGCACTTGGCTGTTTGCTTTGGAGTCATAATTCCCAAATCGGCAATGAAGCTCCGGTGGACCGCTCTCGGGTAGTAAAGGTCGACAATGCGGCGAGCGAAATCGGCGCAGTTATGAAAAAGCAGGTTGAAGCTTTCCTGGTTTTCTCTGGAATTCAGTAACGCAATCAAACGGCGATCCTGTTCGGCGGTAGTAGCAATTTCAAAGCTGTAAATCGTACGGTCGTAGGCTGCGCCCACCAGCTGAATCCAGTCACCCTTTGGGGCTGAACCGTCGCGCGCATCTGGAGCAATGCCTTCGAGGTGGCGGCGGCGATAATCGTCGCGTAATTCGGCCACCATTTTGGGGGTTACTTGCTCAGGCACATCGCCAGCGTCATCCACAGCATATAAATAAGGGATGAGCGGCACCGCGATCCAATCATACCCGCCAACTCGGTGGTAGCGGCTGATGACAACGCCTTGCTCGTCTGGATTGCAAGGGCGTAAAGAAACCAGCGAATCGGCGCAAACGTGAGAAAGGTAAATCGCCGCGTGGCCGGTTGGATTCGCATCGCCGGAGATGCCGAAGGGTTCGTGCAGGAAGACGGCGACTGCCGGCATTGCAGGTGTGCCAACCAGTAAGAGCCAGATAAATGTAATGACCACCCGCCGCAACATCTTCACTAATTGTTGGATGCGCTTCGCAAGAATGTCCGTTACGATCTAGATGTCTGCTGGTAAAGATCTTTACTTGGGATGCACTAAATAATGTAAGGCCGATTCGCTTCGCTTGATGGGATCCGTCTGCCGAACGATATAAGATGAAGGGCGGCGGTCGAGAGAATTTCCTGCGTACTGGAAGGCCGATTATGCTTGCGCTCACTCGAGGGTTTATGGCTTCACTTAGCAGGCTCGTGTTCGCGATCATCACTTCCTCTTCGGTCATCGCGTGGGCAGGTACGGCCCAAGGCTCTGGATCCGGTGGGCCGATTCCCGCGGGTCTTTTGGCTACGTCCGGCGTGGTGACTTCCAACATCGTGCTTTCCAATTCCGGATATGTGGCGCCAGGCAACGCTATTACAGTTACTCTTCTTGGCTTGCAACATGATTTTGCGGGGGATCTGCAAATCACGCTTTCCTATATCAACTCTTCGAGCGCGACGCTGCAATCGGTTGATCTGGTGAATCGCATAGGAGTTACGAGCACGAACCTATATGGGACCGCCGCCGATTTCGGCAATAACCTGGGCAACGGCGACAATTACGTTTTCAATAGCGATTATGCGGGCAATATTTGGACTGCGGCGAACTGTGCCGACCCGCCGACTTGTTCCGAGCCACTAGGCGATGCGGACTCGATTCCTGGCGTGAGCACGGACACGGTGAATTTCGGCCAGTACTTTACGAGTACGGCTGGTGGCACGAAGACCAATCTTTCCTATGCGTTTGCCGGAATGAGCGTTAGCGGAGGTACTTGGCGGCTTACTATCACCGATGCGCAACAGCCAAATACCGGATCGTTTATTGGATGGCAGATCTCAATTGCCACAGTTGCCACAAATCCTACCACCTTGGCGGTGTATTCCGGCACGCCGCAGACGACCACGGTCACAACTTCGTTTACTAGCGCGCTTCAAGCCCATGTTACAGATTCGAACGCGAACCCAGTGAGTGGAGTGCCAGTGAGCTTCAGTGCGCCTTCGAGCGGCGCGAGCGCTACATTTGCGGGGTCGAGTTCCATTACGGCGGTGACGAACACATCGGGCATTGCGGTTAGCCCAATTCCGGCTGCCAATGCAACGGCGGGGTCTTATAGCGTTGCGGCGGCAGTTGCCGGCGTCACGTCTTCTGTATCCTTTAGCCTGACGAATTCCGCCAAATCGAACTCGCCGCTGGTTACGCTGTCGGCCGCTAGTTTGAATTTTGGGAGCCAGGCGCAAGGGACCACGAGCGGCAGTCAAACACTAGGTATCACGAACTCAGGTACGGCAAGCCTGGTGGTTAGTTCGGTGCAAGTCAGTGGCACGAATGCTACCGATTTCAAGGCGGCCAACAAGTGCGGCGGAAGCGTAGCGGCAGGCGGCTCCTGCGCAGTCATTCTGAGCTTCGATCCGACTGCAACGGGCGCACGGGGCGCCACTGTGTCCATAACAGACAACGCGCCCGGTTCGCCACAAACAGTTGCGCTGTCGGGTACGGGCACAGCCAGCCCTTCAACATTTACAGGTTATTTGGCGCCGTATGGCGGTAGTTATCAGACGTTTAACGGGCCGTCGGTTGTTCTTCCGTTGCGTCTTTATACGCCCTTGGGTGCGACACAGGTGAATTACCTTGCTGCCAATTTGAACTCGATTTCGAGTGGCGGAACAACAGAATATTGGATTTATGCCGAGACGGACGGCGCTGGGGGGTACACTCTCCGGCTAACGAATGGCAGCGTGACTCAGCCGTCGCCCTACCTAGAAATGACGCCTAGCGGGCTGACTGTCGGCTTGAATACGCCAATCGCGGTGGGCACGCTGGAGATTGTAGCTTATCGCTTTGCGCTGGTTGGTGACGAATTCCAACTGGATGTTTCCTTGACTCGCAGTGGCAGTTTCGACGATGAAATCGTCGTGGGTGGGCAAGAAGGGACGTCGACATATGCGTCGCCTGGCAATGTCACAAGCGGACAGTGGACGAGCGCTGCTGCGAGTGGACCGTCGGTAACGCTTTCGCCGACGAGTTTGACTTTTGGGACGCGGAGTGTGGGCACCAGCGCCACGCAAAGCCTGAGTGTCACGAACTCGGGCACGGTTGGGTTATCGGTGACTGGTGTGCAGATAACAGGTACCAATGCGAGCGACTACAGCGCGATGAACGGTTGTACGGCAAGCGTGGATCCCGGCGGTTCCTGCACGATCAGCGTCAGCTTCGATCCCGACGCCGCTGGAGCACGATCGGCAACGCTCTCCATAACGGATAACGCTTCGAACTCACCGCAGACGGTGGCGTTGAGCGGTACCGGTTCGACCGCCGCAACTCCGACGACATTCACCGCGTATCTTGCTCCGTATGGAGGCGCGTTTCAGACATTTACCGGCTCTTCCGCAGTGTTGCCACTAAGGCTTTACGATCCGGCGGGATTGTCGCAAATCACGTACATGGTCATGAATCTGAACTCGACCAGCACTGATTCCACCAAATATGTGGTGGTAGTGCAAAGTGATGGATCGGGTGGCTACACGATGCGAGTGAGCACGGGTAACTATAGCGCCACGGAGCCGGCTTGGCCATTCTTGGAATTGAACCCTAGCGGGAGCACGGTCAGCTTGAGTACGCCGATCACGCTCAACGCTCTGCAGATTACTGCTTATCGGTTTGCCTTGGTGGGAAATGAGATGCAATTAGATCTGTCGGTGAATCGAAGCGACACGTTTAATGACGAGATTGTGATTCAGGGCATCCAAGGCACCTCAACGTACACGTCGCCATGGGTTGCGTCCGATGGAGCGTGGGTCGGTTCGGGCTCAACGACGCCTGCGGTCACTCTTTCGTCGACGAGTCTGAACTTTGGAACACAGACGGTAGGCGTCAGCGCTACGCAAACGGTAACCGTGAGCAACACGGGTGGAGCCGCGCTATCGGTGACGGGAGCACAGGTGAGAGGTACGAATGCGGGTGACTTCACGCTTACGAACGGTTGTACGACGAGTGTATCTCCAGGCAGTTCATGCACGATTGGTGTCAACTTTGACCCCAGCGCGGCTGGAGCACGATCGGCAACGCTCTCCATAACCGACAACGCTTCGAACTCACCGCAGACGGTGGCGTTGAGCGGTACCGGTTCGACCGCAGTGACTCCGACAACATTCACTGCGTATCTAGCGCCTTACGGAGGAGCCTTCCAAACATTTACCGGCTCTTCGGCTGTGTTGCCGCTCAGGCTTTACGATCCGGCGGGATTGTCGCAAATCACGTACATGGTCATGAATCTGAACTCGACCAGTACTGGTTCCACCGAATATGTGATGGTAGTGCAAAGCGACGGTTCAGGTGGCTACACGATGCGAGTGAGCACTGGTAACTATAGCGCCACGCAACCGGCTTGGCCATTCTTGGAATTGAACCCTAGCGGGAGCACCGTCAGCTTGAGTACGCCGATCACGCTCAACACTGTGCAGATCACTGCTTATCGCTTTGCTTTGGTGGGAAATGAGATGCAATTAGATCTGTCGGTGAATCGAAGCGACACGTTTAATGACCAGATTGTGATTCAGGGCATCCAAGGCACCTCGACGTACACGGTGCCATGGGTTGCATCCGATGGAGCGTGGGTCGGTTCGGGCTCAACGACGCCTGCGGTCACTCTTTCGTCCACGAGTCTGAACTTTGGGACACAGACGGTAGGCGTCAGCGCTACGCAAACGGTAACTGTGAGCAATACGGGTGGAGCCGCGCTATCGGTGACGGGAGCACAGGTGACAGGTACGAATGCGGGTGACTTCACGCTTACGAACGGTTGTACGACGAGTGTATCTCCAGGCAATTCATGCACGATTAGTGTCAACTTTGACCCCGGCGCTGCGGGCGCACGCTCAGCGACGCTTTCCATCAGCGATAACGCTTCGAACTCACCCCAGACGGTGAGCTTGACCGGAACAGGCTCGAACGTGGCGACGCCAACGACCTTTACTACATATTTGGCGCCCTACGGAGGGGCATTCCAAACGTTCACAGGCTCTTCGGCGGTATTGCCTTTAAGGCTTTACGATCCGGCAGGATTGTCACAGATCACGTATTTTGTCACGTACTTGAACTCCACCAGTAGCGGTTCAACCGAATATATAATTATTGTGCAAAGTGATGGTTCCGGAGGTTATTACCTGCGTGCCACCACGGGTGACTACAGCGAAACCCAGCCTGCGTGGCCGTTTTTAGAGTTGAACCCAAGCGGCAGCACCATCACTCCGAGTACACCCATTACTCTGAACACGCTGCAGATCACCGCTTATCGTTTTGCTTTGGCGGGCAATGAGATGCAGTTAGATATTTCAGCGAACCGTACCGATACCTTCAATGACCAGATTGCGATTGACGGCATCCAGGGCAGCGCCACGTACACCTATCCTTGGGGAGCGTCGGACGGGGCGTGGCACAATCCATAAGGCGAAGAATTTACGAACAATTCGGTCTTTTGCAGCCCTCACTGGCTTTCCGGAAGCCGTTTCGTGGCAATAAGTGCAAAAACTTTAGCGATTCTTGAAACGGCGGCACTTCTCCTCTCACTAACCCAGACAAGGGAGTTGAGGCCCAAAGCGGTGCAAATCCTCAATTCCACTGGAGAAGTCCTTTGGATCAGTCACCTATCTTCGATGCACAATACCTGGAGCTGGTTCGTGCCCGGGACGAGGCCACGCTCAATCACCTTTATAACTACTTCAACATTCCGATACGAAACCTGCTGAGACATCGCCAGCGCGCTGGAGGAGGCGCCGATGTGATTGGCGATTTAGTGCAGGATGTCTTCGTTGCCTTACTGAAAGGCATCGACAAAGGAAATCCACAAGACCCGGCTAAACTTCCGAATTACGTGGCTGGAATTGCCCGTTATACTTGGCCACGGCCCAGGCGATTCAGTTTCGACGACGTCGACGTGGCAGGGCTGGCGGACCTTAAGGTATCGCCGGAAGCTCTGCTTATTATGGCCGCGGACGAGGAAAAAGTTCGGGAAGTCCTATCGCGTTTGAAGGAGCGTGACCGGCAAGTGCTTGAGGCCATTTTCTTTCGGGAGTTGAATCGCGCGGAAGCGGCGTTGGAGTTAGGGGTGACGAGAGACCGGCTGAAGGGAATTCTATTCCATGCGTTGCAACGATTTCGCCGTAATTGGGACAGACTAGACGAGAGCGACGATAGGCCAGAACAAAAAAGAAAAGCGAGCTAACGTTTCATGACCAAACCGATCAATACTAATCGACGAGATGAGCCTTGGACAGATATGGAAGACAGCTATGACCCGATGTCGCACGAAGAAGCGGTACGGATGAACGCGGTACAACGTTATGTTCAAAACGACTTGACTGCGCAAGAAGAGCGACGCTTCGAAGAGCACTATTTTGCCTGCCCGGAGTGCGCGCACGCGGTCGCGGTGGAGCAAGCTTTGGCGGGCGGCAAGAGCCCTTTACAAAACCGGCCACCCTGGTGGAAGCGGTTTGCCCTCCCGGTCCTCACCCCGGCCCTCGCGGGCCTGCTAAGCCTGGTAATCTACCAGAATGCTGAACTGCACCAATTTAACGTTGCCAAGGCAAACACGGTGATACTGGCGCAGCAATCGCTAATGGGATCGGAAAGCGAAGGAAGCTTAGTCAGGACGGCTTCGGAGACGGTTGAGCTTGTACTCCCACCGAACTCGGCCTCACCGTTTTACCGGCTCAGAGTTTCGCGAACCGACGGAGGTCAAGTTCTTTCTGCAGTAATTCCGGCGCCGGAGGGGTCGCGTTTGTCTTTGCAATTGCCAAACAAAACTCTTCGGCCGGGCTCGTATGATGTCGCGGTTTTCGGATTAACCACACAAGCTGCAACGGACGGTCCGCAAATCGGAGAGTTGTATCACTTCAAACTTCGATAAAGGTGAATCTAGTGAGCAAAACAGAAACGGATGTATTTATTTTTTCGGCGGGTGCGAACGCCATGGGTGGAACAATTGAGAAGCCGAGCAAAGCATTTTTAACGGACACTCCGAGTGCCGCTCTTCCGGTAACGGGCGGGCTCCTCTCGCAGACAAAAGAGGGGATTGCATTTAAGATCGAAACACTAGAGATTTTGCGCATCGGACGCGCTTCCGCGACGGTTCTGGGTGAAAAGCGAGGCGATCATTTCATTACCTTGGCGACCGCGACCGTCGAGAACTTAAATATTCTCGATGTGATTACGGCCGACCGGATTGTAAGCCGGGTAACATCAATCTACCCGGCAGGTAAGAAAGGCGAGGAACTGCTAGAAAAGGGTTGGGCGCCGTCCGAATTTTGTTTTGCCGGCTCACACTTTGACAACTTGCGGATTGACGGGAAGCATTACGATTGCCGTCCAGCCCATCCGAAAGAAGCAGTTGCTTCGGAACGCGCCGGGCACTGCAGGGTCAAGAAGGCCGATTACTTAAACACAGAATGTCAAGTGGTTCCAGTTCATGAATTCGGCACTGTACATCTCGGCGACTTGGTTATTTACGGAGGCAGGGCGACTCTGACGATGCTGCGAATCGAATTGGGGTGTCCAATACAAGCGAGCCTCTCGGGACCAAGCTCGGGCGGAAATGGCGCGCCCCGCAAGTAATAGCCGCGACTAAACACGCGAAGGGCTGAAATCGAAACGAGCCACTTCGATCCGTCAAGGGTAGAATACGACCTATCCTTGACGGGTTGCTATGACCAGCGCACGATTTTACTCCCCGATTCTCGGCATTTCTCTCATTGCGTTGTCTTGCACGTCCCAAAGGAATTCTTGTCAGCAGGCCCTGCCCGATCAAATCTCCGCATTACCTTCTTTTATTGAAAAGATTCGACATACTGATCCGGTCTGCGCTTTAGCCGCAACCGAGAGGGCTTCCAGCGCACCCAGCGGCGAGAAGTGGCGATTGTGGCTGTTGCGCGCCGAATTGCTGTTGGATAAAAGCGCGGCTACCAATCAGGAAGCGTCCGCACTCAAAACCGAACTGCAGCGCCCCGAATATCGTGCAAGCATGCAGGAAGCCGAGGCCGCCGCTCGGCTCGCGTCTCTCGACGGTTATTTTGCGCAAAAGGCAAGCCATTGGGATGATGCCGAGGCGGCCTATCAGCGGGCGATCTCCGGCATGTCAGCCGTGAACGACCTGTGCTGGGTGGCCGAACTGCTGGTTGACCAAGACGCCGTCGTCTTAACTCACTATCAAGATACGGAACGAAAGGTTCTTGAGCTTCTGACGCAAGCTGTTCCCTACGTAAAAAGCTGCCCAGACCGCTACTGGAGCGACCGTATCCCTTTTATTCAAGGCAACCTCTACTTGCAGAACTCACTTTTCGAAAAGGCCGCTCAGTCGTTTGGGGAGTCTTTAAACCTCGCGCAAGCCGACCATTTCTCTTTATTAGTCCAATCATCCCGCGGCAATGGGGCCCTTGCTTCTTACAACCTCGGAGACACACAAAGGGCTGTCGCAGAATTCGCGGAAATCGACCGTTACTACCAGGGCCGGAAAGAAGCTCTCACACAACGGGAGATCCAGGATTGGGGAATCCATAAGGGCCACTGGGCCAGAGCTGCCGCCGCATTAGGGAAGGGCGATGAAGCCATGCGCCTTTATAAACAGGCGCTCGATCTCGCGATCAAAATTGGCGATCGGACATGGGCTGCGATGTGGCAAGTGGAGTTGACATCTTTGAACGTCGACCTTGGCAATTACACCCAAGCCGAGAACATGAACCAGGAATTTGTTCAAAGTCTTGATCCTGCATGCCGCACCGCAGAGACGTTCGACAAATGCAGTAACGCGGCTAACAACGCAGAGACCGCCCAGTTCAACGCCGCTCGTCTTGCTCGCTTTGACAGCCGCCCTCAGGAGGCTGAGGAACATTTAACAACATTGGAAGGCCAACTGAAACATTGGAAGAATGCGAAACTGGCTTGGCGGGTTCGCCGCGAACGTGCTCTCTTATCTGAACAAGCGGGCAGAATTGGACTAGCGGACCTGCAATTCAAAGCAGCACTTGATCTGGCTGATGAAGCCCGCAAGGCCATCGCCCAAGACAGCTATCGCATCACATACTTTTCACAGTTGACTGAACTTTATCGGGATTATGTTGATTTTCTCGCCCGGCAGAATACGGCCGTCAAAGCTTTGAGCATCTCGGAACAAGGGCATGCTCGCGTGTTGATCGAGAAGTTGAACAAAACCGCTGCCATTGGCATGACCGATTTCCAGAAACTGGCGCGCGCCAAAGATGCCACGGTTCTTTCCTTTTCAATCGGCGCCGATCACTCCTATCTCTGGGTAACCAGCCCTGAGCGTGTGCAGTTGATTCGACTCCCTGGAGTGAGTCTAAAAAAGCTAACGGACCTGGTTAAGGAAAACACCGATCAGATTCGAGATCAACGCAAAATCTCGGAAAATCCTGCTGGCCGTGAACTGTATAAGCTTCTGATTGAGCCGGCTGCTGGGTTGCTTCGAAGCGAGAGACCACTCATCGTAATTCCCGATGGGCCGTTGTCCAGCCTGAACTTCGAAACATTAGTGGCCACCGATCACGACACGCCGCACTATTGGTTGGAGAAGTTCGTCATCAGTTCTGCGCCTTCGTTTGCTCTGTTACAACCCCGACCTTCGCATCGCCTCACGCCATCACGAAAGATCCTGCTGATTGGGAAGGCACATGCTGAAAATCTGGCCTTCCTGGCGAGCGTTGATATTGACGAAATTGCGCATCTATATCCATTTGAAAATGTCTCAATTCTAGGAAACGATGCAACCCCCAGCCATGTATTGAGCGAAATGCAAAAAGGCTATTCGTGGGTTCATTTTTCGACCCATGCGATCGCGTTTCCCACCAGCCCGCTTGACTCGTACGTAGCACTCTCGCCCGATGCGGACCGCAAAGACGAGCTGTCCGCCCGAGATTTTGAACACATGCCGCCCGCCGACCTCGTCATCTTGAAAGCTTGTCAAACGGCGGGTTCGGATGTGCCGGGTGAAGGCCTGGTTGGTTTGAGCTGGGCTGTCTTGAGTAGCGGCACAAAAAACGTGGTCGCCACACTCTGGCCGGTCGAAGATTCATCCTCTTCGGTTCTGATGAAGAGTTTTTACACCTATCTCCACGAAGGCCAGCCGCCGTCGTTGGCGTTGCACAACGCTAAGCTAGACATGCTAAAGAACAACGCGCTCCCCTTTGCTTGGGCTGGCTTTCAACTTTATTCGCTATGAAGCGGATTTTCTACTTTGATTGCACCAGACGCAACTCGTCCTCAAGTTCGTAGAGGCGATCTTCAATCGGCTTGGTCGGTTTGCCGGCCGCTTGCGCTTCCGCGAGCTTTTTTTTGTTCTTATCAATATGCTTCATGATGTTCGCCTCTTCCGCCGAAAGATCGTCATTGCGGACCGCGAACAAGGGTGCGGGCGCTTCTTTCGAGTTGTGAGCCGCCGGCGATGCTTTGGCCGTGCTGGTCTTGGCCGGAGCGGCTGCTTTGGCAGGTGCGGGCGCAGGCGCCGGTGCAGCGCTGGTTTTGCGAGGGCTTGCGCTAGGTGCGGCTTTCTTTGGTTTTTTTCCTTTTGCCGGTAGCGCTATCTTGTGGTCGAAATCTTCCGCCAGTTCCTGCTGAATCAGCAGAAGCTCGTTGGCAAGTTCCTGGAATCGCCGGATTAGATCTTTCTTGGCTTCGGCGCGCAGTTTCAAGTACTGCGTTCTGAGGTCTCGGTAGTGTTCGATCGTGTTGGACACTCAATTATTATGTCTCAACGTTTCATCCGAGCCACGGGGTAGCAACTCTCGGATGCCATACTGAAAGACGTACATATTTATGTTGCGCAATGAGTCCGTGCACACTCGCGACCATTCGCTCCCTGAAGTTCATGAGAGCGTAGCAACATCGCACGCCAGCCTTTGGAAGCGGATGCTTGCCTTTGCCGGCCCCGCTTATCTGGTGAGCGTCGGCTATATGGATCCGGGCAATTGGGCGACCGATTTGGAAGGCGGGGCCAAGTTTGGGTATCGCTTGTTGTGGGTCCTCGTCGTTTCGAACCTGATGGCGCTGCTTCTGCAAACCCTGAGTTCCCGTCTTGGAATCGTCAGCCGGCGCGACCTTGCTCAGGCTTGTCGAGATGAGTATCCCCGTCCGATTTCATTTATTCTGTGGCTTCTGTGCGAATTCGCAATTGTGGCCTGCGATTTGGCAGAGGTTCTGGGTGCTGCCATCGGCCTGCAACTGCTCTTTCACATCCCTTTACTGATCGGAGTGGCGATCACCGCGCTCGACACGCTAGCAGTCATGTGGCTGAGCAGGCTTGGAATTCGCGTGATCGAAGCGTTTGTTCTGGTGCTGATCGCAACGATTGCCGGATGTTTCGCGTTTGAGATCTTTTGGGCCCGGCCCGATGTGAGCGAAGTAGCGCGCGGCCTGATCCCGCGGCTTAACAACAGCAGCCTTTATCTGGCTGTAGCCATTTTCGGCGCCACGGTCATGCCTCACAACCTCTATCTCCATTCGGCTTTGGTCCAAACACGCCGGATTGGAGAAACGCCGCCCGAGAAACGCACGGCTTGCCGTTTTAACCTTTTCGACTCTGCGGTGGCGCTCAATGGGGCGCTGTTCGTGAACGCCGCCATCCTCATCATGTCCGCGGCCGTATTTTTCAAACACGGCATCGTCGTCACTGAGATTCAGCAGGCGCATCAATTACTCGCACCGCTCCTCGGGACTACCGCCGCCAGCATCCTCTTCGGCGCAGCGCTTTTGTGTTCGGGCCAATCTTCGACTCTGACCGGCACCATGGCCGGCCAAATCGTCATGGAAGGATTTCTTCGGCTGCGCATGCAGCCCTGGCTGCGGCGCGCCATTACGCGCGGGCTCGCGATCATTCCGGCCGCAGGCACCATTTATTTCGCCGGCGATTCCGGCACGCTCAGTCTGATGTTGCTGAGTCAAGTCATTCTGAGTCTTCAATTGCCCTTTGCTGTCATTCCACTGGTCTATTTCACCAGCGATCGGCGGCGCATGGGCGAATTTGCCAATGGCATCTGGCTCAGGGGCGCCGCGTGGGGTTGCGCAGTTTTCATTTTGGCCTTGAACGTGTGGGTAGTGTGGCAACAGGTGGATCAGTGGCTCCAAACAGCCGGCCCATACCGGGGTCTGCTGATCGTGGCCAGCAGCCTCAGCGGCTTTCTGGTTCTCGCGCTGCTCGCGGTCGTCGTTGGCTGGCCGTGGTTCAAGGCTCAGCGCCACATACCGACGCCGGTGGAACACGTTTCTGTCAATCTGGAGCAGGAAGCGTTGCCGGTTCTGCGCAGTGCCGCCTATTCGCGCATTTTGGTTCCACTGGACCATAGCGATGCAGATCAAGAAGCGATTAACAACGCTCTGGCTCTTGCACGTATGCATGATGCAACCGTAGTTTTGTTGCATGTGGAAGAAGGTGTCACGAGCCAGATGTTTGGCGCCCTTGCATCGACAGCGGAGATTAGTGAGGGCCAAGCCTACCTGGCACAAATCGAGCGCGCTCTCAAAGAGCAGCGGGTCGATGTGGAGGTAGTCGTAAGATATGGCAACAAGCCGGCGCATGAAATAGTCGCTGCGGTTCACGATTTGATGCCTGATTTATTGGTGATGGCATCCCACGGCCACAGCGGCATCAAAGATCTGTTTTTCGGAACCACCATTAACGCAGTGCGGCACAAAATCAAAGTCCCTATGATGATTGTTAGAAATTGGAATGCATAACGGCAGGGTATTGGTAACCGGAGGCGCTGGCTTGATCGGCAGCGCGTTGATTTGGGAACTGAATCGGCAGGGCGAGACGAATATTCTCGTTGCCGACCTTTTAGGCAAAGACGAAAAGTGGAAGAATCTGGCGCCCCTGAGGTTTGCCGATTACGTGGAGGGCGATTCGCTGCTTGAGCGCCTGGACGACTTTAAAGACATCACCACCATTTATCATTTAGGCGCCTGCTCCTCAACCACGGAAACAGACGCCGCCTTTCTGATTCGGAATAATTTTGAGTTCACCAAAACGCTCGCCCATTTTGCTTTGAGTGCGAATCGTCGTTTTGTTTACGCGTCTTCCGCCGCCACCTACGGCGCTGTGGCTGAAAGCCTGCCCGAAACCACGCCGCTGTCCACTCTTCGGCCCTTGAATATGTACGGCTATTCGAAGCATTTGTTCGATTGCTATGCCGAACACGCCGGCTTTTTGAATCGGATCACCGGGTTGAAGTATTTCAATGTGTTCGGCCCCAACGAAAATCACAAAGGCGAAATGCGCAGCGTGGTTTACAAAGCGTTCCATCAAATTCAGCAAACCGGCTCGGTATCGCTGTTCAAGAGCTATAAACCCGAATATCCCGATGGCGGCCAGATGCGCGACTTCTTCTACGTCAAAGACGCAGTGGCGGCAACGGTTTTCCTGGCGGAACATGTCAAGGGCGGCGGCTTGTTCAATCTGGGTTCCGGGGAGCCGAACACCTGGTTATCGCTGGTAAATCCGATTTTCACGGCATTGGGACGCGAACCCAACATCAAATTCGTCGACATGCCGGAGTACATGCGCTCGAAATACCAGTACTTCACCAGCGCCAACATCGGCAAACTTCGCGGCGCCGGCTTCACTCACAAGGTCACGCCTTTAGCAGACGCGGTTACCGATTACGTCAAAAACTACTTGCTCACCGGCGCTCACCTAGGAGACGAGCCCGCGTAAATTCCATCCGCAGATGCGGCTGGCTTCCAATTTGTTGTTTTCGCTCGGCCCTTTCCAGTGAGTTTCCAGGCTGATATATCCGTGGTAACCGTCTTCGCATAATGCCTTTATCTGCTCTTTCCACTGGACAGTTCGCGTTCCGAGCGGACCCCACACGGGCTTGCCGTCCGCCGCAATGTGGCAGTCTTTCGCATGCACATGAGCGATCCGATCTTTGGGAAGCAATGAGTAGCCGAAAGGAAACGGGTCTTCACCTGCGCAGAGGGCGTTTGCCGGGTCCCAAACAACCATCAGATTCTTGTTCGGAACTGCTTTCAGAATGCGCGCGGTCTCGGCGGCCGTCGCTACATTACAGGCATGCTCGTTTTCGAGCCCGATCACCACACTCTCCTTCTCGCCCTGTTCTGCCAACCGGCTCAACGCCTCGACAACCGCATCCTCACAGCGTTTAGGGTCAATGGTCCGCCAGAAAGAAAACACCCGCACGATGGGGGCGCCAAAAAATTGGGCCATTTTGATGGCGTGTTCCGTCAAGCGCGGTTGATCCGCAAACGTATGCTTCGAAGCGAATACGTCATGTTGAAAACGCACATCCACGTCAGGTGCATTTGGAAGAACGCACTTCAAGACCGGCGATGCTATGGAAATCACCGTAAGCCCCGCAATGGTCAATGTTTCTCGCACGCGCTTCAGTTCGTCTTCGGCGAGATCGAGGATGTTCTTGCCGCCGATCACGCGCAATTCGGCCGCCTGCATACCGATTTCCTGCATCAACGGAATGGCTTCACTCAGATTCGAAGAGAATTCGTCGGTAATGGCGGCGATCGGCAGACGCGGCGTAAAAGTGCTCATCTCTATACTTAGGATATGTTCTTCCGCAGAAAGCTACCGAAAGAGACGACGTTCTCCGAACGGCTCGACCGTTTGCGTTCGGCCCAATTCACGCTTGAAAATCTTCCCGATGGGCGAGTGAAGGCGATTAAACATGGGGTTGCAGCGATCGTCGGCCGCGAGGGTGAGAACACACCGCACATTGAACGCGCCGGCATCGTTGTAGGCAACGAAATTGCAACCCTTTTCAGCGGCGGCTTTCAAATGTTCCTGGTCACGCCATCCGGCAAAAAACTGCCGGCCCAAGCCGAACAACTCCACGCACTGCATCAGTTTGAAGATGATGCCAAAGAGGCATTAGGGGTAACCAATCTTTACAACACTTCCTTAGGTACGGTCAGCCGATCGCACGGCTACGATCGTGTCTCTGGCTACGGCCAACCGAAGCCGCGCCCGTGGGAAAAAAGCGCCAACTGAAAATTCTTTGATACGATGGACCGCATCGAGGTCATCCATGTCCCATTGCTCAAGACGTAAATTCTTAAAGACCGGGCTTGCCGCTGGCGCCCTGGTCGGAACCGGCAGCTTGCGTTTAAATGCTGCTACTGGTGGTAAGGCAACTGATTGGGTCACTCTTGGCAAGTCAGGCGTCAAAGTCACACGTTTGGCATTTGGAACCGGCACCATGAGCGGGAAAGTGCAGCGCGATCTGGGGCAAGACCAATTTAATCAGTTGGTGAGACATGCCTACGATTCAGGTATCCGCTTTTTTGAAACGGCCGAATCTTATGGTGATATGCACAGGATGCTTGGCATCGCGCTCAAAGGCATTCCTCGCGATTCCTACCGATTGATGACCAAAGTCACAACGCATGCCGACGGCGATCCGATTGCGAAGATCGACGAACTGCGCAAACTGGCCAACACCGAATATTTCGACATTGTGCTGCTTCACTATCAACACGTGGCGAGTTGGCCCACCGATAGCGGCCGCTGGCAAGACGGCATTTTGGAAGCGAAACAGAAGTCCGCACTCATCGGCTACGGCGCATCCGTTCACGGCCTCCCTGCCCTGCGTCAGTTCCCGGGCAACAACTGGTTGCAGGTAGCCATGATCCGCATGAACCACCGCGGCGTGCGGATGGATGCCGAAGACTTTGCAACCCAAGGTTTGGGCAATGTCAACGAAGTGGTTAGCCACGTTCATCAAGTAAAGAATGACGGCATGGGCATCATCAGCATGAAACTGGTTGGCGAGGGATCCTTCACCAATCGTGATGATCGCAAAGCTGCGATGCGCTTCGCGTTCAACAATGCGGGCGTAGACACAGTCACCGTCGGCTATAAAAACATGGCCGAGGTCGACGAAGCAATTGAGAATCTCAATCTCGCTTTAGCCTAAAGAGGCACCGGCTACTTCAGTTCGGAATTCAGCACCTCTGCCAGCCGCTCACCGGCAACGGCTAAACGCGTTTGCACGAAATGTTGAGCCTTGGTTTCATACGCGGACCACGGCACGATGGAGTAAGGTCCTTCGTTCGATCCGATCGGCGGTTGGTACACCACTGTTCGGGCGGCTTCGAACGATTCGCGAATCCACACCGACGTCTTGGTATTACGCCCCGCACTGGGCAGCGAACTGGCTAACGACTTGCCCAGCACTTCGGCGCGTTGTGTACAGGGAATCTTATTTGCGCAATATTTCGAATCGGAACCTGGCAAGTCGTCCCAATAAAAATGCAGGTTGGCGTCCGCATCGCCCCAAAGGCTCACTCTATTCCCGCCCGCGTCACCGGCCAAATCCGATTGGATTACCCGAGTGGTAGCGTGCAGGGGTTGATGCACATCTCCGACAAGGTGAAGCAGCCACACCAAGTCGTATGATTTCAAAGCGTCGGGTTGATCAGATTTCAGGACGGCACGGAAAATATCAATCTGAGTCTCGGCGTTGGGCGTAGGGATATCGGGCAGCTTCGATCCATCGGGCGAAAACGGTATGTCGACAAAATGCCAATAGCGGTGGCGGAGCAAATCGGAATAGCCGGTGTTCTGTGAAGAACTGGCGCCATCGGGAATATTGCCGCCCTTATCCGGACCATCATCGGTATATTGGGACTCGCCCTTAATGTCGTCCGGCCAAGTGGACGCTGCCATGAAAATAATCCGATCATGCTGTTCCTCGGAAGTTCCTGGCGGAACTTGTTTGTCCCACTTTGCATAGTCTGGATTGAGTTTCAACAAATCGCGCACCCGCGACTTCACAGCCGGTGTAAGGTGTTCGTACGCGACATAGGCAACTGTCATGTGGCCGATAGGCCCCCATGCTTCGAGCAACGCGCCAAACAGTCCATAGCACACCAAACAACCCCAAATAAAGCGCTTTCTCAAGGTGTTCATGATCTACTTTTGCCTTCCCGTGTCTCCAACTCATGCAGAACTTCGCCGCTGTGGCCGGCGGGCGATACGCCCAGCCAGACCTTCGCGATTTTGCCCTCTGGGTCGATGAGGAACGTATTGCGCGCTGGAATCTTGATGCCCAACATATTTCTCAACGATCCGTATTTCTCCATCACCTCTTTACTCTTGTCGGAAAGGAGCTTGAACGTCAAACCTTGCTTGGTGCAGAAATTCTGGTGGCTCTCCTGCGAATCCAAACTCACACCCAAAACCACCGAATTCAGCGCGTCGTATTTGGGCAAATCCAGTTGGAAATGATGCGCCTCAATGCTACAGCCGGGCGTATTGTCCTTGGGATAAAAGTACAAGACCACCCATTTCCCGCGGAACTGTTCCAAACCAATCGGCGACCCGTCTTGGGACGGCAAACTGAATGCCGGCGCCATCTGCCCTAGGCCGGGCACTTGTTGAGCTTTAGAAGTTAGGGTAAACATAAGAACTCCGGTCGCGGACGCAACCGCGGCTACGCTAATCCATCTCAACATGAACACAATTCTACTGTCCAAGATTTCAAGCCACGCGGGCAGCCGAGCGGTGCTCGCTCAACAGCGGCAATAAAACGTCGAGTCTCCGCGCAATGCGTTGCCCGGCGGTTACTTAGGGGACAGCCCGTCGAAAATCGTTCGTTGAGTGTTGTAATGTGGTGTTATCGCATGAGGCTTTCCGTGGTTTCGAGGGAGGAGGAGCAATGTGCCCCAGCTGCCATTCGAACGATGTTAGTCGTTCACGCAAGCGCAAACTAAGGGATCGGTTCATGCGCTGGATGGGCAAAGTCGCCTATCGTTGCCGCGATTGCCAGCGGCGCTTCTACGTAAACATCGATGAAGACCGCCGTTTGCGCCGTGTTCAGGAATGGCAAAAACGCGCTGAAGAACACATCACCGCTACGCACTCCACTCCCGGCCGGTTCGAAGAAGATCCACTCGAAGGCTACGAACAGGATTTTGAAGAGAAGTAAAACGGTCTGAAACTGGCTTGTTGCACGCTATAATTTTTAGATGTTACAGCCTACCGAGAAGATCTGGCATAACGGCCGCTTGATCGCCTGGAATGATGCTCAAATTCATGTCCTTTCCCACGTTGTAAGCTACGGCAGCTCGGTCTTTGAGGGCGTACGTTGTTACGAAACTCAGCAAGGCCCCGCTGTTTTCCGTCCTCGAGAGCATATGCGCCGCCTGGTGGATTCCGCGAAAATCTACCGCATGGAGATCCCCTATTCGATCGATCAATTGACGGATGCCACGCTGGAAGTCATTCGTGAAAACAATTTGCGTGCTTGCTATGTCCGCCCGCTTGTGCTTCGCGGCTATGGCGACGTAGGCGTGCTACCCACCAACAACCCCATTGAGACGTACATCGCCTGTTTCCCGTGGGGGCGTTATCTGGGTGAATCCGCTTTGAAAGAGGGTGTCGACGTTTGCGTTTCTTCCTGGACGCGGATTGCGCCGAACACTCTGCCGGCTCTGGCCAAGGCGGGCGCTAATTACATGAACTCGCAGCTCATCCGCATGGAGGCGGCGGCCAACGGTTATACGGAAGGAATCGCGCTTGATGAAGCCGGCTATGTGAGCGAAGGCTCCGGTGAGAACATCTTCCTGGTGCGTGATGACAAGATTCTTACGCCGCCTCTGGGCGCGTCGGTGCTGCCCGGCATCACCCGCGACACGATTGTCAAAATCGCAGGAGTGCTGAATATTCCCGTTATCGAGACGATTGTCCCGCGCGAACTCCTCTACATCGCCGATGAGGTGTTTTTCACGGGCACGGCGGCGGAAGTCACACCCATTCGCTCGGTCGACAAAATCAAAATCGGCTCAGGCAGCCGCGGTCCGATCACTGAGAAGATCCAGAAGCGTTTCTTTGACATCGTTGACGGCAGCGTCAAAGACGAATTCGGATGGCTTGTTCCCGTAACGGGCGTCCGCGAAAAAGTGCCCGTCGGCGCATAGCGCGTAGCGATCTCTGCCGCCCTATCCTGCCAAAGTACAAAGTGGAACTTTTTGGCAGAAGGGGGGCCCACGCCACGGCTGGGCGAATTTTCCCGGCGCGGTGTACCGGCTAGTCACTCCCGGCTCTCTGCAAATGATGCGCAGGTGCGAAGGATGCCGATCACCGGGATGAACTTCGCCTGGCGGCGAGCCGCGCACGATGAAACGACTTATTCGTAGCGCAAGGCTTGGATCGGTTCGATTTGCGAAGCGCGAAATGCCGGCGCTCGCGCTGCGGCTGCTGCGACGGCCGCTCCGGCAGCAATGGCGCCCAGGATGACGCCAACAATCGTCAATCGTAGCGTTTCAGTGAGGATCATTTGCGCGATCGTTCGTTGTGATGCGCCCAGGGCTCTGCGAGCGGCGGGTTCGGGGTGTTGGAACGGTGCGGTGACGCAGCCACCCGAGGTGCAACTTGTGGGCCGTTTCACTTTCTAAAGGACGACTAACCCTCTGGAGCCATCGGCGAGATAACCATCCGCCGATGGCCTTTTTTTGTTGTGGAGCGATGCGATAGGCTGAATGGGCACAAAACTATGCGACTCCTTCGGGACGGCGCATGAGTGGCAAACGTGGCGGCGAAGTTTGCGTGATTTGGCGCCGAGATTGTTCCGCTAGACAGGGTTGGATTGCCGGTCATTTTGCCGGTTGGTTCGGACGGGAAAAGTCGGACGTGGCAATTGCACCCGTCGTTGCTGCCTGTCACGATTGGTTGACTCCAGCCGCTATTGGAATGGTGGCCTGCATTGCGGCCGACATGGTCCACGAGGCTCTTGGCCACGGGCTGGCTGCATTACTGACCAGTGATCGGATCTTGTCGATTTCGACGGTGGCCGTTCAAAACGCCTCGGCCAAACGGTTCGTATCCGCGGCGGGCACTTTAGTCAACTGCTTTGTTGGCGCTATCGCCCTCGTGGTGTTTTCACGCGTTCACAAATTGACCTCCGCTACTCATTTCCTCTGGATTTTCGCCGCCTTCAATCTTTTCAATTCGGGGTATCTAGCTGTTTCCGCCCTTTTGAATAACGGTGACTGGACGAATGTGATTGCGGGCCTCGCTCCACCTTGGGCATGGCGCTTCCTTATGGGTACAACAGGGGCTGTCCTCTACGCTCTCTCCGTTCGTTTGACCGCAAAATGCGTAGTTCTCTTGGCGGAGAAACAGGATTCCGGAGTGCCTGACATGCAGCATCTTGTTTTGGCTGCTTATCTTGCTCGAGGTACGGTAATGACGATCGCCTCCTTTTTCAATCCGATCAGCCCTAACCTGATTTTGCTATCGGGAGCGGGTGCTTCGTTTGGACTGCATGCGGGGCTCCTCTTGCTGCCGGCGATGATCGACCGTAATGCCAGAAGAGGGTCGATCACTAACACGCGCAGATACCTTTGAGCGTATTCTGGCTAGCCCTCGCGGTGGTATCCAGTGGCGTTTTTATCGCTATCCTTGGCCCTGGCGTTCACTTCACGAAATAATTCAAGAAACACGCTTCCGGTGAGCGCTAGCAGATTTTCTCACGGCCTGCGGATGTTCGCCAGACGTCAATGTCTTCCCACTGGATCGAACGAGACCACTTGACAATCTAGTGAACTCATGGCAGGCTGGATCAGAGTCTACTTGAATGCCAAGTGAAGAGATATCCTTTTCATAGCCAGGGGAGATAACGAATGCGACGGTTTCTTTATCGAATTCTTCACCCGGTTTTGTTTCGCAATGCGGAAAACGAACTGAACCGCGAAATAAATTCACACCTTGCTTTGCTGCAGGACGACTTTGAACGGAAGGGCCTGCCGCCTGAAGATGCTCGGCGGGCCGCGCAGCGCGCGTATGGCGGGGTGGAGCAAGTGAAAGAACTGCATCGGGATGAACGAGGTTTTCCACTATTGGATCATCTCTTGAAAGATCTGCGGTTCGGCGCGCGCAGTTTGATCAAGAATCCACTGTTTAGCCTGATTGCGATTGCGACTTTGGCTTTGGGCGTGGGAGCGAACACGGCTATCTTCAGCGTGGTGGATGCCGTTCTATTGCGGCCGTTGCCTTTTCACGATTCGAACCGGCTGGTGACGCTGCTGCACGATGGCTCGTCTCCGGTTGCGAATGCGAACTATATCGACTGGCGCGAAGCGACCCATTCGTTCGAAACGATGGCAGCGGCTTCGGCTTGGTCGGGCAATGCGACGGGCAGCGGGGAGCCCGAGAAGCTGCTTGGACTGGAGGTCACACAGAACCTGCTTCCCATGCTCGGCGTGCGGCCACTATTGGGGCGGTTTTTTAGACCGGCGGAAGACCATCCGGGGACAGATCATGAGGTGATTCTGAGCCATCGTCTTTGGACGCGAAAATATAACGCAAACCCGAATGTTCTGGGGCAGCTGGTGTTGCTGAACGGGGAAGGCTACACGGTGGTAGGGGTGATGCCGGCGGGATTCGCGTTCCCACCTTTCTGGGCCGTGCGAGCGGAGTTGTGGGTACCCGACCCGATGGGCGCCGATCTACAAAACCGCGGGGGCAATCACTTGCGTGTGTTCGCGAAGCTAAGAGACGGAGTGAGTCTCACTCAGGCGCAAGCAGATGTCGCGGCGGTAACCGGACGCTTGGAGCATCAGTTTCCCGGGACGAATCGCGGTGTGATGGTGAGGCCATTAAAGGACAATGTGGTGGGTGACGTTAGGGCTCCGCTGGTTATCGCGATGGGCGCGGTGGGATTCGTTCTCTTGATCACCTGCGCGAATGTGGCGCATATGCTGTTGGCGCGTTCGGCTGATCGCGAGCGAGAGATAGCCGTTCGGATCGCGGTGGGTGCGTCACGCAGGCGGATCGCCACACAGTTTCTGACTGAGGGCTTGCTGCTTGCGCTTGCGGGCGGCGGGGCGGGGTTGTTATTGGCCTTTTGGTTGAACCAAGTGCTGGTGAGGTTAGCGGCCACTCTGCTGCCGCGGGCGGAAACAGCGACGATTGATGCGAGGATCGTTCTCTTTTTACTGGGCACAACGCTCGCGACCATGCTTCTCTTTGCGCTGTTCCCTGCCCTGGAAGCGGCGGCGGCGAATACGAGCGACGCTTTGAAAGAAGGCGGCCGATCGGATAGCGGGAGCCGGAGGAGGAGCGGCTTTCGTTCGCTGCTGATCAGCTCTGAGTTTGCATTGGCCTTCGTGCTTGTGATTGCAGCCGGATTGCTATTGCGCAGCTTCGCTCTGCTGGCAACCGAAAATCCGGGCTTTAACCCGCACGGCGTTTTTTCTATGGTTGTTTCCGTGCAGGGAACGAAGGAATTCGCCCCCGGGCCGCGGGCAGTATTTTATGACCAACTGCTTGAAAGAGTACGCGCGCTGCCGGGAGTGGCAGCGGCCGGCGGCATCAATCATCTCCCACTGGCCGGGGACGTTTGGGGTTGGGACTTTCTGATTGCTGGGCGGGCGCGGCCACGACCGGGCGAGTTGCCGCTGGCGATTTACCGGTTGGTCACGCCAGGGTATTTTCCAACGATGCGTCTGCCTATTGTGAGGGGGCGAGACGTCAATGCAAAAGACGACCAAAGTTCGGCCGGGGTTGTGATTATCAATGAGCGAGCGGCGCGTGCTTTTTGGCCGGGACAGGATCCGATTGGACAGCGGATCAGCTTCGTGACGGGTGCAGACGAAGCTCCGGTTTGGCTTTCGATTATCGGGATTGCGGCAGACGCGAAAGAGGATGATTGGGTTTCGCGACCAGGGCCGGTGGTCTATCTAGCGGCGCGGCAGAATGCCGATTTCTTGGGCAAATCGATTCACGCTTCGTACATCACATTGGTGGTTCGAAGCACGGGCGAGCCGGATTCGATGATTGCGGTGGTGAAGAAGACGGTTTGGTCCATCGATCCAAACCTTCCAATTTCGGATGTGTTGGTTATGGACGATGTAGTGACTCACGCCATGGCTTTGCAGCGTTTGGAGTTGGTTCTGTTTGCGGCGTTTGGCGTGCTGGCGGTGGCGCTCGCTGTAGTGGGTGCTTATGGAGTGACGAGCTATCTTGTGGCTAGGCGGACGCGGGAAATCGGCATTCGGCTATCGCTCGGAGCTTCGCGCGTACAGGTAAGAACGATGCTGATGGCGCAAGGATTTCGGAATGCGGCCCTGGGATTGGCCGTTGGCTTGGCAGGAGCGCTGCTGTTATCGCGATTCATGACGAAGCTGTTGTTTGGGATTCAGCCGACGGATCCGATGACTTATGTGGCGGCGGCTGTGAGTTTGGTGGTGACAGCGCTGGTGGCGAATTTGGTTCCGGCGGACCGGGCGAGTCGAGTGGAGCCGATCAGAGCGTTGCGGGATGAGTGACGGGGTCAGAAAACACCATTCTTTTGCATGAGGTCATCTGACCTCGGAAATTCGTGTTGAACCGTGTGCCTCGTGAGATGCCCGAAGTGGCGTCACGGACAATATAATTCACACCTATGGAGAGTTTTGAAAGAGTTGCCGTGAGGCGCGTGGTGACCGGCCACGATGCGCAAGGCAAAGCGATAATCACGTCGGACGGAGAGCCGCCGGATTGTTTTGAATCCAAAATCAAGGGTACGTTCTTTTCCGAGATTTGGAATACGAAGGCTTCGCCCGCTCCGGTAAGCAATGGCCCTGATCCTACGTTGGGGCAGCGGAAGATGTCGCCGCATGCGAACGGCAGCGTGATCCGCATCGTTCAAATTGCACCGGAACGAGAAGTTGAGTTTGGCAGCGATCCGGCTGCCCTGCGGGCGCATTTCGCGGAGCTTGGTTCGGAGGAAGCCGCCACGTATGACAGCAACGCGCCGCATCCGTTGATGCATCGGACGGAATCGATCGATTACGGGATTGTGCTTGAAGGTGAAGTGACGCTGATTCTGGACGATTCCGAGACGGTGCTGAAGGCGGGTGATGTAGTGGTGCAGCGCGGGACTAATCACGCGTGGAGTAACCGGGGAGACAGGCCCTGCCGGATTGCGTTCATTTTGCTGGATGGGCGGTATCCGGATGAAATCAGCCAGGCTTTGGTCAAACGCGGGGCTGGACGTTGAAGGTTTTGGCGACGGGCGCGGACGGATTCGTCGGTCGGATGCTGGTGCGACGTTTGATAGATGAAATGCCGGAACTCACGGCGCTGACGTGTGTTGATCTGAGTACCCGTTGGTTACCCAAGCGCGAAAAACTTCGGTTAGTGGCCGGCGATCTGATTGAGGAATCAGTCTTCCAGGAGGTATTTGATACGCCAGTGGATTTGGTGTTTCATTTGGCTACTGTTCCCGGAGGCTGGGCGGAAGATCATTTCGAAACGGGGATGCAGGCGAATCTGATGTTGACGATTCGAATTCTTGAGGCATTGCGCAAACAGAAGAATCGCCCACGTCTCGTGTATACGAGTTCGATTGGAGTGTTCGGGAATATGGAAACGGCGGTGGACGATGACACGAATCCTAGTCCGACTTGGAGTTATGGCACGCATAAACTGATGGGCGAATTGCTTATCGCAGACTACACGCGCAAACATTTCGTTGATGGGCGCACGATTCGTTTGCCAGCGGTGGTAGCGCGCGGCGCGGACCCGAGTGGGGCGGTCTCGGCGTTTATGAGTGACATGATTCGGCTGCTCGGAAACGGGCAGAAGTTTCAATCGCCCGTTTCCGCAGGAGCTACGTGTTGGTGGATGTCTCGCCAGTGCGCGGTCGATAACATTCTGCACGCGGCCAGGGTAGCAGGCGAAACATTTCCGGCACGGCGTGTTTATACACTGCCGGCGTTGCGTTGCAGCATTGAAGAGGTAGTAGATGCGGTTGGACGGGTTTCGGGGCACGAAACGCGATCGCTGGTGAATTATCAACCGGTCGTGGAGGTGGAGAATCGATTTGGGAAATTGCCGCCGCTCCACGTACCGCGCGCGGAGGGTTGCGGATTTCACCACGATGGGACAGTGGACGAGATGGTGAAGAATGCTTTGCGCGGACTGGCAGAGGAGAGTTAAGTTTGAGTCTTTCTTCGACTTCTTTTTGAGTTGCCAAAGAGCACCACGAGGACGCTGAGCAGAACTAACGTGGCACCCACGACCGTTTTGATGCCGAGAGCTTCGCTGCCGAGCCAGTGGCCGACGATGAGTGCGACGACGGGGTTGACGTACGCGTAGCTGGTCACGACCGTCGCGGGCATGTGCTTGAGCAGCCAAATGTATGCCGTAAATGCGATGATGGAGCCGGCGATGGCGAGATAGAGAATCGCGAGGCCGGCGGAGATTCCAATATGCGGGAACGGACGCCACTCGCCGAAGATCGCCGAGCCAGCGAGTAACATGAGTCCTCCCGAGAGCATCTGCGCACCGGAGTTGATAAGCATCGACTTCGGGACAGGCAAGATTTTCGAGAGGACAGTACCGGTGGACCAAGAGACTTCGCTAAACAGGACGGCGAGGCAAGCGCTGAGGTTGAGCTTGGCACTGGGATCGAAAGCCAAAACGGTGACGCCGAAAAGACCGCAGGCGATGCCGATCAATAAAGACCAGCGGAACGATTCCTTCTTAAACACGGCGATTTGCAGGACTGCGGTCCAGACTGGGATGGTGGCGACGAGGACTGAAACAATTCCGGATGGGACTGTTTTTTCGGCCCAGAAGACGCCGCCGTAGGCGATTAAGAAGAGAAAAACGCTCAGGATGCCGATGCTGCGCCACTCGATGCGAGTGGGTGATGGGTTGCGGCGAAGGCGAGCCCAAGCATAGAGAACGCCGCCGGCGAGAACGAAACGAATACCTGCGGCGAACAGCGGTGGGACGGTTGCGACCGCGATGCGGATGGCGAGGAACGTGGAGCCCCAGATGATGTAGATGGCAAAGAAAGAGAGCGCGGTGATGACGCGGCTCCTCGGTTCTGTGGCGGGCTCACTGGATGTGTTGATAGGCAATGGTCGTCAGGAATTCCGGAAAGTCGGGAGATTTCGTGAGGTCGGCAAAGATTTGGGCAGCCAAGGGAAATTTGCCCGAGTCGAAACGCTCGGGTCCGAGTTGGGAGCGAAGTTTTTCCAGGACCGCCGGAATGGCCGCGATGACGGTATCGACGGTTATGAGGTTGCCGCTAGCGGTGCGGGCGCTGTGATGAGCCCACTGCCAGAGTTGGGCGCGGGAGATTTCGGCAGTGGCGGCATCTTCCATTAAGTTATAAATGGGCACGCAACCGTTCCCGTTGAGCCACGATTCGAGATATTGCAAGCCGATATCGATATTCATTTCGATGCCCTTTTCGGTGATTTGGCCGGAAGGGACGGCGAGGAGATCGGAAGGGGAAACGGCGACGCGGTTGAGGCGAGATATTTGATTGGGCTGCGGCATGTGCTCATCGAAGACGCCTTTGGCGACGGGGACGAGGCCCGGGTGAGCGACCCAGGTGCCATCATGGCCGGCGGTGACTTCGCGGAGTTTGTCCTGCCTAACCTTGAGAAAGGCGGCTTCGTTTGCGGCGGGGTCGTTCTTGATCGGAATTTGCGCGGCCATGCCGCCCATGGCGTGAATGCCGCGACGGTGACAGGTGTGGATGAGCAGTTCGACGTACGACTTGAGGAAGTGCTTATCCATGGTGACCAGCGAGCGATCGGGGAGAAGGCAATCGGCGCGATGGCTGAGTTTTTTGATGAAGCTGAAAATGTAATCCCAGCGGCCGCAGTTTAAGCCGGCGGAGTGTTTACTGAGTTCGTGAAGGATTTCATCCATCTCAAAGGCCGCGGGCAAAGTTTCGATTAAGACGGTGGCGCGGATACTTCCCTTGGGGATGTTCAAATAGCTTTCCGAAAAATCGAAGACGTTGTCCCAGAGGCGCGCCTCCAGATGGCTCTCCATTTTCGGGAGATAGAAACAGGGATGCTTGCGCTGGGTGAGCAGAGCTTCGGCATTGTGGAAGAAGAAGAGTCCGAAGTCAAAGAGCGAAGCGGAGATGGGTTGGCCGTCAACCAGAACATGCTTTTCGGTGAGATGCCAGCCGCGCGGGCGGACGAAAAGTACGGCTGGATTGGAATTAAGGCGGTATTGCTTGCCTTCTGGAGAAACGAAGTCTATTGTGGCGCGGACGGCGTCGAGGAGATTCAGTTGACCTTCAATGGAATTGCGCCAAGTGGGGGAGTTCGAGTCTTCAAAATCGGCCATGAAGGCGCTCGCGCCGGAGTTTAGAGCATTGATGACCATTTTGCGATCGACCGGGCCGGTGATTTCAACGCGGCGATCGGCCAGTTCTGGTGGAATGGGAGCGACTTGCCAATCGTGGCTGCGCACGCTGGCCGTGCTTTCCAGAAAATTGAAACTTTTGCCGGCTTGCAACTCGGCAAGACGACGGGCGCGATTCTCTAGTAGTTGCTGTCGGGTGAGTTCAAAGCCCGTGGCGAGGCGATGGAGAAATTGCAATGCCGGCTTGGTAAGGATGGCCTGCTCAGCCGGGGTTTGAATGGGCAAGAGGAGGCGGAGACCGGACAACTCACGTTGAGAACTGGCGGGGGTGCTCATTTGTGTATTTTCTGATTATGCACCTTGCGTTAATCATGGCGGAGGGCCTCGATGGGGTCGATTCGGGCGGCGCGGGAAGCGGGGATATATCCGGCGGCAAATGCGGCAACGGCTAAAGCTAAGGTGACGAGCAACCAGACTGAGACGTTGAGGTTAATGACGTCATAGAGAAAATGCGCCATCATGCGAGTGAGAAGAATAGAAAGGAACAAACCGGTGCCGATGCCGAAGGCCACCAGTTTGCCGGTTTGAGCAGTTACCATTGTCATGACTTGAGTGCGTGTGGCGCCCAGGGCGAGGCGGATACCGATGTCGCGGGTGCGCAGCGAGACCAAGTAGGAAACCACGGCGTAAATGCCGGTAACGGCAAGCAGAAACGCCACAATGGCATAGCTCAGCATGGCGTTGGCCGCGGCGCGGATGCCGCCACGCTCGTCGGCGAGGGCTTGTTCCATGGAATTGAGATCCATCAGCGGCACGGTTTGATCCAAAGCTTGCAGCTGATTGCGAACAGGCTGGGCGAGGGTGAGGGGCGAAGTCCGGGTGCGAACGAATAGTTCCGCGGCATGAGGCACCGATTGCGTATAAGGCAGGTAAACAAGATTCGTGGGCTGGCCGCCGAACCAATCGTCGATGACATCGGCGGAGACGCCGACGATGGTGAGCCATTCCCCGCCCTGATCCAACTTAATTCGATGGCCGATGGGGCTCGAGTCAGGCCAGTAGAAATGAGCGAATGTGCGACTGACTAAGGCGACCCGAGGCGAGTCCTTCGAATCGGCGGCCGAGACTGCGCGGCCGGAGAGGATCGGAATATGCAGGGCATCCCAATAGCGGTTAGAGACAGCGGCGATCTCGGGCACTGGTTCGCCGGAACGACGTTCGGGGCGGCCCTCCACCGCGAAGTAGGGCGACTCACCCGAGCGTGAACTGAGAGCGACGGAGGAGCGGCCTGGGAGAGAGTCAAGCTTGGCAAGAGCGTGTTCGAAGTAGGAACGCCGATCGACCGCATTTGAATAAGAAGTGTCAGGCAAAGACACGGCAACGGTGAGCACGTTCTTGGGATCAAAACCTTGATTGAGCGTGAGCAGGCGTTGAAACGTGCCCGCCATCAAGTCTGCGCCGACCAGGAGAACCAGAGCCAGAGCGAGTTCGGAGACTACGAGCGCGGAGCGTAGGACTCCGGATGCGTTGCGGGAGGTGATCGCAGACCGATCGCGCAGGGATTCGTCCAAATTGTTGAAAGCGGCCCGATTGGATAAGTGAAAGATGCCGGGAAGACTACACATAACGCCCACCAGAACAGAGACGGCGAAGGCAAAAAGCAGAACATTATGGTCGAGTCCCATTGAGCGCAGGCCCGGAACGAGCCGCAAAGCCAGAGCCGGGATATTTTGCTTCATGTAGAAGTTATTCCAATCAGCCAAAAAGACCGCAAGTGCGCCGGCAAGCAAGGAGATCACCAGCGACTCGGCAAAAAGGTGGCGGGCGATGCGAAAGCGGCTTGCCCCGAGGGCTGCACGCACGGCGATTTCTTTTTGGCGATTGGTGGCGCGGGCCAGCGCCAGATTGCCCGCGTTCGCGCAGGCGAGCAGTAGGACAAAACAAGCTGCGCCCAGGATGACGAGTACAAAGCGGTTTGTAGTACCGTCGCTTTGATCGCGTAAGGGAACAATTTCAAAAGATTCGTCGCGGTTGGTGGCAGGGAAAGAAGCTGCGAGACGGGAGGCCAACGACGACGCTTCCGACACGGCTTGCCTGGTGGTAACAGCGGGCTTTCGCAATCCGATGACTTCGAGATTATGGACGGACCGTTGGGCGCCCTCCGTGGGAGTGATAACGAGAGCAGACCAAACCTCAGTGCCGAGAGGGTAATCAAACTCATCGGGCATAACGCCGACGACCGTGACGGGTCCGGTTGATAGCGCGAGATGACGCCCAATGACATCAGGCGCGGAGGAAAGCCGATTTTTCCAGAACGAGTAGCTCACGACGGCTGTTTGAGGGACGGCGGGAGCAAGGCGGCCTAGAATCGGTTTTCCGGAAAGCACGTTGAAGAACGAGGGAGAGACTTGCGCGATACGGACCATTTCAGCGCCTGATCCGGCTGGCAGAGTGGCCGCAAGGGTGCAACTGGCGGCCACAAAATCGAAGGACGTGGACTGACGTTCAAGATCGAGAAAATCGGCGGTCGAGAGGCCGGTACGATCCAGGTGCAGTCTTGGATTCGTTTGCCAAATGGTTTCGATGCGGTCTAAATGGGCGAATGGGAGAGGGTGGAGCAAAATACTGTTGGCGGAAATGAAGGCCGAAACGTTCACGCCAATGCCCAAGCCGAGAGCCATGATCGCCGCGCAGGCAGCAGCAGGAGACTTGGTCAGCAGTTGAACAGCGTGACGCAGATCACGAATAAAGTCGGACATATGGCTTGGAACTATGCGTGCAAGTGAACTGCCATGGAACAACGTGTTGATTATGCAGGAACTGGTGATGTTAGCGGTGCTCAGATGTTGCGAAATTGGGACGGGACTGTACGGAAAGGAGCATGTGGGCCGTCAGTTCAGAGTAGTCCAGATCGGATCAGTGGAGTTGAAATCGGGCAAGAATTGGTTTTTACTCAAACAATGAAGTGCATGATGTTGTTGGGTTCACCAGGCAGTGGACGGAGTACGTTGGGCCGGATCCTGGCAAAGCGCTGGGATCTTGCGTTGATTTCGACGGGCGACTTGCTGCGGGAGTCGGCGGAGAAGATTGGGCCAGTGGCGAGAGCGCTGAAGCAGACGCTGGATAGCGGTAATTTGGTGAGCGATGAGATGGTGAATCACCTCATCCTGGCGGAGTTGGCCAAGCCAGACTGTGGAAGCGGTTTCGTTTTAGATGGGTTTCCGAGGACCGTGGAACAAGCAGTGTTTCTAGATGAGTATCTGCGGCGAATCGGCAATGTGGAAACGTATGTTCTGCATTTGCGATTGACGCCTGAAACTGCGCGGGAACGTTTGAAATCGCGTCTGCAATGCGTCGGCTGTGGCCGCGTATATAACAGCCAGTTGTGGAGTTCGGGGCATCCTGGATACTGCGATGACGACGGCATGCCGCTGGTTCGCCGGACAGACGATCACGAAGATTCGGTCGCAACGAGTTTGGAACGGTATGCGGCTACAGTGGCTCCCGTCGTGGCGCACTATAGGCAAGCGGATTACCATGAGCTCGATGCGAACTTAGCGCCTGGGCGATTACTCGAAGCCGTGGAGGACCTGGTCGACGTTGAGTGTGGCGCGCGGGTGGCCATGGCGTAAGTTAGGAGGTGTATCCTCCAGCGCGACGCATTGTTTTCGCCGCATTGTTTCTCACTTTGCCTGTTTTGGTTGTGGGCCAATCGATGCCGCCCGAAATGCGGCAAGGTTTGCAGCGCGAATTCCACTTTTCCGATGACGACATAGCGAAAGTAGAAGCGGGACACGCCGTAGCGCGCATTGCGCCAACCGCACGTCCCGATGATGTATTGATGGCGGGAGTGGTGTTCATACGAACCTCGCCGGATAAATTCCTAAAGGCCTTTCGGGACATTGAACGGTTTGCCATGAGCCGCGACGTGGTGCGAACGAGGCGATTCAGTTCGCCACCGGTGGAGAGCGACTTGGCGGATTTCCATGCGTCGGGCGATCTAAAAAAAGAACTGTTGGCTTGCCGGCCGGGCCACTGCTCCTTCAAAATTCCGGCAGCGGATATGAAGGCGATGCAAAGCGAAATCGACTGGAATGCGCCGGACGCGGAGGCTCAGGCGGAGAAGTTGATTCGTCAGCGAATCGTTCTTTATTTGAATCGCTATCGAGAGAAGGGCGATAGCGCGCTGGCCGTCTATTACGACACCGAGGCGCCGTATTCGGTTGCGGACGGATTACACTCGCTGATTGCGAGCGAAACGCGCATCGCTCAGGTTGTGCCGGAACTCGTGCGTTATGCAATCGACTACCCCGCCGGCCGGCCGCCGAACACTGAAGATTTTTTCTACTGGCAGGAGGCGGCCTTTGGCTTGAAGCACGTGTTACGAACGGAGCACGTGATAATTCAAAGGCTCAACACCGGCGGCACGGATTCACACTACGCGATTATTTCGAAAATGTTGTTCGCCACACACTACTTTCGGGCGGCCGTGGAGTTCCAATATGTTTACCCGGTTCGATTGGCTAACGGCGAAACGGGTATCTTTCTACTTTCAGCCCAACGGAGTTATGTCGATGGCATGACTGGGGCCAAAGGCGCGATCATCCGCAAAGTAGCCGAGGCTCGGAGTCCCGCCCGCCTGGCGGAAAATTTGGAACTCGCGAAGCGGCGGCTGGAAAGCCATTAGTGCGCGAAGGCCAGTGGCGTTGCTGTTTGCTGAATCGCGGCGGAACTATATTCCTTCGCAAGCCAATCAGAGGAATAGCTCAGCACTGGGCACGGAGCGGATCGGATGATATCGGCAGCGTGCGAACGGAAAGTTCCAAAAATGCCGCGCGCTTTGCCGCGACCAATGAGCATCAAGTCGGCATTATGGTTGAGAGCGACTTCGGCCGCATCGTGGGCAACATGGCCTTTCGTAATGCTGAGTGGGAAATCGGTTCCCACCTTGCGCTGCAGTTTAGCTATCTCCTGTTCGGCCATAACGGTAAGGCGTTTTTGGAAATCGACGTCGAGATACCGATATTCGCGAACGTCCTGCTCGGGAATGACATTGAGGAGGCGTACATGAGATCCGAACGTCTCCGCGATGCCCTTCGCGAAGTGCAGCAAGGATTCTGATTCTTCTGTCAATTCAATTGGGCAAAGAATGTTAGAGACTCGCTGGAATTCAGGGATAATGCCATCCGTTTTCGCAGCTTGGGTCCACACCGGACAATCCACATCATGCAGAACTTTCATGGCAACGGAGCCGAGCAGCATGCGGCGCAAAGTGCCAAACCCGTGCGTGCCCATCACCACTAAATCGGTAGCATGTTCCTTAGTCCAATTGGCAATGTGCCATGCCGCGCCGCCTTCGAGCGACACGCGTTCGATGCGGGATTCCGGGACGCGGAGGGAATAGTTTTCCAGACGCTGTTTCTCGTCGTTTGCGAAGGCAACAATGTCTTCGCCGCTTAGCATCGGGGCATCGGCACCACCGTACCAGCTGGAAGGGATTTCAAAGACGTGCAGCAACGTAACCCGCGCATTGAATTTCTCGGCGAGCCACTCTACTTGCGGGTTCAGGGCAATACTGTAATTGGAAAAATCTACCGGAAAAAGGATGCGATTCAGTTTCATGCTAAAACCTCCCGGCGCAGCCTACACGGGCTGCGGTCACAACTCAAGGAGAGCACGTTTGTGGCCATGTCGGCCGGCATTGTTTTTGGCGGGCAATGCCGCAAAGAATGCGTGAAACAACGCAAAAATGAATTGACGAGCGCGAAAATTCGCGCAACGGGTTGGCTCGGTTTCAGACCGGTCAGTTCTCTTCGCCAGCGGTGGCGATCAAAGGGTTGTTGAGAGCGTGTTCAACCTTACCCTCGATAGGGGCATCAACGAAGCCGCTTTGCAAGGCGATGAGCACGGCCTGGGTTCGATTCGCCGCCCCTAGTTTTCCGAAGATGCTCGACAAGTGAATCCGAACGGTTTTCTCGGCAATGCCGAGGTGATTGCCAATTTGGCGATTGCTCCAGCCGAGAACGAGAAGTTGCAGGACGCCCTTCTCGCGCAAAGTGAGATCGTTCCCGGCGACGCGGTTTTCGAGCAAATGCAGAAGCGACGGGGGGATGAACGATTGGCCTATACGCACGGCGCGGATGGCGGTGGCCAGTTCATCGGCACTGGCGTCCTTGGTGAGATAAGCCATGGCTCCGGCATCGGTGGCGCGGTAAAGATATTCGCTGCCGTCAAAATTGGAGAGCACCACGATGCGGGCTAGAGGATCGATTTTTCGAATCGCCTTGATCAGGTCGATGCCGGAGCCATCCGGCAGCTTCAGATCGACGATGACAACATCGGGCGAATATGTTTGAAAGAGCGCCAAGCCGCCTTGAGCGCTATCGGCCTCGCCGACAATCTGCATGTCTGAGTGGCGATCAATCACAGTATGAAGAGCCAGACGGGAAAAATATTGATCCTCAATGACGAGGATACGGGTTGGAGTCATATGAAAGTCGGTTGAATAAGGAATAGAAACAGAAATGGTCGACCCGGCGCCGGCAATGCTTTCGATTTGCAAATCGCCATTGAGTCGACGGGCACGCTGCTTCATGATATGCAAACCGAAGTGCCCGGGAGCGTTGGCGCTAGTGTCAAAACCGATGCCGTTGTCGGCAATTGAAATGAAAAGCAATTTGGGGCCGTTTTCAACCCGAATCGAAATGTGCGTCGGACAGGCGTGATTCACAGCATTGGTGATTGCTTCTTCGCAAATTCGGAGCAACTGGCGAAGGCTATCGGGCGGAATAGGTACTGCGTTACCACAAGTACTAACTTTCAGTTCGATAGAGGCTGCCGAAATGATTTCGCGGGCGCGTTTTGTGATGAAAGCTACCAAATCGTAAGAACCGTCTTCCTCATACAGAAGATCGGCGATCACAAGACGAGCTTCTGTGCGATAGTGCTGCAGCATGTTGGCGGCAAGTTCGATAGCTTCGGCAGCCGTTTCGGGCGTCTCGCGCTGACGCCGCTTGGCCTCTTCCAACTGCCACGATATAGCGGAGAAACCAGCCAGCAGAGTATCGTGCCATTCATACGCAATCCGGTTGCGTTCCGCAACTATGGCTGAGTGGCGAGCAGCATTGGAAAGAAGAGCGTCGCCAATCCGTGCGCCTTCGCGGGAGGCTTTTCGGCGGGAAAGCATCAATTCGCGAGTCTGTCGGAGGACTCGCCAATACTCCCGGTTTTCGCTATTTCCCCACAGCCAGAGAAAGACCGCATTCAGCCCCATGACGCAGGCGGTGCCGTAGCCGGCGCGGCCACCTACCCAAGCTGAGGAGACGGCAGCGGGAAGTAGACAACAAAGCATACTGAGCCGGCTGATGATGAGGCTGGGCCGCAATGAAACGATGACGCCGACGGCGAAAGCGGCGACCGCCATGGTGGCGAGGCTGGTGATGGGATTGATTCCGAATTGCCAGTAGCACCAAGCTGTGAGAATGCCTACACCAGCGTTTTGCAGGGCCTTGAAGATTGTGAACCAGAGCGCGGAGTGAGTCGCGTTGGCAGCTACTCGGGCCGACCAAAGTCGGAGATAAAATGTTGCGATCACGTTACAACCAAGATTGAGTACGGTGTAAATGATGAAAAACCAGTGCCCTAGCACACGCGGCTCAAACAGCGGCACGCAAATGTTCAGAAGCACGAAGAAAAAACCGTCAATCTGGCAGGAAGGCCAAAGATCCAACAGGATTTGCTGAGCTAACAAATTGGATTTCGCGCCGGTAAGAAGGCGCAGGGACGCGCTTGTCTCTTTGGAAGAAGAATCCTGTGCCGTTTGCCCGCCGATCAGCGCGCTGGGTTCAGACAGCAAATCGTTCATTACAGTTTTAGGGTACGAGTTCCAATCAACCCATTTTCCTATTTTGCGAAGAGATGTGCTCATCGTGAACGGTGTCGAGCGGGCGATTAGTTCACGCCAAACCATTCCAGAGGGGAAAAGTCCTGATGGTACCGGAACGCCTAAATTACTAGGCTCAATAGACGTTAGGACATTTATCCCATGACAATGGAAGTGCTTGTTTCTAAGCTCGAAGAAAAGGTACTGCTGCACGCTTCAGGCGTTTTGTGAGTGGAGGACTTCTTCAGTTCCAGGCAGGTCTGGGTAACGGAGTTCGCAAGCTATAAGACCGAGCCGCTCGAAAAGTGTTTCGAGCGGAGTCTGTTTTCGATCTTAGCTTGAGCTTCAGAGAACGAGCAGCCGCAAAAGAAAAGGATCATGCCTCAAAAAACAATAGAGCCTTTACACACGGTTTTGCCGGGTGAAATTCCAACCGATCATGTAATTACGGAGTGGCTTCTAAAGAACAAACAGGTAGAAATCGGTGGCCGTTCCATTGCTGCGCGAGGCGAGATACTGACGAATCTGATTGTGGCGCAAGAACTCCGAAAAGTTCTGGGCCAGATTCCAAACACAGAAGAATTCGTCTTCAAACTTGAAGGCGAGTCTGACGATTTGGCGCATGACGAATATTTTCACGTCAGGCGAACGCAACAAAAAGACGCGGCAACAGTGCTGGTGCGAGCGATAATCTCGGCACGTTTGACGCTGTTGGAAGAAGTTGAAAAGTCAAACGTCACGATTGATCACGAAGAACTGGGGCGGATTGACCGTGGGTTTGTAGATTTGATCGCTTGCCTGAACGGCGAGGAAGTTGGCAGTCGAAAAGCCATCCGGGTTTGGGAGACCGGCAGCAACTGGTGCGATGCGAAGCAGCGCTGGGTGCACGGGCACCACATCTTTATTGTTTTGACACAGGGTTTGATTCTGGCGCTTCGTTCTCTGGGGCAGGGGTTACGCACGGGGGCGCGGGAGCAGATCCGGCGTTGGTCCGATCTGGCGATCAGCCTATTAAACGCCTCGGCGGCCGCTCTCTCCTTTACTGGAGATTTTGAGCCAGGCGAATACGAAAGCACGATTCGCCCGAGTATGATGCCGCCCCTCGCGCCCATGGCGCTGAGCGGGCTGATGTCGGCGGATCATCGCTTTATGGCGCAAACCATTCGCGATATGCGGCCGGCCTTACAGTCACTTGCTGAGCAGGATCATGAGCGGCACGAAGCCATGGCAGGGGCCATCGCGGCGGTTTACGACAGTCACATTCACGTCTGCGAACGGTTCGTTGGACTGCGGCCTAGTCTTTTGACGGCCGGCCGAACGGATCGATCCGGACCGAGTCTCATCGAGCAATTCAAGACTCTTCGTTTAAAACCATTCGAGCACTCACAGCGGGCTGAACGTTTGAAAAGTGACCAAGCGTCCGTCACCCTGGGAGAGTGCCCTTTTAAGCACTAGCGAGTCGCCCATGGGCCACTCACTCATGCCGCTAGAGCGCTACGCAGTAAGCAAGGTGAATTAGAAATGAATCCACACTCAGTCTCTCCAGACAACAAAGATGAACGTCCGTCGACCGCGGAAGGTGGCATTGCCATCATCGGCATCAGCGGGCGTTATCCGGGCGCGCCGACACTCGATGCTCTTTGGCAAAACCTCAGGAACGGAGTGGATGCGGTCGGGGAGATGAAGGGCGACCGCTGGGATCTCGGGTGGCAACATCCCGATCCGCAACGGCCGGCCCGCGTGTACACAAAGTCGGGAGGCTTTCTGGATCGAATCGACGGATTCGATGCGGAGTTTTTTGGGATGTCGCCGCGCGAAGTGAAGCAGATGGATCCGCAACAACGGCTGCTGCTGGAACTCGCGTGGGAGGCGCTAGAAGATGCAGGCATTCCGCCGCGCGCCCAAGCAGGATCGCAGATGGGTGTGTATGTAGGCATTTCATCGAGCGATTATGCATCGCTCGATGGCGTTATGCCCGACGCGTACACCAATACGGGCGGAGCTTTCAGCATCGCGGCGAATCGCATTTCCTACTTTTTCGATTTTCATGGGCCGAGTGTGGCGGTGGATACCGCTTGCTCTTCAAGCTTGGTCTGCGTGCACGAGGCTTGCCGCAGCCTGCTGGACGGAGAGTGTTCGATGGCGCTGGCCGGAGGCGTACACATCATGTCGCATATCCGGCTATGGCTGGGATTCGCGAAAGCGTCGATGCTTTCGCCGACGGGGCGCTGCAAAAGTTTTGATGCGTCTGGGGATGGATTTGTGCGCGCGGAGGGCGGCGGGTTTGTGTTGTTGAAACCGCTGGCGGCAGCCGAACGCGATGGGGATCGCATCCTGGGCGTGATCGTCGGCAGCGGTGTGAATTCCGACGGACGCACCATGGGTCTGTCGCTGCCAAACGGAGAAGCACAAGAGCAACTGCTTCGAAGCGTTTATGGCAAGTGCCACACGAAACCGGAGGACGTGGTTTATGTAGAGGCGCACGGAACGGGTACGGCGGTGGGCGATCCGATTGAGTGCGGGGCTCTGGGCCGGGTGTTAGGGACGCCGCGCAGCGATGGAAGCCCGTGTTTGATTGGTTCGATCAAGTCAAATATCGGGCATTTGGAAGCTGGTTCTGGAATTGCCGGCCTGACCAAGGCAGTACTCACCCTCCAGCATGGCGAAATTCCGGGCAACCTGCATTTCAACACGCCGAATCCAAAGATCGATTTCGAAAATTGGAAGCTCGAAGTGGTAACCAAAACCACCAAACTGCCGCGCAAAGAATCACCCGTGGTAGTGGGTGTCAATTCGTTCGGCTTCGGCGGGACGAATGCGCACGTGGCGTTGAAAGAGTACCGTAAGATTGCCGCGAAACCGGCCACGGTGAATGGTGCTGCCGCAAATGGATCTTTACCGGCCAGCAAGAAAGCGGGCGCAGCAGAGAGCATTCTCTGTCTTTCCGGCAACAGCGAAGCAGCGTTGAAGGACGTTGCGAAAGCGTACGTCAGCCTTTTGCGCAGCGACTCAAAGGTTTCATGGGCCGCGATTTGTGCCGCTACCGCAACCGGCCGTTCGCCGCTGCGTTATCGCTTGGCGTTATCGGCCGCCACCAAAGAAGACGCGATTGACAAGCTTGAGGGCTATTTAGCTGGCACGCCCACGGCGCGCATGGCGATGGGGACTGCGGCGAACGCAACCGTCCCAGTCGCTTTTGTGTATTCCGGCAATGGGCCGCAGTGGTGGGGCATGGGACGCGAACTATTGGCCGAGAATGCCGTGTTTCGCGCGGAATTGGAGGCAGTGGACGCGATATTCGCTCCGCTTGCCGGATGGTCTCTGCTCGATGAGATGCGCAAGCCCGAGAGCGAGAGCCGCATTGCGCTGACGGAAGTCGCGCAACCAATGTTGTTTGCCATGCAGTTAGGTCTGACGCAGGTTTTGCGCGAGGCTGGGATTGAGCCGGCCGCAGTGGTGGGTCACAGTGTTGGCGAAGCGGCGTCAGCTTGGGCGTCAGGCGCGCTTACTCGCGAACAAGCAACGCGGGTGATTTATCACCGCAGCATGGAACAAGCGAAGACGGCGGGGCTGGGAAAAATGGCCGCCTTGGGCGTAGGACCAGATGAGGCGCGGGAGGCGATTCAGCGCATTCCGGGATGGCTTGAATTGGCCGCTATCAATGCCCCCCAGTCTGTAACCGTGGCAGGTGATGCAACCGCGCTTGAGGAATTGGTGAAGGCGATGACGGCCGCGGGCAAGTTTGCGCGTATGCTGCAGTTGAATTATCCATTCCACACGAAAGCGATGGAGCCCATCCGCGGCGGACTTTTGGAGGATCTACACAGGCTTGCTCCAAAAGCGAGTAAAGTGCCCTTTATCAGTACGGTGGACGGCACTGAAAAGGATGGGCGCGAATTGGATGCCGAATATTGGTATCGAAATGTGCGCGAGCCGGTTCGTTTTGACGATGCGATTGCGCACCTGCTGAAGAATTCCGGCTTCACGCTCTTCCTTGAAATCGGGCCGCATCCGGTGCTGCGCGATTACGTGGCGCAATCGGCGAAAGCGCTCGATCTGCAGGTTGGCGCATTTCAGACGCTGCGAAGGCCGGGCGCCAAAGGGCCGGAGCCGGAGTCTGACAATCTAGCGACGGCCATTTGCGCATGCTACGCGAATGGCGGAGGAAATATAGCGGAGTTGTTCGAACGGCCGGCGCCACTCCCTGCGTTACCGCTGTACCCGTGGCAGCATGCGCGGCATTGGAGAGGGGAAGTTCCCCTGCCGTACATATGGTCGTCTTTCGAGCGTGAACAGGAATTATTGGGCCATCGAGTCAATGCGGCAGAAGGATTGTGGGAGAACCTCCTAGATGTTAATCAACTCCCGTATCTCAAAGATCACGTAGTCCAAGGATCGGTTTTGTTTCCGGCTGCCGGATACATTGAGCTAGTCCTCCAGGCCACACAAAGCGCCTTTGGAAAAGGGCTGCTGATCATTGACGATTTCGACGTCAGCCGCCCTCTGGCGATCTCGGCGCATACCGATCCGATGATTCAAACTTACTTGAACGTCAAAGACGGCGAAGTTGAAGTAAGTTCAAGGACCGACTTAGAAAGCCGCGAATGGACGCGGCACATCCGTACCCGCGCCAGCCGCTTGGAAAAGCCGGCCGGATTAGAAAATGTAAACCTGGCTGAAGTTTGTTCCCGGACCCCATGCGCGGTCAGCGGGGAAGAACACTACGCAGCCTCCCGCATGCGGGCTTTGGAATATGGTCCGCACTTTCAGGGTGTTTCCAAGGTGCTGCTGAGTCCTCCGGGAGCGCAACAAAGGGAAGCCCTGGCGGAAATTCATGTAGAGGAGTTGGATGCAGGCGGATTGGCAGGATATCTCTCGCATCCGGCGATCTTAGATTCTTGCATCCAGGTGATGATTAGCCTGGTCCATCAGAACGACAAAAGCAACGCCAGTACGATTCCCGTGCATGTTGGCCGGATCACGAGCTACGCGCCTCTGCCAAGCCGCGTCTTTTGCCACGTAACCATGCGAAGCGAAAGTGAGCGTTCGGCGGTTGCCGATTTCCGCGTGATGGATCAAGACGGGAACGTCTTGCTGGATCTGCGCGACGCGCGCTGCCAAAAAGTGAATTTCCAGAACGCTGCTCACGCGTCGCTCTGCTCGGAATGGTGGCGTCCGGATTCGACGACGCCGAATTTTGAGCCACTCAGCGACTTGCCTTCCCCGGCGTTTATTCAGAAAGAAGTTGCGGGTGAGTTAGCGCCGATTGCGGAGGCGAATGAACGGGCGGCGTTTTACCGTGATATTCGGCCGCAACTGGAGGAACTCGCGCGGGCTTACGGCACTCAAGCTCTCGCGGCGCTGGCTCCGAAAGACGAAGCCTTTGATATTAGCCGGTTGGCGCGGAAGGCGGGAGTCAAGCGCGATCGAATCCCGCTGCTCCAGAAAGTCGTGCGCTTAGCTGAACACGACGGCCAACTCACACAGAGCGGAGGAAAATGGCGCTGGAACCCGGACAAAACTCCCAGCGATCCCACTGAGCTTTGGCGCAGGCTATTTGAGAATCATCCGCGTTATTGCGCAGAACTGCTGCTGGCATCGGGAGTTAGTGAACGACTGACAGCCGAGTTGGCTGGCGCAACTCTGGAGCCGGCCAGTAGCCTGATCGATCAGGTGAGTGACACTGCGCCGCTGCAAGCCGTTTACAACCAGATCGTGAGAGCAACGATTGAGAAGCTCACCGCGTCCTGGCCCGCCGACCGTCCCGTACGCATTCTGGAGTTGAACGGCGGCGGTGGTGGTTTGACTGCCTGGGTCGCGCCAGTTCTGAAGCCTGCGCGAACGGACTACTTTTGGACTGACTCGGCGGAGGCCGCAGTGGGGCGCGCCGAACATCGGTTTACCGCATTCCCGTTCATGCGCTTCGCCACTTTGGACACAACGCAGGAGTTTGTGGACCAAGGGTCACCGGCGACCTATTTTGATCTCGTGATTGGTTTAGAAATTGTCGGGGATTCGGAAGCGCTCGGACGAATTCAACGCGTGATGGCTCCGGATGCGTTGTTGTTGAGCATCGAGCGCAGGGCTGACGATTTTCAAGATTTGCTTTTTGATTGCAAGGGCGGCGACTGGGTTGCCGAACTGCGCGAAGCGGGATTTGAAGCTGCGACTGTGCTGGACGATTCGCGGGCTTGCCCCGAAGGACAGCAGACCCAGCAGGCTGTTGTTTTAGCGCAGTTGGCCGCTAGCACTACCAAGGCGCGCAAAGCCGCCAACGAGCATCCGCAAGCGCGCTGGCTCTTGGTTTGCGAAGGAAACGACGAGGTGGGTTTCGCAGTAGAAGTTGCCAAGGCTCTCGAGAAACACGGTCAAGCGGTTGCAGGCATAGTGAAACGGGACCAACCACAGCAAGCGATCAGCGAGGCGCTCGAAGGCGGCGCGGAAACGCAGATCGTTTATTTGGCCGCGCCTGCCGTCGCTGGCAAGACCTTGGTTGCCACGCAGGAAGATCGCTGCTGGCGTGCTCTCGAAATTGCGCAAGCCACTGAAAAGGTGCGCTACGACGGCAAAACCTGTCACCTCACGCTAGTGACAGGTGGCGCTTTCGCGACAGCGAATGGCGAAGTATCCCTCGATCCAAGCCAATCAGCGCTCTGGGGACTGGGGCGTGTGTTAACGAACGAACATCCGGCGTTGGACCTGCGGATGGTCGACATGCACTATGCCATGACCAGCTCGCAAGAATCGGAATGGCTGGCAGAGGAATTGCTGCGCCGCGACCGTGAAACGGAAGTGCAACTCGCTGCCGGGATCCGGTACGTGAATCGCGGCCACATGGAAACCTCGGCAAGCATGGCGCGGCAGTCTGCCAAGCCGTCCGGGGCGTTCGCGCTCGACTTTGAACCGCGCGGCGGCCTCGACTCGCTCTACCTGCGAGAAGCGGCACGCCTCACTCCTGCGGCCGATGAAGTGGAGATCGAAGTAGAAGCGGCCGGCTTAAATTTCCGCGATGTGCTGTGGACGATGGGAATGCTGCCGGAAGAGGCAGTGGAACACGGCTTTTCCGGTCCTACCATTGGCATGGAGTGCGCCGGGCGCGTGGCGCGAGTCGGTTCTAGCGTAACGTCGCTGAAGGCCGGTGACCGCGTAGTGGCCTTCGCCTCCAACTGTTTCGGCAGCCACGTCACGACAAAGGCAGGTGCGGCAGCCACTATTCCGGACAACGTAGACTTGACTGGCGCAGCAACCATTCCCACCGCGTTCCTTACCGCTTACTACGCACTCGACTATTTGGCGAGATTGGAAGCGGGCGAGACGATTCTGATTCACGGTGCAGCCGGCGGAGTCGGGATGGCTGCCATTCAGATCGCGAAACTCAAAGGTGCGAAAGTGATCGGCACTGCTGGTTCGCGGCGCAAACGGCGCATGCTGGAAATGCTAGGAGCGGATCATGTGCTGAACTCCCGCTCGTTAGAGTTCGCGGATGAAGTCATGAAACTCACCGGCGGCGTGGGTGTGGACGCCGTTTTGAACTCGCTAGCCGGTGAAGCGATTACGAAGAGCCTGCAGTGCTTGCGGCCGTTCGGGCGTTTTCTCGAAATCGGCAAACGCGATCTGTACGGCAATAGCCACATTGGCCTGCGGCCCTTCCGCAATAATTTGAGTTACTTCGGAATTGACGCCGATACGCTGCTGGTCGAACGTGCCGGCTTGGCGCAGAAGCTGTTCGGTGAAGTGATTGCGCTTTTCGCTGCGGGGAAATTACATCCCTTGCCGTACCAGGCCATTCCGGTGTCGCGCGCGGCGGAAGCGTTTCGCGCCATGCAGCAGTCGCGCCACGTTGGAAAGATTCTGGTTTCCATGAAAGCCGACAAGGCTTCCTCGCTCGCAGTTGTGAGCCGCGGCAAGGTGGTGAAGGCAAATGCCACCTATCTGGTAACCGGTGGTCTCGGAGGCTTTGGTTTGGCCACGGCGGAGTGGCTAGTCGAACAAGGAGCTAGATCGCTTGCACTGGTTGGCCGCAAGGGTGCGTCTACCGACGAAGCAAAAGCCGGCATCGCGAGGATGGAGGCCATGGGTGCGAACGTACATGCCTTTGCGGCGGATATTTCCGATTCGGAAGCAGTGGACAAAATGCTGACCGCTATACGAGCGGAGATGCCTCCGCTTACCGGCATTGTGCATGCTGCCGCCGTGATTGAAGACGCTGCAGCGCTCAATCTGACTCCTGAACAATTGCAGCGGGTCTTCAACCCCAAGATAGGAGGCGCCTGGAATCTACACCTGGGTACACTCAAAGATCCAATCGAATTCTTCGTGCTTTATTCCTCGTCGGCTGGGCTGGTCGGAAATCCCGGCCAAGCGGCGTACGCGGCGGCGAACCTCTATCTGGATGGATTGGCGCTCTATCGTCGCAGTCTCGGCCTGCCTGCGCTTGCGGTGGGTTGGGGAGCGATCAAAGACGCCGGCTTCCTGACGCGTCACCAGGAAGTGGCCAAGATCCTGAAGACCAGGAGCGGACTCGACGCCATTCCCGCGAAGGACGCGCTGAACACGCTTGGCCGCTTGATCTCACTTGGAGCAACCCGCGTGGCGGCTGGATTGTTCGATTGGCAGCGCGTACGCCACGGCTTGCCGTCGGCTGTATCGCCGCGCTTCGCTTCTATGATTCCAAAGGGAGCGATGGCTTCGGCGCAGACGGAGGAGACTCTCGCCGACGTCTTGCGGAAGACCCCGGTGGCCGAGCAGCGCGGCTTGACGCTGGAGCGCGTGCGCGAACATGCGGCCCGAGTGCTCGGCACGGCGGCGGCGCAAATCAATGTCGATCAGCCGCTCGCCGAGTTGGGACTCGATTCGCTTATGGCCGTCGAGCTAGCGTCGGCGTTGGAGCGCGATCTCGGACAGCCAGTGTCGGTCATGCAGATGCTCAGCGCTGGAACCCTCGCAGCGATTGCGGATTTAGCAATGAAAGCAATTGGTTTGGGCGGGGACGCTGAGCAAGGCAGTACACGGAAGCCCGTGGCACAAGCCAGCAGTAAAGCCATTCTTGAGGAACTGAGGGCTTAATTGATGGCAAACGGGGAGCAGTTACCCCGCGGATTCGCTTGGGAGGCTTTAGTTCGGCTCGCGATTCCGATGATCATTTCGCGGGCAGGTCTGGCGGCCATGGGCATCGCAGATGCAGTGATGGTGGCTCGATTTGAAGCACGCGAATTTGCCTGGCTCAGCTTGGCCGAGGGCATGATGGGCCGATTGCTGGATGTGGCGGCAGCGTTCTTGATCGGCGGGCTGGTTTTAGTATCGCGACACTTTTCACGCGGCGATGAAACGGGCGCGCGTGGCATCTGGCTACGGACGGTTCCAGTGGCGGTTATGCTCGGTGCTCTCGTTTTGGTCTGTGGCACGCTGGGCCAAGTGTGGCTTCCGTGGATGGGCCAAAAACAAGACCTCGTTTCGCATGCGTCACCCGTAATGGCCATCCTGGGCGCGGGGGTTCCATTTGCTTTAGTTGCCATCAGCGCGGCGATCTATCTTGAGGGCATCAACCGGCCCCGCTTCGTAGCGATCAGTGTCGTAATGGCCAATATTTTGAACATAGCGTTGAACTGGCTCTTGATTGGCGGCCATTGGGGCCTTCCCGCGATGGGCGCCCGGGGCTCCGCGCTTTCCACTACGTTCGTGCGGAGCGCGCTGGGAATCGGCTTGCTGGCTTACGCTTGGCGTTTGCACCGAGACCGCAAGCGTGACGATAGCGATATTCACCGGGCGGAGCGCGAGGCGACGCGGCGCATGCAGTGGCGTTTGGGTGGCGGCGCTGCTCTGACAGTGGCCGCGACGGCAACGCTCACCGCGCCGCTCACCTTAATCGCCGCGCGCTTAGGTATTTTGCCACTGGCGACATTTTCGGCAGCCTGGAGTTTGGCCGGGCCCGCCATTCTGGTGGCTTTGGGCTTGGCTGACGCGGCGGGTAATTACGTCAGTGCGGAAGCAGGTCGCGCTGAGTTGCGCGATGCGGCCAGAGTCGCTTGGGGAAGTCTGCGCCTGACCGTGATACCCCTCGTCGTGGCCGCCGCGATTTTTTGTATTTGGCCGGCGCAATGTGCCGCGCTCTATACCAATGATTCCGCCTTGCGAGTCTCCATGGCAAAAGCCCTTCCTTGGATTGCTTTGATTGTGCTGGTGGATGGCTGCGGGTTCGTAATGGTGGCTTCCTTGCGAGCGCTCCGCGAAGCGGCATGGCCGACGGGAATTGAAATAGGATCGATGCTTTTGCTGGTGCCGCTTGCTTTTGGGTTGACACGGCAAGGCGGGTATGAAGTGCAAGGGCTATTCCTCGCAATGTTGGCATCGGCGATAGTGCGCGCTTCATTGCTCACTTGGAGATTTTGGTGGCACACCACCACTCCCTCCACGGCCGCGCAAGATGGGTCAATCGAAATAAGGAGTTTGGGCTAAATGCCGAGTGAGTTGCAAGCACGGGCAGAGCGGCAATGGCTGGATTTAAGCCTCGCTCAACAAGCCGTCTGGCTCGATGCCAAGGTGAGTGAGTCATCCGCCTATCAATTAGGGGGGTGGGCAAAGGTCTCGGCACAGCTCGATGAGAGCACAGTCCGCCAAACCATCAGTCTGATCATGGCCCGGCACGACGGCTTGCGGCTCCGGGTGGATGATGAATTGCCGCGTCAGTGGATGGACCAATCTGTGGAGCCGCCACTGACAGTGATCGACTTGCCCTCCGACCCTGAAAACGTGGACGCCGCTTTCAAGGCTTATTTACGCAAGCGAATGTCCGCTCCAATGCCACTGGGCGATTGCCCTTTATTCGCCGTTGACCTGATTCGCACCAAAGAACAGACAAGTTACCTTCTGTGGCGCTTTCATCATCTCTTGGCAGATTCGGCGTCGGTCGTCGTTACCATCAGCCACTGGTTGGATGCATACGAAGCCCTCAGTTCAGGGAGCCCAAGGGAATTGGCTCCACCCTCTTCGTATCTAAAAGTAATCTCCGCGGATAGCGTTTATCTGAACTCGGCTGCCTATCAAAAAGATCTTGCTTATTGGACAGGCCGTTTTTCCTCTCTTCCGCCGCCGCTCATGAGTGACCTGGGGCCCGCCGGACACAGTCAGGAAGAACCGGCAATTGTTGAGTGGCGAATCGGCGGCGACGAACTCGGCCACTGGCAAGAAGCCGCCAAGAATGCCGGCACCAACGTTCAACGTGCGCTGTTTGCGCTGTTTGCAATCGTCATGGGTCGCAGACACGGACAGACGGATATTGTCTCCGGCATCGCGCTCCATCGTCGGGATGTGGCAAACTGGCACACCATCGGGATGATCGCGGGCGTACTCCCGATGCGTTGCCGGTTCGATTCGTTTTGGACGCTTGCCGAGTGTGTACAAGCCTTCAGTGAACAATTCGACGCCGATCTACGCCACCAAAGACTGCCGGTTGATGTTTTGTCGCGCGCCCTTGGCTTGTCTGGCACCGGCAGAGCGGGTTTGTTTGAGATCGCGATGTCCTATATCCCGGGCGCCGGCGATTCAAGTGATCTTGTCGTCCACGGAGTACCAGTCCACAGCGAGCAAATCGTTTCGAAGGAAGCGAGTCCACTCAGCTTGCATATCGCCGAACTCGCTTCGGGCAATGGCCTGGCGATTTGCATTGCCGCAAATACCGGCTATGTTTGTGCACAGGAAGCCCAAGCCGCCATGCATCTGCTCAGGGCAGCGGTGGAGCAATTCGTTCACGAACCTGACACTCGCCTGGAAGACTTGCGGACGCTCACCCAAAACGAACACGAATTAGTGATGGAAACGTGGAATCGAACCAAAGCGAGAATCGAAACGGGCACGTTGGATACGTTGTTCCAAGCGCAGGCCCGCCGTACGCCGGATGCGATCGCGGTCATTGGCCGCAATGGCGAGCAGATCAGTTACGCGCAGCTTGACGCTCGATCTACCAAACTGGCGCGCGCTTTAGCCTCGCACGGCGTGAAGCCGGAGCGTGTGGTGGGCGTGCGGATGGAGCGCTCGGCGGAGACGATCATTGCTCTGCTCGCGATTCTGAAATCGGGCGGGGTCTATTTACCGCTTGATCCTGCGTATCCGAAAGAAAGGCTCGATTACATCGCTTACGATGCCGGCGCGCTGCTGGTTCTTGATTCAGTGGATTCCCTCTGCGGAGATGCGGAACTGCCGAAGTATACGGATGCGGACCGCTTGGCATACGCGATCTACACCTCCGGAACGACAGGAGTTCCCAAAGGCGTGGAGGTTACCCACCGCGCACCGGTAAACTTGGCGTTTGGGCGCAGGGCCGCTCACGACCCGATCGGCGCAGGGGATCGAGTGCTCGCGGGCATCTCCGTAGGATTTGATGTATCCATCGGGCAGTTGCTGCTGCCGCTACTCGGAGGCGCGACGGTTGTCATTGCCCCCGACTTGCGCTCGCTAGACGCCGTCGAGTTCTGGAAATTGCTTGAGGAACGTCAAGTCACCCACATTAATTCCGTTCCCTCATTCATAGACTCGGTCCTCGATTCTGCACCTTCTGCTCGTCAGTTGAGTTTGAAGCGGCTAATGCTCGGCGGCGAAGCGCTGAGTGGATCGCTCGTCGGCCGCATCAAACGTTTGTTGCCAAGCGTGGAAGTGGTAAATATGTATGGCCCAACCGAGGTTTGCATAGACGCAACTTTTTATGTCGCCGGAAAGGAAGACTTACACCTTCCCGTGCTGCCCATTGGTAAGCCACTGCCGAATTATCGAGCTTACGTCTTGAACCCGCTGCTGGAGCCAGTGGGCCTTGGCGTGGCGGGCGAGTTGTATTTATCGGGCGCTGGATTGGCGCGCGGCTACGTGAACGCGGCGGAACTCACCAGCGAAAGATTTGTGGCCGACCCGTTTGCGCCCGAGTCTGAATCGGGAGCGCGCCTGTATCGAACCGGCGATCGGGCACGCTGGCGAGCTGATGGGCAGCTGGAATTCCTGGGAAGGGTTGATCAACAGATCAAAATTCGCGGCTTCCGTGTTGAGCCCGCGGAAATCGCCGCCGCACTGGCAGACCATCCGAGTGTGAACCAGGCCGTAGTGGTGGCGCGAGCTTTGAAGCCCGAAGCGCCGCAACGCCTGATTGCGTATCTTGTGCCACGCGACGGCGTCGAAATGCCCGACAGCGCTGAATTGCGCACTTCTCTCTTGAAGCGCTTGCCGGATTATATGGTGCCCAGCGCATTTGTCGCTTTGACGTGCCTGCCGCTGACGCGCAACGGCAAGTTGGACGAGAAAGCGCTCCCCACGCCCGAGCCCGAAGAAGGCGCATACTGTGCGCCACGGACTCCGACAGAGGAAACCATCGCGCGCCTATTTGCAGAGGTTTTGGGGCGCGAACGCTGCGGGGCGATGGATCATTTTTTTGAACTCGGCGGCCACTCTTTACTCGCAGCAAGTCTGGTCTCTAAACTTCGCGTAGAGGGAATGCAAGTGCCGCTACGCGCGGTTTTTGAGACACCCACCGTGGAAGGTTTGGCACAGCGAATTGACCAATCGGGAAGCTCTCCGCCGCCCGAAGCTGGAATTGTAGTTGGCGAGCGGCCAGCGCGCATTCCAGTTTCGTTTCCGCAAGAACGCATCTGGTTTGTGGACCGGCTCCAACAAGACGCGAGCTTCAACATTCCGGTGGCCTTGGAACTGAGTGGCGCGCTCGATATGCGCGCACTAGAGCAGGCGTTGGAACGGATTGTGGCGCGGCATGAATCGTTGCGAACCAGAATCGTTTTGGATGGCGAGCGTGCATGCCAGGAAGTCATGCCGCCCCCCGCGCTGCTCGTTCCAAAGATCGACTTGACCGGCGAGACGGAGGAAAGGCGCGACGCCACTCTGCAGAAATGTTTAATCGAACTGGCAGCACAGCGCTTCGATCTCGCCAATGGATACCCGTTCGAAATGCGCTTGCTCACTCTCGAAGCGCAGCGGCACGTGTTGGCGATGGTAATTCACCACGTGGCTTTCGACGGGTGGTCGGCGGCCATTTTCTTGCGGGAATTTTCGGCGCTCTACAACGCGTTTTCTAAACATCAGCCCGACCTTCTTCCGCCTCCAAAGCTACAGTATCCCGATTTCGCGATTTGGCAGAGAGACCAGGATCGCAGCGCGGACTTGGCATTCTGGACCGGCCATTTACGGAATGCGCCGCCTGAGTCACAGCTGCCGCCAGATTCGGGAGCAAAGGGTGAAAAACCAGTTCAATTGATTCCGTTCGAACTTCCAAGCGAACTGTATCAGGACTTGCATGCTGTTAGCAGAGACAACGGAGCAAGCCTGTTTATGCTCCTGCACGCTGCACTGGCATTATTAGTTGCGCGTTTGACCGGTCAGGACGACGTAGTGATTGGTACAGTGGCGGCTAATCGAAATCGCGCGGAATTGGAAGACGTGATCGGCTGTTTCGTGAATACGCTGGCCTTGCGAACCACGTTTGAGCCGCATGAGACGTTTATCCAACTCCTCAGACGAGTGAAAGATGCCGATTTGGCGGCCTTCGCCCATCAGGATCTGCCGTTCGAGCAATTGGTGGAGGCGCTTCAGCCCGAACGCTCGTTGGCGCGAACTCCAATTTTTCAAATTCTGTTCGTGATGCAAAATGCTCCGGCGCCGGTAGCGGACTTTGCGGGTTTGCAGGTGTCGCCTATTCCGACGGAATCACAAGCGCCGCAGTTTAACTTGACCGTTTCACTCACACAGCAGAACGGTGCAGTGGCGGGCTCGTTGGAGTTCGCAACCAACCGGTACTCTGCAGAAACCATAGAGCGCTTTGGCAAGCAGTTCCGGCTCTTACTTGAAAACCTGGCGCGCGATTGCGAGCAACAAACCTCTGAAATCAGCCTGCTCAATGCTGAGGAGCGTTCGATGCTGCTTGAAGAATGGAGCGGTGAAGCGGAGGATTTCCCGAAAGAAGGTTTGGTCGAACTGTTTCGCCAGCAGGTGCGAGCTCAGCCTAGCGCGGTCGCAGTCGTGACATCGAACGGGCGAGAGCTGAGCTATTTGCAGCTAGACGCTCAATCGAATGCGCTCGCACGCTATTTGGTTTCAAAGGGCATTGGCCCAGAGCGGGTGGTGGGTGTTCGCATGGAGCGTTCTGCGGAAACCATCATTGCGTTTCTGGCCATTTTGAAGGCGGGCGGAGTGTATCTGCCGCTCGATCCTGCCTATCCGAGCGATCGGCTTGATTACATGGTCTCGGACGCCGGCGCCGGTCTCGTGCTCGACTCAATCGAAGGACTCGATGCCGATTGCAGCGTCCCTCCCGATAACGACATCAACCATCTGGCTTACATCATCTACACATCGGGCACCACAGGGAAGCCGAAAGGTGTCGCGGTTCCGCATTCCGCGCTACTGAATTTGTTGCACGCACGTCTGGCGGCCCACGACCCCACCGGCGCAGGAGATCGAGTGCTCGCAGGGATTTCGGTTGGATTCGATGTGTCTATTGGGCAGTTACTGCTCCCGCTGCTCGCGGGCGCGACGGTTGTCATTGCCCCGGAGCTTAAGTCACTCGACGGCGGCGAGTTCTGGAACTTGCTAACGGAAAGACAAGTCACGCATGTCAATTCGGTGCCCTCGTTTATCGAGTCGGTGCTAAATGCAGCAGCCTTGGCTCGCCAGGTAACTTTGAAGCGGCTAATGCTGGGGGGCGAAGCATTGAATGGATCGCTCGTCAGCCGGATCAAGCGGTTACTGCCAGGCTTGGAAGTGGTGAATATGTATGGCCCGACGGAAGCCTGCATTGACGCTACGTTTTATATAACGAAGGACGATGACATCGGAACAGCCGTTCTGCCTATCGGGCGGCCGCTGCCGAACTACAAGACCTACATTTTGGATAGCCGCTTAGAACCGGTCGCAATTGGAATCGTGGGTGAATTGTACATTGCCGGCTCGGGCCTTGCGCGCGGATATCTAAATGCCCCCGAACTCACCGGGCAGAAGTTCATTGCAAATCCATTTTCTTCCGACCCGGCCGCACGCATGTATCGCACCGGCGATCTGGCACGCTGGCGCTCCGATGGCGCGATCGAATTTCTGGGCAGAACGGACTATCAAGTCAAGATACGCGGGTTTCGGATTGAGTTAGGCGAGATCGAAAGCGCCTTGCGAGCGCAGGCCGGGGTACGGGAAGCAGCGGTCGTGGCACAAACCATTTCCGGTAGTGCGCGGCTAATTGCCTATTTCACCGCGCTGGAAGAAGACGTCCCTGAACCAGATGCCCTCCGTCGGGGATTAGCCGCCAGACTTCCCGATTACATGGTGCCTGCCGCTTTTACTCACCTTCCGCAACTGCCGCTCTTGCCAAGTGGGAAATTAGATCGGCGTTCTTTGCCGGCGCCCGATCAAAGTGCGTTTGCGTCGCGGCCGTTTGAGCCAGCTATCGGAGGCACGGAAGGACAAATTGCAGCCATTTGGGCAGAGTTGCTCAAACTCGAACGCGTGGGACGGCATGACAATTTCTTTGAGTTAGGCGGACATTCGTTGTTAGCCGTCTCATTGATTCAGCGGATGCAGCAAGCGGGATTGTTTGTTGATGTGCGGTCTTTGTTTGCGTCACCAACTGTGGCTGGCCTCGCTGGTGCGCTAGCCCAGGATGATACGAGCGAGGAAGCCGTACCGCCCAATCGCATTGAACCCGGCTGCACGCACATCACGCCTGAGATGCTTACTCTCGTTCAACTTTCTCAGAGTCAGATCGACAGTGTCGTCAGTTCCATACCGGGGGGCTCAACTAATTTGCAGGAGCTTTATCCCCTGGCTCCCCTTCAGGAAGGTATCTACTTCCAGCATTTGATGACGAAGCAAGGTGATCCTTACCTTACGCCAGTGCTGCTCTCCTTCGATACTCGCGCACGCGTTGATGCGTTTATCTCAGCCCTCCAGGCGGTAGTGGCGCGTCATGATGTTCTGCGCACCGGAATTGTGGCGAAAGGCTTAGATGAACCCTTGCAATTTGTCCTACGCCGCGTCACGGTGCTAATTGAAGAGCTCACCTTTGATTCGGATACGGAAGTCGACGCCGAACTCCTGAGGCAGTTTGATCCGAACACGTATCGAATGGATTTGGGCCAAGCGCCACTCCTACGTATCGCTCTTGCCCGGGACGGAAAGCGGAATTGCTGGCTCCTGTTGCTCTTGATGCATCATCTGATCCTCGACCATGCTGGTCAAGAAATCCTGGTGCAAGAGCTTAGGTCTTTGATGGCGGACCCGTCGATGCCGTTGCCGGCGCCGATATCTTATCGCAATTTCATCGCGCAAACACGCAGGGGCCCGACCAGAGAGCAACACGAAACCTTCTTCCGGCGCATGCTGAGCGATGTGCATGAGCCAACAGCACCTTTTGGGATGGTGGATGTGCAAGTGGACACGAGTTCCATCGAAGAACACACTCTCCAACTTGAGGGCAGCCTGGCCCAGCGGGTGCGCGCGAACGCCCGAAAGCTTGGAGTATCACCCGCGAGTCTCTTACATCTGGCTTGGGCCGCCGTGCTGGGACATGTTTCGGGTAACCACGATGTAGTCTTTGGCACGATTTTATTCGGACGAATGCGCGCCGGAGCGGGCGCGGACCGCGCGGTAGGAATGTTCATCAATACGCTTCCGATGCGCGTTCAACTGGGTGATGCTCCGCTGCCCGACGCTGTCCGCGAAACACATCTGCTGTTGACCGAGCTTTTGGCGCACGAACACGCCCCACTTGCCTTGGCGCAAAGGTCTAGCGGCATACCTGCACCCGCGCCGCTGTTTTCTTCGTTGTTCAACTACCGTCACAGCCCCGAAGATATGGCACAGGTTGACTGGTCGGGTGTGAGACTTGAAAATGCCTCGGAACGTACAAACTATCCGCTGGCCATGGCGGTCGACGATTCAGGCAAAGGTTTTGCTCTGCGCGCTCTGGTCCATCCAAAAGCGGGCGGAGATCGTGTTTGCCGCTATTTCGAACAAGCCCTAAAGTCGCTCGTAGATAAGCTCGATCATGAGCCGGCAGCGTCAGTAAGAGACTTGCAGGTTCTTCCTCGCGCTGAACGTCACTTAGTGCTGGAAGAGTGGAACCGGACAGAAAAGAAGTTTGCGGAAGACACCTTGGACGCGCTTTTCGAAGCGCAAGCGCAGCGGACGCCCGATCTTGTGGCCGTCATCGATTCCGACGGATCCAAGTTCACTTACGGAGAACTTGATCGCGAATCGAGTTCACTTGCCCGCAAACTGACCGCGTGCGGTGTCGGTCCTGAGCGCGTCGTCGGCGTGCGCATGAAACGCTCCCGCGAAACAGTGGTCGCAATTCTGGGCATTCTCAAAGCCGGGGGCGCTTATCTTCCGCTCGATCCCGCCTATCCGGCGGAACGGCTTGAGTACATGGCCAATGACGCGCGCGCGCTGTTGATCCTTGAGTCCGTTCATGACCTCAGGGAAGAAGCGCCGCTTTTACGCTATCCTTGCCCCAACCGGACTGCTTACATTATCTACACCTCCGGCACATCGGGACGGCCCAAAGGTGTCGCCGTTTCGCACAAGGCGCCTGTGAATCTGGCGTTTGCTCGACGGGCGTGTCATGATCCGATCGGCCCGGGTGATCGCATTTTGGCGGCGGTTTCGGTTGGGTTCGACGTTTCGATCGGTCAGTTGCTACTACCGCTCTTGAGTGGAGCCACGGTTGTGGTAGCGGATGACCTGAAGACGACCACGGCGGACGCATTCTGGTCGTCTATCGCACGGCATCGAGTAAGTCACATTAACTCGGTGCCTTCGTTCCTCGATTCAGTTTTGCCGTCCGTTCCCGCCCCAGCCACTCTTGCGCTCAAGCGATTGATGTTAGGCGGCGAGCCCTTGAGCGGCTCACTCGTCGCTCGTATTCAGCATGCACTCCCCGCAGTGGATGTGGTGAACATGTACGGACCAACCGAAGCATGTATCGATGCAACTTACTATTCCGCCACAGAAAGCGACTATTCAGCAGCCGTTTTGCCGATAGGTCGTCCGCTATCGAACTACCAAGCCTACGTGCTGAGTACAAGTCTGGAACCTGTCGGTATCGGTGTCATAGGTGAACTATACCTGGGTGGCGACGGTCTCGCGGTGGGCTATGTCAAAGCTCCCGAGCTTACGGCCGAACGATTCATCGCCGATCCCTTTTCCTCGGTACCGGGCGCGAAACTTTATCAGACCGGAGACCTTGCCGCCTGGCGGGCTGATGGTGTGTTGGAGTTTCGCGGCCGCGCTGACAAGCAAATCAAGATCCGTGGCTTCCGTGTGGAGCCCGCTGAGATCGAGTCTCACCTGTTACGGCAGCCCACAGTACGCGAGGCGGCCGTGATAAGCCAGAATATCGCGGGCGGGCCGCGGTTGATCGCATATTATTGCGGTGACCGGACGCCCGAGGTTTTGCGGCAGAACCTATTAGCGAAGTTGCCCGATTATATGGTGCCGGCCGCTTTCGTGCAGCTTGAGAAATTGCCGTTGACGCCCAACGGCAAGCTGGACACGCGAACACTCCCCGACCCGAGCGATACCGCTTTCTCTTCTCGGCCCTTTGAACCTCCGGCGACTGACACGGAACGCAAAATTGCGGATCTTTGGAAGGATCTGCTCCATGTGGAGCGGGTCGGCCGGCAAGACAATTTCTTTGAGTTGGGCGGCCACTCACTGCTTGCCATGACCATGGCTGAGCGCATGCGGCAACTAGGTTTAGCAGCCGATGTGCGCGCGCTTTTCACAAATCCCACGGTGGCTGGGTTAAGCGAAACGGCGGAATCCGCTTCATTGCAGAGCTCGACACCGGAAAACCGCATTCTGCCCGGGACGCAGCGGATTACCCCCGAAATGCTGTCGCTGGTTGAACTCACCCAAGCGAAAATTGATAAAATTGCCGGGTCCGTGCCCGGCGGAGCGGCGAACATCCAGGACATTTATCCGCTTGCACCGCTGCAGGGAGGCATCCTCTTCGAACATTTGGTGAAAGCCGAGGGTGATCCCTACCTTGCTCCGTTTCTCCTGGCGTTTCCACAGCGCGAGCGCTTAGATGCTTTTGTCGCCGCCCTCGGAAAGGTCGTCGAACGCCACGACGTACTGCGCACGGCCATGATCTGGCAAGGCGTTGAGAAGCCACTGCAGGTGGTGCTTCGCAAGGTGAGCATCCCCACGGAGGAAGTGTCGATCACTGCCGGCCATGATGCGGCAGAAGAAATGCTCAAGCGTTTCGATCCAGCGCATTATCGAATCAATCTGGCCCAGGCGCCATTGATTCGAGTTGCCGTCGCGCATGACGCGGCGCAAAATCGTTGGCTCTTGCTCCTGCTCACTCATCACATGATTCTTGACCATACGAGTGTCGCCATCATGGTGGGTGAATTGCGCGCACTCATGGAGAACGCGCAAACAGCATTGCCTGCCCCGATTCCCTATCGCAATTTCGTTGCGCAAACTCTCGAAGACGCGAAACAGAACGATCATGACGCGTTCTTCCGTGCTGAACTGGCGGAAGTAGACGAACCGACCGCGCCTTTTGGCCTGCTCGACAATGCTGCCAGTGCGGCCGATACGAGCGAGTACGCATTGCGTTTGGATTTGAATCTCTGCGAGCGAATACGCGAACGGGCGCGCTCACTTGGAGTTACTCCCGCCAGCCTTTTTCATGCCGCTTGGGCAGCGGTTTTGGGCTTGATTTCCGGCAAGTCGGACGTGGTTTTTGGAACGGTGCTGTTGGGCCGCATGCGCAGCGGCAGCGGTGCCGACCGCGCGGTGGGCATGTTTATTAATACTCTGCCCATCCGCTTCACGTTAGATGCCAGGGCCGTGCGTGAGTTTGTGCTGGAAACTCAGAGACGCTTAGCGGATCTGATGGCGCATGAACACGCCCCGCTGGCGGTGGCACAGCGGGCTAGCTCGGTGGCGCCTCCTATGCCGCTGTTTTCCTCACTGTTCAACTATCGTTTTAGCCCGGAAGAAGAGGACGAAACGCCTTGGCACGGCGTAGAACTACTTCACGCCGCCGAACATACCAATTACCCGTTGGCTATGGCAGTCGATGACTCGGGTTCGCGATTCACCTTGCGGGCGTTGGCGCAATCGAGCGCCGGGCCGGAGCGTGTCTGCCGTTACCTGCTGAACGCGGTCACCGCGCTTGAGAAGGCACTAGGAGACCCTACTGGGCTTTCTATCGATTCGCTCGCGGTGATTGACCCTGCCGAACGCACGACGATAGTGGAAGACTGGAATCGTACTGCGCATGAGTTTGCAATCGACACATTGGATAGTGCCTTCCGCGAACAGGCTCGACGAACTCCCGATGCCATCGCTGTGGTCGCGAAGGACGGCGCCAAGATCAGCTACTCAGATTTGGATTCGCGATCAACACAAGTCGCTCAAGGTCTCGTATCCAATGGCGTGAAGCCAGGCGATGTTGTGGGCGTTCGCATGGAACGTTCAGCAGAGACGGTGATTGCTTTTCTCGCGATCCTCAAAGCAGGCGGCGTGTACCTGCCGCTCGATCCCGCCTATCCAGCTAACCGTCTTGCGTTCATGGCGGAAGATGCCGGCGCGCGTTTGGTTCTCCAATCGATTGCTGGCCTGTCGGGCCTTGGCGAACTCCCACAATTACGCGATCCGAAGCGTTTGGCTTACGTCATTTATACGTCTGGAACAACCGGCAAGCCAAAGGCAGTCGCCGTTTCGCATGCCGCAGCCGTCAATCTCGCCTTCGCCCGCAAAGCTTGCCACGATCCGATTGGCGTCGACAATCGTGTTCTCGCGGCAATTTCGGTTGGCTTTGATGTCTCGATTGGTCAGCTGCTTCTGCCACTATTGAGCGGAGCGACTGTTGTTATCGCTGGCGATCTTAGGACGATGGGATCGAGGGAGTTCTGGGCATTTCTCTCAGAGCGCGAGATCACCCACATCAATTCGGTCCCGTCCTTCTTTGATTCAGTGTTGGCTGCGGCACCGGTTCCTTCCACGCTCTCGCTCAAGCGATTGATGTTGGGTGGCGAACCGCTCACTGGGTCATTAGTAGAGCGAATCAGTCGTACTCTGCCTGGGATCGAAATTGTCAACATGTATGGCCCTACGGAAGCCTGTATTGATGCCACCTATCACGTTGCAACTCCAGAGGACTGCGACCTAGCAGTGTTGCCCATCGGCAGACCGCTGAGCAACTATCGAGCTTACGTGCTTGACCGAAAGATGCAACCAGTCGGAATCGGAATTCCTGGCGAATTGTATCTGGGTGGAGCAGGGCTCGCGGCGGGCTATTTGAGAGCGCCCGATATGACTGCGGAACGTTTCGTAGCAGATCCTTTTTCGGTCGAGCCAGACGCACGGCTGTATCGCACCGGCGATTTAGCAAGTTGGCGCGCAGACGGAGAACTTGAGTTCCGAGGTCGCGTGGATAAGCAGGTAAAGATTCGCGGCCATCGCATTGAACTGGGTGAAATTGAAGCAGCCCTCTTGCAGCACTCAGCCATTGGACAGGCTGCCGTGATTGCAGACGGGCAAAGGCTGTTGGCTTACCTTGTACCTGCGGTGGGCGCTTCCGTGCCTGACTCGGCGGAGATACGTCAACATCTAGCGGCGCAGTTAACCGACTATATGATTCCTGCCGCGTTTGCGCCGTTGGCCAGCCTTCCGTTAACGCCGAACGGTAAACTCGATGTCAAAGCGCTACCCAAACCTGCCGCTGAATCCGAGTCAGCAACCGCCTTCGTGGCTCCGCGCAACGCCGTCGAAGATCGCTTGCAGCGCCTCTGGCAAGAAGAGCTGAACGTAAAGCCCGTCGGAGTTCACGACAATTTCTTTTCTCTCGGCGGCCATTCGCTGGCTGCGATGCGATTGATTTATGCCTGCAACCAGGAATTTGGTATTGACCTACCGATAAGAGGCTTGTTTTTGAGTCCGACCATTGCCGACGTGGCAGCCGCCATCGACGCCGGCCCCGGCGCTATTTCCGCTCACTTGATCCCGCTTCAGCCAAAGGGCCAAAAGACCAACCTGTTCACGATTCACCCGGCCGGCGGCTTGGCTTTCTGCTATCTGCCGTTGGCTCGATCGCTCGGTGAAGACCAGCCTTTATACGGAATGCAGGCGAGCGGGCTTGAAGCGGGTGAACCACTCGCGAATTCCATTGAGCAGATGGCGGAGGATTACGTAGCGGCTATCCGCAAGCGCCAGCCGGAAGGACCTTACCAATTGCTAGGCATGTCCTCCGGCGGGCTTATCGCGTTTGAGATGGCAAGGCAATTGAGAGCCGCTTCCCAGGAAGTAAGTTTCCTTGCAATGCTCGACACGTCGCTGCCGGACCCGGATGCAGATCTTGAGGTTTCTCGGGAGGACCTGCTCAATGCGACCGCCGTCGAACTGGGCTGTCCCGACTTAGTCGAAGGGGTCGAAGGCATCCCGCAGTTGGTCGAGATCGCGAAGCAGAAAGGTCGGCTTCCGGTGAGCTTTAACCCCGACCAAGCTGAACGGATCGCTGCCGTGTACGGAAACTCGGTCAGATTGGTCAATCTGTACCGACCACAGCCATGGGACGCGCCGCTTGTATTTGTGAGGGCGCTACGGCGAGACGATCTGCCGGATTGGTCGCAGATCGTACCCAAACTCAAACTTTTCGACCTGGACTGCCATCATTACGACTTGGTGGCGGAGCCGCTGGCTCCGACTATTGCGAACATCATTCGAGAATATTTAAAGTAATATGCAAGCGGATATCGATTACAAAATTCTTATCAACCACGAAGAGCAATACTGCATTTGGCCCGAAACAAAGGCGGCGCCGCTCGGCTGGAAGGAAGTCGGCCCTAAAGGTTCGAAACAAGACGTGTTGGAATGGATCAAGGTAAATTGGACCGATATGCGACCTCTCAGTCAGCGGCATGATTGAACAACTGGTGGCGGCAGCGAAAGAAGTTCGAGAACGGGCGCATGCGCCGTTTTCGCATTTCAAAGTGGGCTGCGCCATTGAAGATGAGCACGGCAACATCCACACCGGATGCAACGTCGAAAACGCGACTTACGGCCTGACAATTTGCGCTGAACGCGTGGCGATCTTCAAAGCGATTTCGGAAGGAGCGCGCGGGTTTAAGACTGTGGCTGTTGTGGCGGACACTGATGTTTTGACGCCACCGTGCGGCGCGTGCCGCCAGATTTTGTGGGAATTCTGCGGCGACGCGAACTTAGTTCTAGAAAACCTGCACGGCAAACGTGAGACGATGACGATTAAACAAATCTTTCCGAGGCCGTTTGATGCGTCTTTTCTTTAGTCTGGCTCTCGCCGCTTGCCTTCTCGGGCAGCACACGCCGCCGAGCAAGCCCGAAGATAAACCCAAAGGCGAATACACCGCGCAAAGCGACAGCGTCGATTGGCTACTGAAGGCTCGCTATGTCATTACGATGGACGAGCACCATCGCATCATTGAAAACGGCGCGGTGGCGATTGCCGGATCGCGCATCGTGGCGGTCGGTACGCAGGAAGAATTGGCGCGGCGCTTTCAACCCAAACACACGCTGAACAAGCCGAATGCGGTGCTCGCGCCTGGCATGATCGATACGCATACGCATGCGCCCATGTCGCTGCTGCGCGGCATTGCGGAAGATAAGCGGCTCGAAGACTGGCTGCACAACTACATCTTTCCGGCCGAATCGAACAACGTCACTGCCGATTTTGTAAAGGCGGGAACGCGGCTGGCTTGTGTGGAGATGGTGCTCGCCGGAATCACCACTTATACCGACATGTACTATTTCGAAGGCGCGGAAGCGGAAGCGGCCAAGGAAATAGGCGTGCGCGGAGTGCTAGGACAAACCGTGATTGGCTTCCCTGCCCCGGATTATAAGACTTGGCAGGATACGCTCGCCGGGGCTGAAAAGTTCATGCAGCGCTACGAAAAGGATGATCTGATTACGCCGGCGATTGCGCCGCACGCGATCTATTCAACGCCCGACGATGCCATTGTAGCCGCGCATGCGCTGGCAATGAAGCACAACGCTCCGATGCTGATTCACTTGGCCGAAATTGCGAGCGAACGCGATGACTCATTAACCAAACGCAATCTGACGCCGGTGCAGGTGCTGGATAAGCTCGGCGTGTTGGAGGGCCGCGTTGTGGCGGCACATGCCATCTATCTGGACGACAACGATATCGAGATTCTAAAAAGCCACAATACCGGGATTGCGCACTGTCCGTCGAGCAACACCAAAATGGCGGCGGGCGTGGCCAAAGTGGTCGACATGCTCAAAGCCGGGCTCAACGTGGGGCTCGGCACAGACGGTTTCGCCGGCAGTAATGACACGGCCGACCTCTTCCGCGAGATGGATCTGGCAGCGAAGCTGCAGAAGGTCACACGGATGGATCCGACCGTTCTGCCGGCCGAACAAGTGTTCGAAATGGCAACCATGGGCGGCGCAAGAGTGCTTGGCCTGGACAAGCAAATTGGTTCTCTCGAAGAAGGCAAGCGCGCCGACGTCATCGCGATCACGATCGACGCGGCGCACGATTTCCCACTTCCCGATAATCTCTATGGCCAATTCGTACACGCCGGAACTGCCAGCGATGTCGAAGACGTCTTCATCAACGGCAGACAGCTTGTGGCCGACCGCAAAGTGATTACGGCCGACGCGCAATCGATTTATCGGAAAGCGGTAGAGTATCGCCGCAACCTTAAGATGAAGTAGCGCCGGTCACTTTAAACGCGATGGCGTGTTCGCTGACGCGTTTCGGCGGCGTCAGAACTTTCAAGCCCTTTTCGTCCTGCGACCATTCCAACTTGCCGTCGTAACCGAGAAGTTCGACATTTTGAATTTTTCCTACTCGCAGACCGGTATTGAGAGCGAGCGGGCGGATGGTCACTTCGTATTCCGGCCAACCCATCACGAATGCGTAGAGTGTATCGCCTTTGGTAGTGAAACGAATATCGGCGACTGACGAGTCTTTGCGCTTTTCTTCGTTGAACGAAGCACTATCTTCTCCTTTAGTGGGCGCAACTGCGGGACTTTCTCCAAAGATCTTCCAAGGCCGGGTGCCGTGGATGGCTTCGCTGTGAATTTTCATCCAATCGGTGATGCCGGCGAGAACGTTCAGTTCTTCGAGATCGAGATAGCCGCTGGCGGGCAGCGGGAAATTTAACATCAAATTGCCGTTGCGGCTTACAATATCGACGAGCATATCCACCACCATTTTGGTGGTCTTGTATTTCATGCCACGCTTGTAATGCCAATCGCCGATACAAGTGTCAGTTTGCCAAGGGCGCGGCCAGATGGTCTCAACGAGGCCACGTTCGATATCGTAGAGCGCTATGCCATTCTCAGTGTCGTGCTTGCGCTTGCTGGTATAGACGGCTTGGGTTTTGCCGCCGTGACGCTTGGCATTTTCGTTGTATAAATGCGCCACCAAACTTAAGCCGTACTCTTCGAACGGGAGAGAGCCATCGGTATACAGCAGATCGGGCTGGTAGTTATCGACCAGATCGCGCATACGGGCGTACCAATGACGCTTCCACCAATCGGGAATGCCGCTTTCGTTCCAATCCAGGTCGTAATGGACTTCGTCGGAATCAACGTATAAATCGAAGTTCTTTGGGTCGGCGCCATCGTAGGCGACTCCTTCGAGCGGACCATGCTTATCGGCGCCGTGGCTCACGGAGAACCATTTATAAGTGATCCAAAGATGCTCGCTGACGCCGAATTTCAAGCCTTCGTTATAGGCGGCTTTTCGCCACTCACCCACAACGTCTCTCTTGGGGCCCATGTTCGCGGCGTTCCAAGGGTTGTGCTTGGAGTTCCACATATCGAAGTTATCGTGATGGACTCCCATGCTCATGAAGTACTTCGCACCTGCTTCACGGTACATTTTCATCAACTCCGCTGGTGCGAACTTTTCGGCTTTCCAGCGCGGGATCGTGTCTTTGAAGCCGAACTTAGAAGGGTGACCATAGGTTTCGCAGTGATACAGATATTGCGCATCGCCCTGGATATACATATTGCGGGCGTACCAGTCACCTGCTTCGACCGCGGATTGCGGACCCCAGTGAGCCCAGATGCCGAACTTGGCATCACGGAACCACTCGGGAATCTCATAGGCGCTGAGCGATTTACGGGTTCCTTCGAACGGGCCTTTTTCGATCTCTAAGCCGGTGGGGAATTCCCAGCGCGGGCCAATGGCTGCGCTGGATAGAAGGCCCAATGCTTCTCTACGATTCATTTTCATAAGCTGTCTCCTCAATTAACAATTCACTCCAGATGCTAAGAAACCACCATCTACCGTGACACACTGGCCAGTAATGAAACTGGCGGCATCGGACGCAAGAAAGATTGCCGCACCAGCCAACTCCGGGATTTTACCGAAGCGCTTCATGGGCGTTCGGGCAAGCAGTTCCCTGCCCCGGTCGGTGCCGTCAAGCAGGCTAGTATTCAACTCCGTACGAAAGACTCCGGGGGCGATGGCATTCACATTGATGCCCTTCGTCGCCCATTCCACTGCCAAGCTGCGGGTCAAGCCGAGCACGCCGCTTTTTGAAGCCGCGTAAGCTGTGACCTCCAGCAGGCTCACGAATGAGTTGAGCGACGCGATGTTGATGACGCGACCGTGGCCACTCGCAGCCAGCGGCTCATAGAAACTTTGGCAAGCACGCAGAGTGCCGGTCAGATTGACATCGATCAGATTGTTCCACTCCGCTTCGGTGATATTGACCGTCGGCTTACGGAAGATCTGTCCGGCGGCATTCAACAGAATATCGACCCGGCCGAATTGCTTCAGGACCGCGTCGCGCAAAGTATCGACGGAACCACGATCGGCAGCGTCGGTGGCTTGCCGCAGTGTTTTGCGGCCCGCTTTCTCAATTTCATCGGCCACTTCGGCGATGAGGTTCTCGCGACGGCCGGTGGCAACGACGTCGGCACCGGCTTGCGCCAGGCTGACGGCCATCATGCGGCCGATGCCGGACGTGCCGCCCATGACGACGGCAACGCGGCCCGAGAGATTAAACTGTTCCAGGGACATGGACACATCATATATGTGTCCGCGCCCGTTGCTGCGCTAATCGGCTCTGAGCGCTTGCATGGGATCGGCTCTAGTGGCGCGTAGAGCTGGTACAGCAGATGCCAAGGCGGCGATGATGAGCGCGATGGCGCAGGTGTAGAAGATTGAAGGCGGATCGGCCGCACGCACTTCGTAGAGCAAATTGCCGAGCAATCGAGAGAGAGCGATACCAAGGAGAACGCCGGCGACCGCGCCGATGGCTGTCAAGCGCAAGGCGTTTATGAGCACTTGGCTTGCTACTTGGGTGGGCTGGGCACCGAGAGCTAAGCGCACACCGAACTCGCGCAGGCGTTGACTGACAGAGTAAGCGATCACACCATAGGTTCCAATGGCGGCGAGGGTGATTGCCAGGATCGCAAACAATGCGAGCAATGCGAGGGCGAAGCGGGATGTGGAATAAGCCGCGTCGGTGACTTGCTGCATGGTGCGAATGTCCGATACGGCGAGATTTGGGTCGAGGTCGTGCACAATGGAGCGAAGGCGAGCGGTGACTACTTCAGTATCCAAATTGGACCGAACTGCAACGGCCGAAGCCATAGCAATTGGGAACGGTTCCTGCTCGATGGGCCACCAGAACGACGCATGGGCACCCGCTTGGCCAGGGGCATCTTTGACGTCGGCGACGATGCCCACGACGGTCAACCAATCTTTGTCTTTGGGGTGATCTTCGAAGGTGATGCGCCCGCCGAGCGCATCGCCGTGCTTCCAATAGCGGGCCATGGCTTCGTTGATCACGAGCACTTTGGGACTATCAGCAGTATCGCGATCGTCGAAGGTGCGTCCGCGCCGGACGTGCATGCCGAGCGCTTGGAAGAAACCGGGAGTTGCTTCGTGATAACGGGCATGGAAAAAATCATTGGGCGGTTGGGTTTCGCCCTGGATTGACCAACCACCGGCGTTATCGTCCCACCCGGTCCAAGGAAGGTCGGTAGCGGCGCCCGCGGCGGTTACGCCGGGCGTATTGCGAACTTGAACCAACAGCGAGTTATAAAAACTGGCGACGGTCTTGTTGTCTTTGTAAGTTACGTTGGGCAGAGAGATGGTGGCAGTTAAGGTTTGTTCGGAGCGGAAGCCTGGGTCGGTTTTGAGGAGATTCACAAAACTGCGCAACATGAGGCCGGTGCCGATCAAGAGGGCGCAGGCGAGAGTAACCTCACAAACGACGAGCATGTTTCGCAGCCGTGAGGAACTGCGAGCACCAGTATTGCTGCGGCCACTTTCGTGGAGAGATTCACGAAGATCCTGGCGCGTATCGACTATAGCCGGTACGATGCCAAAGGCGAGGCCGCAGCCGACCGCGACTAAGAGCGTGAAAAGGAACACCGGAGCATCGAGGTGAATATCGCCCGATCGGGGGAAGTCGGCTGGAAGGAGCGAGACGAGCGCCTTCACGCCGGCGAAGGCAACGACGGTGCCGAGCAATGCGCCGAACAAGGCCAGGATGCCGCTTTCGGTGAGCATCTGTTGGATGAGCCGCGGACGGTTGGCGCCGACGGCGGCACGGAGAGCGAGTTCACGGCGACGTGAACTGGCGCGGGCGAGTAATAAATTGGCGGCATTGACGCAGGCGAGGAGCAAGAGAAGCATGACTGCGCCCAGCAAGACTAATAACAAGCGCTGGCTGCGACCGGATACTTCGGTCTTTAGCGGGTTTACGAGAACGGCCCAGCCTTGATCATCGTTCGGGTACTCTTTGCCAAGCTGTCGCATGGCGGCGTTGATTTCGCCGGTGGCTTGGCCGAGGCTGACACGATTTCGGAGACGCGCGATGACGTCGAGGAAATGCGAGCCGCGGTATTCGGGCTTTCCAAAGTTGGTGAACGGCATCCACAGATCGACGGAGTTGCCGTACGCAACCGCTTTATAGCTGTTGCCGGGGTGCTGGGTTCCAGGCGGCATGACTCCCACAATCGTGTAGGCCACATTGTCCAAATAAATCTTTTTGCCGATGACATTCCGGTTGGCGGCAAAGCGGGTTCGCCAGATGTTGTCGCTGATGATGGCAACGTTTCCCTTCCCTTCCAGTTCGTTGCCGCGGTCGAACTCACGCCCGATTTCAGGACTTATCCCTAAGACGTGAAAGAAACCAGACGTGATGGCGAAGCCCGTGAGGCGGATGGGTTGTCCATAACCAGACAACTGGAGATCATTGTGGACGTAAGCCGCCATTGATTCGAAGGAATGAAGGCGCGCACGAAGGTCGCGAAAATCGTTGGGATTGACTGGAAACTTGGGGTATTCGGGGCGGCTGGTGAATATGTTGACGAGGCGATCGGGATCGCGATAGGGAAGAGAGCGCAGTAAGACGCCATCGACGACGCTAAAGATGGCGCTGGTGGCTCCGATGGCGAGGCCGAGGGTGAGGACCATGACGGTGGTGAAGGCGCGGCTCTTCCACAGCGTGCGAAGCGCGTAACGAATATCTTGTTTTATGTTTTCGAGCATATTGGTGCGCCGAGTGTCACGGCATTCCTCCTGAATTTGAGCGATTCCGCCTAAGGAACGGAGAGCCTGGATGCGGGCTTCGTCGAAGGCTAGACCCGCGGAGAGGCGGTCTTCCATTTCCTGATCGAGATGGAAGCGGAGTTCTTTACTGAGTTCGTTTTCCGCGGCTGCGCGACGGAAGATGGAGCGTGTTCGCAAGCGAGCGATGTCACGGAGACGGGAGAGTTTCATGAACAACCTCCTTATGCGAAACGGATGACGAGGCCGATGGCGTTGGACAAACGTTCCCATTGGGCGAGTTCTTTTTCAAGCTGGGCGACGCCGGCTTTGGTTAGTTGATAGAACTTGGCTTCGCGGCCAGTTTCGGTTTTGCGCCATTTGGACGAGATCCAGCCTTGCTGCTCCAAACGGTGGAGCGCGGGGTAAAGAGCGCCTTGGGTAACCTGCAAGGCTTCGGCGCTGACCTCTTGAATTCGTTTGGCGATGGCCCAACCGTGTTTGGGTTCGGTGGCGATCGTTTTGAGAATGAGGAGGTCGAGGGTGCCTTGAATGAGGTCGGATGGGCGACTCATGGGCGCATACCTAAACGGTTGACAATTCGCATGCCTAAGTTAGTTATATATGGGCTTGACGAGGCTGTCAAGGGCGAGGTGAAGAGCTACGGCCGGCAGAAGCCGGCTGAGCGCTGACGCGCCCGTCCCCAACCTCACGGTTGGGGTTCTGAATCGGATGATCGGACCGTTTTCAACAGGCCGAGGCGCTTGAGTTCGAGCATGGTGTTGTACCAGTTCGAAGGGTCGAGCGGGCCGAAGACGCCGGGGACGATTTTTTGCGGAACCCAATCGGGCGGGCCGGGGTAGTATTCTTTGCCGTCCATGGAGTAGCGTTCGCCGGTGTCGCTGTTGAGGACGTAAATCATGTCGGGTCTGGGGATGTCGGGATCCCAGCCGTCGTTGGCTTTGGCTTCTTCCTTGGCTTTGGCGGCGGCGGCGCGTTGTTTCTTTTCTTCTTCCATTTTGCGGGCTTTTTCGGCGCGTTCTTCTTTGGCGACGTGGGCTTTCCAGTTGGAATCGAGCATTTTGAAAGCGCGGGTAAAGTTGCGATCGTGGGTGGTGCGGTAACGCAGAGCGAGATTGAAATCGATTTTGTCGTCGGCGCCCCAGAAGTTGAGATCGTTGGCGATGCCGGCGAGAATGTTTTGATACCAGCGGTTGACGCGAATGCGTTCCCAATCGGCTTGGGCGCAGTCTTCGACCAGGCGGAAGAAGAAGGAACCCTCGGCGGGGTTTTCATATTGGGCGAGCCAGAAATCGACGAGGGCGTCGAGTTTGGCTGGATCTTCGCCGTTGAGAATTGTGGTACGGGCGGTGAGGCCGTGTTTGACGGCGTTCAGCGCGGGGTTATGGGTGTCCATGAACATTTTCGAAATTCTTACTCCTGAGTTGAGTTTGCCGAACGGGCGTTCGCGATGAACGAAAAAGTTCTTGTAAGTGGAAGAAAGGAATGGAAATAAAAAATGTGCATCGGTTGTGACTGGGTTTTTCGGGTTGCAACAGACGAGCGGAAATAACCCGCAATGTCCCCACATTTCCTTGAGTGTTTTGAGACGGTTACGGGGATTTTACGAAGCGGCTAGAAAATGATGCGTTTGTCTTGGAAACCGATGACGCCTTTGAGGGGGAAGGTGCCGGCGATGAAGTAACCGAGAGCGTCGGAGCAGTGGGTGCGGGTAGGGTCGGCTTTATCGAGATCGCTGGTGGGGCGGCCGGTGGCGTCGACTTTCCAGGAGACTTCTTCTAAATCGCGGATGAGTTCTTTGCAACTCGGGTGGATGAATAAGTGAGACTCGCCGGATTGGGTCCAGAGGCGGGCGTTGACGCAATTGACGCGATCGCGGACGTAGGGGTTGACGTTGTTGTGATGAAAGGTGGGCGCGAAGGTGCCGCGCCAGCCATCGAAGAATTGTTTGATGAGGGTCCAATCGGTATCGGCGGCGGAGGTGCGGCGCTGGTTGCCGGAGGCGTCGCCAAAGACTTTGACGGGATGGGCGCGAGGCGGTAGCGGTTGGGAAGATAGCGAGCTTCCATGCGTTTTAGAAATTCCTGACAAGCGAGAGGCGTGGTGGCGTTGGGCTTGACGACGATTTCTTCGAGCACGTTGACGTTATCGCCGATGCGCTGCGCGAGCACCATACACATGGGGTTGACGTTGAAATCGACACACCACATGAGAGGCTGCATGCCGTCGTAATCGACGGATTGGACGTGGGTTTCGCGGGCGAAATTGGGATAGGCGCGATGCTTGCCGATGCGGCCGAATTCGGCGTCGAACTCCTGGCGATAGGCGTTGGGGTCCATTTCACGCGCGGCGGAGGCGAGTTCTTCCGCGGAGACGATGCCGCCTTGGGCGGTGGTGAATTGAAACGCGGCCCAATCGGGATTGGTTTGGGCGAATTCGAAAAAATCAAAAACGTGATTGCGGCCTTTGGGCGTGGACAGGAGGAGGGCTCGACCTTGGCGATCAGCCAGGGCGGGGCGGAGGGTTTCGACCCAGGCTTCGGGTTTGATGAGGGAGAATTCGTCAACGACGAGAAAATTGAGGCCGTTGCCGCGGAGAGAATCGGGATGGAAGGCGCCGTGGAGCTGGATGATGGAGCCGTTTGTGAGCTCGATGATTTTGAGAGACTCGCTGGGGCGTTTGGCGCGTAGGGTTTCGGTGAGATGTTTGAGGCGAGGCCAGGCGATGCGATGGGCTTGTTTTTCGTCGGGGCCGAGATACCAGATGGTTTGATTGGGGCGTGCGGTGGCGGCGCGCATGATTTCGGCGAGAGAGAGTTCGGTTTTGCCGAAGCGGCGACCGGCAACGACGATGCGAAAACGGGCGGGAGATTCGTAGACGGAGAGTTGGGATTTGTGGAGAGACACGTGGGGTTCGGCGGGTGGATGGGTGAGTAAGTTGTGAAGAGACAGCAGTGACATTTCGACTTCAGGGTAAGGGGAGGGGCGAACGGGGGAAACGAATTTCCGGGTGTAAGTGGTTGAAAGGAATGGAGAAATAAAGGTGAATGGTTTTGTGACTGAGAATTTTGGGTTACTGGGAGCCGGCGCGGGAGGAGGGCTGGTCAGTGGTTGTGACGCGGCGGCGGACGGTCCAGAGTGATTTGCAATCGGAAAGATCGCCGTCACTGCGTGCTTGGATTAGGCGGAACCAGTTCAGGTAGAAGGCGCAGAGAGCGCGATACTGGCCGAGGCCGGGTAGATCGAGCGTTCGGCCGAGGGCGATTTCAAGAGCGATGTCGAGGTCGAAGGCAATAGCGAAGTCGCGGGCGATGTCGAAATCGCGAGCTAGGACGCGGTCAAGGGCGCGGTCGAGGCCGGTGGCGGGATCGCGGACGATGTCGAACTTGCGGTCGAGGGTGCGTGCCTGGTCAAGATCCCGGCTGGCGTAGACGGCCCGGGCGGCGGCGCGATCGCGCGGGAGTTCGACGTCAACGTCAGCCGCGATGGCGCGGCCGGCGAGTTTGAGGGCGCGGTCGACGACGTTGCCGGGCCTGCGGGCAAGAACGCGGGCGCGGTTGAGGGCCGAAATAGTCGAGGATCGGCTTTCGGCGCGGGGCGGACTGAGCGTCGGCCTGGTGCCGTCGGAGGGAGGGCCGATTTCGCTGGCCGTCGTCAGGCGGTATTGCAGTCGCTTGATCGGCAAGACTGGAACAGCGTCCGGGCCGTCGCATAGAAAGCAGGAGGGGCTGGGATCAGCAGAGAACCGGACACTTTGGATCTCCCCAGTTGTTGGTAGGGAGTACTGCCAGACCCGCGCCTTGGTCTCGCCCAGCCATCGGCAAAAATCTTCCGCGTCACTTTTTCGAATTCCCAGTATCGGCTTGCGACTTTGCCCGCTGGCAAATGAATACTCGTCCCAATGGTCGGGTTGCCTGAATTCTTTTTTTGCTCTGCGTTCGTCAATGAACAGCTGATACTCGGCCGCGGTGATGGGCGACGAATCGATGTAAACCCCATCGGAAAGCCGGGTCATGTCACGAAGGCGGCGAGCGAGTTTGTGCCAGGCGGCAAGGCTGCGGCGCTCGGAGTTACCGTCTTCGAGACCCTCTTCGGTAACCAGACGGAGGCGCTCGCGAAGGTCCGGTCGAAGTTCGAGTGCTTCTTCCTCGCAGTCCACAGCCAAGACGAGAGCTTGGAGGGTCGGCGGGTTGGATGCGAGACAGGCTTCGACGAGCGGTGAGGCGTCGGCTTGGGCGGCATAGAGGCGGGCGACCTCGTGCCACCAGGTAACGTTGACGTTGGCCGTTAGGGTTTGGAGGAGACCTTCTTCTTTGATGTGGAGCGAGGCCAAGTACTCCTGAAACGTCAAATGCGAAAAGGCGTATTCGTCTGCTTCATGCTCGATGAGGAGGCCGCTCGAATCCTCAATGGATTTCAAAAACGCAATGGGTTCGGCGGTGGGTGATACCAGCTTGAGAGGTTCGGAGATCAAGCCGGCGGCATCCGACGCTTTGATTTCGCGGGCATTGCGGCACATCATGTCATACGCGAGGACACGGAGGACACGGATTTTTTGGGCAGGCGTGAGATCGAGTTCCAAGCCACGGGCGAGCTGGCGTTTACCGAGAAAGACGTCGCAAATTTCGGCGAAGAGCTCGACGCGGCGGCCGGGGAGTTCGCTGCGATAACGGTGAACGGTGGCGATGAGGGTTAGGAGCAAGGGATTGACGGCGAGATCTTGGAGATTCGGCGTGGATTGGAGACGGTTGAGAAGATCGTCGGCGCCCCGGGTTGCTTCCTGTTTGACGCCGGGGTCGTTTTTCTGATGGGCCATGATTTCGTTCGCGAGATACCAATTGCGGACGAACCTTTCCATTTGCGAGCTAGTAAATGGGAGGACGCGGAGGAGGGTGAAACCGTCGATGGGATTTTGACGGTAGCCATTGGGACGGGAGGAAAGGAGAAAGCGGTTGGCACCGTGGATATCGCGCTGGCGCTCGACCCAGAGGACGACTTTGGCGCGGAGGGCGGGATCGGCGACTTCGTCGAGGCCGTCGAGCATGATGAGGCATTTGCCACTCGTGAGGCGCGAGGCAAACCAGCGCGGCGGGGGCGGGACGTCTTTCAGGGTTGCTTCGATGAGTTCGGTGAGCGGGACTTGCGGGTTGGCGGCGATGGCGGCGGAATGGTCACGCAGGAAGAGCAGGACCGGCGTGAGTTTCAGGTGCTGGTGCGACTTTTTGGCGTCTGCGAGAGTGAGGGCGAGATGTTTGAGAAGAGTGGTTTTGCCGCTGCCGGGCGGGCCGACGATGGCGAAATTGTGGGCGCGGTGGGGATCGGCGAGGAGCCAGGCGAAGATATCTGGGCTGTCGCCGGTGGATTTCGTAGCCGGGTTGGCAGTGGTGGTGGCGGGTTTGGGGATGGAGATAGGGCTTTGCTGGCCGGGGTTGAGGAGGGCCGGGTCGACGGCGAGGTCGACGTAGATTTGCTCGAGTTCGAGGGCGTACGGGCCTTGGGTGGAGAAGCCTTTGACGTCGAAGGTGCGATGGCGGTAGTAGAGGTGCTGGGCGTATTTGCGGGGGTAGCGGGTGAAGAGATGTTCGATTTTGGCGGCGGTGGCGTCGACGAGTGGCGGTTGGAGTTTGTTCCAGACTTGTTTGAGGAAGTCGCGGAAGAGGGCCCAGATGGCGAGGAGGACGGCGGGGATGCCGGCAGTCAGCCAGGAGTGGGTTTTGATCCAGGCGGCGATTAGTTTGAGGACGGGAAGTAGTTCGGACATGGCGCGTTCGGGCAGCGCGGGTAACGATGATTATAGAACGGAGTAAGCGGGGTCAGATGGATTTGTGCTCGCGCAGCTGGCGGAATTTTTGAACCGCTGTTTAGCGCATGGTGTTGATCGAGGCTGACGTACTATGGGATTTTGATGTTTAGGTCTGATCCTCTGACTTGTGACAGCCTTACGAAAATCTGGGGCTTAGCTAGGACACAAAGGCGAAAGCCTATTTTGCTTTGGGTGGGGGCCGGCGCAAGCCGTTGGCTTGGGTACGATACTTGGCCTGCGCTAGCAGCAAGATTTCAACGGTCGTTCTCGAAGAAGGTCAGCGCTTACAATCGGCTTGGGGGAAAGAAAGCCTTAGACGCCGAGGACTTTCCTTCCGTTTTCCAACTCTGCTGTGATTCTGATCCTCAGTTGTACCGATCGATGCTCGTTAATTCGTTTGGGCCAAGGGCTATCACGCCGGTCTACGCGCGTTTCATTGAGGCCGTGCGAGGAATTGATGGTTCGTCAATCATTACTACCAACGTTGATGAGACGCTTGAGCGGGCCATTCCTGGATTTGATGTTATTCAACGGTCCGACCTATCGCGCGTTGGTGACCTGCTTTCGGCGGGTGGCCGGTTTATAGCCAAGATTCACGGCAGCGTCAGCTCCGTGTGTTCCATGGTTTTCAGTTCCCAGGACTACTCGGCTCTCGGCCGTGATGCGGGCTTTAGGTCGTCGATCAAATATCTTCTTGACGCCTGTTCGGTCGTGTTCATTGGCTATAGTGTTCGCGACAAGTATCTGCTGGAACTGTTAAGCGAGAGTGCCGCCGTGCGCGAGCTATTTGGTGACGGGCCGCATTTCTTGGTCTCGGCCGGTCCCAGGCCAGAGCTTCCAGCGAGTTTGAACGTCATCGAGTATGACTGCGACTTTCATACTGACCACCGTTCGGCCATTCTGGCTCTCGAATTGGTCGCCCGCCCACGAGCTGAGGTGGACTGCTTCGACCACCGTCCGGCGACTCCGCAAGAGCAGGCTGTGGTTAGCGCCCATCTGCTTGGTGATTTTTATACAGCGGGTTCTTGGGCTCCTGAAGACGTGGCTTCGGTCACGCCTGTTGATGGCGGCCAGCGAGGCCTCTTGATAGCGGGGCCGGCCTGGCATCCGGGCGAAACTTCGACCATCTCAACCGCCGCGTATGACTTGGCGATGGGACTGATGTGCTTTGATAGGGTGCTCGTGCCTCTTGCGTGCGTCGCAAGGGTATTCGAGTTAATTGGGGAGACTCGATTTAGCGGGCTCCTTGATGATGATGTCCTTAGCTTCGTCCACTGGGAGGGAATAGATTCGGTCTTGGTAAGCGCGGAGGATTTAGGCTTCGGCCAATTGCTTACTGGAAAGGTAAATTCGGGCGATCCGGGTGAGCTGATTAGGAAATGGCTTTCGCCGTCTCCTGGCAGGGAGACGCAAGGCAAAGCCTTGATAGCGAAGCTCGAGAAAAGGACGGTTGTCGTCGATTTGGCCGGCGGTCGGAACTTTGCCGATGTCTGCAACGGTCTTTTCGTCTCTCCGGCGACCAGAAAGCTTCTTGGCATCAGTGAATTTACTCCGCCAGGTCGTATTCCACGGTGGTTAGCGCACCCTGTGTTGCGTGTTGTGCAGGTTGCTCGAATGGGGGCTACATGCCAGAGGCACGGTTTTGCGTCGATGAAGGTGATGACGGGAGCCACGAAGATCGCAACGGTCGCGATGTCGGCGTTAGCTGGGGGTGTGCTTGACAGCGCGCCGGCTGGCTACGTCATAACTGGGGAGTACGGGATCGTACCGCAGAGTGAATTTAGTGCCCAGCCTGGACTCTGGGACTCGGTTATTCAGTTCCGAGACTCAAACGCGGGTTTGACGCTTAGGCAAGAGATTCTAAGACGCCTTATGAAAAATGAAGGCGCGGAGATAACGCCATCCGTCAACGCCAGCCTTCGCTCTGCGATCCCCCAAGCTGTCCTAAATCGCGCCCGAAAGGAAATGTCTACTCTACTCGTCGCAAACGGGGTGAGAGCCGTGGCGGCAATGTGGAGCGATTCGATACTGTTGGAGGGCGGCCTTGATGTTTGGCGTAAGATAACAAAACAACGGTTGAAGTCATTTTTGGCCGCGCAGCGCTTGACGCTATATGACCAGTGCCCCTGTGGGTCGTGCGAGAAGGTCAAGTTCTGCTGCCTGCAGGCGCTTGAGTATTGACTTGATGGCGTTGATGCAGACAGGCTGTTCGGACGCCTGGGCGGCGGGTTGTTTTCGGTCCGGTGAACAAACGGTGTGGGAGGAACTCGATGCGGCAACTGTATCGAGATCACGAAGAGTCTATGCCAACATCGCCACCTGGAACCGCATATATGACTTTGTACCTGCGCGCGGCCAGTGCGTATCAGAATTCGAATTGGTGGGCGAATTTTGTAGAGCGAAATCGGCAGGCCGTGTTGACGGAGACTTTGACCGGCACGGTCGCAAACATTCCGGTTTCGCAGGCGAAGACCAGCGCGGGGATTACACTTCAGAAAAACAGGTCGCAAGTTGACCTCGGCTCGCTGGGGTTGTTGTGGATCATTTGCCGACGACCTTTAGCAACCTGAGCTTACTTGTTCAAATTCAAAAACTGCGCAGGATGGTTTGCAAGGCTTTATGTCGGCGGTCTCCACATTGAGCACGGCGCAGCCTCCGGTGTTGCCCGTCTCGCAAGAGGTATTGGGGATCGCCAATCTGGGGAAGTCGCTGGCGGATTTCCTTTTTCAAAAGAATTTGTTGGTGCAGATGGTGTCATCGACGAATCCGTTGCCTGAAGGAAATCTGCTGACGCCGGGAATCTACGTTTGCCTCGCGGGGCAATCGACCGCCGACTATCAGCAGTACACGCAAGGGAATCAGTTGAGTTGGTCGGGCGCGGCGCTGATGCATAACAACGCACCGGTGACGGGGATTACGTATTTTGTGATCGAGGTCGGGTACAACAAGAGGTTCTATGCCAATCCCATCGATTCTTTGAGTTTCGGCGGCGAAAAACCTTGGGCGGCTTTGTATTTGCTGGCGCAGGCGGAGATTCCCAAGATCAATACCGCAGCGGACGCAACAAAGACGATTGCCGACGTGCAGTCTCACTTGGCAGACGCCCAGAGCTTATTAAACGCTGATCCCGACTACATCGAAGCCGAGAAGGAAGACATCGAACAGGCGGTGTATACGAAGATCAACACTGCTTACCAGCAGAGACTCCACGCTTTGGGGTTGGACACCGCTGCTGCTGACACCGCGGGCGGGGGGCAGCATCCGCCTCAAATTCTGAGGCAAGTTATCACGGATTCGGTTCACACGCAGGCACTGATGGAGATTCTGCGGAACGCCAGACCCGAGGCTGCGACGATGGCGCCGGCGCGATAATCGCTCAGCCCGTGACGTGAATGCTGGTCAGGTCACTTTCCGGCATGAGACTAGCGTCGGGAGATCGGGCGTTCCGCAGTTGGCTGCCGGACGCCCGAAGGGTGAGCGAACTTAAGTTTGAACGTCCGTTGCTTTGCATCGCGCGAATTGACTGGGGACGTGAACGATTTCTATGAAAAGCGTCATTGAATCCGTTGGATCGCTATGGCGCCGTAGTCGAGGTCGTGGCGAAGCTGGGTATCGAGGGATTTGACTTCTTGGATCGCGAGGAGACGGCGGCAATCGAGATGGCCGTAACCGGCGGATATGGCTCGGTTCGGGTGCACCCAGTGTTCTCCGAAGAGGAATCTGCGTGGACGACGGCGGCGTTGTGTCGCAAGCGGAGTTTGTCGAAGTTGCGGAAAGGTTCGCTGATTTAGGAACGGAATGGGGATGTCGTCGAACTTCCGTAACGGGTAAAGGCGGGCCTCGGTCGGGGCGAAGATCGAAGCGGGACTGGTGTGTTTAGGATCGATGGTCGCTGGTCGGGACTGCAGGCGGAAGAAGCCGGACGGGGACGTCCGGCTGCTGGCCTGGAGGCCCGCCCCAACGCAGACCGGCATCCCGGTCCCGCTGGTGATTACCTGGAACGCCCGTTCTGTCGTCAATGCCAAAAAGCCGGGGCAGGGGCGCGGTCAGGGCTGACGCAATTCTTTTAGAGGTAGCCGGGGAAGCCTTTGAGCATGCCGCTTTGGATCATCTTGGCGAAGGTTGTGGCTTCGTCGTCCGGCCTTTCAGTGGCACCCAAACTTACTGTGGGTACGGCGGCGGTACTTACAAACGGTACGTTGCTGAAGCAGAAGCTGGAAGGAAAGACATATCCGGGATGCGGCAGCGATGGAAGCGCCGGTTGGTAGGTGTCGCCCATTACGTCGAGAAGATTGCCGACGTCGTCTGAGGTCTCGCGGGCGGCAAGCGGCTCCAATTGCCAGAGCGACTCGAGCAATTTCAAAACCGACGTGTGATCGAAAACGGTGTGGTTGACGGTCGGGTTGCTGGGATTGCCGCGCGTCCAGGGAGAGGCGACGACACAAGGAACGCGGCAACCTAACAGAGCCTTGCCGTCAACTAAGTCGGTATCGACGTTATTCGGAGCCAGGGCGCGCGGCGGGGGGACGTGATCGTAAAAGCCACCCCATTCGTCGTAATTCACAATGAAGACGGTATTCGGCCAGTTCGGACTGGTAGAAACGGCTTTGAAGGTTTTGGCGAGGAAGGCGTCACCGTTGCGGACGTCGGAAAAGGGGTGATCGTCTTCGTCCAAGTTGGTGAGGGTGGTGAAGGTCGGTTCGACAAATGAAACCTGGGGCAACTTACCGGAGACGCAGTCACTGAGAAAGTCGGCGTAAAGCGCGGTGATACCGACATACTTCAAGCCCCACAGCGCCAAGAACGGAAGATTGCTGAAATAGTACTTACGGCTCACGTTGGCGGCGGCGAGGCGATCCCAAATAGTAGGGAGGCTCGAGATGTCGAAGGTGTCGCCTAAACGGTCGGTTTGGCCGGAATGTTGGAAGATGCGGTTGGGGAAGGTGGGTCCGAGGATAGAAGGAAAGTAAGCGTCGCAGGTAGTGTAGTTGCGGGCCAAGGCTGAGCGGAAGGGCAGATCTTGTTCGCGGTAATAGCCGATGGAATTGACGCCGTTGGAGGTTAGCAGAAAGCCATTCATTTTGCCGCCGGCGATTTCGGTGCGACCGCCGGAGTAGCTGTGATCGGGATCGGGATAGGAACAGCCGGTATAGTCGGGGGCGAAGTTCGTGGGTGGTGTTTGTGCCGCCGCTCTTATTGGGGAACGACAAGCCGGCTTGTATGCCGTTGGCATTGGGCAGCCATCCGAGGAGGTGATCGAAGCTACGATTCTCCATCATGACTACAACGACGTGCTGGATGTTCGGCTGACCGTTGAGCGCGAAAGCCTTTTCATTGAGGAGGGACGAGGAAGCGGCGGCGGCTCCTGTTTTTATGAAGGTTCTGCGATTCATGGGGTGGTTTCCGGTACGGTTATTACGGTTCGCATCCCAAATCATAAGAAGGCTGTGTTGCGGAGTGATGAAAGTTGAGGCAGGTAAAAGGACGGGTAGAGAGGGTTTTAGCGGCCGTAGTCGCCCTCAATCACGAAACCGGCCCAATAGTAGGGCGAAGACCATTGAGGTTTTTGGGAGATGGCGAGTTGCGCTTCGTGCAGGGCAGCCGAAGGGGGAAGGCCGCGGCGTTCCATACCGTCATAGAAGAGGCGCATGAGTTCGGCGGTGCTCGCGTCATTGACGCGCCAGAGGCTCGCGACTACACTTTTTGCTCCGGCGTAGATGAAACCCCAGGTGAGGCCGACTAAGCCTTCGCCGCTTACCTCTTCGCCCAGGGCAGTTTCGCAGGCGCTGAGGACAACGAGATCGGCGGAGAAGTGAGAGCTGTAGATGGCGTCGAGACCGAGGAAGCCGGGCTGCGGTTTGCCGTATTTGTCGGTGATGGAAAACGTTAAACCGGAAAGAGCGGGATTCTTTTCGTCGAAGATGCCGTGGGTAGCGAAGTGGACGATGCGGGCGTGCTGAATTTCAGGGTTGAGGGCGGCGGCGCGGTTGGCGTCGAAATCGAGGGCGAGGAAGAGGCGGTTTTTGGGGACGACGGAGGCGATGGCCTCGGCTTCTTCGCGAGTGTGAGGAAGGCGGTTGAGATGGAGGCCGCGGCTTTCGGTGTCGATGGTTTCGAGAGAGATCTCATCGTCATCATCGGTGGCGGCGGCGCGAGTGCCAGAGTCGGCGACGAGCTGGGGTCGGAGCGAGTTTGTGACGCGGGGATCGTCTTTCGAAAACACGGGATCAGCAAGGACAGCGATGGTGCCTGCGGCGAGGGACGGTTGGCGAGGGTTTGGGCGTTGTTGGCGCAAGACCGCGAGGAGGGAAGCAGAAGGCAGGCTGACTATTTCAAACTGGTTTGCGAGAGGAGAACCGGAGGGACTTAGGGGTGAGGGGAGAGCGGCAAAAGGGATATAGGCGAGAGCGCCGTCGGGAACGATGACTAAGCGATGTTTCGAGCGAATGAAGCCGGCGGCGGGAGCGAGTACGAGCTTACTCAGTTCAATGGCGGGATTCGGGTTGGGGGCGGCGGCGGATGGCGATGACCACTGTTTGTAAACCGACTTCGCAAGAATAGTAATTTGGGCGGGATGGGTTAGTGGGTAGACCGCCATCTGAGTGCGGGCGATGGCCACGAGATAACTGCCCTTTTCATCGATCGAATACTCCAAGAGAGCAGTTTCGGGATCGAGAAGATGTTGGACTGCACTTATTGAGATGGGCTTTTGGGTGTTATATAAATCGAAGTTTGGATTGGCGGCGCTGATGCGGTTTTCGACGATATCGTGTTCGGCGGAAGCGGCGGTGATTTGAGAGGTGAGAGCGGCGGCCTTAGCGGGATTCTTCGCGAGAAGTTGGGTGCGTTGCTCGGCGAGATCGGCGAGACTTTCTTCCAGTTTGCGATCCTGCTCAAGTAGGGCGGCGGGAACGTTCTTGCGGAGGTCGAAGTGCTGGGCGGCGAGTGACACGAGGAGGGTACGGGCGCGGGAATGATCTAGAACTTCGAAACCTCGGGCAGTTTGGTTTTGGCCAAAGAGGAGGGCGGCGTAACGTTCGGGGAGGCTGGCGCTCCAGTTTTCCGACTGGACTTGATCGGCGCGGCCGAAGACTGAGCGTTGTTTTTCGAAAATGGCAGAAGCGCGGGCATAGTAGCGGATGGCCGATTGCGGGTGGTGAAGGGCTTGGGCGGCTTCGGCCAGGCACTGCAAATTATCGGCTGAATCGAAGTCGTCGGGCGAGACCTTGGAATTGTAAGCCAAGGCGAGACCGCATTGCAGGACGGCGAGTTGGGGCTGACGCATTTCCAAATACAGGAAGCCGAGGTGACCGCGGGTATCGGCGACCAATTCACCGTGGCTGTCGCGGGCGATGGCCATTTTCAGGGAACGCTGGTAAACCTTGGCCGCTTCGGCAAGATTGCCGCGACCCTGATGGAGTTCGCCCATGGTATGCAAAGCGCGGATTAAGACCTCGGAGGCGGGGGCGATGCGCTCGAGAATCCCAATGCTTTCGCGGAGGTGGGGTTCGGCGGTGTCCAATTCGCCGGTGGAAATTTCAGCGTCCGCGAGGCCGCGCAGAGCTGTTGCCAAGTCAAATTGGTCGCCCGAGTCGCCCCTGCGAGCGACGGCGACGGAGCGAGTAAAGAAATAGATGGCGCGGGAATAACTGCCGCTTTGAGCGGCCAAGCTGCCCAAGTTGTATAGAGTGATTTGGCTCGTCCGTTCGGATCCAGGCACGCCTTTCAAGGAGGCGAGGCCGCGAAGAGAAAACGACTCAGCGAGGGCAAACTCAGAGCGGTGGAATGCGATGCGTGTAAGGCCGGCGTAGATTTCGCCCGTCTCTTGTGTCTTGGTATGTAGACTCTCGGCGATGGTCAACGCCTCCTGGAGGTTCTTATCGGCGAGGTCGAGGTCGCTAGCAAACCCGTAGACATTGCCAAGGCCGCGTAGGCTGAGGGCAACCAGGACTGTTCCCGGCGCGACGGAACGGGCGATTTGGAGCGCTCGTTCGTCGAGATCAATGGCTTTCGAGAAACGACCCGCCTGGCTGCAGTAGCTGGCGAAGCTGCGCAGCGTGGAGGCAAGATTGAGGGGCCAGTGCGGAACTTTTTCCCATTCAGCAACAGCACGAAGAAAGAGATCGTCGGCCGGATCACCACCGCCGGAAGCAGAGGCGGCCCATTTCGAGTCGATGGCCGGCTTGAGATAGGGGATGGTGGTGGGCGCAGTTCGGGAGGCGTCCGCGAAGAGGGGTGCGGCCTCGGGTTTGAAATGGCCAGCGGAGACGAGACGTTGGGCGGCGGTGTAGAGGATTTCGCTGCGGGTTCCGTCGGCGGCACTGAATAAAGCAGCTTGCGCTTGAGCGTAAGAAGCGGCGGCGGTGAATTGGTTCGCTTTGATGAGCGAATCGAAATGATCGAAGATGGCTTTGATTTGCGGAGCTGCAAACTCGACGTCAAGGCCGAATGGATTCCCATAGATGGTTTGGGCCAGCGGAAGCTGCCAGGAGATTTCGCGGCCGTTGCGCACGCCATAAAACGCGGTGGGGCCAGCAAAACGTTCGGTGAAGAGGATTGACAGTTCGAGAGGCGAAGAAAAGGGGCCGCTGTTCTCGCCTTGGGTCCAGCGGGAGAGGATGTCACCGGGTTGAATGCCGGCGGCTTGGGCGACGCTTGAGCCATCGACAGAACGGACGCTTACCTGCGCAGGGGCTTGGCGAGCCGCGATGAAAAGACAGAGCAGAGCGAGAAATGCGAAGTAAGGTTTTGTTCCGGACAAATCACTAGTTTACGTCGTAGGTGTGAATTTCCTGGCCCATCAAGTATTTGTCAAACCAGGCGACGATGTGTTCGAGGCGTTCGACGCGGTGCACGGGTTTGCCGGAGCGCGAGAGTTCGTGAGTTTCGCCGGGGAAGCGAACCATGACGACGGGGCGCTTGAGATATTTGAGAGCGCGGAACATTTGCTCGCCGCCGGCGCCGGGCGGAGTGCGGTAATCGGATTCGCCTTCGATGAGCATGAGCGGTGTGTGGACGTTTTGGATGTAGGTAATGGGCGAGCGATGCTTGAAGTCGGCTTCCTGTTCCCAGGGCGCGCCACGGAACCAAAACGGAGTGAAGAGAGTGAAATCGGCGGAATACCAAAACGCGGACCAATCGGCGATGGAGCGTTGCGAGACGGCAGCTTTGAAGCGATCGGTGTGACCGACGGTCCAATTGGTCAAGACGCCGCCACCGCTGCCACCGGTGACTCCGAGTTTGGCCGGATCGACCCAGCCGCGTGCGATGACTTCGTCGACGCCGGCCATCAGGTCTTTGAAATCATCGCCGGGATAGGCGTACTGGATGATATTGGCGAAATCCTGGCCGTAGCTGGTGCTACCGCGGGGATTCGGATAGAGCACTATGTAGCCCTTGGCTGCCATCCATTGAAATTCGTGATCGAAGACATAGCCGTAGGCTGAGTGCGGGCCGCCGTGGATGTCGAGAATGAGTGGATATTTTTTGCCGGGTTCGAAGTTTGGCGGCTTTTGCACCCAGGCCTGAATGCGCTTGCCGTCGAAGCTTTTGTACCAGATCATCTCGGGCTGGGTGAGGTTAAATTGCGAAAAGAGTTGAGCATTCACGTGAGTCAGCTGCTGCAGTTGCCCGGAACTGGAATCAGCGATAAAGATATCGCCGATATTGGTTGGCGTGGAGACGAGCAAAGCGATTTTCGCGGCATCGGTTGTGGCGGAATAGGAAAGTACGGCGTGATCACCTTTAGTCACAGCAGCTAGCTTTCCGCTCTCGCTGTCAATGCGCTTGATGTTGACGCGACCTTCTTCGGCAGATTTGACGAAGATGCTGCGGCCGTCGGGGCTCCAAAAAGGCGTGTTCGCGGAACCTCCGCGGGGCGGCGCTTGATCGCCACCGACGCTATCGCCAATGTCGAAATCATAATCAGCGGTGAGGTTTTTCGGCTTGGAGCCGGGCTCGACTGAGGTGACGAAAAGATCGGGTTCGCTGTAGGAACGCTGGGTGACACCATTGCCGGCCGAGAGCGCTGCGATGAAGGCGAGACGGCGGCCATCGGGACTGAGGGAGAGCCCGCCGTGAATACCGCCGTTGAGTCGAACCACTTCACGGATATCGCCGCCGGTCGTGTTGATTTCATAAATCACACCGATGGGGGGTTCGTAATAAGGCTCTTTCACGCGATCGGAAGTGAAATAGATTTTTGAGTTATCACGCGCCCAAGTGATTTCGTCTTCATCGAATTCGCCGGTGGTTAGTTGCTTTGCCTTTTCGAGCGGAGTTCCGGCGGCGGGAACGGAGACGGTCCAGATGTGCAACTGTCGCTGCGGATCGAGATAGCCTTCGCCGTTAAAGCGATATTGGGCGAGAGTGATGACGTGAACGTCGCTTTCGGGTGGGGTGTCATCTTTCTTCTTCTCGAAATCTTTGGGGAGGGTGGTGGAGTTGAAGGCGATGGAACGGCCATCGGGGGACCAGACGGGATTGGAAGCGCCCTTGGGGAGTTCGGTGAGGGGTCGCGCTTCCCCGCCCTCGCCGATTGGCAGGAGATAGATTTGCGGAGGTTCGGGTTTGCCGTCTTTTTCAGTCACTCTGAGAAAGGCGAGTGTCTTGCCGTCGGGCGACCAGCGAGGGGTGGAATCGTGTGGGCCGTGTGTCAGTGGGCGCGGAGTTGTGTCTTTTGCCGCGGCTGGGGTGTTGACTAGCCAAAGCGCGGTTTCGTAATTATCGTGCTTGGTGTTCACTTTGACGAGGGTGTAGACGATCTTTGAGCCATCGGGAGAGATTTGCGGATTGGCGGCCCATTGGAAGGCGTACAGGTCGGTTTCGGTGATTGGACGGCCGTCTGCGGCGGACAGGAGGGTCGCGGCTGCGGCGGCGATCAAGAGAATCGCCCAACGAGAACGGATGTTGTTTCGGTTCCACCAAGTCTTCATGCAGTTCACTGTAGCGCGGATGGAGGGAACGAAATCGGCACTGCAGTATACTGCAGAGACAAAATTCGAAAAGGAGGATGAGCGGTGAACGCGACGCGGTTCTACAGAGTAGCGGCAATTCTTTTTGTGCTGTTTGCGCTGGGGCATACCTATGGTTTTCTGACGATGGTGCCGCCGACAGCGGAGGGGCGGGCTGTTTTGGAATCAATGAACAGCGTCCACTTCGAGTTAAGGGGACGGAGTTATGACTACGGGGATTTTTATCGGGGGTTCGGTTTGTCCGCGACGGTCTCCATGTTGTTACAGGCGTTTCTTGCCTGGCATTTGGGGCAGCTGGCACGATCGGTTCCTAAGGCAGTGGGAGCGATGGGTTGGATTTTCTGTTTGCTGCAAGTGCCTGGGGTGGTGATGAGTTTTCTGTATTTTGGAGTGCCGCCGATGGTGCTATCGGTTTTGGTGACTGTCATTCTGGGCGCGGCGGCTTGGCTGGCAAGTGTCGCAGCGCGGGCATCCAGCCCTGCGTCGGCCCGGTAAGTAACGAAGTGCGACCGGGCTCGACGTTGGGGCAAGTGATCTGCGACGGTCGATCTACTAATTTTCGTTAGCGATTATGCCGCCGGCGGAAGGCGAAGAAGGCGGCCGCACCGAGGGGCAACATCATTAGTGACGCGGGCTCGGGCGCTACGTTGATTTCACCGAAGAGGCCGTCGGTCTGATTGTTTATGCCGTCAGTGAAATAGAGAGTGTTCGCGCTGCCACTGGCGCCGTTGCCGAAGTCCAACGCCCAGAGGCCGACCGATGAGGCGAAGCCGGTGTTCACGGTGATGCTTCCCACCACTTGAGCAGTTGAAGGATCGATGGCATTGATGACGCTGTTGTACACATTGCCGACCAATAGATCGCCGCCGAAATTGCCAAAGCCCGCGGGTGCGATGGCCAAGCCCCACGGCGCGTTCAACACGCCGTTGGTCCCGACTCGCTTAATGAAGTCGCCAGCGGCATCGTATTCGTCGACAAATCCGCCTGGGAGCGGCGCGCCGGTGTTGGTGCTTTCGGCGTAGGTGACATAGATATTGCCGTTCAAGTTTTGGATGTTGTAGGGTGTGAAGCCGGGTATGGCATTCGGATCGACAAATTTTCCGGCGAATGTCGTGCCGCTCACGTTCTGAAAGGTGGAGTTGTAGACGCGAATGCTGCCGGTAGCGTCGGCGGCGTAAAGATAATTGCTGCCGTTGGAGGTATCAAGCGCTAAACCGGTAAAGACGGCACCGGGCTGAGAGGCGGCAACTACCGTGCTGCCCGTTCCGCCGGTGGAACCGGGATTCCAACCTTGAATAGTGCCGCTGAGGGTATCGAAGATAAAGGAAGACTTCACGGTGGTTGAGTTGGGGCCGGGAATCATGAAACTGCTGGCGGTGGAATTGAAGACCTGACCGGTGGGTCCGCCTGCCGCGTTGACGGTCAAGCCCAACTTGATTGGAGAAGTGGTGGGATTGTAGAGCGTACTTGTGTTTGAACCTTGATTCGAAACCCAAAAGGGGCTGGTGGCGCTAAAGCTGACACCCCATGGATTAATCAAACTTGGATCGGGCGGGGCGAGCGCCACGTTTGGCAGGTTAGAGACCAAGTTGATTTGTACAAAGTCGGCGCCGCACATTAGTGGCGCTATTCCAAGCGCCGCTACCGTAAGAACAAGCGGTAACTTGAGACGAGCGTTCATGATTTCATTCTCCTTAGCGAATCGAAACGGCTAGCGCAACTACTAGCCGGAGCTTGCGTTGATCTGGATACGAACACAAATCGGCCGTAGCTGTTCGTACAGCGGAATTTTACATCTGCCAGGTTCGCTTGTAGACACTTTTTTCGTATGTCTCGTGTTGAGCCGTACCAGTACCGCGAGAAAGACGTATGAGCGATGGCTATGGCCGTTGTAACAGCGAGTGTTATTTACCGGGAATTTACAAAGATTTTACAACTTAGCCTAAGTAGCGAGATTACGGATCGCATCCGCGACCAGTTGGGGACGCTCTAATTGGAGCCAGTGGCCGGTGCCTTCCACTTGGTTGTGAATGGCGTGGAGATTGGCAGACTGCCAGGCGTTGCGCTCGGCGATTTCGGACGGGGTCGCGCTGGCAGCGGAGAGGATCACGAGCGGGATCTGGGGTGGAATCGGCATAGAGAGCGCGGTTCGGGCGCAGACGGGCAGGCAATCGAGGTAAGCCGCCAGCGCGGTGAAGGCGCGGGAACGGCTCCAGTGAGAGGCGATGATGGGATGCGTTTGGGGCGGAAGTTTGCGGACTTCGCCGACGAGGCGGGCGATGGCGGTATCGCCGGGGCCGGAAGAAGCGCGGGCGATCAATTGTGGAATGAGCTTGCCGCCGGAGATGAGAAGCGTGAGGGCAAAACGCACGATTCCGATGCGCGCCAGTACGGCACCGCGACGAGCGAGACGTGCGCCTGTTTGGAGACGGAAAAGATCGCGATCGGTGGCGTTGGCCCAGCCGATTTGCGTCACGGGATCGACTAAGACGAGAGCGGTGGTTTTGGCGGGATGCGCGTGGGCGAAAGCTTGTATCAAAAGACAACCGAAAGAGTGCCCGACTAGAAAATAAGGTGGGGGAATGTTGGCGAGTTGGAGAAGTGTTGAAAGTTCCTCGACCATGGTGGTTACGGTGCGAGGGGTGAGTACGCCGCTGCTCCAGCCGAGACCGGCGCGGTCATACACAACCGCGTTCGCAAATTGCGCAACCAGGGGTTGAACCGTTGCCCAACCCAAAGAACTGCCGCTGATACCGGCTTCAAAGATGACATTGGGCGCATGGGGGTTTGCATTTGGCTGAGAATAAATTTGCAGTTTGGGACCGGTGGCCAATTGAATGCAGCGGCCGGGCGGGGGGAAACGACGGGCATCGATGGCTTCAGCGAGAATTTGAAAGAGAATGCCAGCGGCAAGGATGATTGCGAGAAAAGCCAAGAAGATCAGCACGGTCAAAAAATCAATCGGCAATCATGGCTTCGCCGGGAAGGATCGGCCGGGTACGGGGAAGAAGGCCGAGGGCAGAAGCGATGCCGAGCGCGGCCAGGGACAGGAGAAAGGCGCAGAGCTTCACGATATCGGTGAGGTGATTTTTGGGCAGGGCTTTCCAAAGAATCAGCATGACGGTTTGCGAAAGAGCGATGGACCAGACTGCGCCATAGAAATAACGCCTCTCTATTCCCTCCCCCTTGGTGGAACGGCGTACGCGCGGCAATACGCCGAATAGACCGAGGGCGACAATGCCGGCAAGCAAAATAAAGTAGAAACGCGCGTAGATCTGTTTGAGATGCCAGCGACCGGTGATGGCGGCGTCGAATAGACCGGCCAAATTCAGGAGCGCGAAATTGAGCAGCGCATTCCAGGCGAAGGTATAGCAGATGCGGCGGTATAGGGGATTGGGCTTATCTTCGGAAAAGAAGAGAATATAAGGTTTGGGTTCTACACCGGGGAGTTGGCCGAACACGCCGGCGATTCCGGTGCCCAAAAGAACGAGCAAGAGCCAATACCAATTGCGAATGCTGCCGCCATGTTCAAAGAGATCAAATGTGAGGGGTCCGGGAACGAGGAAAAAGACCCAAATCCAGATAGGCCAATGAGCAACCCGGTACCAAAATTTGTTGCGCGCGCGGATCTTGCGATTGGCGGCAAACTCCACCTTCAAAGCGTAAGACACAGTTCTGAACTAGATGGTACTATTGACGGATTTTTTGAGTCGTGCACGGGCGTGTTTGCGTAATTAGCAAGTGAAAGGAAATAATGGCGGTTTTGCTGGCGGCGATGACATCGGTGGCAGGGACACGCGAAGGCCGGGAGGCGTTGCCGCAGTTCGCCACGGTGGTGGACGCGCATAAGGCCATGGTGTACAGCATTGCCTGGCAGTTTTTGCGGGATCGGGCAGGGGCCGAAGAACTGGCGCAAGATGTGTTTCTGCAGCTGCACAAGAATTGGGACAAGATCGAATCGCCGGCGCATTTGGTGTATTGGCTACGGAGGGTAGCGACACACCGGGCGATTGATACGGCGCGGAAACGTAAAACGCACGCTGAGACGAGCCTGGAAGAAACGGATGAGCCGACGGTGTTGGAGCGGGTGCATGATTCGCTCTTGACCTCTTATCTGAGGCGGATGGTGGCATCGCTGCCGGAGAGGCAAAGGAGCGTGATTGTGCTGCGTTACCAGGAAGAGATGGAATTGGAAGAGATCGCGAAGGTTTTGGATATGAAGGTAAGCACGGTGAAGACGCAGATTTCGCGGGCGCTTGAATTGCTGAGGGAGAAGGTCAGCCGGCGGCTTCAGAAGGGAGACACACAATGACGCCTTTTGAAGAGCAATTGAAGCAAGTGCTGGAGCGGCAGGAGCCGAGCGAGGATTTTACCGCGCGGGTGCTGGCGCGCTGCGCGGAAGAGGATGCGCGGAAGAAGAGCGGGTTTCTGCAACGGATGGGATTGACCCCCGCGTGGCGGATGGCTGCGGCCACGCTAACGGCGGCGCTGTGCGTAACGGTTGGGGCGAACCTATATCGGGATCACGAGCATGAAGTTAAGGGTCTTGAGGCCAAGCGGCAGTTGCTATTGGCGATGCACATTACCCAGAGCAAATTACAACATGTGCAAGAGCAGCTTAACGCAAACGAAGAGGCTACACAATGAAGCAGAAATTCTTGGGATGGGCGGCAGTGGCGATAATGGCGACGCCGCTGTGGGCGGCGGACACTTTCAAACTTCCGGCCGATCTGGATAAGTTGGCGGACCGCGCCACAGAGAGCGTGGACGTGACGTTGGATGAAAGCATGCTTTCGCTGGCAGGCGGGTTCTTGTCAAAAGACGACCCGGATGAGGCGCAGGTGAAGAAGATGATTGGCAAGCTGCGGGGGATTTATGTCCGGAGCTTCGAATTCGACAAAGAAGGCCAATATTCTATGAGCGACGTGGATGCCCTGCGAACGCAATTGAAGGGGCCGAACTGGTCGCGAATTGCGGGCATTAAATCGATCAAAGGCGAGCGAGCGGAGGTGTATGTGCTGAAGAACGGGAACCAGATCGGCGGGATGGTGGTGCTGGATGCGGAACCAAAAGAACTGACGATCGTGCATATCGATGGCGATATCAACCCAGAGGATTTGGGCCGGCTGAGCGGGCACCTGGGCATTCCCGATTTCGAAAAAGACAGAAAGAAAGATAAAGGCGACGGCAAGTCGCACGACAAGAAGGACAAGGACGACGACGAGCAGGAGAACTGAGCATGAGATGGGTGGTTGGCCTGCTACTTTGTCTGCCTGGTTTGACGTTTGCCGGCGATTTCAACAACCTGGTGCATGAATTTTCGCGGCAAACGGGACTCGAACAGACGCACATTCCGTTCCTGGGGGTGGCTCGCTTTGTGGTGGCGACGGCCCGGCCCAAGGGAACGAGCGAATTCAGGATGGCTCTGTTCGAGAACGTGAACGGAAGGCAGCGGAACTTTATAGAAACGGCGGACCGCGTTGTAAGCGGAGATGGTTGGCGAAGGATGATCCGGACACGGTCAAGCCGAGGCGAATGGAACTGCATTTACATGCGGCCCGAAGGGAAAAGCTTGCGAATGCTGGTGACGAAGGTGGACGATGGCGATGCGGTTTTCGTTGAGATGCGGATCAAGCCCGAGATGCTGATGGAATTCGTAGATGAACATGATGGCGCAGGCCGTTAGGTAGTCGCGGCGGCTGAGCGCGATTGGTAGAGGGTTGACGCGAAAATTGCGCCGATGATCAGAATGCCGCCTGCAAGCGCGGTACCGGTGAGACGCTCACCTTGCATCAGCCAAGTCCAGACGGGATTTAAGACGGGCTCCAAGAGAAGCAGGGTGGTGGCTTCGACCGCGGGCACGTGGCGGATAGAGCGCGTCAACAACATATAAGCAATTCCAATTTGGACGATGCCGAGATAGAAAATGACGGCAACATCGGCAGGCTTTGCGTTCGCGACGGGCAGGGCCATGGGCAGGCAGACGAGAAAGGCGATGAGGTTGCCGGCAACCACGACGGAAGCAGGCGATTGCGCTTCACCGCCGTGGCGGGCGAGCCAGCGGAAACCGGTCATGGTCAAAGCCCAGGTGATGCCACTGCAGGCGGCAAGGATGTTGCCATGGAACGGGTCGGGCGCGCTTTGGCCGGCCCGTTGTTCGCCGAAAAGTAGAAGCACCGCACCCAACGCCACAGCCGAAACGACGAGTAAGTCGCTCTTGCGAATGCGTTCGCCGAGGACTAAAGGCGCGAGCAAGAGCAGGTAGAGCGGCGCGGTTGATTGGAGAAAAATGGTGTGAGCGGCGGTAGTGAGTTTGTTGGCGAGGACGAAGAGAACGAGAGTGGCGGCGTAAGTAGCGCCGACGAGGAGAATGCGCGGATGCCAGATCTTGCGAGATTCCGGGAGCAATATGGCCACGGTGAGTGCGGCGACGCCGGAACGGAAACTGGCAATTTGCCAACTCGTGAGTGAGCAGACTTTGATGGCGACGCCACCAGTGGAAAACAGGAAAGCGGCCACCAGAAGCAGCAGACGGTAGCGGGCGCGGATCACGTTGGTTCGGCGGCTACACACCCAGTGGCGGTGGACGCACGCTGCGATTATGTCAGATGGTCATTCAGTTGAGCGACATTTTGCGGAGCAGTTTGAAGTCTTCGAGCATTTTACCGGTGCCGAGGACGACGGCGGCTAAGGGCTGATCGGCCACTAAAACGGGCATACCAGTTTCAAAGCGAATGCGCTCATCGAGGTGACGGAGGAGCGAGCCGCCGCCAGTTAGAATGATGCCGCGCTCGAAGATGTCGCCGGACATCTCAGGCGGGGTGCGTTCGAGGGCGACGCGAATGGCGTTCAGGATGGTATCGACGGTGTCGGCAAGGGCAGTGCGGATTTCGTCATCTTCCAATGTGACGGTTTTAGGAAGGCCACAAACGATGTCGCGGCCTTTTACGTTCATAGTGCGAGGGTTGTTGTCTTGATAGGCTGAACCAAGCTCGATCTTGATTTTTTCCGCCATACGCTCGCCGATGAGCAAGCCATGACGGCGCTTGACATGATCGGAGATGGCGTCATCCATTTGATTGCCGGCGATGCGCAAAGAGCGCGAATAGACAATGCCGGAAAGAGAGATGACGGCGATATCGGTAGTGCCGCCGCCGATATCGACCACCATGTTGCCGCCTGCTTCCGTGACGGGCATGCCGGCGCCCAGAGCCGCCACCATGGCTTGCTCCACCAGGTGCACCTGGCTGGCTTTGGCGCGATAGGTGGAATTCAGGACGGCGCGTTTTTCAACCTCGGTGATATCGCTGGGGATGCCGATGGCGATACGCGGGTGGATCACGGCGCGGCCTTTGTTCGCTTTGCGAATGAAATAGTTGAGCATTTGCTGAGCGAGCTCGAAATCGGCGATGACGCCATCACGCAGGGGGCGAATGGCCGCGACATTGGCGGGGGCGCGCCCTAGCATCTCATTTGCTTCTAATCCATAACCAACTACTTCGCGCGTTTTGCGGTCGATGGCAACTAAAGATGGCTCGTTGACTACGATTCCCCGCCCTACCACGTAGAGGAGCGTATTCGCCGTACCCAAATCGATAGCGATGTCAGAGGAGAACATGCGGAGTAACGACCGATAGCTCATCATTCAACTAGTGATTACATCGACCAGCAAGTCTCACTTTTCCAGGGGAATTTCTTGGGTAAGACGAAAAGACTGAGCGAGAAGCGGCGCGCAGGAGGCGGTTTCTTCCCTACGTGCAGGGAATGTAAGACGGCCAGAGGGCCTTATTCATGGCAACAACTGGCGGCTTTGACGCTTTCTTCATAGCGATCGTGGTGCCGGACCCAATCCATGGTGTGCGGTAAACCTTCTTCATTGCGGCCCAAGGGAGCGACGTCGAGAAAATTGTAGGCGCCTACCAGAGCATCGAGGCCGCGCGCGTAGGTGGAGTAGGTATGGAAAAGGGTGCCGGCTTCATCTTTATAGAAAGCACTCAAACCCGGGGCTTCGTCGGGCGGGAAATCGGTCAAGCCATAGTTGTAGTTCACTTTGCCATTGGTGCGCGTTTGCGGACTGAACGAAACGTGAAAATCAAAATTGAAATCGCTTGCGTTGGAAGACACCCATTTAAAGCGCCAGCCCATGCGCTTCTGGAACGCTTGGATTTCGGCGTAGGGCGCGCGGGAGACAAACACGAACGAGATATCGCGCGCGGCCAGATGGACGAGCATGCCGTCCAGATGGTCCGCCAGGAACGAACAACTCTTACAGCCTTCCGGCCAGCCTGGGCCGAGCATGAAGTGATAGACCATCAATTGCGAACGGCCGGCGAACAGATCGGCCAAAGATTCCTTGCCGCTCGGGCCATCGAATACATATTGCTTTTCAACCTTCTCCCAAGGAAGGGCGAGACGCAAACGACTTACCTCGTCACGCTGGTGCGTTAATTCCTTTTCTTTTTGGAGAAGTGTCTTGCGGGCGGTGAGCCATTCTTCTTTTGAAACGACAGTGTGATTCATTTTCCTTCCTTTGCTTTTGTTTCTTTAGCAGCAGCCTGCGCCTTTTCTTCGGCGCGTTCCTTGATGCGACTCAATTGGTGTGACCAGAAACGCTCATACTTTTTCACCCAATCGCTGATGGGACGCAATTCCCGCGGCTCCAGGCGATAGAGGCGTAACTGCCCGCGCTTGGTGACTGAGACGATACCCACCCGCCGCAAAACGCCGAGGTGTTTTGAGACGGCGGGTTGCGGCAGACCCAAACTTTCGATGATTTCGCCGACGGGACGTTCGCGGCCATCGAAAAGAACATCGATAATCTCGCGCCGGCGCGGTTCAGCGATGGCGTTGAAGACGTCGGCAGTGGTGGCAGCTCTGGCCATATGGCACCATTATATTCCGATATCGGAATGTGTCAAGCGGTTTGGTTCTTGAGATGCCTACCACCTTGAGAAGGAAAAGGATAAGTCACTGTGTTTGCAAACTTACAGACGGTTCGAGTGAATGAACTCTGCGTTTGTTCGCGATGCCATGTGAGCGCTAACACCCAAATAGGAGAAAACGTCTTATGAGCGAAAACCACGATGTTGTTGTTCTGAGCGGCGCGCGTACGGCCATTGGCAAGTATGGCGGAAGCCTGAAAGACAAGCCGCCGGCCGATCTGGCGGCGCTGGTTACTAAAGAGGCAGTGAAGCGCGCCGGCATCGAACCCAGCGAAGTTGGGCATGTTGTCTTCGGCAACGTGATTCATACCGAGCAACGAGACATGTACATGGCGCGAGTGGCCGGCGTGAACGCCGGGATTCCGGTGGAAACGCCGGCATTGACGCTAAACCGGTTGTGCGGCAGCGGGCTGCAAGCAATTATTTCGGCGGCGCAGATGATTATGCTTGGCGATACCGAGGTCGCGGTGGCCGGCGGCGCGGAATCCATGAGCCGGGGGCTTTATTGGCTACCTTCGATGCGCTGGGGACAGCGGATGGGCGATGCAACGGCGATAGATGCCGTGGTTGCGGTACTGAACGACCCGTTTCAATCGACGCATATGGGCGTGACAGCGGAGAATCTGGCGACGAAGTACAACATCAGCCGCGAAGAACAAGACAAATTTGCGGTGGAGAGCCACCGCCGTGCGATCGAAGCGATTAAGAGCGGCCGTTTTAACGATCAGATTGTGCCAGTGGAACTGAAGACCAAGGAAGGCGTGACGCAATTCACATTGGACGAGCATGCGCGTGCCGATGCAACGTTGGAGGGCATGGCGAAGCTAAGACCGGCGTTCAGCAAGACGGGTACGGTAACGGCAGGCAACGCCTCCGGCATGAACGATGCGGCGGGCGCGGTAGTGCTGATGGAAGCGCAAGCGGCGGCGAAGCGTGGCCTAAAACCCATGGCTCGGCTGGTGGCTTATTCGCATGTAGGCGTGGATCCCCAATATATGGGTATCGGACCGGTTCCGGCTATTAAAGGGGTGCTTAAGAAATCCGGGTTGAAGCTGGATGACATGGATTTGATTGAAGTGAACGAAGCCTTCGCGGCACAAGCTTTGACGGTGATGAAGGAACTCAACCTTCCGCCTGAGAAGACCAACCCGAGCGGTGGAGCGGTGGCGCTGGGACATCCGATTGGCGCTACGGGCTGCCTGATTGTAGTGAAGGCACTTTATGAATTGCAGCGCACCCAAAAGCGGTATGCGCTGATCTCTCTTTGCATTGGCGGCGGACAAGGCATCGCCGCTATTTTCGAACGAATCTAGAAGAATAAAGGACGGACAAACAATATGAGTGAAACGAATGGACATGGTTCATTGGCGGGCAAAGTTGCGCTGGTGACGGGAGCGTCCCGAGGAATCGGGCACGCCATCGCTCTTGAATTGGCGCGGCGAGGCGCGGACATGGCGGTGAATTATCACGCCTCCCAAGTGGAGGCGGAGGAATTGGCGAAGGAAGTGTGCGCGATGGGCCGACGCGCGATTGTGGTGCAGGGACACGTGGGCGAACCGAGTGAGGCGCGCGGGATTGTGAAGCGCGTGATTGAGGAATGGGGCAAGCTCGACATTCTGGTGAACAACGCCGGCATTACCCGCGACCACTCCATTCGCAAGCTGACGGACGACGAGTGGCATGAAGTGATGAGAGTGAATTTGGACGGAACTTACTATGTGACGTCGGCCGCCATTCCGTCGATGGTGGAGAAGAAATTCGGACGGATTGTGAACATCAGTTCGTATGTGGCAGAGGCCGGGAATTTTGGCCAGGCAAATTATGCCGCGAGCAAAGGCGGGATGATTGCGTTCACCAAAGTTGTAGCGCTGGAACTGGCGAAGTTCAACATCACCGCAAACTGCGTGGCGCCGGGATTCACGTGGACGGAGATGCTATCGAAGGTGCCAGGGGAGGTTCAGGACCAGATCAAGGCGCGGATTCCGATGGCACGGTTCGGGAAGGTAGAGGACGTGGCCAAGGCGGTTGCGTTTCTGGCCGGGGATGCCGATTATGTGACAGGTGAAACGCTTAATGTGAACGGTGGGATTTACGTAAGTTGAGCGAAGGCCGGGGCGGGATTGATTCCGGAAAAGGGAAAATGTCCGCGCCCCGGTATTTGCTGATTCTCTTTGGCTAGGCCGTTTGGCGATAGGCAAACGGTCTGTCAGTCGCCGATCCGGAAGCCTTTAGATCATCCCGAAAAACGATATAGGAGAAGCCATTGCATCGCACATGCAAGGTCTCAGCATCCAGGCCCTCGCGAAAATCAAATAGTTCGGCACCGCTCGGTAGCCGAACAACCGGTCCGACGCAGGCACGGCCGTTCTCAATATTTATCACCGGCAGGGCGTGAATTTCCTCGGCCAGAATCCAATGGCGCGCTGTCGCCGGCGTTTCCTCCCAGATGAGTCCGTTAAGCGCCATTTTCCACTCTTCCCTTCCGAAGCTTCATCACATCCAAGGCCAGCGGTAGGCTGCGCGGCATAACCGGCCCAGGCGGATCATCTTCGCCTGGAGCCAACGTTACCAGAAATTCAACTTAATTAAACCCGGACAAAAGACTAGGTCCGGTAAGTAGCTCGGAAAGGATAACCCGCTTCTGGAACAAAACTCCGGCTAGGAGGCAAGTCGCTTGTCCATCGCATGTTTTGTCAAACTCGGCGATGGTCCGCAGATCTAACTTCTTCTTGATGTTTTCCGTTGGAAAGCTACTGTTTTGAGGGAGATAGGGAGGAAAAAATCAGCCTCGACCGACGTGCGGAGTGCCGCTGACTGATGGTGTGTGAGGAAAGTTTCCGGTTGGCTCCTGTATCAGAAGCCAACCGGAAGTCGGGCTGGACGCTTTCTGAGCGCTTTCGCCCTATGCGGCAGAGGGATGCCAGCCGGCATCGGCCCAAAGTTCGCCGGTGACTGCGGAGTTGGAAACCATGAAACAGATGGCATCGGCGATTTCATCCGGCCGTATGAGACGGCCCAATTGGGTTTCCGGCAGAATGTATTTGCGAATGTAGTCTTCGCCCAAGGCTCGAACCATCGGGGTATCGGTGAAGCCGGGGTGAATGACACCGCAACGCACGCCATAGAAGTTGGCTTCTTTGGTGAGCGTAGCGGCTGCGCCTTCCAAGCCCGCTTTCGAGGCCGAATAGGCGATCTGCCCTTTGATTCCGACCGAGGAAATGGAGCCGATGAAAATGATCACGCCCTGCATGCCTTCACTCGCCTGCCAACGCTTCAAGCCTTCTTGATGACGCCGCTTGGCAATGCGAGCGATTGTCTCGAGGGCCCAATAGATAGGGGCGACGAGATCGACCTCGAGCACTTGATGGAAGGTATCGAGCGGGTAAATTTCAGTTTCATTGGTGTCCTTGTTTATGCGGACGGCCAATGAGTCGCGGGCGATTCCCGCCGCCGGGACACAAATGTTGGGTACGCCGTAGTTCTTGCAGACGGTGTCATAGACACTGGCCCGGAAATGCGGGTCGGTGGTATCGCCTTGAAAAGTCTCAATCTGGACTTGGCCCAGTTTATTGATGCATTTCGCGGTTTCAACAACCGCGTCGGAGCGATCGACCAAGGCTAGCATCTTTGCGCCACGGCGCGCCAAGTCAGCCGCGACCGCACTACCGATGCCACTGGCCGCTCCAGTGATTACTGCGATGGAATCTCGAATGTTCATAGACATATCCCTTTCAGTCCTCCTCGGATCGAGGGGACAACCAGGCATCGATGTGAGGCCACGTCTTTTTTGCGGCTTCGCTGCCGGCCATGATGCCGATATGGCCCCCAGGAATTCGATACAACTCTTTATCCAAGCTGCTGACTCTCTCGTTAATCGATTCCGATTGGCAGGGCGGCGTAATGTGATCGTCACCGGCAATGACGGTAAGCAGGTTAGCCTTAATACGGCCAACGTCTACCTTCTGGCCACGGACCATCCACGTCCCTTGCATCAAGCGATCGTTTCGATACAGATCCACGATGAGCTGGCGGAAGGCACCGCCCGCCATCGGAATGTTGTCGGTGACCCAACTATTCATGGCGTGCCACGATTCGGCCACCTTCGGGTTATCCAGGTTGTCCCATAGACGAAGATAATTACCTACGTAGTTTTCAACCGGCTTCAGGGCTTTCGCGCCGTATTCGATCATCTCCGGCGGCATGTTGCCGAACAGAGCCAGCACTTTTTCAACATCGAAATAGCGCTCGTCGGTCCAGTGGGCGAAGGTGATCGCTTCTTTATTGGAAAAATCCAGCGGCGCGGTAAGGAGCAGCAAGTTGCGCAGGCCCTCGTCGGGCAAAACCGCGGCGTACATCGTGGTTAAGATGGCGCCGATGCACCAGCCCAGCATGCTGAACTCATTGACGCCCGAAACTACCTTCATCTTGCGGATGGCGCGCGGCAGGTAATCAAGCGCATAGTCTTCCATCTTCATGTCTTTGTCTTCCAGGCCGGGACAACCCCAATCCATGAGGTAGATGTCGTAGCCTTTCCGAAGCATGAATTCGACGAAACTGTGGCCCGGCCGCAGATCCAAAATGTGAGGGCGGTTCATCAAAGCAAAAACCAGGAGCAGAGGAACCTTATGGCGCTTTTCTTCGGGCACCACCGGGTAATAGCGATAAAGCTTGGTTTTGTTTAATGACCAAATCTGCTGTTTCGGGCTTTGCGCGATAGCCGCTTTCGTGGTGAGAATCTTACCCAGCCGGCGAAAGCGCTCTTCGGCTTTTTGAAACTCGTCGATTTGCGGAGCAGGAGTTGCCATAAACTACTTCCCTTCCTTGCTTGGCTCTTTTTTCTTCTTATGATCGGCGGTGCGCTTGATGGCCGCTTCGTCGAACTTGGCGTCCAGATCGTCAATGCGAGTTTCCAATTGCGTGAGGCGCTCCGCCAAGCTGATGAAATCGGTACGGGTCGGCATATTGGCCTGCTGGAGCGCCGCCGTCATCGCGCGCTTCAACATTTCGCTGAATGGAATAGAGGCGGTCAAGCACGCATCCAGCATGGTGCCGCTGTTTTTTGCGTACTCCTCCGTATTAACCGCCTGAATCATTGCTTTCGCCCAGGCATCCATACTTTCGTTGCGGATACCGCGCCACACTTCAAGTGGGTCGAAAGGTTTGTCGTCGTTATTCGAGGTGCCCATAGTCATCCTTTGAGCGGAATCTTTAGCTAGTTCTTTCCCGCAGCAACCGCTTCCTTCGTGAATTGATTCGCTTTGTCCAGAAACTCTTTCTGTTGATCGACGAAATTGGTCACGTTCTTTTGCATGGCCTGGGTAATTTCAGCCGCCGGGCCGGTCGTCGGACCAGCAAACGCTTTGCTGACCGCTTCATATTGCTGCGACGCAAAATCGAGCATCGTTTTCTGAACAGCGGTAGTGCGCTCTATGCCTTGCTGCCACATTTCACCGAATTTCGTCAGGCTTTGTGTTCCTTCGCCGCTGAATTTCACGGTTTGGGCGCTTTGATCGACAATCAAGTCGACGACGCTTTTCTGCGCGTTGATCCAGGCATTCATGCCCTTTTCAGCGAAATCCAGCCAAGCGGCCGAGGGGGTTCCAGGGCTCGTTTTAAAGGATTTACGCATCGTTTCCGTAACTTCGGTAGACTGCCGGTTAAACGCGTCGAGAGTTGCTTTCTGCAGGTCGGCCAGGCGTTCCACATTCTTGTGCATCAGCTTGGCGACCGCGGTCACATCGGGGGTTTCAACTTTATCCGCCGTTGGATCGTTTGGATATTGAGGTTTCGCGCTCATGTTCATCTCCTTAGATGATCTTCTCTCGGGCATGCTGCGTTGCAGCATTTATGCCCAACTTCATTATAGGTGCTGCCCGCACTTTGTCAATAGACTTTTTTCTAGTAAAGTTGAGATTAGATCGCTTCACTGCGCCCCGCTTTCCTATGTCGTCTCGAACTGTAATTATCAAGAAATACGAGAATCGACGTCTTTACGACACTGCTAACAGCCGTTATGTCAATCTAGACGAGATCGCTCAAATGATCCGCGATGGCGTTGATGTACAGGTGATCGACGCCACTACCGGCGAAGATCTGACCCGCCTTATTTTGGGTCAAATTATTGCAGATAATGCCAAAATGCCCAATTCCGTCTTCCCGTTGGACGTAATGCGCCAAATGATTATCGACTCTGGCCGCATGAGCCAAGACGGGTTGCTCGGTTACATGAAAGCCATGGGGCAGATGTATCAAAACACATTTCGCGCCTTCGCGCCCGGCGCCACGGGCGAGTATCCAACGGCTGCGAAAAATCCGCCCGATAGTGACGAGGTTCACGACTTAAGACGCCGGATTGAAGAACTGGAGCGCCTGGTGGAAAGAACTGCCGCCGCTGAGACGCGAGCCGGCAAGGCGAAGCGCGCGCAAAAATCGCGCCGTTGACTTGGCCGTTAGGCGCCGCTGGCTCTTGCGAACGCCATGCGGCGGCGGAATTCCTTTTGATAATCGATAGCGGCGAACGAGCCGACCACCGCGGGCGCGAGTTTGTGGAATTCCACAGTCGGCATATGGATGAGGTCGTGTGCCGTACACACGTGGAACATCATGTAGTCCTGTTGAGCCACCTGGCTGTCCAGAAACACGTTTGCGCCAATCATTTGGCCAAATGGCGGGATGCGGTCAACCTCACCCCACGGCATTAGGCTCGACAGTTCCCCTTCTGTGGCAAAACGCAAGGTCTGGGTTCCCGCCAAAGTTCGCACTTTGTTAACTTCAATCTGCGATTCGGCCGGCACAACAGCCAGCACATAATGCCCATCGCCTTTCAGTACCCTGGTGTCCACGAACACGCTCGTTGTGAACGAGGCGTCGAAATCCTTGCCGTGCGTGTAGTTGACGCCCAATCGATTTAGGAATTCCAGACAAAACTGGAGAGGTGTCATACGGAGAACCCTCGCTATCTAAAGCTTATGTGATTGTACTAGAAATTTTGCGAGAATGTTTAGACCGGGTGAATTTGTGGCCATTCCAGCTCAAAACCTTGAGAACGCAGGCTTTGTTGGAAATCCCGCAGCAGGTCGTTCTTGTTCCTGATAAAGCGCGGCGGATGGCCCAGCGCGATGGCTTGCGCGGCGAGAGCAGCGGCAGCTTCGCCAATGTTCCATTCCACCGGGTGAAGACGATAGCAGCCGTTCGTAATATGCGTTGTAGCGATATTCTTTGCGGCGGCTAGCAAATTTTCGACTCGCTGTGGCAACAATGCTCCGAGCGGGATCTGAAAGGGCAGCGAGCTGATATCGATGTAATTCGTACCGCCGGCGGTGGGATGGAGATCAATGCGGTAGCAACCGACTCCCACGGAATCCTCGAAACGTGTGGCAGTGTTCTGCTGCGAATCTTTCCGCATCGCCGTACCGACGTGCTGCTCTAAGATTGTGAACTCGGCTTTGATGCGGCGGGATTCCCGAATATAAGGAGCTTTCGCAAGGCCGTCTTCCGTACCGACAACGTCCTTACGCAGGCGTAAGCCTTTCCAGCCCTGCTTGCCATCGGGACAGGGCGCCTGGGTTTGTATCCAGTAGAAAAGAGACAGGCTGAGTTGCTTGGCTTGGCGTAAGTATTCCGTTTTCTGCGCGGGCGTCGCAGTGAGCAGGTCGCCGAGCCAATAATCGTTCTGGGGCCAATTCACTAAGGAGACGTCGCTCAAATAAGTGCCGGGCTCGAAATTCTCGCGCGCAAGGATGCGTCGATAGGTCCACAGATTCAGGCCCGGCGCGCCGGAGCCGTCAGGATTGGGAGCAAAATAGGCGGCGCGTTTGCCAAGAGTTTGCGGGTCGCACATGGTCCAACTCAGCAAAGGGCCCGTCCAAGGTGGCTGAAGATTCGGGACGTACGCGCGCCAACGTTCGTAATCGACTGGTTTTTCGATGGTGTGATCTTCGCCTTCCAGATAATCCATTGCAAAGCAGAACGTAAACGATTGGTTATTAGCAGGAGCAGCATCGGGCTGGGCATGAAGTTCACCGGTGGCAGCGCGCGATTCGGCTCCGGTTACGAACTCTGTCTTGGTGAGAAGAAGAAGCTCGCCGGTTTCGGTGGCATCGAGGAAATATTTCGCCGTCACCACGCGCGCTTGACTTGAGACCAGATCGCGCATGCTGACACTAGCGACAAAATCGCCGTTCGTGGTGGCGCTTTCGGGAGCGTGTCGCAGCAGTATGGTCAGCAAACGGCTTTGAACATAGGGCGCGAGCATCTGTTGGAGAACGGCCAGAGACACGCGCGGTTCATGAGTCAAGCGCGAAACAACGCCATTGCCGGGATTCAGATCCCATTTGGCGCTCGCGGCCGGCGTCAACTTATAGTGGTTGCGGTAATAATCGCGGACGGCATTGCGATAGCTGCGATAACTGTGAGTGCAGCCAAACATTTCGATCCAGGGGTGTTCGTCGGGCGGGACCGCTTGGCTGGTGAGTTGGCCGCCAATCCAATCGGTCTCTTCCGTGAGGATCACGCGCAAACCATTCCGGCAGGCCGCGATTGCGGCCGCGCATCCGCCGACTCCTGCGCCGATGATGGCTACGCCGGCGCTGAGTTCGCCGGCTTTCGTTTGAGTACTGGCGGCCAGCAGCGCTGACAAGGTGGGCAGGAATTCACGCCGGGTCATGTGTTCTTCGCTACCAGCATATGCAAACCGCCTTGGCTTTGAGATACGATACCTTCGATACCGCTTATGAAATCCAATCGTCGTAGTTTTCTGCTGGCTAGTGGCCTCACCGCTGTTGCGGCTTCGAAAGCGCTGGGCGCGAATGACACCATTCGCTTGGGCGCCATCGGTTGTGGCGGGCGCATGCGCAATATTTTGGATTCCGCCGACGCCAACGGCGGGTTTGAACTGGCGGCCGGGTGCGACGTTTACGAACCCAGGCGCGAAGAAATCCGCACGCGTTCCGGCGACACCGCCAGCACGCATTTGGATTATCACGAACTGCTCGACAAGAAAGATATTGACGCGGTAGCCATCGCGTCGCCCGACCACTGGCATGTGCGCATCGCATCCGACGCCATTGCCGCAGGGAAAGACGTCTATCTTGAGAAACCGGTGACGCACACGATTGAGGAAGGCGCCACGCTCATCAAAGCGGTGCGCAATTCCAAGCAAATTCTGCAATGCGGCATGCAGCAACGGAGCTGGGCGCATTTTGGCGATGCGGTGGATCTGATTCAAAACGGCAGTATTGGACGCATCACGCGCGTTCGGACGTATTGGTATCAGAATTACCAAGGGCGTCCGCCGAAGAAACCGATTGATCCGCAAGTGCTGGATTGGAAGCGCTGGCTGGGTGGAGCGCCGGATCAGGCCTTCGACGAAGAAAAATACCGCCACTGGCGCTGGTTCTGGAGTTTTGGAGGCGGAGCGTTTACCGATCTGTTCACGCATTGGATTGACGTGGTGCATTGGGCGATGAAAGACGATGCGCCGAAGGTCACCTTGGCGATGGGCGATAAATACTTCTTCGACAAATGGGATTGCCCCGACACCGTGCAATCGATTTCGCGCTACAAAGACTTTGAGGTGGGCTACGACGGGACCATGGTTTCGTCAGTAGACGACGGCGGTTTGGAGTTCCGCGGCACACTGGGGACGCTCAAATTGAGCCGCGAAGGCTTCAGCATTTATCGCGAAAACGTGAAAGGCGAAGAGCCGGTGCTGAATGAGCGCAGCGCGGGCGATGGAACCATCACGCACGTCGGCAACTTCTTCGATTGCGTGCGCAGCCGTAAAGAGCCGACGGCACCGGTAGAAACAGGCGTGGCCGCAGCACGCGCGGGGCATTTGGCGAACATGGCGATGCGCAAGAATGAGCGCGTGGTTTGGCCGCTGAAAGCCTCATAAGTAATAGCGGGGCCTTCGGGAACTACTGCCTTGCAACATCACCGTCTCAAAGTTTCGATGGCCACAACGCCGGCAATGGCGACGCTTACGGACCTGGCGCAGAGATGAGTAATTCGGTTAGTGCTGAGCTTTCCCCGCTTGTTCGCCCTTCCCCCAAAGAACAAGCAATCCGGAGGCAAGCAACCAGAAGACCGATGGCTCGGGTGTGGCCGCCACGTTGGGGCTCAAGGCTAGGGTAAAGTAGTTGGCCAAGTTATAGGTTTGACTGCCCATTTGTTGGTCGAACGCCGCTTGATCGAACTCAAAGGAGGGATCGGCCACCGCCTGACATCCGGAGTTGAAATTATCCCAGGACACAGCGTAACAGGTTGCTTCCAGGCTGACGGCCTGTTCCTCGCCTGCAGCTGCGTACGCGGTCACGGTTCCGGGTGTGGTGTGAGCGACGCCGTAAACCAAGGAAATCTGGGCATACGCCTGGCCCGTGATCGAAGATTCGCCGTTCCAAATGATTTTAATTGGAATAACGGAAGTCGGAACCGGCGTTGGTCCGATCGGTTCGGCAGCAAAGTAAAGCACGACTTGCGATGTCACCAATACCGATCCTGTGGCGCCCGGTTCGAAGCGTAGTGGCGTACCACCGCTTTCGGCCTCACCGGCAACGTCCACCATCGGACCCGAGCCTAGCGTCGAAACCGCAGACCCGACATCCAGCAACGATTGACCAGTCTGAATCTGGGTTGACGTGTCGCAGGAAAGCGATGCGCTGCTCGGCACGGTAGCCCCATGGGAAACACGCACACCATTGGTCAGACACTCTGTCGAGAGGTAACTGGTTGCTTGCGTGATGGTGTAGGGAGTTGCGCTTATGTTGACCGCAGTTAGTGCTGTGACGGCCAACACTATCAATAACAACAGAGGACGGGATTGAGGAAGCGGCATGTTATTGCTCCTTTGCCGATCAAATAATAGCGCGGCTTGGCGCTTTGTTGACCTAGTCAAATGACTAGGTTTTTCTCCGCTCTTAGTGACGTGAGAGTAACAAATCAGTTAGCATGCCTTCCGGTCATGTTTGATTGGCTAGGTCTCGCTCATTTGTGCGAATCAGATTCTCGATCCGCTCGTAACGGAAATGGCCGCCGGGTAGCGCCATCGTTCCTTTGCTACGCTTATCGGAATGCGTCCTTACAAGCTCGCTACCCTCTCGGCTATTTTCCTGGCTGTCGCTCTATCGCAGTTCGTTAGAGCTCAAGGGCCGGCCTCTGTGGCGTCGCGCGTGGCTGCGCAGAACGCCCTCTTTGACGAGTCGTGGCAAGCGACTCTCAAGATGAATCCGACGATGGCAACAGCTGTCGGCGACTATCGTTACAACGACCAGCTTGGCGACCCCTCCCTTGCCGCTACCGCTGCGCGGCACGAGCGTGAGGTTGCCGACTTGGCCAGGATCAAGGCGATTGATTCTACCGGCTTCCCGGAACAGGATTTGATTTCGCACGACCTCTTTCTCCGCCAGCTGCAACAGCGGGTGGATGACTACGATCTCAAAGAGTTCGAAATGCCGCTGAGCGCTTCGGGCGGCGGCGGAGGCATTCATGTGAGTCTTGCCGACCTGCCGCTTTCCATGCCATTCGACTCAGTGAAGCATTATGAAGACTATGTCGCTCGGCTGCACCAGATTCCGAGGGCTTTCCAGCAGACCGAGGACGTTTTGCGGGCCGGCGTGAGCGATCACCTGGTGCCGGTGCGCTTCATCGCGGAAAAGGTTCCGAAACAAGCCGAGGGAGTGATCGCCGCCAACCCGTTTGTTCTGCCGCTCAAGAAGTTTCCGGCTAGCTTTTCCGATGCGGATAAGAAGCGGCTCACGGACGAGATCACGGCGACGGTGAATAACGAAGTTTTTCCGGCTTATAAGCAATTTGCGGCCTTTGTCGCTTCGGATTACATACCCTATTGCCGAACCACACTTTCCGTCAATTCTCTTGGCGGGGGCACGCGCCGCTACCAGGCCGCCCTGCGCCGCTTCACCACCACAAACCTGACGGCCGCACAGATCCACGAGATTGGCCTGCGGGAAGTCCACCGGATTACAGAGGAGATGGCCGCTTTGGCCAAGGCCAACGGCTTCCAGGATCTTGCGAGCTTCCGCAACCACATTGAAAACGATCCTAAGTACAAGCCGGCGTCAGCGGAAGCCATCGTTGACGATTTCCGCAAATACATCGAGCAGATGGAGCCGCATCTGCCTCAGCTGTTTAATTTGCTGCCCAAGACGGCAGTCACGGTCGAGCCGATTCCGCCCTTCCAAGCGGCTGCTGCCACCCACTATCAGGGCGGAACGCCGGATGGCAAGCGTCCTGGCCGTGTGTCGGTTGCGGTATCCGATCCCACTCATCGAAGCTTTATCAATGACGAGGCGGTGGCCTATCATGAAGGCGTTCCCGGCCATCATCTGCAGATCACGATTCAGCAATCGCTTACTGGATTGCCCGAGTTCCGCAAGCACGGTGGGAACTCCGCCTACACCGAGGGCTGGGGACTGTATGCGGAGGAACTGGGTAAGGAGATCGGCTTCTATCAGGACCCGGGTTCGGATTACGGCCGCTTGCGCTCAGAGCTGTTTCGGGCGGTCCGCCTGGTGGTGGATACCGGCATTCACGACATGGGCTGGAGCCGGGATCAAGTGGTGGAATACATGCGGAACTCCCATGCTGTAGACGAACCGACGATCCAAGCTGAGACTGATCGTTACATTGGCGGCCCTGGACAGGCGTGCAGCTACAAACTCGGCCAGCTCAAGATTCGCGAACTGCGCGAACGCGCCAAACAGGATCTCGGCGCGAAGTTCGACCTGAAGACTTTTCACGACGAGGTGCTGTCCGGTGGCGCGCTGCCGCTGGACGTGCTCGACGCGCGAGTCGATCGCTGGATTAAAGCGCAGCTTCCCGCCAAAGCCAGTAACTGAGGGGTGAACCCCGGGCGGCGGCGCAATGGCCGCGCTCTCGGTATTATAAAGGTATACCGTCCGTGAAGACCACCCTGACTATCGTTCACGGGCCCAGTTCACATCCAGCCCTTAGGGAAACATGAATACAGCGCAAAAACATCCTCTGCAGAGGATCCTCGAGAGTCGTATCGCCATCATCGATGGTGCGATGGGCACCACCATCCGTACCTACGGCATGAAGGAGTCCGACATCCGAGGCGAGCGCTTTAAGGGTTCGAAAAAAGACCTACTCAATAACGGCGACCTGTTCTCTCTGACGCAGCCGAAAATGATCTGCGACATCCATCGCCGCTTCCTGGAAGCAGGCGCAGACATCATTGAAACGAACACTTTCGGCGCAACCAGCATTACGCAAAGCGAATTCTTCATCGACGATCCACGTGAGCATGGAGGCAGGAAAGACCCGGCCTTCTATCAAAAGATTGTCGACGATTCGTTTCTTAACGATTTGGCGTGGGAGATTAATGAGAAATCGGCGCAGCAATGCCGTGAATGGGCTGACCGCGTCGGCACCGCCACTTCGCGCCAACGTTTCGTAGCGGGCGCCATCGGCCCATTGACGGTATCTCTTTCCAATTCCCCCGATGCCGATGATTCCGGCTTCCGCGTGGCCACCTTCGATCAGGTAAAGGCCGCCTACACGCAACAGGTGCGTGCGCTGATCGCCGGCGGATCAGACTTGCTTTTGGTGGAAACAATCTTCGATTCGCTGAACGCCAAAGCGGCGCTGGTGGCCATTCGAGAAGTGTTCGATCAGGATGGCAAAGAACTGCCGGTGATGATTTCAGCGGCGGTAGGACGCGGCGGCGAGACGATGATCTCGGCGCAAACCATTGAAGCGTTCTGGAACGCCGTTCAACATGTGAACCCGTTGGCCGTGGGGCTGAACTGCTCTCTGGGCCCCGATCTGATGTACCCGTTTCTGGAAGAACTGTCCGAAAAGTCGAACACGGCCATTTCCTGCTACCCGAACGCGGGCCTACCCAATCCGCTCTCGCCCACGGGTTTCGATCTGGGACCAGCGGATATGGCACGGTACCTGGGAGATTTTGCGCGCGGCGGCCTGATCAATATCGCAGGCGGCTGCTGCGGCAACACGCCGGAACACATTGCGGCGATAGCCAAAGCTCTGGAAGGTCAGCATTCGCGCGATTGGAAGCGGACGAGCGTGCCGGTGGCCGCATCCGAACCAGCCGAGGAGACGAAACCACTGCGTCTGTCGGGCTCGCAGCCTTTCACCCAGCAAGCCGGCGTTTACATCATGATCGGCGAGCGAACCAATGTGGCCGGCTCACCCAAATTCGCCAAGCTGGTGAAAGAAGGCAAATACGAAGAAGCCGTAAGCATTGCCCGGCAACAAGTGGAAAACGGCGCCAATGTCATTGATATCTGCATGGATGAAGGCATGATCGATGGCGTCACCGCCATGACTCGCTTCCTGCAACTGCTCGCCAGCGAACCCGAAGTCGCCAAAGTTCCCTTCATGGTGGATTCCTCAAAGTGGGAAGTCATCGAAGCCGGTCTGAAGTGCCTGCAAGGGAAAGGCATCGTCAACTCCATTTCGCTCAAAGAAGGCGAGGACAAATTCCGGCAGCGCGCCGCGCAAATTCTAAAATATGGCGCCGCCGCGGTGGTCATGGCCTTTGATGAAAAAGGCCAAGCCGCCACCTACGAAGAGAAGATCCGCATCTGCGAACGCGCTTATCGAATCCTGGTGGATGAAGTCGGCTTCCCGCCGGAAGACATCATCTTCGATCCGAACATCCTCACCGTCGCCACCGGCATGGAGGAGCACAACAACTACGCGGTGGATTTCATCAATGCCACACGCTGGATTAAAGCCAACCTACCGCACGCGAAGGTGAGCGGCGGCGTCTCTAACATCTCTTTCAGCTTCCGTGGCAACAACACGGTCCGCGAGGCCATGCACTCGGCGTTTCTGTATCACGCCATCGCCGCCGGCATGGATATGGGCATTGTCAACGCCGGCATGCTCGAAGTGTATGAAGAGATTGAGCCAGAGCTCAAAGAACTGGTTGAGGACGTGCTGCTGAACCGCCGTCCCGATGCAACCGAGCGTTTGGTGGAGCATGGCGAAAAGCTAAAAGCTGCCGGCACTGGCGCGGTCGCCAGCGAAAAGAAAGCCGAAGAGTGGCGCAACGGCACAGTGGAAGAACGCCTTTCGCATGCGCTCGTGAAAGGGATTGACACTTACATCGACATTGACACTGAAGAAGCCCGCGCTAAACTGGGCCGGCCTCTGCTTGTAATCGAAGGGCCGCTGATGGACGGGATGAGCGTCGTCGGCGATCTCTTCGGAGCGGGCAAGATGTTCTTGCCCCAGGTGGTGAAATCGGCGCGAGTCATGAAGAAGGCGGTGGCTTATCTCACGCCTTTCATGGAAGCGGAGAAAGAGGCGATGGCCGCAGCCGGCCAGGTCGCCAAGGCACAAGGCAAAATTGTTCTCGCCACTGTGAAGGGCGACGTCCACGATATCGGCAAGAACATCGTCGGCGTGGTTCTCGCGTGCAATAACTACGAAGTGATCGACATGGGCGTGATGGTGCCCTGCGAAAAAATTCTAGAGCGCGCCAAAGCCGAGAAGGCGGATCTCATCGGACTTAGCGGCCTGATTACGCCCTCACTTGATGAGATGGTCCACGTCGCTCGCGAAATGGAGCGGCAAAGCTTCAAGCTTCCGCTGCTCATCGGCGGCGCTACCACCAGCCGCGCGCATACCGCCGTCAAAATCGCCCCGCATTATAGCCAGCCGGTCGTGCACGTGCTCGATGCCAGCCGCGCTGTCCCGGTTACTACGAGTCTGCTGAGTGAAGACGGCAAGGATGCATTCGTTGCCCAACACCGTGTCGATTACGAATCACTCCGCAAAATGCATGCCGCCCCACGTCAATCGGTGGTGCCCATCGAAACGGCCCGCAGCCGCCGGACTCCCATTCAGTGGCGGGCGGAGGATCTGCCCATGCCGTCGTTTACCGGCGTGCGCGTGCTCGACAATTTCCCCCTCGCAACTCTGCGTGATTTCATCGATTGGTCACCTTTCTTCCACACCTGGGGCCTGAAGGGCATTTATCCGCGTATTCTCGATCACGCCGACCACGGCTCACAGGCGCGCCAGCTTTTCAACGAAGCGAATGCTCTGCTCGATGTCATCATCGAAAAGAATTTGATCACGGCGCGCGGTGTATATGGGCTGTTTCCCGCGAACGCGCAGGGTGACGATGTTGAGCTATACACGGACGACTCGCGCCAGACTGTCCGCGAGCGGTTTCATTTCTTGCGCCAACAGGCAAACCGCGAAGGCAGCGAGCCATGCCGGTCGCTCGCCGATTTTATTGCGCCCAAAGAAACCGGACTTCATGACCACATCGGCGCTTTCGCGGTAACCAGCGGAATTGGCTTGAAGGAGCTGTGCGAGCGATTTAAGGCGGAGCACGATGACTACAACGCCATCATGGCGGAGGCGCTGGCCGATCGTCTGGCCGAAGCTTTCGCCGAATGTTTGCACAAGCGGGTGCGCGATGAATGGGGTTACGGCTGCGCGGAAAGGCTCACTAAAGACGATTACATTCACGAAAAATACCGCGGCATCCGGCCCGCTGCCGGTTACCCTGCCTGCCCCGATCACACCGAAAAAGGCCCACTCTGGCACTTACTCGACGTGAAGACCAACACCGGGATGCTGATTACGGAGTCGTTTGCGATGTGGCCCGGCTCAAGCGTCAGTGGGCTTTATTTTGCGCATCCGGAAGCGCGCTATTTCAGCCTTGGCAAGATTGACCGCGATCAGGTCGCCGACTATCAAAAACGCAAAGGTTGGAGCGAAACGGAAGCCGAGCGCTGGCTAGGCCCGAACCTAAATTATGACCCTGAGTATGAGCCGGTGCCGGCGGGTCAGATAGCTTCGTAACGAGCTTCCGAACGCCGGTTCTCATTCAGCGCGAAGCGCTTGCAACGTATCGACTCGCGCAGCACGCGCGGCCGGGATTAACGAGGCCAAGAGAGCAGAGGTAACGACGACCGCTGCCGACCCGATTAAAGGAATCGGCCCTGGCAACTGAAGTTCCGCAACGTAATTGCCGGCCAGGCGTGACAATCCCCAGCCCAGCAGACCCCCTGCCGCGATGCCAATCGCAGCCGTCGTTAGCCCGTCGATTAGCACGCTCGCGAGAATTCTGCGCCGCTGGGCGCCGACTGCCAGCCGGATTGCAAATTCGCGTGTCCGCCAACTCACTGTAAAAGCCAGCACGCCTGCAATTCCAACCACCGAAATCGCTAGCGCCAGGATGGCGAACCCTCCGAACACGACGGCATTCACGCGGTCGTTCGCCAGCACCGCAGTGCGGACATTTTCCAGCGTGCCGGCGTGCTCCACCGGTTGAGTGGCAGCAGCGGCGCGGATCGTTTTCGTGACGGCCGGGACCAGCGCGATTGGATCTTTGCCCGCGCGCACCAACAGGCACGCCCCGTAAAGCGGCCCCTGCGCGAACGGCTGATAAATCGTCAAATTGTGCTGCGGGAGGATGTTTGCGTCATCCACATCGGCCAGAACGCCTACAATCCGGCGGGCATTAGGGCTGATGCCCGCAACCTTAATTAAAGGATCGGTCCACATAATGTGCCGGTTTACCGCGTCTTGTCCGGGGAATAACTGCTGCGCGATGCTCTTACTAACAACGACTACCAGCTCCGATTCCTTGCTATCGGTTTCTGTGAAGTCGCGACCCTCAATCAGCGGAATCCCTAAAGTGGCGAAGTAGCCCGGCGAAACGAACCGGAACCGGGCGCGCAAATCGTCCATTCCGCCTTCGCCTTTTCGACCCTCCACTGCGAACTGCAAAGTGAAGCTCAAAAAGCGCCGCTCGAGCCACGGAGCCCACATGGCGGTGGCGGCACTCTGCACTCCCGGCAACGCGCTAACTCTACGCTGGGCTTCCTGGTAGAACTGGGTCACCTGTTGCGGCGTTCGGCCATCGGAGATCAAAGGCAGGTCTGCAACCAGAACATGCCCGGTCTCAAAGCCGGGCTGTGCTTTTTGCATGGAGACCAAGGTGGTGAGTAATACACCGGCGCTCGCCAGCAACAGGAATGACGCGGCGATCTGCACCACGGTGAAAATGCGAATCCGGCGGCGGCTGCTGCCGGTGACTCGGCTGGGGCTGCCACTAAGCGCCAATCCGCGCGAATTGTCATCGGAAGGCAGGCGGGGAGCGAAGGCAAGAAAAACCGCCGCTGCCAACGCCAACGCCAACCCCATCCAAAGTAAGCCGAAATCGACAGTCAGATCCGCGGCTCTTACTGAGAATCGTAAGGCGTAACGCGCCAGTATCGTCACCATCGGAATGGCCACCAGCACCCCGGCCAAGCCTCCGCTCCCACAGAGAACCAGGCTATCCGCCAACAGCGACCTGCGAATGGCGGCTACGCTTGCTCCCAACGCGGCCCGAACCGCCAGTTCCGATTCGCGACGAACGGTCCGCGCGAGGATCAAGTTTGCGACGTTCGAGCAGGCAATCACGAACAAAAGGCCCGAAGCGCCAAACAACAACCACAGGACCGTGCTCGCTTCGGAGTTGATTTGGTCGCGCAACAGCCGGGCATCGATCTGGAAGTGGTGCTGAGGCTTGTAAACTTCCGGATGGGCCCTCACCATTGCCGCGTACACAGTGCGAAGCTCGGCGCGGGCGGAGTTCAGGCTCGCCCCAGGCGCCAGCCGGCCAAAGACATCGGTCATGCGATGTTCGCGGCCCTGCACCATGGTTGCCGAAAGATGGTGCGGGCTGGTGACGATGTTGGCGATCAACTCCGTTTCCGCCGGATAGGGTATGGACGGCTCTAGAACTCCGACGATGGTGGCGGAACGGATTTGCATCATGCTGCCCAGCCGCAGAACTTTTCCAATTACCTTCGGATCGGAATGCAGCGCGGTGACCCAAAACTTGTACGTCAGGACTACCGCGCCGGCCGCGTTCGGCCCGTCATCCCGTTGATCGAGTAGGCGGCCCAACACGGGCCGCAGCCCCAGTACCTCAAAGTACTGGCCATCGACCACCCCGGCGTGGATTTCCCGTGCCGCGCCCAATCCCTCCGCGGAGAAGTCGACCGTGGAAAAGGTTCCGAGTTTGCTCACGGTTTTCAAGTGCGCGCTCATGTCGCTGATCTCAGGAATGGAGAACGTGGCGTTGCTTACTTGCAGACCCGGAGCGCTCTGCTGGATATAAATCAGCCGATTTTCATCGCGATTCGTCAGCGGACGCAGCAGCACGCCGCGCACAACGCTGAAAATGGCGGTGTTCATGCCAATCCCCAGCGCCAGCGTGAGGGCGACGGTGATCCACAAGGAGGGAGTCCGCCGTAACGAACGGACCGCGACTCGCAAGTCGCCCAGCAGCCCGCCCGCATAGCCGAGCGCACGCGTGACTCTTGCCGTTTTGTGGTCTAACGGGTCAACCGTGGGTGTCCTCACTTTGTTTCCTCTCGTCGGCTGGGTTAACGGACCCGTTTGCCGAACCGACCACAATTATCCACCAGAATCGAGCACAATTGCTGGGAACCGCCAGCGCACGGGTGCCCCTGGGAATTTAATGATGGCTGATGATGTGAGGCTTCTCGCAGCCGCCGGCGTCCGATTAGGATACTATTTCCCTCCCGAAAAGGAGCACCCGAGAAGTCCGCTCGGTGTCACATCCCCGGATATTTTCCCAAAAAGATCAGAATGCAATCGATAGAGTCCTGAATACCATGCGCAACAATCGGTACGGCAAGATTCCTGCCCGTCCGCAGATACATTACCCCGAGCAGAACGCCCATGAGACCCTCATCAAGAACACCCGTGAGGCCTTGATAGGCATGGGCTAACCCAAATCCAATGTGAACAACAAGCAGGCTGACCACCCATGCGGCCTTCGAGCGAGGCATGAGGTCAACCACACGGTTCATCAGATAACCGCGATAAACCAACTCCTCGCCGAATGCCGCGAGCGTCCACACCAGGATCAGCGAAGCGACGGTCAGTTTGAAATTTCCAGTCAGTGCGCGAAAATCGCTCAAATCGGGAGGCTGGTGGAGGAAGCGAGTCAGTAACGGCTGACTCACGAACAATTCCAATGCCTCGATCAGAACGCCCCCCGCCATTCCCAGCAGCAGCGTTTTCTTCCACGTCCCATACAACGTAAATCCGATGCTCCGCCAACTCACTCGCCGCAAGCGCAGCGAGATCCAGCCAAACAAAAGAATGCATGGAGTTTTGCTGAAGAAAATGAGGTGATGAGCGTCCGCTACAAAAATAAGCGCGACAGCCGCCAATTCGGCAGCAGCCAGCCACTTGCTTTCGCGCCACCCGCTTCCTTTTTTCGGACCGAGCCCGGCGTCCGCTTCGACTTCGTGCGCACTACCTTCCATAGGCAATGCCTCCCTCACTTTCTCTGGCCATCTCGCGGGAATCGCGCTGGAGACGAAAGCTGTAGATCAACAAATAGGTTGCGACAACCAGCAACACCGCGCCCAAGACGAGTCCGCCCGGTACGATCCACCACCCCAATAAATCAGCAGCGCCCGTTGGCGGGAAGTCGCCGCCGAATCCAAGTCGAAGTGAAATCGAAAGGCCCTCCGGATCTGGAAGCGACCAGAGCCCCGCGGTGTAAGGATGAAAAGGCTTGGATAGGGCACAGACGAAAAATGCGGCCCCCAGAAAATAGATCACGGCGGCGAGCAGCAGCATAGGAACACCCGCCATCAACTTGGTCCAGCGCGGAATCCCGCTGTCACCAATGCGCTCAATATGGCCGCGAACTTGATCCGCGGGCGAGGCATCGATCGCATATTGCTCGGCCAGATCTTCAGCGGGGCCCAAACGCCGGAGTACCTCTTCGACGCTCTCTTCCGTTATCTCGCCGGCAATCGCCGCCCGCTCCACAATATGGTTTCGCAATTCAGCCACAATCTTGTTCGCGGCGCTGGCCGGCCGGCCACGCAATTCACGGCGTAGCTTAGTCAAATATCGTTCGATTCGAATTTGCGGATCTCTTGTCGCCATGTTCACCTTCCTTTGCGGCTATTCTGCGGTTCGAGGAGACTCGTCAAACTGGAAGCAAGCTGCTCCCAGACGGAGGTCATTTCCCGAAGCCTTCGCAATCCCGCTGGTGTGAGAATGTAGTATTTGCGCGCCGGGCCAAGACGCGATTCTTTCCATTCGCCCCGCAAGAGCCCGAGACCGCTCAGACGGCTCAAAAGCGGATAGATGGTCCCTTCTGAAACGATCAAGTCGGAGCCGGATTCCAGCCTTTGCAGGATTTCAAGCCCGTAAAGTTTTTGTTCCTGCAGAATGGCAAGAATGGCGAGTTCGAGGCAGCCCCTGCGCAGTTGCACTTCCCAGCGGTCGACATTCTGCTCTGGATCGGGCATCGGTACCTTGTACCACAAGGTAGCACGGAACGCCGCTCCTGGCAAGATCTTTTCGCAAACATGAAACGCATCGGTCTTGGCATACACTATCTGGGCAGGAAGCAATTTTTCTTTAGCGTGAACCACGAAGGAGAACGCCTGTTATGAGTGTCTTGCTCCGTCTTAACCTCGCTCCACTCGCAACATCGGAACGCATCCGGATGCTTAACAGAAAGCGAAAAGGAATCGGGCTCATTCTCGTCGGGCTGATCGCAGCCAGCGGTTGCCATCGCCATCACGATATCGCCGTCACGACTTACCACTACGACAACGGCCGAACCGGCTGGGACCCAAACGAGACCGAGTTGACCTATAGCAGAGTTGCCGACACCACGAAGTTCCAATTGCGGCACAACGTTCCGCTCGATGACCAAGTCGATACGCAACCGCTGCTAGTGCCGGGTGAGACGATAACCGGAGGTTCGAACCCCGGTAAGCACGACGTCGTGTACGTCGCTACGGAGGGGAACACCATCTATGCCATAGACGCAGCGAGCGGCGCAGTCTTGCTGAATCCCAACTTCGGACCTCCCGTTCCAACGCCGCAGGGGTGCACTAACAACGGACCGAACGTCGGAATCGACGGCACTCCCGTGATCGATTCCGCGAGTAACACCATGTACGTGATTGTCTACACGCTAGAAGCGGGCGGCCCCACTTACCGCATCCACGCCCTCGATTTGAGCAATCTCGCCGACAAAATACCGCCGCGTTTCGTGTCTGCTTCTCGCAACGGCTTCAACTTTCAGGCGGCTTGGCAGCGGCAACGCGCGGGGCTCTTGCTCTCCCAGGGAAAAGTCTACGCGGGATTTGGTAGTTTCTGCGATTGGGGCGGGACTAATTCGCGCGGCTGGCTGCTAGGCTGGCACGCTGGTTCACTAGCTCCGCTCGCGGCAAATCAGTTGAATGACGTTTCGCCGACAGCCCCCAACAATGCCCCCAATGGCCGGTTTCTCGCTTCCATCTGGATGTCGGGTTATGGAGTGGCAGCGGATGCGTTCGGCAACATATACTTTGTCACGGGTAATTCGGATTCGAATTACACCGCGCCACCGGTGCCCGGTCCGGTAACGCCAAACACCAGCATTCAGGAAAGCGTGGTGAAGATGTCAGGCGACTTGGCGACAGTGAAAAGCTACTTCACACCGTTCAACGCAGCCTCGCTTGATAGTGGCGATACGGATTACGGCTCTGGCGGCGCCCTATTGTTACCAGATCAGGACGGCCCCAAGCGGCATCTCGCCTCCGCCGCGGGCAAAGACGGCCGGATGTTTCTTCTCGACCGTGACAGCTTGGGCGGTTTTACTCCGCCCGTCGGCCCCGACCACGTCCTCGGAATGGTCAATATCGACGGCTGCTGGTGCGGCCCTTCCTATTACAGCGCCAGCCCCGACGGTTTGGCGCGCGTTGTGAGCAGCGGCGGCGCGACGGTCAAAGTGTGGAAAGTCCAAACGTCGCCATCAGTCGCGCTGCTTCTAGATAGCGCATCTGCTCCGATCGCGAGCGGCGCGCAAGACCCGGGATTCTTTACGAGCATATCCTCGGCCGGCGCCACCGAACCGATCATTTGGGCGGTGTCTCGACCGGAGAATGCGAGTCCCGCGGAAATATACCTTTACGCTTTTAATGCCGGTGGCTCCGGCGGCGGCACCCTTCCGCTCTTGCGGAAGTTGCCTGCGGGTACGTGGCCGAATGTTGGCGGAAATGCCAATATTGTTCCGACAGTGGCCAATGGCTGGGTGTACGTTGCCAGCTACAAGCAACTGCAAATGTTTGGACTGCTCTAAGCGGAGAGAATGGAAAATGAGACAAGTATATCGATTGTTACCCGTGTTAGTGCTCGCTGCCGGTTGCGCTATTGACGTCGCGGCCAACGAGAAGCAGAAAAAACCGCCGTCAGTCGAGATGAGCCAATCGCACGAGATTTACGGGACCGTTAAGAGCGTTGACGCCGGCGGTTCGAAGATTACCCTGCAAACGCGCGACGGGCGTGTCATAGAAGTTGATATTACTGTGGCGGTTCAAACGCATCGCAGCAGCATTCCTCCCACAGGACGTGGCGTCAACGTGCGGGGAACCTACGACGCGAAGGGCGTGCTGCACGCCGAGACCGTGAACCGTGCGAAAGATTCTCCCGCTGGGTGGCCGGCCGACCGCTGACCCTGCGAATGCATCCGACAAGGCGGGGTCACGTGATCTCTAAATGGCATAATGCTGCCATGTTCGAGGTTTTCCTGCAGGATTTGCGCTACGCTGTCAGGGCACTCCGATTAAATCCGGGCATCTCCGCAACGGCCATCCTGTCGCTGGCGCTGGGCATCGGAGCAAATGCCGCAATTTTCACCCTCGTCAACGCAGTAATGCTGCGGCGTGTTCAGCCGTCCGAAGCTCTGAAATCGGAAGGGCATGGATTCACTGCCGGTGCGGGACCGCATCTGAAATTCGCGCTTCGCAACATATTGATCACGGTCCAGATCTCTTTGTCGGCGCTGCTGCTGGTGTGCGCGGGACTGCTGCTAGCGAGTTTCTTAAAACTAAAAACTCTGAATCCTGGATTCCAGCCGGAGAGGGTGCTGCTCGCAAGGGTCGATTTTCGCAATGGAAACCCGGTGCGCGAATTTCGTGTTTGGCAGATGCTGGAGCGGCTGCGCGAACTGTCAGGAGTACGATCCGCCAGTGTGTCTTCCGTTAAGCCACTGTGCGGATGCGACTGGACCGCCGCAGTGGTGATCAATGGTTCTTCGGAAGGGCCCGGCAACAGTGAGGTTTTTAGTGAGGAGGTGAGTGACAGCTATTTTCAGACAATGGGCATCCCGATTATGGCCGGGCGCGATTTTCAAGCGTTTGATACGCCGGCATCGCCTCCGGTCGCGCTCATCAATCTGATCATGGCAAAGAAATTCTTCGGAGATGCTAATCCGATCGGCAGGTACTATCAGATCAGGAATGGCGGAGGTCTGAGCGCTCCGATTCAGATTGTGGGCATCGTTGGGGATGCGAAAGTCGCTTCATTGCGCGAGCCAAGCGTGGCCGCGGCCTACACAGACCAAAGGCAGGACGCTGGGCGGGGTTCCCAGTATCAATTCGAACTGCTCGTCGGAACCGAACCTACCGCCCTGATTCCGGCCGTGAAGTCAGCCATCGGCAAATTGGATCCTTCTGCTGTCGTGGAGTTCGACACGCTGACCAAACACCTGACAAACTCGCTGAGCCAAGAGCAAATGCTGGCGGTGCTCGCTGGCCTCTATGGCGCCCTCGCGCTTTTGCTCACGTCCGTCGGGCTGTATGCGCTGGTTTCCTACAACGTCGTTCGGCGGCGCAAAGAAATTGCCATCCGCATGGCTCTGGGCGCCCAAGCAGGCCGGATACGCCGGTTGGTGATTGGCGAAGCAACTCTGATGGTGGCGGTTGGCCTCACGCTGGGACTTGGCGAAGCCCTGGTCACCACTCGCTTCATTCAGAGCTTTCTTTATGGCTTAGCTCCAACCGATCCATCTATTTTTGTGTTCGCCCTCGCCACACTGGCAGTAGTGGCAACATCTGCCGGCTACATTCAGGCCCACCGCGCGGCATCCTCGCAACCGCTGGATGCGCTTCGAGCCGAGTGAATCTGAAGACCCGCGAAAGAGCGAAGGTCAAGTAAAATGGTTTAGACGCCGTTTATGGAAAAAAACTCTGCAACGCTGCGGACTTGAGCCGCGCTCATGCCGAAAAAACTTTGGAAAGTCCACGTGCCCTTGAAGCTCAGATACCCAGGCACCAAGACGTTTGAGGTAGCAGCCATCGATGAAATAGTTGAGGAGCGTACGGAGCCAGCCGATAGCCCCGCCGATGTGCGTGTGTATCGTCTCCACAAGGATTACAACGATTTTCAAAGCTTCATCGTTTCCCGCTCTGAGCTTGACGCCAACGCTCGGCCTGTTGATGCAATGGGCCTTCCCTAAGCCGGCCGCAGGTTGGCGAAACAAACGCGGATAACGCCGCGCTCGCTGGCGGTCGCCGGCGTTGCCGAATAGCTGAACCGTAGAGACGTCGGTATCGGGTTTGGCTACACGTAGGCGGGATTCCAGGACTTTTTTGAGGTGGTCATGACGAAATTTCCTGAAGTGGATATTTCATCGCAACTCCGCTCTGGTTACCATGAAAGCTGCTTTCGCAAGCTCTTGTGTTTTCGTCCCAATTCCTTTTTTCCTGGGCACTCCGCGCTTGGTCTGAAGTTCCCGGCACTCTATGGCAAAGCAACCCAGTATCGCATCAAATCTCGGGCTTTACGTCTACAGCGCAGCCGCCATCTTTCTCGGCCTGCTGGGTCTGATTTCCGGCGACTTCGCCACCAGTTGGCAGAACGTCGGCCCCAACATCCCTCTCCGGGTACCGCTCGCGTATCTCACCGCTGTCATTGAAGTCGCCGGTGGCATCGCGCTCCTCCTACCCCGCACCGCGCGTGTTGGCGCTCTGACCCTTACGATGGTCTACTCTGTTTTCACACTCATCTGGGTGCCCAAGGCCCTTGTGAATCTCGGCAATTACGACCCCATCGGCAATGTCTTTGAGGAGTTCGCCCTGGTAGCCGCCGGTCTGGTCTCATGCGCGACCTTCTCGCCTGCCGGTTCATCCATTGCGCGCTACCGGCCATTTTTCGTGCTCCTGTTCGGCGTTTGCCCCATTTCCTTCGGCATTGCCCATATTATTGACATGCCTGGCCTGTTGGGCTGGATTCCGGGTTGGCTGCCGCCGGCCAAGATGTTCTGGGCCTATGCCACCACGATTGGCTTTTTCGGGGCCGCCGTCGCCATCCTCACCGGCATCATGGCGCCGCTGGCCGCGCGCCTCCTCACCGCGGAGATCGTGATCTTCGAGTTTCTGGTCTGGATTCCGAATCTCATCGCCGCGCCACGCAATCACTTCAATTGGGCCGGCAACGCGATCTGCATTGCTTTGGCCGGTGCTAGTTGGGTCATCTCCGACTCCATCAGCGCAGCGGCAACCACCAAACCGATCCCGGCCGAAGCCGCCGTAGAAGTAAGCATCCACAACTGAACTTGCCCCGTTGTCGCGCCGCATAACGGTAACGGCCGATTACGAACGGCGAGGCACGTTTTCTCTAAGGTAATTTTCGTGTTCCGCGGCAGATCCCTATCCCGCCGGCTTCGGTATCAGCGCTGTCGAGCAATTGATGCTATCTTCGATACTTTTCAAAAATTGAAAGCGATCTGCCGTGAAGTGCAAGCCGCCGGTTTCGAACACAACGGGATCGCTGGATTGGGCCGGGTCCCACCATAGACTATCTCCGGCCTCGAACGCTATGGGGCCACAGCGGTAGTCACGGAGGGCCCCCATCAGTGGCGAGCGGAGCGTGAACTTTTTTCTCTCCATGGATAACTATAATCGGCCAGCCAAAGAAAATAGTTTAGGGTGTGCTTTTTGAGAGGGGGAAAGGCCCACGGAACTATGGGTCAAATTCCAATGCTGCTAACGAGACGAATTAAAACTGCCGATAAAACGATTAAAAGCCACAGCTCCTTCCGAAACCGCTCGCGCCTTCACACTTCCTTCTTGCTGAACGACCACAACTTGCGGCGGCTCGGCCGTTTACTATAACCAATCGAACCGGGAACGTTCAATTCGATCTCAGTACCGGTCCCCATGCCGCTCCAGATATCCAACTTTGCACCGATCTCTAAGGCGCGTTCCCGCATTCCAGGCAGCCCGTAGTGCCCCGGACGGCCGCTCTTGACGACAGCCGGCGCAATCCCCTCTCCGTCATCGCGAATTCGTAACCGGAACAGCCGTTCCGTATAAATGATTTCCGCCTCAATATGCCGGGCCCGTGCGTGGCTGAACGCATTGCGCAGCGCTTCACAACTAATGCGATAAACCTCGTCCCGCACGATCGGGTGCAATTCACGCTCTTGGCCTTCCACCACGAAACTGAATGTTGCCGAGTTTTCGCTGGACAGTTCGTCGCCCACGGTTCGCACCGCCCCCACCAGATCGTTGCTCACCACGGTAGACAAGCGCAAATCGTGCACGGCTTTCCGGCTCTCGGCCACCACCTGATCCGCGCGGTCGAGAGTTCGCTCGAGTTCATCCTTGGCTTCTCCCTGCGGAAGCAAATCCGCTATTGCTTGCAGCCGCAGCATCAACCCGTGAAAGCCCTGCAACAGCGTGTCATGCAGATCGCGGGCGACGCGGGTGCGCTCCGCAAGCCGTTCGGAGTAGCGCAGGTCTACTTTAGCGGTCATTTGCCGGAGACGGAGGCGATACAACATCCAAATAAGACCACAGGCCGTCAAAGCAGTCGCGGTTTCGAACCACCAGGCGCCCCACCAAGGCGCCAGAATCTTAATATGCAACACTGGCCCCGCCTGACTCCAGGCGCCACGGCTCGTAGCGCCTTGCACACGGAACGTATAATCGCCGGTGGGCAGTGTCGTGTAAGTAGCTGTGCGGTGCCCGCTATTCGCTTCAATCCACTCATGCTGTAACCCATCCAACTTGTAGCGATAGCGGTTTGTAGCCGGATTGAAGTAACTGAGCGCGGAGAACTCAATCGAAAAGATATTCTGCTCGTGCGAAAGCGTAATGCTGTCCGCGTAAGTGATCGATTGCTTCAGCGGAGAGCTGGAACCTATCGGAACCGGGTTTCCCGATAACCGGAAATCAGTCAAAACGGTCCTGGGCATGAAGGAACTGCTCACAATCCGGTCGGGATAGAAGGCCGTCGCGCCATTGAAGCCGCCGAAAAACATCCTGCCGCTGGGATTCTCGTAGCAGGCCCCCCAACCGGTCAGATCAGCCCCCGGAAGTCCGTCGGCAGCGGAAAAATTCTTGAATACCCGCGACTGAGGATTGAAACTCGATAGCCCGTTGTTGGTGCTCATCCAAAGTAGTCCACGTTCGTCTTCCAGAATGCAGCTCACCACGTCGCCGGCCAGACCGTCCTCGCGGTAATACGCTTTAAAGTTCCCCTTTCTGGGATCAAACTGATCCAAACCGTTCTGCGTACCGACCCACATATTGCCACTGTGATCGAACTGTACAGAATTTACGCGGTTATCGCTGAGCGACCGCGGATCGTCCGGATCGTGCTTGTAGAACGTGAACTGTCCCGTCCGCGGGTCGAAGCGGTGTAGCCCCGATTGCGCACCGAGCCAGAGAGCTCCGCTGCTATCTTCTTTGATCACCTGATACTGGATCGTATTTTGCTTCTCAGGCGTGTAGGTGATGAAGTTCCCGGTGGCCCGATCCAGACGGCTGACGCCGCCATAGGTAGCTGCCCACAAGGCCCCCTCGTGGTCGAAGATGATCCGCATAATCGGATTCCGGGAAAGGTTTGATGGCTCGCGGGAGCGTACGTATGGGCTCATTCTGCCAGTTTCGGGATCCAGCCGTTGCAGCCCTTGATGAAACATGCCACAGAACAGAACCCCCGAGGGGTCTTCGAGAATGGCAAGTATTTCATTGCCGACGCCTGAGCCCACGGGTACTGTGTTTTTTCCAGTGCGCGGGTCGATCCGGTTCAGCCCTCCCATCGAAGCGATCCACAAAATGCCGTTGTGGTCCTCATAGATAGTAGTAACCAGAGCGTTCACCAGGCTGCCGCGCTTATAGGTAAAGTTTTCGAAGGCCCATGGCCGTTCATCGAAAAAGTTCGGTTCCGTGTCCTGAAAGCAAGTCCAGATATCGCCCTCTTTGTCCTGATAAAGGGAAATGATGTTGTCCGATTCCAGGCTCTCATCGTCCGAGGGCTCATTGTGATAGCGCGTGATTTGCTTACGTTGCGGATCGAGCTTCAGCAGCCCAGCCGACGAACCCAGCCACATCGTGCCATCATCCGATTCGAGCATTTCGGAGATGTTGACGAGAGAATTCCCTGCCCGCGACCGATAACTGATCGAATGACAAGTGACCAGATTGCTCCCTGATTCGAAGGTGGCCAGAGCACAGGACGGAGAGAAGCTCGTGATTAACCAGAGGACGCCGAACTTGTCCTCATGAAACCGGCTGACCTCCACTTGCAAAGGTACGTGCCACGTGACCTTTCCCGTCTTGCGATCGAATTCGTCCAGGCCGCCGCTCGTCGCTATCCAGAATCGTCCGTTGCGATCTTCACCCACAGAGTTGATTCGGTTCCCGCTGATACTGGCCGGGTCCGTGGCGTCGTGGATATAGCGCGTGATTTTCCGCGTGGCGGGATTTAATTGATAAAGCCCTCGAGAGGTGGCCAGCCATAAAATTCCCTCGCGATCTTCATTGATGCGCTCGATAGGCGTGGGCAGCTCATCAGGCGCTAGCGCGCCGACGGCATAGTGAACGAAGGTTTCAGTCACCGGTTCAAATCTGTCGAGAAATCGGTCGCAGCCGACCCAGAGCGCACCGGAGTGATCTACAAACAGGCTGCGAATGTAGACACAGCTCAGGCTATTGGGCTGTCCTGGCTCATGCTTGAAGACTCGCGATCGGTACCCGTCATATCGATTCAGCCCATATTGCGTGCCAAACCACAAGAACCCGTCGTGATCTTGCGCGATCTGGGCGACCCTGGTCTGAGACAGCCCGGCCGTGTTCGGAAGACGCCTGAACGAGATGTCCCTCTGTTCGACCAGCTGTTCGCTAACGGTTCGCACGCGAAGCCGCACACGAGAATCGTGGCCGCGAAGGAGTGCCTGTTGATCCGCCTTCGATTCCGCGGCCAAGCCGAAACAGAATAGCAACAGGCCGAAGCAGAGAGAACGCATGCGAACAACGCGACGCCCTCTAGCCTCCTGTCCGCAAGAGCAAAGACGACCCTCGGCAGGATGTTGCATTTGCGGGCAGGGACCTCGGCACTATTTGAAACTTTAGCAAAGAAAAAACGGGTTCTTGGGCCTGCAACCGGCCGCGCTCGCGCGTTCGACATCCCTGAACAGCGTGGCGTCTCGCATCGAAACCTCCGTCCGGTTACCCATCTCCGACGCCCAACTCGTCGCCGAACGCGCCAAAGTAGAGCAGGCGCATCTCATCAGCATCAATTTGCAATGCCTGAAGGAACGACCATGATTCCCCACTGGCCTTAGCCCAGATGCCGAACTTCGCGCGCATGCCCAGCAACCTTACGGGCCTGTTCGTACACAGTAGTGAGTCCGCCATAGACAGCAGCCTTCGTTGCGGACGGGGCAATTGCCGGTGTCCCTGCTGCAAATGGAGGGTGCGGATCGTATTCGTTGTAGAGCTGCAAGATTTCGGCCGCCTGACGGCCGCGAAGGCGCGAGGCAAGCACCAGCCCGAAATCGATTCCGGCGGTCACCCCGCCACCCGTTATCCGATTGCGATCGATCACCACGCGTTCCTCAATCGGCCTCGCCCCGACCAGAGGAAGCAGATCGCGAAACCTCCAATGGCATGTCGCATCGTAGCCGTTCAAGAGTCCAGCGACGCCAAGGACCAGCGACCCCGTGCAGACACTCGTGACGTAACGGGCTCGACTGCCGCGATCGGCGAGGAACGACAAAATCTCGTCGTCGTTCATCATCGCGATGGTTCCCAACGTACCGCCCGGTACAAATAAGACATCCAGATCGCGGGGACAATCCTCGATCGAGGTAGTCGGAACAATGCTGTAGCCGAGTGAACAGGCGACAGGATTCAGGTCCTTCCAGAGCAAATGAACCTGGCTGTTCGACAATTCGGCAAAGAACGGGTGCGGCCCGATCAGGTCGAGCGCGCTCAGACCCGGGTAGAGGAGCATGCCGATTTGCAGGCGCGATTCAGCATGAGCTGCCGCCAATGCCGGAGCAATTAGCTTGACAAGGGAACGGCGGGAAATGTCATTCTCGTCCATGACGCACATCCTTTCTCGTCTAAGTAGCCTCTAGTTTGGCGCCACGCCGGGCGAGGTGCAGGTGTAGTTCGACGCTAACTTGGCAGCTGCCGCATTATTGGCTGGCCCTGTGTAGCGGGGGTACTGCGGATACTGGCACAACGGCAAAGTGAGAATTACCGCGCCGTTGGCATCCAGCTTTTGCGCAGTCAAGGTGCCAGGAGCGATGCCCTTCGTCACCCATTGGTCGAGCGCCGTCAGGAGGTCGGTCTTATCCGCGCCTGCTCCGCCTTCGCAGTGATCGACCCCTGGCGCCACGTAGAACCGAGTTGAGGCGGCGGCGTTTTCTGCACCGACGGATTTCTCCATGTTCGTCATGTACTCGATGGTCGAGTTGACGCTGAGGCCTGCATCGGAGCCCCCGTGCCAGACAATCAACTTGCCGCCTGCTTCGATGAACGGACGAATATCGGTTTGCGTCGCGTCATTGAGCGCAGCCAATGCATAGAGTGCGCTCTGATTCTGGTCCCAGGGCGAGTACTTCAGCGAGTCGGCCTTGGGATCTCGCGCAAGGAAGTACTTGACGGTGGTGTCCTGAAACATGTACTGACCGGCCTTTCTGACATCTCCATTGCCCGAAACCCAGATTCCAAAGTTGAATGGATCATCCTCGTTCCCCGTAAGGTTGTATCCTTTACTGCGGTAGGTGCTGCTGCCTGCGAATATTGCGTCGGTGGTCCAAGATTGGATGACGGCGAGTTGCGCATCGGAAACGCAGGTGTCGCCCGTATCGGTGCCGCCGGCACAGCGCAAAGCGCCCACGTTCAGGATCTTTGCCGTGCAAGCAGCAGGATTCGAAACAACGCCGTCCTCAATACCGTCAAGTCCATCGCAGGCGTCGCGCACATGCTTGGCCAGCAGCGCCGTTTTGGCGGGAGTGAACGCGCCGCCGGGAGCAGCCAACGCCTTGGCCGTTCGGTTGAACGCGCCCATGAAGCCCACCCAGTTATAACCGGGTGCGCGAGCAATCACACCATCAAAGAGATTCGGGTTTCGCTGCACCGCCATCAACGCCTCCCGCCCCCCATTGGAGCAGCCTTCGAAATAGGACTTGGTTGGCGGCGTACCATACGCGGCCGTCACCACTTTCAGGGCGGTGGACATGACCGTCGGCACAGAGAGGCTGCCGAAGAGTTGGGCGGCGAAGGTATCGGTAAATGCAAAGGCAGCGGACATTCCCTCTTTGTCCTGGTGCCCAGAATCGCTGACGACCTCTGCGTAACCTTCTGTGAGTGCGGGTAGGCTTAATGGCGGAATCGATCCGTCGTAACCGCCGCCGCCCCCATAGTAGAGCTTGCCGTTCCATGTGTCCGGCAGACGGATTTCAAAGTTCAGAGAAGGCGCAATCGTGCCGTTGACCTTGCAGTAAGTCGGCGCTGCCCCATTCGCCTTGACCAAAACCGTCGTGAGCGTTGCTCCGCCGATGGTTTTCCCTGACAGGCTCGCGCAGGCCATCTGTGCTGTGATGTTAGTCGCCTTCGCGTGCTCAGGCGGCGTTGCCCACATCAGCACCGAAGCGCTCGTCGCCACGAGCGCTGCAGCGTGGAACATTGGCGGACGACGTATTGCGTGAATATTCATGAGCATCTGATGGCGTGACATATCTACGATAGAGTAGAGGAACCGATCGCGTAAATGACAATCACGCGACAAAATCCGCCAACGCCGAAGCCTCTCGATGTAGCCATACTCGCTTTTGCCGGCTGCCAGGTACTCGATGTCACCGGACCCGCAATGGTGTTCGCGGCAGGCAACCATATTTCAGGGCAAGCGCATTACAACGTTCATATTCTTTCTGCCAAAGGCGGCACCATCCAGACAAGCAGCGCGGTGGCCCTTGTCACCAAACCACTCAAGTCGCTGCCGCCGCGTGCGATCGATACTTTGTTGATCGCAGGAGGCGATAGGCCTGGACTGCAGATGCTGGCGGCCGACGAATCGGTCTTCAAATGGGCGGTCCAAACAAGCAGGAAAGCGCGCCGGTACGGCTCCGTCTGCACCGGCGCATTCGCCTTGGCGCACTTCGCCCTGCTGGGGGGCAAGCGGGTGGCCACTCACTGGTCCGCTTGCTCGGAGTTAGCGGAACTCTGCCCCGATACCCACGTGGACGCGAACGCGTCATTTGTGAACGATGGCCGGCTGTGGACCTCCGCCGGAGTGACCACCGGAATAGACATGAGTCTGGCGATGGTCGCTTCGGATTTGGGAGAAGCCGTCGCCAACGCCATCGCCAAGCGCCTCGTCTTGTATGCCCGCCGGCCCGGCTACCAATCTCAGTTCAGTGCCGTGTTGAGCGCCCAAAGTCACGCGGCCGCGCCGTTCACCGAGTTGATTGACTGGATTCGCGAGAATTTGGCTGAGCCGTTGAATGTGCAGCGGCTGGCAGCGCGCGTTTCGATGTCCGAGCGTACGTTCCTCAGACATTTCACCCGCAGCATCGGCATGACGCCGGCACGCTTCGTCGAGACTTTGCGGCTCGATCAAACTCGCGTTTATCTGACGGCGGGCCTGTCGGTCAAGGAGATTGCTCCGAAAGTCGGTTACCTTTCCGGAACGCAACTCTCGCGGGCATTTGAGCGCCGCTTTGGTATGACTCCCTTGCTGTTTCGGGAGTTGGACTACGGCAGCAATAGTAGAGGGTCCGTTAACGGCTCCTGATGGTTGAATAACAGGAAGATGCCAGCTTAATGCCGCGCCGATTGCGTCGATCTGAGTTTCGTCATAACAGGGCGCAGGCCGTCACCGGTGTTATCTCAGTTATAAATCGCCTCGCGCTTTATACGCAATCTCATTTCGAGTGTGTCGCCCTTGGCGATCTTCACCCGCTGCGTTGCTTCGGTTCCCGCTGATACTGGCCGGGTCCGTTGCGTCATGGATATATCGCGTGATTTTCGGCGTGGCGGGATTTTTATTGATAGAACCCTCTAGAGGTCGCCAGCCATAGAATTCCGTCGCGACCTTGATTGATTCGCTTGATCGGCGCGGGCAGTTCACCAGGCGCTAGCGCGCCGACGGCATAATGAACGAAGGTTTCAGTCACCGGTTCAAGTCTGTCGAGAAATCGGTCGCAGCCTACCGAGAGCGCACCGGAGTGATCTACAAACAGGCTGCGGCGGCGTGGCCACTGTCCGTTTGCACCGACCCCTTGACGCCTGAAGTAAAATCTTGCGTGCCCCGCGAAGCGAATCATGGGGTGGAACCGCCAGCGAATCTGACGCCGACCCTCGGCAGGATGTTGCATTTGCGGGCAGGGACTCTGTTTCGGCTTGGCCGCGGAATCGACGGAGGGTCAGCAGGCACTCCCTGGCGGCCACGATTCTCGTATGCGGCTTCGCGTGCGAAGCGTTAGCGAACGACTGGTCGAACAGAGGGATATTTCGTTCAGGCGCCTTCCGAACACGGCCGGCATGTCTCGTACCAGGTCGTCTTTGCTCACGCGGCCCAGAGGCTAGCGGGGACCGCGTTTCTCGCATGCGTTCTCTCTGCTTCGGCCTGTCGCTACCCCACATTAGCGCATAGCGTTAAACATCCGAGCGACATAACTTTCGGATACCCCGTAAACCGGGAATCGACTGGCAAGGCATGACCATGACTGCCCCTTCGACGAAATGCCAACCGCCCGTCGGATTCCAGTACCCTGGGGCGTTTCTCGGGACCTATCCCGAGCGCGCCTGCCTTGGGCGCCCCGAAAAGCCCGTTCCCTCATTTGCATTTAGCGAATTTTCATTCGCAAATATTTGGCGATCTGACATCACGGACAGGGTGATCGGGATGGCAGATGACAGACGCCTTATGAAAGACAGCGTAGCTGGCGGCGCCGCTGCTATAAGGTTCGGTTAGGGCCAGTTTGACGAATTCGTTCGACGATCAAAGACGGCTTTGTCTTCAAATGTCGAATTAGGATGATCGGGCAATTGATTAACCTCAGCAGTTTTTGGATATGATCGAGATAAGATTCTCAAGCAAAGAATCGCTATTTTGAGGCCTGCGGAATCGCACTCCCGGAGCTTCGAGCTGCTCTCTTTGCGACGTTTAGCCGCCGATTAATGATTGTGGAATAAATACTGTAAGAAAGCGCGCATGCGCTGAGCAAAACCGGAATCGGATATCCAAGCGTGGACGGAGCCTTTGCCCAGCAATAGATGCAAGCGGCCAACGCTGTCCAAGCGAACGGTTTTGTTGGAACAAAGAGGAACTTTGATGTTTGCCGTGCGATTTCTAGTTCCACTAATGCTTGTGGATCCAACACTCCCAGAACTGCGTTTCGGCGACCAGCGGGTGCAGGCCCTGTTCGCCGTGCTCGTCGTGTTCAGTCTCCCACTGCGTGGGTTTAGCAATTCGCAAGTGCGCCCTTTGCTGGCGCAACTGCTGGGCCTTGACCCAGCCAATTACCCCATCGGCAGAATGACTTACGACCTCCGCCGTCTCCGTCTGCATGGCATCATTGAGCGAATCCCAAAGAGCCACCGTTATCAACTCACACCCGGCGGACTCCGCATCGCCCTCTTCTTCTCCAGAACCTACGCGCGCCTGCTGCGGCCCAAACTCGCCGAGATTATCCCCAAACTCGCCCCTCCCGTCAATACACCTTTGCGTACCGCCTTTGATCGCTTGACTAAGGAAATTGGTGCTTGCTGTGAGGAGGCCCGGCTCGTTGCCTAAAACTTGACCTATTCCACTCACATTTATTAACGCAAGTAGTCTGGTCAACCGCGTCGGTCAGACGGAGCTTTTGCCCCGACGCCCAATGGTCCGCTGGCAGCGTACAACAGCTTTTACTACGACCTATACACTGCCGACGACAACTCAATTCTCGATGAGGCACTTCTAGAGCGGCTTCGGAATCCTGGCCAGCTTCAAGGCGCATTACACGAGGTTTTTGTAGCGGCGACTTGCCTGCGCGCCGGGTACTCAATCGTACCCGAGGACGAGCGTAATCCGACAGGCAAGCGTGTGGAATTTATTGCGGTGCATAATGCAACACAGCAGCATGTTTGGGTTGAGGCCAAGAGCCGACATCGTGCGGGAGTTCTGGCGATGTCCGGGCCACGCGACGACAATCCTGACATTCGATTTCGTTCACTGATTAACAACGCCATTTCGAAAGACCCAAGCAATCCTCTAGCAATTCTTGTTGATACGAACCTTCCGATGAACCGCGCCGAACCCTTTTACAAGCCGATCTCGCTAAATCCTATCGTCATGTCAAAAGCCATGACAGCCCTCGTCCAAAAGATTAGGACCGATTATGGCGGAGTTGATCCTTACAACCTATTAGTTTTTTCCAATCACCCACAGCACTATTCAGACGATCCTTCTGTGGCTCAAGGGAGTCATTGGGCCGCGATCATATCCAGAAAGCCTCGCGTTCCCGTTTACAAGGAACAAGCCCTGAATGAAATACTCAAGGCCGTTAATCTTTACGGCAATGTTCCTACGCTCTTCCCGCCCGAGCAAAACCAGTAATTCTCTTATGACGGCCAGTTTTTATGCCCTTACAGCAGAAGCCCGCTCTTCGCCCAAATCCTCTTTCAACTTGTCTAGTAAGACAATAAGCTCTGCCCTGTATTTCTGCCCATCATCCGTAGCTAGGAACCTGCCTTGCGCTTGCCACAATACATGGCTGATTATTCCCCACATTTCGGACGACACGGTTTCCATTACCTTGCTCAATGTTTCCTGCGAAATCACGTCAACAAGGTTTGGTCGATTCCGCTCGCACCATAGCTTCGTATGCCCCATTAGGAAATCAAGACGGCAAGCTTGAATCGGGTGTTCTTTCTGTCGTGGGTTTTCCGTTCGGACATCCGTTAATCCGTTGATAGAAAACTGAGCGCAAGCTACTACAACATGGCAAAGAAGAAAAGGTCGATCAATTTCTTCTGGCGCCAAGCCATCCAACTCCAGGTACTTTGCGTTGGTGTCACGAAGTCCAGTATCCAGCGCATTCGCGAGAACCTGATAAGTCCCGAAGCCATCCGCATCCACTTCTTCGGCCTGCCGAAACATCATGTCGGAGTCTGCTGCGTTTTTATCAAACTCGCTGAAGAATTTCGATTTCCCCAGTGCGCGTTTGACGTGTCCATGGATGTGGTGCGTGTACTCGTGGGTCAACACCAAATTCATCAAATTCCAGAAGAGAACAACTTCGAGCTTCTCTTCAAGCCCATCGCCAACTTGAAGAATTTCGCGGATTGCAGCGGATTCGCTCAACGCCTTGCACGTCCTTTGTATCTGATCCATCAGGGGAATGCTGATACCGATGAACGCATAGGAATCGTCGCGAAACGCCAGAGCGGCCCCGAAGCCGGAATCTATGAAATCGAAGTGAAACGCCAGATCATCGAACGTAGTGGGCAACTCGCTTTCTTGCCGCTAGATCAGAGTTCATCCGCGTCTTTACTGCTTGAAGAAACGTTCTCGTTCTTGCGTCCGTTATTTCGGCAAGGTCTTGCCGACCGCGATACAGCTTTACATGCGACCCATCTATAAAAATGCTGTCGTCGGAATCTTCTAAATACGTGTGAAATCTCTCTTCCGCATCCGAGGCCATAACCGAAGTTTATACCGATTTTGTCGTCCAGCCATGCCATTCGATCACTCTTGACGCCAACACGCTAAATCTCTAAAAACAAGCAGAGGCCGACATGTATCGAGCATGCCGGCCCCTCGACCAAAACAAGGGGAAGCCTTGTATGGCTGCCAAACCTATAAAACGAATTTCCAGACAATTCAATCCGCGTTCGTGCGCGATGCGAAGAGCATGTTTTACACTTGCTGGTGGCTTTCACTCGATCTACGTACCCATCGATAGATAAATTGGTATCGAAAAGTCGGCATGGCAACCCTGATTCTTGTCGAACGGTGCCAGTTGTGAGAGGCGCGTTTCTCGGTCCTGATTCGGGACTTTGGGTCGGCAGACTTAGGTTTACCAACTGGCCGAGCTGCTGACCCATCTTTCCGCTTTATTCGCACGGCTCTCAAAAGCCTATTGCCTTGCCACATCGTCCGTTCGGAATGAGTCAAGCGTGTCTAAGTCACATTTCAAACTCCAAAATCGAGTGATGTAGCTTTTTATAGACTTGAGGGTTGCTGAGTTCTTAGAAACTAGTGCGAAAGGCAGAATGGCTACAAAACAAAAAGACACCGTCAATTTGGACGCGTTGATCCCACGTGATGACGTAGAAAGCAAAAGGCCTAAAGCGAGCAAGGGCGTGATCCAAGTTACAGAGCTAGCATTAGGAAAGCACTTCTATGGTCTGTTGCGGAAGCCGCTATTCCAGCGAGAAACCAATGACTGGGGTGTAGATAACGTGGTGTCGTTAGTGCGCAGCTTTCGCAATGGCCATCTGATTCCTGCAGTGATCTTATGGTCGGCCGATGGATCCACCTTCGTGATCGACGGTGCACATCGGTTGAGTGTTTTTGTTGCTTGGGTCAATGATGACTACGGCGATGGGATAATCTCGCAGGCGTTCTTCAAACACCAAATTCCAAAGCCGCAACGTGATGCTGCCAGCAAATGCCGATCACAGATAAAGGCAGAGGGGCTGGAGTACGCTGAACTCCAAAAGCTAACTCTGCTTCCAAACCGAACGCCCGAGCAGCTTTCCTGGAGCACAAACATCGCCCAGCCAGTTGAAACACAGTGGGTAGTTGGCGATGCGGAAGTGGCCCTGCAATCTTTTCTCGATATCAATCAGCGCTCGGTCGAAATTGATCCGACGGAGCGCTACATGATCGTTGAGCGCAAAGCCTCCAACATCGTGGCTGCACGCGCTTTGGTAGGCGCTGGACGTGGACACGCTTATTGGGGGGCGTTTGAAACAGAGCATGCGGCTGCCATTGAGAACTACGCTAGACGAATTTACGACTCCATTTTCGAGCCCGAGGATGCACAGCCACACACCCACATCGAACTGCAGCCGGCTGGTATGGCGCAAACAACCAACGGGCTGCGATTGGCCCTTGAATTGGTGAATGTCGTTACAAACACCAAGGCCGGCGCTAATAATATGCCCGCAGACATTGATGGCAGTCAGACGTCTCGTGTGCTTGCCAAGGTGTGGGGTGTTATCAAATACGTTGCAGGGCATGAACCTGCCTCCCTTAGCCTTCACCCAGCCGTCTACTTTTGGGGTACAACAGGAAATCATCGTCCAAGTATGTTTCTTGCAGTTGTGCTGTTCGTTCAAGAGTTGATTCAAAAGAACGAGTTGGTGAAATTCACAATGCACAGAGCAAAGCTGGAAGAAATGCTGATCGGCAAGAGCAATCTGGGACAGCACATTCTCAGCCGCTATGGCGGCTGGAAGAAAAGCTTAGAGCCAATCAAGAACTTGCTCGGGCAAATCCTTGATGGACTAGCGTCTGGCAAGAGTGAAGCGGAAATTTTGAAGGGTATCTCTGCACCGAATTTGACCTTAACAAACGATGGAGATGTGAAATCAGACACATGGAAGGAAACGCGAAGTGCGGCACGAATCAAGGCGAGCTTGGCCTCGGCGCAACGGTGTGGCATCTGCAAAGCGCGTCTTGTTATGTCTAATGCGAGCGATGATCACATTAAACGTCGCGCTGAAGGCGGCCACTCCGGTCAGGACAACGCGCAGTTGGTCCATCACTATTGCAATCACGGGTTCAAAGAGCACTTCAGCCAGAGCGGAAAACCATTGCCTCAGATTGACTTGCCCTTATGATTTGAAGGTCGGCCTCTAAATTCAACGCAGCGACAGCTGCAACTGAGAGCAACAAATCGGTTACGCCACGTAGCCGCATCCGCGCCATGTCGGGCTTGCTGCGGCAAGGCGCCAACCACAAATAGGTTCGGATTAGTCCCGCCAAGTGTGGCCATCATCCAAGAGAGATCATCAGAGCGCCTCAACCTCTCGCAACCCCGCACAGTTGTTTGGTCCCGGGAGAAAAGCGTCCAACCTATATCGCCCTGCCGCCATTGTTTTTAGTCACAGATCTCGTCCAAAATCTTCGATTTTTTATTTCCCTTCCTCACAACAACTTACGGCCCTTTTCCCAAAATCTCCGCGAAACTCCGTTCTGGTCATCCCGCTCCTCATGCGACTTTTTGTTCAGGCAGCCGGTTCGCCCCGGCGCGCCCGAAACATCAAGTCAGTCAATCGAGGTTTAAAAACATGAGTCGTACACAACGTCGCGCCCTTGCGCATAAGGAGCGCAAACTGGCCGCTAAACTCGCTCGCGCCGCCGAAGCATCTCGTCCGTTGGTCGCCGCTGTCGCAACCGCCGCCGCACCCGCGCTCGATATCCCTGAACCCGGCGGCGTCTTCCCGCCCTTGTCCGCCATCACTCCCACTCTCACTCCGTCTGAACCGGAACCACCGCGTCCCATCTCGGCTTCCCAACTCGCGGCCAACCGCGCGAACGCCCTAAAATCCTCCGGCCCGAAGTCCGAAGCCGGCCTCGCCATCTCCTCCCAAAACCGCGCTACCCACGGACTCGCCCGCCATAACGGCGTCTTCCGTCTCCTCACCACCGAAGATCCCGAAAAATTCACCGCCCTGAAAGCATCGCTCGAAGCCGAACATCAACCCACCACCGAAACCGAATCCATCCTCGTCAACAACATGGCCGAATCCACTTGGCTCTCCCAGCGCGCGGCCAAACTCATCGACACCACCACCGACCCTGACTCCGGCGTCGTCACCGACCCCGCAATGTTCAACCTATATACGCGCTACCAAGCTACCCACACCCGCGCCTTCCACAAATCTCTCAACGACCTGTTAAAGATAAGAAAAGAAACCCGCACCGAACTAAATGGCTTCGAAGCGCAAAACCGCGCCGAGGCCCTCTTAAACCTCAAACTCGAAAAGCACGAAATGAAAAAACAAGGTCATTATTGGGACATCCTCCTCAAAGACGGCAAAGCTATGCACCAATTAACCATCAATCTGAACGCCCGCAGCGCCGCTGCCAAAGAGAATCCTAACTTCGAAGCGCAATTCAAAGCAGAACTCACCAAACTAGGTCTCAGCGAAGATCGTGGGCCCGTCAACGTCGCCCGTGCCGCGTAAACGAAAGGAGAAAATATCTGCTACCATACAAATCTTTCCCGCACTAACGGCGGAGCCATGACCGAATCGTTCTCTATCCGTCTTGCGCAAGAATCCGATGTCACGGCGCTAAACCGCCTGATCGACGCCTCCGTTCGCGGCCTGCAAGCCTCCGATTATTCGCCCGAGCAAATCGATGCCGCCTTGCGCAAAGTCTTTGGAGTCGATTCGCAACTTGTCGCCGATGGCACTTATTTCGTCGTGGAAACCGCGCCAGGCGAAATCGCGGGCTGCGGCGGCTGGAGCAAGCGTAAGACATTATATGGCGGCGATGTTTGGGCCGGTCGCGAAGACTCTCTGCTCGACCCCGCAAATGATGCGGCCAAGATTCGTGCTTTTTTCGTCCATCCGAACTTCGCGCGGCGTGGAGTCGGCACCCTGATTCTCGATGCCTGCGAAAAGGCAGCCATCGCGGCGGGATTCCGCAGTTTTGAAATGGGCGCGACGCTCACGGGAGTTCCGCTATACCGTGCGCGCGGTTACACGTCCATCGAAAACCTGGCCGTTCCGCTCGGCGATGGACTAACACTGCCGATTGTCAAAATGACGAAATCGGCATGAGCCTTTCGACCCAACGCGGGAGGGGTGTGGGCCAACATACGCAGAATGATATGCCCGTCTGAGCGGGCAACTGCTTTTGCCTCATGTATTTACGAGTGGATGTCTAAATGCATTGTGATCTGTATCATGTTTCAGGTTCGTATCCACGGACGCGGTGGACAAGGTGTGGTCACAGCGGCGGAAATCCTTTCAGTCGCCGCTTTTCTGGAAGGCAAATATGCGCAGGCGTTCCCCACGTTTGGGTCTGAACGCATGGGCGCGCCGGTCACAGCATTCTGCCGGATTGATGATAAGCCGATCCGCTTGCGCGAACCCGTCATGACGCCCGATGCTCTCATCATTCAAGATGCCACGCTGTTGGCTGGTGTTGGTCTTTTTGAGGGGCTCGCACCGTCGGGCTACGTCTTGATCAACAGCACCAAGCCATTCGCCGAACTGGATCTTGGCGTCGCCGCTAAAGCTTTCGTAGCCGGGCATTGCCATACCGTACCGGCCACGAAACTCGCCTTGGAATATGTGGGACGTCCAATTCCCAATGCCGCTTTGCTCGGAGCGTTTGCCGCCGTCACCGAAATCTTGAGAATCGATTCTGTTGCTGAGGCGATTCTCTCCAAATTCCCGCACGTCATCGGGGATAGAAACGTCAAAGCGGCTCGAGCCACTTATCAGCTCGTCAAAGAAGGAACACTTACTCATGCGCAAGCAAGTTGAAACCTCGCGCGCGGTCGCCGAAACCGTTGCTCTCTGTCGCCCGGAAGTGATTTGCGCTTATCCCATCACCCCGCAAACCCACATCGTGGAAGGCCTGGCGCAGATGGTGCAGACCAGTGAATTGAAAAATTGCGAATTCATCAACGTGGAATCGGAGTTCGCCGCCCTTTCCGTTGCCATTGGCGCATCGGCCGCTGGTGCGCGCGCTTATACCGCTACCGCCAGCCAAGGGCTTCTGTTCATGGCCGAAGCCGTGTATAACGCTTCTGGTCTCGGGCTTCCCATTGTCATGACCATTGGCAATCGCGCCATCGGCGCACCGATCAACATTTGGAATGACCATTCCGATTCCATGTCGATGCGCGACGCCGGTTGGATTCAATTGTTCGCCGAAACCGCGCAGGAAGCCGCCGACCTGCACATTATCGCCTTCCGCGTGGCCGAAGAGCTTTCCTGCCCTGTCATGGTTTGCGTAGACGGGTTCATTTTGACGCATGCCTACGAACAGTTCGACATCGTTTCCCAAAAAGACGTTGATTCGTACTTGCCTCCGTATCAGCCACGACAAGTGTTAGATCCCGCTCACCCGGTTTCGATCGGCGCCATGGTTGGACCTGAAGCCTTCATGGAAGTTCGCTATCTGGCTCATCACAAACAACTGCGCGCCCTGGAGCGAATTCCGGCTCTTTCGGAGGAGTTCCAAGAAAAGTTCGGTCATACCGCTGGCGGACTTTTACGTACGTACCGGACAGAAGGCGCCGACACCATCGTCATAGCGCTCGGTTCGGTGAACGGCACGATTCAAGACGTCGTCGATGATCTTCGCGGACAAGGTTCAGCCGTTGGGTCCATCAGTATCGGTTGCTACCGTCCATTTCCCCTGGCCGCCGTGCGAGCCGCGACCGCTCATGCGAAGCGGATCGTCGTTGTTGAGAAGAGCTTGGCGCCTGGCATCGGAGGCACCCTCGCTACCGACGTGCGCACCGCTTTAACCGGCGCCGACATCGCCATTTACACCGCGATCGCCGGCTTGGGCGGACGAATCATTACCAAGGCTTCGCTGGCCGAGCTTTTTCTGAAAGCCGAACGTGGCGAGGCGGAAGATCTCCTCTTCCTCGATCTCAATCTTCCGCTCATTGAGCGCCATTGGGAACGGGAGAAAGCGAACAGCCGATCAGGTCCGACGGCGGAAAATCTGCTTTCCGACATCGGTATTTTGGCGGCGCAAATCGGATAAGGAACCAGCATGCCGGCATCTTCAGTCAAGTTTTATCAAACCGGAACATTCACCATCGGCAATCGGTTGCTCGGTGAGCAAGCGAGTTCGGTGCAGTCGGCCGAGTCGCGGCCGAACGTTCTCACCTCAGGCCACCGCGCTTGTCAAGGTTGCGGCGAAGCCTTAGGGGCGCGTTACGCACTCGACACCGCCATGCGCGCTGCCAACGGCCAATTGATTGTCGCGAATGCCACTGGTTGCCTGGAAGTCTTTTCTACTCCCTACCCCGAATCGTCTTGGCGTGTCTCGTGGATGCATTCTCTCTTCGGCAATGCGGCGGCGGTCGCCACCGGCATCGCCGCCGCCATGAAAGTAAAGGGACGCAGCGATGTCCGCGTAGTCGCGCAAGGCGGCGACGGCGGCACTACCGATATTGGCATGGGCTGTCTCTCGGGAATGTTCGAGCGCAACGACGACGTCCTCTACATTTGCTACGACAACGAAGCCTACATGAACACCGGCGTGCAGCGCTCGAGCGCGACCCCGTTTTCAGCCGGTACCGCCACCACCCCCGCAGTCGGGCCGCATCCGGGCAATCCGCCAGGGCACGGCAAGAGCGTCCCGTTGATTGCCATGGCGCATCGCATTCCTTATGTCGCCACAGCTTCTGTGGCCGATTTGCGCGATCTCGAATACAAGGTTGACCGGGCCATGCAAATTCACGGAGCCCGCTACGTTCACGTCCATGTTCCCTGCCCGCTCGGTTGGGGAAGCGATCCGAAAGACACTGTGCGCATCGCGCGTCTTGCCGTTGAAACAGGTCTGTTTCCACTCTTTATCGCCGAGCACGGACAAATCACCGAGCGCACCCCCATTCGCCACCTCCTCAAAGTCGAAGAGTATCTGCGCCCTCAGAAGCGCTTCGCGCACTTGTTTAAACGCGACGCCGATCCTCACACCCTGGTCGCGATCCAAAACATCGCCGATCGCAACATCAAAGAATTCGGACTGATGAGCGAGGTGCATCATGCTTAAGCCATTTGCCATCACCCTCGAAGTGGGAACCAGTTTGGCGAACCGCACTGGTTCGTGGCGCACAGAGCGACCGGTTTATCGCGATTTCCTGCCGCCGTGCAATCTCGCCTGCCCCGCCGGCGAGAACATTCAAGGCTGGCTTTACTATGCGGAATCAGGCGATTACCTGAAAGCCTGGCAATCGCTGGTTGAGAACAATCCCCTGCCCGCCATCATGGGCCGAGCCTGTTACCACCCCTGTCAAAGCTCTTGCAACCGGTCCCATCTGGATAAAGCCGTCAACATTCACGCGGTCGAGCGCTTTCTTGGCGACCTGGCCCTTGAGAAGAATTGGCAGTTCCCTGCCCCGCCGCCAACCACCGGAAAGCGTGTTTTGGTGGTTGGCTCCGGCCCTTCTGGCCTTTCGGCGGCTTACCAATTGGCGAGCCTTGGCCATCAGGTCACTATCTACGAAGCCGAAGACCGGCCCGGCGGAATGATGCGTTATGGCATCCCCCAATATCGCTTGCCGCGCAACATCCTCGATGGAGAAATCCAGCGCATCCAAAATCTGGGTGTGAAGATTGAACTCGACAAACGCGTTGACGATCTGATGGCAACCATGGCCCACGGCGCATTTCACGCCGCGTTCTTAGCCGTCGGAGCACACTTGGCGAAGCGGGCGTATCTGCCTGCGGGCGATGCCGGTCGAATCTTAGATGCGCTCGACCTGCTGCACGATATGGAGTCCGGCGAAGTAACACAGCTGGGGCGAAAAGTAGTGATTTTAGGCGGCGGCAACGCTGCCATCGATGCCGCGCGCACAGCCAAACGATTGGGCGCGAGTGAGGCACTGGTCGTTTATCGGCGCACTAAGGACAGAATGCCGGCGCATGAATCCGAAGTTCAGGACGCCGTCGAAGAGGGCGTCAAGTTCAAGTGGCTTTCCACTATGAAGACGCGCGGCCAAACCGACCTTCAGATCGAAAAGATGAAGCTGGACGCGACCGGTTTCCCGCAACCCACCGGCGAATTCGAAACCCTCGAAGCCGATAGCGTCGTGTTGGCGCTGGGCCAGGATGTGGATCTGAGCTTCTTAAGCAGAACGCCGGGCATTGAAATTGTCGATGGCGTCGTGAAAGTGGATTCGCAAATGATGACTGGCCACGCGGGCGTCTTCGCGGGCGGCGACATGGTGCCTGCTGAGCGCTCGGTTACCACAGCCGTCGGCCATGGCAAGAAGGCCGCGCGCTGCGTCAACGCTTTCTTGCATGGCACGAAATACGAACCTGCGCCCAAACACGAAGAGGCTACGTTCGAGAAGCTGAACACCTGGTACTACAGCGACGCGCCACAAGTGATTCAAACCACGCTCGAAGGCGCGCGCCGCGAATCCACCTTCAATGAAGTGGTTCACGGACTGAATGAAAGCAATGCCTTGTTTGAGGCGCGCCGCTGCCTTTCCTGCGGCAATTGCTTTGAATGCGATAACTGCTATGGCGTCTGCCCGGATAACGCCATCGTCAAGCTTGGCCCGGGCAAAGCCTTCAAGATTAATTACGACTACTGCAAGGGATGCGGCTTGTGTTCGGCCGAATGCCCTTGCCACGCTATTGAGATGGTTCCGGAGACCGCTTAGCGGTCATTTCGGAACCGTGACGACGGGGATGCCGGACTCGCGCACTGTCTTATTGAACTGAGCGACATCCTCCGTCAGCACTTGGTTCAGTTCGCGGAGTTTGGCATTCACCCGCGTCGCAAGGTCCTCATAAACCATGTACGATTGCGCCGTCGGCTGGTCTTCCGAATTCGAGACTGTTCCCAAGACATACGCGATCTTGTTGTTCAGTTTGATCGGAAAGTTCAGAGGATCTTCGCTGGCCCGGTTCTTGGTTTGATACAGATCCTCTTCGATTGCGGTGATCTTCGTGATGAGAGCTTTGGCGGCATCGGCCACTTTCTGATCGTCGCGCTTGCTGAACTCCTCTAACTGGCGCCGCACTTCGCGGATGCGAATCACAGCCCCGTTCGTGTCCGATAGCTTGTCGCGCAGCTGCAAACTCAGCGCCAGTTGTTTGGCATAGTCTTCTGGGGTGGTTTTGAGCCTCGGATCGGCCTTAACGTCAAACTCGGCGGTTTGAGATTTCCCATCCGCCGTGATCTTCACTTGATAGTGACCCGGCGAAACGCGCGGCCCTTGTACGCCGCCGGCCCACATGATCAGCCCCGGGAACGTCGTGGCGTTCGGGTAGCGCATGTTCCAGACAAAGCGGTTCATGCCCGGCTTGTCGGTCGGCTTGGGAGTCGGAGGAGTGCGGGACTCTTCGTCTTCGGCCGGTTTAACCTCGGGCTCCGCTTTGGTTGAATATTCGTTGACCTGCTTCCCGTCGGAATCCAAGAACTCAATTTTGAGATCGCCTTTCGGTTTCTCTTTAAGCGCATAGTAAACCACCGCGCCGTTCGGAGGGTTTTCTCCCACTGCTCGATTCCCTTCCCCTGCGCCACCGCCGAATCCGCCTCCGCCACGCCGGTACGCATCCTTCGGTTGATACAAATGCAGATCTTCGCTTGCCTGCTTCGGATCGTACTGGTAAAGCAACGGCAGATCGTCAAAGATCCAGAACGCGCGCCCCTGCGTTGCCACCACCAGTTCCTTCTCGCGTTTGTCGAACATCAAGTCGGTAATCGGCGTAACCGGCAAGTTGAATTGAAACGGCTTCCAATTCTCGCCGTCGTCATACGAAATATACAGCCCGAATTCCGTACCCGCCACCAGTAAGCCTTTGTGGTTAGGATCCTCGCGAATCGCGCGTGTGAAGTGCGAATCCGGAATGCCGTTTACGATCTTCTTCCAGATTTTGCCATAATCGCTGGTCTTATACAGATAAGGCCGAAAGTCGTCCTGCTGATAGTTGGTCGCCGCAACATACGCGCTCCCCGCCTCAAACGGCGAGGGCTCAATCGCATTGATGCGAATCCAATCAGGCATTCCCTTCGGCGTCACGTTGCTCCACGTCTTTCCGCCATCGCGAGTGAGTTGCACCAAACCGTCGTCCGTGCCCACCCAGATCAGGCCTTTGGCGAGTGGCGATTCGGCAATCGTAAAGATCGTGTCGTAATACTCAATCGAAGTGTTGTCCTGCGTGATCGGGCCGCCGGAAGACTTCTGTTTGTCTTTGTCGTTGCGCGTCAAATCGCCGCTGATCTTCTGCCAGCTTTGGCCTTCGTTCTCGGTCTTCATCAGAACGTTTGACCCGATGTAGAGCGTCTTCGCGTCATGCGGAGAGAAGACAATCGGGAAGCTCCATTGAAAGCGATATGCCAATGATTCCGCTCCATAACCCATCGGATTGTCCGGCCACGCATTGATGTTCCGAGTTTGCCCAATGTGGTGATCCTGGCGTGTAATCAGATTCCCGTAAGAGCCGGCATAAACGATTTCCGAATCGCGCGGGTCCGGCGCAATCCAACCACTTTCCCCGCCGCCCACGTCATACCAATCGCGATCGGTAATGCCTTCGTTGCCTGCACGCGTAGCGATCCGCACCGTGGAGTTGTCTTGCTGTGCGCCATAGGCGTGATACGGGAAGTCGCTATCGAGCGCGACGCGGTAGAACTGGGCCGTTGGCTGGTTGTCAACGGATGACCAGGTCTTCCCGCCATCGAGCGTAATCGTGGCGCCGCCGTCATTCGCCAGAATCATGCGGTCGGAATCGTTCGGCGCAATCCACAGGTCGTGATTATCGCCGTGCGGAACCGGCATCGTCGAGAATGTTTTGCCGCCATCAAGGGAGCGGAAGAAGTTCACATTCAGCGCGTAGATTTCGTCCGCATTCTTGGTATCCGCGAAAATGTGAGTGAAATACCAGGCTCGTTGCCGTAAGCTATTTTGTTGATTCACGCGGGTCCAAGTCTTCCCCGCGTTATCGGAGCGGTACAAGCCACCATCTGAAGCTTCGACCAATGCCCAGACGCGTTCCGGATTCACCGGCGAAATCGTTACGCCAATGCGGCCTTCCACGCCTTTCGGAAGACCATCGGCATGGGAGATGTCGGTCCAGGTATCGCCGCCGTCGGTGGTTTTCCAAAGGCCGCTACCCGGGCCGCCGCTATCTAACCGCCAAGGTTTGCGGCTCACTTGCCAGAAGGCCGCATAGATGACGCGCGGGTTCGTGGGATCCATTGCCAAATCCACCGCGCCCGCTTCCGGACCTTTGGTGAGAACGAGTTTCCATGTCTGCCCGCCGTCGGTGGAACGGTAGACGCCGCGTTCCGGGTTCGGCCCCCACAGATGCCCAAGAGCGGCTACGTAAACGATATCCGGGTTCCTCGGGTGAACAACAACGGAACCGATCTGATACGTCTGTTGCAAGCCCACGTTCTTCCACGTGTGCCCGCC
>CAVYUL010000110.1:0-3729 GCA_963771405.1 Bryobacterales bacterium
CAAACTCTTTGTGGTACTGGCACTCATTCCCTTGCTCGTCTTCGCCGCGCGCGAATCCGCTCATGTCACGCTGCGTTCCCGCGTCCAGCTCTTCAAAGGCAGCAACGATTGGACCGAAGTTCATTCCGATTTCCGCTTCAATCCTTCAAAAAGTGCCGTCATCATTTGCGACATGTGGGATAAGCATTGGTGTACCGGCGCCAATAATCGTGTCGCTCTCCTCGTCAAGCGCATGGAGCCGTTCCTCGCACGCGCCCGCGCCCAAGGCATGATCATTATTCACGCGCCGTCCGACACCATGGCCCATTACGAAGGCATGCCCCAGCGCGTCAAAATGCAGCAGTTGACGCATGTCGATCCGCCGGCCGAACTGAAACTCTCTTCGCCGCCTTTGCCCATCGACGATTCCCGCGGCGGCTGCGACACTCCCAACGAAAGCGAGCAAATTGTTTGGCGCTGCGAAAACCCCGGCATCCGCATCGCGCCCGAAGATTACGTCTCCGATAAAGGCGACGAAATTTACAATCTCCTTCGCGCCCGTAACATCGAAACGGTTTTTTATACCGGCGTCCACGCCAATATGTGCATCCTGAATCGCACCTTCGCCATCCGCCAAATGAGCAAGTGGGGGGTCCGCTGCATTCTCCTGCGCGATTTGACCGACGCCATGTACAACCCGCAAGATTCGCCGCACGTCAGCCACGCCGAAGGCACCGAACTCGTCATCGAATACATCGAAAAATATTGGAGCCCCACCGCGCTCTCGTCCGATCTTTTGGAGGGCTTCAAGTAACTGCATGTCGAAGATACCGATCTATTGGGAAGACCTTCACGTTGGCCGTCGCTTCACCTCCGGCGAGTATGAGATGACCGAACAACGCATTGTGGAATTCGCCGCTGAGTTCGACCCGCAGCCCTTTCATCTCGATCACGCCGCCGCCGCGCGCAGCATCTTCAAAGGACTCGCCGCCAGCGGTTGGCACACCGCCGCCGTCACCATGCGCCTTCTTGTCCAAAGCGATTTCGCCCCGTCCGAAGGAATCGTCGGCGTCGGCTGTGAGGTCGCTTGGCCTCAACCCACCCGTGCCGGCGACATCCTGCGCGTCGAATCGGAGGTCTTGGAAATGATCCCTTCCCGCTCCAAACCCATGCAAGGACTAGCAAAAGTCCGCAATACCACCCTCAACCATAAAAATGAGGTTGTTCAAGTTTTTACGGCGTCCATTATCGTTTTTCGCAAAGAAAAAACCGAACCGGAGCCTCGTCAATCCGTATAAGAAAGAGTAAGGATATTCCATTATGCAGAAAACACTACTAGGCGCACTCCTCGCCGTGGCTGCGGTTGGGTCGCTAGCCGCACAGGAAAACTGGTGTACCGATCATGGCTGGCATTCCGGCTATGCGGTCCATACGGAAACCCGCGAAGAGCACATCGCCGTCGCCGGCAATAACGAAATCAATCCCGATATGAACGGCTCAGTGCGCGTTCACGCGTGGGCGAATTCGGACATTCTGGTCAAAGCCTGCGTCCAAGCCGCCGCTTCCGACCAAGCCGCAGCTCAAGCCATTGCCAAACAGGTCAAGATCACCGACGGTCCGGGACGCGCCGTTGCCAGCGGTCCCGAAGTGCATGGCGATAACACCTGGTGGAGCGTCTCTTACGACATTTACGCGCCCGCCTCCGCCGCGCTGGAAATGACCTCCCACAACGGCAGCATTCATGTCGAAGGAATGAACGGCCACATTACGGCCCATGCTTTAAACGGCTCCGTAACTCTGAAAGACTCGAGCGGCGACGTCGATGCCGAAACCACCAACGGTTCCGTCAGTCTGAACGTAATATCGAATACCAGCGCCACCGGTCTTAAGCTCAGAAGCACAAACGGCTCCATCCATCTGCAATTGCCCGCCGCCTTCAATGCCGATGTCGAAGCCTCTACCGTAAACGGCAGCGTCAAAAGTGACTTCGCCGAACCCGAATCCGGCGAACGCCACCATCATCGCGAAATGCACTTCACCATCGGTTCCGGCGGCCCCAAAATCGAGGCCGAAACCGTTAACGGGAGCGTGAACATTTCGCGTACTTGACCCGCGTCTTACGCCGAAACCGCGGCGTATCGCTCTTCACGGCGTCCGAGCGGCTCGATTTCGAGCACTCTGGGCGTCGTGAGCCCGCAAGGGCAAACATCGCGTTCGATATGCGCCGCCAGTCCTGTCCGTAAGCCGTTGTTCCCTGCCCCTTCTAAGATCAGTTCTTTTGCCTCAAGAGTCGTCGCCTCTACGCCCGCCGCCAGATGCCAGCCCTCGTGCGCTTCGCACTCCGAAGCGAGTAACGAGTCGTCGAGCCCCAAGTAAAGCTCGAAAATCGGAACGCCAAACGTTTGCCACAACGTAACGCGCGCCACGTCGTTGAGCGGGTTCACGCCAAACCGCGTCAACACCACCAGCGCCCGGTCTACCACCGGCTCATCTCCTGAGCCGGGGCCGGCGTGCTCAATCAGCCGCTGCATCTCGCTAAACGTGCCTGCGATCACGTTTGGCTTGTATTCCTGCAGATCGCTCCACCGTTTTGGCACAAACGGTTCTGCCTGCGCAAACTTCACGCCGGGTGAAAGCCGCGCCACTCGCAAGCTCGGGCAAACCGGAAACGGTAAGACAACAGGGGTCTTCGCTTGTCTACGTAGGTGTTGCAACATCACGTGTACAAAGTGCGCAACGGCCTGTAAAGTTTTGCGTAAGTTTATTCCGAACGCTTTGTATTACGCGGTGTATGCAGCTGTTCTAAATTGGTACTTAAAATCTTGGCGGCTTGCGTAGCGTCCAGGCCTAGTTCGTACATTACTTTCGCTTGCTGTTCCAGAATGGTCCCGTTCCAGCCGCGCGGAAAGAAGCTCGAATCGGTTCCAAACAGAAGCCGTTCAACGCCCAGCAGTTCGATCGAACGCCGGAAAACCTGCGCCAAATCGATGCCTTCGTAAACCATCCAGCGATTGCTGCTGGATGTATCGAAGTACACGTTAGGGCAAAGATCGGCCAGCATCAGCGCCTCGCGAAACAACCCGGCGCCAAAGTGCGGCACCACAAACCGCACTCCGGGAAAATGCAGCGCCACCGGATGCAGATCGAGCGGATTCGAATAGTGCATGTTGAACTGGCTCGCCAAGCCAAGCTTCTTTCGGACGCCCACGCTAATGGCGCCGCAATGAACGAATACCGGCATCTGGTTGTCGCTGGCCGCTTCCAGAATCGGCACCAGGCGCGCGTCGGTGATCGAATAGGTGTGCATCGCCGGAAACAGGCAGAGAGCGTGGAGATGCGGATTGCTGGCGGCGCTCTTCATCCGGGTCAGCGCATCCGGCTGCGTCGGATCGAGCATGAAGTAGCCGTAGAACTTGTCTGGATGCGCCGCCACCGCCGCCGCCACGCTGTCTTCATCGCCCGGCATGCTGGCGATCAGTGCCGCTTTGTCCACGTGGCAGCGCGTCAATTCGGCGGCCCAGCGGTCGCCCAGTTTCGCCGCCTCCGGCGCCGGAATATCGAAAGTTAGCAGCGGCCCCAGCGCTTCGGCGTTGGCCGCCTTTTTCTGTTGCGCCAGCGCAGCATAGAACTTGTGTGAAAAGAAATGCATGTGAGCATCTTGTACCGCCAGCTCGCCCCAAGGTGTTTGCGCCATACGTTTGTGATTGTAGCGGTTAAAAGAAACTTCATGCGGATTCACCTCGATTCGTG
>CAVYUL010000111.1:0-66408 GCA_963771405.1 Bryobacterales bacterium
GGCCGATCTGCGGAAAACGCTTGCGAGCATTCAAGATATTGAACGTTTGCTGGCAAAGATGACGCTGGGCACGGGCACGCCGCGGGACGTGCTGGGCTTGGGCAGATCGCTGGCGCAACTGGAACCGGTGCGCAAAACGGCTGGGCAACTGGAAACGCCCACGCTGAATCGCGATTTCGATTTGGTTTTAGACGTCCGCGACAAGATTTTAGCTGCGATTTCGGATGAACCTCCAGTCAATCTGGCCGACGGCGGCACGATTCGCGATGGCTTCGAAGCCGAACTGGATGAACTGCGGGATATCAGCCGGAATAGCAAGCAGTATATTGCGGCCATTGAAAGCCGCGAGCGTACAGCCACCGGAATTCAATCGCTCAAAATCCGCTTCAACAACGTATTTGGCTACTACATTGAGATTTCGAAAGCGAATATGGCGCTGGCGCCGGCCGCCTACGAACGCAAGCAGACGCTGGCGAACGCGGAGCGCTACACCACGCCCGAGCTGAAAGAGCTGGAAAGCAAGGTGCTTTCGGCGGAAGAGAAGATTCTGACGCGGGAGCGGGAAATTTTCGCCGAAGTGCGGTCATTCGTCGCCACGCAGGCGCAACGAGTTAAGGCAGCGGCCAGCGTGGTGGCCGAACTCGATGTGGCAGCCACGCTTGCGCAAGTGGCGGTGGAAAACCGCTATCGACGCCCGAAGTTCACCGCGTCGGGCGAAATGCGCATCGACGCCGGACGCCACCCGGTGATTGAAAAGCTGACAGAAAAAGATGCGACGAGATTTATCCCGAACGATCTTTACCTCCATTCAGGAGGGGATTATATCGGCGTGATCACTGGGCCCAATATGGGCGGCAAATCCACATACCTGCGGCAAGCGGCGCTGATTTTGATTCTGGCGCAGATGGGGTCGTTCGTTCCGGCGGAGGCGGCACTATTGCCGGTGGTGGATCGGGTGTTCACGCGGATTGGAGCAGCGGACAACTTGGCGCGCGGGCGGTCTACATTCATGGTGGAGATGACGGAAGCCGCAGCGATCCTGAACACAGCCACGGCGAACAGCTTTATCGTTCTGGATGAGATCGGCCGAGGAACATCAACTTACGATGGTTTGGCGCTGGCGTGGGCGGTTGTGGAGTATATCGATGAAAAAATTAGGGCAAAAACACTATTCGCCACGCATTACCACGAGCTAACGGAGCTTGCTGATCAACTTTCTGGCGTAAGAAATTTACATGTGGCTGTCAAAGAGGCAAACGATCATATCTTATTCATAAGAAAGGTCGAACCTGGTCCGGCAGACAAAAGTTATGGTATTGAAGTGGCCCGTTTGGCAGGACTTCCCCCAAAAGTAATCGAGCGAGCGAGGTCCGTTTTATTGCATCATGAAGTAAGGGAACATTCGGTACGCGAAAAGCTCGCCCCGGATGAAGCTAACGCTCCCCTACAGATCAAACTGTTCGAACCCGTAGACCAGGGGTTCGCAGACCGGATTCGAGCTCTCAACATTAACGAGCTGCGGCCGGTGGAAGCATTGCAGACACTGCAAGAATTGCAGCAAGAGTTGCTAAAGAGATGAGAATAGCAGGTATCATGAGCGGGACCTCGCTCGACGGGATCGATGTGGCAATCATCGACATCACCGGTTCGGGCTTCAAGGCCAAGATCAATGTCTTGACGAGCCACTCGGTCCCCTATCCAAGACCAATCCGTGAAGCGCTGCTGGCGGTATCCAACACGAGCGCGCAAACGGGTGACATATCACGGCTGAACTTTTTACTGGGAGAACTCTACGTTGAGGCTCTGGAAGAAACGGCTGAACGGGCACAGCTTCCGCTTAACACAATTAAGCTGATCGGTTGTCACGGGCAGACGATTTTTCACGATGGTCAAGGCGCGCAGTATCTTGGGAAGAAAGTAGCGAGCACGTTTCAGATCGGTGAGTCCAGTGTCATCAGCGAACGGACAGGCATCGATGTGATATCGAATTTCCGCGAGCGGGATGTAGCCGCCGGCGGAAAAGGCGCTCCGCTTGTGCCGTATCTCGATTATTTGCTGATCCGCCATCGCGGGCGGGGCCGGCTGGCGGTGAATATTGGCGGTATTGCCAATCTCACGGCTATTCCCCCGAACACGAATACGGATCGGGTGATCGCCTTCGATACGGGTCCAGGCAACATGGTGATCGACCAATTGGTATCGCGTATCACGCAGGGCGGCCAAACCTATGACCGCGACGGCGTTATTGCGGGGACGGGTCAGGTAGATCCCAAATTGCTCGCGAAATTGCTGCGCGACAAATATTTCCGAGCCAAGCCGCCGAAGACGGCAGGCCGGGAACAATACGGCGCTGAGTTTGTCTCGAAATTGCTGGATACCGAACTGAGCAGTGAAGACCTGATTGCCACGGCGACTGCTCTGACGGCGGAAAGCATTGCAGTTGCGGTACGCAACTTCGTGATGCCGGAAATGCGGGTGGACGAAGTATTCGTCTCCGGCGGCGGCACTCACAACCCGACGCTGATGCGTATGCTGACCAAGGCGCTGAATCCGATTCCGGTGAAGGAAAGCACGGAAGTGGGCCTGGATGTGGATGCGAAGGAAGCGATCGCCTTCGCGGTGATGGCTTACGAAACGTATCACGATCGGCCTTCGAATGTTCCGATGGCGACGGGTGCGCGGCGCTCGGTGGTGCTCGGCAAACTTACGCCGAACGGAAATGGACGCAACGGTTCAACGCCGATCACCACACCGATGAACGGTGTTTCGCACAAGGTGAAAGCCGGAAGGCCAGCGAAGGTGACGCGACCGCGCGTTGCACCGAAGGCGAAAGCGGCGGCGCGGTAAAGCAAGAAGCTTAAGAGAAGCGGGCACATGTCAAAAGCATGTGCCCGCTTTTTTGGTTTTACCCTGAGCTTTTCGACGGCGGAATAGACCGCTCCGTTACCGTCGCGGTTCGGTCAGCTTGCCTACCCTCTAATCGTCTCTTAACGTGCGCTGCGGATCGATTCCGGCGGCTGTTCGCGCAGGAACCAGGGCGGTCAAAATCGCGATCGTGAGAATTCCCAGTGCCGCCAGAGCCCAAATCCCAGGTTCTTTCGCCGTCAGGCCATATAGTTCCGTGCGACCCCAGCGGCTGGCCATCAGGGCGCAGGGTGCGCCGAGCGCAAGTCCGGCAACGCCGATCGCCGCTCCTTCGGTTAGAACCATGCGCGCAATGACAGTGGGCTGCGCGCCTACGGCCATTCGGATGCCGAACTCACGCCGCCGTTGCGCCACCATGTAAGCCATCACGCCATACAATCCCACTCCCGCCAGCACGCAAGCCAAGACCGCAAACACATTCGCCGCTAGACTCAGGCTGCGCTCGGCGAACAGGTCGTCATCTAACAACGCGTCCATGGTTGCCAAGCCAGATACGGGCACATGCGCGTCCAATTGTTTGACTGTTTTCCGAATCAACGGCATAACGCTTTGTTCCGCCTGCTTGGTGCGGGCGTAGAACGTCAGTTCGCGAACTCCGTCTTGCAACGTATAGGGCAAATAGACCAGCGGTTCAATGTGCCCGCGCGCATTAGGTATTGGCTATCGCGAACCACCCCCACGATCGTCCAAGGCAAGCCATGCGATCCGCCGCCGATACCGAAGTGCATGCCGAGCGGATTGCGGCCTGCAAAGAAGTGCTTCACAAACGTTTCGTTCACCACCGCAAGTTTGAATCCGCGCTGCATTTCGTCGTCGGAAACAGCGCGTCCGGCAGCAAGCGGAATCGCCAGAACGGCGCGGAAATTCGGGCTCACCCAGTCGTTACGAGTCTGCGCATCGGCATGGGTGGGCGGGTCGTATCCTTCCACGGCCAGATTGAATCCACCATCGGAGTTCTCCATGACGGGCGTTTGCGCGACGGCCACTCGCTCGACGCCGGGCAGTAGCGCGACTTTCTGGCGAACGCTCTCGGCGAAATTCTCGGAGCGGGTTCCGGTGTAACCGGCGGCGGAAGGATCGAGCTTGAACCGAATGAGATGGTCGGTTCGAAAGCCAACGTCGATATGCCGCAAGTTGCGAAGACTGATGGTGAAGAGCAAGGCCGAAACCAGCAGCACAAACGACAGTGCGACCTGTGCGCCGACGAGAATGCGGCGTTTCCATTGCGCGCGCGCCGTGTGCGTTCCGGTTTCGCGTTTGAGAGTTTCCGCGACGCGGGTACGCGCCGATTGCCACGCGGGCGCGAGACCGAACAACAAGCCACAGGCCACACTTGCCGCAAAGGCGACGCTCAACACCGACGCATCGGGATGTCCATTGATTCCAGCCTGGCTCAAACTCGCGTTAAACTGGCGAAGCAAGGGCGGCGTGGCCACGTAGGCCAGAGTGATGCCGCAGACGCCTCCGATGCCGGCCAGGACGCAACTCTCAATAGCGAGTTGTCTCACAAGCGCGCTCCGCGGAGCACCCAGCGATAAGCGTACAGCCATTTCTTGCGTCCGGCGCGAACCACGCGCGATGAGAAGGTTCGCAATGTTTACCAACGTGATGAGCAGGAAGATAGCCGTCATGGCGAATACGTACGCAAGAGGCTTTTCCAATTCCGATCTGAGTCCAGAGTAACCCTTGCCGCCAGGCGTTAAGCCGACGTAGCGACGTTTGAAATTTTCGAAAAACCCACGCCAAGGCGCTGCCGGGATATAGGCCAGCTGTTTGTCGCGCAGCGGAGGAAAAAGGACAGAGAGTGCAACTTGCGCCTTCTCTAAGGTCACGCCAGGCTTCAATCTTGCAACCAAACTGAGCCAAGCATAGTTTCGATCCTGCAGCGGACTGTCTTTCATTTGCCGCAAACGCTCAAACTGCGCCACGGGAACGTACACATCCGCGGTTTGGCCCAGACTGATTCCATAGAAGCTCGGCGGCGCAATGCCTGCGACAACGAACGGCAGATTATTCAGAAGAACGGTTTTATGAAGCGCGCCGAGATCGCCACCAAATTGCCGCTGCCAAAAGCCGTACGACAGGATGATGGCGGCATCGGATGTGGGCTGATTGTCGCTTTCGGTGAGCAGGCGGCCGCGCCACGGCTGAACACCTAAAACAGAAAAATAGTTCCCCGAAATGTATTCGGCACCTACGCGCTCTGTGTGAGCGGCCGCCATAAGTGTGACCGTGTCTGAGCGCCCAGATACACGCGCCAAAATGTCGCTAAAAATCTCGGGCGTGGCTGAACGTAAGTCCTGGTAGAGCGGATACGAGAAGGCGCTGGACATGTCGTTGCCCATACGATAGCCGTAGCCCGACCCCTGAGGACCGTCGTGCAGAACCACCAGTTGCTCCGGCGCGCGGACGGGCAGCGCATCCATAACAATCAGCTTCATGAGCGTGAATACCGCGGTATTCGCGCCGATGCCCAGAGCAAGCGTGAGCACCGCAGTAGCGGTGAAGACGCGCGATTTCGCAAGAATTCTCAGCGCAAGCAGAGCGTCCCGAGCGGCGTTCTCCATCCAGCCCACAACTTCGGCGCCGGCCGTTCGTTCGCTCATAAAAGTGACATTGCCGAATTTCTGACGCGCTGTGTCGCGTGCGTCTTCGCTGGTCATGCCGCGATCGCGATTCGCGCGCTCGCGTTGCTCCAGATGAAAATTGAGTTCGTCTGCGATGTCCCGGTCTACCGGCGGCCGGTGAAACGTATTCGCAAGTTTTCGCCAGAAACCCATACATGCCTCACACGTACCGCAGCGCCTTCGCAATCGCGGCGCTCACGCGGTGGTATTCGCGCTCTTCGGTTTCAAGCTGCTTTTCGCCCTTGCGCGTGAGCTTGTAAAAGCGAACGCGGCGATTGGTATCCGAGTTAGCCCATTCCGACGTGATCCAGCCTTCGTGCTCCATCTTGTGCAGCGCCGGATAGAGCGAGCCTTCTTCGATTTCCAGGACTTCTTCGGAGGCTTCTTGAATGAGATTGGTAATGCCATAGCCGTGCATCGGCCCGCGGCGTAGCGCCTTCAAGATGAGCAGGTTCAAGGCGCCCTGCATGGGCTTGGTGAATAAACGTCCCAATTAGATCTCCATATCGGTTCCTAGGCATAGAAACCGATATGAAGAGTCTACACCAAAAGGGATGGGGTGGTTAATCGAGCTTCACCGAGGACCTAATGCTATGGTCGGAAATAGGCCTGAAGCCGCCCAGTCTTCTGGTGGCGCGGCTTGGGTTAGCGACAGCTATGGTTTCCGATCTTCAAGCTGACATTGACTTCGTGAAGGCTCTCGATGTCGTTCCCACAATCTTGCAGGTCGTCTGCCGAACTACCGGAATGGGTTTCGCCGCGGTAGCGCGAGTGACGGAAGGCCGCTGGATAGCGTGCAGTGTGCTCGACGAAATCGACTTTGGTCTGCCCTCCGGCGGTGAACTGAAGGTCGACACGACAATTTGCCATGAGATTCGCCAACATCAGAAACCGGTCGTAATCGACGAAGTGGCGGCCGATGAGGAATGGCGTCATCACCCAACCCCCAAGATGTATGGCTTCCAAAGCTATATTTCCGTCCCATTGATCCTCTCCGATGGCACCTTCTTTGGTACGTTGTGTGCCATTGATCCGCAGCCCCGCCGGCTCAGAAATCCAACAACAATTGGAATGTTCAAGTTGTTTGCGGATTTGATTGTTAAGAACCTGGACGGGCGGCGGAAGTTGTTTGAGGCGGAAAGCGCACTGACGGATGAGCGGGAACAATCTTCCCTGCGCGAACAGTTTATGGCGGTGCTCGGTCATGATTTGCGTTCGCCGTTACGAGCCATCAGCTGTTACGTCGATTTGCTGCGTCTCAAGCCCTTAGATGAGAACTCGGCTGCTCTGGCGCGCAGCATTCGGCAGAGCGCTACACGCATGAGCGGGCTCATTGATAATTTACTGGATCTGACGCGCGGCCGCCTTGCGTCCGGCCTTCCGCTTGCCAGAAACGCTGACGAGCCCTTGAAACCTGTTTTGCAGGCGGTGGTCGATGAGCTGAAAGCGGGATACCCAGAACGTGAAATCCAGACGCAGTTTCTTCTTGATCGGCCTGTCAATTGCGATCGCATACGCATCGCTCAGCTCCTCTCTAACCTCCTTGGCAATGCGTTAGCGTACGGATCGCCGGCTCAGCCGGTGTGCGTCAAAGCGAGCGGCGAGGGCGAAAAATTGGAACTCAGTGTTTCCAACGAGGGGCCGCCGATTCCAGTGGAATCTCAAAAACACCTGTTCGAACCTTTCTATCGGAGCAGCGAATCCGGCAGTCGCGAAGGGCTCGGTTTAGGGTTGTTTATCTCGAACGAGATCGCGAAGGCTCACGGCGGCGTATTGACGGTGCAGTCTGACGAACATTTAACTGTGTTTACTTTTAGCATGCCTGCTGCATAGTTGGTTTCGCGCCGAGGGCCAGTTTCAGTGGCCCTCGACGATAGCGGGTCGGGTCTCAATGTATGCCGGTGGTCGTGATCGGCAAACTGATCGTTGAGAGAGGGTTGATGATAGACACGGTCAATTCACCCGCTCCTGTCAATGTACTCGCACTCGCACTCAGGGTATAAGTTCCCGTTGATGGGAAAGACACCGTGAATGTTGCGACTCCTTTTGATGCCGTAACAGTAGACTCGGGCGAAATTTTTCCCGCTGCGGGCTTACTCGTGAGCGTAATCGCGCTCTGGTCATCAGGGACAATGACGCCGTTCGCATCCAACACTTCGACCGTCACCGTTACCGGTGAACAAGGGAAGCTGACGGGCTGAGCTTGCACAAACGCCAGCTTGTTCGCCGCGCCGGCGGCCTTCGCAGCAGTGACTTGAATGCTCTGGGTAACCGGAGTTAGACCATCCGCGGCCGCGGTTAGTGAGTAGCTGCCGGCCGATGCAAATGTCACTGCAAAAGACGCCAAGCCGGCAACAGCGGACACACCGCCGTTCGGAGACACTACCAGCGCGCTCGGCCCGGAAGATGTGAGCTGAATCGAGTTCTTCGCGGTATTTACCAGCAGCCCGTTCGGGTCTGTCACTTCGGCTTCCACTTGCACCGGCATGCCTGCGCTTGCGGTCTTGGGGAAGTTTTTGAACGCAACAGCACTCGCTTTCGGCGTGGTTCCGGGTCCGGTTGCGTTCGCTGATTTGATCGCCGATTCCTCCTGAATCTCCTGCAAAGCCCCGGGCAGCGTCCCCGAGTAAAAGTAAGACACCAAGTCCGGGAGCGCGTCATCAAGCGAGTAAACGTCGACCGCGCGCTGCTCATTCTGCAAAATGGATTTCCGGACGATGTCCCGGCGCGCTTGCATCGCGCCCGCCAGCGCCGAGAACGTCTGTTGCCCGAAGAAATTCTTGTCATACGACAGACCTACGCCCGAGATACCCGTAGCCAGCGCAGTCAGAATGGTTTTGGTGCGCGTCACCAGGGTGAGGGTGCTGGCCGTGGTGAGACCTATGTTCATGACATCGAACGTCAGGCTTTCGTCGCCTTTCCCTGTATAGAGCACTTGCAGATACTCGTTGTAAACGCCATCGATGTCTTTGCGAAGATGGTCGATGATTTCGTTCCGCAGCGTCTTCGCCTGGCCCGATTTGGCGATCTTGTCCGCAGCATCCTTAGGGAGGTAACAAGTGAGGGGGATCTTGCTGGCACTCGGGTCGTACTTCCCACTTCCTTTGCTGCCGGTTTTCGGAGCGGCATCCTGACTGCCGGCCGGAGGGTCAGTCGCCACCCTGGTTCCCACGGCCACCCGGTAGGCACAGGCAATGTCCTTGTAGCGCGCCAGGTGGTCGACGTCGAAATCTTTCGCATCCGTCAAGTGACCGGGATATAGAACCGACATTCGCTTGTGCGGCGTAACGCAGCCGAGCGACATTGCCAGCAGTGAGCAAAACAAAACACAAAAGGTCCGCCTGCGGGCGGAACTCGGGATCATTCGTCGAATTAGCATTGAACCTCTCCTCTTCCCCGAGCACAAAACTCGGAGGCAGCTAACTCTTATAGCGGGAAAAGTGGCCACGAGGGACAAATCCGAAGATTCCGAAGTGCAAGGAGGCGAGAGATTCCGTACAATGGTAAAAATCAGCGGGTGAGGCCGCTGAATTGCTCGAGAATGAACAGCCGCCGTATTATTGATGGAGCAGGCCGTGTGGTTATACCGAAGACACTGCGGGAAAAGCTGCATCTAGAGCAGAGCCCGGCGATACAGTAGAAATCGACAGCGACGGCGAGCAGCTCACGCTGCGCCCAGTCCGCCGGACAGGGCTGCTCACCAAAGAGTACGGCGTCTGGGTGTTCTACTCGGGGCAGACCATGCCTGAGTCCAACACTGAGATCATGCTGCTGCAGATCCGCGAGGAGCGCGATTTAGACAACCTTGGCCAAACGGATGAAGGGCTTTCGGTACACCAGTGTCTGAAAGGCACCGAGCGCCTGGGGAAGCCGTGAGTCCACCGCACTTCAGTGCCGGAAGTGTCGAATTCCTGTGAACACCATCGCCAAATTCAGCCGGTTCGCCGCTGCGATCACATCGTGGTCGTTCACGCTTCCGCCCGGTTGAATTGCGGCTGTAACGCCATGCTTAGCGGCTTCTTCCAAGCCGTCCGGGAATGGGAAGAACGCATCGGAAGCGACCACTGTACCTTCGAGCGGCAGCACCGATTTCACTGCTCCGAATTTTGCGCTATCCACGCGGCTCATCTGCCCTGCCCCAACGCTCACCGACTGTCCGGCGCGGGCGTACACGATCGCATTCGACTTGACGTGCTTGCAAACCTTCCAGGCAAACCGCAGTGCACGCATCTCTTCCTCGGTCGGCTGTCGACTCGTCTTCACTTGAAGCTGCGATTCGATCAAGGTTTCCGTGTCCGCCGTCTGTGCCAGTAAGCCGCCGGTAATCGACTTAATGACCAACTCCGCCTTTTCGAGTGCCTTCACTTTTACCAAGCGCAAGTTCCTCTTCGCCGTCAAGATCGTCAGCGCCTCAGCTGAAAAAGCTGTCGCGGCAATAGCTTCCACAAAGAGTTTTGCCACTTCCGTGGCCGTTTCCTGGTCCACTTCGCGGTTGAATGCCAGCACTCCGCCATAGGCTGAAATGGGATCGGCTTCCAGTGCCTTTCGATATGCCTCCGCCAGCGTCGTCTGCTCGGCGCAGCCGCAGGGATTTGTATGTTTGATAATAGCCGCCGCCGGCTGTTGAAACTCCTGGACTAACAGCCACGCGGCATCCAAGTCAACAAGGTTGTTATATGAAAGCTCTTTGCCATGCAGTTGTTCGGCGCCCGCAATGCCCTTATCCCCGGTCTTATAAAGCGCCGCTTTTTGGTGTGGATTTTCGCCATAACGCAGCACCATCGCGCGCGGCGCCGAAATCTGCAGCGAATCCGGCAACTCTTCCGACGGCGCAGCTGTCTTGCCCTCAGCATCCACCCGCAGCAAACGCGCGGAGACTGCCTGATCGTAAGCCGCCGTATGTAGAAACGCCTGCTGCGCTAAATGCCAATGCGTCGCGGCACTCAAGCCGCCTTGATTTTGCTCTAACTCGGCGAGCAGCGGCCCATATTGGTGCGGCGAAACGACCACGGCCACATCCTGAAAATTCTTGGCCGCCGCGCGGATCATGGTCGGGCCGCCGATATCGATGTTCTCAATCAACTCTTCGCGCGTCACGCTGGGCTTACTTGCGTATTTCGAGAACTGGTAGAGGTTCACCACCACCATCTGAATGGGCGGGATGTTGTGTTCCGCCAGCGCACGCATGTGTTCGGTATTAGCACGGATCGCCAAAATGCCGCCCGCAATGCGTGGATGAATGGTCTTCACACGCCCGTCCAGCATCTCCGGGAAGCCAGTGACTTCCGCCACTTCCTTCACCGGAATTCCATTCTCGCTGAGCAGCTTCGCGGTTCCGCCGGTGGAAATCAATTCCACTCCCAGCGCGTGCAATTTCTGGGCAAAGGGCAAAAGGCCGCTTTTGTCGGTCACGCTTAACAGGGCGCGTTCGATCTTAGGCATAAAGTTCATTCTGGCAAATCATAAAATGAAGCGTGCCTCACTATTGCACTTTGATTCCGGGCGACGGCATTGGCCCGGAGGTTGCGCAAGCCGCCGTGCGCGCTGTGGAAGCTACCGGCGTGGATATTGTTTGGAAGCGAGCGGAGTTGAACGAGTCGATCATTCTCGAATCCGGCAAGACTCTGCCGCAATATTTGCTGGATTCGTTGAACGAAACGAAAGTCGGCTTGAAAGGGCCTGTCACCACACCGGTCGCGGGCGGATTTCAAAGCGTCAATGTGGCGCTACGGAAGACGCTCGATCTGTTCGCCAATGTGCGTCCAGTGAAAACGCTGCCCGGGGTAAAGACGCGTTTTCAAGATGTGAAGATCGACATGGTGATTTTCCGCGAAAACACCGAAGATCTTTATTCCGGCCTCGAACACGAAATTGTCAAAGACGTGGTAACCAGTTTGAAGGTGATTACGCGAACGGCGTCGGAGCGGATCGCGCGCTATGCGTTCAATTACGCCAAGCTGAATGGCCGCAAGACGGTGGCCGCCATTCATAAAGCCAATATCATGAAACTGGCCGATGGTTTGTTTCTGCGCTGCGCGCGCGAAACGGCGAAACAGTTCCCCGAAATTCATTACAAAGAACTGATTGTCGATAACGCTTCCATGCAGCTTGTCATGCGGCCCGAAACGTTCGACATCCTGCTGCTGCCCAATTTGTATGGCGATATCGTTTCCGACTTGGCTGCTGGTTTGGTGGGCGGGCTGGGAATCGTGCCGGGCGCAAATATGGGCGAAACGCACGCGGTTTTCGAAGCGGTGCACGGTAGCGCGCCTGACATTGCAGGTCAACGCAAAGCCAACCCGACTGCGATTATGCTTTCAGCCGTGATGATGCTCACGCATTTGGGCGAGAAAGATGCGGCGCATCGGATGCAAAGCGCCATCGAATCGGTCTATCTGGAGGGCAAGCATCTGACGGGGGATGTGGGAGGCACCGCGTCCACAGACGATTTTGCGGACGCGGTGGTCAAAGCAATCAGAGGTTGATTACAGACCCTTCTTGCCGAAGAGCTCGATCAGATCGACAACACGGCTGGAATAGCCCCATTCGTTGTCGTACCAGGCAACCACTTTCACCAAGTTGCCGCCGAGAACTTTTGTCAAGTCAGCGTCGACAATCGAGCTGTTTGGATTGTGCAGCATGTCGGTGGAAACCACGGGGTCCTCCGTATAAGCCAAAATGCCCTTCATCGGACCTTCGGCAGCCTTCTTGAGTTCCGCGTTGACTTCCTGGGCCGTCGTGTTCTTTTTGAGCACTGCTACCAGGTCCACAACAGAAACGTCGGGGGTGGGCACACGCATCGAGTAGCCATCCAAAACACCTTTCAGTTCTGGCATGACAAGCCCGATCGCTTTGGCGGCGCCGGTTGAGGTGGGGATCATATTCACCGCGGCTGCGCGCGCGCGGCGCAGATCTTTGTGCGGGAAATCGAGGGTCGGCTGGTCATTCGTGTAGCTGTGAATCGTGGTCATCGAACCTTTTTCGATGCCGAACACGTCGTTTAACACCTTGCAAACCGGAGCAAGGCAGTTGGTAGTGCAAGATGCGTTCGAGACAATGTTGTGCTTCGCCGGATCGTAAGCCTTGTCGTTGACGCCCAGAACAATTGTGAGATCTTCGCCCTTCGCCGGCGCCGAGATGATCACTTTCTTCACCGATCCGCGCAAATGCTTTTTGGCGTCGCTTGCGTCCGTAAAGCGCCCGGTGGATTCCACCACCACTTGCGCGCCCAAGCTCGACCAATCGATCTCCGCCGGGTCTTTGATTGCGAACACGCGAATTTTCTTACCGTCCACGACGACGCTATCGCCCTCGGCTTTTACATCGTGATGCAGTTGGCCGAGAATCGAGTCGTATTTCAATAAATGCGCCAGCGTCTTGGTATCTGTCAGATCGTTGGCCGCGACAAACTCTATGTTGGGATTACTCAGGCCAGCCCGCACCACGTTTCGTCCAATGCGTCCAAAGCCGTTAATACCTACTTTAATTGGCATGTTTCTATTTTACGAATGAGAGGTAATGAAATGATGTGATCGCGCACGCCATTAGCGCCTCGACGCCAGCTCCGTGCTGCGAATCACACCGGAAAGGCTGAATTTTCTTAGGAACGATGAACGGGACGAACGTCGAGAATATCAAGCGGCTTAGTCGCCAGCAGTAGGGTGCCCAACGATCTGATACAGCTGAGCCGGCGCACGCCCGTCGCTAGCATGTTCCTGTTGAACCATGCCAGCGAACGGTGGGCAAGATGGACGATTTTTACGTTAGGCCGTGGTTTTCCGCCTGAGGCGGAAGTAGCTCACGCAAAGTGCGCCAAGGCCGAGACAAGCCAACAAAACGGAACTTGGTTCTGGCACTGGTGTCGCAACGAAGCTGTGAGCAATTCCGTTGGCGTCAGTGTAGAATCCATCGATCATTCCTGAGTTGTTGATCCCTGTGATTTGAGTAACCTCCACGCCATTATCGAACGCCGCGGCGGGGTCATCCAGGAATGTGTACAAGCCGGTGTTGGTGTTGTAGAAATAGCCGTGCTGGCTGGCGGTGGAGTCGCCGTAATAGCCTACGGCGAGACCGTTGTCGTTGACCCCTAAAATTTGAGAAAAGACGAACGTGGCGCCCGGTTCCCCAGCGACCGCCGGAATCACAGGATCGGCAACAGCCGTGGCGGTGATGGTGCCCGGCGAGGCCGGAGCGTTGGCGGTGAAACCGTGAACTTGGCCATCATTGCCCAGATAGAAGCCCACTACCTCGCCGTTGTTATTGATCCCTTGCGCGTTGATGACGTCGGACGTAGCGCCCGTGGGCTGGTTGATGGTAGTAAAAGTGTTGCTTGCGCTATTGGCAAGTATGAACCCAGGAGTATTGGCACCCGAAGTAAACTGGCCGACGATGTTGCCTTTGTCGTTAATGCCAAAAGCATTGGAGGCGCCGCCGGGTACTCCGAGGGTTTGCAGCGAGCCGCCGTTGGGAAGGAAGAAGGCGTTGGTGCCGTTTCCGCCTACGACGTCGCCGGCGCTGTTAATTCCGAACGCCACCTGACTGGCGCCCGTGTTCAACGTGCTTAGCGTTCCAGGGGTACCCGTGAAGTTAACCGAAGTGGATGCATTATTCACATCGACGGTGGTACCGACGACTTGGCCGGCGTTGCTGATGCCATTGGCGTTTGAGCCAACGGCGACTCCCGTCAGAGTCGGGTCGAAGTTGACGAACGTGTAACCTCCCGCTGTAATGGGACTGCCGATAATGCCGGCAAGAATTGGGCGAGGCGTCAAGGCTGCGAAGAGCAGCGGAGCGAGCCCAGCAATGAGACGCAACCGAAGAACGCTTGATCTCGGAATCTTAACAGTGGTGTTAAACATGTGCTTCTCCAGGGTCTGAAGTTTATCACGTTTTGCACCTATATGGTTAGAGCGCAGCGCCAAAATAAAAGACGCATAAATGGCCGGATTTAATCGTTCTTATTGATAGGCGTAAGCCAGAAACGTGCTTAACGAACGGTGGGCAAAGGTGGAGACGTTTGACCGCCGACGTCCGCGTAGGAATCTTTAACTCCAGTCACTTTGCCTTCGGTAAAAGTGACGAAGAGCATTTTTCCCGGAGGGTCGCCGTAAACCCAACTTTCGATTTCGTCGCCGTCTTTGTTGGTTTCGCGGCTCTTGTTCTTCGGCCGTCCCAAAGCTAGCAGCACTTGATCTTTATCCATGCCGGGAATGGCTTGCTGGGCTTTAATGGCTTTCTTGATAGGCTCGGGCAAGCGATCCATGTATTGGTCGGAAGCGGAATGCTTTTCGAAATCGAAGACCGGCGCGAGCATGCGGCGGATTTCAGCCGAACTGGTAGACGGGATTGCGCCGGGGAATATGATTTCTACCCGTGAACCGTTTACAGGTTGGCCGTTTTGGTTTGTCGAAACCGGGTTCATGGGACCGCCCATACCAACCTGAACATGGTCATACCAATGACCGGTGCCTTTGTTCCCGCCGTTGATATCGAGCAAAATCTTGTTGGCTTCGATCTTCACACTGGTGATTTGAATCTGATCGCCTTGACGCGCGGCCGGCCCTTCGGTGCGCAAAGCTTCTTCCCATTCGCCTTTGTCATATTTGCCGTCGCTGTGAATTGCGAGCGGTTTCTTGGTATGGGGCAGAATCACTTTCATGGTGGCGTATTCGGCATTCAAACCACGCTCGATTTCCACCCGCTCGTCGAAGCTGAGTTTGTCGGCAAAACTGTTTGGACTTAATGCTAAAGCGCACAGTGCGGCGAGAGCTAAACCGGCACTTCGTCGTCCTCGTTGAGACGAGTGGCGATCGCTGCTTTCTGGGGGCGCACACGAACACGATACAGCAGAGCAAAGAGAATGGCAGCGAAGATGGTGGTCAGCAGGCCGCCTTCGGGTCCGTAGGCGCCGCCGCTCCACAGAGGCGGTAAATCCCATTTGTAGAAATACCTCGTCACTTCGATTGTAAGCCCGCTGAGATTGACGCCGAATAAGGGCAGCACGGTGTTCCAACCGAAGTGCATCCCGATGGGTAGCCACAGGTCGCGGCTGCGCAAGAAAGCGCAACCGAGCAGGACGCCCCAAATCATCGTGTTGAGAATCCCGAGTTGGTTGGCGTTGGGGTTCGAGGTGTGGACCCAGCCAAAAATCACGCCTACAGGCAGAACAGCTGCGAAGGGCCCTAACTTCTCAACCAGACATTGGAACGCATAGCCGCGAAAGATCATCTCCTCACCTGTAGCCGCAAAGAAGATAGTAATGATGTAAAAGATCAGACCCAGCCAAGTGAATTCCGAATGCGGCCGCAGAGCCATGTGAGCTTCGCCGCCTGCGAGCGGAGTCAGCAACAGCAAAGCCGCGGCACCGCCGCCTAGAGCGATACCGAATAAGAAGTGCCGGCCTGAAGCGGCACTCAAATGAAGACCGATGTCGGCGAACGGACGCCGATCAAAAACTGCCAGGGTGAGAAGGTTCGCGGCAAGGCCGGCAATAGCCAGGCCAATGGTGCCGGCAATCTGCAAACCGAAGAACAAATAAAGGAAGGGCATCAGATAACGCACCGCGAGGAAAACGGTGAATATGAAGAAGCCGATGCGGAGGACGAAGCCGGCGGTCGTATTCCCAAAAGGAGTAACGGCCTTAGTCGGCTCTGGCAGGGGAGTAGGAATCATGGGACTTAAAACAATAATCCAATCCTAACCGTAACCCGATTTCGATCCGATAATAAAGACATGGGAACGAGCACAAACCGTCGCGGAGACGACCGGCTCCTTTGCGCAGAGCTGGTGCAGATCATTTGGCAGGACGAAATGGGGCGAGAGCGCAGGAAAGTCGCTAATTTAGAGGATATTTCCCTTACGGGCGTCTGTTTGCAGGTGGAAAGCCCCATTCCTGCCGGAACTGCTCTCGCGATCCTATATGGCGACGGCGAGCTCTTAGGCTCAATTCGCTATTGCCGGGAGGAGGATTGCGGGTTCTTCCTGGGTGTCGAGCTTTCAGAGGGTTCGCGTTGGTCGAGCCAGCATTACAAGCCCGAACATCTGCTTGATCCAAAAGAATTGATGGATAACGCAATCTCGCGGCGCACCAATTAGCTCAGCGCTTAGAAATTGTATTGATCTATATTGTCTTTGCGAAAAAAGAGCGGCTCGCCGAGAATGATATCGGTGCCTTTGATTTGTAGTCTGCCTAGACGGCCAGCCGTGAAGCTAGTGGCGCCCGGTTTGAGCGTGCCGCGAACCAGCGCGGCAGGAGCGGCGACGGCCAAATAGCCGAGATCCTTTGTGTTCCAGAGCGCCACCGCTTCCACATAGCCATCGTGAACATAGGGTTTGCACAAGTTCGGCAGTGAAAGACCGACCACTTGTACGTCTTTGCGGCCGGACTGCTTCACAGCTTCCCCGGCACCGGGAACAGCCGGGGCTGAAATAGCGACCAACACTTTAACGTTGGGATAGACCTTCATGAGAGTTTGTGCTTCTGCGAAGGCTTTGTCGCGATCGTCGTCGGAAGGGCGAACAGCGACGAGTTTTAGACCCGGATATTTTTGCGCAATGCGTTGGCGAATGAAATCCATCCAGCGGTTTTGATTGGCGGCGCTGAGCGCGCCGGTGATGATGGCGAAGTTGCCTTGATTGTGAAGAACGCGAGCGGTTTCGTCCGCTAGAGAAAAGCCGATGGATTGCGCGGTGGCTTGATTTAAGAAGTAATCGCGGGCATCCGGCTCAGCGTCGGCATCCCAAGTCACGACTTTGATGCCGTGGGCGCGGGCTTCGCGAAGCACAGTGGAGATGCCGGGAGCGTTCTCGACTGCCACCGAAATGGCGTCCACGTGGCGCGTGATCCAGCCTTGTGCCAGTTCATTCTGCTTGGCGGCGTCCAGGCCGGTGGGGCCATCCCAGATGAGATCGACATTCAGAGCTTTTGCGGCTTCTTCGGCGCCCGCGCGGCAACTGATGAAATACGGATCGCCTTTGGCTTTGGGCATGACGGCGATGGTGAGGCGGTGGGCAGCGCGCGGCGAACCGTGAAGTGCGAAGGCCACAAGACCAACCGCAGCCACAGCGGCGGCGAGCCATTGCCAAACGGGCCGCGATTTCGAAGCTTTGTCTTTGCTGGTAAAGCGTTCGATGGCGATCGTCGCGATGAGTAGGACGCCGGTCGAGATGCCCGCCAGTTCGGAAGGCCACGCGGACAAGCGAAGGCCGTTCTGCAGAACAACGATGGCGGCGAGGCCCATCAATGTGCCGACGATGGTTCCTGATCCGCCGAAGATGGAGGTGCCGCCCAGGACAACGGCCGTAATGGCGATGAGCTCGTAACCGGTGCCGGCATCTGATTTGGCTTGTCCGAGATGTGCAACATAAATGATGGCGGCGAGACCGGCAGCGAGGCCGGAAAGCACGTAAACCAGAATCAAGCGCGAGGCCACTGGGATAGCTGCGTAGCGAGCGCCTTCCATCGAATGGCCGATTGCGTACAGACCCCGGCCGATGGTGGTTCGTTGCAAAAGGAAGTAGAAACCGACGATGGCGAGAACAATGAGAATCGTTTGCGTTGGGACGAGACCACCGATATAGCCTTGTCCTAGATAGAGAAACGAAGCCGGGAAGCCGGAGTAGTTGCGCGCGCCCGCCGTAATACCTTCGGCAATTCCTCGAAACAGCGAGAATGTACCGAGCGTGACGATGAGCGGCGAGACTTTCAAACGCGAAATCAAAACCGCGTTCAGGGCTCCGCCGACGACGCTAATCAGTAACGCGGCGAAGATCGCGGCAGGAATAGACCAATGCGCGTCACTCCACAGCGCGCCGAAAGTGACAGCGCAGAGTCCCATCATGGAGCCGACGGAGAGGTCGATTCCTCCCGTGACGATCACGGGCGTGAGGGCGAGCGAGAGCAAACCGATTTCGACGCCCAGCCGAATGCATTCGAAAAAATTCGTGAGCGAAAAGAAATGCTGCCCGGTGAAACTGAAGAGAATGATTTCGGCCAGGATGAAGCCGCCGAGAATCCACTCTTGTTTACGATCTTTGTTCACGTCAGCCTCAAGCGGTCACCAGGCGTTTTGCGCGCTGCGCGCGGACAGCATCAAAAAGAACAGTGGCGATAATGATGGCTCCTTGAATCGCCTTTTCCCAATAAGGGTTTACACCGAGAAATGTGAGAGCCGGGGCGACACTGCCAAGAAGCAGGACGCCGATGAAGGTGCCGAGCAGGCTGCCGCGGCCTCCGGTGATGGGTGTGCCGCCAACCACGACCGCGGCAATCGCTTTTAATTCAAGGTTCATGCCGCTGTTGGCAGGGACATCGGAAAAGCGAACGACATTAATGACAGCAGCGATTCCGGTCAACGCGCCCATCAGAACGAAGACTGCGAACAAGACTTGCTGGACGGGAATACCGGCCAGGCGGGCGGCTTCGGTATCGGAACCAGTCGCGTAAATAGCGCGGAACGCGGAGACATTCTCCGAAGCCCACCAGAAAAGAGCAAAGAGCAGGATTGTCAGAAGCACGATAACGGCTTGGCCAGTCTGCTGGCCTAAACCGAACCATTGAAAGTTGGCGGGCAGATCTTCCACCCACGCTCCGCCGGTGGTCCAGCGCAGAGACTCGCGCCAAATAATCATGGTTGCGAGCGTGACAACAATCGAAGGCGCGCGGACATAAGAGATCAGGCCACCATTCACAGAGCCGAGCAGAGCACCGATAAGAATTCCGGCGAGAGGCATGAGCATCAACGGAAGACCGGATTTCACGAGGAGGCCGCAGGCGACGCTGGTCACGGCAAAGAGAGAGCCAACCGAAATGTCAATTTGACCGATAACAATGACTAGCGTCATACTGGCGGCGACTAGAAGCACCGAGATGTTCGCTAGCGCGAGGTCGCGGAGATTTTCAAAATGGTAGAAACTGGGCGCGAAGATGGCCAGGAAGACATAGAGAACCGCCAAAACCGCCAGAGCGGGCCACTCGCGGTCGAACGAAAGCTTCATGAGGGCCGTTCCGCCTGGCGTTTATGGCCGAGTGCCATTTCGAGAATGAGTTGGGGATTAGCTTCAGAGCGGTCCAGAACGCCCACGATTTCGCCTTTGGCCATAACGGCGATGCGATCACTGAGGCCCAACAGTTCGGGCGTTTCCGAAGAGATCATCAAAATTGCGAGACCGCTGGCAGCGAGTCTGCCGATCAGATGGTAGATTTCCGATTTGGCGCCGACATCGATGCCTTGTGTGGGTTCGTCGAGAATAAGGACTTTGGGATCGGTCATGAGCCAGCGAGCGAGGGCGACTTTCTGCTGATTGCCGCCGGACAAGTTTTTGGCGAGAGTATCGGCAGATGGAGCTTTCACGCCTAAACGAGCGATGGAATCGTTGGCGAGGCGGTGTTCTTCGGTTTCGTTCAGAAGACCGCTGCTATTTGAGATCTTGCCAAGACTTGCCAGTGTGCTGTTGACGGCAATCGAAAGATCGAGAATCACGCCATGGCGGCGGCGATCTTCGGGAACGTAAGCGAGGCCCGCTTTAACGGCATCGGCGGGAGATTGGACGGTTAATGGTTGGCCGTTCAGACGAACTTCGCCGCTATCGATCGGCGCTAAGCCGAAGAGCGCTTCGGCCAATTGAGTACGGCCGGAACCAACGAGACCGGCGAGTCCTACAATTTCGCCGCGGCGAATAGTGAGGTTCGCGCGTTTTACGCCGAGGCTGCGGCAACTCAAATCGCGCACTTCGAAAGCAGTCTCGCCGAGAGTCGTTTCATGTTTTGGAAAGACGGTATCCAGTTCGCGGCCAACCATAAGACGAATCAGATCGGCGTTGGTCACTTCCGACATGGCGCAAGTCTGGATGCTCATGCCGTCGCGCAAGACTGTGACTCGGTTGGCAAGCAGAAACAACTCTTCGAAACGGTGAGTGATGTAAATGATGGCGGTGCCTTGCGCGCGCAGTTCGTTGACAAGGCGGAAGAGATTGGCGGCGTCTTGATCGCCCAAAGATGCCGTTGGCTCGTCCATGATGAGCACTTGCGACTTCGCGTCGATGGCTTTGGCTATCTCGACCATCTGTTGCTCGGGCATGCTCAATTCAGAAGCGCGGGCGTCGGGAGAAATGGGAGAGCCGATGCGTTGGAGGAGAGCAGCGGCATGCGAACGACGCGCACGCCAATCAACGCGATGCCAAGGTCTGCCGCTTTCGCCCGCGAGAGCGATGTTTTCGGCCACATTAAGATCGGGGAATAAGGCGGGTTGCTGGTAGATGACGGAGATGCCCAGCGAGCGAGCTTTGGCGGGGTTGTTGTCGATAAGGGGTTCGCCGCGCAACAGGATTTCACCGCCATCCGGTGTCAAAGCACCGGTCAAAATCTTGATCAAAGTAGACTTGCCGGCGCCGTTTTCACCAACCAACGCATGGACTTCCGAGGCTTGTAGATCGAAAGAGACACCTCTCAGTGCTTGCACTGCACCGAAGGTTTTTCGAATGTGCTGGGCCTCCAGAATTACCGTGTTGGTATTAGGCAATCGACTAGTGTATTCCAACGGTTCAACAGCTTTACAAAACTTAGGCGACAGATGGCTACGAAGTAGCGTTTACTGGGAGAGATGATACTTGCACTCTTCGCTCTCATGCTGGGAGCGCAAACGCCGGAACGGATGGTGGGTACGATTTCGACGATTCAATTGGACAAAGCCACGATTGAAATCAAGGGGCAAGACGGGACGCCGGTGAGTGTTCACTTGACCAACGACACGATTCTGCAACGTGTGGCGCCGGGCGAAAAATCTTTGAAGAACGCCGAGACGATACAAGTCACCAATATGGCGGTGGGCGATAAGGTTCTTGTGAACAACGATCCGACGAGCGGGATGGCGCGACGGGTGGTGGTAATGTCGGCGACTGCGATCACGAAGCACGATGAAGCAGACCGCTCGGAATGGACCACGCATGGCATTTCCGGGATCGTGGCGGCGAAGACCGGCGATGACATCACGCTGCGCAAGCGGACCATGCAAGGTGAAACACAAGAGCATGTGCTGGTTTCGAAAGATACGAGCTATCGGAAATATGCACAAGATTCGGTGCGTTTCGCGGATGCCAAGGCGAGCAGCTTTACCGACATTCAAGTCGGCGATCAACTACGGGCGAAGGGCGATAAGAGTGAAGACGGTACGAAAGTGACGGCGAGCGAAGTAGTGTTTGGAACGTTTGTGACAAAGGCCGGCACGATTACGGCGATTGACCCGGCGACAAAGTCGGTGGCGGTGAGAGAGCTGAACACGAATACGCCTTTCAATATCAGATTGACCGCGGATTCGCAGTTGAAGCAGATGCCGAACTTTGCGATGCCTGCAGGCGGACCTCCTCCGATGATTGCCGGCGGCAAACCGCCGGATATGGCGCAGATGATTGAGCACATGCCGAGCGTGGGGTTGGACGGTTTAAAAGTCGGCGACACAATTGTCATGTCGAGCACACAGGGCAAAGTGGCGAACGAATACACCGCGATAGTGCTACTTGACAATGCCGAGATGCTGATCAAGATGGCCGGCGGCGGCGCACAGCAGACGAAAGCAGGAGGCGTCCGTCCACAACAGGGTGGCGGCGGAATGCAAGGAATGAGCGCGGGTGGACTGGGCGGATTAGAACTGCCCGGAATGATGCAGTAGCAAGGTCTCTTATGAATTACTTCAAAATCAGTTTGCGATACGTGTGTCTGCTGACAGTTGCAGCCGCATTATTTGGACAGACGAGTGGCAGCATTCACGGTGTCGTGACTGATCCCTCCGGCGCGGCGGTTCCAAGCGCGGTGGTGGCAGTGAATGGCGCCGGCGGGAGGTTCCACGCAAAGGCCAATGGCGTGGGTCGATACAGCGTCGGCAATGTGCCGAACGGCAAGTACGAAGTGGCGATTGGCGCCAAAGGATTTGCTGTGGCCAAGACAACCGACTTCTCCGTAACCGGTTCGACCACGCTCGATATGCAGCTGGTGATTAAAGCCGAGGCGGAGGTCGTGAATGTTGAGGACGAAGTGACATCGGCGGTTTCGATAGACCCTTCGGCCAACGGAACAGGGCTCGTTTTGGGAGAGAAGGAACTGGCTGCGCTTTCGGACGATCCGGACGAGTTATCGGAAGAACTGCAGGCGATGGCGGGCCCGGGTGGTGGACCGAACGGCGGGCAGATCTATGTGGACGGATTCACGGGCGGCAACATGCCGCCGAAGTCTTCCATTCGGGAAGTGCGGATCAATTCGAATCCGTATTCGACGGAGTATGACAAGCCTGGATTTGGACGGGTAGAGATCTTCACGAAGCCGGGAACGGACACGTTTCGCGGACAGGCGTTCTTTCAGTTCAACGATCAGTATTTGAATTCGCGCAGCCCGCTGTTGACGACGAGCACGCGCGCGCCTTACGGCAATAAGATTGAAGGCTTCAACTTAAGCGGGCCACTCAAGAAGAACAAGGCGTCGCTCAGCTTCGATTTCGACCGGCGCGACATTACGGAGAATGCGTTTGTGGATGCGACGACGCTGAACAGTAGTTTGCTGCCACAGAGCGTTATTCAATCGATTGTGACGCCGCAAGCGCGGATGAATATGAGCCCGCGATTGGATTACACCATCAACCAAAAGAACACTTTGGTAGTGCGCTATCAGTACACGACTATCGGGCTTAGTGACGCAGGCGTGGGAGCGTTCAATCTCCCATCGCAGGGTTACAAATCGACCACGGGCGAACAGACAGTGCAAGCGACAGAAACGGCGGTGATCAGCCCGACTTTGATAAATGAGAGCCGGTTCCAGTTCATGCACACGACGGCGAACGACACGGTGAAGAGTTCCGACCCGACGATCATTGTGACGGACGCGTTTGCGGACGGCGGCGTGGGGGTTGGCAATTCCGGGAACACCACCAATAAGTTCGAATACACGAACCTTTCGAGCATGACGCATAGCACTCACTCGTTCAAGATAGGCGGGAGGATTAGACAGAGTTTGAATCATGACACCTCAGTAAACGGCTTTAACGGGTCGTTCGTGTTTCTGGGCGGAACGGGACCGATGTTAGACGCCGGCAATCAAGCGATTGCCGGGACATCGATTGATCTGACAGCATTGCAGGTTTACCAGCGAACCCTATTGGGCGAGCAGATGGGACTATCGGCGGCGCAGATTCGAGCGATCGGCGGTGGGGCTTCGCAATTCATGCTGAACACAGGAACGGCTTTGACGACGGTCAATCAGTTGGACCTTGGCCTGTATTTCAACGATGACTGGCGGGTGAAGCCGAACGTCACGTTCAGCTACGGTGTGCGCTGGGAGACACAGACAAACATTCACGATTACCGCGACGTTGCGCCGCGCTTTGGAGTGGCATGGGGGCTCGATGGAAGAGGGAACAAAGCCGCGAAGACCATTCTACGGGCGGGCGCGGGCATCTTTTATGACCGGGTAGCCGACACGGTGATTCTAGCGGCGCGGAGGTACAACGGCTTGACGCAACAATCGTACTTCATTCAGAACCCAGACTTCTTTCCGAGCATTCCTTCGCCGAGCGCGCTGACGGCAGGATTGCAACCGCAGGAGTACAGGCCGTACTTTTCGGGAATTGAAGCACCCGAAACTTATCAGGCGAGTATTGGGCTGGAGAGACAGATCAACAAGTACGTGAAGCTCACGGGCCAATATGTGGAGCAGCGCGGCGTACACTTACAGAACTCGCTGAACATCAACGCGCCGATTGACGGAATCTATCCGTATGGGGATTCAGGGATCCGGCTGCTGACGGAATCATCGGGTGAGAGCAGGACACACCAGTTCTTCATCAGCCCTAACATCAACTTCAAAAAGATGTTTCTGTTTGGATTTTACGTTTATTCGCATGGAAAGGATAACAATGAAGGCGAGCCGGCCGACCCGAATAACTTAAGGGCGGAGTGGGGCCCATCGAGTTTTGCGGATGTGCGGCACCGGTTTGTGATGGGTACGTCGATTCCGGTTCACTGGGGCATTAGCGTGAGTCCATTCATTGTGGCGAACAGTGGATCGCCGTTCAATATCACGACAGGCCAGGACACGAACGGCGATGGATTCGCGGAGGAACGGCCGTCACTTGATACTTCGGAGTCTGCGTCTTCTTGCGTCGGACAGAACTTGAAGTACGAAGCCGGGTATGGCTGTTTCAACTTGCTGCCCGCCGCTGGGACGGCGATTTCAAGGAACTACGGACGTGGGCCGGGGAGCTTCACGGTGAACATGCGTGTAACCCGAACTTGGTCTTTCGGCGACAAAGGCGAATCTGGGCCGAGAGATCAGGGAGGACCGCCGCCCGGAGGTCCGCCTCCCGGTGGAATGCGTGGAGGTGGTGGACCACCTCCGGGTGGTGGAGGCGGTCCGGGTGGTGGAGGGCCACCGCCCGGGATGTTCGGCGGAGGGAACAGTAACAAGAGGTATAACCTCACGCTGAGCGTTAGTGCGAGAAACTTGCTGAACCATGCGAACTATGCGGCGCCAAGCGGCGATTTGTCGTCACCGTTGTTTGGACAGTACACCAGCCTGGCCAGCGGGTTTGGCCCGATGGGAGGGCAGAGCACGTATGAGAGGAAGATTGATTTGCAATTGAGGTTGCGGTTTTAGGTCTAGTGTTCGAGTTTGTAGCCGAAGCCGTAGAGGGTGCTGTCGGTGGTGGTGAAGTAGACGCGGCCGTTTGAAATGGTTAAGCCAGAGCGATTGGCGGGCGCAGTGACCTGGTCGCCGGTGGAGTAGATCTGCTTGCCGGTTTCGGCATCGAGGCCATAGAGGACGGCGTGACCGGTGAGCTTATCTTTGCCTTTGCGTTCGCCGGCGCTGACTGTGAAGACCACACCATTCGCGATGACAGGTGTTTCCGGAAGCGAAAGGTCTTGCGAAGTCCAAGCCTGTTTGAGGACGGGCTTGCCGCTATCGTCGTTGAATTGGAAAGCGACAAGCGATGAGGAGGTAGCCGCAACGACCCAGCGATCTCCCTCCGTGGTCTCCCAAGTAGCGAGGCCGGTGACGGGTTGGGGCAGGGGCTGAGTTTGGAAAGTGGCCGCGGTGACAGATTTGGTATCTAACAAATAAAGGCTGGAATCGCGACCGGCGGCAACAATGAAGTCTCTATCTTTGTAATTGAAGCCCACCGGCGAGACGTTACTTAATGCGCCAGAGAATGTCTGCTCTACTTTCAGATCGGCTGGGGACAGAATCTGAAGAGCGTCGGCGGTTTGAGCGTAAACATCGTCGTCGGAGCCGATCAGAACGCCGTTGCGGCCCACGAAGCCTTCCGGGGCGGTGGAGGGGAAAGACGCGACTTTCGGCGTATCGCCAGACAGATCAATTTGCCAGACGGCATTGGGCACACCGGAGCAACTGTTGCCGGTGGCAGCATAGAGCATGTTTTCGCCTGCATTCAAATTGGCAATGTTCGCGCCGGGCGGCATGACGTGAACCGGCGGCGCCATGTCTTTGCCGGTGGAAGTGTCGAGACGGTAAAGGTTGCCGTCGTTTGCGAGCAGATAGAGGCCGCGCGGAGCGAAAAGTTTTTTGAAGAAATCTTCTCGTCCCAAGGTTTTCTGACCTTTCTCGCGCCGACGCACGCCAAAGGTCATACCCGGCTGCATGGCAGGTTCGGAAGTGACGCCGCCGGGGCAGGAGGCGCCGGGCTTAATTTTATCGGTCTTCAAATTGTCGATATGGCGCTGCCAATAAAGGCGATCGAGATCGACATCGATGGCCCAAACGTCACCGGTTGCGTTCGCGACAAAGGCGAGTTCTTTGAAGCCGCGATAGCCGACGAGTGTGCCGTAGACGACCGGAGGAAAGAGATAATTCGACCCTTTCCCTGGCGCGGTGAGTTTGTCTTTGACGACGAGCGAGAAGTCTTTCACATCGGCTTTGGTGAATTTGGTATCGGTGTGTTCAAAACCGTCGCGGAGACCGTCGCCGGCAGCGGTGTACCAATCGAAAGTGCGGCCAATTTGGGCGAAGGCAGAGCTAGTTACGACAAGGAACAGAACGATTTTCTTCATTTACTTTGCCTCCGGAAGGCCGAACGAATAGAGAACGCTGTCGTAAGTGCCAAGGTAGACGCGGCCATTGGCGACGGACAAGCCGGTGAAGTGGGCGAAGGACTTGATCGTGTCGCCGCTGGACCAGAGTTCCTTGCCGGTTTCGGCGTCGAAGGCGTAGAGGGTGGCGTGGGTAGAGTTCTTGATGCGCTGTTCGGATGAATTCGCGGCGAGGCCTTGCTCTGGAGTAACTTGCACATTCGACTCACCGCTGCCATAGGCGAACACGATGCCGTTGGCGATGACGGGAGGTTCGGCCATATCCATGTTGCGAGAGAGCCAAGCGGGCGTGAGAACGGTTTTACCGTCTTTGTCTTCGACTTTGAATGCGACGACGGCGCCGGTGGTGATGGGGCCATACGAGATGGGGGCCTTGAATTGAGGATGGACCGGGCCCCAGAACGGAGCGAGCACCCAACGGGTGCCTTTTGAATCCTGCCAGGAAGCCATGGCGCCCCACACACCGGCGGCGGCGAAGTTCACCTCTTCGTTACAGACTTTCGGCGTGCGGAACAAAGCAGTGCGGTGGTCGGCACCGCCGAGGGATTGGGAGTCGAGCAAGAAGATGCGGCACTCCTTACTGGAAGTGGCGACTAACTCGCGATCTTTGTATTTGAAGACAGCGGGAGTCACTTGCATATCGAGATCGCGCTTCCACATGAACGCGGAATTGGGCGGGCTGTAATAGTCTTTGAGCTGAAGGGTTTTCGGCGTGACGGCGACGAGGGCTTCGCTGTACATTTTTTCGGCTGGATTGAATTCGCCATCGCCGGTGGGAGCGTAGACGGTGCCGTCAAAACCAATGGCAGCACCGGTGCGGCCCCAAAGACCACCGCCTCCGCCGGGTTCGAAGCTGGTCACTTTATCATCAGCCAGATTGATATCCCAGAAGCGGTTGGGGTTCCCGCCGCAACCTTGGGCGGTGGTGCTGTAGACGTAGTTATCAGCGTAGTTGAGCGCGTAGGCTTTGGCGTTGGGCGGAAGAAAGGCGACGGGCGCGACTTTGTCTTCGCCATCGGCCACATTCAAGGTGTGAAGACGGCCATCACCGGAGGCGGCGTAGACGAGACGGTCGCCGGATGGATCGGCGTGACCGAGAACGGGTGTGGCGACGAGGCCAGCGGGACAAAGAGGGCCGCCGCCGGATTCCTGCGGTTTCTCGGCTTTGTAGTCGAAGTGTTTTTTCCAGATGACCGTGCCGGTTGCGACATCGATGCCGTAGAGATTGTCGGAGGAGCCGGCTTCGACAGCGATCTGCTTCATACCGTCTTTGGTTTTGACTTGGCCGGCGATGACGGGCGGGAAAAGAGAGTGCATTTCGCGCGGAACGTTATCGAGTTTGAGGCTCCAAAGAAGTTTGAGATGGCCGACGTTGGAGGGGTTGAGGATAGTTTCGTCCTGCTGCCAGGCGGTGCGCTGGGGATTGCCGCCGTCGGTGGGCCAATCGGCGGCGAGCGCCAAAGTGGCGGCGGCGAAAGCGACAGCGAAGATGTGATGCTTGGGAAATCGCATAGAGTGGTTGGCGACGAATAGCATATCAATGCGTCCAGACACACGACGAGTGCGGCGGTTGGATGAGCAGTTTGTTAGGCCGCGGTGGCGAGGCCGAAATTGCCTTTCTTGAGGCCGAGTTTGGTGAATTCGGTTTCGAGTTCGGTGTCGAAGTTGGGGAATTCCTTGCGGGCTTGCATTTTCTGGAGCAGGTTGAGGGAAATACGGTTTGAAGCTTCGCCATCTTTTCGCATGACCTCCCAATAGTGCGCTTGTTTTTTCATTTCGTGGCGCTCGTTTTTGATGCGTAATTCTTCGTCTTTGCGTTTTTGCGCTTCGAAGCCATTTTGTTCGGTACGCTTTTCTTTTCTGAGCTTTAGGAGATCGTTGAGAGCTTTGTGGAAGGCGCGGGTATGGGTAGTGTGGTAGCGACCGTAGAGAGTGTGCTTTTTTTCGTCGGTGATTTCGCCGGTTTGTTCGTTCAGGCAGAAGCTTTGGAGGCTGGAAGCGCGGGCAGCGAGCCAGTGGGATTCGATCATGGTTTGGACGAGGATGCCTTCGGTGGGGGTGGTGGGGTTGTGTTCGAGGAGCATATCGCATTTGAAGGTGGAGAACTCTTCTTCGTTTTCAACGGCAAGGAGCAGGAAGAAGCCATTGCGGCGAGTGAGGCCGTGGATGGTGTGGTTTTGGGAAGAGGCGGCGAGGCCTGCCTCACTTTTTGGTCCGGTGGATTTCTGAGCGTTGGCGCGGTTGGCGGCGAGTTGAGCGTCGGAGATGGGAGGTGGGTCGGAGGCATCGATGGTTGGGGTGTGCGTTGCGTTTCCTTGGGGTGCGGCTCTGTTCCAGGCCTTCTGGGTTTGGAGGGATGGCGTGATGGCGGACAACGGCGGGAAAGGGACGCCGGGTTCGGGGATGTTGAGAGAGTGGGCAGTTGCGGCGGCGGCAACGGCGTCGGTTGTTGATGCTGGGGCTGGGAAGCCGAGTTTACGCGCGAGTTTGCGCTCCATGTGAGCGAGGGCGCGACGTTCTTTGCGATTCATGGTTGAGACCTCTTTTTGATTTGAAATTGAGAGCAAGCGCGAGGCGGGCTCCCAAGCAAAAAATCGCATGAAGGGCGGGAGGGCCGAACGAGTTTGCGGTCTTTCGGGGCCCGAAAAGGGCTGTAACTGATTGTGGGGTTTAGAGATAAAAATATTTTGAGGTGATGCGCAAGATTTGTGACTCAAGTTTTTCGGGTCGCTCGGATGCTAGACCGTTGCTTGGAAAATGGACGGATTTGCAGCCTCGGCAAGCACAGCGAATTCATCTGGCCGCCAACGGAATGGTTATCACGTTCAGCTGCCAGCTAGCGGATGGCGTAGTTTTCAGGGTGGGCCTTCCTCGAAGCGATTGCCGAGGACCTTCTGGTGGATCATTTCTGGATGGTTGGCCGCAGAGTGCGTGAAGCGAACGGTACACACTGAGCCGCAACGGTCCCAAAGCGCGGGCTTTCGGTTCTCATGCTTGCGCGTTCTACCGTCACGCTCTACGGGTTGAAGCTGCGCTACTCTGCGGCAGTATAGATCGCACTTTCTGTTCGAACTGCTTTTGAACTCGGGCGACTGGAATATCTACTGCGTGATGGCAAATTTTTCCCAACTGCAACCCAACATCCAAAACGTTAGATTCCGCGAGCGGGATTAGTGATGACGCGCGCCAAAGGCGAGACGATACGCGATTTGCGTGATCCTCGACGGGATCCCAATCCGATTTTGACCTCTTCAGCGCCAAGCAGTCATCATGGACCTTCATCAGAGAATCTATAACAGGAGCGGCATCGGCCGTCGGTAGAAGCTGCTGAACGCGGCGCTCAGTTACGCGCAACAGTGCGATCAAGTTCTGGGTCTTCTTGTGCCAACTCCGCGACCTCTCCTAGAAAAGAAGCACATATGCCCAGAGATCGGACCCGTAGTAGCCGAGTTCGAGGGCAGCAACCGATCTCTCCCTGTTGACGGCATTGCCGGATTCTAGTTGCAGTTGGGGACAGTGATTCTTGAATACGGCAGGGTTGAGAAGTATGCTGCTGACGATTTCGTCCCAGAAGAGGAGGGCAGCCGCAAACTTACCCCGAGCGACTCGCTTGTCCGATATTTGTCGCACCTACTCCTGCAACTTGGCCTCATGGTCGGTGGTTGTCGCTATAAAGAGGGCTGAGAGCCGCGGTTTGAAGCTCTCCGCGTTCGTGATCTCATCCGTGATTGTCTTCACTGTCAAGGCAGCTTTGTAGCGCACGGGCCTGCTTCGCCCATTCGAGTGCCTGAAGCAAGGCACGTCAGCTCCGTAGCAGCATGTCTGCATGAGCAGAAATCAAGGCAACGATGGCGTCGACCCTGGAGCGCATTCGTTTCGGCGCCGCGTTTTAAATCGCAAGCTAGGGCGGGCTATCTCTACAGGTTCCGGCGGCAGTCCTCTTAAATTCTAAAAGCCTCTCCGCTCCTCGGTTTGCCTTGCGCTGGTGATCAACTCGCCGAGGGCTTCGATGTAGCGCTGCAGCCACTCGCGCACCTTCGGTTCAGGCTCCGATTCAAGCAGGCGCTCCAGCGCCTCCCTCTTGCCTTTTTGGTGCAAACTTTCTGGACCTACCCAACCTTCGCGTGAATAGTTGGCGATTAACTGCTGTTGAACGTCTTTGCGATCTCCGTATCGGATGAGCAATTCGCGCGTGAGCGGCAGCAGTTTCATGTCAGCGGTTGGTTTCGGGACGAAGCTGGCCAGATAACCGGCCCGCCTGTCGACGTCTGCATCCACCCATTCAAAAATTTTCTGGCGCGGAATCTTATTGATGATAGCCTCAGCTCGATCTCGGTCACGAAAGGAGAAGCTTCCGCCTTGAAGCCAGTCGACGATGGAGTAAGCACGATCGTCTACTGGCGGCCCGATAAGTCGAGCAGCGATTTTCCAGACTTGAGAAGGCAATTCTACGGCGATTCTTTCTAAAACCTGCCGGCCGTATGAGGTGCCAAATTGGGATAGAACCATGCTGTCGTGTCCCAAGTTAAGCAGCAGTTCTTTAGCGAATTTGAGCCTCTTGTTCGGGTTTTGCCCCAAGTAAGGCTTCGCGACTTCGGCCCAGTCAAAGTCATAGTGCGCTTGCCTCGACTTAGTGTGCTCCTTCAGAAAGAGCTTCTCGTGTAGCAGTGCAGATTCGACAAGTTTTTCGGGTAGCTTGCCTATTCCGTGCTGCCTGGAGTAGTGGTGCAGTAGCTGCACTGCGGCGGCAATTGCGTCTCTGGTATCGTCGGTTTTTAGTATTTCGATCCAAGATGTAAATTTGTTTGGCGATAACTTTCCGATCTCGCCTCCAAATATGAATCCTCTGAGGTAGTGTGCCGGGAAAGCGCCCCTGCGGATTAGGCTGCTCAGAACATCTGCCGCTTGGTTTGTTAAGCCAGAGACCATAATGATCGACGGGAAGACTCGGGTCGGGTCCGGAATCTTTGCTAGCGAGCGGATAGTTGACAGCCATCTCCTCGAATCTGTCTCTTTTAAGGCCTTTAGGTAGCCGCCAAGGAGGGTGGTGTTTGGCGCTAGGTCCGTTCGTACGGCCTCCCGAACGATAGACTCCAGAAAGATACGTTTTCTATCAGCCTTTCCCAGTTCGTAACCGAATGGCCCTGCGCTCTGGGCGGCCTCTGTGGTTAGCCAAGCTACTTGCGACAGAAACTCATTCGGCTTTGCAACCGCCTCTTCCGCAAGGTTCTGCCAAGGCTCGGAGCTGGGGCTCGAGGCCCCCGCGAAATGCCAAGGTTCAAGCATTACCTGAGACTTCAGCCGATTCGAGAAGCCATGCCCTCCGGCGGCAGAGCGCCGGATTCGTTCCCACTTTGCCCGTATGGACTTCGGCAGTTCCAACCTTTCGAGAACATCAGCGGCGGTTTCCAGTATTGTTTTTCGCGGGATTCCTTGTATCTTGAGAAGACTTCCCACGGTTTCGGTAACCAAAAGAGAAAAGGGTTCCATTTGCACCAGGCCAAACGAATGCTTGAGAAGGATCTTGCCCGCTTCGAATAGGTCGTCGCCCGCCAGGTTGGGCAGCTCGGATCGTAGGAGCTCCCATGTCTCGCGGTAAGCATCAAACCACTCGCTGTACGTCGTTGGTGTCCACAGTTTTAGACTCGTTAGACCGCGGCGTTCGGCTCCGTAGGTACGAACGAATCCTTGCGATTGAAGGGCCTTGTCGAAGCCCTGCAATGCCAGCGCTCGTCTCTTTGGGGAGGTAGACCTGAGAGCCTCCTTCAGTATCGGCAGGCGCTCAGAGGGTGGTGCCTGCGTCGGGGCGGTGGGGCCAGGTCCGAGCGAAAACAAGTCTACAAAAGTTCCGGTCGCATTATTCGAGAAGCCGCGCGCGTTTTCGTTTTCGGCGAGCCGAAGGAGAATGCGTGCTGCGCGTGGGAACAAGGAACGTTCGACTGCAATCTTTTCCAGCGACCAGACGATCCGTTGTCTGCCATCTTCGAAATCGAAAAGCGCGTTGTCTCCCTCTTCTCCTATGGTCGACTCCAGATATTTAAGTGCCGCCAGTGTATCAGCCTCGGTGAGGCTTAAAAAGAAATTGGCCCCAACTTGGGTCTTGATCAAGCCTTGTTTGAAGAATGATCCCTCTCGGCTGAGCATTGATCGGATTGTCTTTCGAATCGTTTCTGAGCCGTGAGCGTAAGCAAACATCTCGTAGAACCACTGGTGAAGCGAGTCCGGGACGGCCGCGAGAAATTCCCCAATGTTTAGATTTGCGCCGTGCACTTCCCACCAATCTGACCAGAGCTTTATGTGCAGGAGCTTCGGGGTGATATATAGTGTAGTCTCGCCCTGAAGGATTCGGCGCTTTCTAAGAGAATGCACAATTTCCTCGAACTTCCGCCAAGTGATCGCGGGATTGGCCGCGGTTATTTGTGCTGCAATCGCTTTCGCCTCGTTGCTGTAAGCCTCTCCGTAGCCGAATTTTCGGAAAAGCGACAGGTACTGCAAGACAGTCTTTCTTTGAATCGTCGATTCGCTTGACGGGGAGTCGGTAGCTTCCACAAAGCGATCCCAGATGTCAAGCTTATCTAGCGGCCTCGTCAGGTCGTCAGGGTTGTTCTGAATGTTCCAGCCCACAACGTCAGCAACCCGCGGAGATCCGCCGCAGAATCCTGCTAGTCGCTCGGCAGTCGATTTCTGTACTCCGTATTGCTGTATGATCGCTGAAATCTGTGGCGCTCCGAGTTCTGGCGTCTGCAGCGCGACGGTCGTCCCGGAACTTTCGCATTGGTCGTGTTGGATTGTTACGAGACGAACCCGAGATCCCAGACTATTCAACTGGCGCCAGATCCCTTTTTGGTCGCGGGATTCGCAGTCGTCAACGATCACAATCCCTGACTTCGAATCGTCGTTCACGAGTTCGTCGACAACGCCGCTCTGCTCGAGGGCTTTCGGAGAGCTGAAATAGGCGATTAAAGACGAGAGGTCTTCCGGCGCGGTCGCTTCATAAACCAGCCGCGTTTTTCCAACGCCGGGTTCGCCCCATACGCACACATGCTTCACAATTGGTTGGCGGAGTTCGGAGCGTATTTGGTTAATGAAGGCTTCCTGCGGAGGGCCGGTTTCCAAAGCGCCCATACTCTCAAGTTCTCCACGCCACTGCGGATGCGTTCTGAGGTTAGGAAACTTCCTCATTCCTGCTAGGTCGGCAAGAGAGGGGTAGCGGTTTATGAAACCAGCGATTTGGTTTTGTCGTAATATTTTGACGCGCCGGTGGCGGAATTCCGGCGCCTGCTTCGCGATGAACTTAAGGCAAGCCTTCTCGAGATCGTCGTCCGTCCTATCTGGGACATCGGAGCCAAACAGTACTGCCACGAAAGTCCCGTTCTTTTCCAGGCATGACCGGATTCTACTCTTTAGCTGCAAGCCGTCTTTGCTCATAAACAGCGCCTTCATTTCGGCCTGGTTGCTAGCAGAAAAAGCGCCGGTCTTTACCTGGTATCTGGTCAGGCCGGGATATAGTAGACCACCGGTCGAGTTCTCGGGAACGCCGGCAACCTCAGCATCAATTCCGCCATCCGGTGCGTAAATTACGCTTGGCGTTGACATTGCGCCTGGCCCAATTCCCAGGCGAAATGCCTCCGCCCAAAGCAGTTCGCGGAAAAGATCGACTGCGGCGTCCGGCGCGAGTTGACCGAGTACCTTTGGTGTGATATTTGCTACGTAGACCAACTTATAGTAGACAATTATCACGCACCCGTAAATCTGGCTTGGCTCGATACGAAATTGAACCCCGAGGCTGCTGGAATTTTCCAGATAGAGCGGGTCATGTGTAAGTGCGTCTGGCTGGAATCTCCAGTATCCTAAGCGGGCCCGAACCGACGTTGTAGGAAGTTTTGTACTTCACTCCGTACGAATCACTAAAATAAACCGGCCAAAGTGTTTGGCCCTAAATTTCAGCGTAAGCGACTTAGAATCAAGCATTTTGACCGGCTTATTCGCGGTTATCCGGCCCAATCTGTGGACGCGCTAGATTCTATTGACCTTAGATGACAGCGGGCATCACGATTGGCCGGATAAACGCGCCACTCGGAGAAAACTGCGCATGGTTGTCGAGCCGGTGCGTGGATGATCGGTTCACCGAAAGGCTGCTTGCGGCTTCCATGTACCGAGAGGTCGGTCCTGAAGCTCCGAGTCCGCAAAGCCGGGCGTCAAGAAAACGGCTGACCCAAAACCGATCAGTTTATTGGACAGAATCGGAGGATCTGATTGGTAGATGCCTGAAAGAAAGGCGGGATGAGAAGACAAGCGCTTCCAGACTTCGCGAGCGGCATCCTGCGCTGCTCCACAGCATTCTTCAGAACTACAATTCCGACATATGAAATAAATACAGTTGGATTGGCGCTCGGGTTGCCGATCTCCTCCCGCGTCCTTGCCCTCGCCCTGTCTGCAGATGCCGAGGTCAGATGCGCCTACATTCCAAATCAAACAACGTTAGTTTCTCCCTCCTTCACGATTGACCAGTCGTTCGATCCGAGGATACTTATTGGAATTGCCAGATCCGCACAGAGGGAGCGAAAAAGGGGACACGCCTGCCTAACTCGTAGGTCGAGACAGTGCTCGCTTGATGTATCTGCTGGTAGGCGGTTAACAGCTTCACGCGGCCCCCACGGTCTCCGATGAGAAGTTCTCTATAGACCAGTTCATGTCCGGCGACCTCGTCCACGGCCAACGGTCTTTCCAACTCAGATGCGTATGGAGCCCGATGGAACCAGCACTCCTAGGGGCGAGTACCGATAACAATGCGCGATGCATCCCAGGGTGACGCTGAGCGCCGTTCGGGGTTTGCAGAGCATTCTTGGGCCGGTTCGATGCGGGCCGGATTGCACGCATCAGGTTCAGAGTGTTTTCTTCAATCGCGGTATTCTTTCCAAATGGGAGCCCGCGCGATCTTGCTTGGTGTCGCGCTCGTCGCCAGCTGCAGGGCGCAACAGTCCAGCGATCCGATGCAAGTTCTGGGCCAGATGCGCCAAAAGCTGACAGAGAACGTCAAGCGCCTGCCGAATTTTCTTTGCACAGAAATGGTGGACCGGAGCACCTTCAATGCTGAAGTGAAGGGAGCTTCCTGTTCTGAACTTGGAGAGGCAAAGCGGTTACATTCGACGGACCGGCTGCGGCTAGACGTCGGAATTGCCAACAATCACGAGATCTATTCCTGGGTGGGCGAAGGCCGCTTCGGCGATCAGTCTCTCAGCGACTTGGTGAAGACGGGCACAACGGCTACCGGTTCCTTTTCTTCGTTTCTGAGCGCCATTTTTGCGACGGACGACGCCACCTTTGCCTATAAGGGCGAGGCGGATTGGAATGGGCGGAAAGCGATGAGCTATACGTTCCAGGTTCCGCTGGCGCGCAGCGGTTATACTCTTTCGAGCCTGATGGTGAGCAAGGAGGTTGCGTATGGCGGCACTTTTTCGATCGATTCGCAAACGCTGGATTTGCTGCAACTGGAGATTCGCGCCGACGACATCCCGCAAGAATTGAAGATGTGCTCGACTTCCACGGTTTTGATTTACAAAAAGGTCAATCTCAATCAGCACGATTTTCTGCTGCCGTCGGAAGGGACCACGCGCGTCATCAACACGAACGGATCTGAGTCGATCAATCGAACCGTATTTAGCGGCTGCCATCAGTTTTTAGGCGAATCGAAACTGGTTTTCGACGATCCGCCGGCGGCTGGCACGGCGACACAAAAAGCAAAAGTCATCAACCTGGAATTTCCGGCGGGCAAGAGTCTATACACCGAGTTGGCGGAAAACATCGATCCGAACACGGCGGCCGCGGGTGAAGCGATCAAGGGGAGGTTGACAAACCCACTGGAAATTCCGGCGCTGCATTTGACTATTCCCAAGGGCACCATTTTGAACGGCCGTCTCTGCGAACTGTTTGTGCAATACGAGCCCTTCAAAGCAATCGAGCTAGGGCTTAAGTGGGAAACTATGGAGTTTCAAGGCAACCTTTATCCGCTGCATTTGGCTTTGGACGCGGCGCTTCCAGATACCGCCAAGGTGCGAGACCTGGAGGCAAGAGCGCATCCTAGCGGCGTCTTCGCGGACCCGAGCGACGAGAACACAGGCTACTTTCTTTTTCCGGCGACCAAGAAGCGTTACCAAATCCCAGCTGGATTTGAATCGATTTGGATCATTCTTCCGTGAAACGCTGCTTTCTTGTTCTGATCTGATCTGATCTGCGGGCCCAATTCCCAGACCACATTGCACCGCTGACCTGAGCAAACAGCATAACTTGCACTCCACGTTGCGGTATTACAGGTGTTCCGTACAAGTACCCGCTTTTGACGAAGCACAGGACGCTCGAGGAGGGAATCGCGGTTCAGGCCTCCAACTGGCCATTCTTCGGATCGCCGATAATCCGCCCAGAGCGCGAATGGCAGATGTCACCCATAGCTGACGATACGTCAACTTCGATCGATAAACGCCCCAATCAACTTGGCGATTTCACGGATGAGCGACTTAAACTTGGTGTTTGGACGATAAAAAACAAGCCACGCTCTTCCCAATCTTTGCCGATGGGCGAATTCGTCCCAGATTAGGCTATATGGACGTTCTAGGCAGAGTTATCATCCCGCCCCGTTTCTCCTTCGGACTCGAGTTTCTTGAAGGACGTGCGCCGGTGATGATAGGCAAGAGGTGGCGTTACATAGATCACTCCGGCGCGCCAGCATTCGCTGGAGAATTTGGTAACGCCGAGAGATTCTCGGAAGGCCGAGCGTTCGTCATTGCTGCGCCGCGAAAATACGGTTACATCGATATCGATGGGAATATTGTCATTAAGGGAAAGTACCGCTGGGCCGACCATTTTTCAGAAGGACGCGCTCTTGTTTACGCGGGCGGATACGCAGGATTTGTGGACTCGAACGGTGTTGAGGCTATTGGTCTTCAATACAAAGCAGCCTGCGGGTTTAGCGAGGGGCTCGCGGCTGTTCTGAACGACAAGAAGTGGGGGTATGTGGATCGCTCAGGCGAAGTTCGCATTCCCTTCCAATTTGAGCAACCGTTCGCTAGCCCATTCAGGGATGGGCTAGCCGGTGTGCGCGACCCCGCTGGGGATACAGGTTTCATCGACCCGAAGGGGGCAACTGTAATTGCGCCTCGTTTTCGATTCGCCTATGGATTCAGCGAAGGATTGGCGGCCGTCCAGGTGGGCGAACGATGGGGATATATAGATACCGGAGGGGACTTTGTGATCGAGCCGCGATTTGACCGAGCCTACCCCTTCTCCGAAGGACTCGCTGCCGTCAACGTTAGAAGTGACAACGATCAATCCATGATCGGGTTCATTGGCAGATCCGGCGAGATGGTAATCCACCCGCAATTTCAATTGGGCTTTAGGTTTCACGATGGGCTGTGTTGGACCGAAACACGAGAAACGTGCGGCTATATTAATCCCTCCGGCGAATATGTCTGGAGTTGCCCGAAGCTGGAGACTGGCATGATGCTGAGGCTTTAGGCCGTGGCCAGCGCACATACGGAGATTTTGTTCGGTTCATTTTAGGTGCCGATCTCGGAAGGTGCGAACTATAGGCGCATACCGCAGGAGGCGAAACCCGACAGCGCTTTTTATGTCGAACATGTAGATCCTCAAGCGGAACCGAGCGGAGATTTAATCGTGGCTGAGCGCCAGCGCATACGCCGCCATCCCCCCCAGTAGATCATCGGCATCGCTCCGTCTGTGCGAGGGTTGGACTTCTTTTTATTGACTGTCACGGGCATTTAGTCTATGATCTAGAACAAATGCCGCCCATCTATATCGGTGAGTTGGAACAGATCGTTCTGCTCGCCATTTTGCGCCTTGGGGAAAAGGCGTACGGCGTTCCCATCCGCGCGGAAATTGAGAATCGCGCGGGCCGCAAAGTCACTGTGGGGGCGCTGTACGCCACGCTTGACCGGCTCGAAGCCAAGGGCTTAGTGCATTCGTGGTTCGCCGAGGCAACCCCACAGCGGGGAGGGCGATCCAAGCGCTACTTCAAGATGTTGCCGGCTGGGGTGAAAGCTCTCTCCGGATCGAAGGCCGTGTTTGAACGCATGTGGGAAGGTTTGCATGTCTGAGCCACCGAAACTTGCCGAACTGTTGCTGCGATTGCTGGTGGGCGGGCGCGACGCAGATGTGGTGGCTGGGGATCTCCGCGAAACGTTCGAGGCGCGGGGCGGAGGCCAGTTCTGGTATTGGGGTCAGGCGGCAAGTTGCCTAGTGGTGCGATGCTCGACCTCTCGCCGCGCCATCCCCGGCATCGGGACCGACTTCAGCCGCGCTCTGCGCCGCATGCGGCACAATCCGGGATACGCGATCACGGCGATGGTTTGCCTGGCGCTGGCGCTGGGCGTCAACACGACGTTGTTCAGTTTCCTCGACAGTCTCTACTTCCGCAGACTCCCGGTGCCCGCAGCGGACCGGATCGTACAAATACAGCGCGACGGTGCTGCGTTCTGCACTTGGCCCGAGTACTTCGGCTTTCGCCATGGGCTGCGGTCAGTCGAGGCTGCGGCCACCAGCTTATTCTTTGACTCGATGGAAGTGGACCGAACCGGTTTCGAGGCCGATGTCGAGACCGTTTCCTCGAATTATGCGCAGGCGCTGCGATTGGGAACCGTACTCGGCAGATGGTTCGGATCGGAAGCGGAAACGGAGACCGAGCCGCCCGCCGTAATCAGCTACCGGCTGTGGAAGACACACTTCGCTGGCGATCCTGGCGTACTCGGCAAGAGCGTCCGTGTCCTCGGCGGAACATACTGGATCGCGGGCGTCGCCTCGCCGGAGTTTACTGGATCGGCGCCACCGCTCGCAGTGGACACCTGGATACCAGTTCGGCCGTCACAGCGAGGAGGGACCGCTCATTTGATTGGGCGGATGCCGCCGGACGCCACCATTGCCAGCGTCACGGCCGAAATGCGCGTGGTTACCGCACGGCTGCGAGCGGCCAATCCCGGCGAGGAGGTGCTGGCCACGCCGACTGCGGTCAACCCTTACGCCGGTCTGGCGGCGGACAAGCGGCACTCTCCGTTTACGCCTATGGTTAGGCTGCTGAGCGCGGTTTCCGGCATGGTTTTGCTGATCGCCTGTGTCAACGTGGCCAATCTGTTGCTTTCGCGCGCGACTGTGCGGCAACGCGAAATTGCAATCCGGCGATCGTTGGGCGCGAGTCGTGCGCGCCTTTTCCGAGAGACGCTGGCGGAGGGCTTGGTATTGGCGGCCGGCGGCCTGCTGCTGGGCGTGTTCTTCGGCTATTGGAGCGGACGCGCATTGGAGCTAATGGTTCCATCGGTTCCGAGCCCCGTCTGGCACGGACTACGGTGGGGGATTGACTGGCGCGTGGGTCTGTTTCTGACCGCGGCCGGAGCGGTTTGCGCGCTTTTGTTCAGCATGCCGCCGGCACTGGCTAATTTTGGACACAATCTGAGCCCTGCCATGAAGGGCGATGCCGCGCGGCACTCGCGTCAGCGGGAAATCTATTCCGTTGCGCAAGTGGCGCTGTCGCTCACATTGCTGATTGCCGCTGGACTCCTGTTGCGCGCCGCCGACCGCGCACAACATCTGGACCTGGGTTTTGCCTATGACCATCGGCTGTTCGTAAATCTATGGGCCCATGGCAAAGACCCGAAAGTGGACGCGCTGGTCTTCTCGGATCTGAAGCAGCAGGCGCGAGGAATGCCCGGGGTGGAAGACGCGACCCTCGCTTGGGAGGTCTTCCCGGGCTCGGGCGTGGGGTGCGCAGGCATTGCGCGCGAAAGAGAGAAAAAAGAGACCCGAGCCAATATCGTCGACCGGAATTACTTCGACTTCATGAACATTCCGATCGTAAAGGGTCGCGGCTTCCACGCGGCTTCGCCCGGCGCACCGCAGGCGATTGTCAATCAATCTCTGGCCCACGCGCTCTGGCCCAACGAAGATCCGCTGGGCAAGACTCTTTGGACAGGCGGATGCTCCCTCAGGGGCGACGGCAGCACAGGCGCGACCGTCGTCGGCGTCGCGCGGGATGCGAAATACGATGCGGTCAACGAGAAGGAGACGCTGCTGTACTACACCTTGCGCGAAGAGGACAGCGGTAACGGCTATTTCGCGCTCGTCATTCGCACAGCGGGCGATCCGCGCCAGTGGAGCAAGCCTCTGCTCGATCTTATGCAGCGCAACGGACGCGATTTGCGCATTTATGAAGCGGCCACGATGGAGAGTTCGGTGGCGCGCTCGCTTTGGCTGGTGAGATGGCAGGCATCACTGATGGCCGCTCTGGGACTGCTCGCCATCGTGCTCGCGGCCATCGGGGTTTATGGCGTGGTGACCTGCTCAGTGGCGCAAAGAACGCGCGAGATTGGTGTGCGGATGGCGCTCGGCGCGGTCGCCATGGACGTGCAGTGGATGGTGCTGGGGCACGGTTTGCGGATTACCGCTATTGGCATCGCCGGGGGATTGCTCTTCAGCGCCGGAACTGTCCGGCTGCTGCGCGGATTTCTGTACGGATTGAGCCCGTTCGACCCTATCGCATTCTCGGTGGCCAGTCTGGCGTGGATCGCGATCGCCATGGTCGCGAGTTGGTTTCCGGCGCGGCGTGCCACACGCGTCGACCCGATGACGGCGCTCAATTATGAGTAACACGATGCGAGGCGCATTGGCCGTTGCTTAGGAGGGCAGATGTTGCTCGCGTAGAAACGCGCCCTTTCACTATCGCGCACAATGCGGTCTTCCACAGTCACTGTGCGTTGCGTCCACTCGGGAAGATTCTTGTGAGTGTTGTGCGAACTACGGCAGTGAATGGTTTGTGTTTACGAGCGCTAACGCCGATTTCACGCCGCATCACAACGGGATGTTGGTAATCCGGCAGCGCGCCCGACGTCAGCGCGAGAAGAGAGAACGGAAGAGCGCGGAAGCATAAGGTCAGCTTAGTGAATCCGCCTGACGCAACCGATTTTGGTCAATGTTGAAGGCATCAGAATTTGTTGGCTTGCAACCCGCTCTACTTACAGAGTTCCTCTGCCAAAACATCCCGGTAGCTGAGTATGAGCTGATCGGCGTAACTCAGCAGCAGAGCGTATGAGATCACTGCGGCGGCAGCAAGCGTTGCAAAGATCGCTATGGCGAGCCAAGGGAGGCCTAAGCGGGTGCAGACGAGCGTTACCGGAACCTGCAGTAGTAAGCTAACCACGAACGTAGCAACCACGAGAAGGCTGCTCGTGCGATTAGCGCGAGTACGTGTTTGCGGGGTTTGTCTGGGGACGAATCCGCGCGGCGCCTGGATAGAACGCAGAGTGCCCAGGGCAAGATTGGCGGCGACGACGAAAACGAGCCACAAGGCAGCGGAGATCTGCGTGGAAAGGCCAATGGGCGCGCTGGTAAGCAGCATGACCGCGGTCCACGCGAGCACAACCTGGAAGACGATCAGCATCAGGTGGGCCATATTCTTGGCAAGAACAACGTCACGGAGGCGGATTGGCGCAAGCAGGTAAAGCTGTACGCCACTGCCATCTGCGCCGAAGATATTGTAGAGCCTCGGGAGAAGGCCGAGGAGCACGTAGGCGAGTGCCGCGGGAAGAAAGTAACGCGGAAACTGGCGAAAGATGCCGACGCCGAGGATAAAGACAAAGAGCAGCGGAGTCAGCATGGCCAGCAATTGGCTCCCGCTGCTGCGGAGATCAAGCCACTCCTTGCGCAGGCAGCCAGCAATGATGGGTGAGAGCTCGGAAGCGGACTTTTTCAATATAGGCACAGGCGATGCCAAGCCGGTCGGCGGTTGAGAAAGACGCCTTGAAGGGGAAGCTGCGGGAGTAGCGCGGACTGAGCCTTCGCCCAGATATTCGCCGAGGAATTGTTTATGGAGGCGGAGGGCGAAGACGGCAAGGAAAAGCACGGCGTAGGCAAGCAGTGCAAAGAATTGTGCGAGCTCGGCTACTGGGTGTCCCTTCCGGAGGATCGAATTGCATGCGAGGCCGGGTGGGAGCCAGCGCAGGAAGTGGACACACTCGCGCCACAAAGCGAGCCACTTAAGGCCAGAGGCGCCGCGGGCAAGGGAGGGCGTGCGGAGATTCAGAAGCTGCACTCCGAGAAAAAACAACACCATCAGGACGCCAAACGCCTCGCGAAAGCGACGAGCGGCAAGCCAGCGTTCGAGCCAAGCGGCCAGCATACGGCTGAAGAGAATATTCGTCCAGGCATACACGGCGAGAACGATGAGTGCAGGCAGCGCGAGCGCGTGGTCGGCGATACCGATTCCCACCGCCGCAGCGAGCAACGCCAGGGAACCCACGATGGTGCTTGGGATCAGCAGGCCGAATAGCGTTCGCAATAACAGATAACGGCCAAAGGGCAGAGGGAAGCGCGTCAAAGAAGACGGGTCGAAGCTGGGTAGGTTTGCGGCAATGCTGAGCCCATTCACAGCGAAGAATTGCCATAGCGCAGAGATGCCCGCGAACAGCGCAAGCATTGCCTGGCGATGGCCGCTGGCGACGGCCTCCCAAGCGAGGAACCCGGAACCGAGAATGGGACCGATCGCGATTGCGGCAAACATCGAGTAGACGATGAACTGGAGCAGGATGGTGAGCAGGAGGCTGACTATTGGGCTTCTGCCGGTACGTGGACGACGAATGGTATTGACGAACAGACGCCAGCGTAGCCATGCAACTGCGAGAAGCTGAACACGCGCGGGGATCGGGCGTGGGGAAGTCGCGAACTCCTCCTCCCCCGCTCTTACTTTAGCCATGAGAGTTCCTGCTCAGGCGGGCTGACAGCAAGATTGTCACCCCGATTGACGCCGACAATTTCGAGAAAGATCTGCTCCAGAGTGAGAGCCGACGGAGTGGGCGAATCCCCGTGGTCAAAGAGAAGCGGCGAAGTACGGTTGACGGAGCCGGCGCGGAGTTCTTCGAGCGAACCTTGGGCGACAAGTTCGCCGCGATGAATGATACCGATATGCGTACAAAGGCGCTCGACGATCTCCAACACGTGTGAGGTAAGAAAAATAGTGGACCCGCGCGAAATCATCCCTTGCAACATGCTTTTTAGCGTCCCGGCGGCGACGGCATCGACTCCTTCAAAGGGCTCGTCGAGAAACAGAATTTTAGGACCGTGGATCACAGCCGCGGCGAGAGCAAGCTTCTTTTGCATACCATGCGAGAAGTCCGTGATGAGTTTTTTCTGTTCGTCGGCGAGATTCATGAATTCGAGCAGGTCTTGGGTGCGCTGGATCGTGGTCGCCTGATCAAGACCGTACATACGGCCGACAAATTTTAGATACTCGGTGGCAGTGAGGCGGCCGAAAAGCGCCATCCCTTCCGGAACGACACCGATCTGCCGTTTGAGCTCGGCGGAATGGGCCGTTAGATCTTTGCCGAGAATCCGAATGCCGCCGGAAGTGGGCGCGAGCAGCCCGGTCAACATCTTAATTGTGGTGGATTTGCCGGCACCGTTAGGGCCAAGAAAACCATAGAACTGGCCGGCCGCGACCGAGAGGCTCAGATTCTGGACGGCAACAAATTCTCCGAAGCGGCGAGTGAGGGCGGTCGTCTCGATGGCGAGGTTCATGAATTCTTAGAGCTAAAGATTACGATACATGCTGGCCGATAGCGCGTTTACACTCAAGACGAACGGTGCATCAGTTTGATAGTGTCCTCAAGGCTTTGTTAACAAGCAACGAGAACTCATTATTCGAGCGCATGACAGGCGCAAGCCGGGGGCGGTGGCTCAACGTTGAATTGCCCAAAGTGAATCAGCCGCGAGTGGATTTGTTGTATCAAGCCGAACCCAGCGGGGATTTAATCGCTGTGGAACTGCAGAGCCGGAATGACGCGGATTTACCGTTGCGGATGGCGGAGTATGCGCTGGCGGTGTATCGCAAGTATGGAAGGTTTGCGAAGCAGTATGTGCTGTATGTAGGCCAGGAACGATTGCGAATGGAGCCGGGGTTGGTGGGGTCCGACATCACGTTTCGGTATACGGTGACTGATATTCGCGCCTTCGAGGCGGAGACACTGCTCAAGAGCGGTTATGTAGGCGATGCGGTATTAGCGATTCTTGCTCGGCATGGCGAGCGGCGGGAAGTGATTCGGCGGATCTTGGAGCGAATCGCTAAACTGGAGGAAGGAAAGCGCAGAGAGACGCTCATCAAGCTGGCGCTGCTGGCGGGGATTCGCGGGCTTGGGAGCGCAGTAGAAGCGGAGACAAGGAAGATGCCGATACATTACGACATCATGGATCATGACTTGCTGGGTCCGGCGATCCGGCGCGGACGTGCGGAAGGGCGCGAAGAGGGGCGAGAGGAAGGCCGCGAGGAAGGCAAAATGGTGGGCCGGATTGAGGAGGCCGCTTCTCTGGTCCGCCGATTGATGACGGCTCGATTCGGGCCGCTCCCGCCTGAGTTGGAGGGAAAGCTGAAGCGGCTCAAGCTGGCCGAGCTCGAAGACTTGGCTGAAAAAGTAGTGAAAGCCGAAAACATTTCGGAACTCTTTGAGAGGCGCGGCGGGTCGCGTTCGAAGCGATCGGCTCAGAAGCGGTAGGGATTTCCTTCTCAGCGATACGCGGGGACGCCCGTAACTTTTTCGCCGATCACGAGGGCGTGAATGTGGTCCGTGCCTTCATACGTTTTCACGGTTTCCAGATTGCACATGTGGCGCATGATGGGGTACTCGTCCATAATGCCGTTGGCGCCGAGAAGATCACGCGAAAGGCGCGCGCATTCGAGCGCGATCGCGACGTTGTTGCGCTTCAGCATGGAAATGTGAGCGGCTTCCACTTTGCCGGCGTCTTTCAAGCGCGCCACTTGCAGGGCGAGAAGTTGACCCTTGGTAATTTCGGTGATCATCCACGCCAGTTTTTCTTGCACGAGTTGGTGGCTGGCAATTGGCTTATCGTCAAATTGCTTGCGAGTGGTGGTATAGCTGCGGGCGGTTTCAAAACAATCCATCGCTGCGCCTAACACGCCCCAACCGATGCCGAAGCGGGCTTGCGAAAGACAGCCTAACGCCGCTTTGAGGCCTTTGGCTTTGGGCAGAACGTTTTCTTCCGGAATGGCGCAATCAGAGAAATGCAGGCTCGATGTGACAGACGCGCGCATGGAGAGCTTGCCGTGAATATCCGACGACTGGTAACCGGGAGTTCCCTTCTCCACTAAGAAACCTTGAATGCCCTCAGAAGTGCGAGCCCAGACGATGGCGATGTCGGCAAGAGTGCCGTTGGTGATCCAAGTTTTTTCTCCATTCAGCACCCATTGATTGCCGCGCTTGGCGGCAGTAGTGGTCATACCGGAAGGATTGGAGCCGTAACCCGGTTCGGTGAGCCCGAAGCAACCGATCGCCTTGCCGGATTGCAGTTTGGGAAGCCACTGCTGTTTCTGCTGTTCATTGCCATAGGCGTGAATAGGAAACATGACGAGCGCGCCCTGCACACTGACGAAGCTGCGCAAGCCCGAATCGCCGCGCTCGATTTCCTGCATGATCAAGCCGTACTCGATGTTGTTCATGCCGGCACAGCCATACCCTTCGAGATTGGCGCCGAAGAACCCAAGCTCGGCCATTTCACCGATCAGATGAGTAGGGAGTGAAGCGTTGTTATACGCATCGCGAATGACTGGGACAACGCGATCATCTACAAACCGGCGCGCGGTTTGGCGAACCAACAGTTCTTGCTCACTGAGCAATGAGTCGAATTGCAAATAATCCACACCGGGGAAGCGAGGCATAGGTTCCATCTTTAATTTAGCGTGGAGAGGAAGGCCACTGGCTGCCGCGCCTTAGACTTGTAGACAGAGTGGCGACCGAACAACAAATCCGAAGATCTCAGAGTGCGCCGTTTGCGCTGCTTCAATTGATGCGGCCGGCGAACCTGGTCACGGCTGCGGCCGACATTTTCGCGGGTTATGCGGCATCGGGCGCGCATAGAATCGGCGGATTGAGTTTGCTGGTTGGGTCGTCGGTTTGCCTGTATGCGGGCGGCGTGGTGCTGAACGACATTTTCGATGCGAAGCTCGACGCCGTTGAACGGCCCGAGCGGCCTATTCCGAGTGGACGGATTTCGCTACCGACTGCGGCTGGATTCGGAGCGAGTTTTCTGGTTTTGGGTACCTTTCTCGCTTTCCTTGTGACGCCGATCAGCGGACTTTTGGCTGGGCTGATTGGTTTGCTCGCAACCATCTATGATTGGCAAGGAAAGCGGCATGACATTTTAGGGCCGATTAACATGGCGGCCTGCCGGGGAGCGAATGTGATGTTGGGGGTCAGCGTCCTGCCCGGCGCTTTGGTTGGACGATGGTACCTGGCTGCTATTGCGGTGCTCTATATAGGTGCGATCACACTGCTTAGCCGGGGCGAGGTACATGGTGGCAGCAAGCGGACCAGCTTGCTGACGTTACAAATGGTTATCGCCGTGGTTCTGGGCCTTTTGTTATTTGGCAGAACTACGAACTTTTCCTGGCTGTCGGCGTTACCTTTTGTTCTATATTTCGCATGGCGGGTTTTGCCGCCATTTGCCAAAGCGTACATGGAGCCGAAATCACAAACTATTCGCCGGGCAGTACTAGCCGGAGTACTGTCCCTGGTCGTACTTGATTCGGCGCTCGTCGCCGGGTACGATGGTATCTTCTACGGAGGGTGCGTGTTGTCGTTATCGTTGCTGGCTGGAGCCTTAGCTCGTCTTTTTGCGGTGACCTAAGATGCAAACCCTGCCGCAAGAAATCGAGGTGCGCTTCCGGTATAACGTTTACCTGACGAAGCACCTTTTTAACCCAGTCAACCCCCTCCTCGCAGATATTTTGCGTCGTGAAGAAGGCCGGACGGTACCTACCAAGGCGCTACTGGTGTTGGACGGTGGCGTCGTTGACGCGAATCCCCAACTCCTCCCTTCCATCAAAAGTTATACGACGGCACACCGCGAGACCTTTCGTTTATGCCAAGCGCCTGTTGTGATGCACGGCGGCGAATCGGTAAAGAACAGTTTTGAGGAAGTTAGCAGGCTGCATGAACTAATTCACGCCAGCGGATTGTGCCGCCATTCGTACCTGGTTGCGGTGGGCGGTGGGGCACTGCTTGACATGGCCGGTTTTGCAGCGGCGACGGCGCATCGCGGGATTCGGCATATTCGCGTACCCACCACGGTGCTGGCGCAAGACGATTCGGGCGTCGGCGTGAAGAACAGCGTAAACGCGTTTGGGAAAAAGAACTTTCTCGGAACATTCGCACCGCCTTATGCGGTAATCAACGATTGCGCATTTTTGGAAACGCTGCCGGATCGTGACTGGCGCGCCGGTATTGCGGAAGCCATCAAGGTTTCGATGATCAAGGATGCGGCGTTCTTTGCGTTCTTGGAGCGGAATGCGGCGCAATTAGTGAGGCGCGACATGCCAGTGATGCAGCAAATGATTTCGCGTTGCGCGGAACTGCATATGCGGCACATTGCGCAAGGCGGCGATCCGTTTGAGTTTGGATCGGCTCGGCCCCTGGATTACGGGCACTGGTCGGCGCACAAGCTAGAGCAGCTCACAGACTACCGTCTGCGGCACGGTGAAGCAGTGGCGATTGGGATCGCGCTTGATACAACGTACGCTTATTTGGCGGGCATGCTTTCGAAAAGCGCCTGGAAGCGGACGCTTGATTTGATTCAAGCTGTCGGGCTGAGCATCTGGACGCCCGCACTGAGCGAGGGATTGAGAGAGCCGAATCATCCGCAAAACGTTTTGCGGGGGTTGGAAGAGTTTCGCGAGCACCTGGGCGGCGACCTTACAATTATCCTGGTGAAAGAGATTGGCCAGAGCGTAATGGTAAATGAGATCGATACCGGGCTCATGATAGAAAGTGCCGATCTGCTGGAGCGTCTGGCGGCGGGTCGGGCGGAAGAAACGACGTTGCGTTTGAATCCGGCCAGCGCTGTCTGTACGGGAGACTAGTTTTACGATGGAACCGCAAGGCATTGCTTGCCCGCTAAAACGCGGGCAATTGATCGATGAATACTTCATCGAGAATCGCACCAAGATTTTAGATATAGCCGCTTTTCTGGACCGGCTGGATCGAGCGGGAACAGAGACCAATCCTGCGGATTTCCGTGTGGAAGCGCTGCAGCGAGCGCTGGGCGTATTGCACAATGCGCCAGACGCAGAAGGCGGCCGAGTGCTGCAGATCCAAATGATCTTCAGCGACCCGACGACCGAACCACGGCAGAAACTCGATCAGAAGAGCGCGAAAGGCGCGTTTGACCCACGCGCGGTGGAGGTTCGCTAATGGAATACATCGATCTGCATGCGCACATGATTTCGCGCACCACTGACGATTACCAACACATGGCTTTGACTGGCTGCGTGGCCCTCACGGAGCCAGCGTTTTGGGCGGGATGGGACCGCTCTTCGGCCGATTCGTTTGAAGATTATTTCCGAGTGCTGACGGATTTCGAGCCGAAGCGCGCGGCGCTGTTCGGCATACAGCATTACACCTGGCTGTGCCTTAATCCGAAGGAAGGCGAGAATCGGGTGCTCGCGACTGAAGTTTTGAAGCGCATTCCGAAATTCCTCGATTGCCCAAATGTGATGGGGATCGGCGAAATCGGCTTGAACCGTATCACGGTGAACGAAGTGGCCACATTCAAAGACCACATTCGCCTGGCGCTTGACCACAACCAGCTGATCCATATCCACACCCCGCACCTCGAAGACAAATACAAGGGGACGAAGACGATCATTGACGCGTTGGAGTCTTTCAGCAACTTGAAGCCGGAGCGCGTGATGGTAGATCACGCGGAAGAGCACACGGTTGGGATGATTCTCGAAAGCGGTTTTTGGACCGGGCTGACGCTTTATCCGCAGACCAAGGTTTCGCCGCAGCGGGCGGTGGATATTATCGAGACACACGGCAAGCAGAGGGTCTGTGTGGCTTCGGCGTGCGATTGGGGTCCGAGCGTTCCGGTTGCGGTTCCGCACTTCATGATGGAAATGCGGCGGCGGAAATATTCGGACGATTTGATTCACAGCATTGTTTACGACAACCCGTTCGATTTTTTGAGCCAGAGCCCACACTTCCGCCTGCCGCGCCGAGCTTTTGGCGCAACGGCGCAAGTACCGGCGCTGAAGGCATGAAGCTCGAAAAGCGGCCCGGCACGGATCTTACTTATTGCACGAACATTCACCCCGGCAATGGCTGGCCGGATGTTTTTGGACAGCTCAAGATGTATACGCCTGCGCTGAAGCGAGCGCTCTCTCCGAATGCGCCGTTTGGCGTCGGCTTGCGGTTATCGAGTCTTGAGAGTGAACAGTTGCTTGCGGGAAATGCGCTGGATGATTTTGCTCGTTTCCTGGATGAGAACGGGCTTTACGTAGCGTTAATCAACGGCTTTCCGTACGGTTCGTTTCATCGCACGGTGGTGAAGGAAGACGTGTTCGCGCCGGATTGGAGAGATCCGCAGCGGCTAGCGTACACGCGCCGGCTGGTTCAGATTTTGGCGAGGCTTCTGCCGGCAGGCATGGATGGCGGGGTTTCAACCATTCCGTTGTCCTACAAGCCGTGGGTGACGAATGGGGCCGAAGCGCGGAAAGAGATTGCGCGCAACTTAGCAACGCTTGCGCGCGAATTGGCGGAAATTCAGGCCACCACTGGGAAGCACATTCACATCGATATTGAGCCGGAACCGAACGGACTGATTGAAAACAGCGCGGAGACGGTAGAGTTTTTCTGCAGGGATCTTGGGAATGATCCCGAACTGCGCGAATATTTGACGGTTTGTTTCGACACTTGCCACATGGCGGTGGAATACGATGATACGCTAGCTGCGGCGCGAAGCTTTCAGGAGAACGGCATTCGCGTGGGACGTTTGCAGATCAGTTCGGCCTTGCGCATCGATCTAAAAGGCGACCGGCAAGCGCTGCGGAAACAACTGGAGCTGTTCGCGGAATCGACTTATTTGCATCAGGTGATTGAACGGCGGAGCGACGGTGAATTGCGGCGTTACCTTGATTTACCCGATGCGTTAAAGAAGATTGACGACCCGGCAGCGCTGGAATGGCGGATTCATTTTCATGTGCCGATTTTTCTCGACAATTACGGCGTATTCGGCTCGACGCAGCAGCATATTTTGGACGCGCTGCGAACAATTGAGACGGCGCACCTGGAGATCGAAACCTATACCTGGGATGTGCTGCCCAAGGAACTCAAGCAGGATTTGGCAAGTTCGATCAATCGCGAATTTGAATGGCTGAAGAACCAAATTTGAACATGCCACTGAAGAGGACCGCGGTTCTGAATATCGTCGGATTGACACCGGCGCTGGTGGGCGAATCCACTCCGCGGATTAGCGCCTGGGCGAAACGCGGAACCGTGGCGAACATTGGCGGCATGGTTCCAGCCGTGACTTGCAGCGTGCAAGCGACCTATTTGACCGGACAATACCCGGGGCTGCATGGCATTGTGGCCAATGGCTGGTATTTCGCGGATCAGTGCGAAGTGCGGTTCTGGCATCAATCGAACAAGCTGGTGCAAGCGCCAAAGATTTGGGACATCGCGCGGGCGGCCGACCCCAGCTTTACGTGCGCCAACATGTTCTGGTGGTACAACATGTACTCAACGGCGGATTACTCAGTGACGCCGCGGCCGATGTATCCCGCAGATGGGCGCAAACTGCCCGATATTTATACACAACCCAGCGATTTGCGCGGTGAATTGCAGCGGGACTTAGGCACGTTTCCGCTGTTCGATTTTTGGGGCCCAAGGGCCGGGATTAAATCGAGCCAATGGATTGCCGAATCCGCGAAGCGAGTAGAAAGCAAATATCATCCGACGCTTTCGCTGGTGTATTTGCCGCATCTGGATTACAACCTGCAACGCGTGGGCCCGACAGACCCGAAAATCGCGGCGGATTTGAAGGAGATTGACAGCGTTTGCGGAGATCTCATCGATTTCTACGAAAGGAACGGCATCGAGGTGATAGCGTTGTCGGAATACGGCATCACCAACGTCTCGCGCGCCGTGCATTTGAATCGAGTGCTTCGTAAGAATGGATTGATCGCCATCCGGGAAGAGTTGGGGCTCGAGTTATTGGATGCCGGCGCGAGTGCTGCGTTTGCTGTAGCGGACCATCAGGTGGCTCACATTTACGTGAATGACAAGTCGAAGCTAAACTTGGTTCGCAGCCTGCTTGAAAAAGAAGAAGGCGTGGGCGAAGTTTTGGATGAGAGCGGCAAGAAGCGCCATCACCTGGATCATGCGAGGTCGGGCGATTTGGTTGCGATTGCGGATGAGAAATCCTGGTTCACTTACTATTACTGGCTGGACGATGCGAGCGCGCCCGATTTTTCGCGCACAGTGGATATTCATCGCAAGCCGGGATATGACCCGGCGGAGCTGTTTATCGACCCGAAGCTGACGCTGCCGATGGTGAAAGTTGCGGGCAAACTGGCCAAGAAGGCGTTAGGCTTTCGATATTTGATGAATGTGATTGGACTCGATGCGCAAGTAGTCAAAGGCTCACACGGCCGAATTAATTCCGCAAGCGATGGCCCGTTGCTGATTTCAACGCAGAAGGAAATGGCGGCGACCGTGGAAGCGGATGGCGTTGCGAAAGTAATTCTCAGAACTCTGGGCGTTATGGACGCTTAGTTCGTAGCCAGGCAGCATCAGCCGGTCTTTGAATCGAGGCTGCTGCTCACGCTGCTTCGGGCCGCCGGCTTCTTGATTGGAAAGAGCCGATCCCAATCGATGTCTGGAGTACCGGCAGTAGAGGGCGATGCGCCCAATTCCGTATCCCATAGCGACATTTTGGTTCGCAGGGCGTCATCCAGCTCGCTTCCGTTCAGGAGGTCTGTGGTCGAAATTCCCAACTTGGTGAGGATTCGATCTGCCAATTGCATCTGTAGCCGTCTCGCTCCTTTCAACACGTTATGGGTCTGGGATTGGGAAATCCCCAATATTCGAGCTAGTCCGCGTTCCGTGAACTCGCCATTGTTGATTCGCAAATTGACTAGGTGAATGAGCCGCGTCCGTAGCACATCGAACGTGACTTTGGGGCCGGGAAATGATTCCAATGAGAAATAGGCTCCCCTAGATTCTGGAAAACTACTTAAGTTTATCACTCTAGGTCTAGGCGATTCCCTGACGGCTAACTCCTTGATTTCTAGACAAGTTGTGCGGAAACCTGCAAATTATTCTCACCACCACCTGAAAAAATTTCACAGTATTTTTTGAAAAAGTACTAAGCGTGCTGTATCGTCAAGACATAAAGCGATGCCAATACGAACGCTTAGAACAAAAAAAACAAAACCTTTCGTAGTAAAGAAGGACAAAATGGAGTGGACCCGTTCTGAAACTCTGGCGCTCGCTCAGCAGTCCTGTACGTTTTGTTTCGGCTTGGGCTTACGCCCCGGCAAGGCGGGGACGTCAAACCCCTGTAATTGCGTGTTTCGCGCAATCTTTCGGGCTTGTTACGAACGCTTTCGCTTATGCGTAGCGAGGGAGAAGTACATCAGCCGGGTTTCGCTGGAGACCAATCAAGCCCAAACGCGGCGCTCCATTTGGGGGTTAAAAGACGAAGAATATGCGGCGGATTTTTACCTGGTGAGCAAGCGGACTCTCACCGCGCGCGAGCACCGCATTTTCCGCTACCACTATTTATTGGGCGCGGATTGGAAGCTCTGTTGCCCAAAATTAAACATGGAAAGGGGAGACTTTTTTCACGAAGTTTATCGAATTGAGCAAAAGCTAGGCCGCGTTTTTCGGGAACTCCAGCCGCATGCTTTGTTTCCCGTGGACGAGTATTTCAACAGCACGGGACGCTACGAAAGGGAACCCATTTCGATGCCGATGCCGTTTTATGGCTCCGAAGAAGAACCGGAATATGACGAAGATGGTGAACTGAAGCCACGCAAAAATCTACTCCGGTTTCCGATTCGGAAAGTCGCCTAAGAAACGACATCTTTAGCAAGGGCCGTCCTGGACAGACGGCCCTTTTTTTGTTTATTCGCACTTCGCGCGTGAAGCCAAAAAGCCTGTGGCGGCGCTCAAGTCGAGATCGGCTATCAGCAAACCCTGCTGGCCGTAAGGCTGGTAGGCGAGTAGAGTGCCATCCGGACGTGCGATGGCCAAAGTTGTGGGTGAACCAGGGCTAGCGCAGTTCACTGTGGCGAAATAACAGGTGTTTTCGGCCGCCCGGCAGAGGACGGCTTTTTCATGGAAAGTATTGGCGGGATCGGCAAAGGTCTTTGGTCGATAGCTACCCGGCTCGGCCTCACCGAAATGGGGATGAAACACGACCTGCGCGCCACGCCGGGCGGACCAGCGCACCGTTTCCGGATAGCGCCAGCCTTCGTGGCAAATTGCGATGCCGAATTTGAGTGAGCCCGCTTGAAAGACTTGGCGTCCAGAGCCCGCGACGTAAAGATTTTCTTCGGATGGATCAAGCTGAACTTTGTCCTGGAATCCGAGAATGACGCCGTTATTGTCGATGACGAGCGTGGTGATGAGAAAAGCGGAATCGACAACGCGCTCGGTTCCAAGAATCACGGCAATGCGCGCGCACGCCGCAGCGGCGGCAATCGTCGAGTGCGCGCTTTCGAGGAATTGCTCCTCCGGCGGCTTCCTGTCTTTGGCGAGAGCGCGATAACCGGGAACGTAGCATTCCGGAAAGCAAATGATACCCGCGTTTTGCGCTGAGGCGTCTCCGATAGCCTGCTCCGCAAGTTGGATCGATTCTTCAGGGGATGCCGGGACACGCAGATTGGCGAGACCAATCCGAAACACAGACATGTTCTAGTGTAAGGCAGACCGCCGAGCGATTTACTCGTAGCGCAAGGCTTGCATTGGTTCAATCTTCGTGGCTTTTCGAACCGGCAAAACGCTGGCGAGAATGCCGGCACCCAAGAAGATCAGCACGGTAATGATCAGAACCGTCACATTGGTGGCCTCGACTCCAAACAGCAGGTTCTTCAGAATTCTAGCGGACGCAAGCGCCAACGGTACGCCGATGACAATGCCGGCCGCGATCAGAATCAAGCTCTCGCGGAAGAAGATTTTGGCAACATCCCGTTTCTGAGCACCGATAGCGAAACGAACGCCGATTTCGCGGGTGCGCCGCGCTACCGCATAAGCGATCAGGCCGTACAGGCCCATAGCGCACAGTACGGTGACAAGAGCGCTGAATAATGTGGCGAGAAAACTCATAACCCGCTCGGAAGTCATTCCGTGATCGACGACATCTTGCATTTCCTGGATATTGTTAATCGGGAGCTTCGGGTCGACCGTCCGGACGGCGCGCGTAACCACAGCTCGCGCTTGCTTTAGCGGAAGGTATGTTCTGACCAGGAGCGCGAAGCCGGAGGATTGCGTCTGTTTTACAGGCAGATAGATGAGCGGACATTTCGTTTCGCGCAAATACTGATAAGCCGAATCCTTCACCAAGCCGACCAGTTCAACGGTGTCACCGCCAAACTTGATGTGCCGTCCTAAGGGGCTTTCGCCCGGCATGTACTGCTGAACAAACAGCTGATTGACAATCGCTACATGAGGAGCTTTCATCACGTCACGGTCGTTAAATTCCCTCCCGGTCAGCATTCGCTGATTGAGCGTTTTGAAGTAATCCGGACCGATCATGTTGAAGTTTGTTTGAACATCGGTGCTTTTCGGCGTTCGCCCGGGCACGTCAAAATCGAACGAAATCATACCGCCGCCGAGCGGCATAACCACCGCGATACTGGCCGATGCTACTCCTGGTTGGGTCCGCAAGTTGGCGATCACGTCATCGAATGCACGTTCAGCAAGTTGCTCGGAATAACCGTTTGCACCGGGATCAAGATCCACCGACACCACGCGCGAAGGATCGAAGCCCAAATCAATAGTTCTCAGATGGCTGAGGGTACGAGTGAGGAGTCCGGCCGCGAAAAGGACGATCATCGACAGCGCTATCTCCGATACGATCAGGACTCTCCGAATGCGAGCGCTCTCCCGGTGCCCGGAAGTTCTTTTCAGGTCAGGCACGGTTTCCGGCTTGGTCGATTGCCAGGCAGGCGTGAGACCGAAAAGGACTGCCGTTATCAGCGAGACCGCGATAGCGAAGGCAATCTCCAGAGGATTGAGAGCTGCCTGAATTCCTCGGGATGACGTATCGCCGGAATTTAAATAGAGCAGCAGCGTACGAATCATCCAAAACGCAAGAGCAATGCCAAGCACTCCGCCGCTGCATCCCAAAACCAAACTCTCCAACATCAATTGGCGAACTAAGCGCACCCGCGAGGCCCCGAGCGAAAGCCGCACGGCGAATTCGGTGGCGCGAGCGCCGGCCCGAGCCAGCAACAAGTTCGCGACATTGGCACAAGCGATCAGTAAAACCAATCCAACCACTCCCATGAGAATGGTCACTGGCCGGAAATAGGTATCGTCGACATTCACGCCTTGACTGCCGTCAGACAAACGGAACGCGGTTTTCTTGACCTTCCCGCGGTCTTTCGGATTCGCCAGCTCTACTCTGAGCGATTGCCCCAGCGGTTCGATCATTGCCTGTGCTTGACGAGAGCTAACGCCAGGCTTCAGCCGCGCGAGTGGCTCGAGCCAGGAGAATCCAGCGGATTTCCACATCGAGATAAACGGACCACGCTCAAAATCGCCGGCCCGCGACAAAGGAATCTGCAAATCCATCCGCGCTTGCAATTCAGACCCGTAAAAGCCCTTTTGCGTCACACCCACAACTACGTATGGGTGCGCATCCAGTATCAATTTGCGGCCCAGAATCCCAGGGTCGCCGCCAAAATGCGTTTGCCACAAAGCGTAACTGATCACACAGACAGGGTCGCCCGCGGCGGTCTCCACATCATCATCGCTGAGGAGCCGTCCGAGCGCCGGTTTGATTTTCAGAGTCTTGAAGTACCCTCCGGTGACCAATTCACCGTGGAGCGGCTCGGTCACATCGCCGCTGAGAAGGGCCACGCGGACAGTAGTGCGGCCGAAGATCCCGTCGAAAGCGCGATTCCGAGCGTCAAGGTTTTTGATCATCGGATACGAAAAGACGGAATTGATCATTTTGCCGTTTTCGTATTCGGACAAGTTCACCAGGCGTTCCGGCTCAGGCACCGGCAGTTGCTTCAACAACAGCGCATTCACAAACGAAAAGATCGCCGTGTTGGCCCCAATTCCCAAGCCGAGCGAAGCAACAGCCACAAGCGTGAAAACCGGACTTGCCCGCAAACTTCGAAAGGCGTAACGAAGGTCTTGCGCAACGGAATCAAAGAACGCTCCACCCCAAGCCGAACGGACATCTTCTTTGGCAATACTCTGATTGCCGAACGCACGCCTAGCCGCATAACCCGCATCCTCTTCAGTCAAGCCAGCTTCCCGCTGCTCTTCCGCTTCGAGATCCAGGTGCGATCGCAATTCACGATCCAAATCTTCTTCCCGCTGTTTACGACTCTTGAAAAACCACATTTCCTATACCTCCTCTTCCGAAGCAGGCCACATCACGCGAGCAATGGCAGTGGTCATCTTTTTCCATTTGGTTTCTTCGGCGAGCAGCTGTTTTCGGCCCGCTGCCGTTAAGCGGTAATACTTGAACTCCCGTTTCAGGTCTTTGCCGGCGGCCTCCCATTTGGCGCCAATCCAGCCTTTCTTCTCCAGGCGGTGTAAGGCGGGATACAAGGAGCCATGCTCCACCTGCAAGAGGTCTTCGGTGGTCCTTTGTATATGTTTGGCGATCTGGTGGCCGTGTGCCGGGCCAAACAATAAAGTCCGCAAAATCAGCATGTCGAGGGTACCTTGCAGGAGTTCTATACGGTCAGTCAAATCCTTACCCATAGTGTTGGTAGACATTCTACCTTAAAACGGGTGGGGGTGGGTAGACGTTCTTCTGAGAGGGGCTTCAGACAAATCTTAGAAGCTGTGCGAACGCTGGCATAGGCATCTCGCCTCAGAAAAGGGTTTCGATTCGGTGCGTATTGCCGATATGAAACGTGTGTACGAAGGCTTTTCGTTTCAGATCGAATTCAAGCTGCGCTTTGCGCAACTGGACTGGACCTCACCCTATTCCGCAACCCCCTACGAATCAACCTCTTACAGCCCCTTAACAGATGGAAATCGCGTCCGCCAAAGGGTGGTTCCTCTAATGCTTTTTTCCCTGCGTACCGAGCGAGCCTAAGCCGCTCGGAAAGGGAGACGAAATCAGAGTGAACGCCGCAAGCAAGACCGCTTTTTTCAAGCCAGCCGCGACGACGGCAACGGACCAACAGCGTGCCCGCCGGGACGAATTGATGCTAGAGCACATGCACCTTGTCACAGCCATTGCTGCTCATATTCAGAAATCAATTCCGGTGCACGTTGAGCTAGACGATCTGGTGCATGCCGGGATCATGGGCTTGTTCGACGCCGCCACGAAGTACCGCGACGATAAGGAAGTGGCCTTCCCGACTTATGCGAAACACCGGATTCGCGGCGCCATCCTTGATAGCTTGCGCCAACAGGATTGGGCATCACGCGATCTGCGCAAGCGCTATAAACAAGTCGAAGCGGTGACGCGCGAACTGACCGTGAAACTGGGCCACTCGCCGAGTGACGAAGAAGTGGCGGCGCACATCGGGCTCTCGCCACGGCGCTGGCAAGCGTTAATGGTTGACTTTCGCAGCTTGGGCATCGTCGCGCTGCAGCAGCATCCGAACGACCGCGAAGATCACCTGGTACCGGAAGCCACCAGCAACCCGGAATTATCGCCTGACCGTTTGTTTGCCCGAGGCGAGTTGCGCGGCAAACTCGATAAAGCCATGCGGACGCTGCCGGAGCGCTACCAGCAGGTGGTGGAGCTTTATTACGAACGCGACATGACCATGAAAGAAATCGGCAGCGTTTTGGGTGTAAACGAGAGCCGGGTTTCGCAGATTCACAAATCGGCGTTGGAGCGCATGCAGAACGTTTTGGCCGGAACCGGCATTAGTTCAACCGCGATGTTCTAATAAGTAGTCGTGAGACTCGCTTTCTTTCTCCTTTTCCTTTCACTCGCAGCGTTCTCGGCCCCGACGCATTGGGTGGCGGCCTGGGCGGCCAGTCCATCGCCCCAAACGGACGGGGCCGAGATGCAGAAGGCGCACTTTGACTTCTCGAACCAGACGCTGCGCGAGATTGTCCACGTCAGCCTGGGAGGGCACAAAGTGCGCGTGCATGTCTCAAACGTCTTCGGCAAAGAGAGCGTCACCCTCGGCGGCGTACGAGTGGCGGACCGGCCTTTGACCTTCAATGGCAAGGCTTCGGTGACGATACCCGCGAATGCCATCGTGACCAGCGATCCGGTTGAGTTGGAAGTCAAGCCCGATACGGATCTGGCCATTAGCATCTTCGTGCCGGGCCCGGCTCTGGCCGCGGGCATTCATTATTCGGCCGAGCAAACTTCTTATATTGGCGCGGGCGATCAACTGGCGGCCGCTTCACTAACCGATCCGGAAAAGATAGAGTCGTGGATCTATCTAGCCTCGGTCGATGTAGAAGCGCCGGCTAAAGACAACGCGATCGTCGCGTTCGGCGACTCGATTACCGACGGCTACGCCTCGACTACGGATGCGAATCATCGCTGGCCTAATTACCTTGCGGCCCGCCTACTGGCCCAAAAGCGATTTGCCGGCCACGCAGTGGTGGATGCGGGCATCGGCGGCAACCGCATTCTGCATGACGCCCAGGGCGAGATCCAATTTGGCGTCAATGCCTTGGCGCGCTTCGATCGCGACGCCCTCGATTTATCCGGCGTCAAGTTTGTAATCTTCCTGGAAGGAATTAACGACCTGGGACATGCGGGCACATCGGCGCCGGTATCCGAGACAGTCAGCACCGAAGATCTGATTGCCGGCATGCAACAGGTCATCGAACGCTGCCATGAACGCGGCATCAAAATCTTCGGCGCAACACTCACTCCATTCGAAGGCACCGTGTTCCCCGGCTACTTTTCGCCCGAGAAGGAAACTAAACGGAAAGCTCTGAACGAATGGATCAGAACCAGCCACGCTTTCGATGGCGTGATCGATTTCGATAAGATCGTTCAAGACCCAGAGCATCCCGATCGAATCCTCGCAGCTTACGATTCGGGTGACCATTTGCACCCGAAAGACGCGGGCTACAAAGCGATGGCCGATGCAATCGATCTGAAGCTGTTCCGCTAACTCTATTCGTATCGAAGCGCCCGGCTCGGGTCAATACGCGCCGCGCGTCTGGCCGGAATCGACGCCGCGAGCATCGCAATCGCGAGCATCGCCGGCAAGACCAGCGCATAGGCGGTGACATCGGTTCCGGAAGTCTCGAAAAACGCATTCAGCCCGCGTTCGGCAACTAACGCTAAGAGCAGGCCCAGGCCGATGCCGCTCGCCACAATCACGACTGCCTGCCGGAGCACCATGCCCAGAACGTTGCTTGAATCGGCGCCGATCGCCATCCGAATTCCGATCTCGCGAGTCCGGCGGTTGGTGGCGTAGGTCATCACGCCATAAAGACCCGCGAGAGCAAGAGCGAAACCAATCAGGCCGAGCGTACTTACTAGTTGGGAGATCATCACCGGCGCCGCCACGACTCTCTTTTGGTAATACTGCTCAATCGTACGAACGTTGTAAATGGGCTGGCCCGAGTCAATCGTTCTCACTAATTGACGAACCTCATCAGCCACTGATGCAGAAGGGCCCGTGGATTGAACAAGCAGCGTCATCTCGTCGCGCGGATGCTGCGCAAACGGGAGATAAACAAACTGAGTGGGAGGCTCGCCGATCCATTCATACTTAACGGTTTTTGTAATGCCGACGATTTCCACTTCCGGGCCGTGGCCATTATCAATCCGGAAGCGCTTACCCAAGGCGTCACTCGCGGGCCAGTAGTGTTTGGCAAATTCTTCGTTCACCACCGCAACTTTTGTCGAAGTAGCGCTGTCTGTCGGAAGAAAGCCGCGGCCGCGAATCAATTGCACTGCGAAAGTGGCGAAATAATTCTCGTCGACGGCGGCCATATCGATCGCGAAAGTCTCCCGGCCCGGCGGCATTTGGAAGCCTTCCGGCGCAACGCCCACCGCGTCCATATTCTGATCCATCGGCAACGTGCCGCACAACGCCACAGACTGAACGCCCGGAAGCGTGCGAGCGCTTCGGACCAACGTCTGATAGAAGTTTTGTGTTTGCGCGCTCGAATAGCGCACCAGTTGTGGATTGAAATTCAGGGCGAGTATATGATCGGTACGGAAGCCGGCGCCCTGGCCCAACTTAGTCTGAAACGTGCGCACCATTTGAAGCGCGGCCGTGAGCAGAGCGAGCGAGGCAGCTACCTGGAACACAACCAGCATGTTCCGTCCCCAAAGCCGGCGGCGGCCGCGAACATCCGATACCGTGTTCTTCAAGGCGGATGTCAAATTGGTGCGGGCCGCCTGCAAAGCGGGAGTCAAACCGCACAGGAGCGCGCTCAGCAGCGAAACGGCCAAGCTGAACATAAACACGCGCTCGTCGAGTTTGACCGACAATTTCATCGGCATATCGGTTGGAATTTCATAGCGGCCTAAAAATGCGATGCCGCCATAGCCGAAGACAATGCCAGCCATTCCTCCCAGCAGAGCGATGACAAAACTTTCGGCGAGCAGGAGGCGTATGAGCCGAAACCGTCCGGCGCCGATCGCCAGCCTGACTGCAATTTCGCGCGCTCGCGCTTTGGCTCGGCCCAACAAGAGGCTGGCTACGTTGGCACAGGCGATGACCAGAACGGCTGCGGCCAAAAGAGCCAAGATCCCGGCGAGTGATGCATCGGCACGGTCTGTGCGGAGTCTCAGAGCAAGCTCCGTTTGCAGCAGCGCCTCTTCGTTTCGATTGGTTTTCGGGTCAGAGCGGGCAATGTTCGCGGCGATGGTGCGCACTTCGGAACGAGCTTCGGCGATGGAAACGCCGGGCCGCAGCCTCCCCTTCACGTTCAGGTTGCGGGCGGCTCGATTTCCCAACAGATTGTTCTTTAGATCCTGCGACAGGCGCGGCCACATCATGATGGGCAGATAGAAATCGGGGCGCACGTATGCATCGAGACCAGTGAAGGTTTTCGGAGCGACACCGATGATCGAAAACGCGATGCCATTCACCAGCATGGAGCGGCCAATGACAGACGAATCGCCGCCGAATTCGGACTGCCAAAATTCGTAGCCCAGGAACACTACCGCATCGCGCCCGGGTACGCGATCTTCGTCCGGATTGAAGGCGCGGCCGAGCAGAGGCTGAACGCCCATCACCCGGAAAAGATTTCCGCTTGCGAAAAGGCCGCCTTTGAGTTTTGGCTGCTGGCCCGTGTTGGGAGCAAAGCTGAAGGGCGAGATAAAGGAAAATGCAGCCAAACCTGAAAAGCTCTTGGCTTGATCGCGATAATCGACATAGTCGCGATAGGAAACCGGCCCCATCGAATCGGCAAACGAGTTGGGTGAGATGGTACTCAACGTGACGATTTCGCTCGGACGGTAGACCGGCAAAGGGCGCAACAAGAAGGCATCGGCGAGGCTGAAAATCGCACTGTTTGCGCCAATTCCCAAACCGAGCGTTAGAACCACGAGCAAGGTAAACAGCTTTGCGTGGCCGATGGCGCGAACGGTGTATTTCACATCGTCGGCAAAATCGGTAAACCAGCGAACACGTCTCATATCCCGCATCTCCTCTTTCCGTTGTTCTATTCCGCCCAGCGCCCGCAGCGCGCGATAGCGCGCTTCGCGAGCATCCACTCCGTGATGAGAAGTTTCTTCTTCCGCTTTGCACTGCAGGTGGAAGCGAAGTTCTTCTTCCAGTTCGGATTCCATATTGCTGCGGCGAAGGACGGATCGCAGCCGGAGCAGCCCCATGGAACGCCACCTTCGCCAAAGCATGCTTTCAGGCCTCCTTCAAGCGCACAATGCGCGAGATGGCGCGCGAAACACGAGTCCATTGAGCGGCTTCCGCTTCTAACTTCTGGCGGCCAGCCACGGTGAGCGAATAGAACTTGGCGCGGCGATTGTTTTCGCTTTGTTTCCACTCGGCTTTGATCCAGCCTTCGTGTTCCAACTTATGGAGAGCCGGATAGAGCGAGCCTTCGGTGACTTGCAAGATATCGTCGGAAAAGTGGCGCAAGCGGACGCTGATCGCCCAGCCGTGCAACGGTTCGAGAGCAAGAATTTTCAAAAGTAGAAGATCGAGCGTTCCCTGGACGAGATCGGGTGGTTTGCTAATGGGCGGCCTCCCTTGGTTACCTAGGGTAGGATAACCGGAAATGAGGCGCGACGCAAGGGGGTAATTGCGGCAAGACAACAGAGATCTCGACATGAGTGTCGGGACGGCACGCACGAATGCGTGCGCCACGTTATTTTTTGCTCCATTTCTTTTTGTCTTTGCGGAAGCGTTCTTTGGGGTCGCCGGGATATTTCCAGTGCGACGGGTGGTCTGGATAATACTGGCCGGGGATGATTTTGCGCGGGACCCAATCGGGTGGACCAGGGTGGATGGTGGGGTCGCCCCAGACACGGTATTCGCCGGTTTCGGCGTTGACGAATTCGTAGGTGTGTTTGTGGGGATCGTGGGGCGGTGGGTCGTCTTCCTCGTCTTTTTTGGGTTCTTCCTTAGGCTTTTTAGGTTCGCAGTAGGTTTTGTAGAAGTGATCGAGCATGCGGTATTCGCGCTGAAAGGCACGTTCGGCAGCGGTTTTGTACCGCAGACGGAGGTCATAGTCCTTGCGGGATTGGGCGTCGGCGTTCTCGACTGCAAGGAAATCCCAATCGGCGTAGAGTTCGTTGAAACTGTCGGCGGTGCGGATGCGCTGCCACTCCGCTTGGGCGGTTTTCAGGATGAAATCCTGCAATAAAGGATTGTCGGAGGGGAAGATGGCTTCCCAACGGGCGCAGAGCTTGATCCAATCGTCAAGCTTTTCTTTGTCGAGAATGATGGTTTTGGCGCAGCAGCCGTGACGGAGCGCGTTGCGGGAGGCGATGGCTTTGCCTGCCTCGCTGGTTGGTCCCGTTTTGCCAGAGTTGCGCTTGGCAGCCATGTTGTGGGCTTCGCGAACGGGAAGTTCTTTTTCCGGGCGTGGCAGCTCGTTAGGATATTCAGTTTTTTCGTTTTCCGAATTTTCCGAATCAGAATTGTTATCGAGAAATTGGTCCAGGGGACACCTTCACTTTCGCCTTCAGTTTCCCGAACGCGCGTGCGGCTGAAACGAAAAAGTGTCTGTAAGTGATAGGAAAGAGGAGAAATATAAATTTACAACTTTTGTGAACGGTTTTTTGAGTGGGGGAAAGAGGAGCTTCCGGCAAGAGAGCCGAGACGGCGCGCAAAATACAAGCGCGCCTACGAAGGCTTGCAGAATGTGTTAGTTACAGAACGGACTTAGAGTTGGGTTCGTTTTTTCAAATTTGGATATACTATAACTCGCTCGGAGGCCGGTAATGCGTGAACTTGTTCTGATCGACATTTCGAACATTCAGGGATACATCATCGGGACGGGGCGGCAGCGGCTCAGATTAATCCCCGGGGGGGAGCGGATTCCTCAGTGAGCTGTTTAAGAGTATGCTTCCTCGAAATCACGATGCAAATGAAACGGTGCAGTAAGAATGAGTGCCCCGATTGGAAGATTTTGACCGGGTCTTGGAGAGCTGGGGGGCGGACGTTGGTTCGCTATACGGACGATTTCGTGATTCTGGCGAAGACGGCGATCCCGGCTCAGGGCAAGCGGCTCGGTTTGGGGAACATGGTCTCGACACGAGTGTCGAGACAGCACGCAGGAGTGCGCGCGCCACGAGTTGGGTGAGAGGGAGACTAAGGGGGTTTGATCGCAGGCGTCCCTTGGTTACCTAGGGTAGGGGTAAGCGGAAAGCAAACTGCGTCTAAGGCCTTATCTGGAATCTTCGATAACGCTGAGTTGGCTGAAACGACCTGGAGCGTTCGCGGACCGCCAACTGCAGAAGCAAGGAGATGTGCCAGCGGCTCTCGGTCCCGTAGCGGCTGGCTTTCCTTGAAAGGATCCTGATCGACCTCTAGTTTACGAAACCATTGACGGCGACGAAAACATTGCCGCCTGTGATGGGCATAGCCGCTGCGACGCAAGTGTGAGGTAGGTTGTCATATCCGGTCGCAGGCGAGAATACCAATGGGGTTGGGGCAGGGATCACCAGGGTCGAGTTCGGCTGCACCTTGACAACGAGAAACGGGTTGGTTGCTGCTTCCACGTTGTTGGTTCCTCCGCAGGTGCCGCCACTCAGGAGCCCCGCATAGATGTTCACCTGGTCGACGACAGTATCCTCGCTCGTAATCACGATCTGCGTGACGCCCAGTTTTCCTGTGCCTGGCCCAATGGATTGCGCGCCGGTGCCGGACAGCTGCATGAGGCCGAAAAACGGGGTTCCGGGTGCAGCCTGCTGGACGGGAACGGGGTTTGCCGTTGTGTTCGTAACTTGCACGAGCGTGGCTGCGATGGCATGCGCGGCTTTGGGCGAAATCAGGACTACGCTCAGAAGGGCCAGGACGATTCCGCCCGATCCCAGCGCGATCGAATTTACAAATTTCATAGTTATGCTCCTTTGTGAGGCGATATCCGCCGTTTGTTGATCTGTCTCAAACCAGTTAGTCCCAACAAGCCGGCGACCACCAGGGAAAGCGGGGCTGGTTCTGGGGTACTCACTTGGCTCAGTCCGGCGGACGTAATATCCACCGCGTAGTTACCATCGGGGGTGATGCAAGCATTGGATACGGGGTCGCAAGTCTGGAAGACACCGCCCGTGAAATCCGTGAATCCTTCGGAGAGGGTTCCGTTGTCGAAGATGGCGTTCGGCTGGTAATTGGCATCGGTCAGCACGAGTGTGTAGGTCCCGGCCGCCAGCGCGGGGGTCTGCATCCGGTCGTCACCGCAATCGCTATTCGCTCCAATGGCCACGGCTCCGGCCGGTGGGCAATTGCCCACATACGACCAGGGAGCGTTGCTCAGGTTGTCCGCGTCGGCCAAAGGGTTCCCAGAGCCATCAGTCACCATCGTTGCCGCCGGTCCGGTGCCGGAAAAGAGCGCAATTAGGGGGTCGAATCCGCCCGCCGGAATTACCTGTCCCACGGCATTGGTTCCGCCGCCGAAGCCCCACGTTTGGATAGTGACGGTGCTGGAGGCCACAAGCGTGAAGGTGGTTTGCAAGACGTCTTCTGGAGAGTTCAATGTACCAGTGAAGGACATACTCGCCGCCGGCAGACTAACCGCGGTTGCCGCCAGCAGATACATTGTTCCGATAATGGTTTTATTCACGCAATCCTCTTATTCCAAGTCCAGATTTCTCGCTGTATTCAGTGGTTTCTCAATGCCCTGACTTCGACAATGCCCAGAACGTGATGGTGTTCTCGTGAGAGCGGTTGGAATCCAAGTTAAAAGGCGTCCAGTTATCGGCGCGAGAGTGCCGGGTTGCGCGCTGCCTAACCCTTCACAGCCGTGCATGAAGGTTGCATCGAACCGCACTCAGGCTAAGCGCGAAGACAACAGGAGCTTCACTCCGAGACATTCACGTGTCGCATTCTTAGCCTGCCCCCCTCAGAACAGTAGTCTGAGTCTACTCTCTTCGAGGGGCACAAAGACAGGTCTTTTTCCGTCCCGGAGGTACCGGAACTCTCAGGACTCTATGGGGAGGAGGCGCTGAGGCGAACGCGAGAGAATCGAAGTCCGCGTTTCGCACATTTCCGTGATATGGAAGACATCTCCGGCGGACCGAAATCAACTTACCGAACAGCCGGGATGATCAAACACGCGGAGGTACCGTCTATGACGCCCCATAAGACTTCTTCTGCTGGTCATCTTAG
>CAVYUL010000112.1:0-78647 GCA_963771405.1 Bryobacterales bacterium
ATAAGTGTCAGATGTCGTCGCCACTCACCGTCATCTACGAATTTGAACGCTTCCGGCTTGATCGCGGGAATCAGCGGCTCACGCGCGATGGAATCCTGGTTCCCACGCCGGGCAAGACGCTCTCCATCTTGCTTGACCTGATGGAGCACAGGGAGGACGTAGTTTCCCTCGAAAAGTTGGCGGTTGGGCACTTTCCCAGATCGGAATTCGCGGAAGAAGAAGTCACAAGTGAAGTCCTGAAGCTGAAACGATTGCTCGACGATACTTCGAAACAAGCGCCTATCATTCGTTTTGTGCAGGGCGGCGGTTATCGGTTCGAAGCGGAGGTAACGGAATATCTCGGCGATGCGGCCAAGGACCCCAAATTCGGCCGCGATGTCGATGATGTCAGAGAGCCCGTATTCGACAGCGTACCTACTAAGCCAAAAAGCAAAAATGGCCAAATCGCAATTGCGGTCACTGCCTTGCTGGCTGTGGCTCTCGCTATAGGTGTGTGGAAGTTTCTGCCGGTACAGGCGTCCGACAGCAGCAGTTCGCCGGGGACGGGTGGGCCGCCGCAAATTGCCGTTCTGCCCTTTCAATCGTTGACCGGGCAAGCGGCCGACGATAGCTTTAATAAAAGCATCGCCCAACAAATCATTGCCAGCCTCTCGAAACAGACGCAGGTTCAAGTAGTGCCGGAATCTGTGGTGCAGCAATACGTAAAATCCGGCGTGTCCGGCCCAGTTTCGGCAGGGCAGCAGATGGGCGCCGGCCTGATCGTCCGGGGAATGGCGCAGAGACTGGCGGGAAGAGTTCTCGTCAAAATCCAACTTGTCAACGCGCAGGACGGCAGCCAGATCTGGTCGAGCGAATTTCAAGGTCAGGAGAACGATCTGGCTGGTCTCGCCGCGCAAATATCCGAAAAGATTGTTGGAAGCCAGGCAGCATCTGAAAAGGCCGAACAGCAGTAGAGAACATTTCCCAGGAGCGCCGACTACCTCTGAAATGAGCCCGCCGGCTAGCGAGGATTTCTCCGAGGAATACGAAGGATACGACCCCTCTGAGCATGAGTTCAACCTTGGCTTGATGCTCATCATCGCTCTTGCCGCTATCATCGGGACAACACTCACCGTTTGGGCTGTACATTTCATGCAGATGCATGAGGCCCGGATTCTCGCGGCCACCACTCCTGCATCTCTTCCGCGTATTGCCATCTTACCCATGCATTCGCTTAGCAATTCACCCGCCGACATTCAAGCAGATCATGAGCTCACTGAATCTCTGCTCCAAGCTTTGGGCAGAGTTTCGCGAGTGCAGGAATTGCGAGACGGGACCGACGCAGATCCGGTGGCCGTGGGTCACGAACTCGGCGTTCCTATCCTTCTTCTGGGTAGGGTGGAACGACTCGGCGGACAGGTGCGGGTAACCATCCAAGTCGTCAGTGCGCGGGACGGCCGCCAACTCTGGACTAAGGGTTTTACGGGGGATTCTACCCATGGCCAACAGCTCTGCCAGCAAATTGAGCTGGCAGTAGCACCACACTTGACAGCGTTGTTAGACTGAGTTCATGAGGACGAAGATGTCACTATCTAAAGTTCCTCTTTTGGTAGTACGATACGAATTTAGCCATCTTGGGAACTATGATCGTCCGAGAAGAATTCGACCCGCTGGCCCCGCAGCGCGAGGCGGCAATCTTCTACGGCTTGTTCCTGAGAGGGCATTCGGCGGATGATTTACGCCGCGATATCGACGTTCCCCGCCCGATGTTAGACAAGTGGCTGCAACCGCAGCGTTACGAAGACAATTTTCGTCAGTCGTTGCGACAGATGTACAGCTACCGCAAGAAAGTACTGGCGATCTTCGATGAGCTTGTGCTGAAAGAGAAGTACCGCGTTCGGGTCAACTAAACTGGGTGGATGGAATTATCCATCTTCCAAGTTGATGCCTTCACGAGTAAAGTTTTCGGCGGCAATCCCGCTGCTATTTGTCCCTTAGAATCGTGGCTTCCCGACGCCACTTTGCAAGCCATCGCGCTTGAAAACAATCTTTCCGAAACCGCGTTTTTCATTTCCACTGGCAATCGCTATCATCTGCGCTGGTTCACACCAACCGTGGAAATGGATCTCTGTGGACACGCTACGCTCGCCTCAGCCTGGGTATTGTTTCATGAACTCGGACACACAGGCGACCTTCTTCATTTCGATACAAAATCAGGCGAATTAAAGGTCAAGCGAGAGGGCAATTTGCTTGCGATGGATTTTCCTTCCAGACCGCCCTGTCCCGTAAAAGCCGACCCGAAACTTGCCCCCGCTCTGGGCGGCCATCCGCATGAGATTTTGGCTTCGCGCGATTATTTTGTCGTGTACGGCTCGGAAGAAGAAGTGCTTGCTTTAAAACCGGATATCAACACTCTGCAGAGCGTCGATCGCGGCGGCATTATCGCCACCGCCCGCGGCAAGAGCTGCGATTTCGTTTCGCGCTTCTTCGCGCCGGGCCTGGGTGTGGCCGAAGATCCGGTCACCGGCTCGGCACACTGTTCCTTGATTCCTTACTGGGCTGAAAAGCTCGGCAAAACAAGCTTGCACGCACGTCAGGTTTCAGCGCGCGGCGGTGAATTGTTCTGCAAACTGCAAGGCAACCGGGTGGAAATGGCGGGGCATGCCGTGCTGTACCTAAAAGGCAGGATCTGGATTTAGGAATACGGGAACTGAGCGGGCAAAATTTCGGCCGGCGGATCTCCCGCTTCCTGCATGCGGGCCAGTAAGCGCGTACGCAAGTGTTCCTCCGCCGCCGCAGTCTCTTTACGCCCGCAAAGGTTCACAAGCTGGTGCGGATCAGTCCGATTATCGTAGAGTTGGAACGCGTAATAGCGCGGAGCGTTGGGCCGGGGAACGTATTTTGCACCGTCGCACGGCGCTGCCACTACATAGGTGTATTCAGGTGTACGCAGAGCGCGAGCTGTCCAGAATTCAGACATTTGCACGAAAATCTCATTACGCGCCGGGCTGAGTTGACAAGACGAGGGAACCGGTTGGCCTGCGGCTTTAAGCAGCATCGGCATCACGTCTACGTTCGAAGTGAAATCTTGCACCTCACGCCGGCTTGAAAATCCAGGCCCATTCACAATCAGCGGAATGCGTATAGAAGCATCATGTCCGCTCCGCTTGTATTCGGTGTTGCGCGTCATGAAGTGGCAGCCATGATCGCTTACGAAGACGACAATCGTGTTCTGTGCCAGGCTGCGTTCGCTGAGCGTGTGATTGATCTCGCCCACCGCATCATCAACCGCCTTGATGCAACCGAGATAATCGGGCAACTGCTGCTGATAGTCGCCCGGGAAATGTTTCAGATCCTCCGCCACCCAGGGATTTTGATACCGTTCCGCCCAGCCTTTGGGCGCAACCATGCGGCCCATGTCGTTTTGTTGATGTGGTTCTAGGAACGAAACCACCAGCAGAAACGGTTCGTTCGTGGAAGCATTCTCAAGAAAACGCTGCGCTCGGCCCGTCATGAAGTTCACCCGGTATTCGTCTTTGAACGGAATCGGACGGCCATCGCCATCGTAGAGTTCGCCTTCATAAGGGTGCGATGTTTCCTCAAGAACATTGGAGGCTTCCCAAAGTCCTAAGAAACCACCACGCGCCGGAGCCGGCACTGCACCGCGCGTGCCTTCGGCTAAATGCCACTTGCCAATGTAATTCGCCGAATACCCGGCTTTACTCAGCTCCGTGGCAAGCGTCGGCGTGGCCAGATTGAGTGCAACTCCAGATCCCGTATTACGCCACACTCCATGCCTCGCTGGATACTGCCCGGTAAACAGGCTCGCGCGCGACGGACTGCAAACCGGTTGCGCCACAAACGCATTGCGGTAAAGCGTGCCCGTCCGCGCCATCGCATCGATATTCGGAGTCAGATCGAGCGGATTTTGCCCATAGGCGCCGATCGCGTCATAGCGCACTTGATCGGCGATCACGATAACAATATTCGGTCGCACCGCTTCAGCGCGCTCTGTGGGTTTGAGCAAGGCTGCCGAGGCAGCAGCCGATAGCACGTTTCTACGCGTGGTTCCTGGCGGCATGCAGTTCCTGCAAGCTCCACACGCGCAGCGGATCTTTCCGGCGCGAGACGATGGCTTCCGCAGCGGCCCGAGCGCCGCTCATAGTTGTAATGCACGGCGTCCGGTAAGTCACCGCATTGCGCCGAATCGTTTGCTCATCCGGGAACGAATGGCTACCGGTGGTGGTGTAGATTACCAGCTTTAAGCTTCCCGCTTTCAGCAGATCAACAGCGTTCGGCCGCCCCTCATTCACTTTGAAAACGGTCTTGCAGGGTAGCCCCGCTGCTTTCAGCGCAACTGCTGTCCCACGGGTCGCGAAAAGGCTGAATCCAAATTCGTGGAACTTGCGCGCCACTTCCACAGCCGCCGGCTTATCACGGTCGTTCACGCTGATGAACAATGAGCCTGAATCGGGAATCGGACTTCCGGCCGCCAACTGCGCCTTGCCAAAGGCCTCGCCGAAACTTTCGCCCACGCCCATCACTTCGCCGGTCGATCGCATTTCAGGTCCCAGCGCCGGATCCACTCCTGGGAATTTGTTGAACGGAAACACCGGGCTCTTCACGAAGAAGTTCTTCACCGGCAACGTCCCGTTTACAATTCCACCAGTCAGCGATTTAAATTCATCCAGCTTCTTGCCCAACATCAGACCCACGGCAATCTTCGGCAGCGGCACCCCTGTGGCTTTGCCCACAAAGGGCACAGTGCGCGAGGCTCTCGGATTCACTTCGAGCACATAGACATCGCCATTCTTGAGCGCATACTGCACGTTCATTAAGCCAACCACTTTGAGCGCACGCGCCAGCTTGGCGGTGTATTCTTCGATGACAGCGATCGTTTTCGGCGCAATCGAAATCGCCGGCAAAACGCAGGAGCTGTCGCCTGAATGGACACCCGCTTCTTCGATGTGTTCCATGATGCCCGCGACTAGCACATTCTCGCCATCGCAGAGCGCGTCCACATCCACTTCGGTCGCGTCTTCGAGGAAGCGGTCAATCAGCACCGGCCGTTTTACCGAAAGATTAGTTGCTTCCTGCATATACCGGCGCACGGTATCTTCGTTGTAAGCAATCACCATGTTGCGCCCGCCCAGCACATAACTGGGACGAACCAAGACAGGGAAACCCAGCTTCGCCGCCACTTCGCAGGCTTCCGCCACGGTCGTCGCCGTGCCGTGCGCAGGCGAAGGGATATTCAAATCCATCAGCAATTTGCCGAATAGTTTTCGGTCTTCGGCGAGATCGATAGAACTGGGATCGGTACCGATGATCGGCAATCCAAGCTCTTTCAACGGCATCGCCAAATTCAGCGGTGTCTGGCCGCCGAACTGCACAATCAATCCGTCTGGCTTTTCGACGTCGTAAATGTTCAACACTTCTTCCTGCGTGAGCGGTTCGAAGTAAAGACGATCGCTGGTATCGTAATCGGTGGAAACGGTTTCCGGATTGCAGTTGACCATGATCGATTCCACGCCGAAGTCCTGCAAAGCAAAAGAGGCGTGGCAGCAGCAGTAATCAAACTCAATTCCCTGCCCTATGCGATTCGGACCGCTGCCTAGAATCATGACTTTCTTCCGGTTCGAAGGCGCCGCTTCGTTTTCCGATTCGTAGCTCGAATACATGTACGGCGTGAAGCTTTCAAATTCCGCCGCGCAGGTATCCACCCGGTTGAACACCGCTTCCACGCCCAACTTCTTGCGTGCTTCCCGCACCGCCATCGGCTCGAGCGAAAGCCGTTCGGCAATCTGCCGATCGCCTAATCCGTCACGCTTCAGCTTGCGGAATTCAGCTGCGGTAAAGGAATTGATGTCGCGTCCGTGGAGCGTGCGCTCCAAGTGAACTACTTCGTAAACCTGTTGCAGGAACCAGCGGTCTACATTCGTCATCTCGTGGACCTGGTCCACTGAGTAGTTCTGCTCAAAAGCGAACCGGATGTAATCGAGGCGTTCTGGATTGGGCGTGATCAGCCGTTTAGCAATCAAGGCCGGATCGAGTTTCGCATTGCCGGCCTTGCCGGTTTCAAGACTGCGCAATCCTTTTCCGAGCGCTTGCTTAAAGGTGCGCCCGATGGCCATCGCCTCGCCAACCGATTTCATCTGGGTGCCCAGCACCGGTTCCGCGCCCGGAAACTTCTCAAACTGCCAGCGCGGAATCTTGACCACCACATAGTTGATCGTCGGCTCAAAGCAAGCGGGCGTGGCGCGCGTGATGTCGTTCTTAATCTCGTCCAGCCGGTATCCGACTGCCAGCTTCGCCGCAATCTTCGCGATCGGGAACCCGGTGGCCTTCGAAGCCAGCGCCGAACTCCGCGACACCCGCGGGTTCATTTCCACAATCACCATGCGCCCGTTCTCCGGATTGATGGCGAACTGCACATTCGATCCGCCCGTATCCACGCCGATTTCGTTCAAACAGCGCAAGGCGGCATCGCGCATCATTTGATATTCCCGGTCGGTGAGCGTTTGCGCCGGAGCGACCGTGATGGAATCGCCCGTGTGCACGCCCATCGGGTCAAAATTCTCGATAGAGCAAACGATAATGCCATTGCCGGCGAGATCGCGCATCACTTCCAGCTCAAACTCTTTCCACCCGAGCACGCTCTCTTCCACCAGAACTTCATGCACTGGCGAAAGATCAATACCGCGTTCCAGAATTTCTTCCAATTCCTCGCGGTTGTAGGCAATGCCGCCGCCCGTTCCACCCATGGTGAAACTCGGACGCAAAATGATTGGATAGCCAATACGCTCGGCGAACTTCAGACCGGCTTCAATGTTGTTCACCAACTGCGATTGCGTCATATCGAGCCCGATCTTGCGCATCGCATCTTTAAACAAGAGCCGGTCTTCGGCTTTCTTGATGGCTTCAATCTTGGCGCCGATCAGTTCAACCTTATATTCGTCCAGGACGCCCGCTTCGGCCAAATCCACTGCCAGATTCAGAGCGGTTTGACCGCCGACCGTGGAAAGCAGCGCGTCCGGCCGTTCCTTGCGAATAATTTCGGCTGCATACGGAACACTCAATGGTTCAACATAGGTTCGATCCGCCAATTCGGGATCGGTCATGATGGTCGCCGGATTCGAGTTGATGAGAATCACTTCGTAGCCTTCCTGCCGTAATGCTTTGCAGGCTTGCGCTCCGGAGTAATCAAATTCGCAGGCTTGGCCGATCACGATGGGACCGGAGCCGATAATCATGATTCGATGAAGATCTGTCCGCTTAGGCATGCTTATAAACCTCTAGCGGCTGCAGAAGAACACACGTAAACACGGATGGTGAGAATGGCTCCTGAAATCAAAATGGTTGTTTGACCGGCGAGCCGATCACTTTATTTGAACACACCACGTTAACCTTAGGATGCGAGGAACATTCCCAATTGCCGATGGAAGATGATATTTGGCGGCAACGCCATGACCGCATAGCGCAAATACGCGCGCTGGGCTTTGAACCCTATGGTCAAGCGTTTGATTTCAGCCATACAATCCCACAGATTCTAGAGACATTCCAATCCAAAACCACCGAAGAATTGGCCGCCACGAAGATTGAAGTGCGAGTAGCGGGACGAATCATGACCGTCCGCCGCATGGGCAAGGCCGGTTTTCTGCACCTGCAGCAAAACGGTGAGAAGCTCCAAATCTATGTACGCAAAGATGCGGTCGGCGAAAACGCTTATAAGTTGTATGAAATTCTCGATATCGGCGACATTGTCGGCGTCACTGGCTACCTGTTTCGCACTAAAACCGGCGAACTCAGCATCCACGTTGAAGATTTGAAATTTCTTTCCAAAATTCTGATGGTGCTGCCCGAAAAATGGCACGGCCTGGAAGATGTGGAAACGCGTTATCGCCAGCGCTACCTGGATCTGATCTCGAACTCCGAAGTGCGCAAGGTGTTTGTAACCCGCTCGAAAATCATCGCCTCTTTGCGGCGGCAGTTAGATTCGCGCGGCTTCCTGGAAGTGGAAACACCCATGATGCAGCCGCTGTATGGCGGAGCGGCCGCGCGCCCGTTCGTCACCCATCACAACACGCTTGATATCGACCTCTATCTGCGCATTGCACCTGAATTGTATTTGAAGCGCCTGGTGGTGGGCGGTTTGGAGCGCGTTTACGAAATCAACCGTAACTTCCGAAACGAAGGCATCTCCGTGCGGCACAATCCCGAGTTCACCATGCTCGAGTTCTATCAGGCGTATACGGATTACCGCGGCATGATTCAGCTTTCGAAAGAATTACTGGCGCAAACTGCCATCGATGCCACCGGCTCGACGAAAGTAACTTACGATGGCCGTGAGCTCGATTTCGCCCATGTCCGCCAGTTCTCTATGCGCGAAGCTTTAGTGGAATTCTGGCAGGGCGCCGACAAGCCTTCACTCGACAATGTCAAAGATTCCGATTGGCTGCTGCGCCACTCGCACGAAAAAACTCCCGGCGCCGCGCTGGTGCAACTGTTTGAACATCACGCAGAAGAACATCTCTTTGAACCGACCATCATTTACGATTTCCCGGTAGAAGTTTCGCCGCTTTCGAAAAACAAACCTGACGAGCCGGCCTTTACCGAGCGCTTCGAAATTTACGCGGCCGGCTTCGAAATCGCCAACGCTTTCACAGAGCTGAATGACCCACAAGAACAGCGCCGCCGTTTTGAACAGCAGCTGGCTCAAAAAGAAGGCGGCAATGAGGAAGCTCACATGATGGACGAAGATTACATCCGTGCCTTGAGTTGCGGCATGCCGCCCGCAGGCGGAGAAGGCATCGGCATCGACCGGCTCACCATGATCCTTACCGATTCGAAATCCATTCGCGATGTCATCCTGTTTCCGCTTTTGCGCCCCGAGGGTGAAATCGGTATCGCCGCTAAGCTGCGGGAATTGGAAAGTAGCCACTAGACGGCGCAGCATGTCGCGCTTTGAGTGGATGGTCGCTTTGCGGTACCTGCGCGCCAAGCGCAAGCAGGCGGCCATCTCCGTAATTACGATTATCTCGATTTTAGGCGTTGCTGCCGGAGTGGCGGCGCTCATCATCGTGCTGGCGATCAATAACGGCTTTCAAACCACTCTCGAAGCCAGTCTTCTCAGCGCCACGGCGCACGTCAATATTTTGGAACGCGTTCCCACCTACGGGATCGAGAACTGGGAAGCGCTGTTACCAAAGTTGCGCGCGTTGCCGCACGTCGTGAGCGCTACCCCTGGGCTCTATGGCGGCGTGGCTTTGAAGGGTCCGCTGGTCGGGAGCAATACGATCTTAAAAGGCGTTCCGTTGGGCCACGGCGCGCAAGTGCCGGAAATGCTTGCTCACCTTAAAGCCGGTTCGCTCGCTGCGTTCGATCGACCGATCGAAAACCACGAATACAGCATCGTGATCGGGGCACGTTTGGCGGAACAAACCGGCATTCAATTGAACAGTCCGGTCACCTTGATCAGCTACCAGGGCGAGCTGACGCCGATGGGTGTCGTTCCCAGCCTCTTCCATTTCCGAGTGGCCGGGATTTTCGAATCGGGCTTGTATGATCTCGATTCGGCTTGGGCGTTCACTTCCCTTCCCGTTGCGCAGAGCGTACTTGATTTAGCTGACGTGGTGAACACCATCGAACTGCGGCTCGATAACATCTACGCCGCTCCCGACGTCGCGCGCGCCGCGGAAGCGATTACCGGTCCAAAACTCATCGCCTCCACCTGGATGGATCAGAATCGCTCCATGCTGAACGCTTTGAAACTCGAAAAGATCGTGAGCCTGATTACCGTCAGTCTCATTGAACTGGTGGCGGCTCTGAACATTCTCGCGGTTCTGGTGATGCTGGTGATGGAAAAGCAGCGCGACGTCGCCATCTTGATGTCGCTCGGCACGCGACGGCGGCAAATCCAACGCATCTTCGTGTTGGAAGGGCTGATTATCGGAGGCATCGGCTGCTTCATCGGGCTGGTGGCCGGCTACAGCGTCTCCATTCTTTTCAATCGCTACCACTGGCTGAAGCTCGATGAACAGATTTATGCCATCAGCTACGTGCCTTTTCAAAGCCACTGGACCGATGCGATTTGGGTCAGCGCTCTGGCGCTGCTGATGAGCCTGCTCGCCACCTGGCATCCGTCCTACAAAGCCTCACAAGTTTTGCCGGCGGAATCGCTGCGCTACGAATAAAAAAGTTCGCGATTTTTTTTCGCGCCGTGCCACTATTCCTGTGAATGCTCAATCAACTGCTCTATTTGTTTACCGGGGCCATGGTAATTTCCATACTCGGCCGCTGGAGCAAGCAGGGCAGAACTACAGTCCTCGTGCTGTGCTGCGTCTGGGGCGGAGTGGTCGCCAATTTGCACTAACCCGCTAATTGTCGCTATCCCGCCCCGGCATTTTATTCGCGTCACCTTCTTTCGGCCCCACCGCGCCCTTTCTCCGCTGCACAGCCGCTTTCAGCAAATATTCAATCTGCCCGTTGACGCTGCGTAGCTCGTCCTGCGCCCAGGATTCCAGATCGCTCCAGAGCGCAGGATCGATTCGAAGCAAGAAGGATTTTTTTTCGGCCGCCATGCCTGCCTGTTGCCGTCAATGATAGAGCGTGCCCGTGTTCACAACCGGATGCACTTCCGATTCGCTGCACAGCACCACCAGCAAATTGCTCACCATGGCCGCTTTGCGCTCGGAGTCCAGTTGCACAACATCCTTTTCGGTCAATTCTTTCAACGCCGCTTCCACCATTCCGACCGCGCCTTGGACAATCTTCTGACGCGCGGCAATCACCATTTCGGCCTGTTGGCGGCGCAGCATGACTTGCGCAATTTCAGGCGCGTACGCCAAGTGGGTGAGCCGGGCTTCATCCACACGGACACCGGCCTTTGCCAGGCGTTCTTCTAACTCCGTGCGTAAGGCTCGCGAAACTTCGTCGACGTTGCTGCGCAAGTTGATTTCGTTATCTTCGCCGCCGTCATAGGAGTAGAGGCTCGCCAAATGTCGCAGCGCAGATTCACTCTGGATCGTGACGTAGGTTTCGTAATTATCCACATCGAACTTCGCCTGCGCCGTATCTTCCACGCGCCAAACAACAACCGCGGCGATTTCGATGGGATTGCCGCGCTTATCATTCACTTTGATGCGGTCGCCGTTCAGCGTTCGCGCCCGCAGCGAAATCTTGTTTCGTCCCGAACTGCGCACCGCCGCGGCCAAAGCTTGCGCGTTGCCACCCGACAGCGTCACTCCACCATTCGAGTAAAAAGGATTGGCCCAATGCAAACCGTTCTCACGAACCGTTCCTGCGTAGCGGCCGAATAGAACAAGCACCCGCGCTTCGTTAGGCTGCAGGCTGAATAATCCTGCCAAGAGAACGATCGTCGTGAGGAAGAGAATCGGGGCAACGATCAAAAGCGGTGGCAGCTCATTCGCAGCTCCATAGATGAAACCGCCAATCTCGGCCAAAAGGCACAACAACAGTAATCCAAGTACAGGCCAGCCATTGGCAGACTTCACGAGCACTTCATGGCTGGAAACTCTGGGTTGATTGATATCCATAGCAGCACCTCCATTTGGAACTGCTATAGAAATGATATCACATTGATATACACACGAAAACCCGAAAACCGGGACAGACGGACCTTTCCCACCTCACCCATTTCTGCCGAGACACGGACCCGCTCACTCGCACTATAACTACGTGCCTCGATTCGCAAGAGTTGTTCTCCCGGAATGTCCGCATCACGTCACCCAGCGCGGCAACAATAAACGCCAGATTTTCTACACCCGGAGCGATCGGGAAGTTTACATCGGATTGATCAAACAGTTCGCGGAAGCTTATCGCAACCAAGTCCTCGGATTCTGCCTGATGACCAACCACGTGCATCTGGTGCTCGTGCCGCAGCAGGCCGATTCCCTAGCCAAGCTCATGCGCTATGTACAGATGCGATACGCGCAATACCGCAACGCGATTGAGCAAACGAACGGACATTTGTGGCAGGGCCGGTATTACTCTTGTGCGTTCGAGTGGAATCGGCTCGCCACGGTGCTGAGTTATGTGGAACGGAATCCGCTCCGAGCTGGTCTCGTGAGTGATGCGGCGGCCTATGAGTGGTCGACCGCCGCGGTTCATTTAGGATGCGCGGATCGCTGGAATCTCGTCACCCTCCGGGACTGGAGAAACGAGTGGAGCACCAATGCGTGGCGCGCTGTGCTACGGCACGGGCTTTCCGATGTCGGGGCGATTCGCGAGGCAACGTATGGCGGCCGGCCCTTGGGTTCGAACGAATTTGTGGCGAGTCTGGAAGCGGGCTTGCAAAGGAAGTTGACGCGGGGTCCCTTCGGAAGGCCGAAGAAGAAGCAGGAGGCGGCTGCAGTTTGAAACTGGAGAAAGGTCCGTCTGTCCCGACTTGAACCCCGACTTGAACCCCGACTTGAACCCCGCACGACTTGCACCTCAAGCCTTTGCGTCAAAAACAAATCCGGGATCAGCTTTGGCCGACCCCGGATCTTTGTTTAAACTGCTCTTCGACTTTGCCGCTGCCTAGAACGTGAGCTTTGCCGCCAATTGAACGTTGCGCGGCGCGCCTGGACCAATACCAGGAGCACCGAAGCCTACGTCATAGGTGCAGCCGGATTGGCCGAGACTGCCCGATTGCACGTTGGTGCTCAAACATCCATAGTTTACGAAGTTGAAGATGTTGAAAATCTCCGCCCGCAGTTGAAGCTTAATGTTCTCGCGGATGGCGAAATTCTTGAACATTGAGAAATCGATCTGATGCGTCGGCGGGCCGTAGAACTCGTTGCGGCCCTGATTGGAGTACGTTCCGGACGTTGGCAAGGCGAAAGCGGCCGGGTTGAACCAGTAGTAGGTTGCGCCGGAAGCGTTGCGCGATGAACTCGTCACATTAGCGAACGGATTGCCGATGACTTCGGCGCGATTGGCGTACTCAAGCGTGCCGCTTGAATCCGAGCTGACATTATTAGCGAGGGTGACGGAGCCGGTGTCAACCACCGTAAACGGTGACCCAGTGAAGAACGAGAATAACGTATTCAACTGCCAGCCACCAAGCAACAGTTTGAATTTGGCGGGTTGCGGCACTGAATACGACAAAAACATGGAGAACGTGTGCCGGATATCGAAGTCGGAGTTGCCCCAATCGCATTGCAGGCAGTAGCTATTCTGCGGGATGATGTGACGGGCGTAGGACAGTTCGTCCATCGAATGGCCTAGCGTATAGGCAAGCCGCGTGCCGAAACCGTGGAAGTTATTCGTTCGCAGTGAAACCTGCAGCGAGTTGAATTCACCGCTGGCCACCGATTGTACTTCGTCGATCGCCGCGAGATTGGGGAACTGGCTGTAATAAGGGCGTGACGAATTCGCTACCGGCGCACCCTGTGGGATTTGATTGATGTCGAGTGTATCCGGCAGGTGACGGCTCAGGCTGCCTGAATAGCCAACCTGAAGCAACGCATCTTGAGCGAGCGAGTATTGAACGTTGAGATTCGTGTTCATACTGTAGCCGTCCACGAAATGCTGACTAACCGAAAAGGCGCCGAAAGGACCTTGTGCCGTGCTACCCGCGAAAATCGGAACACCGGTGACCAATGCGATCGGGCTTTGATTCACGATATGGGTCACGGGCTCGGGCCCACCGATATTGCCGTTGATGCCGGATCCTGCGCCGTTCGAAGCTCCGCTATCCCCGAAGTAGGCAATGTTCGGAATTTGATAATACATGCCCCAGCCGCCGCGAATAACCAACTTGCCGCCGGCCGTAGGTTGATAGGCAAAACCAAAGCGTGGTCCAAAATCATGGAAATCACGTGGCCATAATGAACTGATACCGTGTCCGACGTAGACAATGCCTCCGTCGGAGGGGATGAAGGTCGAAATAGCATCGGCCGGGTTGCCGATCGGGCTCTGGTAGGTCCAGTTCAACCCGTAGTTAAGCGTCAGATTGCGATTGACCTTCCATGAATCCTGCGCGAAGGCTGAAAATCCGTTCAGCCAGTAATTGCGTTGCTGCTTGCCGTAGTTAACCGAAGCGTTGCCGGTGGCAATACGCCCGGAAAGAAAATCGGCCAAGGAATCGATGTTTGGATTGGGCGAACCTACTGTGGCCGAAGGACAAGACCCATTGATTTCCCAGCTATCAGTGGAGCAGCTTGAGAACGGACCTTGAGAGCCGTCAAAAGTGAACGATCCGGGCGCGTCAGAATCGTAAAAGACATCAAGGCGCGAGCGCCGGTATTCGCCACCGAAACGGATTTGATGCGTTCCGGTCGTATAGGTGAAGGTCTGATCGATATGACCGGTGGTGTCGATACGACCCAACGGCGGCGTCAAGCCCGTCGAGTCAAAGCCGGTGATGTTTATATTCGGAGAGCCGTAATCGGTGGGATTCGTGACGCCATCGTTAAAGCCAAGCGCCGGCATATTGAAGCCGTGATTGGCGTCGTAGAAGATCTGAAGAAAGTAGTTGACGCCGACCACCGTTTGGCCGACGAAGGCTGGCGAGATGACCTGGTTATCGACCACCGAGAAGTTGTGCATTCGGCTAGGCGCAGTCTGGAAGTAGTACGGCATCGCCGATCCAACATACTCGGTCTGATTGCCCGTTCCGCCGAAATACCGGATGGCAAAAGTATTTCGGTCACTAAAGTGGTGGTCCAGTTTGATCACGGCGTTGTAACTGTTGGAGAGGTTGATACCTGCACCCGCATAGTTGTGGGTAACGGCAGGGCCCGTCAAGCTGTTTGCGGGCCACAGCGTATTGATCAGTTTCAGTGCCAACGGGTTCACTTGCACTCCGTCCGCCATCATCACTTGTTCGGTCGCCGAAACCCAAGCCGCCGAAGGCGTGGTGCCGGGAGCCGTGAGCGCCTGCCGATAGTTCTGCTGCTCGTAGTTCATGAAGAAGAAGGTATGGTTCTTTACAATAGGACCGCCCAGCGAAACACCCCATTGATTGTTGCGGAGTTCCGAGTTGGGAGTTCCTGGCAGAGTGAACCAATCGTTCGTTCCGAAGATCTCGTTGCGGTTGAAGTAGTAGAGCGAGCCGTGGAAATTGTTCGTTCCGGATTTGACGACCACGTTCAGGACGCCGCCGGAATTGCGGCCTTCTTCCGCATTGCTACTGCTTTGTAGAGAAAATTCGTCGATAGCATCGATCGGCAATACCACACCTGCGATGCCCGAAACGCCGCCTTGATTGACTGAGTTGACGTTGTGCCACAGATCGTTGTTGTCGGCGCCGTCGATTTTCCAATCAATGCCATTGAACCGCGAGCCGTTGAGTGAGCCGTTGGCGTTTGCCCCCGGGTTGAACTTCAGCAGCTGCGTGAAATCGCGCCCGTTCAGCGGAATATCCGTGATCTGTTTAGTGTCGATCAAACTGGTTTCGGCGGACGATGCGGTTTCGATCGCCACAGTGGAAGCCTCAACCTCCACAGTTGTCGCCTGTTTTGCCACCTGGAGAGTGATGGCGATGTTGTTGACTCTGCCGGCATCCACGATCAGGCCATTGACCTTCGTCGTGTCAAAGCCCGGCTGCGTAATGGTCACGTCATATTTGCCCAGCGGCAGATCCTGAAAGACGAAATCACCTCCGGACGAAGTGACGCCGTCGCGCGTCAGTCCGGTGTCCGGACTCACCAACTTCACTGCGGCGTTCGCAACGTTCGCACCGCTCGCATCAGTCACGGTTCCCGATATGGCGCCGCGAAACGTCTGCGAGAACAACGGAAGACATACCCAGAGCGCCAAGAGTGGTACTGCTATTTTCGATTGACCCTTCATATACACCTCATAGAAATTTGTAATGGCTTGAGGCAGGACAGAGCCCCTAGAGTCCTGCGCAGACTCGTAATTACATAAGCATAACCCTTCACGTGATTGAAATGCGAACAGAAGTGGTTAGACGGGTTTAATGGCTTGCCGGCGCGAACGCAAAGTCCCATACCAGCAAATCGATCTCCGATGGATCGTCGTTTTCGCCAAACTGAACGATTGCGTATTCGCCAGGTTCGAGAGCCTTTTCCGGCCAAACCTTGAACAGCCCTCCGCCCATGTCTTGCGTGAACACCGCAATTTCCTTGCGTTCCTCGGAGGCTTGGTTGACTACCGGCGCAATCGAGAGGCTTTCCACAATGCGCGTGTCCTTCTTGGTGGGCGTCACTTTCACAAATGTGAAGCGTTCTTCTTTGTCACGCCGGAAGTAGAATTCCGGCCGGTCGTCCGCCACACTAAACTTCGCATGTCCGCCTTTGATCACCACAACCGCTTTGCCGGGTACCAGCGGCACCGGAGAGAGCAATTTCAGCGCTTGCCGCTTCTTGTCGGTGATCACCTGGTAATCGGAAAGGGAGAGTTTCTCAACTGCCTTGCCGCGCATGAAGTATGCGCCCGGCTCAGTGGGAATGGAAGCCAGTTCCTTCCGCAAAGCACGCTCGGCCTTCTCTTCGTCGTCTTCGAGATGGGCCGCTTGCGCTTCCGCATCGTTCTTCGCTTTGCGCTCGGCCTCCGTCTTGGTGAGGTCGACCAATTCGGTAGGAATTTCTTCCCACTCGCCGCGTTCGGTACTGAAGTAGGTGATCCGGTCGCCGTCGTGTTTATATTCGCGCACCAAGTGGTAGCCGCCATCTTTCAGATAGAGCTTAAACGTTTCGCCAAAAAGCAAGACGGCGGACAGCAGGAGTAAAACCAGAACTCGCACTGTCCGCCATTTTAGCGGTTTTGAAAAGAATCTGCCGGTTTACTGCACGACCACGGATAAAGGCGTCTGCGTTGTGTTCCCACCGGCGGTCGTCCGCACATACATGCTGTAGGTTCCCGGGGTCGCGGAACTTCCGACCGCCAGGGTGAGAGTTGTTGAACTCGAACCCGTAACGGCGTTGGACGAGAAGCTATAGGAAACGTAGTTGGGCACGCCTGAGGCGCTAAACGAAATCGATCCGGCGAAATTGGCCGCCGTATCAGACACAACCACCGTGCCGGAGGTGCCGCGCGCTACGGTGACCGTATTGGACGCCAAGCTCGTCGTCACCGATCCAATCGTGATTGAGATGGTAGTCGTCTGGCCGGCCAGTGCCGTCGGAATCACGCTCGATGCACCAGAGAGCGAGATGGTGTAAGTTCCGTTCGCCAGCGTGGACGCGGTTTGAATCGTCAACATCGATGTGCCGTTCGCCCCGGTGATCGTGCTTGACGAGAACGTGGCGGTGATTCCGGTGGGGATGGTTCCTAGACTAAGGTTCACAACCGAGTTGAAGTTGTTTATGGCAGAGATGCTAACTGTCGTGCTAAAACTCGCGCCGGCGGTGAGAGCGAGCGACGAGACATCCGTTTTCAGATTAAAACCCGGCAATCCGGTCACAACGAGAGTCAGGCTGACGTTTTGGGTAACGGTGCCGCCGACGGCGGAAACCGTCAGTCTGTATTGCCCGGCGGTCATGGTGCTGGCCGCTGTGAGCGTCAATAGGCTCGTTCCTGTACCGGGCGCTGCGAATGTGGTCGCACTGAAAGTCCCGGTCACACCCGTCGGCAGCCCGCTCACTGACATCGTCACCGGCGCGTTGAATCCGCCAATAGGATTTTCGACCGTGTAGGCCACTGTCACGGGTGTCTGACCGGCTTGCACGGTCGCCGCCGCCTGACTGGAGAGCAGTGTGAAGTTCGGCGCCGCAGTCACTGTAACCGTCAGGGGAATGCTCTTGCTGAGGCCGCCACCAGTGGTCACCACATTGATCGTGTATCTGCCGATAGGCGTCTGGGATGACGGGGACAACGTCAGAGTGCTGGATCCCGCGCCCGGAGCGGCGAAGCCGGTCGGCGAGAGGCTCGCCGTCATGCCGCTCGGAGCTCCATTTAGCGCTAATGTTGTTGGCGCACTGAAGCTGCCAATATTCGCGACCGTTACCCCCACGGTGGCAGATGTCGCCTGCACTACCGAGATGGAACTGCTCGCCATCGTCACTGAGATATTCGGCGGGATGGCCAAGGTGAGCGGAACGTTGATCGTCTGACTGAAGGTTCCGCCACTCGCGGTGACGGCAAGGGTATAGGCCCCGGCCGTGGCCGTGCTCGCCGCGGTAATTGTCAATGATGTAGTCGTTGTGCCGGGCGTCAAAGTGGTTGGTGAGAACGATGTCGTTACACCGGTCGGTTGCCCGCTGACAGCGAGCGCCAAAGATGTTGGCAAGCCGCCCTGCGGCGTCGTGCAGCTCAAGCGCACGTTCGTCGCTTGTCCAAGCGGCAGCGCAACGCTAGTAGGACTCGCCGTCAGGCTGCATCTTTCCGGAATCGCCGTTACTGTGAGAGTGACAGTCGCGGTCTTGGTAATGTTCCCGCCAGTGGCGGTGATGGTAACTGTGTAAGTGCCTGCCGCTGCCGAAATGCCCGATGCAAATTGCAACACGCTCGACCCCGCGCCAGGCGCTGGAATGTTCGGAACACTAAAAGTAGGAGTAACACCGCTCGGTACGCCGCTTACGGTTAGCGCTACCGGCCAGTTGAACCCATTCGAGATCGCAATCGTTGTCCCAACCGAAGCGTTCTGTCCTGCTTGTATGGTCAAGTTGCTCTGAGCGGCAGTAAGCGTGAAAGTTCCATTCAGCGAAACGTCATGAAAGTGATTGACTAATTGCAACCCGTCGATCGAGCCGAGCCCGGACGCCAAATCGTATCCGGCAGCCGCCGAATATCCTGAAACACCCGGCACGGTGTTGTTGCCGCTCGTGACGTCATGAAATACCTTTCCGCCGCCCTGTGCCTGCTTGATGGCCAATGGATAGAGCACAGGATTCGCGCTGCCCTGTGAGCCGTTGTACTTCTGATTGACGATTGTGAAAAGGCTGGCCAACGAGGGTGAAGCCGCCGACGTGCCGCTAACCTCGACCATGCTTCCGTTGAGGTAGATAATGTAGGCGTCGTGCGCCGAGGCTGACACCGAAAGGTCGGGAACGTCGCGGTAACCTTCATTCGGAACCCCGGCGCCTATCTGCCAGCTTGGTTTTGTCCATTGAGTACTAACACCGCCACCGCCCGCGGCAAGCCCAGAACCGCCGTTTGTGCCGCTTTGGTTCCACACGATTTCGGGAATATAGCTTTGCGCGGTTCCCAATATGGCGTTATTGCCCGGAAGCCAGTAAAGACCTGTGTTGCTTCCCTCGTTGAACTGGGTCCCGCCGACACAAGTTGCATAGGGAGAACTGCACATCCCGTTCACCGAACGTACGGTCCCTTGGCTCGCGGTTGCACTATCACATCCGGCCGCGCCGCTATCGCCCGCAGCCACAAAAACTGAAATGCCCTGCGCCGCAGCCTGTTCCCAGAGCGCGTTGTAGAAGGCAAGTTCTGTGCCGCCGTTCGGACCGCTGGCGGAACCCATCGCTGCTTCGCAGTTTCCATAACTCACGCTGAGCACCGGCGCAACGCTGTGGTTCACTGCGTACATAGAGGCTAAATCGATACCATCGGCTGCTGCCGTGCTCGACGAAATCACGAATTTGACCTGCGCCTGAGGCGCAATCGCGCCCGCCCATTCCACGTCCAGCGCGGCTTCCACCTGATCGCCATTAGTCGCCACTCCCGGGTTGCTACCCTGCGCAACAATCACGGTCGGATTGTTCGCCGGCAAACCAAACTGGGCGCGGAACGTTTGGATGTCGCTCATATTCACATTGGACCGGCCGACGATGGCAATGCTTTGGCCGCTGCCATTTAAGTTACCCGAGTATAGGGGTCTTACGTCATAGATCATTGCCCAGTCGGCCGGCGCCAAATAGTGCGTCGTCGAGTTAACCGTGTACAACGGATTCGCTGCCTCGCCCGTTGGGGGTAAACTCTGCGCAGAGGATTTCGAATGGAAGTCGTGAAGTTTGACTATGCCTTGCACAACGCCGGCAAGCGCCGCGGGAATCTGCGGATCGCTGGCATTGGCATAATGCGTTTCTCCGTTTACGCTATATTTCTTTACCTCCGTCCTAAACGTTGTCTGAACTGCATAAGCATCTCCGCTGAAAACAATCGATAAGTTATTAGGTGTGACCTCCTCTACTTGAAAACCGTGCTGGCTAAGCCAGCCGGTGATTTTTGTCATGTCGGATGGCGAGACGCCGAAGCGCGCTGCGAATTGCTCGGTCGTCAGAAACTGATGGTAAAGAGAAGACGTCGGGTCGTATTGCTGGGCCACTAAATCATCCAGTGCCTGCTGGTGCGCTCCGTCCGGCCGCAGCAAGAGGATCATATGAGCCATCGGAAAACTGGGGTCTACTGGGGCTTCGCTAGACGCATGCGCGATGGCCGGTTGCACGTTGCCGGGCAATGTCACCCATTCCTGCTCACTGATTTCGCCTGTCAGCCGATCTTGCGGCTTGTCTACATTCTGAGCCCACAGCGAGCTTCCAGCCATGCAGAGTATTGCCATAGTACTTTGCAATACGGTTCGTGTCTTTTCCATCTGCTTTCCTCATCGGAAAAGCTAGTAGGAGTTACAGGGAGAATCGGCTTAGGCCATACGGGTTGTTTCGTACCAAGGGTGGTCCGTCTGGGAATGTGCGCTAACCTGAAGAAAATGGCCAATCTGTTTGAAGCTGTAGGAAATGCCGCCGCCATTGCCAAAGGCATGGGGATCACCTTCAAGGAGATGCTCAAGCCCGCGATCACCGAAGCGTATCCCGACGGCCCGGCCCAACTGCAAGAGAGGTTCCGAGGAGCGCACGTTTTGCAAAGGGACGAAAACGGTCTTGAAAAGTGCGTTGCCTGTTTCTTATGCGCTGCGGCGTGTCCGGCGGATTGCATTTATATCGAGGCCGCCGAAAACACCTCGAGCGAACGAATGAGCGGAGGCGACCGCTACGCTAAGGTCTACAACATCGACTATAATCGCTGCATTTTTTGTGGCTACTGCGTGGAGGCGTGCCCGACTGACGCCATCACTCATGGGCACGGCTTCGAATTGGCGAGCTACAACACCTCTACGCTGATCATGCGAAAAGAGCAGATGCTGGTTCCAATTCAACCCGCATCACCGGCCGCGCGTTAACTCTCGTTCAGTCGGTTCCAGGCGAGCCGTGGTTAAACCCTTCTTCAGTAGCCGTTGCTGCAAAGGCTCCGCGTCGCTGCGATCCAGTACGCCTCCCACCGACACAACATATTTTAGATCTCCGCCCACCTTCATCCGGCTGACGTGCAGGATGAGTTCAGGGTGCTTCTGGGCGACGGTCTGTAAATCCTGAACAGCGTCCTCGTGTGTCGTGAAAGAATCAAGCACCACGCGGAAGTATTCCGTCTTGCGGGGAGTAGAGGCCGTTAGGGTATCGGGCGGTGGAGCAGGCGCAGGGGCCGGCGCCATTTGTGCGCTGGGTTGCGGCACAGCGGCCGGCCCGATTTGCGGACTGGGCGTCGCCGCTAAGTTCGGAGGCAACTCGGGACGATTCGCATCCGAAGCCGTTTGCGCGGAGACTCCGTTGGCATTGAGAGGTTGATCGATCGACTGCAATTTCGGGTAAATAATGAACCAAACGGCCGCCACAAAGAGCAGAAGCAATCCGACTGCGGCGATCGTATTTCGAATAATAGCGGAGCGATTGCCGAGCGAGCGAATGCGCGCTGAGACGGGTGGCCCTAGCGCAGTCGACATGGATTCCCCGGACACAAATTCTTCGTCGGGTGCATCCAAAGTGCGGATCCGCGCTCCGATGGGCTGGCGTCGGACCTTCTTGTGCCGTTTCGCAGTCGGCACCAATGCCATATCTTCTTTACCGACTGGTTTGGCCGGCGCCCTCGGCGTTAGCGGTGGCGGGACACGTGCCGCAGGTGCCGCCGGACGAGGCGGCGGTACCGGGGCAGCGGGCTGAGTCGGAATCGCCGGCCGTGCTTCCGCCTGGACGGGTTCCGGCGCCGGAGCGACTCGCGCGGTTGGAGGCGCGGCTCGCTCCACAGCCGGCGCTTCTTTCAGCGTGCAGCGCGTCAGCGGGTTCTTATCCAGACAACGTTGAATTACGGCCGCGAGCGGCAATCCTTGTTCGAGTTCAACGCCTGGCGTTCCGTAGCGTTCCTGTGACAGAACTTCAAACAGCGTCGCTCCGAGACACCAAACGTCAGCAGCGGTGGTGAGATTTAGATTCTTACTTTCGGGCGCTAAATAGCTGGGCTTACTCCAAACGACCCGCGGCGGTTTGCCGATCCGGTGCACGCCTTCGGTGTTGAGCAACACTGTATAGCCGACCGCTTCGATCGTCCCCGGCGAAACACTGCCATGAATCAACCCGTGAGCATGTAAGTGCGCAAGACCCTTTTCACAGGAATGCAACACTTCAGCCGCTTCTTCCCATTCGAGCGGTCTTTCGGGTACAACGGCAGCGAGTTTCTCGTCTGCGTCGGGGAGCACCATATAGACCGTCTCATGGCCGCCAACGATCAGCTTTCCCACCGTCAACGGACGCGATAGATTCGGGTGCGGGGCTTCTTTCAGAGTGCTCCAAACGTCGAACTGATCTTCTGCATCGGCCGACTCGAGGTGCATAAAGTAAGCGATCCCGGTTTTGCCCCCCGATCCGAGAACTTTCACACGCACTTTGGCCGCAGTATCGCGCGCATCCATCGCTTCCTTGAGCTCATACCCTCCGTCTAGAGTTATGCCGGAAAGGCTGGACCAATCAATCTTCATCTCCAATGCAGTCAGGTTTTTGGTCATGACGATCGCTGCGGTAGGGGCCCTCTCGAAGTCGCTATACTGGCTAGTCTATCAGTTTCAACTACTTACGCCAGTCGAGACTACCTTCGTTAGTGCCTTGCCCGTACTGGTACCGAGAGTTTAGTCTTTTCCCATTCAAGGATAAGGTCGGCTGAATCTGCTCCGGTCTTTACGAAACGGATTATGAATTGATCGATCATATGGTCTGTCGATGCTTTTTGAAGATCGACGCGCCCCAGATCCTGGGATTGATCGTATTCCGTTCCCCATTGGCCCGTTTGCTTGTTGATGATGAGCTTCCAGGTATCGGCTGACGGCAGCGTATATAAGGTGTAATTGCCAGCCGGCACCTTAAGACCGCCGATGTCGAGATCGGCGTCGGTGTGAAGCGCGGTCGCATCATCCGCGCCGGTCCGCCACACTTTGCCGTAAGGCACCAAACCACCCATGATCGTGCGGCCCTTCATATAAGGGCGACTGTATTGGATGGTGATCTTTTTGCCGCCCAATTCGATCTCTGCGGTAGCAGCCGGGCTCACTTTCTGGGCAAACAGCGAAGAAGAAGGCAGCAACAAGGCCGCTGCGCACAATAACATGTTGCGTCTGGATAGGTGCATATTGGGTTTCCTTCGTTAATTAGAGCATGAAAGGGTAGGAAGCCAGTTCCGTCCGTAATAAGATCGAGAAGTGAAATTCATCAGCTGCTTGAGTGCCGCCGGCCTCCTCGTAATTCCGATTGTTTTGTTGTCGTATGAAGCTCCCACGCGGCCTCCGATTGTTGGTGTGTCCCACATTGCGCTCGAAACGAATGACATCGTAGCCGCCGAAGCCTTCTACGGCAAAGGGCTGGGCTTTGCCGAAATGTCGGTTGGCCGCTTCAAAGTGAACGACCACCAGTACATTCAGGTTTCACCCAATCTGCTGAACGAGAACCAAGACCGGCTCGACCACATCGCCTTCGAAACGACCGACGTCAAGAAGCTGCACCACTTCCTATCGGCCCACAAGGTCTTTGAAGGACCCATTAAGAAAGACGCCGACGGCAATTTGAGTTTCACCGTTGCCGATCCGGATCACCATAATGTTGAATTCGTGCAATATGAAAAGGGCGCCATCCAAAGTTGGAATTTAGGCAAACTGATGCCCCCAACGCGGGTTTCCGACCACATCATCCATGTAGGCGTTACCGTGGCCGATCGCGCGGCCGCCGACGCCTTTTATAGGGATCTGCTCGGCTTCAAAATGACCTGGTACGGCGGACCTACTGACGATTCGGTGCGCTGGGTGGACATGCGCGTCCCCGACGGGACCGACTGGCTCGAATACATGCTAGGCAACGTGAATCCGACGCCCAAACAACTGGGAGTAATGCACCATCTGGCCTTGGGCGTTCCCGATATCCAGGCCGGCTACAAGACCGTAATGGAAAACGGCATCAAACCACCGGACGGGCCGAAAATCGGGCGCGATGGCAAGTGGCAGTTGAATCTGTACGACGTAAATTTCACACGCACCGAATTGATGGAGCCCAAGCCGGTGGAAAAACCGTGCTGCTCACCAATCCTAAATTAAGACCGAAGCGGGAGAATAGTGCCATGGGTGCTTCACCAAACGACTTTGAAGAACACTTCGCCTCGTTGTCAGATCACGCATTGATGGAGATTCATCGCGACGATCTGGTAGACGCTGCCAAAGCTGTCTACGACCACGAAATGACCAAGCGCGGCTTGGTTGCAGAAGATGCCGACGAGCCGGAGGGGCCGGCGGTCAGCAGCGGCGAACAACTGGTCAACGTGGTTGAGTTTGAATCCCCCGCCGATGCCGCGGAGGCGCAAGCCAAACTCAAGAAGGCCGGCATACCGGCTTACCTCGCCATCGCGGTACCGGAAGCGTTCGCGCGCCAAGCGGTCAGTTTGCTCGATCCCGGCGTTTCCGATGACGAACTGGAAGCGCTAGCCGACGCCGCAGGCGAGGATCATTAAGCGAGCGACTCAGCCAAAACGCTATTCCCGTAGTGTTGCGCGACGTAGTTGTTCAGAAGCTCGCGAAACTCATCGACAATGTGATCGCCACGCAAGGTGGTCGAAAGTTTGCCGTCAATGTAGACGGGCGCTACGGGTGTTTCAAACGTACCTGGCAGCGAGATACCGATATTGGCGTGCTTCGATTCGCCCGGCCCGTTCACGACACAACCCATCACGGCGACTTTCATTTCCTCAACGCCCGCATACTTGTCGCGCCAAACGGGCATCTGCTCCCGTAAATAGGTTTGGATCTGATCGGCCATCTCCTGGAAATAGGTGCTGGTAGTGCGGCCACAACCAGGGCAAGCCGCCACCTGCGGCGTAAAGCTGCGCAAGTTCAGCGCCTGCAGAACTTGCTGGCTAACAATCACTTCGTCCGAACGATCGCCATTCGGCAGCGGCGTAAGCGAGGCGCGAATGGTATCGCCAATCCCTTGCTGCAACAAAACCGCGAGCGCCGCCGACGTGGCAACGATGCCTTTCGAACCGACACCCGCTTCCGTTAAACCTAAATGCAATGCATAATCACACCGTTCCGCAAGCATTTCATACACCGAGACCAAATCCTGCACGTTGCTGACTTTGGCGCTCAGAATGATTTTGTCGCGGCCTAGACCATAACGCTCTGCATTTTCGGCGCTGCGCAGCGCACTCTCCACAATCGCCCGGCGCGTGACTTCCATTGCGTCGAGCGGCTCCGGAGATGTGGCATTCTCATCCATCATCTGAGTGAGGAGCGCTCCGTCGAGCGAGCCCCAATTCACACCAATCCGCACCGGGCGATCATATTCAATCGCCGCTTCAATCATGATGCGGAAATTATCGTCCTGCTTGCGGCCGATGTTCACGTTGCCGGGATTGATCCGGTACTTATCCAACGCCCGTGCGCAATCAGGATACTTCTTCAGCAAAATGTGGCCGTTGTAGTGAAAGTCGCCAATAATGGGAACGGTCACGCCAAAATCACGCAACGATTTCACAATCGTGGGCACAGCGCGGGCGGCTTCCTCGGTGTTCACCGTGACGCGAACCAATTCCGAACCGGCGCGAGCCAATTGCATCACCTGATTTACGGTGGCGGCGCTATCGGCGGTGTCGGTATTCGTCATCGACTGAACCACGATCGGGTTCGAGCCTCCGACTTTCACGCTTCCAACATTGACAGCGACAGACTTACGGCGGGCGAGTGCGGGCATTCCAACTCCAGAGGGGGATTAAACCCTTATTTTACCAGTGCCGAGATGAATCTCAGCGCGGCAGGCCTTGGGGCCTGCGCCACGAAGATGCTATTCACGTCCCGGACGAACCGGTTCACAATGGAAGGGCGAGCACGGGAGCAATAAGGCGAGATGACCTTAAGTTTGCCAGATACAATAGCGCTCTGAGAAATCAAATTACGTGCGCTGCGGTCACAGGATCGGCTGGCATTCACACGACGAATGGCGGATTTCTCATTTGGGAGTGGCTGATGACTCCCGGTACTCCAAGAAATCCGAGCCAAAGGCATGTACAAGCGCTAGCGACAGCCTCGGAAATTCGACGGGTACTCATTGTGAATGATCGGATTCGGAGGATGGATAAACATGCTTGATGAACCGACTAGCCGCGAAGAACTCAGCGCGATTCGGCGAAATGCAAGAGAGCGCTTGCGTCTATGGCAAAAGCGCGTCCTGTATTCAATTGGGGCATTGTTGCTAAGCTGCGCGTTGGTCTACCTATTCTTGGACGGATCTCCGCTTCACGGTTACTGGGATTCCTTCGGCAAGTATCTGCTGCTAGTGGCGATGGCATCGCTGCTCTGATTCGTCTATTGCACGGGCCTGTTATGGGGCGCATGGCGCCTGTCTCGCGATGCGGAGAAAGAGCAAGCCTAGTTTCACCGGCAAAGAACGGGATCAGGAATCCGGGCTGGATTACTTTGGGGCGAGGTACTTTGGATCTGCCCTCGGTAGGTTTACCTCGCCCGATCCCCTGCTGAACAGTGGGCGTCCAGATGATCCGCAGACATGGAATCGCTATGCCTACACGCTTAACAATCCCCTCCGGTACACAGACCCCCATGGATTGTACGTGTGAGGGAACTGCGCGGGTGGTGACGCCGATAAATGCAAGGTTGAGCAGCAGAGATTTCGCGACTCCATCGCCAAGGCGAAGGATGCGTTGGCAGGTCTCGACCCGAAGTCGAAGGAGGCAAAAGCACTCCAGAAGACGCTGGATAAGCTCGGCGACGAAAACACGGGCAACATCAAAATCAATTTCGGCGACGCCGGGAGGGGGAACCTTGGGATAACGAAGGGGAACAGCATAACCATCAACTATGATGCTGTGGATAAAGAAGAGAAGGACTTCCACCTGAACGCATCTGAAAGTGCTGCCCTTGATGCCGGCGTGACGACCCACGAGGGCACACACGCAGGTCCGGGAGCAGGCGTCCTGGGCTTCCTGGGGATGCAGGGTGAGCATGCAGCATACTTCACGGAATCTGTCACCTATCAGGGGCTGCATAATGCGGACCGTACGGAAAATCTGTGGAACGAGAGCTGGCTCACAGTGGACAAGGACAAGCTGTCCATTGAGGGATCGCGAGCACTCCATTCAACAAGCCATCCATCCGCCTAAACCACAGAAGCAGGATGCCCCACAATGAGACGGAGTACGGGAACAACGCTGATCTGGAGCTTCGTCCTGTTGCTGCTAGCTGGTCGAATTTCCTCGGCACAGGATCTTGCCTCGCCACTTAACGTTAGTCTTTGCGATCTATACGAGCATCCTGAAGACTACACGGGAAAGATGATCAAGGTTAGGGGCGGGTCTGTCGGGAACGAGTTGCGAATCGAAGACATCCTGCACGATGCCCGCTCGCGACCGTGCTCAGCTTACATGGGAATCATCGTTGTCTTCCCGGATCATGTGAAACCCATTCCCGGCTTCGACTTACTGCAAGATGCGGCATTGAAGAAGCTGGAGGAGGCCCTCAACCATAGTGGGCCGATTCACATCGACGCCACATACGCGGGCCGGTTTGATGCGGTCTTCGCTTGGCGCGATCATCAGCGAGTAAGAGTCGGTCAGGGTAGTGAACCTGGCTTCGGCAAGAAGCACGAATACGACGCGCGAATCGTTCTCCGCGAAGTCTCAGATGTATGGGCTGAACCGCTGCCGCGCAAATAGACGTAACAGCCGCTTTGGACGAGCCGATTTTGCTTGGTTACGCGACGCGCCCGCCTCTTGGCTATTGACGAGCAGCGTGCGATTCCGTCGTCTTAGAACCCGGGTTTGTTGAGCGAGCGAATGTATTCAACCTGAGCGGCGCGTTCCTCTGGCGAAAGCCGGGCGCGTTTCCTTTCGGTGGCTGCGCTGCTGGTGGTACGAGGTCCGTCCGTGTCGAAGTTCCAGTTCAGTTTGGCCGGAGCAACGGCCACTGGCTCCGGTTCTGGCTCGGCAGCGCGCGGTCTCTGCCGCCGTTGGACAAACTTCCGCAGCGTTTCGTAGGCCACCTCGACTGGACACTGTACGCGGAGAATCTCCTGAATGCGCCGATAACTTCTGCCTTGGCGGCGCCAGCGGAGGATGATGGCTCTGAAGGGTTCAAGCTTGGACCGGGGTCGTCGGGCGGCAGGTCTTCTAAAAGCTTGAGAAGCTCATCGCTGGGGCCGGGGTGATTCATTGGTTGCTGTGCGGAGATATGACCGAGCGGCGTTGCGGGTTCCCTGAACAGATAGTCAGAAAAACACCAGCCCTAAGCCTGCGCCTTAGCGTGGTGGGCTTCATCGCGAAGCGCGATTCGAATCTCGCGTTTCCAGTTTTCGCGGCGGATGCGGTAGCTTTCTTTCTTAGCTTCCCACTTATAGCCCCAATAGGCTCCGTCGCCGCGCTTGGGGCCGCAGTGCTCGGTCTTCTTTGCTTCATAGCCCATTACCGGTAAGCCTCTTTGCGGTCGCGGACGCGAGTCACTTCGACGTGGTCTCCGAGATCACGGAAAATCACGCGATGGTCCTGCGTGCGGAGGCGGTAGAGCGGCGGCTCGACGCCCTGCAATCGCTTGACGTTGCCTTCGTCGGATTCGAGAAAGCGCGCCAGGGTGTGAAGGATCTGTAGCGCGATGGGCTGCGGGATGGCACGGATGTCGGCTCTGGCCTGATCGGTGAAGGCAACCCGCTTAGCCATTCGGCTTGCTGTTCTCCTCCGCAAGAGGAGTCTTGGCCATGGTCTCCCAATCCGTCATCGTCAGACCAAAATCGGCGAGAACCGTTTCCAACGCAATCGGCGCGTTGTGTTTGCTCCACGCATTGGCTTCGGCGATGGCGCGGCGGTCTTCTTCGGTGAGAGGCTCATCGTCGACCGGGGCCAGCGCGAGTTTGCGCGCTAGCGGATCGAGCATCGATTGCAGGATGGTTTCGAGCGCTGCCAGTTGGATGGGCGGCAGTTGGTCGATGAGGGCGTGAACGTGGTGGCGGGTGTCGGTGTTCATGGAACTTTCCTTGATGGCTAGTCAGCCATTACGCGGCTGATATTGGAGCGCTTGACCAGCGAATCGAGCACCACCAGCAGCGCCTTCTGATCCTCGTCGGACAGCAGATCGACTTTCTGATAAAGCCAGTGCAACTCGTGGTTGCGGATCTTGGGTGGGGCTTGCGACTCTTTGCGCCCAGCCAAATCGTCGAGGCTCACTTCCAGAAGTTCGGCAATCCGGACAATAGTGTCAAAATGCGGGGTCACATCGCCAGTCTCCCAGCGGCTATAAACACGCGGGCTGACCTGGAGCAGTTCGGCGAGCCGGGTCTGGGTCAGCTTGCGAGCGGAACGGAGATCACGGAGATGTTGAGCGAAGTTCGCCATGGGCCAGGAATAAGAATCAGGGACTGCGAACATCATAGGGCCTGCTTTCAAAGATCCGGGATGACAGGTACACTACTGTCAGTATAAGCTGGTACAAACGTGACTGTTTATTTTCGGGCCCTTGGAGTCTGTTTCAAACGATACCGCCTCCGGCGCCCCCCCCAGCGCCCGAAACCGCCAACCGGGCAGGTCACGTCGCATCTCTGCACGCCGGATAGTCCCTGTTCCAACTAGAAATGCAGCGTGATCAAGACAAGGACAGGGCAGCGATCGGAGAGGTAGAGCGGCGGTTTGCGAAATGGAGGCGAGCCTCGGTACTACTAACGGTCGTTTTGGCTCTTGCTATAGCCGCTCTGGTTCCCTTTCTTGCTGGACACTCATTGCATCACCTGTGGGAAAGCGTCGGGAAGAATCTGCTTCTGTTTTGCATCTTCACAATGCTCGTTTGGGTGTGCGCTTTAGCGGGCACGTACGATCTATGGTCGTTCTTGCAGCGAAGCGAAAAGGGGTGTGCCCGGCCCAACTAAACATGATTCGTCGCAGGTAAAGCGTACGGAAAGTCCGACGGTGCTGCACATCGGCTTCAATAGAGGAACACGGTGCAGCAGACGCTGGTTTATAACACCCGTCTTCAGATGAGCAGCTTCACTGTCGTGAACGATACCAGTCAGTCGCAGCTGCAAATCAGGCTGCTGCTGCGGTGTCTGGAAACAATCTGGTTATTTACGGCTCTGACAGCGCGAAAGACATAAGTACTTACGCCGCGAACGCGAACGGCTATGTCGACATGAGCGACGTCGCCGATAATGCGGACGCTCACTTCGAGATCAAAGATGGAGCCGCCTCGTTCTTGAGTTTGAAAAATGCAGCGGGATTCTTCAATACCGCAGAGCAATATCACGAAGATTACCCTAGTGACAGCGACCTAGTCGTTACTGATATGGGGAATGCAGATGGCAGCAAACTACCACCGCACTCCACGCATGATTCGGGACGCGCTGCGGACGTCCGCTATATCGGACCGGATGGCAAACCGATTCAGTCCCCCACAGCTGCAGACAAGGCCGATGTGGACAGAGTCAGTGATCTGGTAGATGTTGCGAAAGACAACGGCTTCAACCAGAATTACAGCGCCAGACCCAAGGATTTTGGGACTTCGTATGCCAAAGGCCACGAGTCTCATCTGCATCTAGGCACCACAAAGCCACCTGAGAAAAAGATTAAGCCGCCCGCAAATTGAGGTGCTTCATGTCAACAAGAATTATCGGTTGTCTTTTGATCATTGTGTTTGCGGTTTCGAAGCCCGGGCTGAGCGCCGGGAACGATCTTCCTAAATCTTTGAAATCGTGCTTAGCGCGTACCGGAGAACAAATAGATAGAACTCTGAATCCGTATTATCTGGTTGGCAATTTCTACGGCGACGGTAGGCCGTCTGAGCAGTGCTGATAAGCAAAGACGGTGCCAGGGGAATATTAGTCTGTGACTCGTTCGGGGCACGATCAACTCGGCTAGGCGCGGGTCAGCCTTCAATGGTATGGTCAATCTCGATTTCGACATCTGGAAAATTTACCCGCAGGCCAAAGTTGATCGAGGGGTCGGTGAGGGCGGCCGCCGGTATTGAAGGGCGATGCAATCTGGCTCGAATGGACAGAGCGAGCCAGTGCGATTGTGTATTGGAACGGGCATAAGTTCGTTTGGTATCAGCAGGGTGATTAAAACGCTGGTTTATAACAGCCGTCTTCAGATGAGCAGCTTCGCTGTCGTGAACGATACCAGTCAGTCGCAGCTGAAATCGAGGGCGGCGCGGGGTTGCCCGCCAAAATGCGCAACGCCGTCCGCTCTTTCCACATGGCCCGCGAACTCAAGGAATCCTTCAACCCGCGCAAATTTGGCTTCGAATTTTCACTTGACGAAGTTGAGTTCTGCTACAACGCCACCATGCATGCCGCCGAACTCCATGAACCCAACGAACCCTGCTACGCAACCCTCCTCGCCGACTTCCGCCGCTATGAAAAGGAGGCCGCTTAGCAAAAAACGCTACCCTTTCACATCCGGCGGAGCAAGTTGCAAACTCGCATACTCGTTCCCTGTCTCCAGGCAGAGCGCTTCCACCACAAGCTGATGATCGTCTCGCTGTGGCAGGCCCGAAACCGTAACGGCCCCAATCACTCCCGTACCCGCCAGGCTAATGGGGAATGATCCGCCATGCGCCGCAAACTCGTTCAACATAAGCCCAAAGCGATCGGCCAGCGTTGTCCCTTTCATTTGCAGTTCCAGTCCCATGTAATACGAGCTCCGGTGAAATCGTGCCACGGTGTTCGCCTTGCGCTGCGCCCAAACAGGATTATCGGGCGACGTCCCAGGCAGCGCGCAATAGAAAAGCGGATGGCCAAAACGCCGCACGTCGATGACCAGCGTATGTCTTCTCGAAACTGCCAATTGCCGCAACCGCGTGCCCAGTTGCCAAGCCGTATCTTCGTTAAAGCGCGAAAACTGTAAGGTCGCTTCCTGGCGAGCGATGATCGCCAGATCGTCGGTAAGGGACATAGCCGTTATTTTGTCACTGGCAGCTAATCGATTCCCAGCGCCGTCTCAATCTGGTTCACCTCTTCCAGACTCAGATACGGAATCGAAACCTGCTTTTGATCATTTTCAACCAAGTCGACGCTCATACCGCGCGCTTGCATCTCACGCACAAAAGAGGGCGTGTTCCAAAGGCGCGACTCCAGGCTAAGCGTCGCAATGAGCGAGTAGTGTCCAGGCGGAAGATTGCGCAGCGTCGCATTGCCGTCTGTCGATCCCACGTGCCGGATCGGAATAACGCCGCGCGCATCCCATTGATCCGGAATCACCACCAAATCAAAAATCGTCTTCGCCTCTCCGCCGCCGTCAGAGGGCGCGGGCGGCGGATTCGAAATGTTTGCCACTATCGAAGCCGCCCCTTGCCGAACCGTTACCGTCAGGTCGCCCCCAACGCCGTGCGACAAGTCGATCGCCTGATTGGTAATGTCCTGTTGATTGAACAGAATCGATTTCACATACGTTCCGTTCGGCGGCAGCAGGCGAAAAGCATAGTTGACAGGATCGCAATTAGTAAATTGAAACGTACCGTCGGGCTGAATCGCCGAATCCTGAGCACCGCCGATCGAACTCGGGTCCAGCGAATGCATGAACACTCTGCCGCTGCCCAGAACTGTGTCGGTAGTTCCTTCCAGAACGGCGTGCCCGTTCACCGTAATAGGCGGCGGAATCAGCAGCACCAGTCCCAAAACGTCCTTTCCATTAACTTCAATGTCTTGTTCCGCAAGCAGATGTACCACAACAGGCGGTGTTTTCGTCGCATCTTTGGAAGGCTGTGCCGCTTGCGCGCCCGTAAGCCGGAACGTATAGCTCCCCGGCAAAACGTCGGTTTCGAAGCCACCGTCAGGATTGAGAAAGATCTCGCGCGCCGGCACAGTCACGCCGCCGCTGTCGCGCGCATCCAGATGCAGCTGAGGTTTATCGGTCGAAACGGAGTTCACCGTTTCCATCTGCGCCTTGCCCTGCAGGTGAAACAGCCCCACTGGCCGCAGATGCAAATCCAGGCCCGGATAGTTCTGTCCCGGATCCACGTGCGTTAGCGCCGCCTGATCCAGGCCTACCGCATCGGGCGCAAAAAATAGGTATGGGTGGGAAGGATCGTTTTTATCGCGAAATGGAAGTGCAGTCGCCACATAGTAATTCCCCGGAAAAAGGGAACGCAGAACATATACACCTTGCTCATTGCTGACGGCCTTAGATACGCTCCTCACTTGACTCAGTGACCCGTTAGACATCACCCGCAGCGCTTCCACCGCGACATCGGCTTTCGGCTGACCCGTTTCATCGGTAATCTTGCCCGTGATCGTCGATTCAGGAGTCAGTTTCAGCACTGATGGGCTGATCGCATGGTAGTGACGGTAGTCAAAGACGAACTCCATCTCCGACAATTTCGTCGCTACCAGGCCCGGCGCACCGGTAGCTTTTAAAAGGTAACGGCCCGGGAAAATCAGAGCAAAGTGAAATACGCCTTCTTCTGATGTTCTTCCGTCCAGGTCTTTGCAGGTTTTGCGTTTGCCGTTGGAATCACTCTCGCACGTCAATGTAACCGGCGCAGCCGGAACCGGCTCGTTGGAAACGGAGTTCACCACCCGGCCATCCACATCCATCGCAGCCCAAAGCGGCGCGCTAGACAGCGATAGAAAAAGAACACAAACGTGGGTCGCCGGATGAGCGCTCATTTTGCCCTTCTTTCGTATTCATCCAACAGCTCGCGCAGTTCGGCAATCTCTGTCGTCGAAGTCCTCTTGGCCGCCAAGGCATGCATCATCAATTGGCTTGCAGAACCGGCAAAGGCGCGCTGCAAAAGGTCTCCTACCAACTGTCGCTTGGTACTCTCAGCCGCTTGGCGCGCTTTATAAATGTGCGCTTTACTATCCTCATTGCGCACCACCGTGCCTTTCTGCGTCATGATTTGCATAATTTTAAGCACGCTGGTGTAGCCGATTGGTTTCACTTCCGCCAGTACTTCATGTACTTCCCGAACGGTCGAGGGCCCACGCTCCCAAAGAACGCGTAATATTTCGAGTTCGGTTGCAGTGGGCTTCTGCAGCTTTTCCAATGCCATGCCCAAAAGTTACTACGCGGCGATTCGTAGTGTCAACGAAACTCTTCGTACATTTTCAGTGCTATCCTCAGCTTGAGGCGAGTGCTTGCGCTACCGTTTGTTCAAAGTGACCCCGCTGGTCATCGGCCTGTTGGGGGTCCTCGGTGTGGTATTTGCCGGCCATATTGATACGCATCGCAGTCTCCCAGAACCTTTCCGGCAGTATCCGGGCGACGAATATCACGAAGGCCAAATCCCGTTGCCCGAGCATTACACCGATAAGACCGAGTGGACTTTTGCGCGCCTGATGTACCCATCCATTCCAGACGCGCATTTCCGGCATGCGGGTTGGGACTGGCGTACCGGACACTCCAGTTGGACCAACGATTATCCGCGTGCCGACCGGCATTTCTTAGAAGCGCTGCGCCGATTGACCCGGCTCGACGCCCGATCGGCGGAACAGCCCGTAAGCCTCGACGATACCGATGATGTTTTCAACTACCCTTGGCTTTATGCCGTGTTTGTCGGCGAATGGCAACTGACAGACCAGCAAGCGCGCACGCTCCGCGAGTATCTCGAGCGCGGCGGATTTCTGATGTGTGATGACTTTTGGGGCACGGAAGATTGGGAAGTGTTTCGCGCCAGCATGGATAAAGTACTGCCAAACCGGCCCATTCTGGAGATTCGCGATCAGGAGTCGATTTTTCACACCGTTTACGATCTGGACAATCGTTATCAGGTTCCCGGCCAGTGGTCCGTACGCATGATGCGCCATGGCGGAGTGCCTTATCGTAACGACGGCGTCGTGGCGCACTGGCGCGGCATTTATGATGACAAGAACCGCCTCATGGTGGCCATGTCGTTCAACTCGGATTTGGGAGATTCGTGGGAGTGGGCCGACGATCCCGAATATCCGGAAGAGTACTCCGCCCTGGGTATCAGAATCGGCGTGAACTACATCATCTACTCAATGACGCATTAGCGTTTGGAGAGAATAGAGAAGACCTATGATGCTGCTTCGCGGAACCCTTATCTTCACCCTGGCGGCCGCGGCCGGAGCCTTTTACGATTACTCGCCGGAACAGTTGAAGCTCTTGCAAGACCCGGGCGGTTGGGATTACATCAAGATGACCAGCGGCGGGATTCAAACGGAACATCCTTGTTTCGATGGCCATCCGCACCCGGATGAATGCTCGGGCCGGCTCTTTCTCAAAACCGATCACACCTTCCAACAGGAGGTAACAATCCACGGCCAGACCGTCCCGCGCCACGGAACGTATACACTGGAAAACGACCAATTGACGTTCGTTGACGAATTGGAACAGCCCGATGGACCGTACGCGGTGGCTTTGAATTCTCCCGAGAAATCGCTAGTGTTATCGACTGCCAATGTTCGCATTGAACTGATACTGCACAAGACATTGCACGATCGACGACGCAGGCAAACCAAATGACACTCAAAATGGCCGCATTGGCCATCATGGCTGGAACACTCTTGAGCTCTTCAAATAACAGCAAATATTTTGTTTATCTAGGTACGTATGGAGATGGCATCTATGCGTATCGGTATGACGCGGCTTCAGGGCAGCTTGACCCGCTGAACCTGGTGGGGAAGGTGAAGAACCCATCGTTTGTCACGGCGGATAAGAATTTCAAATATCTGTACGCCGCCAGTGAACTCGATGGCAACAACCCCGGCGCCGTCGCTGGCTTTGCTATCAATCGCCAAACCGGGGCGCTGGAAGCCTTGAACAGCCAATCTTCCGAAGGCTTGGCGCCCTGCCACTTGGCGGTAGATCATACCGGCCACATGTTGATTGCCGCGAACTACACGTCCGGCAGTGTGCCCGTGTATCCATTGGGCGCCGATGGCAAGATTGGTGCGATCTCCGGCTTGATGAAAGCCGAAGGAACCGGTCCGAACAAGGAACGGCAAGAAGGCCCGCACGCTCATGAGACTGTGTTCTCCGCAGATAACCGTTTCGCCTATGTCCCCGATTTAGGCCTGGACGAGATTCGTATCTATAAGGTAGATGCGAAGAACGCCAAACTCACCCCCAACGATCCGCCGGTGGCGAAGTCCGATCCAGGCTCCGGCCCGCGTCACATGGCCATCAGCCGCGACGGCAAATTTGTTTACGTGATCCACGAACTTATTCCGCAGGTGAGCGTCTTTTTGCGCGATGGCACAACCGGCGGTCTAACACACCTGCAGACAATTCGTTCGGTGCCGGACGGGTTTAAGGGTCAGGCCGATCCCGCGGAGATTTTGATCGATCACGCAGGCAATTATGTCTACGCGTCGAATCGCACCTATGGCTCGATCGCGGTTTTCAAGATCGATCATGCCACCGGTCAACTGACGCGTGAACAGATCATTGAGACCGGCGGCAAAATGCCGCGCGGCGTGGAACTTGATCCTTCCGGCAAACTCTTGTTCGTCGGCGATCAGAATCAGAACAAATTCATCCTATTTAGCGTCGACCCCGCCAGCGGCAAGTTGACCCTAACGGACCGTGTCTTTAACGTTCACTCGCCCGTGTCGTTTCTTTTCGTTCCCGCTCGCTAAGGGCAGTGTGTAAAAGCTGTAAGTAATTTTCCATTTCGCCGTTTTGCCCGGGTCGATGCGCAGATGTATGTAGGCTTCCGGGCAAACGGTAGAGCGGATACTCCAGAAATACAAGCTCGAAACCGGGTGGTCGCCGACTTCGCGAACGCCAGCCTTAGCCATGGTGTTTTCCACCGTGATGTCGTTATCGGCCGGTGCATCGCCGAAACCCGTAATCGGCGTCGCGGCAGAATCGCCGCCGGCTTGTAACTCACGCTTGTAACTGAGTTCTCTGCCCTGGATCTCGGCCTTGTCGTCGAGATCCTTTTCCGCATGCGCGTCGAAAGTGAAACGCACATGATAAGAAGGCCCCGCCGGCTGATTATCGATCATGTAGAAATCGTGATCATACACGTTCGTGTCGATCACTTTAGTCCCGGCATTCTTGAGCGAGTGCTCGATGATAAGCTCGGGCTTCTTTCCGGGCAAACGCAGCACCTTTCTATAGACATAGGAGTAGCCCTCGCCGTTTGAGAGATCGTGTTCGAACGTGACGCGGTCCGCTTCCGGCGTGATGGAACGCTTGCCGACGCCAATGATCGGATAAGTGCGAAATTGGCTGTAAGGTTGATCGTCAATCTTGCGAAGGATGCCGACGCCGATCTTAATAAAATAACCGCCCGGCTTGGCCTCATCATAGCCAATAGCGGATTCGCCGCTGCGAAATTCTTCCACCGGGCCCATGATCGCGTCGTGCCGCGTCGGCTCGTAACCGTCAAACCATTTGCCAAAGAAACTGTGGCCTGCGAACGTGAGGCTTTCCACCACGCCCGACCAATCGAAGCGAGTCCCGCGATAGTAGCCGCGCTCGGGGTCGGGCAGCAGGAGTGTCGCTTTGATGAGGCCGTTCGTAATTTCAGCTCGCGGAAAATTCCCCTCTGCAGCATTCAACATAAAGGCGAAGCTGAGCAAAACACGTAGCGTTCGGTAAATGTTCTTCAAGGTTTAACCCATCCTCCAAACTGGTCCTCTATCGTATGACACAGTTGGAGAGCAAGCAAATCTCGCCACGGTTTGGCGGCCACTTGAATATTGATAGGCAAGCCTTGATGAGCGCCGCAGCGCACCGTGGCAGCAGGAGCGCCGGCGACATTCCACGCCATCGTGTAGCTAAACCCGCGGAAATTCTCTTCGTCCAAAGAACCTCCATGGGGCAAGGCGGTTTGCGTGTAAACGGGACATAAGATCGCATCGAAGCGTTCAAAGAATTGACGTAGGTTCGCGCGGCATTCGTCCCATTCCGCCCACCGTTTCGCCAATTGCGAGGCGCTGGCGCGATACGGGCGCATGTGATCCACAAAGGCGTTGAGGAACTTGTGGGTTTGATGGCTGCCAACATCTTTCAAATAGGCATCGATACCTTCCGCGCCATCGGCGCCAAGTAAGGCGAATTCCAAGTCATAGACGTTTTCGACCCCGGGCGGGCGGCAGTTTTCGACATGCATGCCCTCGCTTGCAAGAAAGCGCGCACACTGCTCGACAGCAACTGTGATTTCGGGCTGCGGAGTGGCGAATCCGTTGTCAGTGAAATAGGCGATGCGGAGTTTCTTCAGATCGGGAACTTCTTCGAGCGCCACCGGAGGCGAAGTGAAATCGGCACCGTCTTCGCCGGCCAGAATCCGCATAGCCAAGATGAGGTCTTCCACGCGACGAGCCATCGGGCCAATCTGCCAGAGCGCCTCAATCCAACCGCCCGCCGGTGGAACGTGGCCCGTGCGCGGAAGCCGGCCGCTTGTCGGTTTGATGCTTGCAATCCCACAAAAGGCAGCGGGAACTCGAACGCTTCCCAGGCAGTCGCTACCCAAGCCCAGCGGCGAACCACAAGCCGCAATCAACGCCGATTCACCTCCACTGCTCCCGCCAGGAGTTCGCTGCTGATCATAGGGATTATTCGTCCGGCCGTAGATCAGATTATCGGTTTCGAACGAGAAGAGAAGATCGGGCAGGTTTGTCTTGGCAATCGGAATCGCACCAGCCTGACAAAAGCGCTCAACAAGCGTCGCGTTTTTCGTGGCGGGCGCGGCATTGCGACGGCCCAAAGTGCCGGCTGTGGTTTTAAAACCGGCGACATCAATCGAATCTTTGACGGAAAAGGGTACGCCCTCAAGCCGCCCGCAAGCCGATCCGTCCAGTAGCCGCTGCTCCGCAATCCGGGCTTGCTTCATCGCGCCCGCTTCCAACACTTCCACCACGGCATTCAGGCTGGGATTGATTCGCTGAATCTGCTCCAGATGAGCCTTCACCAGCTCTACCGGAGAAATCTCCCGCGACCGAAGCCTTTCGGCCATTCTCAGCGCACTTTGGCTCAGCACCTACTCAATCTAGCAGCGATTTGAAAACGAAGGTTAAACGCGGCGGCTGGATCGCTTACGGAACCACATCATACAGAGCACGCCCAAGCCAGCAGCCAGGAAAGCCGCCGATTTCGGTTCTGGAACGAGCGAGAGTCCGACGCTGTACCCCGCCGTAGCATCCTGAATGGAAACCGCACCGTCGAGAGCGACTCCCTGACCATTTGTGTAGATCACTAATGTCTCTACTTGACCGGGGGTCAGACCACTGAAACCATAACCGATGACATTCCCAGCGGCGTCACGCGTAGCGTTGGTCGGAACGGCAGAACTCGTATTCAAATAGCTCACCGAAGTTCCGAAGCCGCCAAAATATCCAAGCGTTACACGCTCGATCGTTGCGGTACCTTGGCCGACGGTAATCTTGAGGACGATGGTGGTATCTGACACCCCAGGAATCGAGTTGAACGGATTTGTCGTGTCCGCGTAAGCGGTCTCGACATAGCTGGCCGAAATGTCCGCCGGGAGCGGGTTAAACACAAAATTGCCGCCAACCGACATCAATGACGTGCTGGCAATACCGACAGTTGTGGCAACCGCGTTCGGTGCGACTACGGCACCAGGATCAATATCAGTTGCGTGTGCAACAACCACCGCAAGCGTAAGACCCAGTCCGAGACCAAAATTTCGCATTATTAGAGTTGTACTCAACATGATAAAGTTCTACTCAGCCAAGTCGGCCTGATCGGTAATCGTACTGGGAGTAACGTATACCAGACAAACCATAGAGTAGTACCACTTTACGAAAAAGATGGCATCAAATCAACCGGAATCCACAGACATCTGAGGCGGACAAGATTATTCTTCGGCCCTAGCGTACAACTACTAGGTCATCAGTCCTAAGAATCTGCAACGACAGCCTTTTATTCAACCTGCCGGCTCAATGGCAAGTCGCGCGATGATCCGCCTGCGCTGAGCGTGCGCTTCCCGGCGGCGGTTAACCATTTGCCATCCTTCGTCGACCAGTACTGCAGCCGTCGCAAGTCAACATGCAGGCTTACGGTCTTAGTCTCGCCTGCTTTCAGATGTATCCGATCGAACGCCGCCAGCGCGCGCACTGGAAATTGCACGTCCTGCGGCGCGTCTTTCGGAGCGCCCAGATATACTTGCGGCACGTCGTCCGAATCCATGCCGCCGGTATTCTTCACTTGCAGCCGCACATCCAGGCCGCCATCGCCCGCTTTGCTCACCTTCAGCCCTCTGTATTCAAACGTCGTGTAACACAATCCATAGCCGAAGGCAAACATAGGCTCGATGTTCTCCTTATCGAACCACCGATACCCGACATTCACTCCTTCGCTATAAGTCGTCTTTTTGTCCACTCCTTGCTTGCTGCGCTCGGGATGCCTCGGGTCGGTCGCAGGATAATCCTCCAGCCGCTTGCCCCAGGTTAGCGGCAGCCGTCCCGCTGGACTCACTTTCCCAAGCAGAACATCCGCGCTCGCCCAGCCACCTTCGTCGCCCGGCCACCACATCTGCACCACGGCCTTTACGTTCCTCAGCCAAGGTAATTCCACCGGCTGGCTGGTATTCAACACCACCACGGTATTTGGATTCACCGCCGCCACTTCTTCCACTAATTTGTTTTGATCGCCAGGCAACCCGAAGACTGGATTCTGCCGCGTCCACACAAATACGATTGCTTTCCCAGCTTGTTTCGCCGCCGCGATGGCCGCATCATGATCCGCCGCGCGCTGTTCCGGCGTATACCAGCTCAGCCGAAGCTGCACCGGCGCTCCTGATGTGTCAGGCGTAATGTTGATTTCAATGGCGTGCGGTCCAGCGGTCAATTCCAATGCGCGCCGGACATTATCCAGCCCGTCCGTCGTCGGAATCACGTTGTCCTGGTTCGCCTGCAGAATGTCGCCATGCACGGCGCCTTGCATCGCTCCTGTGCGCAAGAGCTTCTTCCCATCGATAGCCACTACGGCATTCGTCCCCAATGCCTGAAGGTACAGCCAATAAGTGCCTGCATGCGGCGGAGTCAGAGCACCCTTCCAGGTGACTGTCGAATTCGGCGTCAGCGCCGTTCCACTCTTCACTGTGAAATTGATTTCGCGGTCCACCGTCTCGCCGCCCTGCAAAAGTCCCGGCTGGCCGTCATGACTCAACGCCGCCGCCGGAACCGGCTGGCCCGTCATATCGTCTGCCACGGCGAATTGGATGTGGGCGTTGCCCGAAATACTCTTCATCGCCGCCAGCGGTCCCACCATGCGCGACGCCAACCCCACGGAACGCTCGCCGCTCATGCCGATTGAGTCCACTTGGCCCGCCGTCGGCCCAATCAGCACAACCGAATTCAAATCGCCAGTCGTCAGCGGCAGCACGCTTCCTTCGTTCTTCAACAGCACGGCTGCGTCTTCACCCGTCTTGCGGACCACCTGAGCATTCTCTTCAACCGGTTCGTCGGTCACGTTGTGCTTCTGCTGGCCATCCAAATAGCCAAAACGCACAATCTGCAGCAGCACATGCCCCGCAGCCTTAGTAATCGTCTCCTCGGTCACCGTGCCGTTCTTCAGCGCCTCCTGCATTCTCTCCGGGCTTGTCTTCATTCCGAAATCGCCCATGTCCATAGGCTGCGGCATCGGTTCCTCCGGAAGCGACCCGAAAAAAGCAGCCATCATGTCTCCCATGGCGTTCGGCGGCGGAGGCGGCGGCAGCGGTTTCAAATCGAAAAAGGAAGGCAGCGCCAACACCGCGCCCGGCCATGCTTCGCCAGGCATCTCCATATCCAGGCCCGCGTTAATAAAGCCCACTCCATGCACCGCGCCCCAATCCGACGTCACGAAGCCGGTGAACCCCACTTGGTCACGCAGCATTGTCATCAGCGAATCTTTGTTACCGCAGGAAAATGTTCCATTCAGCCGGTTGTACGAGCACATAATCGACGCAACGCCTGCTTTCGCCGCCGCCTCAAACGGCGCTAGATACACTTCGTGCAGCGTTTGATCGTCAACGAAAATATTTCCCGAATCCGAATCGTAAGCGATGTAGTGCTTGATCTGCGCCATCACATGCTGGGCTTGAATGCCTTTGACTTCCGCCACACCCATAACTGAGGTGAGGTATGGGTCTTCGCCAAACGTGTTATATCCGCGGCCAAATTCCAAATCTCGATCGATATTGACGAACGGCTGCAGCGCCACGTCGATTCCCAGCGCGCGCGCCTGCCGCCCGATCGCCGCTCCGTTCGCCTCAGCGTCTTTCACGCTAAAGGTAGCGGCCACGCCCATCGTGGCAGTTTCGCCCAGTGCCGGGTGGCGTGTGAGAACGCCCGGAGGCCCATCGGCAAATCGCAAACCGGGAATCCCCAACCGCGGCACGCCTGTCAGATAGCCGGCCTGCCCCTGATAAACCTGCCCATTTTCCGCCGCGCCATGGATCAGTGAAATCTTCTCCTCCAACGTCATCTGCTGCAGCAGCGCATCCACTCGCTTATTGCCGGTAACTGCCGGCGGCTGATTCATTTGAGCCGATTGCCCCATCAGAATCGCACTTACAAAGAACAACAGACGCATTGGTTTCATTTCTTCTCTTTCGCTTCCTAAACAACAACACTATCGGGCCATCAGACTCCGTGTCTGTGATGCCAGCCACCCTCGGGTTTCGTTTCGGAGACAGTCACCAAACCTCCGGGAACAGTAGACTGAATCTTGCAATGAAGAAAATTGGCTTTCTCTCTTTCGGGCACTGGACACCAGCACAGCAGTCACGAACGCAGTCGGCGTCTGATGCGCTACTGCAATCCATCGACTTGGCCGTGGAGGCCGAGCGCCTGGGAATGGATGGCGCCTACTTTCGTGTTCATCACTTCGCGCGACAACTGGCATCACCGTTCCCACTGCTCGCTGCGATCGGTGCCAAGACGCGGAGGATTGAAATTGGTACCGCCGTCATCGACATGCGGTATGAGAACCCTCACTACATGGCGGAGGATGCGGGCGCTGCGGATCTCATCGCCGGCGGCCGTTTGCAGTTGGGAATCAGCCGCGGCTCTCCCGAGCAGGTAATCGACGGGTGGCGCTATTTTGGCCACCACCCGGTTGACGGCGAGGACGAGGCAGGCATGGGGCGACGGCACGCCCAGGAATTCCTTCAGCTCCTGGCCGGCAAAGGCTTCGCTCAACCGAACCCGCAGCCGATGTTTCCCAATCCTCCCGGTCTGCTGCGTCTTGAACCGCACTCGGACGGACTGCGCGATCGCATCTGGTGGGGGGCGGCTTCTAATGCAACGGCTGCCTGGGCCGCCAAGCTCGGAATGAATTTGCAGTCCTCCACCCTCAAATTCGACGAGACCGGCGAGCCGTTCCACATCCAACAAGCAGCGCAGATTCGCGCCTATCGCGCAGCCTGGAAGGAGGCCGCCCACGCTCGCACTCCGCGCATTTCCGTCAGCCGCAGTATCTTCCCGTTGATGAACGACCAGGACCGTGCCTATTTCGGAAGAGGAGGTCAGGAGCAGGATCAGATCGGCTTTCTCGACAAAAGCACCCGGGCGATTTTCGGCCGTGGCTACGCCGCTGAGCCGGCTGTTTTGATCGAACAACTCAAGAAAGACGAGGCAATCGAGGCAGCAGACACGCTGCTGCTAACCGTCCCAAACCAACTGGGCGTTGCCTACAATGTGCATGTCATGGAGGCTATTCTGACCACCCTCGCCCCTGCTCTCAGTTGGCGCTAAATCGTCCGAAATTCCATCGGCCACAAAGCTGAAGCGGCTGCCACGGGGATTTAGAAGAAGAAGCCGCGCATGCTCTTCCTCTTGACAATCTAGAGTACATTGTTTTACTCTTGACTATCTAGAGGAGAGGCAGGTCATTGTCCAAGAAAACTTCCCCAGGCGAACAGCGCCAGAAACCCGGTGAACTGATTCAGGGCACGCTTGAAATGCTGGTTCTTAAGACGCTAGCGCTGCAGCCCATGCATGGTTACGGCGTGGCGCTGCGTATAGAGCAGATCAGCGCGGGCATCTTCCGAGTCAATCCAGGTTCTCTCCTGCCCGCCCTGAGCCGGATGGAACGCGCTGGACGCGTCAGGTCGGAGTGGCGCGAAACGGAAAACGGGCGTCAAGCAAAGTATTACTCACTCACGCCCGGCGGGAAGCGGGCGCTGCATGCAGAATCGGATCAATGGGAGCGCCAAATAGCTGCCATTGCTCGCATCATGGAGGCTTAACCGAGGGATATGAATTGGCTAGGCGGTCTCGTCTCGGGCCTGAGAGCCTTATTTCAGAGAGAGCAAAGCAACCGTGAACTGGATCAAGAGCTATCGCAGTTTCTCGACGCGTCAGCTGCGCATCAAGAAGATTGCGGAATGTCTCCTGCCGAGGCACGACGGGCGGCTCTGTTGGAGATGGGCAGTATGGCTTCTGTGCGTCAGCAGATCTGGGAATCGCGCTGGGAATCTGTCGTGGAAAATTGTTTCCAGGACTTGCGCCTCAGCATCCGATTCCTGCTGAAACGGCCAGGGTTCACGTGTGTAGCATTGCTATCGCTTGCTCTCGGGATCGGGGCGAACGCTGCCATTTTCACACTTGTGCGGCAAGTGTTGCTGCAGGAATTGCCGGTCCGAGATCCTCAATTACTGGTCAGTTTCGGGAACCAGGAAAACGGAGGCATCGGAGGGGGCATCGACACCGGCCAAGGCGGGCTTTTCCCCTGGTATTTCGCTCGCGAGTTGGCGCATGATCCTGGGCCATTCCAGGGCATTGCAGCATTCTGCAGTTTCTCGGATAAAGCGGTGGTCCGCCAGGCATTCTCGCCGGATTCCGCCAATTCCAAATCGGCCACTGTTCCGGCAAATCTCGTTTCCGGCAATTATTTCCAGGTGCTCGGGGCGTCGGCGATGCTGGGGCGAACCATTTTACCTTCGGATGCCGCGGCTCCTGGAAGCACGGCCGTGGTTGTCCTCAGCTATCCATTCTGGCGCTCCTATTTTTCCTCCGATTCTGAAGTTGTGGGAAAAACGATAGCGCTGAACAACACCTCATTCCGAGTAATCGGTGTCATGCCGAAACAATTTGAAGGCATGACAAAGGATGCCGAGCCGGTGGCGCTGTGGATGCCGGATACTATGCAGCCCGCCGTGCTTCACATGCCCTCGCTTTTGACGCCCGATTCAGGTCTCTATTTTCTGCATATGTTCGGACGGCTCGCTCCCGAAGCGGCCAAGAACAAAGCTTTGCGGCGGCGCAGTGAAGCATGGCTGAATCTACAGATTCACAATTCGATTCGCGCGCACGAAGGCAGCAGCATTACACCGGCACGCGCACAGGAGATCAACCGCGAAGTAGTGCCCTTACTCGATGCCTCGCACGGCGTGTCCTCCGTTCGCACCCAATACGGCAATGCGCTGCTGGTCCTCATGGCGGCGGTCGTTTTAATCCTCGTGATCGCCTGCGCAAATCTCGCCAATTTCCTGTTGGCTCGCGCGGCGGGAAGCCGGAGAGAAATCGCAACCCGTCTGGCCCTTGGATCAAGCCGGACGCGGATTGTCAGCCAAGGTGTCATCGAAGCTCTGGTGCTATCTTTCACCGGTGCGCTGCTGGGCCTGATGATGGCTTTTGGTTTTACTCGCAGCCTGATTTCTTTCATTAGCCGGGGAAACACGCTGACCGCGCTCAGTCCCACGCCGGACGCCCCGGTGCTGATATTTACTCTGGCAGTGTCAGTCGTTACCGGAATTCTCTTCGGCTTCGTACCGGCTTGGCTGGCCAGCCGCACAGATCATTCATTAGCTTCCAGCTTCACGACGCGTACTTCGCAGGCCGCGAACGCATCCCGGCTGTGGCCTAAGGCGCTGGTGGCCGTTCAGATCGCCTTCTCGCTCATGCTCTTGATCGGTGCCGGGCTGTTCCTTCAGACACTGCGTAATCTTCAAGGCGAAGACTATGGATTCGAACGCACTCACCTGCTGATGGCCGAGTTCGATCCCAGGCTAGCCGGCTATACACCAAGCCAGACCCCTGCTCTCTACAATCGTCTGATCGACCGCCTTCATCAGGTGCCTGGAGTCCGCTCAGTAGCTCTGGCCATAACTCCGCCCATTACCCCAGGCGGTTGGAGTTCCTCAATCTCCATACCCGGCTACACACCCGCTCCGAAAGAGAACATGGTGTCGATGCTCAATCGCGTTTCCGGAGAGTACTTTGAAACGACCGGTATTCCTATCATTTCCGGACGACCGATCACGAATGCGGACTCACTCGGACGCATGAAAGTCGCTGTCATCAATGAAACCCTGGCCAAGCGATTTTTCCCGAAAGGAGATGCCATCGGCCGATCGCTATCGATCGGTGGGGCTTCGGAGCCGGGCCCGTGGCAAATCGTCGGGATCGCCCGGGACACGAAATTCAACAGCCCTCGTGATAGGGATCCGGGGCGAATGACATACATTCCGCTCGCGCAAATCGAGCCATTTGTGCCCGGCGAGAAGTCGAAACCGCCGGAGGAGAATCAGGACCGCTTCGTCTTTGTAATCCTTGTTCGCACTGCGGGAGACGCAACACGCACAACCGGATCCGTCGAGTCGGCATTGCGCAGTGTAGATCCGAATCTGCCGGTGTTGAACGTGTTGACCGTTCAGCAGCAAATCTCGAACTTCATGACGCATGACAAGTTGATCTCGACTCTGACGACTTTGTTCTCTATGTTGGCCTTGTTACTAGCGTCAATAGGACTATACGGCGTGATGAGTCACAACGTCGAACGCCGTCGCGCAGAGATTAGTATTCGACTAGCGCTGGGCGCACAAATATCGCGAATCCGTTGGATGGTGTTGCAGGAATCATTCAGCTTGCTCGCGATCGGAGTGGCCTGCGGTATTCCGCTGGCGTTCGCATTTAAGGATTTTCTCGTGAATCAACTCTTCGGTCTGAGCCCTTTGGATCCGGCGACCTACATCGTTGCAGTCGCCATGGTCACAGCAATGACCGTCTTCGCAGCATCGCTGCCGGCCTACCGCGCAAGCAGAGTAGATCCCATCGTCGGTTTGCGAGCCGAATGAACAACGGGGATCGATACGCGGTTGCGCGTAATTCGTTCCGAACGGAGGCAAGCGCTTGCACTCTCCACCTAGCTCGTGACTCGCCCGGAGAGCGATATGGGAAACGTCGCCCGTCCGGTCTTTTGTTCCGTTTTGATCTCTGCCTCGGTTCCGAGACGTACGCGAGTGGCACTCGGATATGATAAATACTCCAGTCCTTCAAGAGGTCGTTGCGATGAAAAACCTATTGCTCTGCTCGGTATTAACCAGCATGATCAGCTTGCCTTTGCCGGCGGCGCTCAAAGTCGCGGACAAGGCGCCGGAATTTTCGGCGCCCGCTTCGCTGGCAGGAAAAGAATTTAAATTTTCGCTGAAAAGTGCGTTGAAGAAGGGCCCCGTCGTGGTTTACTTCTATCCCTCGGCATACACAAAAGGTTGCGACATTGAAGCCCATACCTTTGCGCAGGAAAAAGACAAGTTCGATGCCGCCGGCGCCACAATCATTGGAGTTTCGGCGGATAGCGTTGCGCGTTTGAACGCGTTTTCGTCCGACCCGGACTATTGTGCGGGCAAGTTTCCGGTGGCGTCTGATGCGAATCGCAAAATCGCCGGCTTATACGATTTGACGGTCAACGAAGGCAAGCCGGACATGAAGGATGTGCGCGGCGAGCAGATCGGACACGCCTTCATCGAGCGCGTAACCTACGTGATCGGCAAAGACGACAAGATCGTCGCAACGCTCTCCTCAAAAGAAGATAAGATCTCGCCCGCTGAGCATGTGGAGAAGGCGTTAGAGATCGTGCAGAAGCTGGCTAAATAGCCCAGCGTTCGCCAGACAAGCACCGCCCCCAAAGCATAGATGCGTCAGCTATCGGCCGAGGTATGGCAGTTAATTGAATCGCCAGCCGTGGGTCGTATTGGTATACCGCATTTTGGAGGTCATCGTGCTGAGCGGACTCGTAATGGAACTCGTGCGATTCGTGCACTCGCATTGAGGCGTATTTTCTACGCAACAAGGTCGGCTCAGTTTCAGCCACAACAGTCGGTCCGTTCCACTTTCTGCTTGTCGCACACTTTCAAGAACGCGATCAAAAACGTCCGGTGGGCGTGTTCGCGGGCTTGTCGAATTCGGCGACAGACAGCGTTTTGATCCTTGCAATCGTTATTGCGGGATCAGCGCACGGTCTAATTCGCCATTGCCTCATGGTCGCAAAGGACGGAAATCCGAATTGATCAAGGTCGCTCATCCAATGGCGGCTATCGCCCAATTGTGTACCGAGGCCCAAATGGACTATAGCCGTTGAATTTTCTCGCCTCTTCGAGGTTCACGTCGGGGAAGTAAGACGCAAACGTCCGCTGTGCCTGGGGATCATCTTCAAAGAACTCCAGTGCACCGGCGAGGGAGGGTGCCATACTCGCAGGCAGTCTCTTGCAAGCGTCGATGATCATTGGTACGGAGGACCTGTCGTGAGCTTGCGCGAGCCCCGCTGCGCCAAGCGAGGCAATCATAAGATCCGGGGACATCAGAGCCTTGCGGAGTATGGGGATGCCACGCGGGTCGCCGGTTTTTGCAAGTGGTGCGAGGTTACCGGGCAGATCTTCCCAGGCCAGTTTGAATGCAGCTTCGACCGATAGCGTATGGGCATTGGCCCAAGTTTTGAACTCCGGCGCAAAACGAATGTTTTGCTTGGAGGCCGCTTTATCGAAGGGGTAAGGAGCATCGCTTTCGCTGGCTTGCGTCGCAAGCTTGACAAGGTACGCCCAATAGATTTCGTTCTTATCACCCATCCTTACCAGTGCAGATGCTATCCCCGCTTTTATTTCCGTGTCCGATGTTCGGGAAAAATACTGCTCAAGGACCGGGAGCGCCTGGACCGCGCGGGCAGCGGCTATGCGGTCGACGAAGGACAACGCATCCACTGGTCCGACGCCCAGATCGTTGTTTTCAACCCGTTTGATCGCATCGGCTACTTGGCTCTCATCAGCTATCGGCGCGGCGGTTTGTCCCGCGATGCATAATGAACGCGGCCCAATTACGGACATGAGCGAAACCAGCAACCATGACTTGAGCAAAATCAAACCGCCATCCTCTCGCAAGATGCTAGGCTCTCGCTACACATCTCTCGCTACACATTACGTTACCAGTGGAGGGCTGTGGCCTTGAACTACCGTTATCGCCGATTGAGCGCCGCTACTGGAATTCAAATAGCGAACCCGGCCTCAGTTTCCGATATTCACGTCTACCGTTCCAAACAGTTCCACAATAGTTTGCCGGTCAGGTTTTTGGAAACAGCCGAACCAGAATCTTGTTGGGATCTCGAAGAGTGGCGATACCCCATTTTGTAATTGGGACAAGTGGCTCCGTCTCGTTCCCGCCAAATAGCTCGATGAGTTCGGCCTTGAGCGATTCTGGAGAATCAACGTTGAAACCGACGGCTTGCTCTGCATGGCCTTTGCGGTAAGAGTAAGGTAGATGACTGAAGAAGACCGATCAAACTGGGATTCATTTTCGAACGAATTAGTGAGGGGAGGCGTCAGCGTTGCAGAATGCCGAACCGTTGACGATGCTCAGTTTGGTGTTTACTTGCTATCAGAGCGGGGCATCCGCAGCGGGATATTGGTCCCCGGCGACAAGATGGATCTGCGGCTGCCGCAGATAAAAGTGGCACCGGAAGATGAAGAGTTGGCCCGGCGCGTACTTGCGGAACCCGTGCCGCCCGGAATGCGCGAGGACTATAACGCAGAGCCCGAGATTGATGTCCCTCCTCATCCCTGCTGCCCGGCGTGTCGGTCGGACGAAGTTGTCCTTGACGGCATTGAATTAGGCAACCAATGGAGATGTGAACGTTGCGGGAAAGCGTGGACCGAAATCGTTAGCGATCACCAGACCGAGTCTTGATATAGCGTCAAGATAATCAAGCGGCAAACGCAACGGGGAACAAACGTAGTTCACTCGAAAGCGGCGTTATCGCTGATTGGGCGGCACTTAATGCTCCGTGGGAAATCGCCGGTCTCACTGTCCGGTATTCCCGTCTATCGACCACGACCAAGCAATTGCAGCCTCGGCTAATGGCTGGGATAGAGTGGCACACCATCCGCAGTGGGCGCAACTAGCACTTCGCCTTCGACCTTTTTGAACAAGTGGCGAGCCGGACGTGTGGATGGATTTTTCGGGTACGTCTTTCCATCAAAGCGGAGTTCCGCTTCGTAACCGGGCTGAATACCTCCACCTTGGAACCACACTCCGATATTCTGCCAGCCGTTCGATTTCGTGATCAGGATGCGGATCGGAGGTCGTGTGATCGGTACGTTTGTTATCAACTTCCAGTTGCCGCGATCCCGCTTCAGAATTAGAGTATTGCAGCCGCCACTCCCACACCAGTTTCGGCTCATAAGATAAACGACCGCCTCGGGAACTCCGTCGCCGTTAAGGTCACGGAACGTAGCCACATATCGCGTAGTCTCATCGTGATCGAAATTTCGGAGGAATCGCCGGAGTGAATCTTCGAGCGGCGGGCGCTTAGGCAAGTGGCTGTGTCTTTCCCCCGCGAAGCTAACGCTCAGCGCCGAGCAAACTACCAATAATGCAACCAAACGAAATCCTGTCGATACTTTACACATGGTTAATCTTGATCGTAGTGAATCACACTGTCTGATATCGGCGTGTTTCGACCGCAACCCATGTTCGTAGCCTTTTGACATGGTCTCAACCCAGATGACCCATGTAGCCGATTACGCCGAATCTGGCGACAACCTCGATGTAGTCTGATATCAAGTCCAGGCACTCGTCAAGATCACGGTAAGCGAATGGTCCATCGGTGCGCAAAGACGCGTCGTCAACACCAGATGGGATCAAAACGGATTTCCGTAACGCTTCATAGTCGTAGGTATCGGCGAACGGCTTGCAGTCACTCCTTGCCATCTTGCGGCCCGTTCCGTGGCTCATTGAATTCAAGATCTCGCTGACTCTATCGTTGGCCCTGATCAGAACCGCATCACCCGACATGTGAGAAGGCAGCACCGATAGGTCTCGTGGCATGAGGCGCACTGAACCTTTTCGGATGATGACACCACCGTCGCCTAATTGTTCGTAGGTATTGTGCGGCAAATCCAGCATGACCTCTAACCGCCCGAATACTCGTTCGATTCTTTCGTGAATTGTGGCGCGGTTATCAACCGCCCATTGAACGACTTGGTCGAAGGTTTTATCGAACTCGTCGGGCCGATCAACAAGAGTGTCAACATGCCCAGACTCGTTGCGTGAGCCAGTGTGGATTAGGAAGTACACGGGGCCATCATCGTGGGGCGCGAGAGCATCCAGAAAATGGTTGCCTCCACCCAGATCGCCAAGTCTGCCTTTGTTCTCTCTCAGGTAATCGGCGACCGTGTTCCAACGTTCGGCATCCAGGTCCGTCACCGGTACGGAAGAACGTAGCAGGCGCATCCCACATCCGCAATCGGAAACGGCGAACCGCCGCCAATCTTTCTGCCGGGTTAAGACCGCTGTTCCGGTGGGAAGCGGCGATTTGCCAGGACAGGCGTCTGGAAGGAAGACGAACTGCTCTGCTTGGAGATCGTGCGGAATCCACGAATGGAGTTTACCGAGAGGTTCGGCTGAAAGGTTCTTGATATCTGCCATTGCGAGGGATTCCCACCTCAAAGCTTCTCACTGTACGATAACCGCGTCTATCAACCGCAACCCGGAACTTCGGTAAACACATGCCAACTCGTCGTGGGTTAACCGTGCGGGAATCCGTGGTAATAATCGTCATCCCGAAGCGCGACTTCGCTGCCCTGTTTTGAAACCCAGGCGTTAGTGGGTGCCTTCGCACCAGGAAGGGTCCACATTGTTCGTGAGACCGGAAGTGATAGCAATCGGCATCGCTTTCACCGGATCGAAGAACATGAGCTGCCGTACCCAAACGTAGTGTTTACGCTTTTGTCCCGGAAGGGGCGCGAGGCCCTCCGGTGTGACGTATACGATTTGATCGCGGCGCGGCAGCCAGAACGCGGTGTAAGCGCTCGCGACCGTGCTGAGCTTCATAGTGGCGAGGTTGACCAGATAATAGTCATCCTGCCGCTCGCCACTGCCGTCGTTAAGTCCTTCCTCCCCGATCAGCAAGTATTTTCCGTCCTCGGTCCAGTCAAGAGAGCGGATCGGAGTTTCGCACTTGCCGATAGTGCCGTGATTATCGATTGGGCAGTTGTTGACTTGGATCTGGAACGAGCCGATCTGCCCGCCCGACCGCGACACCAACAGAGTCTCTTCGTTGCCGCAGGCTTCGAGTTCGCCCACCTTTGCAAACTGGTCGCAATTCCGCGGCGGTGAATCCGGTCTTCCTTGCGGCTCCGACGCGCGACCGATCACCTTTTCCTCGCCCGTGGCCGGGCTCAGGCTCCAAAGCTTCACATCGTCCGTTGCGTCTGGCGAAGGCGACGTGAATTTGACGATCCCTCCGTCGCATGTGGGACGGTAGTGATCCCGAAGCGAGTGCGTCAGCTCTTTCAGAACACCATCTGGCGGATTCCATATAAAGACCTGCTGGTAGCTCGCGCCGTGCTCTTTATAAACGCGGCGGCTGAAGATTACCTCTCCGAGTGCGGAAGAAACGAACAAGAGCGCCAGGATAACGGTGGCTAGTTGCAGTCTGCCGGTCATTTTCAAACGCCCTAGCGGAATCGACCCATGCTAATCATTTTAGAGGTATTTTCCGTTGCTAAAACCGGTCTTGCTGCTCCAGGAACTGCACGTGCGGCGACCTGGCCATGCTCCCAATTCGTACCATCGTCCAATCCAACGGGATGCACGCCCATATTCGTGCACTACCGGGCGAACCGCTGCGGCCCCTACTGTCCGATATTCGCGTGTTTCGACCACATGGCGATTCCGAAATGAGCGGCGGTTCCTTCTTGCGGTGGACTGAAACAATGAAAGCTTTAGAAGTGGTCCTCGACGGCAAACTTTTGGGTGTCTTCGTGCCGCCCAAAGGCGGCTCATTCGTTACCAGTGTGGGCAACATCCCACGGAAATACTGAGGGCAGACATCCGAGCAGGAACAGTAAAGGAGCGTTGGCAATGGCAGTTGCCCGATCTGCGGCAGGGGCAGACAATATCATTTCGCATGATTGACGCCAAGTTGGGTGCGGGGATACCTCCCGAGCGCGTGCGTCAGGTTGAGCCCGACGAGGCTGCCGAGATTCGGAAACTCGCTCCAATTCTGATGCGCAAGGCTTTGGCAGAACAAGCAGAAGAGAAACAGCAGGCCCGTGGAATTCGAAGGAAGAATCCGAAACGAAAGTGACAGCGTTCAGAACTCCGGGAACATTCGCTGGTATGGCCCACTAGCGGCAGCCGCAAAACGTCAGTGCGGTGGTGCCCAAGACCCCCCTCGGCGGCACTCTCCGGCCAGTGTCCGGTAATCACGTTTTACGCGCCCAAGCTCTGAGTGGTCACGCGAATGTTTTGAGACGTCCTAGAATCAGATCGGAAGCGTTGGGCGCAAACCGTGCACTGGATAGTTTGGGTAAGCATCCCTCTCACGTGGGGCATACTTGGGAATCGACGTAGAGAGCGTCGCATTCGGAACATCGCGCAGACTTATGGCCTCTCGTTCGTTGGAACAGAGTTGCCGACGACCTTTCCGTTCGACCAAGCGTCAGTTCGCGGAGCTTCGCGAATCCGTAACCCTGTTGTTGGCGATCTTGATTCGACGGCTTTCGTCATTTTCGACTGTCAATTCGGAACGGGCAAGCATAGCTACTTTCAAACTGCCATGGCGGCAAAAGGTCCAGTAGAATCCTTCGGCTACCTACGCTATGACTCGACATTGACCAGGGAATCAGTAGATGGCTGGACGATCATGTTTCGCAAAAAAGAACTCCTGCTGCCGGAGGAGATCGAAACTCTGCTGCCCGCGAATTAACGCTCGGGATGAACAACAGCGGGCACACATAATTTGAATTGCAATTGGATCACACGCTCGCCCCACAGGTATGGTTGTTATCGTTATGTTGTTTCATCGCACAACAGATCGGGACCGCCAGGAACAAATCGTCCAGGTACTCGGGAAATCTATGGGGCGCGAAAAGCCCCGGCGAGCCTGCGCCAACCACACAAACACATGTAGCCGCTCGTGAGGATACCCGCCAGATAGAAAAACGCACCGAGAAAGATGAATGCTCCGCCACCCGCCAACAAGAGCCCCGCAAGCATACCCAAGCGGACGATGGAAACGAGCCCAAATGGGATAGCGATCAGCAGTTGCACAGCACCCCAGAAACGTTCCACTATCTCGAAGTTTCGCACATGGCTGCCACTATCGGAAAGAACCGGCCAGTTGTCGTGTAGTGGCGTTATCGGACACTGGCTTTTTGCGATCGATCGTGACTGTCGAATCTGACTTTACTAATCGGACGATTGCGCCTCCCGGCGCGGATGATATTGCCAGGTCGGCCCAAAGTTCAAATTCCTACGTTTTTAGATGATCGTTGACACCACGTTCGCCGGATGATCCAAATCCGCAATCGTCCTGGCAACCGAAGTAATCGGTCGTGCCCTCTCGCCGAAAGATTCATCCGGCGCATCGCCATTTCCAGCGTGCGCTCCCCAGTCTCATCCAAAGTGCTGCCGATTCGTAGCGGCCTGACCGCTCCGTTGGGGCGACGAATGTCAAAGCGTTGAGTTATCGCGGTTGATTCGCCGTTTCCGTCGGCAGAGGCTGGCGGGAGCATGAGAGCGGATGGAGCGGGCGGGACCGTGGCGAAGTTGGTATTCTCGGTATAATCAAAACACCATGACTGTTGATGAGCGGTTGCAATTCCTTCTCCAATCGACGGAATCGCTGCATTCCAGCGTGCATGAACTGTCTGCGACGGTGCAACAACAGTCTTCGAAGGTGGACGCACTAACGGATAAGGTGGACGCACTAACGGATAAGGTGGACGCGCTAACGGGTTCGGTCGCGGCTCTGAGGGCCGTTGTTGAAATAGACGCAGATAACATTCGGCGGCTTGCCAATATAGCTGCGGCCCACGACGGCGGCATAGAGGATTTAAGAACAAGGTTGGATCGGCTTGAGAGCCGGGGCAAAAAGAATTACTAGCGCCGGATAAGGCGCGGCCTTAACGTTCATCGATCCTTATTGCGACTCATCACCTTGTTCAATATCCTTGGTTCCTACCTCAAAAGCGCTGCCAAATTTGAGTCCTGCTAAACGTTCTGCCGCCGGATCGCCAAAGTCCGGCTTTCCACCAGTGCCACTGGCGCAAGTTTTCGCGCTGCGCGCGGGCCATGGATAAAAGAGCAGCGCCTGAACAGAATAGGGCCGGAAGCACTACGTCCTGTCGGACGAGGGACTCACCGCGAACGCTGATTGTCACGGACGGCTTGAATTGAACGAGATCGCCAGACTCCCTGACGGTCACCGGGCCCATGCTCCGAATCGGAATGGCGACAGCGTAGCGAGCATAACGGCGCTCACCAAAACGAACGAGTGCCCCTTTTTCCACCAGGCCCGCCAAATCCCGAGTGGCCGTTGCCGTCGAAGCGCCCGTGATTGAAACGTAGTTGCCGGCGCCAATCCACCTCTAAATCCTCCCGGCCCCTCACGCAAAACTCGAAGAATCGCTTTCTCTTGCCGATCGTTCAATTGTTCCCGCAATCGATCCAACAGTTTGGTCTTTTGAATTAAGAACTCGATGTACGCTTCCGTTCGCTGTTGAGCCTCAAGGGCAATCCGGCGAACCAACAGAGCCAGTCCGTGATTTGGTTCTGTTTGTTCGCCGCCTCAAGCGCCTGATAGTAGCTTTTGCGCCGGATCAAAATCGTGGCCGCCAAAGCGGTCAACATGGGTTGACCTAAGGCCTGAGAGAGGGCCTTTTCCGAGATCCCGCGCCCAAGCCGGCCATTCCCACCTTGGAGCGGATGGATGGATTCGAAATAGAGATGCGCGATTCCGGCCTTGGTCAAGGCGGGAAGAGGGTCGGGGCCGTCCGGTTTGGCGGCATTGAACCACCGCAAGAAGCGTTGCATTTCTTTTGCTACCCGCGAATGGGGCGGTGCCTCGAAATGAACTCTCGGTGAGTGAATGGCGCCCGAAACGACCTGCATAGGTCCCATTCCCGTCCTGTAGCGCCCAATGTCATTTAGGTCGGTTCGGCCTTTCATCAACATTCGATGCCAACTAGCAATGCCCGAATTTCGCCCGAAGCGAAAACACAGCTTGGCGGCATCTGGCTTCGCATCTGACCCCTCCAGCGCGAAGTCCAACTCGACAAATCGAAGACCGCCGACACAGGAATCGATTTGCCATTCCAGCGCAACACAGATTTACTTTTGAGAGTCGCCGTACGCACTGTTTTGCCGGAATAGACTTTCACTTCTTGTTGCCTGGGGTCGACAAGCCAAGCCTCAATCCCATGCGATGTATAGATACTGATCTTCGCCTGCAACGCGGGTTTGCGATTGCTTGGTGAAAGCACCTCAACGGCGAGCTGCAGCTGTGAACCATCCGGGTAAACATTCGCCAGCCGGGCCCGTTTCCATTCTGTAGCGTCGAGCACAAAGACGTCGGGGCTAGGCATACTATTGGCATCCGGGAACTGAAGATTCACGCGTTGGCCGACTCGGAACTTTTTTGCTGCGGCTTTGGTGAGCAGTCGGTAAAGGTTGTCAGCTATATCGAAATGAAGGAGCTTCGGCTCAGGTGACACGATGATCCTCCCGCTGATCAATTCGTCGCGAAAACCCTCCGGCGACTCAAAAGTAAGGTATTGCTCAATCGTGATCGGGGGAGCGACAGATAGTGCAGATGCCATCGGGATACAGACCTACTAATTATTATGCAAACTAGCCTGGCAATATGGAACCAGCCGCTACAATTAGCACGCCGCGCGGATTGGAAGCTGTGTTCGCCGCGGTTTCCGGGGGTTTTCGGTTTCCGCGGCGAACCAGACGGTAGCCGACTGGCTGCGTAGCTTGCATGAGAGAACAAATGTCGGCGGCAGTCGTTTGCGGTAGCCCCAATTTTTCGGTCACAAACATTAACACATTTTAATCACATTTATAACCCCAATCCCCTCTATCACTTCCAGTCTTTTTCTACCTCTCCCCTTGGTTACCAAGGTTCGGAACCCCCACCCCCGTCTGCTACTCTCAAGCCAGGAAAAATCAGCTCGGCCCGAGTGCAGCATCCGCACTCGCCGCCGGGCTTTTTTATTGCCCAAAATACACCAAACATGCTCTAGGAGATTCCCAAATGTCAGAACAAGTCCTGTCCGAAGCCCGCCTCGCTGCCAACCGTGAGAACGCGCAGAAATCTTGCGGTCCCGTTACCGAAGAAGGCAAGGCCGCCGTTCGTCTCAACGCTCTCAAAACCGGCCTAACCGGCGCCACCGTCGTCCTGCCCGCCGAAGATACCGAGGATTACTACAACCACATCGAGTCCTACCGCACGCTCTATAATCCCGTCGGCCCGGAAGAAAAAGCCCTCGTCCAATCCATCGCTGACATCCGCTGGCGTCTCAACCGCATCCCCGGTCTCGAACAAACCATGATCACCATGACCAGCGTCACTCTTATCAAGAACCATCCCAATCTCGCCGGACCAACCCAGAAACCCTACCTCGAACTCTTCGCCCGCAAAGAAAACGAGCGCGACCTCCGCAATCTCAATCTGCAGGAAAACCGCCTCGCCCGCCGCCGCGAACGAGAACTCGCCGAATTGACCAAACTCCAGGAAGCCCGTAAAGCCAACGAAGAAGAAAAGCTCAAACTCGCCGCCCAAGCCGGTTTGCTCGCGCAACATCGCAAACAGCCCCTCGCGAAAGTTCCCGGAATTGGGTTTGATTTTTCAGAATCCCGCTACGCTACTTATCTGAGCCGTCTCACCCCGGCTCAAAAGGCAAAATTGCTCGAAGAAGCCCTGGCCGAAACACCGGAGGCACCGCAAACAGTGGCTGCCGCGGCCTGAAAGCATCAATACGGACACAAGTTGGAGGAAATGTTCCGAAGCCCCAGCCCAAAGTGTGCTTTGCCTGGGAAAACTCCGGCTATTCCTCCTCCCTAGTCCTAGTAAACTGAGATGCGGTAGATTTACCAGTCAAAAGAAGGAAATCCTTGCAAACAATGAATAGAAAACTAATACCATCAGCGGCGGCCATGCTGGGCCTTGCGCTCTTCAGCACGCTCGCATCGGCACAGAGTTGGACAACGCTTACCAACAAACCGCCCGCCGGCATAACAAACTGCTTGTTGCTGACCGACGCGACCGTCATGTGCCAATCCGGCGCTTCGTTTTACAAATTGACACCCAACAACACCGGCAGTTACGCGAGCGGAACCTGGTCAACCTTGGCCAGTCTGCCTTCCGGCTACAATCCCGACGCCTACGCTTCCATGGTTCTGCAAACCGGGAAAGCCGTCATCATCGGCGGCGAATATAACAACGGCAGCTTCGCGTTGAGCGATCTGGGCGCAGTGTATGATCCGGTGGCCAATACCTGGACTACGCTCGCTCCACCGCCCGCTGTTGGCAACCCGAATCAGTGGCAGTGCATTGGCGATGCTCCGGCCACCATTTTGAGCACCGGTGGTTTTCTGGTCGGCAGCAAGCTCTATCAAAACTTGGCCGTGCTCGATCCGAATGCTTTGACTTGGACCGAACTCACCGTGAGCGGAAAAGAAGACAAATTCAACTCCGAAGAAGGCTGGACGTTGCTGCCCGATGGAAGCGTCTTTACAGTGGACGTGGCGAACGCGCCAGACGCGGAGCGCTTGTTCGTGAACGTTCCGTCCGCCACCGGAGCCTGGTATTCAGCGGGTACAACGCCGCAAGATCTGCACACCCCCACTACATCCAGCCCGCTAACCGCGCCTGGTTGTCCGGTCTATGATCCGCCCGGCGAAATGGGTCCACAAATGCTTTTGCCCAACGGCAACGTATTTGCCATCGGCGCCGATGGCAAAACAGCCGTGTATACCCCACCGGCAGCGGGATCAACGGCAACAGGGACTTGGGTCGAGGGACCGGCCATGCCTTCCGGGCTGAATGTCGAAGATGGTCCCGCCGCGCTTCTGCCCAGCGGAAACGTCCTTTTCGGCGCCAGTCCGGGCGATTCAGGAACAGGCTTGAAATACTTCGAATTCAACGGAACGAGTCTGGTAAGCGTGCCCGCTCCCTCGCGTGCTTCGAGCGATGCCACCTACTACACCAGCCTTCTCGTTCTGCCGACTGGCCAGGTGATGTTTATCGACGGCTCAACCACCGTGCAGCTCTATAACTCCACCGGTTCGCCGAGCGCAAGTTGGGCGCCCTCGATCACCAACGTGCCAACCACCATAAGCAACTCAGTGACCTACCAAATTAACGGCACCCAATTTAACGGCTTGAGCCAGGCGAATTCCTTTGGCGATGAATCCCAGGACCCAACGAACTATCCGCTCGTGCGCATTACCAATGGGTCAACAGGGCACGTTTTCTATGCGCGCACGCATGATCACAGCACCATGGGCGTTGCCACCGGCAGCGCGGTTGTGTTTACCAATTTCGACGTTCCCGCCACCATTGAAGGCGGCACGAGTACGATTCAAGTGGTCGCAAACGGTATTGCATCCGCGCCCGTGACCATTACGGTCAACAGCACTACTCCGCCAACCATTACCAGCATCACGCCCAAGTCCGGACCGGTCGCGGGTGGAACAACGGTGACAATTGCCGGCACGAACTTCCAGTCCGGATTGACCGTAACCTTCGGCGGTGTGGTAGCAACCATCAATAGCGTAACCGCCACTTCCATCGGCGTCACCTCTCCGGCCGCCAGTGCGGCGGGTCCCGTAAACGTTGTCGTCACCAATCCGAGCAGCTCCAGCGCAACGTTGGCGAACGGCTTCACCTACCTCGGGCCGGCGCCCACGGTCACGGGCATCTCACCCACTTCCGGTACCGCATCCGGCGGCACCGCCACCACGATTAGCGGAAGCAACTTCGTCTCCGGCGTCACCGTAACCTTTGGTGGAACCGCCGGAACCGTAACCGCGGTCACCGCCACTTCCATCAGCGTCACAACACCGGCTCACAGTGCAGGCGCAGTCAGTGTAGTAGTTACAAACCCCGATGGACAAAGCGCTACCTTAACCAACGCCTATACCTACACCGGAACATCTCCAACCATCACTAGAGTCTCGCCTACCAGCGGAACGCGCAGAGGTGGCACAACCGTGACCATCACCGGAACTAATTTCCTATCCGGCGCCAAGGTCACATTCGGCGGCATCTCGGCCACGGTCAGTTCGGTCAGCGGGACGTCGATTGTGGTCCGCACCCCGGCACACGCCGCCGGTAGCGTCAATGTAGTCGTAACCAATACCGGAGGCTTATCGGCAACCTTAACCAACGGCTACACCTATACCAACGGCGGCCTTCGCTAAAACAGAAGCTTTTCGAGGCAAAACTGGGCCGGTGGGAGCGCATGTTCCACCCACCGGCTTTGTTTTTCTCTCCGCTTCCTATAATGCAAGAGGAGCCTTCTTGGTCGATATCCACAGCCACATCCTGCCCGGTTTGGACGACGGTGCGCAGAATCTCGACGAAACACTCGCGATGCTGCAAATCGCAGCCGATAACGGCACAACCGATATTGTCGCGACGCCGCATGCGAATTCGAGCTATGCCTATAACGAAGAGGTCGCTAGTCAACTGGTCGCGCAGTTGAATGAAACGGCCGGATCTCTGATCCGCGTCCATCGCGGCTGTGATTTTCACCTGAATTTCGACAATTTGTCGAATGTGATGAACAACCCCGGCCAATTCACGATAAACGCCGGCCGCTACCTGATGGTGGAATTGCCCGATCTCGCTTCCCTGCCCGTTATGCGAACCGTTCTGGATCGGCTGTTATCCATCCGGCTGGTGCCGGTAATCACCCATCCCGAGCGCAATGGCCCTTTGTGCGGCAACCTTCCGGAATTGATGAATTGGGTACGCGATGGCTGCCTGCTGCAGATAACCGCCCTCTCGTTTTTCGGCCGCTTCGGGGGAACGGCGCAAAAGGTGGCGGAGACCTTGATGAACTCCAACTGCGTGCATTTTGTGGCCAGCGATGCCCACGATTGCGAAAATCGGCCGCCGAATCTCGGACCGGCGTTTCAGCACGTAGGCACCACTTGGGGAGCCGACGCGGCCCACGCGCTCTTCTTCGACAATCCGACCGCGGTGATCATGGACGAGCCGATTTTCCCCAGCGCGCCCAGACCTCCCGCCAAGAAATCGATCTTTTCTTTCTGGAAATAACTATTTCATGCTCGCCCCGCTAGTCACACTGATTGCGCTGGCGCTCTCCCTGGCGTGGGCTCTCTTTCTGCGCGCCGGCGTCTATCCCAGCGATTGGGCTTCCACCATTCTGTTTGTCGGCTGCATCTGCCTGGTGTATTCCATTTTTGTGCGCCGCCGCTTGATCGCCCCGGCCCTTCCGAAATGGTGGAAATGGGTCCTGTGGGCACTGCCCTGTTACTGCGCTTTTCAACTCATCCCCCTGCCTTTGGGCCTGCTACGCTCTCTTTCGCCCGCCCGGGCCCAAATGGTTCAGGCCATTTCGCCGATGCTGGCAAAACCGCAAACGTACGCGCCTATCGCCGTGAATCCGCCCATGGCGCTGATGTGGGGATTCTCGCTGCTTTGCTATATCGCCACCTTCTTTCTGGTTCGCGAACTCACCTGGCGGTTTATGGAGAAGCCCTGGTTTACCGTCGTACCGTTGCTCGTCATCGGATTTGTGGAAGCCATCGTCGGCATGATTCAGGTGTCGGCCGGTTGGCCCAGCGCCCAGGGGACCGGAACGTTTACCAACCGCGATCATTTCAGCGGCATGTTGGAGATGCTGTTGCCGCTGGCCGTCATGCTGGGCTGGGCGATCTTTCTGAAGCGGCGGCAGGACTTCGACCAGTCGATTGCACATGCGGTGCGCGTTTGCGTAGTTTGGACCGTGGCCGCATTGTTCCTGGTGGCGATTGCCTATTCTTTATCGCGCATGGGTTTCTTTGTAGCGCTATGCAGTCTGTTCGTAACGGCGGCGCTCAGCTTCGGACCGCGCCTTCCGTCGAAGAACTTCCGCACGGCCGCCCTCACGGCGCTTGCGCTGGGAGCATTGGCGCTGTTTGTCTTTCTGCCGCCCGATCAGTTGCTGGCGCGCTTCGCGGATATGTCCTCTTCCGGCAGGGTCACGGCGGATACGCGCATCTACTTTTGGAAGGAAACGCTCTCGCTCATCAACGAGTTCTTCTGGTTCGGCTGCGGCCTCGGGGGCTTTGAATCCACCTTCCTCAAGTATCAGGAGATTGCCAATAGCTTCCGCGTCGAGATGGCCCACAACGACTATTTGCAGTATTTCGCGGAACTTGGCATCGTCGGGTTCTCTATGTTGGCCACCGCTGTGCTCGGCGTTTTGATTCCCGTCTTTAAAGGAATTATCCGGCTCGAAGACGAAAACCGGCGTCTGGTGCTCGTCGGTTGCGCGGGCAGTTTTTGCGCCATCGGCTTGCACAGCCTGGTGGATTTCAATTTATACATTCCGGCCAACGCGATGTTGCTGGCTTGGATCGCCGGCATCGCATCCGTCAATGGAGCGGACTGAGTTCCAACGAATCCACCCAGGCGCGGCCGGCAATTTTGCTTTCAATCTTTCGCGAGGCGGCACGCACAATCTCAACCCGCACGAGCTTGGTTTCCGGCGAAACCGCAAACGCTCGGTTGATCTCCGTCCAGGCTGCTGTGCCGGTAACCGAATCTGTCCGGACATCCAGGCGTGACGGTTGCTCGGCATCGTAAACCCGCACCGAAATGCCTTGGTCGGTTGTGATGTCGTCCAGCTTCACAAAGGCTCGCACCTGCCACTGGCCGGGCGTCACGGTGGCGTCTTGCCACACACCGTGATAGTCGACGTTGTTCTGACCGTCAAAGACAAGCCGCAATGACCATTCGCCATCGCGCGAAACGTCTTGCACGCGGGTCGCTTCCACATCAGGCGTGCTTTCGATATGCCAATCGAACGGCCCCGGCTTGGGCTCGGTTTCAAAACCGGCGTTGAAAAGCCAGTTGACGTTGAGGTAGTAGTTGGCGCTCTTGGGATTGCTGCGCAGCCATTCCGACGCCGCATCGGCAACATTATGATTCGCCACCAGGAAGGTTGTGTATGCGCCGCAAGATCGTTCGCTCGTCAGCGAACGCTGAACCATCCAGTTCCACGTCTCTTTGGCTTCGGGTACGTGTTTATCGTCCATCCAGAATTGCAGGAACGGCTCAGCCGCCGTCGAAACGGGAGGCACAGCTTTGTCGAGTAATTCCGGCAGCGATACGCCCAAGCGGCTGTACGTGAGGAAGACCGCCGGATAGTAACTGGCTAATTCCGGATTCCGCAGCACCAGTTGCAGATCGCGCATGGTGTCGGCTTTCTCTCCGGTCAGGAAGGAGAAGTTTGCGGCGCGAAACAGAATAGCCGGGTTTTGCGGTCCGGCCGCTAAAGCTTTTTGAAAGCAGTATTTGGCTTGCGGATAATGCCCCGCGTCGCGCTCTACTTCGGCCAGGTTGGCCCAAGCGTAGGCGGACGCGCTATCGTTCCGCAGAGCACGTTGGAAGTCGGGCAGAAGCCGGTTTGCATTGCCGGCAGCGGTTTGCTGCAAGAGGGTGAACGTGCGCGTGTCCCAAAATTCCTCCGGGCACAGCCAAGCGGCGCAAGAGCGCTTTTTTGCCGCGTTATCGTAACTCAGATTGCCGACCCAGGTCTCGGTTGCTCCATAAGCGAGCAAAGCCGCACCGATCAATGTTCCCAGAAGCTTAATGGGGAACCTCCCTTGACGTCGATTTTACCGCCCTTGCCAAATCTATGCCCTCTCGGCAATTGAGAAGTCAGGTGGACTAAGGTTATAGTAGTTTCTGTACTGCCTACCCTTTTCAAAATCGCCCTTGCTCTCTTCATCGGTTTGCCCATCTTAGCGGTAACGCCGGTCGGCACCGTTACCAGTCCACAACCTTTCTGGCTCGACGGCAAAGCGATAACGGTAACGGGAGTTCGATCATTGCCCTTCGCATTAGGGGATGAAATCGCGACCTCAGATGCGCCGGCTGTTCTTTATTTTTCGGATGGCAGCAGCGTCAAGCTGGCAGCGAACTCGCGGGCAAAGTTAACCGGCACGGAAACATGGCCTAAATTGGTGCTGCTCGCTGGATCGCTCGACTACAAATTGATATTGGGGTCGAGCCTGTCGGTGACGAAGCTCGACCTGGAACGAACCCCTGCGCCGCGTTAAACCCGCATCGGCTTGAAGACCACCACGCCAAGCGGCGGCATAATCACTTCCGCCGATGCCGGACGTCCGTGCGATGGCTGCGCCTCCACATTCACGTAGCCGCCATTGCCCATATTGCTGCCGCCAAACATCTCCGCGTCGGAATTGAAGATTTCGCGATGCATCCCCGCTTCGGGGAAGCCCACACGATAACCCTTCTGAGGTGTCGGCGTGAAGTTGCAAACGAAAACGAGATAGTCTTCCGGGCGTTTGGCCCGGCGAATAAAAGAAACAATCGAGTGATCGGCATCGTGGAAGTCGATCCACTCGAAGCCGGTATAGTTGAAATCGATTTCATACAGCGCCGGTTCAGCGCGGTACAAAGCGTTGAGCGCGGCATTAAAATTCTGGAAGCGGCGGTGAATTTCGTGATCCAGCAGCCACCATTCCACTTGGCTTTCTGAGTTCCATTCGGCGGTCTGGCCGATCTCGCTGCCCATGAAGAGCAGTTTCTTGCCGGGATGGCCCCACATGTAAGTGAGAAATGCGCGCGCGTTGGCAAAACGCTGCCATTCGTCGCCGGGCATTTTGTCGAGCAAAGCGCGCTTGCCATAAACCACTTCATCATGCGAAATCGGAAGCACGAAGTTTTCGGTGAAGGCATAAATCATGCTGAACGTGATGTCGTTCTGGTGGAAGCGCCGGTAGATCGGGTCGCGTGAGAAATAGGCGAGCATGTCGTGCATCCAGCCCATGTTCCACTTCATGGTGAAGCCGAGGCCGTTGAGGTAGACGGGCCGGGAAACGCCGGTGAAGGATGTCGATTCTTCGGCGATCGTCATCGCGCCGGGTACTTGATGCGCCAGTTCATTCACCTTCCGCAGGAAGCTGATCGCCTCAAGGTTTTCATTGCCGCCGTAGGCGTTGGGAACCCATTCGCCGGCTTTGCGCGAATAGTCGAGGTACAGCATGGACGCGACAGCGTCGACACGCAGGCCGTCGAGGTGATACTTTTTCAGCCAAAAGAGCGCGTTCGAAATCAGGAATGAACGGACTTCATTGCGGCCAAAGTTGAAGATGAGCGTGCCCCAATCGCGGTGTTCGCCTTTGCGGGGATCGGCGTGCTCGTAAAGCGCGGTTCCGTCGAAATAGGCCAAGCCATGCGCGTCTTTGGGGAAATGAGCGGGAACCCAATCGACGATGACCCCAACGCCCGCTTGATGGCAGCGATCCACGAACTGCATGAAGTCTGTATGCGAGCCGTAGCGCGAGGTGGGCGCGAAGTAACCCGTCACCTGATAGCCCCACGAAGGTGAGTAGGGGTGCTCGGCGATCGGCATCAGTTCGATGTGCGTGTAGCCCATCTTCTTCACGTACGGAATGAGCTTGTCGGCCAGTTCGAGATAGCTCAACGGGCGGTTGTTTTCCACCCGCACCCACGAGCCGGCGTGCACTTCATAGACGGAGACGGGACTTTCCAGGATTTTTGCGGTCGAACGATTGTCCATCCAATCGTTGTCGTGCCACTCATAATTCATGTCGACCACAATCGAAGCTGACTTGGGCGGCGTCTCCATCAGGAAGCCGTAGGGATCGGATTTCATCTGACTGTAGCCGCGATAGTGCGACTTGACTGCGTACTTATAAGGCGTCCCCGGGCCGACATCGGGGATGAAAATCTCCCACACCCCGCCCGTGCGGGCGCGCATGGGGTGGCGGCGAGTATCCCAACCGTTGAAATCGCCCACAACGCTCACGATAAGCGCGTTCGGAGCCCAGACCGCAAAACGAGTGCCCGCCACACCCTCGGAAGTAACCAGGTGCGCGCCAAACGTGTTGTAGCCTTCGTAGTTGGTCCCTTCCGAGTGCAGATGCAGATCGAAATCGCTCACCAAAGGTGGGAAGCGAAACGGGTCTTCTTTCACGCTTGTGCCGCCCTGCCGGTCGGTCACACGCAATTGATAAGCGCCGGGCTCATCGTCCAGTTCCGCGGTGAACAGCCCACTCGGGTGGTCGCGCCGCATGGGAATATTGTTCTGGCCTTGAACAACGGTCACGTCAGCGGCTTGCGGTTGAAAGGCGCGGATCTCCCACTGCTTCTTACCGTCCTTCTCAACCATGTGTGGACCCAGGATGGCGAAGGGATCACCGTGATATCCGCCGGTGATGGCTTCCATTTCTTGAACTGTCATGGCACGTTTATTATTACAGCAACCGATTTCAAAACGAATGAGCGATCTAGCCGAATTTATTCACAAACTTGAAAAAGCGGAACTACATCTGCACTTGGAAGGTTCGGTTACACCCGAAACTCTTCACGAACTCGATCCCAAGCTTACGTTAGATGACATTCGCGCCAACCTTCAATACAGTGATTTTGCTGGTTTTTTGAAAGCCTATGTTTGGGTAACGCGTAAGCTGGATTCGCCTGCCGCTTACGCGCTCGCCACCCAGCGACTGCTTGAGGATCTTGCCAGCCAGAATGTTCGCTATGTAGAAATTACGTTATCGGCCGGCGTGATCTTGTGGAAGGAACAGAATCTGGAAGCGATTTTCAGCGCCATCCAACAAACTGCGCGCAGCTTCGCCGGAGTGGAGGTGCGCTGGATCTTCGACGCGATCCGCCAATTCGGCGTCGAAAAAGCTGCGCCGGTATTTGCAGCCGCGCGCGAAATGAAAAACAAAGGCGTGGTGGCGATCGGCATCGGCGGCGACGAAGCGCGTGGACCAGCCGCTTGGTTCAAAAACCTCTATGCGGAGGCGCAAGCCGCCGGTTTGCGTCTCACTTGCCACGCCGGAGAGGTGGCCGGGCCGCAGAGTGTTTGGGAGGCGTTAGAGATCGGCGCTGAACGCATTGGACATGGCATTCGAGCAATCGATGATGCGCGCCTGCTTGAAACGCTGCGGCAACGGAACATTCCCTTGGAGGTTTGTCCGAGCAGCAACGTGGCAACCGGCGCGGTTGCCGACCTTGGCTCGCATCCGTTACGCCGTTTATGGGACGCAGGCGTGCCGATTGTTCTGGGCAGCGATGACCCCGCACTATTCAAAGCTAATTTGCAACAGGAGTTCGAAACCGCAGCTCGCGTTTTTGGTTTTAGCCGCGAAGAACTGGCTCAGCTTGCCGCCAACAGTTTGCGCTACGCGTTTCGTTAACCGCGCGATTGGCCGACACGATCTTCCAGCAGCAAGCGGAGTAGAGCTTCGAGTTCGCGAACGCGGTCATTGACCTGCTCGAGATCCGCCACTTCCGATTCCCCGCAAGCCGCGACTCGGCCGTGTTCTAGTACTCCTAAACCTTCGCTGCGAGTCTTGACCACTTTACCCGGGATACCCACAACGGTTGCCCCCGCCGGTACGGAATGTACGACAACCGAACCCGCACCGACTTTTACGTCGTTTCCCAACTCAATATTGCCCAGAATCGCAGCCCCGGCTCCGACAACCACTCGATCACCTAAGGTGGGATGGCGTTTGCCGCGCTCGCCGCCGGTGCCACCGAGTGTGACGCCCTGATAAAGCAGCACATCGTCGCCGATAATCGCCGTTTCGCCGATGACGACGCCGAAACCGTGATCGATGAAAAGACGCCGTCCGATTTGAGCACCGGGATGGATTTCAATACCCGTGAGCAAACGCGACAGGTGCGACACTAACCGCGCAGGTACATAGAGGCGCTGTTTGTAAAGCCAATGCGCGAAGCGATGGCTCAAAACCGCATGCAGACCCGGGTAACAAAGAAGGATCTCCAGGCTGCTTTTGGCCGCCGGATCTTCGCGTTTAATGGTCTGAATGTGCTCGTGGAGAAACATGGGTCTTTTTTCTCTACTATGCCAGATGCGGCGAAACAGGTTAAAGATGCTACATCTTAGACGTGGCGACCGAGCGGCTCTATTACCTGGATTCGTATTTGAATGCGTTCGAAGCGGCGGTATCGGATTCAGCCGACGGCGGGCGGCGTGTCTACTTAGACAAAACAGCCTTCTACCCAACTTCCGGCGGCCAGCCGCACGATTTGGGCACCCTCGGCGGACAGTTGGTCTCGGAAGTGATCGAGGAGGATGATGGCCGGATTGCGCACCTGCTGGCCGCCCCAGCCCCGGCAGGTGTAATAAAGGGAGAGATCGACTGGGAGCGCCGTTACGACCACATGCAGCAGCATACGGGTCAACACCTGATTTCCGCCGTGCTGGCCGAGATGTTCAGCTTCCCTACCCTCAGCTTCCACATGGGCGATGAAGTTTCGACGATTGAGCTCGGCAGCAAAGAAATCAGCCTCCCGCAGATCGCGAAGGCGGAAGTGCGAGCCAACGACTTGGCGCGCGCGGGCTGGCCGGTTGCGATCTCCTTTGAAGACGCCGCCGCCGTAGAGGGCTTGCGCAAGCAAAGCCAGCGGTCGGGGACGCTGCGAATTATTGAGATTCAGGGTCTGGATAAGAGCGCTTGCGGCGGCACGCATGTCAAATCGCTCATGGAGACGCTGCCGCTCCAGATACGTAAGACCGAGAAAGTGCGCGGAAATGTCCGGCTGGAGTTCGTTTGCGGCGCGCGCGCAAACCGGCGTGCGCGACAAGACTTCCTGATTCTCGACGAAACAGCGCGTCAGACATCGGTGGCATTCGAAAAGATTCCCGAAGCGCTCGCTGCGCTGAAAGAGCGGCTGACGCAAGCGGAAAAAGCACGGCAACGGCTGGCGGGCGAATTAGCGCAGCGCGAGGGACGTGAGGCCTACGCGGCCTGCTCCGCAGCAGCCGATGGAATACGGCGCGCGCAATGGCCAGTGGAACAGATTAGTGACACGGACCGCCTGAAAGCATTGGCCTTTGTGGCCGGCAGCAAAGCTGTAGTGTTGATTGCGGGCAAAAACCCTGCTGGTGTCTTGATTGCTTGTTCGGCGGACTCTGGAATCGATGCCGGAGCGGCGCTGAAACAGGCGCTGGCCCAAGCGGGCGGTCGAGGAGGCGGGTCCAGCACGCTGGCGCAAGGCAACGTGCCGGACGAAAGTTGCATCCCGCTCCTAGCCCAGAACTTGGGGATGCTGTAAACCGCTTTGACCGGACGTGGACAACGGAGGCGTTCGCGACATTGCCATAGCGAAGGCGCCAACCGCGAGCACAAGCAAGAAAGCGCTCACAAGCAGAAAGCGAACCGCCGCCCCCGAAGATCCGGCCAATTCGTGCCATACGCTAATTCCAAGGGCAATGGCGAGCAGGCCGGCGCCAAGAGGGGTCAGCCACAACCAGAGATCATCTGGACGAGTCTGGACCGGCGATGCTACCGCCAACGTCAGGAATAGAAGACCGGCCGCGCAGATCGCTCCACCCAGCAGGCCCAGCACGTGTTTGCCAACCGAGCCGCGAAGATAGGCAATCATCTTGATAGGGCCACCGTGAATCGGAATATGGATCAGCAAAAAGCTGAGCACGACGGTAGAAGCCAGCACGCCGCCGAAAAAGAAAGCAATGCCGGCGAACGTTCCCAGGCCGAATTGTCCGAGGACTGCATTGCCAAAAGGATAGAAAGAACCACCGAGAAAGGCGCCCCCCACGATAGCCACAAGAAGCCCTTTAGTAGAGTTCTTCATACCTTCGGTCACTTGCGGCGGTTTGGAGGTGGCGGCACGGTGCTTGGCTGACTTTCGCACCCGAACCATGATCGGGAGGCTCACGGCAGGCAATGTCGCTTCGCCGCTCTTAGTACCCAACGCAGCAAAGATAATCACCAGGAGCGCCGCTCCGGCTGCCGCGCAGAGATACAGCGCGCGGTAACCGGCGGACTCGATCGCGCTTAACGCCAGGATCGCCGATGCGGTAGCCAGAACATAGGTAAAGGCAACGCCTAACAAGGCGGTGGCCGATAGCAGGAATGCAGCGCCGAGAGAGAACAAACCGCCCGAAATCAAGGCGAGAGCCTCATTGGTTTTCGAGGCGAGCATCAATTGCTCGCTAAAGCCCAAATCACCACCAAAGGTGCCTGAGGTAAAAGCTCCTATCACCGAGAATAAGAGCGCCCCGACTGCAAAATCGATGAGGTACAGCTCAAAGCGCCAGCGGTTGCCGGCCATCTTGAAGGTGCTCGACCAGAGGCCAAGCATAAGGAAGGAAAGAGCCAATAAAATTTCAGCGGAAAACGAAATAGGAGGGGTCGCCAAATGTAAGATCCAGTCTATGCAAGCCGCGTAGCAAAACTACTGACGGCAACAATTCTGCATGGAGACTAGTTTAGTAGGTGTGGCGGCCGGTTCGGTACCAAAAAAGTTTTGAGCGGCTAAATTTCGGTATACATCGCCCGCCACTTTGGCAGCTACCGGACCCGCAACTCCGCGTCCGCCGGTAAGCAAAACAACCACAACGATTCGATTCTTGCCCACTTCGTTGAAGGACCCAAACCACCCTAAATGAACGCCGGGTTGGGTTGTGTCGGTACAGGTGCCCGTCTTACCGAGCACAGGATCAGTCTGATCAAACATCGCGCGGCGGGCGGTTCCGTATTCGACTGCGCCCATCATGCCTGGCCGGATTTCGGGAATGAAGCGAGCAATATCTAACTCTCTGCGAACGCGAGGCACAAAGTGTTGCGCCTCATCCTGGTTCTTTGGATATTGCAGATAGTACATGGTGCCGCCATCGGCCACCGCGCTGACAATACTGGTCAGTTCGAGCGGAGTGAGCCGAATACCGTCACCAAAGCTGGTCATCATGCCGACGCCCGTCTTGGGCGGCTCCGAAGCTAAGAAGCCCGGCTGTTCGCCCGGGATTTGCCAACCGGCCTTTTCGCCTAAGCCAAACAACTTGGCATATTTCTCCACCCGTTCGAAACCCAGTTCCTCGCCGAGGCGGGCAAAATAGCGATTATTCGAGCGCGCCAACGCCGTTGTCATATCAAGCGAATAGCGCGGTGCAAGTTGCAGCGGCGTGTTGGCGTCGACAATAGCCTCGCGAAGGCTGGCAAACGAGACAATCACCTTGATCGTGGAGCAGGGTTGAAAGGCGCCCTTAAGGGCAAGCTTCTGATTCACGATGCTGAGAATGCGGCCTGTTTGCGGATCGGCCACGACAATTGTGCCGTTGTAAGGTCCCAATGCGTCGGCGGCTGCCTTGCGGACGACCAAGTCATCACCATCAATGCCATCGCCCACCGTGGAATCTGCGTAAGTTGGTTCAGTCCAAGGGTTGAAAAAAATGCGCCGGCGGCCATGCAAGCGGCTACCGGTAGTTCTGGTAAGAACGATATGGCCGTGTGATCGCGTCCGCGCGTAGCCGGCTTTCACAAGGTGCGCAGGGGGACGTTTACCATGCAGCGTACTCCGGCCCGCCACGACGCGCTTCTTTGCCTTGGCAGTTGCTCTGGTGTGCGCGGTCGCACCTGACGCCTGGCCGTTGGTGAAGAAACAGCCAACTACCAGGACTAAGGCTACCGAGAGAACTCGACCGAATTTTCGAAGGCCCATTTCGCGACCCCTCTGCTCAAAGTTTAACTGCACCATTTGAAACAAACACCATCGAAAATGTTTTCTCCCCAAACCACAAACTTCGAGGAGTTCCTCAACAATATCACTAATCGCCGCTGAGTTTGGTGGACTATACCTCAATCAACGCTACTAATATCGTAAAGAAATCAACAACTTTCGTCAATCCAAGACTGCACTAGACAAGTTTAAGGTCTATTCACTTTTTTCTAAGCCTTACGGCCTAAAGCTTTTTTCAAGCGGCGGTCCAGCCACCATCGATGGTTACAATGGACCCATTCATAAAATCGGCAGCCGCTGATGAAATATAGAGGGCTAAGCTAGCAATTTCTTCAGGTCGCCCTAGTCTCCCGACGGGTTGCCGTTGATTTAGTTCCCCCCGCACCTTATCTTTCTCGTTTTTGTGGTACTTCTCCAGGTAAGCTTCGACAAAAGGGCTGTCGACAGTTCCAGGAGCGATACAATTCGCCCTAATCTCAACCGGGTAATCGACCGCCAACTGTTTGGTTAGTGCAATTACGGCGCCTTTTGTCGCGCAATAAGCGAATCTGCGCTTTACCCCCACCAAGCCTGCGACGGAAGCCATATTCAAAATCGAGCCGCGCGATTGTTTCAGCAGCGGTAAGGCGGCCTTGGTTACGATGAACATGCCATCGACGTTCACACGAAAAAGACGCTGCCAATCGGCAAGGTCGGTTTCCTCAACATTTCCGACAAGCCCGATGCCGGCGCAGTTGAAGAGAATATCAAGAGACTTGATTTCCGAGAACAATTTGGTTACATCGGCTTCGCTCGTGATGTCGCAGCGGCGGGCGGAAGCGTTCGGCAGAGATTGCGCAACGGCGTCGGCGCGCGGCAAATCGACATCCACTATCGTCACTTGGGCACCGGCTTGGGCGAAGGCGCGGGCACTGGCCTCACCTATGCCGCTGGCTCCGCCGGTTATGAGCGCGATCTTACCGTCTAGCCGGAAAATATCAGACATGTCTAAAAGTGTAAGGGTTTAAGTTCTTAAAATATTCGGGCTGCCAGATTCGTCTTCTTGAATGGATGGACACTCCGAGAGCAATTTCAATGCTGCCAGAGCAAAACAACTCCCTCTCGGAGACCATCCGCCAAGAGACGGCTCGGCTGCGGAAGTTCATTCGGAGCCGGGTGCCGGACGCGAGTGATGCGGAAGATATTCTGCAAGACGTTTTCTATGAACTGGTGGAAGCAGACCGGCTCATGGAGCCGATTGAGCAGGCCGGCGCTTGGCTGTTTCGCGTAGCGCGGAACCGCATCATCGATTTGTTTCGCAAGAAGAAGCCGGAATCGCTGCAGCAAGTAGTTGCCGGGCGCAACGGCGAGGATGAGCTGACACTCGAGGATTTGTTGCCTTCCGCCGACGCCGGCCCGGAGGCAGCTTATGCGCGCGCGGTGTTACTCGAAGAGATTGAAGAGGCGCTGGCGGAACTGCCCTCTGAGCAGCGCGACGCCTTTGTGGCGCACGAAATTGACGGGCAAAGTTTTAAAGAAATGGCGGCGGAAACCGGCTTGAGCGTGAACACGCTGCTTTCGCGCAAGCGCTACGCGGTCTTGCACTTGCGGGCACGTTTGAAGGCAATACAAAACGAACTTTGAGGAAAGAGGAGAAGAACAATGAGAGTGAGTCGAATTTTGAAAGTGGCGGGTATTGCAGTTTTGGCGATTGGGGTGGGCGGCGGAGTGGTGACACTTTTGTGGAATGCGCTCATGCCGGGTATCTTCGGATTGCACACCATTACCTTCTGGCAAGCGTTAGGCTTGCTGATTCTGAGCAAAGTGTTCTTTGGCGGATTCAGAGGCCGCGGTTTCGGCGGACCTCGGATGATGCGGCGCTGGCAACAAATGACGCCCGAGCAGCGCGAACAGTTTATGCAGGGCATGCGCGGCCGTTGCGGCCGGTTTGAGTCTCCCGCCGCAAGTGAGCCAACCCCGTCTTAAGACTTGAATACTTTAGGCGCGTTCCAGATAGCTACCGTCGGTAGTGTTCACACGGATGCGCTCGCCGGTGCCAATAAAGGGCGGCACTTGGACAACCAGGCCGGTATCCATGGTGGCAGGCTTGGTAACGTTCGAAACAGTGGCGCCCTTCAAACTGGGTTCCGTCTCGGTCACCGTCATTTCCACGCTGGGCGGCAACTCCACGCTGATCGGTTTGCCTTCGTAGAACTCCACAGTGACGCGCAGTTGCGGAATGAGGTAATTGACACCGTCGCCCAGCATATCTTTCGACAAATGCATCTGCTCGAAGTTTTCGGTGTTCATGAAGTAGTACGAATCGCCGTCGTCGTACATATATTCCATCTCTTGCTCGTCAAGCGAAACCCGTTCCACTTTGTCTTCGGAAGAGAAGCGATGCTCAATCATCGAGCCGCTGCGAATGTTGCGCATTTTCGCCTGAACAAAGCCGCGCAAGTTTCCAGGCGTCCTGTGGACCATGCTGAAAACGGTATGAAGCTCATTGTTGAACTTCACCACCATGCCGGGGCGCAGTTGTGTTGCTGCAATCATGAAAACAATTAACTCCCTTGAGGCGGGCCTTTTGAAGCGCTCAGCCTGGAAACTCTTAGTTTATCAGCGCTCGGTTACACAAACTCTGCCTTCGATATTTGCCCCGGGACGCCACAAGCCGGCGGCATCGACTTCCGAAGTGTGCCGGTCCTTGCCATTCCCCTGGACGAGCTTTGCGTTGGGAGGCAGTTTCCAGACAACCACAGCCTGGTTGCGGTCTGTGAGGCGAGGAATATCCACGCAGCGGCCAGTCATCGGGATTAACGTCAGATGGCCGAAGTTGGACGTTTGGGTTTTCCAAGCGGGTGAGCAATCCAGATCGCTCCGGCCTCTCGCGGAGATTTCGATCCAGCAGCTATTGGGTTCCCAACTGCTGCGGGCGAAGAGTTGGGCAAAATCGGTGTAAATCCAGGTGTCCATGTTCTGATAGCCGACGCCCGGCAAATAGGGATCGGCCCAAAGCAGTTCATAGGCGACACCGGGACCTTCACTGAGCATTTGGGAATCTTCCATGGCCCAGCTTTGCAGGTATTGCGAAGCAGGAAGATTCGGGTCGATCGCCACGAGCGCGAGGGCGGCGACGTGCATGATCCAGGAAGGCGAATTTAGATCTCGGGGCAAGGCGGAGAGCAGGACGAGTTGAGGCAGAACGGCGAAGAAGCCACGGTCGAAGTCGCGAAGGTCCTGGTGAGTGTTGGCCCGGATTACGTCAATGAGCTCAATCATGGCGTACAAGTCTTCGGGATCACGGTAGCTCTCCCGGAGCTTTTCGGGATGCGCTTTTAAGTCGTCCTGAGAAGGGATGGGATCGTCACAAGCGATTGCTACGAAGGCTAAATCCCGTTTCGTTTGAGCAAGAGAAAACCGCCCATTTTCAATAAAACTAGATGCGCCATCGCGCAGTCTCTTTTTTTCCTCCGCGGAGATGAGTGACGCGCACCAATCGAGCACCAAATCTTTCTGGCGGCGAGTGGCCTGACTTGTCAACGCCCACCGTACGGCTTCACGCCCTTTGGCTTCATCGCCTGTAATCACGTAATAGAGCGCCAACTCGAAACCGCGTTCCGGGGAATCGGGGACAGTGTTGACACGCCGTTCGAAGTTCGCCCAGCGAATGGTATGGCGCTCGCGTTGACGTTTCAGGCCGCGCAAGCGTTGGGCGCTAAGGAGGAGTTTGGGAGGGCGAGGTACTTCTTGCGCGGACGTCAAGATGGCCAGAAAGAGGACCGTTGCGAACGCTGCAAGAGCTTTGATGGACACGCCGATTATTGTTCCACAGGCAAACGGCCGGCCTTATCGTCTTCGCGTTGGCCCCGAAGATGCGACGTAATGGCTCCGCGAATCAAGCGCCCTACCCCTTCGCGCGATTCTCCCACTGCCACGCATCCAGGCAGATCGGGCACGTAGGCACCCCAATCGCTTGAGTCTTCTTTCTCAATGATCACCCTGTACTGCGTACCCAGTAACTCTATGTTCAACTGTTGACTTGGCTGGACCATTCGTCCCTCGCGCTGAAAGAAGGCCGAAACGTTCTTGCCTGCATCGGCCAATCTCGCGATTCTCTCAGCTGACAGAGGCTTTTCAGCCTTACGAACTCTCTTCATAAAACGTAATCTGCTATCCCTGTTATACCGCTCTGCTCAGTGCTCAACGCCATGATTGAAGGGGGAGCCGTTCTGCTACGCTGGCCTTACCGCAATGCCCGTCCGGGTGAGTGAAACCTATATCCTGCGTACGTATCCTTTCCGTGAAGCGGATCTCATCGTTAGCTTTTTCACTCGCGATCAGGGCAAACTCCGAGGCGTCGCGCATCGCGCGCGCAAGCCGAAGAACAATTTCGGATCGGGGTTGGAGCGCTTATCACTCATAAACCTTTCTTACTCACAAAAGGAAGTCCGCGAGCTCGTCAACCTCAATTCCTGCGAACTGTTGCAATCCCAGTTCGGCCTGCTGAATAGCTTTGATGCGTCGTTGGCGCTCGATTACGTCGCCGAAGTCAGCGAACACCTGTTGCCGCCCAACGAACCGAACGAGCGCTTCTTTCGCTTGCTCGCCACCATCCTCGATCACATGCACTCCGGCACACCCGGCGCAATTTGGAGCGCCGTCACCTATTTCTCTTTGTGGGCCACGCGCCTGTCAGGTTTCTTGCCGGAACTTTCCACGTATCCCGACCGCGTTCTCTCCGCCGATTCCCGCGCCGTCGCAGCCGAGATGCTACGCACTCACATCGGCAGTTTGCCCGATCGGACTTGGACGAAGGACACGGCTCTCGATTTACGCCGCTTCCTGATTCAGCAAATGGAAGAACATGTCGAGCGCCGTTTTCACACGCCCCCGTTGCTCGAAGGGCTTTAGCGCGTTCCCACCCAGCCGACGCCCACGTTCGCCGCGGTTCTGAGACGTTCCATCAACTGTCCTGTGTGGTGTTGCAAGTGGCGAATGTTGTACAGGTGCGTTTCCAGTTTCGTGAACGCCAACCAGCTAAAGCCTGAACCTTCTTCCAAGCGGGTGATCGGTACGTTCTTTTCAACCTCCGCCCGGCCCATGCTCAAATACTCCTGCACATCCTGCTTACTGTACGGTTCCGGAAGTTGATATGGCTTGTCTTTCGCCCAAGGCTGCGGTCCAAAGTAATTCGAATCGGGCCGATGCTTGCTCCAGGCTTTGAAATCGGCTTCCGTCTGCTGAACATACAAGTGGGTGTAAAACGCGGAATGATACGCAATATGCCAGAAGCGGTTCTTATACTCACTGCTGAACCACAATTCCTCCGGACAGAGTTCCACCGAACGCTGCAGCATTTCCAACGCGGCCCGATATTGGCCTAAGAGTGACTTCCGAATTAAAGAGTCGTCCATATTTGTGTAATCTTAGTCCAAAAAAACGCGCTAGAATCATGAAAATGGAACTGGAGGGTGTTCATGCCGTTTCGTGTTTTAGTTGCCTGTCTTGCCGCGCTGCCTACTTTGGCCGCTGCGGGCGACGTGACTTTTAACAAAGACGTTCTGCCGATTTTGCAAGATCGCTGCCAAGGTTGCCACCGGCCCGGCGAGGCGGCGCCCATGTCGCTGCTGACTTACCAGCAAGCGCGTCCTTGGGCTGCGGCGATGCGCGAAGCTGTCATGACACGGAAAATGCCGCCATGGCATGCCGACCCGGCGCACGGCAAGTTTATGAACGACCGGCGGTTGTCGCAAGCTGAGATCGACGCGATCTCAAACTGGGCGAAAAACGGCGCGCCGGAGGGCGATGCGAAAGATGCGTTGCCGGCCAAGCAGTTCGCCTCCGGCTGGACGATTGGGAAGCCCGATGCGGTGATCGACATGGGCGCGGACTATAAAGTTCCGGCGAACGGCAAAGTAGATTACACGTATTTCGCCGTTCCCACCGGCTTCAAAGAAGACAAATGGATTGAAAAAGTAGAGGTGCGACCCGGCGCTCGCGCAGTGGTGCATCATATCGTGCTCTTCGCGCGCGTGCCGGGCTCAAAAGCCTTCCCGTTTACAAAGGTCGGCGAAGGTGTAGTGCCACCTCCTGATCCGCCCGAGCCCCACAAAGCCGATAAAGGCGAGGGCGAGTTTTTTGGCTTGTACGCGGGCGGCGACATGGAAATGATAGGTGTCTATGTGCCTGGCGGCGATGCTTATGTTACCCGCCCCGGGCAAGCGCGCCTTGTGAAAGCAGGCAGCGATTTAATCTTCCAGATGCATTACACGGCCAAAGGCAAAGCGATGGTGGACCGCAGCGAAGTTGGTTTTGTGTTCGCCAAGGAACCGCCGAAAGAGCGGGTGATCAACACCTTTGTTTGGAACCCGAACATGCACATTCCGCCTCAGGAACCGAATCATGAAGTAGACGCGACGGCGAAGCTCTACGAAGATGTGAAGGTGCAAGCGTTCTTCCCGCATATGCACGTGCGCGGGAAAGCAATGGAGTACACCGCGATTTACCCGAACGGCGACCGGCAGATTCTCTGCAACGTGCCGCGCTACGACTTTAACTGGCAGATGACCTATCAATTGGAGCAGCCGATTCTGCTGCCCAAAGGATCGCAGATCCTGGTGAAGGCGCACTATGACAACTCGCCCAACAATCCATCGAATCCGGATCCGAAAGCGGACGTCTATTGGGGTGAACAAACCTGGGAAGAGATGTTAGCGGGATTCATGGATTTCGCGATTCCAGTAAATCTCGACCCGGCGCGGATTGCTGAGCCCGAAAAGACGGCAGCGATTGCGAACCCGAAAGCAAACGCAAAC
>CAVYUL010000113.1:0-3102 GCA_963771405.1 Bryobacterales bacterium
AGTTCCCATGGTGTGAAAATAGCCGGCGGAGACTCGATTCAGGTAGACGTTCTCATCTTCGTGTGATGCCGCTTGTTTGCCGATCGGGTATGTCCATTGGTTCCATGCCATGTGGCTGATGGGAGTCATTGCCGAACTGGAAGCGGCTGCCACACCGGGTACTTGCCGGACGCCCTCGAGCATATCGGCAAACAGCGCGCGACGACGCTCTTTCGGAACGCCGGCGGGCAGCACATCGACGCTGGCAATCAGCACATTATGCGCGTTAAAACCGGTATCGACATGCAGTAGATGGTTCATGGTTGTAATGAACAACCCGGCACCCACCAGCAGAATCAGGGTGAGGGCTACCTGTGCGATGACCAATGCGTTACGCAGATTAAAGCGCGATGATCCAGTCACTAAGCCACGGGCGCCTTCTTTGAGAGTTTGATTCGGAGATACGCGAGTAGCTCGCAATGCCGGCACCAGGCCGAACAAAAGTCCGGTCAGCATGGTCACGCATAGGGTGAACCAGAGCAGATGCTGGTCGATCGACAGATCGAACTCCAGTTCTCTTCCGGTGGCCGAGAGCAAGCGAATCAACATGCGGCTGCCCCATAATGCGAACAACAGCCCAGCAGCCGCCCCCAGCGCCGAGAGAACAAAACTTTCTGTGAGGAACTGCCGGATGAGGCGGAGTCTACGGGCTCCAATGGCGAGGCGCACGGCAATGTCACGCTGTCGGGCAGCGGCGCGGGCGATCAAAAGATTCGCGACGTTCGCGCAGGCAATTAAAAGAACCAGGCCCACTACGCCCATCAGAGCGAAAAGCGCGGTCCGATAGCTTCTCCCGGTATCTGAAAAGCCTGTCGCCGCGGGCGAGACGCTCAAACTGCTGCTCAGATATTCTTTCTTGTCTTCAGAAGTCCAATCGGGAGGGAGTGTGGCCTGATAAATGCCGGGTGACACCGATTTCATTCGGGCTTGCGCCTGCTGCAGCGAAACTCCGGGCGCCAAGCGCCCCAGAATACTCAGCCACCAAGTGCTGCGGGCGTCTAACCAACTGCCATCGGCATGGAAAATTGGGTCGCACGCGATGGGAATTGCCACCTGATATCCACGATCCAAATCCAGTCCGTGAAACCACGCGGGCGTTACTCCCACAATTTGGAATGGATGACGATCCAGATGAAGAATCTTGCCAATGACTGCCGGATCGCCTCCGAAGTGAGTCTTCCAAAACGCATAACTGATCACCGCTACCGGACCAAACTTGCCCCCTCCGCGAAGGTCGTCTTCCTTCGTGAAGACGCGTCCCCGAAGGGCAGGCACGCCCAATACACGGAAGTAATCGCCGCTCACCCAAAGGCCTTCCGCAAAGTGACTCACTCCGCCGGAAGACAGATCGAAACGAGCACCGGAATAGGCGAGCGTGCCCGAGAATGCAGTCTGATGATCGCGAATCTGCTCCCAAAGCGGGTTGGTATAGCCGGAGCTCTCGCCAGTCTTTATCTGCACCAAGCGCGCCGGATCTTCTACCGGCAGTGAGCGCAGCATCACAGCGTTGAGGATGCTGAAGATCGCGGTATTCGCGCCGATGCCGAGAGCCAGCGATAACACTGCCACCGCTGCGAACCCGCGGCTTGCATTCAGATCGCGAACGGCATAGCGAATGTCCTGCCACAATGTTTCAAGAAAGGTCCAGCCCCAGGCTTCCCGGCTGGTTTCGCGTAACACAGATTCGTTGCCGAAACGGACGCGTGCTTCCCTTTCGCCGCCCTCATCCATGGCGCGTAAATCAAGATGGAGGCGCATCTCCTCGGCGAGATCTTGTTCGAGGCGATTTCGGTGTAAAAAGAATTGAAAACGACGCCACAACTCAGCGAACATGCTGCCCCTTTCTCAGGCCGGTTGGATTACTTTCTGAATCGCTCCGCTCACACGCTGGTAACGGTTGAGCTCGGTGGCAAGCTGTTTACGCCCTTCGGGCGTGAGTTTGTAGTAACGGGCTCGCCGGTTACCGGCAGTGACTCCCCACTTGGACGTGACCCAGCCTTTTATCAACATGCGCTGCAAGGCCGGATAGAGCGAGCCTTCTTCGACTTGCAACACGTCTTCGGACATCTGCTGGATAGCGTTCACGATTTCGTAGCCATGCAATTCCCCGTGGCGCGCCAAAGTCTTGAGCACGAGCATGTAAAGGGTGCCGGGCGGAATTTCATCACGCATGAGAGTCTCTGCCATAGTTAGACATACCTAGTTAAGCTATGGCAATTATGCTTTACTGGACCGGCAGTTGTCAAGAGCGACTGCGACCCCCAAAAACCGGCGCTATATATTGAATCTATGGCTGAAATCATAGACGGCTCGGTGGCGACCGAATTCTCCGCCGAAAAGCTTCGTGACGGCGTACTCGACATGACGACCACAGCGCCCACGGTCATAGAAGGTCAAAAGGCTTTCGTGTATTACAACGGACCTACGGATCAGTTGAGCGGTGTGTCTGCAGGCGCGTGCATTCTGGACCCAGGCGCAAGCCCGCACCCGCCGCACCGGCATCCGGAAGAAGAATTTCTCATTATTGGCGAGGGGACCGGAGAGATCGATTGCGACGGCAAGGTGACTCAGGTTGGCCCAGGCGCCATGATGTATTGCGCCGGAAACACAATGCATGGCGTGACCAACACCGGCAAAGTGCCCATGACGTTTTACTGGTCTAAATGGATGGCAAAGGGCTTTTCCGCCTGACTCACATGACAGAGACCGCGTTTCACCACATGCAGATCACCGTAAGCGACATTGAACAGTCGCGCGCCTTCTACGGTGGCTTGCTCGGATTGCCTGAAATGCAGCGCCCGGAGTTTCCGTTCCCGGGCGCGTGGTTCCAACTTGCCAATGGCCAAGAGCTCCACATTGTTCGGGTACCGAACGCGATTTGGCGTCCGCCGGCGGCGATGGAGATTTTTGAAACTCACATTGCGCTGCGCGTGGCGAGCTTCCGCGGGGCGATCGACAAGCTGCACGCAGCCGGTTTTCATGAAGATTTGCCGGACGATCACCCGCTCAAAATCGTCATCAAACCGCACCCTCCGACGGGTTATCCGCAAGTCTATTTCTTCG
>CAVYUL010000114.1:0-27196 GCA_963771405.1 Bryobacterales bacterium
GCCAGAGCGCGCACGGGCTCAGTAGAGTAGGCGTGGAACTTCCAGTGATAAGGAGGCATGAGCCAAGACCAACCGAGGATGTCGCCCTGGCTGAGAGTGGTGACAACCGTAGGTTTACGCTGAGGAGCAAAAATCTCCAAAGCCACGCGGCCATGGCGCAAAAGATAGAACTGGTTCGCTTCTTCGCCTTCCTTGAAAATGTAAACTCCTCTCGGAAAGACCACGTTCGAAGCGCAACCGATGATGAGGTCGAGATAGCGCTGATCCAGATCGGCGAAAAACGGATGCTCGGCGATGATATGTTCAAGCGTTTGCATGGGCAGTACCTCCTCGAATGGCTTGCACTTCTTGTGTAATATCGATTCCGACCGGACACCAGGCGATGCAGCGGCCGCAGCCGACGCAACCCAAGGATCCGAATTGATCTATCCAGGAAGCCAATTTGTGAGTCATCCATTGGCGATATCGAGATTTAGCCGAGGAGCGAACGTTACCGCCGTGAATGTGCGAGAAATCGAGCGTAAAGCAGGAATCCTGACGACGCCAACGTTCGGCGTGATCTCCGCTCAGATCGCTAGAATCCTCGACCGTCGTACAGAAACAGGTAGGACAAACGGACGTGCAGTTGGCGCACGTCAGGCAGCGCTCGGCGACGTTATCCCACTGCGGATGATCGAAATTCGTATATAACAGATCTCGAATTCCACGAGTGTCGAGCCGGCGCACCTGCGAATCGGCAGCATTGCGAACCGCCTTTTGAGCCAGATCTCTTTCGTTTTCGCGAACGGGCTGGCGATCTAATTGCGCTAGCAGGGCCCCGCCGGTCTCGCTTGCGGCTTCCACCAGGAAGCCGTGTTCGCCGGATTCGAAAAGCTCCGTTAGGGCGATGTCATAACCGGCCTTCACTTGCGGACCAGTGCCTAAAGAAGCGCAGAAACAAGTAGCCGCAGAGCGGGTACATTGCACCGCAACAACGAAAATGCCTTCGCGCCTTTCCGCATAGATGGGGTCCTGCTGGGCATCATAAGTGGGATACTGCTGGGCATCGGCGAAGAGAACGCGATCTAGCACGCGGATAGCGGCTAAATCGCAGGCGCGCGCCCCAAAGAATGCGTAGCGTTTTCGCGGCTTGCTCTCTTCCTGCAAAATGTGGAACACACCGTTCTCACGCTGTGCCGACCAAAGGCGGATGTCGGCGGGGTGCAGGTACTTTTTCCAACTTTGCGGGCCGACCGCATAATCGAAGAACGCACCGGACTCCGAAGGCTCTAGGCGATAATGGCCAGGTTGTTGCTCGTCGGTTAGACCTACCGGCAAATCTTCGATGCTTTCAATCCGATCCAACACAACGGCGCCATCGCGCATGATCGGGCCGATTACTTCATAGCCCTGATCCAGCAAGAGCGTGATGAGTTTTCCAAATTCACTGACCGACAGGACACCGAATTTATCTTGTGCCGCAATCACACCCGTCGCCTCCATTTGGTATCACGGATTATTGAAGTGCTGATCATCGGTTTAGGGAACGCGGACCGCGGCGACGATGCTGCCGGATTGGTGGCAGCGGAACAGCTTAAGACTCTTGGCTTTGATGCCATCGCACACCAAGGGAGCCCACTCGACCTATTGGAATTGTGGATCTCGGCCGCGCACGTTATTATCATTGACGCCGTCAAGTCTGGATCTCCTGGTGGAACCATTCATATCTGGGAGCTACCGAAGACTCCACTGCGCGCCGAATGGCTACGTTCTTCGATGCATAACTTTGGTTTGGCGGAAGCCATCGAACTAGCGATCGTTTTGAAGAGAGCGCCGCAACGATTGGCCGTTTATGGCATAGAAGGGATTCAATTCGATTTTGGGGCACCCCTTTCGCAGACCGTTCTGAGTGGAGTGGAAAAGGCCGTCGGATTGATTGCCTCGTTAAGCTCCCTTTCAGATTCGGATACATATAAGTAACACTTGTGATGCACGTCAACTGCCGTGGCTTAACACGAATGTGATTGAGGAAACACGAGGAAGCTAGTCTGGTTTGCGTCATCCTTCGCAGCGGGCTGGGTGGAAAGACTCAAGGCCGAAGGGACCGCTCGATTGTGAATGTGAGCGAACTCACGCAGCTTCATTGAGGCGAACGAGCGGCGAACTTTAAACTAGGACGCTAGCGCACCTGGAACCGATAGAAGAGCTGAACACTGACATTGCCGTTATAATCTCTAAGCGCCACGGCCGATGTTTTGGAGTTCAGATCCCATTGGACACGCACAATCTCAGAATTACTTTGCGTTACATCGTTGATGTAAGTGAAAGTAATATTGTTGGCAATCTTCTGTTGTAGTGTGATTTTCGCGCTCGGCTGACCATTTGAACCTGAAATCGTAGGGTCGATTCTAAACTCACTCAGCCCGAAGATTCGCTGGGCGCGGCTCGCAAGGGGATTAGCGACCGCCTCTCCCAAAATCTGCGACTCCCCCATTTGACTGAGCGATTGCTGGGGAGGCGTGGGCTGGTGAGCTGCGATTGTAGGATCGGAGGGGGTCGTGTTGGTCGCCAACAATTGAACGATTTGCTGGAAGGTCAGGGGTGGGTCTGACCGATAGGTCAACTTCATGTCGCTGACTGGGCCAGTGACTCCAAGCGTCACGTCCACACCCTGAGCGACCGTCTCGAGAGCGAAATTCAGTTCAGGACGGATGGCGGTAGGGTCGTAGAAGTTGATGTTTCCGGTGTTCACCGTGTAGGCATTGCCAAAGAAAACGAGTTGTCCGTCGGTGATGTTGATATGACCTTGTACGCCGGGCTCCGCGGCCGTTCCGAGAAGGTTGAGATGCGAATTCACCTGAAGCTTTTCGACGTAAGAAGTCGAGACGCGCAGGTCTGAAGAGGTCGTGACGACAACATCCAGGCGTATAGCCGCTAAAAACGGCGCGGTCTCGCTCGATGTGGACGGGGGCATGGATGCCTCAGACAGCAGCGAACCGAGATCGCTGCTTGACGAATAAGCGATTCGTTCGACGACTACCGATCCCGATAGAAGCGATCGACGGCTCGAACCCGTGAAACTCAGTTTGGCGCTTGACGTGATGCTGGCGTCATCGTAGCGAGTTCTCACGTGAGAGGCGCGCGCCCGCAAGTTGTAAAGTACGGCGCGTGGGCTAAGGCCGGCAGAGCCAGACACTTCGATCTTTCCGCCGCCGCTTTCTGCGGTCAGATTTTTGATAAGAGCCGAACTCCCGGTCAAGGCGATGACGCCATTGGCGTTGGAAAGGCCATTGGGGACGCCCGCGTAATTGACGCTCGCGTTTTGTAGCGTAATTTGACCGTCAAGCGAAGGCTGAGTCAAGTTTCCAACCACCTTGGTGTTCAGAGCTATCTTGCCCGACGAATAGAAATCGCGGTCAAGCTCCTGGAGAATTGCCAGATCGACAGTCCCGTCGGTGACCAATTGCAGTGCACTTTGATTGTTTGAAAAATCGACGCCGCCGGATGCATGAAAGGTTGTGCCTCGGCCAGTCAAGTTGAACCGCTCAACATTGAGTTTTTGCCGGTTGAGCGAAACGACGATGGGCTGATCGTTTTGAAGCTGTACCTGTTGAGGAGATCCGGCGGATCGGGCATTGGATAGTAATTGCAGCTTGGCCAATTGAAGTCGAGCAGTGAGGGCATCATACTTGGTCAGTGGTCCGTCAACGGAAGCATCGCCTTCAATTAGAGCGTCGAACCGGGAGATGGCATCAGAATCTTGAGCCAGAAACGGCGCGAAATTGCGATAGCGAACATTTTTGAAAGAGACATTGGCCTTAGTGGGATAGCCAGCGGCGAGTTGTGTAGAACTCTGTAAATGCAGTTCACTCTGGGCCAGATCGCTGTCGAGATGGAAGGCAAGCACCGATTGTTGGGTGCGGGCAGATGCGGTCAGATTGCCGAGGGGCTGGTTGGCCATGCGCAAACTGTCGGCGTGAATGTCGCCGGTCACGTTCGACAGCACAAACGTTGAGTTGTTCGGGACGCTGCCTTCGGCGTCGGCTGCCAGGCGCAGTTTGCCGGCAAGTTCGGGCTCAGCGAGTTGCAGCCTCTTCAGCTTCGCGAGATCAAGATCGCTGCTCGCAATGTGAACTCGCACTTTGGCTGTATCTGCATTGGACAGGCGATCATACCGGCCGGATGCAGTCAGCGAACCAGCCGGCAGTGACAGGTTCAGAGATGAAAGTTGGATGAGGTCATTGTTGTAACTCATCTGCGCTGACAATCGATTGACCGGCTCTTGATAAACATTAGCCCTCTCCAAATTGACTCGAAGCGTGACATCAGGTGCTTGGGCGTTTCCCGAAACATCGGCGTTTGCGGTTAGGAGACCGCTGATCGGCACATCACTTTGTCCAGTCAGAAGAAGGGCTCTTTCAACCGGGAGGTTTCGGACCGTTGCTTTGGCGTTAGTCGAGTAATCAGGGGTTAACGAAGTGCGGCCGTCTAGTTGAATGCTAGATCCAGCGAAATTCGAACGAACTGTATAGATCTCGCTTCCGGCGCTCGTGTACGCACTTGCATTGAAATTGCCCGCATCTTGATTCTCAACTCGCAAGCGATTGGCTGAGCATTGCAACTTCAGATCTGCAATGCGAAAGTGCGATGGATTCGACTTTCCGATACTTTGGCCACTCAAATCAGTCGTCAGATCCAAAACGCCTTGAATGCCCGCATCCTGCTTTTGCAAAAAAGTGACTTTGGAAAGATCAACACCGTGGCTCTGGAGATGAACATCACCCGAACCGACAGCAAAGTTATCCGGCGAGTGGCGATAGGTTCCACTCAGCGCTATTTTGCCGCCAGCAGTTTCAAGATTGAAAGCGCTGAGAGTGACCAGTTGGTGGGTGAGATTCAGACGCGCGGAGGCTCCGTCAAAAGGTTGTCCCATAGCGACGCCCTTCGAGAACTGCGCCTGCAGCGATCCCAGAGGATCGGCATACGTTCCAGCTAAATGAATATCCGCTTCAATGTCGCTTTGGCTTCCGGGATCGGAGACGCCGGAGAGAGCGAGCAGGTCGCCCAAATCGGCATTTCGAACGGTTACATTTCCTGAAACGGGAGATCGGCTCACAGGCCGCCACTGGACAAGGCGCGCGGAAGCATCGAAGGCAACTCTCATTTGCTTACGCCTCAATTCACCGGCTTGCACTTGTACGCCGGAGGGGGACGCTGTTGCATTGAGTGACAGGTCATCGAACTCCCGGCCTTGAGCGACGAAGTTTGTGACTTCGACGTGCGCTGAGATTTGGGGAGAAGATAGCGCGCCTTCGATGCCGGCGTTTACGGCGGCGATTCCATGCTGAAGCCGGACTGGCAGTGCGGTTCGCTTAGCGTTCGAAAGTTTAGTCAGCGGTAGAAAATCATCAAGATTCCGAGAAGTGAGGTTCACGGTTAAAGTCTTCTTGGGCGAACCATCGATATCAAGGCGCGAGGCGGGAAGGGCGATGTAAGTGTTTGTAAGGTTGAGGAACTGATTGGCACCGGCGTACAAGACATCAAGCCGGCCGCGGACCGGTATGCCTTTTCCAGCCGGCGCAATTGTCAAGGCCGCTTTTGCATCCAGATTGGGCGTACGCGCCTTCAAGTCTCCTGCCGCCGAAATCTTGCCTGATATGAGCCCGGCGTAATTCAATGACCGGGCCGCCAGAGCAGCAGAGAGGTTTGCCAAAGAGATGCCACGGACATCGCCCTGACAGTTCAATTTGCTCAGTGCCGTGAGAGAGGCGCGAGCCAGGATCTGGCCGGAACCAAGGAGGCCAATCTTCAATGCGTCAACGCTAATCAAGTTAGGCGTGATCCGAAATGGCGTTGCCAGTGAGACATTCGTGAACCGAATGTCACCTTGCCTCAAAGAAAGATTGTGTGATTCAGCATCGCCACGAATGGCATAGGTGTTATTGCGGTCGATTGAAGCATTGCCCCGAATAGCAAGATCGCCCTGCACTTTAGGTGAATTGATCTCGAAGAGGTCAGTCAGTTCCGCCAACGCAAGGTTTCCATCGAAATGAATCGAACTGCCGCTCGCAGCATTGGCGGTGCCGGTGGCGTTGAACAATGCCTTCCCCAGCGCTATCTGAAGCCTTGGGACGGTAACTGTGTGCGCATGCTCGTCAATACCTGCATTCAGATCCGCAGTCAGGAACGATAGTGAAGGAGCCCGCTTTGTGGCAAGCGGCATACCAAATGTTTCTGCGAACTCAGGAAGAAAGACTTTCGCGGATGCCGCCAGAGAAAGGTTCGGCTCCTTCGGATTCTCAAGAGAGGCGCTAAAGCGGACTTGAGATCGATCGGTCCGAATTACAGCCTCCTTCGTGGCAACGCCGTTCTCGCGAATCTCAATCGGCAGATCGAGTCTGACTAAGAGCGGCGTCTTTCCCTTAGAGGTGATTCGGATGCCATCGAGCTTTAGCGAGCCAATATAACTAGAGCGAAGAAGGTTGTAATCGAGTGATACTCGCAGATTGTCACCATGCACGTTGAGGGGCATTTGGGTGTCGCCGTACGAGATTGACCCGTTATCGAGACGAAACTCACCGACGGCAAGATCGACAACCGTTTTTAGAGGAGATTCTGCGTTGGAGCTGTTTTTCACCTTCGGCTCAGGTATGTTTGTAGTCCCGTCCGGATTGGCAATAATATTCACCTGCGGTGATTCGACGGCTAGATAAGCAAGATCCAGGATCTTCCGGAAGCCGCTCAACAATTTTAGCCGCAGCTCCAAACGAGCGATCCGGGCCAGTGGCGGAACGTTCTTGGGCTCCGTTCCGTGCAACACGAGACCGTCAATTTGGGCCGTCAAGCTCGAAGGGTAAAAATGAAAGTGGGCAATTTCCACGCGACCACCAGTGGAATCCTCAAGAGCCGCGATCACTTTCGACCGCACCAAGTCTGAAAACCACTGTGTTTGAACCAAGTTCAACGAAGCAATAAGAAGCAGAATCAAGAGGCCCAATATGCCGCCCGCGAACCAGACAGTCTTTTTGCGCTTCGCCGTCATGCCAGCCGATCCTCAAGATATTTAATTTGAGTGTCTTTGCGACGCTCATCAAGCCAGGAATAAAGAAGTTGATTTTCCTGTTCACCAACCAGAACGTCTTTGGCCTGGGCCAGCAACTCTTTCTCCGAAGCTTGCGGGAAATTGCGGCGCAGCGCGGTCTTATGTTCGCGGTAATAGGCATCGACAGATGAGTCAGGCACGATGGCCGCGGGCTTGAAACGAAGATCAACGAACTGCAATATGGTCAGTTGCCAGCGCAACTGATCGCGAACCTTCGTCTTGTCAATGCCGTACGTCTTAAGCGACGACTCAAGCGCTTCCTCAGAAGCGAACCTGTTCCGCACAAGCCCGTTCATTTGGGAATCCACCTCTTGCCCAGTAGGACCCGGATAACCGCCCTGGCGAATTTCAGACCGCAGTAGAACCTGATCAATCAGTCTTTTGGCGGCTTTCTGACGCTCAACCTGATCCACATGAAGCGGTTCGCGATTCAGGAACTCGGTGATTCGCACGTCCCGATCGATATCGCTGTCTTTGATGATGGACTTGCCAACCACGATCGCAATCCTGTCAATCAGCACGTCTGCCTGGAGGACCGGGTGTGTGAGCAAGAAGAGACTGAGAAGCAGGCGCATTAGAAAGCTTGTCCTATCGAAAAGAAGAAGTTGAAATGGCTTAGATGCTGGGTGCCCACTGTGCAGCCGGTTGTGCAGTTGTTGAGAAGTTGTTGAATTGTGAGATCGCTGCTATAGCCGAGATAACTTGGGGGATTCAAGGCATAGGAGAAATCGACTCTGACCGGACCGAGCGGGGTTTTGTAGCGAATGCCAAAACCGGGGGCTTGGACTGCGTAATTGAAATCAGAAACGCTCCTTTGCTTACAGGCAAGGGAAATATCGCTGAAATTCGTGTAGATGTTTCCCATGTCGTGAAAGAACACTCCGCTGATGTTCGGGCCCAGAAGCGGGAAGCGCAATTCAAAAGTGTTGAAGAACAAACCGTTGCCGCCGATGGGGAAACCAGTGGGATGGCTTCCGTCGATGCCAAGCTCCGAAGTGGTTCCGATATCGCGAGGGCCGGCCTGGTTATCGCCGAAACCACGCATGGAAACACTTCCGCCGCCGAAGAAACGTTCCGGCAAGGGAATAGCGTCGAAGTTGTTGACGCCGGCGGGAGCATTAAATGGGACGATTGCGCCGATTTGCGTTTGCCGGGCGAAGACCCAATTGTGCCAAAGGGGCGTATAGGTGGCGTTGCGCGCCAGCACGCGGGCAAAATTCCGCTGCGATCCAAAAAATCCGCCGGCAAGCGCCGCATCCACGGTGTTATAAAAGCCACGGTGAGCATCGGAGGGGTTATCTCGATGATCCTGGATGTAGCTAAGAGAAAAACTTCCAATTCGGACCGGCTGCAAAAGTTGAGGCACCAAGAGGGCCGGGATATACAGATTCCCGACACTGACGCGACGGTAGGCAAAGCGAGAAACCAAGGTGGAAGCCCGGTTGAGACGCTGCGAGAGTTGCACTGAAGCCTCGGCGCGATGCGCTGAAAACGTTTGAACGTCCTGGGTGGTATCGTACAGAGCTGTGAACGCAAGAGTGCGGCCCGAAGAGTGGAGGAAGCGCGGAATCGTGTAATTGAGAGATTCGCGCTGTTCGAGTATCGAATAGCGAATTTGCAAAGACAGCGTTTGGGCGCGGCCGAGAAAGTTGTTCCGGCTTACGTCGAACGTCACAATCGGCGAAATTGCTTTTGCGCCTCCGGATTGCGAAAGCGTGTCGGTTGTGCGGCCAAATTGTCCGACTTCCAAGCCGATTCCCGTGTTGAATGTATAGCGATTGGCTTCGTCGAAATCAAACAAAACGTATTTGAAAGCATTTTTCCCGTCCGGGTCTTGCAAGGCAGTATCAACGGACGCGAAAATCCCCAGATCGGAAAGTTGCCTTGACACGTCGCCGATCGTTTTTGTAGATACTGCATCTCCGGGCTGAATTTCACCCAGGCTTTTCGAAACCGTGGAAGTACGCGTAACATCGAGACCGGTAACCAGCACCTTTCGAACAAATTCCCTCCGGCCCTCGCGAATGGTGTAGATCAATTGCATCGTTGCGGTTTCAGGATCGGCCGCTTCTTTGTATTGGAAAGAAGCTGTCTGGAAGCCGTGCGCTGAATAAAACTCCAAAAGCCGATTTCGATCCGTCTCAATATTGACTTCGGCGAACGGTTGATGGACGAGAGACGACAACTGATCGCGAATGGGCGTGATGTCGAGCTCCTTCGTGCCTTCGACTTCAAGTTTCGAAATTGTCCACTGCCGCCCTTCGGAGATGTGGAAAGTGACGGCCAAAGCATCTTCTTTGCCCTGATAATGACCCTCAACGGTGGAAGTAACTTTGACGTCGCGAAAGCCATTCGTGCGGTAAAGGTCGCTGATCGATTCTTCATCTTTTGAGCGAAAGGCGTCGCTGTAGCGGCCATAACGAAGCACTAAAGACTTTTTGGCGAGGAACAGGCGCTCGCGGATCATGTCGTCGGCAAAGTAGTGGTTGCCGGCAATTTTCACTTCCATCAATCTGCGCCGCGGACCGAGGGTGATGTAGTATTTGATAATTTGTTGATCGTTACTCGCGGGTTCGCGTTTGAAAACTACGTCCACGTCCGGATAGCCGCGAGATTGAAAGTAATCGCGGAGGTTTCGCGCTCCTTCCGTGAGCAAATCGTTATCAAGGGAGCCTTCTTCGTACACCGGTATGTACTTGCGTAGAACTCCTTTTGACACTTTCGCCTCAACGGCGCGGATTGAGATTTTCGGCCCGGCATCGATTTCGAGTTGCGGTCGAGCCCGCTTTCCGTCTTGATCGGGATCGAGGGCAACCAATTCGACTGACGCCGTCAGGCGGTCCTGCTTCGCGTATTTCTTTTCAATTCCCGCAACCCCTGCATCTGTGAGCGATTTGCTAACCAAACGCCAACGATGGATGATGCGAATTCGCCAGCCGGCGGCACCCACGATTGTCGAGAAAGGGAGTTTGGCATCGCCCTTTATTTGAGGAGCTTCATAGCGTGCACGCTTTCCGGAATCCACGATGAAGCCTATGGTCATTTGCTGAGTTTTCGGATCTTCCACCGTGGTAACCGATACCGCGGATTTGAAGAGACCGTTCATCAACAATTCCCGTTCAACCTTCTGGCGTGCCTCCTCAACCATTTGAGAGTCGAAGGGTTTGCCCAGTTGAAGATCGCTTACCCCCAGCAGAACGGAACGATTCGGAGGATCTTTGACTTTGCCCCGCACTTCTACGTGACCGATGAATTGTTGCGCTGTGGTTTCGAATCGAATGGAAACGCCATAGCCTTTCGGTTCGGCGTAGGCTTTGATGTCCGTGAATAAGCCGCTGGCAAACAGCCCGTCGATTGTAGCGGCGACATCGTCAAGATTGAGTGGCTTCCCGACCTGCACCCGTTCGACGGCCGCGAGGTCGCGAGAGTCAATCGGCTGATCGACGGGATCGTAGCGCACCTCTACAACGGTGCGTCCTTCGAATTGCTGCGGCTGTGTAGTTTCCAGGGTGGGCGTTGCGCATGCGGCAACGCTGATGGCAAAGGCGCTTACCCAAACGTGCTTGACAATCGTCATCCATCGTTCTCAAAAGGGGAGATGCCCTGATCTTGCCAAACGTTACGTGTTCAAAAAACACACGCCGGGGCGTCTAACAAATGTTGGGGCACTTGCGATGAAGCCGCGCGATGTCTGGAGTTTGGGCAAGAATGCGGCGGAAAAGTGGAACGAACACAATGCGCCCCGATTGGGCGCCGCGCTTGCTTACTATACGTTGCTTTCGCTCGCGCCGGTTGTTGTGCTGCTGGTTTTGCTTTGCGGGCTGGTGTTTGAACGCCGCAGCGCCGAGCAACATGTCCTTGAGGAAGTTCGGAATATGGCGGGCCGGGAGTGGGTAGCCACATTCAAAAATTTGATCGATAACGCAAGACCGACGGCGGGCGGAATCATCGCCAGTATTGCTGCCTTGGGTTGCTTATTTTTCGGCGCGTCCGGCGTGTTTGTGGAATTGCGCGATTCGCTCAATACGATTTGGGATGCGCCTACCTGTAAAAGTGGTGTTAGCGAGGTGATTCGCCGAAGAATTGCCTCTTTCATCACGGTTTTCTTCTTCGGCGTTTTAATGCTGCTATCGGTTCTGATCGATGTGGCGCTTCAGATTGTTGAGACCCACTTCGTACATTTCTTACCGGTCAACGCAGCGTACCTAGGAGAGGTGGCAAACGTGATTGCTTCGTTCGTGATGATTGCCGTGCTGTTTGGATTGATTTTCAAGTTTGTGCCGGATGTGCGGATTGCCTGGAAAGATGTGGCGATTGGCGCAGTGGTGACGGCCGGTCTTTTCACGATTGGACGAACGCTTTTGGCCCTGTATCTGACCAAGGCTGCCGTCGGATCTGCTTTCGGCGCTGCGGGATCTTTGGTGGCCTCTGTTGCCTGGATTTACTACTGTGCGCAGATCTTCTTTTTTGGCGCGATTCTGACGAGGGTGTATGCGCTGAGTTTCGGTTCCCACCGTTGGCGCAGAAAGTAGTGGGCCTAGTATCGAGGCTGGGCTTTGAAGTACAAATGAAAATGGCCGCCGTATCTTGAATTAATATCAACGCCAGATGTTAGGTGCGGAGAGCGGGACTTGAATTGAACGCCGAGGGTGTTACCGGTACGCTCACCAAGGTCATAGCCTCGACAGCCGCTTGCATCCTATACGGCGCAGTAAATTAGGGACTTAATGGATATCCAGATCGTTTAGCTTCTTTAGAAGTTCTGGAATCAGCCGGTCCGTGAACATCTTCGCAGCGGCCGGACCCATGTGAACGCCATCTGAAAACAACTGCGGACCGAACTCCCCTGGTCGAACCGGAGCTAGTACAGACACTCCCGCCCGTTGACACGCCTGGATCGCGGACGCGGCTTGGTCGTTCGGATCGGCCACCGGCGGAATTACGACCACCAACTTCGCGCCCCGCTTTTCAATGTTCGCGCGCTCCAAGAGCATGCGCTTTTCCACCACGCTGCTCACCATCTCGGCAGGCGGGGGTGCGGCAACGGGCGGAATGAAATCGGCCCTCAATTCGTTCAACCCCGGAATGAAGTAGCGTAAAAGGTTCTTGCGCAGGTCGGCACGCAATCCGTAAAACGCGCTATAGCGAGCGAGAAGCAAACCGGCCGCTTCGGTACGGTGAATGCCCGTGGCGCGTTGCACCTGGAAGATGTCCTGCCCGCGCATTAGATAGTATGCGAAAATGGGGCCCGCGAAACCGTCGGTCGCAAGTTGAGTGGGAGTCAGCATCAGGACATAAACGTCCGGGTTGCAACCGTCGTCCCATAGCCGCGACAGACCGAAATGCCAGTCGTTATAGTTGGTTTGCACCACGACGAGGCTGCGGGAGTCCCAACCATTCGACTTGAGTTGATCGTGCAGTCGTGGGAATTCGACGTCCTCCAACAACAGGGAGTTGCCTGAAACCAGCACGGTTTTCAGACCCCCAGATTTGCGAGCAAAACCCATTACCTCCGCACGGTCCCGGGCGCTCCGGATCATTATCCTACTGGAGTGAGTGGCGACAATCTGCGACACCTGCTCCAGCCCAAGGAGGACGGCTGCCAAAATCAACAACAGGATGAAGCTCGCGCGAAGGTAATTCGCTGGCTTCGTGGGCGCGGCGGCCCGAATTGTCTCAGAATTGGAAATAGATGAAGGCACTGGCTTGATTCGCACTAAATAATAAGGTTCCTACGCTGGCCGCGACGGCCGCTGTTACGCGGATGTGCCAACCAGCGGTATGCTCAAACAGATATTCCTCTTGGCGTGATTCGAGCGCCAAATCCAAAAAGAACAGCGGCAGCGAAAAGAACGCGAGATATACAATGGCCGATCCATATTCGGGCTGCCAATTCCACACTGTGGCACCCCGCAAAAATTGGAATGCGGCGCTCACCGATGAGGCGCGGAAAAACACCAATGCGAGACCAACTAAATGGAACACGAAAATGCGTTTCAGCCACGCCCGCCGAGAGGATAGGAGAAGGCCCTCGGACTGCTTGGCGATCCTCAGCCATTTGGCGCGCAACATGAGCTGTTCCATCGCCAGTCCGAATCCGTGGATAAAGCCCCACACAAGGAAGGTCCAATTCGCGCCATGCCACAGGCCGCTGACGACAAAAGTCACGATCACAACGATGGATTCCACCAGGGAGATGTTCTCGAAACGGCTCGCTGTTTTGGTGAGGGCCAGCGGGACGAAAAGATAATCACGAAACCAGGTGCTCAAACTGATGTGCCAGCGGCGCCAGAACTCCTGCAGGCTGCACGACAAATACGGCTGGCGGAAGTTGACCATGAAATGGAACCCGAGCAATTGGGCCGAGCCGCGAGCGATGTCACTATATCCGCTAAAATCGCCATAGATTTGCCAGGCGAACGCGTAGGTGCCCAGCAACAAAGTGGGCAGACTGGCCTTCCCCAAGCGCCCGCCGAAAGCGGCGTTGGCCAGCAAGCCCAAGCTGTCGGCCACCACGCACTTCCGGAAAAGGCCCCAAAAGATCAGTTGGAGGCCGGAGAAAAATTGCTCGCCGTCAAAGTGGCGCGGGTGCTGCGTTTGCGGCAACAAGTGCGAAGGGCGTTGTATTGGGCCAGCGATTAAGTGAGGAAACAAACAGATGAATAAGGCGTAGTCGATTAGATCCTTGGACGGCTTCATTCGCTCGAAATAGACATCTACGATATAAGCGAGCGCCTGGAAGGTATAGAAGGAAATCCCAGGGGGAAGCAGGACATCCAAAACCAGTTGGGGAACCTGGATGCCGAAAGCCGCCAGAGCCGTGTGCAGCGACTGAGAGAAGAAGCCGAAGTACTTGAAATACCCTAGAAATCCGAGGTTAATTGAGACTGAGATGGTAAGTAGCAACTTACGCTTGATCGGATCGATGGAGTCAGCGATGGCTAGTGCGCAGAAATAATCGACTACTGTCGAGATGGCGATCAAGCCCAGGAATCGCCAATCCCACCAACCGTAGAAAAAGTAGCTGGCAATCAGCAACAGCACGTTTTGGCGACGGAATCCCAGCCGCCAATAGGCAGTCACGATGACCAGAAGGAACAATAAGTACAGGGGTGTATCGAAAAGCACTAAAACTTTAGTGTAGCAAGCACTTCCAAACTAATGCTAGGAAAAATACGTGCAATAAATTAGGCCAAAGAGCCAGCGTCGCCCATTTCGAGAACCGGGATTCCCCGAAAATCACAGGAAGCCCTGCGCCTTTCACGTTTGGATGAAATGATTTGAAGTGTTATGCTGTGTTCAATAAGCTTTGGAGGGGTTCCCTTCAACCACGTACCATAACCTAATGCTGCCGACTGAAATTCAGGATAGAGTTACTAAGACGTTTCATAAGGTGTTCGGCGATAACAGTTTAGTTATAACGCCTGACACGACAGCAGCCGATGTAGAGGGTTGGGACAGCCTGACGCATGTCCGTCTCCTGCTCACTCTCGAACGTGAATTCCGGATCCGGATCACGGCTTTGGAATCGGAGAAGCTGCGGACGGTCGGTGACCTGATCCAACTCATTCAATCGAAAGCGAATTGATGGATTCCGCGCTCTATTCCGATCTGGCCTGGTTGCCACGGCCACCGGCCGACTTCAACACCCGTTGCCTTTCCGTTCAGAACTCTACCACAGACCCCGCCGCCCACCTTCGTTTCTTGGCTTCGTTCGGCCTAGACGGCAACCAACTGGTTCGCCTCGCAAAAGTCATAACGCATGCCCGTTCTGCGTCCCGGTCACTGGCACCGCTGCTCCCATACCGGCTCGGTTTGATCGTTAATTCGACGCCCGATTTCATCGCGGCGGCGTTGACTGCGACCGCCGCGCGCCACCGCATCGCCCTGGAGTGTATCCCATCGGGGTACGACCAGGCGGTACAGGAGAGCCTGACACGGGATTCGGCCATCAACCGCTCGAATCCTGATGGTGTCCTGATTGCGCTGGATTGGCGGGCACTGCCATTGCTTCCGGCTCCCGGCGAGCCAGAAAAAGCAGCCGAGGCAGTTGACGCGGCTCTCGAACAGATCCGTCTGATTTGCGGTGGTATCCAGCAGCACACCAAGGCAACCTGCATTGTTCAGACGCTGGCACCGCCGCCGGAAGGTCTTTTCGGATCGCTGGATCGAGTGCTTCCAGGTTCCCTCCGGTATTTGATCGATGCGGTCAATGCCGGTCTCCGGAATGTGGTCCAGAGCTACGGTGCTGCAGTTGTCGATGTCGCCGGCCTAGCGGAAACCGTAGGTTTGGCGAACTGGCACTGTCCGCGGCAGTGGAACCTTGCGAAGTTGCCTTTCGCTCAGGATTATCTGCCTCTGTATGCCGAGTGGGTGAGCCGCGTTTTGGCGGCCTTGCGCGGTACGACCCGGCGCTGCTTGATTCTGGATCTGGATAATACGCTGTGGGGGGGCGTGATTGGCGACGACGGGCTCGGCGGCATTCAGATCGCCCAAGGAGACGCCACCGGGGAAGCGTACCTGGCCCTGCAAAGGTACGCTTTGTCGCTGCGGCATCGCGGAGTTGTGTTAGCGGTCTCTTCGAAAAATGAAGACGAGATCGCGCGCTCGCCGTTTCGGCAGCACCCCGAAATGATCCTGCGCGAAGAGCACTTCGCCGTTTTTCAGGCCAACTGGAACGACAAGCCGTCCAACATTCGAGCCATAGCGGAGGAGTTGTCGCTGGGCCTCGACTCTTTGGTATTCGTGGACGACAACCCCTTCGAGCGTGAGATGGTGCGCAAAAGCCTGCCTGAGTTGGCGGTTCCCGAGATGCCGGAGGACCCGGCTCTGTATGCCCGTACTCTGGCCGCAGCCGGCTATTTCGAGTCGTCGGTATTCTCGGAGGAAGACCGCCGCCGCGCCGGTTACTACGAAGGAAATTCCCGGCGGGCGATTTTACAGAAACAGACCACCGATCTCAAAGACTATCTGGCTTCTCTTCAGATGGAAATTGTATTCCAGCCGTTCAATGTGGTGGGCCGCGCTCGCATCGCACAACTCATCAATAAATCGAACCAGTTCAATTTGACCACCAAGAGATATACCGAGGAGGATGTCGCCCGTATGGCAGCCAGCCCGGAATATTTCACGCTGCAAGTACGGCTGGTCGATATATTTGGCGACAACGGCATGATTAGTGTGGTTGTCTGCCGCCAGACATCTGCCTTCCGGTGGGAAATAGATCTGTGGTTGATGAGTTGCCGGGTCCTGGGGCGGTGCGTGGAAAATATGGTCCTGCGTGAGATTCTGGAACATGCCAGCCGCCACGGCATACGGAACCTGGTGGGCTCTTATTTGCCGACGCCCCGGAACAAGCTGGTCGAACAACACTATTCGAAACTGGGCTTTACGTTACTTGAAAAGCACGACGACGGAAGCACCGTTTGGACGCTGGACGTGGCTGGTGCGGATGTGCCCGGCGCACCAATGACCGTAAAGTCATTGGAATTCGCAAGTGCACCTGTGATCCTCTCGATCTAATAGACCCTTCCCGGCGCGCCCCGGAGAATTTTTAGCTGAACGCACGTCACGCTTGCCGACGAAGACGGTTTTGCGGCCCTTTCAAGAGACTTCAATCCCCTGTGCGTCGATGAAGGTGGCCGCGCGCCGGACTATCTTGGCGCTTGCGCAGCATTTCGTCCTTGGCGATGAACCGGGACGCGAAGAAGTTAGATAACGCTAGCAGGACAGCAATAATTTCGTCTCTCAACCTGATTTTGGGCACACACAAAACTGGCTCCCGTACGAAAGCCAGTTATTTGGTGCGGAGAGGGGGACTTGAACCCCCACGGTGTTACCCGCTAGCACCTCAAGCTAGTGCGTCTGCCAATTCCGCCATCTCCGCTAACTCGCTAAAATAAAACTACTCTACTTCTTGCCCGCAGGAGCAGGAGTTGTCGTCGCAGGCACTGCCGTAGTCGGAGCGGGCGTAACCGGCTGCACGGGTTTTGGCGCCTGCTGAGTGATCGGATGCGCTGCTGGTGCCGCATGTTTGGTCCGATTTTCCAGCACGCTGCCCGAACTGCGTGTCTGACTATTCGTCATGATACCCAAGCCCAACGATGTCATCATGAAGACAATGGCAGCCACCGTGGTCGCTTTAGAAAGGACAGTCGCCGTGCCGCGCGGTCCAAAAACGGTCTGCGATCCCATGCCGCCAAAAGCGCCAGCCAAATCGGCCGCTTTGCCGCTTTGTAAAAGGACCACCAGGATCATCACTAAACAAACAATCACATGCACAAATGTGACCGCTATAATTGCCCAAGACATGACATCTTAGATTATAGCAACCCGCGAAAGCCTGCCATCAAAATAGAAAAAGATATGCCCACTTCCCCAGAGTTGAGCCAGTTACGCGAGGAATACCGGTTGGCGCGCCTCGACGAAAGCGATTGCGCCGCCAATCCGGTGCGTCAGTTTGAAAGCTGGTTCCAGGAAGCCAAGAATTCTGGTCTGAAAGAGCCCAACGCTATGACGCTGGCCACGGCCGATAGGCACACCGGCCAGCCTTCGGCTCGTATCGTTCTGCTGAAAGGTATTAACGAGCAAGACGAGTTTGTTTTCTTTACCAATTACAAAAGCCGCAAAGGGCAAGAATTGGCCGTGAATGCCCGCTGCGCCTTGGTTTTCTATTGGGCCGAACTCGAGCGCCAAGTCCGGGTAGAAGGTAGCGTGCAGAAGGTATCGAAAGAAGTCTCCCAAGCCTATTTTCAACTGCGTCCGAAAGGCAGCCGGCTGGGCGCTCTGATTTCCCAGCAAAGCAGTCTCTTGCCTTCGCGTAGGCCGCTGGAAGAGCGGCTCAAAGAATTGGATTCGCTTTATGCGAATTCGGACGACGTGCCCATGCCCGCCGCCTGGGGTGGTTATCGAGTGAAGCCGGAAGTGCTCGAATTCTGGCAGGGCCGCGAAAACCGTTTGCATGATCGGCTACTGTATCGTCTGAATGAACAGGGGCAGTGGCAGATCGGGCGGCTCTCGCCCTAGCCTCGCTTCACTGGAGTGGAGCGATTGAAGCGATAACGAACGGGGCGCTCCTCACGAGTTGCGGCCGGTTCTCTTGCATCTGTCGGCAGAGCCACTTTGGATTTCGGCGTCGAGCGCATCGGATTCGGCGCCGGTTCGAGCTCAGGCGCCGCTTGCTGGGCTGATTTGCTTGCAGCCGCCGTGCGAGCTACTTGTTCGGTTCTCAACCGTTCGAGAGCGATGGCGAAGCCGGCAAGCACAAACGATTGGGGGTGGCGATCGCAAGTCATGAAAAAGGCGAAAACCGCAAAGAAAGCCAAGCTCGGGATCAACGCAAGGGCAATGCTCCGGCCTTCTTCCCACGACTCGGCCGGTTTTGAGGCACGATAGAGCGTAATGGCAATTGCCGCGATCATGCCGAAGTACGCGAGCACGCCTGGTAATCCCTCTTCGGCCGCCACTTGCACGTAAGTGTCGTGTGAAGGTCGCCCGTGCTTGTGCAACGAATCCCAGCGCCAAACCTCGAAGCCACCGGGGCCAACACCTAAAATCGGGTGGGTACTAAACGCCAGTAGCGCATCCTCGGTTAACTGCCGGTGTTCTTCCGTGGACCCTCTCGCCTCGCCTTGAATCGACTGACTGTCAGCAGGTTCATCCTCGGAACTAAAGGCTGATGTAATCGTGGCGAGGCGTTCCAGGTTACTCTTGGGCAAGAAAAGGATGGAACCGACAAAAATCGCGCCCACGCAACTAACTAGGCCCAGCTTTTGCACGGCGTTCGCGCGCACGAAATAGATGAGCGCTACCACCGCGAACGCGACGAGCGCGGCACGAGTGCCGGCGAGTTCTGTCACTGCCAGACACGCAACAATTCCGGCCAGACCGATTACAACCTTGAGAAACGTCCCAAAGCGGCTCGCGACGTAAAGAAAAAGCGGAAGGCAAAACCCGCCCAGTAATGCGACGTCGTTTGAATTGCCTAGTGAACTGTTTTTGATGAACAAGCGGTGTTCCTCATCAAAAGCGGCGCCCCAAGCGATATCCACGATACAGGAAACCAAGGTAATATAGATCAGCCAACGTACGTTCTTTACAGACCCCGGCGCGGATCCGAGCAAAAGTAAGATCACCAAGTTGAATTGCACATATTGTTGAATGTACGTAAAGCTGCCGCCCCGCCAAACGCTAAAGAGCGCAGAGACCAACAAGATCAAAATGAACACTATCGTCGCAATTGCGGCTCGCGACCGGATCGCCTCACCCCATTTGGTGAAAAGCATCACTAAAATGGCGACCCCGCAAATCACACCGGGAATGTGATAGCCGGTTGCAAACTGATCGAATGGGCGGCCCAAGAAAACAACAATCAGGAGCGCGCAGAACATCATCGGCACGAAGCCGGCGCTCCGGCCAGAGTCTTCCAGATCGGCTGACTGTTCAGGTTGAGTTGGTGGGTCCGTTTGCGAGGGAGCAGCAAGGCCGCGCCACTCACGATTCCTGCCATCAACCACAACCCCAGAATTCGCCATTGGTATAGTTTGCTCCGATCGCACCCTGCGTAACTCCAGTATAGAGTTTTAAGCTCCCGGCAGCAAGGTCGCGGAACGGAAGATTCGCCGACTTTTTGCGCCTTAAACCATTGAAATAAAAAGCAATAAAGGAAGACCCTCTCCTATACTTCGAACTTGCGCCCTGCAAGCAATCCCCCATCCACAACACACACCGCGCCGTTCACAAACGCCGACTCCTCCGATGCCAGAAACAGCGCATACTGTGCCACTTCGATCGGTTGCCCGATCCGACCAAGCGGATACATCCCCAGCAGGCGCTCCCATCCCGCCGGAAACTGTTTCCAATAATTCATCGATGTGGCGGTTTCAATTGTCCCCGGGCAAATCACATTCGAGCGTATGTTCCATTCGCCATATTCCGCCGCCACCAGCCGCATCATGGAAATCAGACCGCCTTTCGCCGCAGTATAGGCAGTTTCCCCGAAACCAAACAACGCATTCACGCTGGAAATCGTAATAATGCTCGATGATTTGCGTTTCTTCAGCAGCGGAATCGCAGCGCGCGTACACAGGAACGGTCCTTTCAAAGAAACCGCAACAATCTTATCGAAGACCTCCTCCGTCACATCGACTATCGTCGTATCGCCACCAATCGACATCGCATTGTTTACCAGCACATCCAGCCCGCCGAACGTTGATTCCGCTGCCGCCATCAAATGCGGGACCTCGCCCGCGTTGCTCACGTCGGTATGGACGTATTTGGCTGAACCACCGGCGGCCACAATCTCTTTCGCAATCGATTCGCCTCGCTCATCGGCAATGTCCGCCAACACAACCGCAGCGCCCTCGCGCGCGAACAGCAAAGCCATTTCCGATCCGATTCCCCCCGCCGCGCCCGTAATAATGGCAACTTTGTCTCGAATCCGCTCCGGCATGCATCTTGTATCATTGCAAAAACAGGAAACCTTCCGTTCCCGAGGAAAACAGATGAGACTTCTGACGGCGTCTAGCGCAGGTCTCGTTGTGTCGCTGGCGTTCGGACTGGCGATGGCGGCGGACAAAAGCTCAGTGCCTCCCGAACCTTTGAACGTTAAGGTCGGATTATGGCAATTGACGTATAGCAGCGATGCGGGCGCTGCCTCGCAGGCACATGCCATTCGCCCGGAACTGCTGGCGCGGATGACGCCCGAACAACGCGCCCGCGCCGAAGCACGCATCAGGTCGCGTGCGAGTCAGGGGCCGCAAATTGAAACCCGGCAATTCTGCTTGACACCAAACCGAATCAAGAACGGGATCTTCGATCCCGATACCAGCAAGCAACAATCTTGCCAGCGTACGACCATCGCTGCCAACGCCCAGTTTCAGGAGTTTCACGATGAGTGCAGTAACGCCGGAACCAAGCGCAGTGCAGACGAACGGTTCGAGTCTTTAGATCCCGATACCTTCAAGGGTGTGCTCAAGGTAAAGGCCGAGGGTGCCAGCAACTACACCTCAAACGTAGAGATCGCCGGAAAGTGGATTGCCGCCGATTGTGGCAGCGAATCGCAATAGACCTCATTGCATCGCGAAACGCTATAAAAACTCGGTGAACTAAACCGCTAGCGCGGTATCCACCAGCCACGCGAGACTAAGAGAAGGTCGGAGATGACGTGGACCCGGGCACTAATCGGGCGAACAAGCAAAGTGGCGAGTGCGAGTTTCCTACAGTAGAAGGCGGCTATTCCCAGTAGCCACAATTTACATTTAGGAGTCTTCCATGTCACCGCTAAAGCAACGGTTTATCGAGGATATGCAACTACGCAACCTCGCACCCTCCACACAACGAAGTTACCTCCACTAGACTGAGAAATTCTCTCGATTCCATAATTGCAACCCAGCAAGGCTGGATCTAGAAGCAGTGCGGCAATACCAACTACATCTGGTGAATGAAAGGAAACTGTCAGCGGAAAGCATCAACACCTTCATCTCCTCGGTGCAGTTTCTGTATCTGACCACGCTCAAAAAGCCGTGGGACAAAAGCTGTTTTCCTCGCATGCGCGTGCCGAAAAAGCTGCCTGTCGTACTCAGTTTAGGAGAAGTAGCGCAGTATCTGGAATCCTTGCCAAAGCCGCAATATCGCGCGGCGCTGATGCTGTGCTACGGCTCCGGATTACGCATCAGCGAAGCGGTGTCGCTGAAGGTCAGCGACATCGATTCCCAGCGCATGCTGCTGCGCATCGAACAAGGCAAAGGCAAGAAAGACCGCTACAGCCTCCTCTCGCCACGGTTGCTGGCGGTCTTGCGGCAGTACTATCGAGTGCAGCGGCCGGCGGCGGAGGGCTATCTGTTCCCCTCCCGGGGCGCAACCCAACACCTCAGCAGCGGAGCGGTCAGGAAAGCCTGCCGCGAGGCCGCCCAACGGAGCGGCCTCAGCAAGCGCGTGACGCCACACATTTTGCGCCACAGCTTTGCCACGCATTTACTCGAACAAGGCACCGATACGCGGGTCATTCAAGCCCTGCTCGGCCACAGCCGCATCGATACCACCGCCCGTTACACACAAGTTTCGACGAAACTCATTGCCGGCATCGCCAGCCCACTCGATGCGCTGGCAAAGCCCGGGAAGAAGAAAAAGGACAAGAGCCAGCCGCCTCCATCGCAAAAATAGCCGACGACTCATGCCACGTGCCGCTCTCGAAGTGGCCGACATTTTTCGAACGCACGGCGCAGCTTACCGTGCGGCGCACTCTTTGCCGCTGACGCAACTCAAAGTGATGCGCGCCATTGAAGTCTGCCGCACGGCCACCCTGGGCGGTCATAGCGAAGAATGTGACAACGGCCACTGCCAATACACGCGTATCGCCTACAACTCCTGCCGCAACCGCCACTGTCCCAAGTGCCAAAGTTTGGCGCGCGCCCAGTGGCTCGAAAGCAGGCAGGCCGAACTGTTGCCGGTGCCCTACTTTCACGTCGTCTTCACGCTGCCGGAACAAATCGCCGAACTCGCCTTCTACAACCAGGAAGTGCTGTACGGCCTGCTGTTCCGCGCTGCCTCGGAAACACTGCTTACCATCGGGGCCGATCCCAAACACCTCGGCGCCCAACTCGGCTTTTTCGCCATCCTGCACACTTGGGGACAAAATCTACACTTTCATCCGCATCTGCACATCGTCGTGCCAGGCGGTGGCCTCGCGCTCGATTCCAAACGCTTCGTGCTTGGCTCCGGTCGCCGCTTCTTTCTGCCCGTCCAGGTCTTGTCCAGCCTGTTCCGCCGCCTCTTTCTCGAAGCTCTTGAAGATGCCTTCTATCAAAAACGTTTGCTGTTCCGCGGCTCCGTTGCCCATCTGCAAGATGCCCATATCTTTCACAATTACCTCTACGCCCTGGAGAATCGCCATTGGGTCGTGTATGCCAAACCACCCTTCGGCGGTCCGCAACCAGTTCTGAAATATCTGGGCCGCTACACCCACCGCATCGCCATCTCCAATCAACGATTACTGGAATTAAAAGAAGGGCAAGTTTCGTTTCAGTGGAAAGACTACCGCGAACCGGACGAACAAAAACAATCGAAAACCTTGACGCTCTCCGCTGACGAGTTCATGCGCCGCTTTCTGATTCACTCCCTACCGAAAGGCTTTCAACGCATTCGCTACTTTGGGTTCCTCGCCAATCGTTTCCGGCAAAAGAACCTCACCCTTTGCCGTCAACTGATCCACGGCATTCGCAGCGATCTGCTGCCCGCAGCCACTGCCTGCAAAGAGCTCCTGGAAAGCCTCGCTCAACCGTTTCTTCCGCTCTGTCCGAAATGCCATATCGGTCACATGCGGCGCATCCTCATCCTGCCCGCCTACCGCTGGCCTACGATCGCGCCACCCGATTCCTCATGAGCCCGCACCTCCTCCGCTCACCCGATTGCCGAACTGGCCGTGCTTCCGGCCCACCCCGCTCGACGTGTGTCGGCCTTCCCTTTGGCGGCCCATCCTGGCTCCGTTTCGCCCTCGCTTTTCCCCTCCTCGCCCCGCTCTTCAAACTTCCGCATCGCTACCCGCGCCTCAAAATAGCCCTACCAGCGCCATTCAAAACCCATAGTTCGCTCCTCAGAATTATCCACGCGGTCTAGTTCACTGCGCGATCACATCACCTTTTGCGGCCTAACCATTCCGCTCTTCCCGCACAGCCCCGTCCGCAAAAGCTGATGTGATCTTTAACAGTCACAGAACTTGGAAGAAAATTTACTAAGCTACAAATAGCACATTCCAATAGGCTTAGCTCAATTCCCCCAACTGCAGAACGCGCATCTTCGCTCGGTCGAATCGACGTGAAGCCTACTTTTAAGTCGTGACCAAGAACCAGTTTGTCCGACTTTGGGCGCGCGTGTCCCGGCGTTCTCCGGCTCGTGCCGCCGACGAGATCGATCATCTCGTCTATCGCTTACTTCGAGATTTGAAACGTCCTGATTCCCCGCGCTCGCTCGCTGAACCACGCTCCACAGCGACGACTGGCGCGGCAGGCAACAAAGGGCGTTGAATTGCCGTATCACACGCTAGGGAAGGCTTTGCTACAACTCATCGACCGCCGGTTGCAAGAGGGAGCGTCACTTGAAATCAGCGGCATGGGTTCGTTTGAGCGTGACGGCGAGGGCCGGATTGTATTCCGCAACAGCGGCAATCCGCTCGTGTTTATCGCCTATGCCCAAGAGGATCGTAGTCGAGCCAGACGGCTTTATCGCGCCCTGCGGCAAGCCGGTATGGATCCATGGATGGATTGTCAGAAACTCTTGCCGGGCCAGAACTGGCCGCGCGCCATCGAGCAAACCATTGAAGTATCCGATTTCTTTGTCTGCTGCTTTTCACAGCAAGCGACAACGAAACGCGGCCACTTTCAAAGTGAACTAGCCTTCGCGCTCGAGGTCGCCACCCGTTTTCCGCCGGAAGAAGCTTTCTTAGTACCCGTTCGGCTCGATGACTGCGAACTACCGCGGCACATCGCGAGCACGACGCACTATCTGGATTTGTTTCCGGATTGGGAGCGCGGCGTTAGAAAACTAATCGCGGGATTGCGCCGGCAGCACGCGGCGCGCCAAAAGCGCTAGCCGAGTGCCTTTTCGAGTGAGTCTTCCGTGATCTGAATCAGGGTTGGATAACGGCCGGTGTAACAGGCATAGCAAAACCGGCCGTTTTCATCCTGCACGGCATCGCGCAGAGAATTCATCGAAAGATAGGCCAGCGAATCAGCGCCGACAAAATCGCGGATCTCTTCAATCGAATTGTTCGCTGCAATCAATTCTCGCAGCGAAGGCGTATCTACGCCGTAGTAACAGGGCGAAATCGTCGGCGGACAGGAAATGCGCAAATGCACCTCGCGCGCGCCCGCGCTGCGAACCATGCGCACAATCTTGCGGCTCGTCGTGCCCCGCACAATGGAATCGTCCACCAATACCACGCGTTTGCCCTCAAGCAGATGGCGAATCGGATTCAACTTCAGCTTCACGCCAAAATCGCGAATGGCCTGGGAGGGTTCAATAAACGTGCGGCCCACGTAGTGGTTGCGAATCAGCGCTTGCCGATAGGGTATACCCGACTCGGCAGCATAGCCAATCGCCGCGGCGACACCCGAATCCGGCACCGGCACGATCACATCCGCCTCCACGGGTTGTTCGCGCGCAAGCAACCGCCCCATCATTTCGCGCGAAGCCGCCACCGGCTTGCCGAATACCAGCGAATCCGGCCGCGCAAAATAGACATGCTCAAACACGCAATGAGCCGGCTTCTCGGGCTTGGTGTAAAACTCGCGGGTCATGCCCTCCGGCCCGATGATCACCATCTCGCCGGGTTCCACTTCGCCGGTATACTCCGCATCGATTAAATCGAACGCGCAGGTTTCAGAAGCAAATACCGTAGAGAATTTCCCATCGCTCAAGGCGAGCCGCCCCATCGCGAGCGGTCGAAACCCGTGCGGGTCGCGCGCAATGATGATACGGTCTTCCGCCAGAAAGACCAACGAAAATGCGCCCTCAATTTGCAGCAGCGCATCGCGCAATGCACCTGCCAGGGTGCGCTCGCGCGAGCGCGCTACCAGATGCAGCACTACTTCCGTATCGCTGGTGGATTGGAAGATGGAACCATCTTCCTCAAGTTCGCGCCGCAGTTCAACCGCGTTCGTGAGGTTGCCGTTATGCGCTACCGCCAAGTATCCCTTGCTGCAAGCCACACTGAGCGGTTGAGCGTTATAAATCGCCGTGTCGCCCGCTGTCGAATAGCGCGTGTGGCCGATCGCCAATTGCCCGGGCAATTGATTCAGCACATCGGGGGTGAAAATATCAGCCACGTGCCCCATTTTGCGGTGGCAATAAATCTTGCGGCCGTCGCTAGAGGCGATGCCGGCGCTTTCCTGTCCGCGGTGCTGTAAAGCATACAGCCCCAGGTAGGCTAAATTCGCCGCTTCCGGATGTCCGTAGATCGCGAACACCCCGCATTCCTCGTGCAATTTGTCAAAAGGAGTTTCAGTCAGGTCAATGTGATTGGGCATTCCTGCTTTTACACCAGTACTGGATTGTGGAGGAGGTGTTCTAACGCGTGAGCCCACGGGCCCTTTAAGTCTTCGACCGAACAATCGACTAGGATTTCATTTCGGTTACGAATAATCACTCTTGCTTTGAGTGTAACGCCAATCGTCACCGCTTGGACATTATTTCTTGCGGCGGCGGCCAAAACATTTTCGTGGTTTTCTGTTGAAACCAAAATTCGCGACGGTCCTTCATGGAAAAGGAGTAATTCTTTGGCCACATCCGAGTCCAAACGAATATCCGCCCCAATGCCGGTCGCCCCGAATGAGCACTCAGCCAGCGCCACCGCCAAACCACCTTCGCCCAAATCGTGCGCCGAGGCAACCGCTTTCGCCCGCACCAGTTCCCGAATCGTTGCTTGCACGCGCTTCTCGTAAGCCATATCCAGCTTCGGTGGGACACCCCAAAGCGCCTTCTGCACTACCTTGGAGTATTGCGTGCCGCCCATTTCTGCTTGCGCCGGCGCGCCCAGCCCGCCCAGCAACACCACGGTCAAATCGGCCTTGGCAAAGCGCAAAGGCACAGGTACTTCAGTTACGAGCGTTCCCACGATTCCCACCACCGGAGTTGGCAGAATCGGGCTCCCCAACGTTTCGTTATACAAACTCACGTTGCCGCCGGTAACCGGAACTTCAAAAAACTTGCACGCCTCGCCCAGACCTTCAATCGATTCGACAATCTGCGCCATAATCTCCGGCCGCTCCGGATTGCCGAAGTTCAAGTTGTTGGTAGTGGCAATCGGTAGCGCCCCCACTGTCGAGAGATTCCGGCAGCACTCCGCCACGATCAGGCATCGATCTGCGCTACCAGTTGCACCCGCGGATTCTTGCGCCGCACCGTACAGCGCGCCGATGCCCCTTCGGCCATAAAACTTTGCGCTGAAATCGACGCGAGATCCACGTTGTCCTGAATGACATGGAACGGAACCTTGCCGATGGCCTGCACCGCGTCGCTATGAAAAAGCACACCGCGCTCATGACAGAGCGCGCCAATCTCGCAGATAGGCTGGTGCACCGCCAATCTCGTTATTCGCCACCATGATGGAGCAAATGCGTT
>CAVYUL010000115.1:0-119014 GCA_963771405.1 Bryobacterales bacterium
CGCCTCAAACTCGTCGAATGTGGGCGCGACACATGCGAACAGTGTTCGCCCGTTGTCTCCTCCGAGCATGCACGCGAATACGCCCAGTCCATCGGTCTTGAGTTCTTCAAGGATCTCGCCGCCTTTGGCCACGCGGATCAACCGGCCTTCCTTTGCATCTGCCACCCAAACAGCCCCTTCCGCATCGAGACAGATCCCATCTGGCGCAACGTCCACCTGACTAAAAAGCTCAGCAACGCTCGTCTGATGTCGGCGGATCGCCAAAGGCTGCCCATGTCCATCGCTCACCCAGTACACCGGAGGCAACATCAAAAGCACTGAGTCGATTCATCATTGTTTCGGCAACAATCAATGTGCTGCCGTCCGGGGTCAGCGCCATTCCATTGGGAAAACCAAGTCCCACGGCTGCGACTTTGGCGCAACCATCCCGCTCGACGCAGATCATCCGGGCTCGGCGCACGGTACCGTCGATGCGGCTGCTACGGTCAGCATTCCTATCTTTCAGGGTGGACGGGTACACGGCGACATTCTTAGGGCGGACGCTTCGCTAACCAGTGAAAGGCAGCGGTTGGAAGACTTGCGCGCCGGGATCGATCAGGAAGTTCGCGATGCGTATCTCGACCTTGATGCCGCTGGGCAGGAAGTGTCGGTCGAGAAAAGCGCAGTAGGGCTAGCCACTCGGAACCTGGAACAATCCCGCGATCGCTTCACTTCGGGAGTTACCGACAACATTGAAGTCGTGCAAGCGCAAGATGCGCTGGCGATCGCTACTGACGCCTACATTGCTAGTCTTTACACCTACAATCTCGCCAAAATATCTCTGGCGAGATCGACCGGCGTCGCCGAATCACGCTTTGCTGAATACATGGAGGGAAAATGAGTATGGCTGAACAGAATGCAGCAACGAATCCGCCGCAGGCAGCTCCGCCAAATGGACCCGCCGACAACGCCGGCGCAGCTGACTCGCTGATTTCGGCTTATCCGCGGAGGCGCTCGTACAAGCGTTGGATAATTCTTGTGTCGCTCTTTGTTCTTGCCGTGCCGGGGTTTTTTTTCTGGCGCTATCTCTCCAGCTACGAGTCCACTGACGACGCGCAGGTGGACGTCCACCTTTACCCTGTCAGCTCTCGCATTTCCGGATACGTTCAAAACGTCAACGTTGGCGACAACGAGTGGGTTGATAAAGGCTGCACACTCGTGGAAGTTGATCCGAAGGACTATGAAGTGGCGTTGGCAAGAGCCCAGGCGGCGCTGGACAGTTCTGAGGCTGCCGCGAAAAGCTTGAATATCGACGTGCCCATATCTTCCGTCGACACTTCAAGCCAATTGAAATTCACCTCCTCCGATATTAAGAATGCGCAGGCAGCGATCCAGGCGACGGAAAAGCAAGCCAGCGCCGCCCACGCCCGCGTTTTGGAAGCGCAAGCCGAAAATGTGAAAGCTCAAGATGACGTCACCCGTTATCGCTTGCTACTCGTGAAAGAGGAAGTTCCGAAGCAAGTCTATGACCATGCTTACGCCGCCGCAGCGACCGATGTCGCGGCCATAGCTGCGGCAGAAGCGGACGAGGCCGCGGCTCAACAGGCCGTTCAAGAAGCACGCAGCCGCCTCGTTGAGGCTCAGGCGCACTACGAAAATGCCCAAGCCGGGCCGCAACGCGTTGCCTCAACCCGCGCCAGAGCGATTTCGGCCTTGGCGGATGTACATCAGAAACGAGCTGCGGTCGAGCAAGCGGAGTTGAATCTGGGATACACAAAAATATTTGCACCGGTGGCCGGGGAGGTTACGAAAAAGGTTGTCGTCGGGTTGAATGTCGACCCTGGGGAGCAACTACTCACGGTGGTTCCCCTGGACCAAGTGTGGATAACCGCGAATTTCAAAGAGACCGAACTCAAACACATGCGGGTGGGCCAGAAAGCAAAAGTCGTGCTTGATTCGAACGGCCGCACCTACCACGGCCACGTGGATAGCATTGCGGGCGCAACCGGACCTATCTTCAGCTTGCTGCCACCCGAAAACGCAACGGGCAACTACGTCAAAATCGTTCAGCGCGTTCCCGTAAAGATCGTTCTCGAGCCAGGCGAAAATCATGACCGCCAACTTCGGCCAGGTATGAATGTCGAAGTGAAAGTGTACTTGTAATGAGCGCCACAGCGCTGACTCTTCCTTTAGAACAGGTCGTTTGGCGCCCTAGGGTGAATCCTTGGGCGATTGCTGCCACCGTGTCGATGGCTGCTTTTGTAGAAGTCCTCGACACGAGCGTCGCCAATGTTGCATTGCCTTACATCGCGGGCGACCTGGGAGCAAGCTACGACGACAGCACCTGGGTACTCACATCGTATCTGGCTGCAAACGCGATCGTCCTGCCCATCAGCGGATGGCTCGCGGAGATCATCGGCCGCAAGCGGTACTTCATGATGTCGCTTGCTATCTTCACGGTGAGTTCACTGCTTTGCGGCTTATCGCCTAGTCTGCCGCTATTGCTGTTCTTTCGAGCCGTGCAAGGCGTTGGCGGCGGTGGACTGCAACCGATGGCGCAAGCGATTCTCAACGATACGTTTCCTCCAGAGCAGCGGGGTCAGGCCTTTGCTCTCTACGGCGTTACCGCGGTTCTCGCGCCTACAGTCGGACCCATGCTGGGCGGCTGGATTACTGACAGCTACTCCTGGCGCTGGATATTTTTCATCACGCTGCCCGCGGTCCTACTTGCTCTTTACTTGACTTACACCCTGGTCGAAGATCCGCCTTTCCTCCCTCGCTTGAAGCGCGGCGGCATCCGAGTGGATTACATCGGAATCTCTATGTTGACGCTGGGAGTGGGTTCGCTGCAGATAGTTCTCGACAAGGGGCAGGAAGACGATTGGTTCGGCTCGCAGTTCATCACCACTCTGGTGATAACAGCGGCAGTCTGCCTGATCTCGCTGGTGATCTGGGAATGGTTCCGCAAAGAGCCAATCATCGATGTCCGCATGTTCAAGAGCTTCAACTTCGCGGCAGCGAACCTAATGATGTTCATGATGGGCTTCATGCTCTTCAGCACCCTTGTGTTGATTCCAGAATATCTGCAGACGCTCATGGGTTATACAGCGGAGCTTGCGGGTCTCGTCCTATCCGGCGGCGGAGTTGTCTTGCTGGTGATGATGCCCGTCGTCGGCCGGCTTTCGTCAAAGATTCAAGCCAGATGGCTGATCGCGACAGGATGGCTAAGCCTTGCCATTGGACTGTTCTATTGCGCGCACCAGATTGATTTGTCTGTCAGCTTCCGCTTTGCGATGTGGCTGCGGGTCACCCAAGTGATAGGAATCGGGTTTCTATTTGTTCCCATCACAGCCGCGGGTTATATCGGGGTTCCTTCAGAGAAAGGCAACAGCGTCTCCGGCATGATTAACTTCATGCGCAACATCGGTGGCAGTATCGGAACTTCCGTCGTGACCACAGTGATCGCTCGACGCGGTCAATATCACCAGCAAATCCTGGTCGCCCACATCACGCCCGATTCCCCGGCCTATCGTTCTGCAGTCCATGGACTGAGTTCAAAAATCGCGCACTCTGGACTTCGGGTTGCGGACGCGCACGACCAGGCTCTTGCGAGGTTCTATGAATTAGTGCATCGACAAGGCGGCGTACTGTCCTACATGGATATTTTTTGGGTCCTGGGCGCGCTCTGCTCCATCATGTTCGTGCTTGCGTTTTTCTTAAAGAAGAACGATCCAGGAGCGGGCGGAGAGGTCGCCGTAGGCTGAGGAAAAACACCATGATTCACGCTGTCACAATTGAACGCGAGTTCGGTTGCGGAGCATCCGAAATTGCTAGTTTTGTCGCCAGCCGCCTGGGATGGAGTTTATGGGATCAACGCTTGACACAGGAAATCGCGCGCCTGACCGAAAGTACGCCACAGGCGGTCGGGCAAAGAGAATGGCGAACCGATCCCGGCGTGTATAGCGTTTTCAAGGACTTTCTTCGCGGCGCGTTTGAGGGAGGCTTGCCGCCCACCAGCCGCCTCCACTTGCTCGATGCCCGCCGGATCGCCGATGTGTCGAAAATGGCGGTCGAGACGGCCCTTTCCAGCGGCCCCTCGGTGATTGTCGGCCGAGGTTCGCAATATTTTTTGCGTAATCGCAAGGATGTCTTCCATGTGTTTCTCTATGCATCTCGCGATCATAAGATTCGCAGACTGATCTCCAGCGGCCAAACTCAGGACGAGGCAATCCAACAAATCGACACAACGGACCAAGCGCGAGCTGCGTTCGTCCGGCAATATCTCGGCCTGAAATGGCCGGAACCCCAGCTCTACCACGCAATGTTCAATACCGAGATGGGGGACTCTTGTACAGCCACAATGGTCGTTGAGTGTCTCAAACAGTTCGAATGTGAAGCTGAAGGGTTCGACTCCCTGACAGTCCACCAAGAGCGCAAAGGGCGCGCTTGACACCGCGGCCGTCTGGCGCTTGTTTCTAGTCGTCTAGCGGCTATCAGCGAGATACCAGGGTTCGAGTCCTGCTCCTCAACCAGCTCACACAATCCCCCAGGAACGCATTGTCGAAGAGACCTGGGGACAAATCGTGAACACGTCGGGACAACCGCTGCAAATTATCCAAGACCCGAATCGAAAATGGACGGACGACGATGGCGACGAGTTCGGAGTCGAAGGTGACGTTCTGACCGCAAATGTTGTAACCGCGGCGCAGAATTTTTTCAGGACATGCCATTAATTAATTATCGGAACGATGGGGCATGCTATGGTGCTGACATCTCTGCGCTGCGCGAGAGACGCATTCGGAAATGGCCAAGTCACAGCTGCTATTGTTCGAGACCAAAGGCCCGGCCGGGGTAAGCGGATACTCCCCGCCCAAGAATGAAACATCTGCCCCTTCCGAACGGTCGCAGGCAAAAGAGTTACAAAGAAAACACTTTCACAACCGGTAGGTTTGCAGACTATAATAATAGACACTTAATTCACCAACTAGCTTCAAAATGTAGCTATGCCGATGTCGCCACAGTTGCGGGAAGGCAGCGATGAATCGATTACCGCTCTCCTTGTACAGTCAGGGAACGGCAACCGGGAAGCGGAAACGCGCTTAGTCGCCAAAGTGTATGACGAGCTTCGCCGCATCGCCAGGAAACTCATGGCGGACGAGAAAGCCGGCCACACCTTGCAAGCTAGCGGACTCGTCAACGAGGCGTATCTCCGTTTGTTCGAAAAGCCGCAGATAGACTGGCAAAACCGGGCGCATTTCTTTGCTGTGGCTGCCCAACAGATGCGCCGTATCCTGGTCGATCACGCCCGCAATCGCGCGGCCCAGAAACGCGGCGGGGCGCAGTGTCGCGTTACCCTGACTGACGCTGTGGCCGCCACCGAGGATCACGCCTTCGATATTCTCGTTCTGAATGATTTGCTTGATCGGTTGGAAGCCTTGAGCCCGCGCCAGGCTCGCGTGGTGGAATTGCGCTATTTTGGCGGCCTGGACTGCGAGGAAATCGCTCAGCTCTTGGGCGTGTCGTCGAAAACGGTGAAACGGGATTGGAAAATGGCGCGCTCATGGCTCCGAATCCAGCTCGGCTCATGAACCCGACCCCTGAACAATTCGCACGCCTCGAGCAGCTTTTCGCCGAGGCGCTCGATCTGCCACCCGCGGATCGCCCGTCGCTATTGGCGCGGGTGCGTGAGCAGGAAGGCGCGCTCATGGCCGACCACCTCCAGGCACTGCTCGCCGCCCAATCGGAAAGCACGGAACCCATGTTCCAGCCGCTTGTCCGGCCAGAGGTGTCGGCCCAATCCGCGCCCTCTGCGCTCAAAGAAGGAGACCTGATCCTCAAACGGTTTCGCATTGTCCGCCTGCTCGGCCGCGGCGGTATGGGCGAAGTCTACGAAGCGCAAGACTCCGAAATTGGCCGTGTGGCGCTAAAAACCATCCGAGAGGACATTCGCGGCGAATCGTCACTGCTCCGCTTCAAGCAGGAAGTGCAACTCGCCCGCATGGTCACCAGCCCTTACGTTTGCCGCATTCACGAGTTCTTCACGCTGCCCTCGGAAGGCAGTCGGCCAGCCATGGCATTTCTCACGATGGAGTATCTCGAAGGCGAAACTCTCGCGGACCGCATCGCGCGCCAAGGTCCCCTACCTTGGCACGATGCCGAATCCATTGCCCTGCAACTCTGCGAAGGTGTCGCTGCCATTCACGGCGCAGGCATTATCCACCGCGACTTCAAGTCCCGCAATGTCATGGTCACCATGCGTCACGGCGTCACCAGAGCTGTGGTTATGGATCTAGGCTTGGCCCACCGGCCGGAACTCGATGAGACCCTCCCACAAAGCCGCACTCCCATAACAGTGGTTGGAACCGTCATGGGTACACCCGACTATATGGCGCCTGAGCAATTTGAAGGCGGGCGGGTCAGTACCGCCACCGATATCTACGCTTTTGGCGTGGTGCTCTACGAAATGGTGACCGGCAAGCTGCCGTTTGAGGCCTCAACGCCCATAGCCGCCGCTGTGCGCCGCGCCAAACGCCCACAACCCGCTTCCTCCATTCAGCCAGGCGTGCCCCACCGCTGGGACACCGTCATTGAGAAGTGCCTCCAATACGAGGCCTCGCAACGCTTTCAAACCGCCTCCCAACTAGCGGCTGCCCTGCGTCGACCCTCTGCCGCAAAAGCTGGCCTGAACCTGTTGGCGGCAAATCGGACACGTCGGCTTCAGCTAAGCGTCGCCCTCGCGTGCTTAGCAGTCGTCGCAATCGGCCTCCTTGGCTTCAAGTGGTATCAATCCTCGGCGGCCCACAAAGTGCCCACTGCTGCACAAAAACTCTACCGCGATGCTACCGAGGCCTTTCACAACGCCAATTACTTAACCGCAACCCGTCAACTGCAAGAAGCCCTGAAGCTCGACCCCGACTACACACTCGCCCACGCCCGCCTCGCCGACGCGCTCAACGAATTGGATTCAACCGGCGAAGCTCAACGCGAAGTGAACCAGATCAAAGAAGAATTGGTCAGTCAGCTTGCATCTGTTGAGCGGACCTATGTAAACGCCGTCCGGGAGACCATTCGCCCCGACCTCAACGCCGCATTGAAGGACTACGAAAAGCTCCTCGCCGCAGCAGACTCACCCACCGACCGCGCCAATGCCCTGGTTGACCTCGCCCGCACCGACGAACAGGCGGGCAAGGTGTCTGAAGCCTTGCGGCAATATGGTGAAGCCATCCCTCTCGATCCCTATTCTCCAACACCCTATCTTCGAAGAGGGACTCTCGAAAGCCGCCAGGGCCAACAGAAGGCGGCCGACCTCGATTTTGCAGCCGCCGAAAAGATCTACGCCACCAACATAAACCTGGAAGGGACGGCCGAGGTCGACTATCAGCGGTTTTATGTAGCCAGTAAACTCGGACCGACTCACGAACAGGAAGCGAACGATTTTTTCAAAAAGTCACTCGACGCCGCTGAGAAAATGCAAAGCGTCCCGTTCCGCGTGCGGGCCCTTTCGCGGCTGAGCGCGAATGAATTTGGAGCGGCCCATGACGACGAAGCTGGTAAGGTCGCAGAAGATGCGATTCGCCTCGCCGAGGAGAACGGTGTCACTTACTGGGCGACGGACGCCCGGGTCCGGTTTGGCAATTCCTGGGCGTATCGGGACCCCAAAAAGGCGGAAGAGATATTGAAGAGGGCTCGCGACGAGGCTGAGCGGAACCAATGGCCGCGCTTGCTTGCGTTGAGCCAGCTCAGCTTGTCTGTTCTGTTCGCACAGCAGAAAAAGTCGCAGCCACAGCAAGAGGTCATCAATTTCGCCTCGCCGGCCTACGAGTACTACCGGGTTTTTGGTTTCGCCCAGGAATCATTCCAGTGCCAGCTCATGCTATCCCGGGCGAAGGCTTTCCTGGGCTCGTTAACCGAATCTCTGCAACACGCCACCAAAGCGGCGGAACTGGCAAACCGGCTGGCCAATCCCCTCGATCAACTGCAAGCACAGGAGGCGGTTGGAGCCGCCTTTTTGTGGAAACAGGACTATCTAGCCGCTCTCGATCATCTGACAACGGCTGTCCAGATGGCGTCCAGCATGGGCCCAAGTTACCAGACGAGCGAAGCATTCCTAAAGGCGGACGCGCTGCTCAGATTGGGCCGCCTCGGGGAGGCAAAGCAGATCCTAGCCACTGTTCCCGAGCAGGCCCGGAAAGCCAGCAGCCAGGGATACCTAAATTTCGCTCGCTTGCAAGCCGAAGTCCTCATGAATCAAGGGAAAACCAAAGAAGCGGCTATGATCGCGGAGAAGGCGCTGAACAGCGATAGCGATTCAACGGGGAAATCGGATCTCCAGTTGGTGGTTGCGGAAAGCCTTACTCGGACGGGTGAACCAAATGAGGCGCTGGCGCTCTGCGATGAGGCGCTCCAGTCGCCAACTGACGAGAGCCCTATCACCATCGCAGATGCAAAACTGGCGAAAGCCCGCGCGCTTCTGGAACTGGGTCAGTCGCAGAAAGCCCGATCCCTCGCCGCCGACGCAGTTCGCTTTTTCGAATCTTCAGGTCAGTGGGAATCCCAATTGCTAAGTCTCTGGCTGCTAGCCAGAATTGACGATGCAGCCGGTTCGCTGGCGGAGGCAAAAGTCTCCCAGCAAAAAATACAAGACATTCTTTCCGATTTGAGGCATAATTATGGGGCCGAGAATTACCAGCTTTTTGTTAAGCGGCCGGGTATCGCGGAAATCGTAAGCGATGGAACCCCACAGGAAGTTAGAAATGGCGCAGCTCCGTCTAGTGGCGGTGAAAGGAAAGCTCAATGATTCGCAATATAGCTCTATTTCTAGCGGGTGCCGTTATCGGGGCAGCGGCCTTGGTCGCGGCTGCTAAATTTTTCCGGTCCGTGGAACGAAAATTGGCAAGCCTCAACATGACGAGCGCGCCCGGTACAGGCTCCCCTGTTCGGGTTGTTGGCGGTTCTTTGCACCTGGAACTAAACTCTAATGTAGCTAGCTCGTTTGGAACGAATCAATTCAAGATCACAAGCGTCGACGCTTCGGAGTTCGCGCTCGCCGGCGTCTCCGCAAAATCTGGAAAACCATTGGTGGTCTATCCAAGCTCGATCCTCCCACCCAATCACAAGTGGATAGTCAAGGAATATGTCTTGGACGCGAGCGGTAGCAACAGCCGGGGCATCGAAATCGACGGTACACCAGGTGACACTGCAGCCAGCGGCACCATCATAATAAACGTAATTGGCCAAGGCGACAGGTTCGCGATATTTGACGGCTCCTATTACTATTACTACAGCGGCGGCAACTCCAGCAGACCTGGATCGAATGATTGCTTCGGCACCGGCAGCAATGCCCATCCTCAATCACCATGCGAAAAATGTGGGAGAAATTGATGTTATGATCCCCGGTGCCACACACGCGGATGTGTGGACCTGTCCTGACCACTCACAGTGCCACGTCTACATAGGCAACGGAACCACTCAATGATTTTTGCCTAACACCACTCCACCGTTTTCGGCGGAGCGATGGCCGGAGCAAATAAGGTAACACGGTCACCCACCACCTCCCATCTCGCTCTTCAACCAAGCCTTCGCAAACCGCCAGTCATTCTTCACCGTCTTCACCGAGCAGTCCAAAACCTCGGCCGTCTCCTCCTCCGTCAACCCCGCAAACGAATGCAGTTCCACCACCTGCGCCTGCCTCGTGCTCAACTGCGCAAGCCGATCCAACGCCTCTGCCAGCGCCAGAAACTCCGGCAAATCCCGAAAAATCGCAGGCCCTTGCTCATCCAGCTCGATCCTCTGAAACGCCCCGCCATGCCGTTCCGCCCCGCGCCTGCGCGCATGGTCCATCAACACCCGCCGCATGCTTCTGGCCACCGTACAAAACAAATGCTTTCGGTTTTCCCACTGAAACGCTTGCCCGTCGAACAGCCGCAGATACGCTTCGTTCACCAAAGCCGTCGCTTGTAGCGTGTGATCGGCCCGCTCCCTCCGCATATACGCCCGCGCCACCTGCCGCAGTTCGTTGTAAACCAGTTCGAACAAGACCTCCGGTGATTCCGGTCTCGCCGAATAGGTCTCCACCAGCGACTTTTCGTAGTCCGGTATTTCAGTAGTTTCAGACATAAACAAAGCTGTTTGCGATTATACTCGCGCCAACCTTATAACAACCCTCCAAACACACCCAATACCTCGTCCACCCCATGGATCAGTAACGCTACAACAAAGATCTGCCACAGGGCAAAAGTCGCAACCGCTGTCATCGCGAACCCCGAAACTACTGTGATCGTTCTTGCCTTCATAACTCCTCCTCCGAAAAAACGCTCAGCGCCTTCTCACTCCAATGCGCGCAAAATCACACCGTTTCGGGCAACCATCAGCAAGAAAAAGGGATGACAAAGAATTTTCGTTCCCTGTCATCCCCAGCCCCTTTTCACGCCGTTCCACTCGCCTCAACTACTCCCAACTGCGAATCACCGTCCCCGGCGTCACCGCACTGAGCCGCAAGTAGCAAGCCGCCGCCCTCAGCCGCACACTCTGGCTCTTATCGTCGAGCATCCGTTCCGCATCTTGTGCACGAGCCGGATCGTCTCCGAGCGCGATTCCCTGAATCGCAGCGCCCCGCACCGCCGCATCTTTATCGGTCAACGCGCGTTCCAGGGCACCCACCACCTCTACATCCTTCGTTCCGCCTAACAGGAGCGCAATCGCCGCTCGGTCAGAACCGCCTGGCTTTGACACTGTTTGCAACAGCATCGTAATCCCAAATCCAGCGCCAGGCACGGGGATGAATCCGCCGCCGAAACGCACCGCCGTCATCATCATGGGCTTCGGTGTCTGCAGCGTTCGCAACCCTTCGCGCTCCCGCTCCGCCACAAAATTCGAGCCAGTCTTCGCATCGCCTTTCAGTATTCGGATTAAAGCCGCCTGCGCTCCCGGGTCGCTCATGCTGAACAGAGCTTTCGCCGCCGCGAACCGAACCTCGGCGGCCTTGTCATCGAGTGCCTCGCGCAAAGCGGGCGCGTCATTCACCTCCGCCAAGCTCGCCACCGCCGCCAATCTCACCGGCACGTCTTTGTCGTTCATCATCCCCTCCAGGCGCCCTTGATAAGGTTGCCTCGAACCAATCAAGGCCAGCGCTCTGACCGCGTCCCGGCGCGTATCCGGGTTCTTCGCGTGAAGGGCTTTATCTATTGTGTCCAGGGCTGCTGTTTCGCTCGGCAGAGCGGCATGGGTGAGCCCGCCGGCGAGCATTCCGCAAGCTATAAAGTGAATCATCTCGGCAAATAATTGCTTTTTCATGGCTGATTTCCTCGTTTGGTCGAGCGTTTTTCGCTCTCACCCATACATGCGAAGTCGCTCGGGAAAAGGGGCAAAATTAATTCGCCGCCATCATCACCGTCGGCGTGAAGCTATAGCCGAAGTGCTTGATCACCAGATCCGCTTCTCCGAACAGCTTTGCGTCCGTCACCGAACGGTTCGAAGCGGCCATCCAGTAGTCGCCGGCTTTTTCGAATGTCTGCACGAAACTCACTGCGTTGGTCCAAAAAGAGGGCTTCTTCGAAGGGCGCCCCTCCACTTTGACCACCGCGTAATCCGCGGCGTCAATCCAGATGCGCCCTCTGATCAAATACTTCGATTCAGTCTTCGGCTCAATCTCCAGCACGTACGCCGGTCGACCATTGATCTCTTCGCTGCCGGTCAGCCGAAACTTATAATTCTTATCGTTTAACCGGTTTCGGCTTTGCACCGCTGGCTGCGACGCTTCAACTTCAGCTTCAAGCAGCTTATGGAATACATGGTCGCGAACAGCGCCATCGCCGCGTTCATAAACCACCTCATAGCTCTTGGTTCCATCAGCCTGCCGCGTCCATGTCACCATCATCTCCGCGTGACGCTCTTTGTTGTCCAACGTATATTGCGATTTCCAACTGTAAGCGCGCAGCGACAACTGTCGCGCTTGATCGCGCTCTATCATCTGCTTCACAATCTCGTCGGCGGCGGGAGCCTGCGCTCCGATCGCGCTTAACGCAAAAATCATCATCATAATGGCCGTTTTCATAGGTTTACCGCTCCTTCACCCCAACGTGCGCAACTCTCTCCGCAAGTGGGTAAAAAAAGTTGAGCAATAAATATTTGCCCTTTTCGCCATGCGAACGCGCACATCACGCTGGAGAGTAAAAATGAACAAAAAGAATGTTGTCATCGTCGCCGTCGGGCTCGGGCTGTTCACTTTTGTGGCCGCCAAGATGGGTTGGAGCGGAATGATCAGCGAACTCAAGACAGTCTGGATCGTCCTGCCGGTCCTTGGTGGCCTTAGCGCCCTACGGTTGTTGCTGCAAACGGCGGCGTGGTCGTCCGCACTCAAGGCAAACGGAATCCGCGCAGGCTTCAGAGAACTGATGGGCGCGCGCACCTCATCCCACGGAATGGGTTACCTGTCGGTGTTTGGGCCGCTCGTTTCCGAGCCCATGCGCATCAATCTGCTAGCCAACTACCAAGGCGTTGCGGCGCCTACCTTGATCGATTCGGGCGTGTCCTGGTTTACTTCCGGGGTCGTTACTATCTTAGGATGCTTATGCGCTGCCGAATCCATGGGCGCGCATCATCACACTAAATCGTTGATCATTCTCACGCTGACAACGCTGATCGGAATGGTTTTCGTGACAAGCTCAAAACCGCTTCTCCCGGCGCTCGCTCGCTGGCTTGGCGCACGCTCTCCGGCGTGGCTGCGGCAGGGCGAACAGATGGAGGTCGCGATCTACAATTTTCGGCAGGAACATCCCGCCACTGTTCGAAGAATGTTCTGGCTAGGTATGGCGTGTCAGGTGCTCACCGCCGCTGAGGTGGTTGCCGTTTTCTGGTTTTTGAAGATGCCTATCCACGCCGGAATGATTCTGGCGCTAGAAGCCGCCAACCGGGTGGTGAAGGCGATGGGCGGCTGGCTCCCAGCCCGGCTTGGTGCCGATGAAAGTGGCATGGCGGCGGCGTTTGTCATCTTCGGTTTACCGTCCGCGTCAGGTTTGACGCTCGCATTGGCGCGGCGCAGCCGGGATCTGCTCGAGGTGCTGGTTGGATTTGCTTGGCTGGCGAGCCGTTCCGGAGCGCAGAAGCTAGCAATGAAAATCTCCAAGCAACACCGATCGTCCAGCGACCCTAATTTTCAGTCACACATCTTGCAAAAATTCTGAAAAATTCTTATCTTCATTCTCTCCAACCACTTACCGCCCTTTCCCGGCTCTCCAAAACGCAAACTCGGTTCGCCCCACCCTCCTCCTCGCGCTACTTTTGAGCCAGGTCCGGCAGAGTGTTACCTCTGCTCTGGCCATTTCTTTTTTCACTTTAGGAGTTTCAAAAATGTCTACAGCAGCAACCCCGATCAGCGACGCCAAACTCGCCGCTAATCGCGCCAACGCACAACAATCTACCGGACCTGTCACGTCCGAAGGCAAAGCCAAGTCTTGCATGAACGCCGTCAAAACCGGTCTCACCGGCCGCACTGTCCTGTTACCGGCAGAAGACGCCGCCCTCTACACCGCTCATATCGAAAACCACTTCTCCAAATACACTCCCATCAACGACGAAGAGCGCACTCTCGTCCAAATGATCGCCGACACCGAATGGCGTCTCCTCCGCATCCCCGAACTCGAAGCCGGCATCTACGCCGTCGGCGAACGCAAACTCCCCGAAGATCTCTTCTCCGATGTCGAAGACTCCGTCCGCCGTCGCCATCTCATCCGCGCCGAAGTCTACCTCGTCTTCCGCCGTGAGCTTTCGAACATCGCCTTACAAGAGAGCCGTCTCAATCGTCAGCTCGATAAGTACACCGCCAAACTCGAAGAAATGCAAACCCTGCGCCGCAAAACCCAACTCGCGCTTCTGCAAAGGGCATCGAGCGAGTATAAAACCGCCTGTGAGCGAAAACAAGACTACGATCCGGCCAAGGTTGGGTTCGAATTTTCAAAAGAGGAACTCTTGTTCTGGCTGAACACCCGGGACACACACGCCCGTCGCACCGCCGCACAAATGGACCTCGATCAAGTCCGTTTCGAGCTTCGAACAATACAAAAGGCCGCCTAACCGAGCGAGAAATCTTACTTCGCAAACCCAAAGTGTCTTTATGCGCGACTGATCTCGGCGCTTGGTTATAGAATCACTTCTAAGGTCCATCGCCTCGCTGATCAATCCCAGAGCCGCAAACTCATTTCTAAACATGACTGAATCAACCGCCTTTCTGGATCGCTTCCGCAAAGAGAACGCGCTCGTACGCGTCCTTCGCTCGGCCGCTGAAGCCGGGCGTGCTGCTGCCGTTCGCGCCGCCGAACTCATCCGTCAAGCCATCGCCAAACAAGGGAAGGCCCGCATCATCGTCGCCACCGGCAACTCACAACTGCCCTTGGTCGAAGCGTTAGCGGAAGAGAATCTCGCCTGGAATAACGTTGAAGTTTTCCACATGGACGAATACGCCGGCATGCCGCCCGATCACCCTGCAAGTTTTCGCCTTTGGATCAAGCAGCGCGTCGAAGACAAACTGCACCCCTCCATCGTCCACTACATCCAGGGCGACGCTTCAGACCTTAAGGCCGAAATGCGTCGCTACGCCGGCCTCCTCAACGCCGCTCCCATTGATCTCGCCTTCGTCGGCTTCGGCGAAAACGGCCACATCGCCTTCAACGATCCGCACGTCGCCAATTTCAGCGACCCCGAAACCATCAAGGTCGTCTCGCTCGATGAAGCCTGCCGCAAGCAACAAGCGGGCGAAGGTCATTTCCCTGATTTTGCCTCCGTGCCCAAAGACGCCATCACCATCACCTGTCCCGGCCTCTTTCGCGCTCACTCCTGGGTTTGTTGCGTTCCTGAAAAACGCAAAGCGGAGGCAGTGAGGAATGCCCTCGAAGGTCCCATCTCCGAAGCCTGTCCGGCCTCCGTCGTCCGCAAACACCCCGATGCTCATGTCTTCCTCGATACCGGCTCCGCATCGCTGCTAAGCAGGCCCGCATGATCGTTCGCCTCGCTCTTCTCGCCTCGTTCACTGCGCTTTGCTTGCTTCCGGCGTCGCTGGCCGTCCAGCGTTCAGCCACTCAAATAGAAATCACTATCGATGGCCAACCGTTCACAACCTATTACTTCGATCCATCCGTCGCCAAACCATACTTGATGCCGCTCCGCACCGCCTCCGGCATCGTCATCACTCGCGATTTCCCAATAAAGAACGACGTCTCGAAAGGCAACCCGAAAGCTTCCTCGTTCGAGCCGCATCAGCGCCCGCTCTACTTCGCTCATGGCGATCTCGACGGTCTCGATTTCTGGGGAGAACAAGCTTTCGCTCACTACTATGGCGATCACGCCCATCAAGCCTACGGGCACATGGTTCTCAAAGAAATCGAGGAAGCCTCCGCTCACGGCGATTCAGCCACCATCCGCGCTCGCTTCTCATTGAACGATCCCAACAATCGCATCATCGGCGAAGAATCTCAGTCCTTCACCTTCACCGGCGACGCGCAAACACGCATCATCGATTGTGAGTTCACTCTCTTCGCCACCGCCGGCCCGCTCGATATCGGCGATACCAAAGAAGGCACTTTCGGCATCCGTCTTGCGCCCGAACTCAGCGCTCCCCACGATCACATGCTCAACTCCAATGGCGCGCAAGGGGAAAAAGCCATTTGGGGCAAATCGGCCGATTGGGTCAATTACGATGGCGTCATTTCGGGCAAGCAGGTCGGCATCGCCGTCTTCGATTCTCCCACCAGTTTCCGTCATCCCACCACTTGGCATGCCCGCGCCTACGGCCTCTTCGCAGCCAATCCCTTTGGCGCGAGCTACTTCACCGGCGACCCTGCCAAAACCGGGGCTTGGACCATCAGAGAGGGCAAATCGGTCACCTTCCGCTATCGCGTGCTGATCCATGAAGGCGAGTTTTCGCCTGCTGAGATCGCCGCCGCATACGATCAATATGCCCGCCTAAAGTGACCGGAGGCTCACTAAACATCTTTCGGAATCACAAACGGCGCGCGATATCCGCGATCCCCATCGTGCAACAGCCGAGCTGCTTCTTCATCGCCAAGCACTTGCTGTGTCGCCGGATCAAAGTTGATTGTTCGGCCCAAGCGGTACGACACGTTGGCCAAATGAACCAGCGCGCACGAGATATGTCCTTCTTCAATCGGCGCGTTGAGGTCGGCTTTGTTTCTGCTCGTAACGCAGTCGATGAAGTTCTTGAAGTGCGCCGCCTCCGTCCCGCCCGTGACAGGCGCTTGCGGATCTTGATCCCGCCCCATCCAGGTCACATAGGTAGTGGCATCCTCGTCGCCGGTAGACAAGTAGCCTTTCGATCCATAGAAGACATTCCCCACCGTGTTGTGGCTCGCGCCCCTCGTCTCCTCTGCCCCCAAACGCTTTGTGCCGATCTCAGCCTCATGATTGGTGATCCAATGCCGCACCTCGAAAGTGATCGTCTTTCGAGTGCCATCCGGCATGTCGTATTGGAAGCTGCAGTTCAAGTCGTTCGGAGTCTGCTGGTCGTCATCGAACATGAAGTGCCCGCCCATCGCACTCACCTTGTTCGGAAACGTGAGCCCCATGCCCCAGCGCGCCACGTCCATTTGATGAACGCCCTGGTTGCCCAAGTCGCCATTGCCGTACGTCCAATTCCAATGCCAGTTGTAATGAAAGCGGTTCTTCGTGAATGGCTTCTTCGGCGCCGGCCCGGTCCACAAGTCATAATCGACCCCCGCCGGCACCGCCTGTTCCGGTGCTTTGCCAATCGTGTCTCGCCACTTGAAACACAGCCCGCGCGCCATATACGTATCGCCCAGCAGTCCGTCTCTCATCTTCCGGACCATCTCACGCGCTGCCGACGCCGAACGTATCTGCGTCCCATGCTGCACAATCCGGTTGTAACGGTTCGCCGCTTTCACCAGCTGCTGGCCCTCCCAAAGATTGTGCGAACAAGGCTTCTCAACATAGACATCTTTGCCCGCTTGGCACGCCCAAATCGCCATCAGCGAGTGCCAGTGGTTCGGCGTCGCAATTGAAATCGCGTCAATCGATTTGTCTTCCAACAGTTTGCGGACATCCGTGAACGTAGCCGGTTTAGCCAGCTGCATCTTGTCCATCTCGGCCACGCGCTTCGCCAGCACGCTCTCATCCACATCGCAAAGCGCGGCAATCTGCACATTCGGAAGCTTGGCAAAGTTCTCCAGGTGATCGTTCCCGCGCCCATGCACTCCGCAAATCGCCACTCTCACCCGCTCATTCGCCCCCAGAATCGCGCCAACGGCCAACGCCCCTTGGCCCAGAAACTCACGCCGCTTCAAGTCGTTTGCCATGTTCACATCCTTAACGAAGATATTGCAAAGTCGTCTCAATCAGTTGCCGTGTTCCCACAATCGGGTCTGAGTCCTGAGTATCGAACTCCATGGAAAAGTAACCCGCATAAGAACTGGCTCGCGCCAATCCGAACATCGCGCGCAAGTCAACGTGGTATTGCTTCCCGTCGTGCCCGCGAACCGTCTCTTTCACATGACACATGTTGAACGCGTGCGCTAGCATCCCTTTCACCGCCCGCAGGTTGTAGTCGTTGTCGTGTCCAATCAGTGAGTTGCCAAAGTCGGGCAGCGCCCGCAAGTAAGCATTGCCCACTTTCTCAATCACCTCAACGATGAAGAATGGGTCTTCCGATCCCGGGCTGTCATTCTCCAGGTTGATCACAACGTTCTGCTTCGCTCCATAATCGGCAGCCTCGCCCAAACTCTCGGCCGCCAACGCAACGTCGGGCTTCTCGCCTTTCGCTCCGAGATGTTGCCGCACGCTCGGTGATCCTATCCGCACCGCCGCATCAATCCCGTCCTTCGCAAACCGGACCGCTTCGCGTCGAACATCCGCCTCTGGCGCGAAGAATCGCCTCCCGCCCAAACCAAGGTCGACAATCTTCGAATGCGCTTTGTCAAGCGCTTTGCGGAACTCCGTGATGTACGCCTCATCCCGCGAAGCAAAGTGATCCAACAGCGGATTAATGTTGTGTACCCCGAACTTTTCAACCACGAAAGCCGGAAACTCCTTCATATCCATTCCCGGCAGATCTGCCTTTCGACCGTTATTCGTCGGGCTCACAATCAAACCGCGAAAAGGATAAGACGTCACGGCCAGTCGCTTGCGTGGTTCGTGCGGAAACGGAAGTCTCGGCGCCAGCAACGCCAACGAGGCCAAAAACTCACGCCGTGTCGTTTGCAATGTGTTGAGTCTATCGAAAGATGCTGGAGCGGTCAACAACGGTGTCCGACACGGCATCGAGCATGAATTGCCACACCCACCGATTTCGGCATTCTCCGATATTGCATGTTTCTTAAAGGCGTGCAAGCATTGCCCTATACCCATATGAAGCCGATAAGCGGGGCGCTTCGGTTATCCGCGACCGACCTGAGTAATCATTTGTCCTGCGGCCATTTGACGTCACTGGAATTAGAACTCGCGCTGGGCGAGCGGCCCAAGCCAACGCCGCATGCCCCCGATCTGGTGATGATCCAGCAGCGCGGGCTTGAGCACGAGCGCGCCTATGTCGAGAGCCTCCGTGCCAGTGGCCTCGTCGTAGTCGATCTCACGAATGAAGGCGAGGGCGCATCTTTAGTGAAGACTCGCCAAGCCATAGCCAATGGCGCGGATGTCATTGTGCAGGCCGCACTCCAGGATGGCTTCTGGTTCGGCCGCCCAGACGTCTTGATGAAAAGCCTTCGCAAAGGGCGCACCCTTTATGAGCCTTATGACTGCAAATTGGCCAGACAAACAAAAGCCACCAGCGTCTTGCAACTCTTACACTACGCCACATTGCTCAAGGCGCTACAAGATACGCGCCCCGAGCAGGTCTACATCGTCGCACCGGATGCCGCCGGCTTCCGCGTGGAACCCTATCGAACTCTGGATTACGAAGCGTTTTACCGCATGACGCGTCGGCGGCTCGAAGAAGCCATCCGAGTCAGGCCTGATCTCTATCCGGAACCGCGCGACCACTGCGCCATTTGCCGTTGGTGGAAAGAGTGCGACTCACGCCGCCGCCTCGACGATCATCTTTCCCTCACCGCCGGCATTCGCCGCTTACAACGAAAACAGCTCGAAGAATGGGACGTTCGCACCATGACCGCGCTGGCGCGAATGGAAACTCCGGTGCATCGCCGACCGCGCTATGGCTCGAAAGAGGGCTATGCCGACGCTCATGAGCAAGCGAGCGTGCAAGTGCGGGGCAAATTGGAGCGCCGGCCCATATGGCGGCTGGCTCCCATCGACCAGGAACATGAACTCGGCTTCCGTCGTCTCCCGCCGCCTTCCGTAGGTGACGTATTCTTCGATCTCGAAAGCGATCCGTTCATCGGTGAGCGCGGCTTGGAGTACCTGTTTGGGTTCGGAACCATCGATCCGAACGGTCAGTTTTCTTATCAGCGCCGCTGGGCCCAAAATACACCCGAAGAGCGCGCCGCCTTCGAGTGGTTCGTCGATGAAATGATGCAGCGCTGGAAGACCTTTCCGGACATGCACATCTACCACTACGGCCACAAAGAAGCCTCAACCTTGAAGCGGCTAATGGGATTTTATGCCAGCCGCGAAGAGCAAATTGACCAGATGCTGCGCGGCGGCTTACTAATTGACTTACTCTCTATTACGAAGCAGGCTCTGTGGGCGAGCGTCGAGCAGTATTCTTTGAAGGCGCTCGAAGAGTTCCACGGCTTCGAAAGAACCGTTCCGCTTGACGATGCCCGCCCGGCCATGCGGAAACTCGAGCACGAGCTGGAGCGGCAAAGAACCATTTCCATCCAGAGCGAAGATTGCCGTGCCATCGAAGGCTACAACCAGGACGATTGCCGGTCAACCAAAACGCTGCGCGACTGGCTGGAGGAGCTTCGGACACAAACCGAACAGGAAGGCGTTACGGTACTTCGCCCTAACCCTAAGATCGCGGAACCAACTGAACAAGTGCATGAACGCCAGGCCCGCGTCGATGCACTCGTGGCCAAACTAAAGGAAGGCGTGCCCACCGTCGCCGAACAGCGAAACGAAGAGCAGTCGGCACGCTGGCTTCTGGCGGATCTCCTCGATTGGCATTGGCGCGAGAAGCGCGTCTCCTTCTGGGAAAAATTCGAACTCGAGCGCCAGAGCAGCGAAGAATTGATGGACGAACGAGCCGCGCTCGGAAACCTGACTTTCCTGCGCTGCCTCGGCAAAGAAGAACGCCGCCGCCTCAATACTTATGAGTATTCGTTTCCAACCCAGGAGACAACGTTAGAAGAAGGCGATACGATTCGCTGCGGCGAAAACGAGATCGGCACTGTCAGCTCCATCGACCTCGCCCAGGGGCTGGTTCGCCTTCGCCAGGCAAGCAAAGCCGATGATCTGAGGCCCAATTCGATTTTTCGCTGGAAGGACATTCAAGTTAAGGAGCAAGCCGCCTCCCTGGTGCGAATGGCGGAAGCAACGCTGAGCGGGAATCTCCACCACGGCGGCCCATTCTCAACCGCGGCAGCCCTGCTCTTGCGGCGGCCGCCAAACAGCTTGCAAGCAACAACCCGCGAGACGGCCGGAGAATCGGCCCTGCGCCTGGCGTTACAACTAGACGGCGAAGTGTTGGCGATTCAAGGCCCGCCGGGCGCGGGCAAGACCCACACCGGCGCCGAAATGGTTCTCCAGGCCATTGCGGCGGGAAAGCGAATCGGCGTAACCGCCAACAGCCACAAAGTCATTCGCAATTTCCTCGAAGGCGTTCAACAAGCAGCGCAACGCGCGGGTCGCGGTGCCGTCCGCTGTCTCCACAAAATCACCGACGAACCGGAAAGCGATCCGAAGGCATGGCTGGAGGAAACCACGAACAACGATCACGCCCGCCGATGCTTGGCGGACAGATCGCATGAACTGTTTGCCGGCACAGCCTGGGTTTGGGCCCGCGAACAATTTGCCGGCGCGCTCGACTTATTATTCGTCGACGAGGCCGGTCAAATGTCGCTGGCCAACACAATCGCAATCGCGCCAGCCGCCCGCAATTTAGTTTTGCTCGGAGATCCGCAGCAGTTGGAGCAACCAGTGAAAGGAAGCCACCCGCCTGGAGCCGACCTTTCGGCGCTAGACCATCTGCTGCGCGGCGAGAAGACTATGCCGAAAACCCAAGGTTTGTTCTTGGGTGAGACTTGGCGCCTGCATCCCCGGATTTGTGACTTTACTTCGGAATTGTTTTACGAGAAGCTCCTCCATCCGACGCCGGGCTTGGATCGGCAAAAGATCGAAGGCCACCCTTGGCTCGGTGAGACCGGACTTCGCTTCATCGCTGTCGACCACGACGCCAATCAAAACCGTTCAACCGAAGAGGCCGAGCGGGTCCGGGAATTAGTAGAGAGTTTGCTCGCGTCCGGGGTGAGTTGGGTAGATAAAAAGGGCGTGCGGCGGCGATTGGCCAAAGACGACATCCTCATTGTGACGCCTTATAACGCCCAAGTCTCCCTGCTCGCGCGAACATTGCCGCCCTCCATGCGCATCGGCACGGTCGATAAATTTCAGGGCCAACAAGCGCCTGTCGTCATTTATTCACTCGCCACTTCGCGCGCCGAGGACGCTCCGCGCGGCATGGAATTCTTGTACAGCTTGAACCGCCTGAACGTAGCCACTTCCCGTGCGCAGGCCATGGTGATTGTTGTAGCCAGCCCAAAATTGCTCGACGCCGAGTGCAAAACGCCCGCGCAGTTGAGGCTGGCGAATGCACTGTGCCGGTACGTCGAGATGAGTGGAGTTGGCGACGCGGAAAGAGCAGTGGTCTCCCGCGCTTGAGATCAGGGCCATTCTCCTCTGCCGTGCAAAATCACGCTAACGGCGTTAGCCTGTGCCTTTACCCGAACCAACATTTGCCCCGTAGGCGTTCCCGGCATCGCGGCGGACGTATCCGGCGAAACCGCGTTTACAGGGCACCAGCTGTCCGTGTCTCAAAGAAAGATCATCTACAGGCCTCGACAACCTTCGTCTCGAACACTACAACTGTGGCTAACACGCCACTCGGTTTGTTCGCATCTTCCAGTTCAAATGGCCGCGGCAAGTAGTACGTGCCGTTCTCTGGCGGGTAGCTCGCCACGCTGGCACTCGCCAGGACGGTAGACTTCCCTTTTGACAGCCTGTTCCTCAGCGTGATGCCTGGAAACAAATTTGGAATCGCGACCTGAACGTTCAGCACATAGTCCTGCACTGCGGGGAATGGCCGCCCTGCCGCGACAGCTGTCAATGTGCTCTGCGGTAACGGGCGAACACGATCCAATTTCATCGTAATTGGCCCGATACCGGCGCCAGCTCCGTAAAATTCCGCCTCTTCCACAGTGAGCGGCATTGAAAGTGTCTCCCCATTCATAAACCGCCTTAATATGTTCGGGTCGACAAGCACAGAAATATTCCCGTGAAAGTCGGCTAGGTACACGTTTCCGGCTGCCATCACTTGCGCCGCCCGCGTTACGCAACTGTAGCTAACTGTGCCCGATTGATAAGCTGTTCCTGCTGTTGACATCTTTGTTCTTCTTGCAATCAATAACTGCGCTACTTATCGGAAAAAGTTGTACTAAACGCTATCTGTCGGTGTTGCTAGCTGTTGCTAAGACGTTTACGGGGTATACGACGGTAATTTCTTTCGCAAAGTCAGTATCAAAAAGCCTGCTGCAGCCAGCGACGCAGCCATGTAGAGCATAGCCGCGCTGTACGAGCCAGTGGAATGCTTGATCCAACCGGTAATATACGGCCCAACAAAGCCGCCGATGTTGCCCGTGGAGTTAATCAACCCAACCGCTCCTGCTGCCGCGGCACCGCTCAGAAACGATGTCGGGTAAGACCACCAAACGGCCATCGGCGCATAGACTCCAATGGCGGTCAGCAACATGAATGAGAAGTAGCCGGCCGCCGAGTGCATGTACGCGGCGCCCGCCATTCCAATGGCCGCCAGCCAGAGATGGAGCGCGCCATGCCAGCGCTTCTCGTTCGTTCTCGATGAGGAATAGCCCGTGAGCGCTGAGGCAATGAGCGAAACAGTCATAGCCACCGCAAAAGCATTCCCAATTCTTGAGTTTGACCATGCGGAGACATCTTTCAAGATCGTAGGCATCCAATAGTTGAAGCCCCAAAAACCGGTGGTCCACAAGAAATAAATCAAGCAGAGCTTGAGTACCTCGGGATCGCGCAAAGCTTGCGACACTGTATATGGTTTGGCTTCCAGTTTCGCGGCGTGTTCACGTTCGTACCGCTGGGTCAGACTCTGCTGCTCTTCAGCCGTGAGCCAGTTTGCTTGCTTCGGCCAATCGGCCATCCAAAAAGGAAGCGCGAGGCCGAGCAGAATCGCAGGGATCGCTTCCAGCAGAAACAAAAGCTGCCAGCCTCGGAAACTCAGCCATGAAACTCCCAAGAGCCAACCCGCGAGGGGAGCGCCAATCATACCGGACATTTGCAAAGACGTCAATAGAATCGCAATAGCAAACGGTCGTTCGCGCGTGCCAAACCAGCGCGGGATGAAAGCCGTATAAGCCACCGGATAAAGGCTCGCTTCCGCGGCGCCCAGCAGAAAGCGCACTACAAAGAACTCCACGGGAGTATGGACAAACGCCATCAGTCCGGAGATGATGCCCCACGCTACCGTGATGAACGCGAGCCACAGCCGTGCTCCATAGCGTTCCGCGATCAGCGCGCCCGGTACGGCAAACAGCAGATAGCCGGCAAACAAAATTCCGGCGGCGAAGCCGAAGACTTCAGGGCCGAAATGCAGATCGCTGTTCATGGTGAGCGCTGCGTAACCCACGTTCACGCGATCGATATATGCAATCAGCGAGACAAGGAAGAGCGGAAGAATGATATGCCGATAGGCTTTGTTGCGCGTTTCGGACGAAATCGATTCGTCAGTGGCAGTCATGCATTATGCCAACAGGCCGGAACTGACAAAACCGCCATCAACCACAAGGACATGACCCGTGATGAAACTCGCGTCACTCGAACAAAGGAACACCGCTGCGCCCGCTATTTCCTCCGGTTGGGCATAGCGATGCATGGGCAGGCTGTCGGTCCACTGGCGGCGGCGTTCCTCACTGTGTACTTCGCGCGCGAGCGCGGTTTCCACCGGGCCGGGTGAGATCGCATTCACGCGGATATGGAAAGCAGCGAGATCCACAGCCATGACTTGAGTCAAGATTATGACGCCGCCCTTCGAAGTGCCATACGCCGAGCGCCCGACGTTGCCCACCATACCGGAAACGCTGGCGATGTTCACAATGCAGCCTGCCGTGCCTTTGGCGTGCATCACCTTAGCGGCTGCTTGACCAACGATGAACGTACCGCGCAAGTTGATGGCAATGACTCGGTCAAAAGTTTCGAGAGGCGTATCGAGAAATGGAATTTCCTTGCCGATGCCGGCGCAATTCACCAGGCAATCGATACGGCCGTGGCGCTCGACAACCGAGTTGACGAGTGTTTCCACCGATTGCGGATCGGACACATCCACGTGAAAGGGAACGAGCGGCTCGCCGGATAATAATTTCGCTTGGGAGCTAATGTCGGCCGCAATCACTTGTGCGCCTTCCTCAACCATTCGCAAGGCGATGGCGTTGCCGATGCCGGATAGGCCGCCGGTGACGATCGCAATTTTGCCGTTCAATCGCATGCATTGATTATCCTTGTCGGCCTGCTCAATTCACCGATTCCGCGCTATAGCGTGCAATGAGGCCGGTTCGAACCGCGAAATGGAAGACTCTGGTGAATGTGAAGCAAGCGAGCAGAATGTAGCCGAGCGCTAACATGCCGCTGGCTGCCAAGCTTGTCCACGAAGGCGGCTGACCGTGAACAATTGCGCGCAGGTTTTCGAAAACATAGGAAGGCGGCAGCACTCGGGCGGCCCATTGCATCCAGTTCGGCAAAGTGGAAAGTGGATAGAATACTCCGACGAAAGGAGAAATCACGGCAGGCAAAGGCCAGATAAACCACTCCGCCGCGGGTCCGAGCCGCAGCACAATGGAAGTCGCGAAAATGCCGAAAGCGATACCGAACAGAAACAGCACAAGAATGCAGGGCACAATGGCCATGCCATAACCGAATAACGATAAACCGAAAACCAGCCCTGCGATCAGGATCATCACAACCAGCCCAATGGTGCTGGCCATAATGCTGGAGACGACAAGGCCGGCCAGATAATCCGGTATGGTCATCGGGCTTGCGAAGAAATTCAGGAAATTCCGCGACCACACGTCTTCCAGAAAAGCTGTTGTTACGCCGTACATCACGCGGCCGAAAAAATCCCAAAGCAGGACGGCGCCCAGCAGGAGTGGAACGAAATCATGCCGCGAAGAGCCGAGGCTATCCAGGTATTTAGTAATAAAGCCCCAAAGAACGATATCGATCGCCACCCAGGCAAAGAGCGGCACGATGCGTACCGTACTGCCGCGCATCAAATAAAACTGGCGTAGGACAATGGCGGCGGTGCGTTCAAGGGACACTTAGTAACTTCCTCTCACGCTCAGCGGCTCGCGCGCGATGGCAACGAAAAGATCCTCCAGGCTCTCCTTGCCGTGCTGGGCGGGCAGGGAACGTGGGTCGCCTTCCAGCAAGATTTTGCCGCGTGAAAGAAACAGCACACGATGGCAAACCTCTTCCACTTCGTACATGTTGTGCGAAGTCCAGAGCACGCCCGTTTTGCCTCGGCTTGCCAGTCCGCGAATTTGCGCGCGCACGTCGCGAGCCACGGCGGGGTCGAGTGAAGCCGTCGGTTCGTCCAGCAGCAGGAGTTCCGGTTTGTTGAGCATCGCCTTAGCGAGGCTGACGCGGGTCTGCTCGCCCGATGACAGCACGCCGCACTTCGTGTTACGGAAGCTTCGCAAGTCAAATTGCTCTATTAGTTCGGCTATGCGAACGCCAAGATTCTTCACACTATAGAGAAGGCCGAAGACACGCAGATTTTCAGAAACCGTGAGATTGCCCGGCAGCGGCGCGTAGACTGCGGCGAAATTCGCAGCCTGCAGTGCGGCTTGGCGTTTTTGGGCTAGGTCGATACCGGTGATGGAAACCGACCCGGAGGTAGGTTCGAGAACCCCAAGAATCATGCTGATGGTAGTGGTTTTCCCCGCGCCATTTGGGCCAAGCAAGCCAACGATTTCATTCGGCGCCACCGAAAAAGAAACGTCATCCACCGCTAGCGTTTCACGGTAGCGCTTGGTGAGATGGTTCACCGATAAGATCTGATGATCGGAATTCAATAAGGACTAGTTCCCGGCGTCGCCCTGAATCACAACCGACGCTTCGGAGGTGAGCATCAAAAACGTGAGCGTCTCCTGCAGGTAAAGCCGAACCGCCGTCTCTGTGTGGCTCAAATATCCAATAGACAAATCCTGTCCCAGATGCAACTCAAAATCTCCGCCGCGCGTCGTCAGCACAAAAGCTCCATCAATTGCCGGCGCCCACACAATCTTGTCATCCACCAGCTTCTTCACATGCTCTAGAACCGGATACCCGTGATCGCTCGCTTCGGTAAGCGAAGTATAGTCGGCCGCATTTAGCAAAACCGCATACGGCCCATTGACACCCGCCAACCGCAGTTGATTGAGCGCTTGCGCAATGGCGTCCGGATAATGTCGAACATCCGACGGCCGCGAAACTTTCGGATTACTCGTGCCTTGTCGAATACCCGTGATTCCGGCTTCCGGATAGCCATCAAACACCGCGCCATCTTCCGCAAAGGCGATTTGCCGCGCCGCATCTTTCGCGGGCTGCCAGTCTGCATCGTTAGCGCCGCGTTCCACATCGTCAATGCCCGAACGGGTTAATTCGAAAGGAACGCGCAATTCGACTAAGGCGTTCACTTCCCTCTGTCGCGCCTGCACTCCTTCGCGCGCTCCCGAAATCGATCGCAGGTGGCCCGTGCCCACTGCCGACAGCCCAACGCCGCCCGGCCCTTTCACGTCCACTACCTTCCTTCCCGCAAGATAGCGTTTAAAGGTTCGAGAAACCTCTTCTTCAATCTGTGCCCAAGCCTCATCCGAAATGGGCGCAAGCTCGCGATGCAAATTATTCATGGAGCAAATCTCCTTTGAGAGAACCGATGCCTAACGAGCCGTCGCTCTTTGGAGCACTCGCCTCGCTCTCACCAATAGAATCCAAAAATGTTACCGACGGCACAAAGAAGAGATTTCCCGTCAACGCCGTGCTGAAATCCAGCAGCCGGTCATAGTTACCCGGAGGCTGCCCGATGAACATGTTTTCGAGCATCTGCTCCGTTACGCGCGGTGAACGGCTATAGCCGATAAAATATGTTCCAAATTCGCCTTCACCCGCGCGCCCAAACGGCATATTGTCCCGCAGAATCTTCTTCTCTTCACCGTTCTCCACAATCGTAGTCAGTGCGTTGTGGGCCGATGTAGGTTTTACGGCATCGTCTAACTCAATGTCGGATAACTTCTTTCGACCGATGATCCGCTCCTGTGCTTCTGTCGGTAGCGCGTTCCAGCCCTGCATATTATGAACGTACTTTTGTGTGATGACATAACTGCCGCCCGCGAACGCAGCATCTTCGTCGCCAATGAGCACGGCATGCACCGCCTCTTGGCCTCGCGGATTCTCCGTCCCATCCACAAAGCCAAGTAAATCACGATTATCAAAATAGCGAAAGCCGTGTACCTCGTCGACTGGGGAAACCGCGCTGCCGAGTTGGTCCATGATCTGCGTGGCGAGTTCAAAGCACAGATCCATGCGTTTCGCGCGAATATGGAAAAGAAGGTCACCCGGCGTTGAGACAGCATGCCGGGTTCCCGAACGAATCTCTCGGAACGGGTGCAACTCCGCTGGCCGAGGCAATCCAAACAGTGGACTCCAAGCCTCGGAGCCGATTCCCAAAACGCAACTCAGATTCGCTTCTAGATCGCGAAAATCCACTGCCCGCACCACTGCGGAAAAGCCCGCGCAAAACGAACGGACGGCGGTGAGATGCTCCGCTCCCGTGTTAATTCTCACGACAAGGAAGATGGCCGCACGGGTGAGCGGTGCAGAAACGGCTTGCGCAATCATTTCTCTGGATTCCTACCTCAAGCCAACCGATCCAGAATTCTAGCACGCAACGTTTAGGGATGCTCCAGAAAGGAAATCTTCAAGCCTTGTACTCATCGTGACGCCGCCACCAAAGACCCTTCTCGTTGCGGCCCTTTGGCGCGCGGTCGAGCCATTGATACATCCCCCAGAGTCCATCCAATCCACGCGCAAACGTCGAATAGCTGTGGTAGACCACTTCGTCCTGAAGCGCGAACGCACTCATCCCTGGCCTCTCGCGATGATACGTCGCTCTATCCGTTCCGCACATCGCCGCGAATTTGTTCTCAATAACGGCGCCGCCTTCTTCACCGGGACGCCACTGAAACGCGTTCTCGCGCCGGTAGTTGTACTCAATGCGGCCTTCGCGCTGTTGCTCCTCGGTAAACGAACCGCTGAAATCGAAATTGAAATCACTTCCGAATGACGATGCCCACGGAAACCCCCACCCCATCCGCCGCCGGTAAGCCTGCAGCTTTTCAATCGGCGCGCGCGACACCGCCCAAAGCATTACGTCATGATTCGCCAAGTGGACTGCGAACCCGTCAAAGCCATCGGCAATCGATGAGCAAGATGGGCACCCGGCCGTATAGTCAGGGCCGAACATGAAATGATAGACGAGCAGTTGCGAGCGCCCTCGGAAAAGATCCGCCAGCGGAGAGTCCCCGTCGTCTGTTTGGAATCGATATTCCTTTTCTATCTGAACCCATGGCAGGTCATGCCGTTGCTGCGCGATCTCGTCGCTGCGGTGTGTAAGTTCCTTCTCCGCCTTGAGCAGATTCATCCGCGCGGCCAGCCATTCTTCACGTGTTCCAATCTTGTGTGTGGTCATTAGAGTCATTACTTTTTCTCCTTGTTTCGCGATCGCCCCGTTCCCGATAGAATTCAGTGATTGACGATCCCAAGAAGAAAGTAACCCGAAACACCGAAACGATGGGAGTGACAAATCTGGCGGGATTTCCATGGATTCTTTAATCACCGCGGCAGGGCGTGCCCTCGCAGCCGGCGATCCGCTGGGTGCATTGAAACTGGTCGCTTTGCGCGACGATCCGCCTGCTCTTGCTCTTCGCGGCATCGCCATGGCGCAACTCGGCGATCTCGTTCGAGCCAAAACTCTCTTACGCAATGCCGCGCGTGCCTTCGGCCCTAAGGAAGCTGTTGCCCGAGCCCGCTGCGTTGTTGCCGAGGCCGAGATCGCGCTCGTCTCGCGTGATTTGGGTTTTCCGGCAAAGGCCCTGGATGCGGCGCGCGCCACTCTCGAAGCTCACGGCGATCCTGTCAACTCCGCCCACGCCCGCCATCTCGAAGTTCGGCGCCTCCTGCTCATCGGTCGCATCAACGAAGCCGAAACATTGCTCGCCCAACTCGATCCCGCACCGTTACCGCCCGCCTTCAAAGCCGCCTACGAACTGGTGGTCGCCGGCATCGCCATGCGACGCCTGCATACTAAAACTGCCCGTGCTGCGTTGGCCCGAGCCGGGAACGCCGCCCGAGAATCTGGCATTGATCCGCTAGTGGCCGAAGTCGAAACCGCGTTGCTTGGTCTCAATGCGCCCGCCGCCCGGGCGATGACAGCTGGCTCGGAGCGAGTCCTCTTGCTCGATGAGGTCGAATCTTTGCTTTCGTCGGAAGCATTTGTAGTGGACGCCTGCCGCCACGTTGTGCGCCAAGCCGGCACAATCATCTCACTCGCAAAACGCCCCGTTTTGTTCGCTCTGGCCCGGGCACTGGCCGGAGCGTGGCCCGGAGAAGTATCCAGAGAGATGCTCCTCAAGCAAGCCTTCGGCGCAAAGCTAGCCGATGAATCGCACCGTGCCCGTTTGCGAGTCGAAGTCGCGCGGCTTCGACGAACGCTTCGGAAACTGGCCGCGATTACTGCCACCAGGCAAGGCTTTGCGCTCTCTCCCTGCCGTGCGAGTGAGGTTGTAGTGCTCGCACTCCCCGTAGAAGATGAGAACTCGGCCGTTCTTGCATTTCTTGCCGATGGAGAATCCTGGTCAAGCTCAGCTTTGGCGCTGGCTCTGGGCACAAGCCAGCGTACCGTGCAACGCGCGCTCGATTCTCTGGCGGAAGCAGGCAAGGTGCGGTCGTTCGGCCTTGGCCGCGCTCGCCGTTGGCTCACGCCGACGGTCCCGGCATTCACGACAACATTGTTACTCCCAGTGCCGCTGCCGATTGATTAAGGTTGAAATATGAAGCCATCAAAAGCCGAAATTGTTCGTGAGTATGGGCCGTTTCCAGGTCACGACAACGTGCATGGCGTCAGCTACGACGGGCGCCAAGTCTGGTTCGCAACGGGAGGCACGCTGAACGCGCTCGACCCCGCCGAGGGAACAATCAAGCGCTCCATCGATGTCGCCGCCCACGCGGGAACGGCCTTCGATGGCGAACATCTGTTTCAGCTCGCCGCCGATCGCATTCAGAAAATCGATCCGAAAACGGGCCGCGTACTCGCGTCCATTCCCGCACCCGGCGGCGGCAGTGACTCCGGCCTCACCTGGGCCGAAGGCACCCTCTGGGTCGGGCAGTACCGAAACCGCAAGATCCACCAAATCGATCCCAACACCGGCGCTATTCTTCGTACCATTGAATCCAATCGCTTCGTTACCGGCGTTACCTGGGTGGATGGCGAACTCTGGCATGCAACCTGGGAGGGGAATCAGAGCGATGTGCGTCACGTTGATCCGCGAACCGGGGAAGTGTTCGAGAAAATTGAAATGCCGCCCGGCGCGGAGGTATCAGGTCTGGAGTCTAATGGCAGCGATCAGTTTTACTGCGGCGGCGCAAAGAGCGGGAAAGTCATCGCCATCCGCCGGCCTCGCTGAGAAATAATATCCTGAGGAAAGTATGCGTCCTCAATCGTTTTGCATCCTCGCGCTCGCCTCCCTTCTCCTGGCGGCAGTTCCCATCTCCGCCCAACAAAATGAGAATTCGTCCGACCACGGATTTCACCTCATTAGCAAGACCTTCTCGAACGATGCCACCCTGCCTATCAGCACAATCAACAACATCGTCGTGAAGGGAACAAACTCTTGTTCCATCAACGGCGCCACTGGCGGCAATCAATCGCCCGAGTTGTTCTGGACCGGCACGCCCCAAGGCACCAAAACTTTCGTTGTAACCACCTTTGACGTTACAGCTTCGTTTACTCACTGGGGTATGTACAACATACCCGGCAATTTAACCGGCCTGCCCGAAAATGCCGGAGTGGCCGGCAGCAAGTATGGCGCGCAAATTTTAAATGATTTTGGCGTGGCCAACGAATACGATGGCCCCTGCCCGCCCGCGAATGTAGCGCCGTACAGCCATCAATACGTTTTCACTGTCTACGCGCTTGATGTCTCCCTCACTTTGCCCGGTACACCCAATTTCCCCGCCAACGCAGAAGCTTTATATCAAGCACTGATCTGGGCGGGAAAAAACAACCACATTTTGGCCAGCGCCAAACTTACCGGCTTCTACTCAACTACGCCAGGAAAATAACGCCTACTGCTTCTCAAACACGTACGCCATGTCGAATTCGCCCTGCGGAGTCGTCACGTGTGCCGATTGGGTCAGTGTCTTTCCGTCTGCCGACAAAGTCCATTTCCCTTTGATGACAACGTCCGCGTCACCCGCGTTCATTTTCGTGCTGAACGTCAGCGAACTGCCGTCCCAACTGACAGTCGATTTGGCCTGCATACCGCCAAACTCGTTGCTGCATTCCTTACCGTCGGTTGTGTATTTAGCTTGGTAGCTCACGTCGCCTTGCGGGCCGCCCGTAGCCGCGGTGACAACCTTTAGATCCGGGTCTTTGTGATCGATCTTTTCTGTCATCGAAGCAGGACTCATCGGTCCCACTTCGCTTTTCTGAACATTGAGTTTCCAGTCGCCGCTGTAATCGGGTTTGTCGGCAGCGGACAAAGTCGCCGCTGCCCCAGCCAACCAGCAGAACGCAACAAATAGAGAGACTGTTTTAGACATTTCTTTCCTTTTCACGAGCGGCCGAAGTCACTCAGCAAGAATACGCACCAGGAGTCTATCAGGTTCCCTCGCGATGTTATGATGTAGACGCTTCTCATATTCATCCTTGGGGTAAATCCGAAAAATAGTCACATGTCTGACACGAAAACCCGCACCCGTTCTGCATTCTTTTCACGCCCTCTCGCCGGCGCTGCCCTTCTCCTGGTTCCCGTCCTTTGCTCAGCCGGGAATGTCGGACTTATTGTTCCCTCGTATTTTTATCCCGGCTCCGGCGGCCCTGGCGGAAACGGCGATGGTTGGGCGGCCATGGCCTCCGCTGCCTCCCAGGTGCAAGTCACAGCCATTTTGAATCCAAACAGCGGCCCCATCGCCGGCCCTGCAGATCCGAACTATGTCAGTGCCATGACCAACTTGGAGAATGCGGGCGGCCAAGTCGTCGCTTATGTGGATACGGCCAATGGCAACGCTCCGCTAGCGACCGTGGAGTCGGAAATTTCCACCTATGTCGGCCAATACGGGCACTTAGTGGGCGGTTTCTTTCTCGACGATATGAACCTGCTTCCCGGCACGCTTTCCTATTATCAAAACCTCGATGCCTACATCAAAGGTCTGGGCGCTTCCTATCTGGTAGTGGGAAATCCCGGCCAGCCCTTCTTGAATGGCGTTGCGCCCGCCGATTACCTGGCAACGGCCAATGTGTTTGATCTCTTCGAAGGCCCAAATACGGCTCCGGCTGGGCAAACTGGCTTCAATAACTATCCTTATGGATTGAATTGGTTCCAGAGTGCCTCAAGCAGCCAGATCGAAAACATCATTTACTCTGTGCCGACGTCCACTGACATGTTGAGCGATTTGGGCCGTTCGGCCTCTCTGAATGCCGGCTATGTCTATATAACCGATCAAGGCGGCGTCAATCCCTACGCCGAACTGCCGTCTTATTGGAACGCGGAAGTTTCCGCACTGGCATCCGCGCCGGAGCCGTCCACTCTGACAATGCTCCTCTCGTTCGGCGTTGTCGCTTCCGCGCTGTTTGCATCCAAACGGCTCATCTGATCGTCGTGAGCGCCCCGCCAGGCGATTTTGTGAGATACTCGTGGCACCGTGCGACTCACGAACAGAGTGTCCTCTTTTGGCGCTACCGGTTCTTGTGCAGTCGCATTGTGTGTCCTTGCCTGTGCGGTTGATGTTCAGTCGCTAGGGCAGAGTATCGGCGGCGCGGCAGGCAACGATTCCGGCGCCAGAATCACCGGCACTCAGTCGCCCTGGGGCACACCCGCCACCACTAATGAAAACGGCCGTGTCGACCAATCGCACTCCGTATTTCTGCGTGGCAACGTTCAGTTTGATGATGGCTCTTCGCCCGACCGCAACGTCCGCATTGAGCGTGTCTGCGGCGCTACCGTCCGGGTCGAAACGCACGCCGATTCGAAAGGCCGTTTCTTCATCCGGCTTGGTGGCGATGTCGCCTCGAATATTGCCGAAGCCGATTCCTCCGATAACAACTTGGGCACCGCCCGCAGCGCCATAGACCAGGCAAGCGTGTCCGACGCTGCGCAGCACTGCGAATTGCGCGCTGCCTATCCCGGCTATGTGTCCGATTCCATCGACCTCTCGCCTAACAGTTCGACCGGCAGTCAAACCGTGGGAACCCTCCTCTTGCGCCGCCTTGTCAACGTGCGTGGCACCACCATCAGCGCCACCACCGCGCTTGCCCCAAAATCGGCGCAGAAGAGTTTTGCCAAGGGTTACCAGCTTTTCGAAAAAGGCAAATTCGCCGACGCGGAGCTGATGTTCAAATCCGCCACTTCCGATGACCCAAAATTTGCCATTGCCTGGTTCGCCTTCGGACAGGTTGAGCAGCGTCTAAAGAAACCGGACGACGCCGTGAAATGTTATTTGGCCGCCATTGCAGCTGACGACCGTTATGTCAGTCCCTACAACCAACTCTCGTTGCTCTCCGGCGAACTCGGGAACTGGCAGGACGCTGTCAAATACAGCCAGCAGGCGATTGATCTGAACCCGGTCGAATTACCGAGTTCGTTCTGGTATAACGCGATCGCGAATTACAACTTAAAGAACGATGCTCAGGCCGAAAAGAGCGCGCGGGCTCTGGTGAAGTTGGATTCGCAGCACCGCTTTCCACAGGTGGAGACCATGCTGGCCGAATTCGCTGTGAATCGCCGCGATTGGCAGGAAGCGGCCGCGCATCTGCGGACATTTCTTTCCGAAGCGCCCGCCGCGCCCAATGCGGCTAGCGTAAAACAGCAACTCGCGCGTATCGAGGCCGCGGCAAGCACCCAGGCGAAGGGTTCGCCTCCCAGCCTTCATTAAGCAACTCGACATTTCAGTTCGTCCACATCGTCGAACAATTCAATATCCGTTCGGAGCGTCGCCAATGTTCGAAACAGCAGCGCTAAGTCGCGTTTTTCAGACAGCGTCGAGGCCAGCGCGCCCGCTCTCGCGGCGTTCACTTTCCACTCGCGCCAGTCAGCCGGTATCAGTTCCAGGTGTCGATACTTAGCCAAAACCGCCGCCGCTGACTTTGCGCCCCATCCGGCCAACCCCGGATACCCGTCGGCCGCATCTCCGACCAGAGCCAAGTAATCCGGAATGGATGCGGGCGCAACGCCAAACTTCTTCGTCACACCCTCCTCGTCAAGCGTGACCCGAGCGCGCCGATTCAGTTGGACGATCCGTGTGCCGCTCACGCATTGAGCCAGATCCTTATCCGGAGTGCAAATAATCACTTGCTCGACCCGCGTATCTTTAGCGGCGGCCGCCGCCGCTGCCGCCAGGGCATCGTCCGCCTCGAACTCGATCATCGGCCACACCACAACGCCGGCCTCAGAGAGCGCTTCCTCAAGAACGGGAAACTGCGCCAGCAGAGCAGGTTCAATTCCTTCGCCCGTCTTGTATCCTGGCCACAGCCCATTGCGGAAAGACTCAATTACGTGATCCGTCGCCACAGCAATGTGCGTCGCGCCGTCCTTGATCATGCCCAGCACCGATGCCAGCACACCGCGCACAGCGGCTACATCTTTGCCTTCCTTATCTAACGCAGGCGGCAAAGCATAGTAATGCCGGAAAAGCTCGTAAGTCCCGTCAACAAGGTAAATGTTCAAAGCGATTAATCCGTAAAGGGCGACGCCCCTTCGCTGCCAAACCAGTCATACTGCGCCACCCTTCCCTCAAAAGACCAGCGCTCCGGTTCGCTGTTTTCCACCCAATCCAGCGGCTCACCCACTGGTCTCGGAACGGCCGCAAGCTGGAAGGCCTCGCGCAGCGCCTTCCGTTGCTCCGGACCCAGCGCATCCGCAGCGACTGACACAAACAGTGCAGTGCCGCTCCTTGCCAGCAGATCCGCCCAACCGCGATTCAGTTCCCACGGAATCTGGCCCGTCAGCCCGACGCAATCGGCATCGACGCCGAAAAATGTATTGTGTTGCGCGCTTCGGAAAGCAAGCGTGTTGACACCCATTTTGCGAGTGCGATTCCAATCACGCCCGCTGGTATCGTCGCCGGTGCGCTGAAGTTCAAAAATACCGGCCGTCAAATGCCCCACTGTGTTGCAACCCAACACAATCACGTCGCCGGCAGCCTCACGAATCGCTTTATAGAAATTGAGAATCACTTCCGCATTCGTCTTCGTCTGATCCGCAAAGTTCCAGTTATCGTCGGTAATTTGCGCGCCCATCGCAAAGCCCCAGCGCCCCAGTAAGTCATAGGTTGAGAAATCATGCTTGATCAGTTGATAACCCCAGCCCGCCAGCGTGCGAATATCGCGGCCAATCGCTTCAATTGCTTCCGGAATGGTTGGATCAAGCGTAGACGTCTGGTTGCGCGAATATTCGCGTTGCGCATTCGGAGACTGGAGCCGCCACTTCGCATCGATGGGCTCTTTCGTGAACAGCGGACGTAACCAAATGCCCGGCCGCACGCCAATCCGCCCCATGTCCGCCGCCAAGCCTGCCATATCCGGGAATTTCGCATTCCCTCCAGACCACGGTCCGGCAGTCGGATTGGGCGTCCAGCCATCATCGATCACCATGTATGGTTTGTTGTCCGCGGAACTGGCCAGCGAAGCAATGCGCTCCGAATCGTGGCGGATATCATCCGCGGAGCTTTTGCCATACGCGTAATACCAGTTGTTACCGCCGTAGATAGGAGCCGCCGCCAACCGCGGTTTCTCGCACATCCGGCGGCAAAAATGCCGGGCCGCCTCGAAAGCGCTGCCAGTCTGATAAGATTCCGTCACAATCGTGGCAATCGCGAGTTCCCGCTCCCCCAGTTTCACCCCACGGCCGCCATTGCGCACATCCAACCAAAGCGAAACACCTTTGGGGTCTACCTGCCAAAAACAGAAAGCCGACGCGCCCGTCTTCACACCGCAGGCATGCGTGGCTCCGCCGTGCGTCGCCAGGAAATACCAAGGCAGAACTCGCTCCGGCTCCATGCCGCGCCAAGCCAAGTCTCCGTAGGAACGTTCCCACTGGTCGCCCAGATAGCGTAGATCGGAGGGCGGCTCGCTCTGCCAGCGTAAATGGATACGTCGCAGCGGGCTCTGTGGCGACCGAACGCTGATTGCGGATTGCGAGTTCCCCACTGTGACCCGCACCTCCACATCTTGGCCCTGCCACCGCGAATCCGCGCGTTTCAAAGGGATCGCACCCTGCTCCTCGAACGCCGTTACCGAGTCAGGCGCATCGCCCACTTTCGCAAATGGGTTATGTTGTGGAGGTGCGGAAAACAGAACGCCGGGCAATAGCACCGCGGCCGATGATCGCTGAACCAGCGTCCGGCGCGTGACACGCAAATCGGGCATTCCTCATTCTCGCGCTTGCCCCGGCTTTCGAGTACGGTTTTCGAGTACGGTTTTCGAGTACTATGATCTGTGAGTTAGGTAGCGAGCATCTCTAACCGGTTTATCCCAGGAGGTTCAAATGACAAATCTGTTTCGCAAGTTTTCGTTTGTTTTTACATGTTTCGGCGTTGGCGCACTCTTGCTCCTGCTGGCCACGCCGCGCGCTGTCCACGCCATCGCCGCCGTACTGGTCCAAGTTACCAATACAGCGGCAGCCCCCGCCATCACCCAAGATGTTTCCAAACTGGCATCCAGCCAAGTGATCCTGTTCGCCCAGGCGGCCCGCAGCACTACCGTTAGATCGGATACGAATTTCGTCCAGGTCTTTCAGACTTCGGAAAGCTCTACGCCGTATCAGGTTCCCCCGGGACAGAAACTCATCGTCACCACGGCCGACGTGATCGGAGTGCCAGGCGATAGCGTCGGCTTCTTTACCTCTACCTTTCCCAATGCCTCGTGGAGTCCCACGCTCACGGGAACCAATCACTTCACATACCCATCAGGCATCGTGCTGTCGGCCGGAGACAGCCCGTTTATGCAGACCATTAGCACGAGTACTGCCAGCGGCAATATGTATGTTTGGCTTTACGGCTATCTGACGTCGAATTGAAGATCCGAGTTGTTCGAATTTCAACGAGCTACCGGCGCAAACAGCCAATATTGCCCATGCTGAATCAGCCCAAACCGATCTCGCGGCCCGTCACCGCGAATCAAATGAAATAAATCCGAAAGGATGGCTCTGCTGTCCGCATAGTAAGAGTGTCCCAGCCCCAGCATGCTGGTATCCACAGACGAAGCGTCGATCGTGTCAATAACCCCGGGCATGACTACGATGTGCTCGCCGCCTTCCCCGGCGCGCGGATACCCCATGAGCTTTTCGGATGCCTTCAATGCCGAGTCACCCGAAGAGGCATACAACGTCACCCGCCCTGCCCCTTTTTGCAGTGCCGCTGCTAACCTACGGAACTCAGTCGCAGCGATATCCGGCGCAAACAGAGCAACCTCCCGAATCTGCAAGGGTCTTCCGGGTGCTGTAATCGCACCTTCCGCTAATGCCTTCACAACAATCCGATTGCCCATGCTGTGGGCAATCACGTGAATCGTCCGAACATTAGTCCTCGCCGCCAACTGCGAAAGGAAATTCCTGAAGTGAGGCACGCTGAGGTCCGCATTTTGGCCATCTTTGTTGTAATCCACTAGCCCCAAGCCTCCCTGTGACGGCCAGCTATATAGAATCGCAGCGCCTTGAAACCCCAGGTCATACGCCATCTGCGCCGTCCGCCGCGCCGCCTCCTCAAACGGGACATTGAACCCGTGCACGAACACAAAGGCCTCGCGCCGGTCCGATTGTTCAACCCGCTCAGAAACTCGCTTAAAGAAAGAATCCGGCTGCTCGGGCGTCGCAGACTGCAAGATGATATGTTTCTCTGGATCTTCGCTAAACTCCAAGCGCAAAATACTTTTACCTTCTAACTCTCCCATTAAGTGAGCCCGCGGAATGCTGACCTTTGCCACTCCAAATTCAAGATGCTCATCTTCCGTTGGCTCGGTTCCATAGGTTGTACCCTTGCCGCCATGGCCCGTCACTGCGCGGTCAGTCGCATAAAAGACGTTCACCACTGCCACATCCGGGGCCTTTACCGCGCCCGCACTTCTCGCTTTATCGACCGGCAACACATATACCTGGCCCGTTCCACCCTGCTCGCTCGCATTGCGGATCACCACGTAATATCTGCCAGTCTCCAGCGCCCTCCACGCGTAGTAGGGCTCCACGGCTTCGTCATCCGACTTGCCGGCCAGCTCTTTCGTATCCGCGTTATACACGAACACATCCAACAGCAAGTTCGACCCAGCGCCCACCGCCAGCCGCAGCCCCGCCCCTGCAGCCAATGGAAACACCGGCGATCTTACAGAAGCAGACGGACCTATGCTGAACTCCCAACTGTCTGGCGCGTACGCGTTAGCAAATAAGCAGGCCGTAACAGCAGTGATGATGACCCTAATAAGCATAGCTATTCTTTCCTTAGTCATCATAAGGCACGCGGGACGGAATTTAGAATCAATCGCTCCAGCCACCGGATTCCAGGGTTACGCGAAGCCGAGGGGGGACGGACTTCTCTGTCCCTACAGACTAAGGCTTCAAACGTCGGCAAAGTAGCTTCGGTGGACAGAGTTGTCCGTCCCCCTCGGTATGACAGCAAGCTCGTTTCCCGTTGCTCTCGTCTGGAATCATCCGAGCCGCAGCGGCCGCCCGGCGCCTTTCATATCACGTACCCATCATCATGAGGCCAGCCAAAATGTAAGGCTTCTCGATCAGAGTAAAGTAATTAAGGATAGAGAGCATGGGTTATCCGATCACATCGGCGCTCGCGCGCATCGCATTCTGCGCCCTGATCTTTTGCGCCCTCACACCCTCCCAAACCACCCGTGAAAAACGCGTCGCCGCCGTCCAACCCGGCTTGGCTGCCGGTTTCAACCAGGCCGGTACAGTGGGCGTCGCCGTTCTCGTCGGCGTCGGCAAGTATCCGTCCTATAGCGGTCTGGGCGAACTGCATTATCCGACCGATGATGTCGATACCCTAGCCGCAACTCTCAGAAGCCAGCGCTACGACGTCCTTAGTCTCACAAATAGCGAGGCCACGAAAACAGCCGTTACGAACGCCATCCGCCAAGCAGGCAAGGCATTCTCTGGCGAAAACTTCAGCATCATTTTCTTTTTCTCCGGCCATGGCTTTGCCGTCGCTGGTGAAAACTATCTGGCGACCTTCGACGCCGGGCGCGCAGACCTGGCTTCCAGCGGCCTGAAGGTGAAGGATGTGGAAACCGAGCTGATAAGAACGAAAGCCGCCCGCCGTGTGTTGTGGATCGACGCCTGCCGCGACGAGACAGCCAAAGGCGCCGGAGAATCCCGCAGCTTCGCCAACCTGCAAGCAGCAGCCGGAACGCGGATGCTTTTGTCCACCAAGGCGGGGGAAGTCAGCTATGAAGACGAAGAGCTGAAGCGGGGTGTTTTCAGTTACTATCTGGCAAAGGGTCTTGGTGGCGAAGCCGCTGGTCCAGACGGCTTGATCACATTCCAAGATCTCGCTTCCTATGTCACTTTGCGAGTCCGCTCGCGCAGCCTGCAGATGGGCCACGCGCAAGTGCCCTACGAAGCTGGTGAAGCAAGCGGTGACTTCTTGCTGGCTCGTACCCGTGCAGCTATCCCTGACCGCGGCCCCCAGCCTGGCCAAGTGAAGGTGAATGCTAAAGACGGCCAGCGGTACGTATGGATACCGCCAGGAAGCTTCCTCATGGGATGTTCGCCGGGCGATGCGGAATGCCGTGAGGATGAGAATCCGGCGCATAACGTATCGATCACGAAAGGGTTCTGGCTAGGGCAGATGGCGGTGACGCAGGCGGCATACATCCGCGTAATCGGAACGAACCCGAGCCATTTCAAGGGAGATAACTTGCCAGTGGAACAAGTGACCTGGGATGAGGCGAAGCATTACTGCGAAGCAGTGGGAGGGCGATTGCCGACGGAGGCGGAATGGGAATACGCGGCACGGGCTGGAACCGTGGCCGCGCGCTACGGGGACTTGGACGCAATAGCATGGTACGACGGCAACAGCGGAAATACGACGCACCCTGGAGGCCAAAAACCCCCGAACGCATGGAATCTATACGACATGCTAGGGAACGTGTGGCAATGGACGGCCGACTGGTACGGAGAGAAATACTATTCGCAACAAGAGAGCACCGATCCGCAAGGACCGCCTGTGGGCGGCGGGCGAGTGCTGCGCGGGGGCTCCTGGGTCGCCTATTCTCAGAGTGCCCGGGCTTCGAATCCGTGGCTGGGTCGGGCCGGCGTATCGGCTCAACTTTTTAGGCTTCCGATGTGTAGGGGAATGACCGTTTAGCGTTTTTTCTTTTCCCTTTTCCTTTGGGCGCATTCAGTTCGCCCGTGGGGCGGCCATTCTTGGCAGCGGCGAGGCTTTCCAGCCTCGCCTTCCAAGATTACTCTCCGCTCGCTTAAAGGCGACGGCTACCGAATATCCATTCGCGAGCCTCCAAGCATCCCGTGCCTCCGTGAGCGCAATCGCTCAAGCCATAATAAGATATTCTTCACTTGCGCCTCATGGAATCCCCATGAAACAAACTCTATCCGTATTACTCGCCCACATAGCCCTCACATACGCCGCGTTCTCCCAAACCGCCCAAGACCGCCGTGTCGCCCCAATCATCGCCCGCAAGCAAGTCGCCCTCGTCATCGGTAACTCCGCCTACCCAAACCGTCCCCTTACGAACCCATTGCGTGACGCGCAAGCCATGTACCGCCGCCTCCACGAGTTGAACTTCGACGTCACGCTCGTGACCGACGCCGACCGCAAAGCCATGGGCCAGGCCATCGACCGATTCGTAGACAAGCTAAGCACCGGCGACGTCGCCCTCTTCTATTACTCGGGCCACGGCATGCAGGTGGACGGCGAGAATTATCTCATCCCTGTCGACTTCCAGGGCCAGAACGAAACCGACGTACGCTATGACGCCCACCCCGCCGGCCGCATTCAAGACCGCATGGAAAGAAGCGGAGCACAGTTGAATATCCTGATTCTGGACGCGTGCCGCGACAATCCCTATCGGTCCGCAACGCGGGGCGGACCCGGTGGACTCGCGGCGATGTCTCCGGGCCGTGGAACGTTCATCGCCTTTGCAACCTCGCCGGGACATACAGCCAGCGACAATCCGAACGGACGGAACGGCCTGTTTACAGGCTACTTGCTCGATGCGCTCTCCGTCCCTGGGCTGAGCCTCAATGATGTGTTCGATCTCGTGCGAGAAAACGTGGACTCGGCCTCCAAAGGCCAGCAGTTGCCTTGGACACTTTCTAGCGTGGTGGGCCGCTATAGTTTCCTCCCGGACAGAGCCCCAGCTATCATCGATCGCGGGCCGCAGCCCGGCCAAGTGAAAGTGAACGCGAAAGACGGCCAGCGGTACGTATGGATACCGGCGGGAAGCTTCCTCATGGGATGTTCACCAGATGATACCGAATGTTATGACGAAGAGAAACCAGCGCACAACGTATCGATCACGAAAGGGTTCTGGCTGGGGCAGACGGCGGTGACGCAGGCGGCATACAGCCGCGTGACCGGCACGAACCCGAGCCACTTCAAAGGAGACAATTTGCCAGTGGAACAAGTGAGTTGGGATGAGGCTAAGCACTACTGCGAGGCGATAGGCGGGCGATTGCCGACGGAGGCGGAGTGGGAATACGCGGCTCGCGCTGGAACCGTGGGTGCTCGCTACGGGGACTTGGATGCGATTGCGTGGTACAAAGGCAACAGCGGAAATACGACGCACCCGGTAGGCCAAAAACGACCGAACGCCTGGAACCTGTACGACATGCTGGGGAACGTGTGGCAGTGGGTGGCGGACTGGTACGGAGAGAAATACTATGCGCAACAAGAGAGCACTGATCCGCAAGGACCGCAAGGGGGTAATTATCGAGCGTTGCGCGGGGGCTCCTGGTACGTCGATTCGCAGGAAGCCCGGGCTTCGTACCGTGGCAGGAACGTGCCGGCAAATCGGTACAGCGATTTAGGCTTCCGATGTGTGGGGGAATGACCCTTTAGCGTTTTTTCTTTTCCCTTTTCCTTGAGGGCGGCGAAGCCGCCCCGGAAATTTTTTTCACTTCAGTCTCTCTCTCCTGTGCAAGAGGATGGCAAGCGAAGATCTGTTCGCGTAGCCCCATTTCAAGAACAGATGCGGGATCTTGCTCAGTTCTATCGCCGGCCAAGCCCGCTGTCGTCCCTTGGCAATTAGCGCTCGCAACGTGCCGCCAGCGATCTGCGTGTGTTTCAGCCTCTGCTTCTGTTTGCCCTTGACTGACACAGCCCGGGATGGACGGGCACTCTGCAATATACATGCCACCTTCGTCCTGATAAGTACTGACAACAAACTTCATGCTGACCTCCCATTTTATTTACCAAATAGCCCCCAATTCCCTGAGAACTTCTCCGCCGCCCGGACACTACATCAAAATGCCCGCACCACGCGCTTCCTCCTCCAATTCCGTAATTTCCCAGTAACTCACTCAAACCACTCATCTTCAGCCCCCAACCGACACCTCCCGACGGAGCCGCGACTAAAAGGAGCGCAACGCCGCCTACCCAATTCGGTAATTCCCCTCTAACCCACTAAAAACCCACCACTTACTCGCTGTCACCCACTCCCCGATTTTGAGTCACAGCCGATGCACATTTTTTATTTCCCTTCTTTTCATCTACTTACCCCAAAAAATCTGCAAACCCAGAACGCCCTCATATAAAACTCTAATCAGGAAGTGATTCTCATGCTCACCACCGCCGATCTCTTAAAACTAAACGGTATCGACCCGAACGACTGCGGCTACCAAATGAACGCCGTCCGCGAATTCAAAGCCCTCAAACACGGCCTCTGCTCGCGCATCCTCGTTCTTCCCAACGAATCCAAGGAAGAACTCGATCAACTCCTGGCCCGTTGGAGCCGGGATTACAACCACCCGGACGAAGACTCCCCGCTCGGAGACTTCCTCCTCAAAACCGTGCAAGCCGAATGGGAACGCATTCGCGCCCAGCGTCAATTTGACCTCCATGTCGCCCGACAAGAGGAAACCGCCATGCTCATCTGGGCCGAAGACACGCTCGCCATGTACGATCGTCTTCTTCGCTATCGCACCGCCGCCGAGCGCAAATTCCAACGCGAATTCCGCCTGTTGGATTCAAACTACAAAGCCAAACTCGCCAGGGAAGAGCGCGCCGAAAAACGCCGCGAAGCCCAAGAAAAGAAACACGTAGCAGAGGAAGAAGCCGCCGTCGAAGCCGAATTCCAAGCCGACCTCGCGGAAGCGAGCAAAACCATGTGGGTCATCAATGCCGAAACCGGCGAAGGTTCCACCGTCGACGGCACCCAACATCGCGGCCCCGTACCCGGCTGGGTTCCCCAAAAAATCGTCCCCGGCGAATACGGCCCCAACGACCCCCGCAACTTCGACGAAACCTTCCGCCGCGAATGGTTCGAACGCCGCCGCCTAATGAAGGAAGCCGAAAGACGAGCACCGCTCGACGGAACCGCGACCGAAGGGAGCGCAACGTACATCCCCTCAAAGTAAGACTCGCCACCAACACTCTAGCCCGCGCGCCTACGCGTACAACCCGCGCCGCCGGATCGCATCCGCAACCCGGTCCAGCGCCAACATATACGCCGCCGTCCGGTTATTCACCTTATGTTTCTCGGCAAAATTCGTAACATCCCAAAAGCTGCCGATCATGATTTCTTCGAGCCGCTCGTTCACCAACTTCTCGTTCCAGAAGTATCCTTGCCGGTCTTGCACCCACTCGAAATACGAGACCGTCACACCGCCCGCATTCGCCAGAATGTCGGGAATCACAAATACATTCTTGTCGGCCAGAATCGAATCGGCCGCAAAGGTCGTGGGTCCGTTCGCGCCCTCGCACAAAATTTTGGCTTTGATCTTGCTCGCGTTCGCCGTCGTTATCACGTTCTCGCGCGCCGCTGGAATCAACACCTCGCATTCGCGCAGCAAAGCTTCGTCTTTATCTACATCCTCGCCCTCGGCGAAGTCGCAAATCGAACCCGTCGCTTTCCGGTGCTCCATCAATTTACGGATATCCAGGCCCTTCTCGTTGAACACCGCGCCATCGTATTCAACAATGCCGATGACTTTGAACCCGCGCTCGGCCATCAGCCGCGCGGCCATGCCGCCGACGTTGCCAAAACCTTGAATAATCACGCGCGAGTTATACGCTGCCAGTCCAAAGCGCTTAAGCGCTTCGAGCGTGACAATCATACAGCCGCGCCCCGTTGCTTCCGGCCGTCCCAGCGACCCGCCCAGCGCCAGCGGCTTGCCCGTCACCACCGCTGTCACCGTATGTCGCTTATGCATCGAATAGGTGTCCATGATCCAAGCCATGGTCTGTTCGTTCGTGTTCACGTCGGGTGCCGGCACATCGCGTTCCGGCCCAATGAATTCGCAGATTTCGGCCGTGTACCGGCGTGTAATTCGTTCCAGTTCCCCTTCGCTCAACAACTGCGGCTCGCAGATCACGCCGCCCTTGCCGCCGCCAAACGGAATGTTCACCACCGCGCATTTCCAGGTCATCCAGGCCGCCAGCGCGCGCACTTCATCCAGCGAAACGTCGGGCGCAAAGCGAATGCCGCCTTTGGCCGGACCGCGCGCGATCGAGTGCTGCACTCGATACCCGGTGAAAACTTCAATCCGCCCGTCGTCCAGCATCACGGGAATGTTCACGGTCAGTTCCATCGTCGGCGTGCGCAGCACCTTGCGCATGCCATCTTCGAGCCGCAGCAACTCGGCGGCCTCGTTAAACCGGTGCGCCGCCGATTCCCAGGGATTCAGTTCCTGGTCCATCTGCGGCGCTGCTTCCAGAATCATGATTCACGTCCCAATGACATTCTTAGCACGCCCCCGCGCAGCGGGAAAAAGGAAAGGCCTCCGCACCGTGACCGGTGCGAAGGCCTCTTTGCGAGACTGCCTTTTTACTAAGTCGCCTGAACTACTTGGCCGCGCGGCGGCGGAACAAGAGGCCGAGGCCAACCAGCGAAGAACCGATCAAGCCGAGCGAAGCCGGTTCCGGAGCGGTCACATATTCGGTCAGCGTGGTGTTACCGACGCCGGCTGCCGGTTGGTTGAGCGGCGTGCTGTAGAACTGCCAGTAGGCGGTGCCGATCAACTCGGTCGAGGGAGTGAACGCCAGGAAGATGGTGCTGCCATTGCTGCTCAACGTTCCGTCGATCAGCGTGCCTACCGTGCCCGTGCCAACGGGGTTGGTCTGATCGATCGTCAGCGTGAAACTGTCGCTGAACACGGCGGCCGTACCGGCGGTCACTTCGAATGTTCCGACTTGCGTGAAGGTGCCAGCCGGATCGGCCGATTGAGTCGTCGATTCACCAATGAAGGTGATGGTGGCGCTGCCTTCCGTAATGCTGTTGGAATTGTTGGAGGCGAAGACGCCTGTTGTCGTGTAGTCAACGGTCGCCGCAAAAGTAGATGCGCCGCAGAAGATGAGAGCGAGAGCCAATTTTTTCATTTTTATTAGTTTTCCTCGAAAGAGCTTATTATTTTGAGGCCGGTTGAATTTTGTTTTCCTTTGCCTCTTGCTCAAGTTTCGCTCGCAGCGGCGGCGTTCGCAAGCTAGTACTTCAGTCCCAAGTACCGGATCTAACCCGTTCATTGTTAATGGTTTACCGGAACACCTGAGGATGAGTCCAAACGGAGAATGACCGCTGAAGTCAGAGGGAATAGTTAATTAAATGCCAAGGATTTCCATGCCAAATCGAATGAAACTTCAGAAAATATGACTGGCTGGCTATTGCGGACTACTGCGTACCCGTCACCCTGGTACGCAGCCTGCTGCGGAACGAATTCATGGAAGAGATCGTCTCACCTGCTGGAGAGGTAAATTGAGATCGTGACCCCAGAAGAACACCAACTCCTTAGCGACTTGGCTGCGAAGATTCAGCAGACTCCAGCGACGCAGCGAGATCCGGAAGCCGAAGAGTTCATTCGCAGGAACATTGGCTCGCGTCCGGACGCGCTTTACTTGATGACGCAGACCGTGCTGATTCAGAATATGGCTTTGCAGCAGGCTCAGCAGCAGATACGCGATTTGCAGCAAAGGACTGCACAACCGCAGCCGCAAGCCGGCGGAAGTAGCTTCTTGGGCCAAACGCCGCAATATTCGCAGCCACCGCAATATTCGGGTCAACGGCCAGCGGCGCCGCCCGCTTATCCCGCGCAGCCTATGCCGGCCGCCTCTGGATTTGCTCAGCCAAGTGGCGGTGGTGGCGGCGGCTTCCTGCGCAGTGCGGCGCAGACTGCGGCTGGTGTTGCAGCCGGCGCGCTGGCATTCGAAGGGATTGAATCGCTGTTTGGCCATTCCGGCGGCGGATCGGGATTCGGGCAAGCCGGCTTCTTTGGCGGAGGTGGTGGTGGCCGTCCTGTTGAGGAGGTCGTCAATAACTACTATGATTCGCCCTCCGGTGAAGATCGCGATCGCGGAGAGCGTTTAGCCGATACGTCTGACAATCAGAGTTCGGACAATTCCAACGATGACAGCGCTTTCCAAACGCAGAATGCCGATTACGACGATTCCAGCAGCTCCGATGATTCATCGTCGGACTATGACGACTCGAACCTGACCTAAAAGGTTCACTGTGCAGCGTCGGTAATACCGAAGCTCATCATTTCGAGCGGGAACCCGGGTGGCCGGTTTCGCGCCACCACGTAAACCCGATTCCACTCGGGAACGAAAAGACCGGTGCGGCCTTCGTCCATCGTGTCGGTGCGGCCCAGCGCGCTGTATTCGTCCGCGCCGGTCTGCTTGTAAGCGGCGATTTGCCCTTCGCCGCCGATCACGTAAATCTGTTTGCGTTGCTTGTCCCAGAAAATATCGGCCGCATCGCCGACCGTGCCCAAACTGGTGATGATGGAGCCGTCGTCCATGTTAACGACGAGCAACCGAGCGGGCCGGCGGCTCACGACAAACAATCGCCGGTCTGCATCGTCGATCGCCATCGCGACGTTCTGGTTCTGACGTACTGACCAGGATTCGCTTACAATTTGGCTGCGGCGGTCGACAACGGCAATCTCGCTCAGGCCCGGCAAGTTGACAAAGATGCGGTTTCCCGATGAGTCCACCTGAAACGATTCAGGGTGCGACCGCAGTTGCACATCGGTGCGTTTGCCCGATTGGGTATCGAAGATGGCTAGCGCGCCGACGCCCCAACCGACAATCGCCGCTTTGCCGTTCGGCGTGACCCGCAGGCAGCCGGCGTCGCCGCCCAGAAGTTTGCTGTCGAGCGGTTTGAGAGTTTTCGCATCGTACGTGCGCAGGCTGCCGTCGGCGCCATTCGTCACCATAAGGCGATTCGATTCCGGCAGGTAGACCAAGTCATCCGGTTGGGACAAACCTTCGATCGTGTTGAGATGGCGCAGCGTTTGCGCATCGAATACTTCGATCGTGTTGGCGCCCGTAGCCGCTAGAAAGATGCGCTGGCCTTGGACGTCGGCAGCCAGATGGCCGACGGGACCTGCAATATCTTGTATCGTGACATCTTTGATTTGTTTGAGAACTTCCGGGCCATGTTTGTGCGGGATACGGATGGGCAGGGGAAGCAAAAGGAAAGCAGCGGAGATAACAGTCCGGGCGAGCATTCCCTCATATATTACCGAGGTTCATAAACGCGAATTTCCGCCGGATGGCCGGCGAAATCCGGCAGCGCGACAAACAGCCGATTCCATTCCGGCGCGAACCAGCCGCTGCGCATGCCCGCCACTGTGCCGGTGGAACCTACCTTGGTGTAGCGATCAGGAGTTTCTTGGGCGTAGGCCGCCAGTTGACCGAGTTCGCCAATCACATAAACACGTGCATGGATTGGGTCGTAAAAAAGTGCGTCGGGGTCGGCGACGATGGGCAAACTGGTCACCGTCGATCCGGAATCCATATTCAACACAACCAGCCGTGGCGGTTGGAGGCAGGCAACGAAGAGGCGATGGTGATCCTCATCGAGTGCGATGGGGCCGATCTCACCCTGCTCACGTAGCTTCCAGGTTGAGCTTAGCTGGAGGCTTTGGCTATCGACCACCGCAACGGCTCGTGAATCGGGCAGATTGACGAACAGCCGTGAGTTGCGGCCGGCGGCCATACCCGCAGCAGATGAGGGCAGGGCCAGATCGTTCAGATGTTTGCCGGAGCTATCGAACACAGCCAGGGCGGCGGCGCTCGAGGCAACAAAAACGCGATCCGCCGCGACCGCGATCTCGTCCGGGTCGCTTCCTATATGCACGCTGGTAAGCGGCTTTAGCGTTGAGCCGTCGAGAATTCTGACGGTGCCGTCAGCACCATTAGTAATGAAGAGACGATCGCTGGCTTTGACGTAGGCGATCGAGCGCGGTTCGCCCATGCCGGCAATGGAAGCGATCAGCGAATTGTTTCGCGCATCGAGAATGCTGACCGTGCCGGCTTCTTGATCGGCCAGAAATAGACGTGCTTGCGAAAGATCGGCCGTCATTCGGCCCAGCCGGCCGTGGACATCCGGCAGCGCAATCTTAGCGAGCAATGTGAAGATTTCCTCTGGCTCTTCGGCCGCGAATGCCGCCCCCAAAAAAACAATGGGAAGCGCAAAGCTGAGGGCCAGGCGCATGCTCAATCGTTATTGCACCCGCGGGATGCGAAGTTCCGGCCGTTCACAATCGCGAACGCCGTTGCCGCATGGAATGGGACGGCCGTCTTTTGAAAAGCAGAGTTCGATTCCCGTGAGATAGGGCGCGCCGCCGCAGGTGACGGCCATTTCGGAATCGTTGAGGCCTGGGTTGGCTTGCTCGAAATCCTGCTTGAGGCTTTCCGACGCCATGGTTAACTGATGCGAAGGCGCCACCAGATCTTGCGGGATGCGAACCGAATCGCGGATTCTTCGGACGAGCGCAAAGTAATTATCGCCGCTCAGGCCGGTGCAGGCGCCGTGCGTGACCCATTCGTGTTCGATCAGGTGTTGATCGGGTATCAGATCGAGCATGGCTTGCGGGTTCGATGGGCCGGGCTGCTGCTGGCTGCAGTTTTCCGGATAGCCGCCCCGGCTGAATTGCGGCCACAAACCATGAACGATGAAACCTAAGTGTTCGCCGCATTCGGGGCTTTCGGGGTGTCCGTGACAGAATTCAGGCGACCAGGAAAGCGTCAGCAGGTAGTAATCGAAGTTGCCGGAAGCGCGCATCACATTCGGCACGGCAGCGCTTGTGGATGGCGCGCTGGTTGACGTGTTGCTGCTCGGCTGCGGCAGTGGGCCGCATGAAACAAAAAGGAACGCGCCCAAAAGCGAAAGAAGTAGGTTCTTGATCATGTTGTTTTCTACAGTATCGAATACGGCCTCGTTCTTTCGGTGTTATCCTCAGATCGAGATCGCTCATGAAGATCGGCAATTTGCCTGCCGTTGCCGTCTGCGCCGCAATTTTTGTGGGCGCGGCATTTGCTGTCGATCATACTCTGCCGCACCCGTTCCGCGAATATCCCGGCATTGAATATCGCCTGGGTGCCATTCCCCTGCCGCCCGATTATCAAGAGAGAACGGAATGGACGTTCGCGCGCATGATGTTTCCCGGGGGCTGGCTCGACGGCTACCGCAATCGCGAATTGGATTGGCATACCGGCGTCGCTCTGTGGACGCAAGATTTCCCGCGTGCGGACCGGCACTTTGCGATGGCTGTTCGCCGGCTCACGCGGATTCACGTTCGAAGCGTTGAGCAACCGGTCAATTTGGACGATGGAGACGACGTATATAACTGGCCTTGGTTGTATGCCGTCCAGGTGGGTGAATGGGGCATTACCGACGATCAAGCCAAAAAGCTGCGCGATTATCTGTTACGCGGCGGTTTCTTCATGGCCGACGATTTTCACGGTACGCAAGAGTGGGGCGTGTTTGAAGAAAGCATGCACCGCGTTTTTCCGGACCGGCAGATTCTTGAGATCCCGGACAACGACCCGGTGTTTCACACGGTGTACGACTTGGACGAGCGTTACCAAATCGTGGGCGCCGAACACCTGCAGGAAGGCCACAAGAAAGACGGCTATGTGGCCCATTGGCGCGGGATTTATGACGACAAGCACCGCCTCTTGGTGCTGGCTTCATTTAACTCGGATATCGGCGATTCCTGGGAGTGGGCCGATTCGCCGGAGTACCCGGAAAAATATTCCGCCCTCGGGATACGCATCGGCGTCAATAATATCGTTTACGCGATGACCCATTGAATCAGCGACAGTAAACGTTTAAACTGTGGTCAGCTTGGCTGTCAGTATAAAAGACGTTGCCGCGAGGGCCTCGGTCTCCATCGCGACTGTATCGCACGTGCTGAACGGGACCCGTGTGACGAAGCCGCGCACCCGCGACCGGGTCTTGGAAGCGGTGAAAGACCTTGGTTATTCGCGCAATCTGGCTGCCCGCAATTTGGCGCGCGGAACGAGTTCGCTGCTCGGGCTGATTGTTTCCGATGTGCGGAATCCATTTTTCCCTGAAATTACCGCGGCGTTTCAAGATCAGGCTTTGGCGCACGATATGGACGCGATCATGCTGAACACAAACTACGATGCGCAGCGAACGCTGCATTCGGTGGAGCGGCTTGTGGGGCTGCAAGTGCCCGGCGTCGCGGTTTTCACTTCGCAGATCGAACCATCGGTGGTGGACGTGCTGGCGGAACGCCGTATCGCGGCGGTGTACCTGGATTTGGGGAGGGTTTGCGACGGCGTCAGCAACATTGTGCTCGACTATGAGGGCGGCATCGGACAGGCGCTTGAGTATTTGACCGGGTTAGGACATAGACGCATTGGCTACATCGGCGGTCCCCCGAAGCTGCATTCCATTCATCGACGCAAGCAATCCTTTCGGGACAACGCCCTGCGGCTTGGGCTGCAAACGGACAAAATGGTGGATTCGGATTTCACCGTGAAGGGCGCATATGGCGCCTGCAAAGATCTTTTGTCGGGACCAACGCTACCCACGGCAATCATGGCGGGCAACGACCTCACGGCAATCGGTATCTTGCACTGTGCTTATGACGCCGGTCTGCGGGTGCCGGAGGACTTGTCGGTTGTCGGTTTTGACGATATTCTGTTTGCCGAATATACCCAGCCCGCCTTAACGACCGTGGCTGTGCCGCGGGCTGAAATAGGCAAAACCGCCTTTGAAGCGTTGTGGACTATGCTGGGCGATCCGGAACTCAAAGGGCGGGAGTATCGCATCGACACGCACTTAGTACGCCGTCAATCCACCGCAAAACCACCGCATACGCCAACCCACTGAGTGTTACCCTATTGGGGTTGAAACTCAGATTCGAGCTGTTACTGTTCGGATGTTTGACAATTCTGCCTGTCCGGGCAGCCGAAAGCGAGACGCCTTGGGACGCATTACGCCATTTATCCAAACGCCAGACTTATTCTGTATTGGGTCGTGATGGCTCTTGTTATACGGGCAAATTTGTGGCAGTAACTGATACTGACTTTGTGATTGAGGGCAGCGGCGAGAAAACGATAGCGAAGCCGCAAATTGTGCGTATTTCGACAGGCGAAACGCCAGACGTGCATACCGCGGTTTTTAGCGGACGCAGTTCGTGGGCGGATGTTGAGGCTTTACAGAGCACGCCCTATTATTCGAACCTCATGCTGGTGACAAAAGACGAGCGCCGGTTTAGGGGAGTCTTGATCGGAGTTTCGGCTGAGCAAATCACCTTGACGGTGGATGGCAAAGAGATGCGGTTTGCCAAAGAATTTCTGGCGCGCGTTTTGCTGACAGGAAAGAAACCGGCCTATGAACGGAACGAGCTGCATTGGAATCCGCTGAGTTTATCGAAGAAAATCATCGCTCCCATGCAGCCCGTGCCACTTTATGAAGTCACCCTCCAGGAGGATAACTCAAGCTTGGGTTGTTCGGTTGCTTACCGGCGGCGGCCCCAGTAGCCCCGATAGTAGCGGCCACCATAGTAGCGAGGACCATACCAAGCCGCGCCGCGATAAGGGGGACGAGCCCAGTAGCCGCCACGCCAAGAATAACGGGCACCCGCCCAATCCCAATAACCAGGAACCCAATTGTAGCCATAGCCAGGCGCGACGTAACTGGGCGCGTAGCTATAAGCATAGGGAGCGGGCGGAGGCGGAGCATAGTAGCCGTAGCCGGGAGCGCCGACACCAACACCAACAAAGAAACGCGGACCGGCAAAAACGCAGCTACCGGCGAGCAATAAAAGGGCAAGAATTTTTGTTTTCATATGAACTACTCCTCGCCGCCTCTAGGTGCAAGGGGATTGCCATTCGTAAATGGTTGAAAACAAAAAGGACGATATTGTAATTGCGTAGGCGATTTGCAACAGTGGCGGTGGTTTTAAGCCACCAGCCAATCAAAATAGCCTAGGCGTGTGCCGCCGCTGCCGCGTGCATTCGGACAGCTTCCAAATCGTCGAGAAAAACGAAATACCAAGCGCCGCAACAACGCACGGAAACTGTCCGTTCACTGAACCCAGGGCCGCCGATTTCGATTTCGGCCCCTGCCGGCAATTGAGTTATTAGGCCGAGCTTGGTTCGCTCTCCATCCTCGTTAGGCAACATCTGTATAGCCGATACACTCTTAGGCAGTGTGTACGCCCGTTCCACAGAGATCGGATGAGGGATTTGCATTGTGAATACCTTAGCTGCCACGTGGCCCTCGACTTCTCATATTAGACCTACAGTACCAAAACTTCCAGTACAAAGTTAAAGAATTGCGGTCTGATTTATCCGTACTGAAAGATTAGGATCATTTAATCTCTTGGATAGCAGCGAAATCAAAATTGTTCCGAGTAAAATGGCTCGGAAAAACAACATCAAACCTCCGGATGATCCGCGAACAGACCTTTCCAGGAATCGTCGAGCGAAACCCAGCGGTCAGCCTCTTCATCCCAACTTGGGGCGAGCAGCGGGACATGGAGCAAGCCATGGCCTTCGCTGCAAAACAATTCAGTGCCAGACCAATCGAGCAGCAGACAGCCTGGCGAACCGATGCGAACGGGAAAAGCCATCAGGCGTAGACAGACGCGGCAACGCGCCCGCTGATCGGCGACTGCCCAAAAGAGCACACCCATGCTGCCTAAAACGTAGAGCCAAAGGAGAAACGGACCGCTGCCGGGATCGCGGGAGGCGAGCAGAATTGAGGATTCCGAACGAGTCCACTCCAGGCAACCGACAAACACACACGCAAGCGCTAAGCCGGTCTTGGCCGCAAAGAACAAGGAACGGCGCGCGGCCATTTTTCGGCGTTCTGATTCGAAGGCGCGGCGAATGTTGCCCAGGCGGGCCCGAAAGGCGAGCCAAGCAAAGACGCTGGCAAGCAGGGCTGCCGCTCCAAACCAGAGCAGCGGGGCGAGTAACGCTTCGCGCCAAGTGGAAAAACGCATTTGGGGCAAAAGGTTGTAATAGCCGTCGACCTCGGCCGCGATTCGGCCCAAGTCTTTGCGCAATCTTTCTTCAGTTACGCCGGGCTTGACACGGCAAACGATAAACGCCGCCCGCTCGTAGGTGAGGCGCTCGATCGCGTAGACGGTGGGTTGGCGGGAAAGGAACTGAAAGCTGGCCGGCAAAATGGCTGAGATGCGATAGTTTTGTTTGCCTACCTTAATGGTGGACCCGACGGCACGCTGGCTACGATTCGCGATCGCTGCCCAGGCACGCTGATCAAGCACAACGCCGGTTTCTGCAGGGAACTGGCCGAATTGTGCCTGCACGCCCAAGATTCTGAAAAGGGAAGGACTGGCAGCCACTACAAGCGGATCGGCGGGCATTACGTGCCCGTTCCAGGAGACTTGATCGTGGCGGACTTCGACGCCCGCTACACCTTTCAGCAGCTTACTGTTTTCATCCCAAGCGGGTACAACGTCCGCGGGGAGGCCGTGGTCGCCACCGCCCAGCGGGTGATGCAGCCAAATAAAGGTCAATTTGCCGGCTTTGCTAGGCATTTGGCGAAACAGCATTTCACGGGTGGACTGAAAGCCGGAACTTAAAGCGGCGATCACGGTCAAGACAACAGCCAGCGCAGCCAAACAAGTAAAAGGCGAACGAGCGAAGCCACTGACTCTAGAACGGACGGAGTCCTGGGAGGCCAAGAGCCACGCGGCATCGGCAAAAGCGCCGAGAGCGCTCGTCAACAAAAGCCATTTCTCGCGGCTGCTCCACTCGCCGGTGTGGAAAAGAAATTGCCAGCGGTGCCAGATTTCAGCCTTCCACTCGCGCAGCCACTCTTCCCGTTGTCCCCCCGGCACCAGCGGAGAGGCAATGCGGACCAGCGTTTGGCTTATCGAAACCACCCAAGGTAGTTTGGGTTCTTCCGGCATCATTCGCCTCCTAGCGGCGAGATTTTTGACTTAGCTTCCCAAGCAAAGGATAGCGCCTTTGCGACTGCTCCAGAACTTGCGCCCCAACGCGGGTGACGCGGTAATATTTGCGGGCGGGCCGTTGTTCCGCCAAAGCTTTCTTTTCGGCTTCCCATTGGGAAGCAATCAAGCCGTCTCTTTCCATGCGGCGGAGGGCAGGGTAGACAGTGCCGCTCGGCAAGCCAGTTTCGTCCATGATGTCGAAGCCGTAGCTGCAGCCGTTGTCGACGGTCTGCAGGATGATGGCCGCGGTATGGGAAAGTTTGGCTGAATCACTCATATGGCTATATAGAATTCTACGCTAGTTTTGGGCGGCGCGAAAGAGCCTTACTAGGCGAGTTTTAACAGCTCGAAATCGCTGGGGGCGCGCTCGTCGAAACTCAAGGCTTCGGCTTCGCCCTCGTCGGCGACGCGCCGGCGGCGTAAATCCAGCCAGACGATAGCGCAGGCGGGCGCTACGATGGCCAGCCGCCAGGAAGCGGCCGCGGTCCATTGCTCCAGCCACACCAGGAAAGGAACCACGAACAGGATCGAGCTTAAAGCCAAGATGAAGCGGACGACCATTTTGCGCGAATCGGCATGGACTTTGTAGGTAAACGGTATGCGGTCGTACTTGAGCAGCACCAAATCGACGGCCAAAACGCTAAAGGCCACATTCAGCAGAGCCAAAACCGGCGAGCCGACGGGCAACAACTGCCACGGGAGCACAAGCAACAACATCAGACGGGTGGCAATGGCGTGCGGGCTGGGATGCGGATCGTTGGCGCAGAAGCGGAAGCTCCAGTTCGCGTTAATGGCGGCGGGTATGTCAAAAGCAAGCCGCAAGCCGCTGATCAGGAAAAAGGACAGAAGCAGGGGAACAGACGCAATGCCGCTTTGCATCGACTGGGCTACCACCACCAAAGCGACGCCCAGATAAGCGCCGAGGAACATGACATGCTTTTCATTCCGCGTCATCACCCGTAGCGCAAACAAAACGCACGCTTCTTCAAACGGTGAGCGGAACAAGCGCTGCCGCAGCCATTCCGGCATCCGGAACCAGACGCCGTGGCGGGTTCCGGTGAGGGTATCGAATGATTCGGAAAGTCGCAAGAAATGCCGCCGGTAGCAAAGCGTGTAGCTGAGGATCACGGTTACGATGGCTGCCGCAAACGCCAGCAAGGCGCGATCGGCCATTTCTTTCATGAAAGGCGTGGCGATGCCGATGAACGTCTCATAAACACCGACAAACCAGAACGAGGGTAACAAGCGTAAATACGCATTGGCGTAGGCGGGCAGATGCCCGGCGAACAACTGCAGAAAGAAGTTCGAGAAGAATTCGACCATCAGGGCGACAGCAAGGACAATGCGCACGATTACGGAGATAGGGCGGAGTAGCCGAGGAGGTAAAAGTGCTGTGAGCAAGCCAACGAGCGCCAGCAACGAGAAGAAACTGAACAGTGTGGCGCTGGCGACTGTGGTGGCATGGGCTAAGCCTACGGTGAGGACCGCTGCCAAGCGTCCGTCGCTGCCGGTTGTAAAGGCCGGGAAGATGAAACAAGAAACGAAATTGACGTCGATGGCGAAGATCAGCGCCAAGCCTCCGAGAGCAGTGAAATTTGCCAGGAAGATGTGGTGAATGGGAATCGGCAGGCAGGCGAGGTTGGCAAAATCCTGGCGATCGGGGAACAACCGGTTCCAGCGCATGAGCAATACGAGGCCGGTGATAGTCATGGAAAGGACGATGAAGAAATATTCGTCGGCCGCGGAAGCACGATAAAAATCGAAATGCCGTTGGCCGCGCAGCCATTGCAAAAGAGTGGAATACTTATCGAGCAGGGCGATGGAAGCGAAGGCGCCGGGTGAGGCTAAAACGGCAAGCACCACGCCCAGACCGAGACTCATTTCGTCGTCAGCGCGTTCGTCATCAGACGCGAACATGCGTTTGATGAAATACGCGACCAGCGTTCCGAAAGGTGTGGGCGGGAGCCAAGCGAACGGGGATTTGAGGTGTTCTCTCAAGTTTGTACCGCCTCCACAAGCGCGGCGGCCGAGGCCGGGGCGTCGCGTTCCTGCACCAGATGCGCGAAGGCGGCTTCGAGCGAGGGCATGGCTTGAAACGTTTTCAAATCTTCCACCGTTCCGAAGGCCAACTGCTTGCCTTTTTGCAGAATGATGACGTGCGAGCAGACGCGTTCCACCACCTCGAGCACATGCGAACAGTAAAGAATAGATTTGCCCGCGCGGCTTAACGCTTTCACCAATTCGCGGAAGATTAAAGCGGAGGTAACATCGAGGCCCGAAAGCGGCTCGTCGAAAATGATCAAATCGGGATTGTGCATCAACGCGGCGATTAGCAAAACACGCTGGCGCATGCCTTTCGAATACGTGCCGATGGTGGAATGGCGATGCGGGGTCATGGAGAAAATCTCAAGCATTTCGCCGGCACGCCGGGCGATGACGCGCCCTTTGAGGCCGCGCAAACGCCCGATGAGTTCCAAATATTCGAGTCCGGTCAGGAACGGATAGAGATTCGCTTCTTCCGGGACGTAGCCGACCACGCGCTTGTAAGAGGCCAGATCATGGCGAATGTCGACGCCATTGAAGAGAACGGTTCCAGTGGTTGGTTCGAGCAGGCCGGTGATGATTTTTACAGTGGTGCTTTTGCCGGAGCCGTTTGGACCCAAATAGCCAAGCACCTGGCCAGGCAGGATGGAGAAACTGACGTTTTCGAGAGCGGGGACGGTGCTGTAGGTCTTGGTGAGGGAGCGCACCTCGAGCATGAAGGTAGCATACTACATAGTGAGGCCCAGCGGTTAGCCAGTGGCCGCCTTGCCATTTGAAATCCGTGCCCGCACTAGGCGGAGGACGATTTCCTCGACTTGATCGAGCGAAAGGCCGGTGGTATCTACTAGCTGCGCGTCTGGTGCCTGGACTAAGGGGGCCTCGGCGCGGGTCCGATCCCGTTGATCGCGCTTTTGCAACTCTTTTGCAACCGATGCCAATTCTTCTTCGTGGCCGTGCAATTCCAAAGCGCGGCGTTTAGCACGTTCTTCGGCGTCGGCATCGAGAAAAATCTTGACCTGCGCTTCGGGAAAAACGACGGTTCCGATGTCGCGGCCTTCCATCACCACGCTGCCTTTGAGCGCCATGTCTCGCTGTACCTGCAAAAGAGCGCGGCGCACGGCGGGGATCACAGAAATTTGCGAGGCGGCTTGGGAAACTCTTAATTCGCGGATCGCCTCTGTCACGTCTTCGCCGTTGAGGAATACGCGATTGTCGGGCGCGGGGCCAAGCTCAATCTGGGCTTCTTTGGCAAGCTGTTCGAGCTTGTGCATGTCACTAGTGGGAATGTTGAGGCGGAGAGCCCATAACGCAACCGCGCGATAAATGGCGCCGGTGTTTACATAGACGAAACCGAGTTTTTCGGCGACTCGTTTTGCCAAAGTGCTTTTACCGACGCCGGCCGGCCCATCAATCGCAACAATAACGCGCTTCTGCATAAGGGGAACAAATTCCGAGTATGGCATGTGGGACTCATTCGTACCGGGCTTCCATTCATACTTGGAAAGGAATATGGCGCAGGATTCCGACATACTTTTCAAAGCGCTGTACGCGCTGCCGGGGAACGGCTTGTTCCGGCGCCACATGTTTGGTGGGTTGTTGAGGAGCCGCGCAAGACGGGCGCGATTTTCAGCCGCGCCGCGCAAACCACTAAGGTTGCTATCCCTGTTTCGCGGCGCGCGTTCGCGCCCTTTGCGCTCCGTTCGCGATCAATTGAACAGCCGCATGTGTCCAGCCGACGCGCGGACATGCTTGTTCGGACCGAAGACGCTGAACTCCATCATGTAGAGTTTCAGAGCACAAACGAGGCCGGCTTCGCCTGGCGAATGCTCGCCTATCTTACCTACTTTCGGCAGGTTTATGCGCAGCGCATTCACCAATTGGTTCTCTATACCGGCAAGGAAGGGATGCGGCTGCAATCGTCAATTGAAGAGCCCCGGCTGTCTTACAGCTTTCCAATTTTGAACTTGCGTGAGATGGAGGCAGCACCGCTTTTGCAGAGCGACAACTGGGTGGACAACCTCCTGGCGCTGGCTGCGAAAGGGAATGTCCGCGAGGCGCTCGGTGTTGTGCTCGGAAAGATCCGCGACATGGCGGAAGCTGATCGGCATTTTGCACTTGGGGCGCTGGCGACCTTTGCGAGGATAATAGAAGTGGACAGCCTCTTGAAGGCGACGCTCGAGAGCAAGGAGTTTGCGATGATTGATGTCAACTTAGAAGAAAGTCCGATAATTGGTCCCCTGATTCAGCGCGGCAGAGAGCAGGGCCGCCAAGAGGGTCGGCAAGAGGGCTTGCGTCAAGCGCTAGTCACGCAGCTCGAAGAGAAATTTGGCGCTGTGCCCGATTCCGCTCGCGAGTTACTGAAGAAAGCTTCAGACGCGGATTTGAAGCGTTGGACCATCCGCATTTTGCAAAGCCATTCCGTGGAAGATACGCTTCGCTGATCGGCGACTCTGTCACCTCGTTACAGCTCCCGTGTTCCAGATTTTTGTTGGCCGGAGCAGCCATTTAATTTAATGCGCGGCATCCAATGCCGGCTTCGGGCCGCCCTTGGCGCGGCGCATGATCCAGGGTAAAGGCGCCAGACAAGCGACAGCGATTGACATGATCCAGAAGACGTGGACGAAGCCGATAACGCCCGCTTGCGCTTGCACGATTTGATACATCATGGCGAGCGCCTTCTTTGAAGCGGTGACGGCGTCATACCCTTGACCGACGAACATGGCCGCCAGGCCATCGAGCATTTGCTTGAAGTTTGGGCTGCCGTAATCGGTGTGGCGACCCATGGCATTCAGGTTGGTCTGACTCTCGCGGGCCAGATAAGTCGCCAAGATGGATGTTCCGATGCTGCCGCCAATGTTGCGCGCAAAGTTCGACATGCCCGAGATCTGATTGCTTTTTTCGCGCGGCACGCCGACGTAATTCAAGGTGCTGATGGGAATGAAAATGAACGGCATGAACACCACTTGAACCATGCGCAGCACGGTTAGAGTTGAGAACGGGATCTGCAAGTTTATGACCGTCATGAGGTTCAGCGTGGCCGCTGTTCCCAGGAAGCCGATGCTCACCAATAGACGCGGGTCAATCTTGGTGGAAAGCAGCATGCCGACAACAGGCATCATCACCACCAAGACTAAGCCGGCGGGTGAGAGCGCCATGCCGGCGCGCTCGGCGGTATAGCCCAAGCTGGTTTGCAGGAACTGGGGGATTAAAACGGTAGAGCCGAACAACACCATGCCCAAAACGAACGAGAGAAATACCGCCGTGCCGAAATTGCGGTTCTTGAGCAAACGCACGTCGACAATTGGATCGGGGTGATACCACTCCCAAATGAAGAAAGCGACGAGAACCGGGATCGCGAGGCAGAAGAGGGTAGTAATGAAGTGCGAGGAGAACCAATCGTCTTCCTGGCCTTTGTCCAGCACCATTTGCAGGCAGCCGAGGCCGAGCACGATGAGGGAAAGGCCAATAAAATCCACGCGATTGCCGGCGGCTTTGGCCTTATCGTCTTTCAGCCATGGCGGGTCTTCGACCAAGCGCTGTGTGAGAAACAGCGACAACATGCCGACGGGGATGTTGATAAAGAAGATCCAGTGCCAATTAAAGTTATCGGTTATCCAGCCGCCGAGGGTTGGGCCGATAGCGGGCGCCACCACCACGGCCATGCCGTAGAGGGCGAAGGCTTGGCCGCGCTTCTCAACGGGGAATGTATCGGCCAGGATGGCCTGTTCGGAAGGCTGCAATCCGCCGCCGCCTGCGCCTTGCAAAACGCGCGCTAAAATCAGGATCGGCAAACTGGGCGCTATGCCGCAAAGGAACGAACTGCCAGTGAACAAAAGGACGCAAAGCATGTAGAAACGTTTGCGTCCCATTACGGTGGAGAGCCAGCCTGAGATTGGCAGCACGATGGCGGCGGAAACCAGGTAGCTGGTCAGAACCCAAGTGGCTTCCTCATACGTTGCCCCAACGGAGCCGGCAATTTTATTGAGCGCGACATTGGCGATGGAAGAATCAAGCACTTCCATGAACGTGGCAAGTGTAACCGTCAATGCCACAGCCCAGGGATTGTGGGACGGTTTCCAGTTCTTGTATTGCGGAGGGGCGGATAATGCCATGCTGCGTTATTCCATTACGCGGACTTCCGGTTCAACGGACATGCCAGGGCGCAGCCGGTCGAGCCCCGCTTGATTCTTATTCAAGCGAATGCGAACCGGGATGCGCTGCACCACTTTTACGAAGTTGCCGGTGGCGTTTTCCGGCGGCAACACGCTGGTAACAGCGCCGGTGGCTCCGCCCACGTCGTCTACATAACCTTGAAAATCCCGATTGAGCGCGTCAACATGCACATCGACACTCTGTTTCGGCTTGATGCTGCGCAGCTGAGTTTCCTTGAAGTTGGCGGTGACCCAAAGATCATCGGTTTGGGCGATGACCATGAGTTGCTGGCCAGCCGCGACATGGGCACCGACTTCCGCCGAACGCTTCATCACAATACCCGACACCGGCGCTACGATTTTGGTGTAATCCACGTTCAATTGGGCGCGCTCCACTTGTACCTGTGATGTTTTGGCTGCGGCCTCTTCGGAAACTACGGCGGCTCGCCGCACTGCCAATTGAGCGGGGGCGTTGCGCTGATATTGCTGCAGGCGGGCTTGGGCCTGGGCCATTTGCGCGCGTTTTTGATTCACGATCTGTTCATCGGCTTGTACGGTTGACTCAGCGGCTGCGACACTAGCCGCCTGCGCTTTGGCCGTAGCGGCGACGCCATCGTATTCCTGTTTAGAGACCTCTTCTTTCGCGATGAGAGTTTTATAGCGATCCAAATCGGATTGCGCCTTTTCGTTGTTGGCTTGGGCCTCGCGCAAACGGGCTTTTGCCGAATCGACGTCACTCTGAGCCGCGGCCAGCGCCGCTTGCTCGTTGGCTAAATCTGCTTCTCCCCCGGAAATATTGGCGACGTTTTGCACTTGCGTGATAGGCACGTTTGGTTCCTGAGCGAACACCTGGCTTTGGGATTGCGCCAGCTGTGCGCGGGCTTGATCCAGAGCGACTTGATAATCGCGCGGGTCGAGATCGACGAGCGGCTCGCCGGCTTTGACCGATTGATTGTCATCCACGTAGACTTTGATGATTGTGCCTTCGATGCGCGGGCTGACGGTGTTCAGATGACCGTCAATTTGAGCATCGTCAGTGGTTTCAAACTGGCGCTCGTGCAGCCAATATAATGTGCCGGCTGTGCCGAGGACGGCTAGAACGATGAAAAAAATGATGAACGCCCTGGCGCGGTTGCGCGGATTACCCGCGGGGGCGGCGGTTGCGGTTTCGGAAGCTGGCATGGCTGTTTCGTCCTTTGAGTTTGCGGCTGCACCTGCTTGGGCTTCTGGATCTTTCTCTAATAGGCTACTCATTTTTGACCTTCGCTCTGCTGTTTGGTTAGACCATCTTCGGCTTCGCCCATAGCGCGCGCCAGGGCCAATTTAGATAACTGAAAAGAAAAGAGGCTGGAAATCGAATCGCTTTCAGCGCTCGCCACCTGTTGCTGTGCCTGTACGACCTCGACCGTGGTTGCCACGCCTGCGCCAAAACGGTCGCGTGCCTGGCTCAACGTCTGGTTTGCCAAATCGCGGTTTAAGGCGGCTACTTGCAACTGCCCCTGAGCCGCTTCAAGATCAATCAACGCGGTTCTAACATCCTGCTCGACTTTGCCGCGCTGATTCGCCAACTCCGCCCGACGTTGATCGAGCGTGGCCTCTGCTTCGAGAATATCGCCCCTCACCCGACCGCCTTGCCACACCGGTACGGTGACGGAACCAGTCACCCCGAAGACGCCGTGCATGCTGGAGGGATTAGGCCCGATGACTCCATAATTGCCGCTGACCGCGGCGGAAGGCAAGCGCTCCGCGCGAGCGGCCGACAAAGCGATTTCCGCTGCTTTTACGACGGTTTCGAGAGACTTGAGATCGGATCTGCGCTGCCAAGCGGTTTGAATCGCGGCGTTCGCATCCGGAATGCTGCCCGGCTGTGCTGCAAGTGGTTCCGAAAGAATCAAGTTGCGATCTTGGGGAATGCCGATCAAACGCGCGAGCGCAATTTTCTCTTTTCTGAGCTCAGCTTCAAGCGTGCTGAGGCGCTGCTGCTGAGTCTTGAATTCCACCTCGCTCCGCGTAACGTCGATACGAGCGTTCGTGCCCGCCTCTTTGCGTACGTTCGCCTGGTTATAGATGGCTTCGGCATTGGCTACTTGCGCATGCTGCGAATCCACACGGGCAGCCGTGGCAAGCACTTGCAGATAACTGCCTCCCACCGCAAGGACCACCAGTTTGCGGGCATCTTTGGCGCTCAATTGGTTGGCTTTTTCGGTTTGGCGGGCAGCGCGCAAGTTCCGCAGCGCTACGCCGTCATATATAGATTGGCTCAAATTTCCTTGAAACGACGTGTAGTTATAGGGACCAACCACGGAGGGAATAGAAAAACCCAAGGATGCGGGGACATTGAACTGGAAGCCGTAGGCGGCGAGGTCGGATTGCGTCACGGTATCGCTAGCGCTGAGTGAGATATTCGGCAAGAGCGCACTCAGCGCCTGAATCTTGCCGGCGCGCGCGGCGCGCGATGCGTTGTCCGCGGTAACCGGGCCCAAGTTCGCAACCAAACCCCGTTTCACCGCATCCGCGAGACTGAGAGTCACCGGGCCGGGCGGTAATTCCTGGCCGGGAATACTGCCTGCAAAATTTCCGCCGACTTGGATATTGCTATCGATGGTGGCGGGTCCGCTGCCGGTGACGGGAGTTTGTTGGGTGGTGATGGCGGAGCTCTGGCCGTTTGCCCCGGATAGCGGCAAGGGTGTGGCGCGGGCCGGAGGCGGTGTGCCGCCGCCGGCGGCTTGGGCGAACAAGCCATTCGCGCCGGTGCTCAGCAGGATGAAGGAAAACGCGGCAACTCGTCTCATGCTAATAAATTTATACACGAGTGTATCAGATTTCGTACATCTGTGTATATAATTTTAGATGTACATGGTTGTCAATAAGCATCAGAAAAAATCCGAGGCGACCCGGCGCAAACTTCTGGAAGCGGGACTGCGTGTCTTTGCGCGCGATGGCTTCGAAGCCGCCAGCCTGGAAGACATAGCCCAGGAATCGGGTCACACGCGCGGCGCTTTTTATGCCAACTTCGACACCAAAGAAGATTTGTTTCTGGCACTCATGGAGCAAGAGGGCGAGGAGCGGATGGAGGATTTGCGAAAGCGACTGGAAGCGTATGAGAGCCGAGAGGAGCGAGTGCGGGTTATGCGCGAGTTCTATATGGAGCGCGCGCATGACCGGCCCAATGTGCTGCTGATACTCGAGTTCAAAATGTTCGCCTTGCGCCATCCGAAATTACGCTCGCGCCTGGCGGAGGCGCAGCGCCGGATCCACGCGTCATTGAGTTACGAGGCCATCAAGAAACTCCTGCCGGTGCGCCATGGCGAGGAACTGCCGGAAGCCGACAAGATCCTGCTGCAAGTGGTATTGACGGGTCTGGTTTTGGAGCACGCCTACGACCCGAAACGTCTGCCGACGAAAGAGATGAGCGCAACGCTCGGCCGCTTTTTCGACATTATCGTTTCCTAGTTGTATTTCGTCATGGATATACACTGTCTCCATGACTCGCCGCACCATCATTAGTTCGATAGCATTGGCCGCCGGCTCCAGCGCTCTTGACGCGCAACGCCGGCACCGTCAGGAGCACGTGGAATGGAGGCCGATGCTGGGAGTGCTGGGCCCCTACACGCAGAACAACGTTGTCTGGGCCAAATCGCAAGGCTTTACCAATATGATTCTCGGCTCCGGGCCGCGTTCGACGCTCGACGCCAACACCTTGACGGATTCGCAGATTGCGGATATCAAGAACGTGATTTCGGGCCAGGGTATGCATGTCTCCGCCCTGCAGGTGGGGGGCGACAGCATCAATCCCAAAGAGGACGAGCGCAACGAGTCGAATAACTACTTTGTCAAGGCGATAGAGCTTGCGGGCAAGCTGGGCGTTCCCTATATCGGAACCCAATCCGGCCGCGATCGTTCGAAGCCATTTCAAAAGCAGATTGACGAGATTGTGCGTGTTTACACGGAGAAATTCTTTCCTGCGTGTGAGCGTGCGAAGGTCCGCATTCTTTGGGAGCCCTGGCCTGACGGCGCAAACCTCGCTACCAGTCCCGCCGGTTTTGAAGCGTTGTTCAAAGGCTTTGGCGATTCGCCGTATGTTGGGCTGCAGTTCGATCCGTCGCATTTCGTTCGCCAGTTTATGGACCCGATCCAAACGGCGCGCGATTTTGTCGATAAAATTTACGATGTTCATTTGAAGGACACGGAGATTCTCTGGCCTGTGCTTCGATCAACTGGCATTTACAACGAGAATCACGTGGAATGGTGGCGCTATCGCATTCCCGGCATGGGCTCTATCAATTGGCGCGAGTTCTTCAGCATTCTGCAGGACGTTGGCTATCAGGGGGCGATGTCCGTTGAACAGGAAGACCCGCTCTACGGCGCCGACAATAACCCGGGACCGGACTTTTCGGACGATTTCAAAATGGGTTTTGTGATGGCAAAACGCTACGTGTCGCAGTATGTACCATAGCGGGCAAAACGGCGGCAAGTTTTGCTTTCGCTGGGATTTGATAAACCTATAAACACATGCCTCAAATCAAAGCCACACCCAAAACCTACGACGTAGTCATTGTGGGTTCAGGCGCGGGCGGCGGCGTCGCGGCGCACGTATTATCACTGGCGGGCGCGAAAATCTGCATGCTGGAAGCCGGCGATTGGTTCGACTGCGAAAAAGATTCCAAGATGTTCGCTTGGCCCTACCAAGTGCCGCATCGCGGCGCCGGCACACAGTATCGGCCTTGGGGTGCTTTCGACGCAACCACTGTGGGAGGGTGGCAAGTACCGGGCGAACCGTACACTACAGCGCCGGGAAGCGAATTCATGTGGTGGCGGGCCCGAATGCTGGGCGGCCGTACGAATCACTACGGTCGAATTTCTTTGCGCATGGGGCCTTACGATTTCAAGCCGTATAGCCGCGACGGCAAAGGGTTCGATTGGCCGATCACTTACGAGGATCTAGAACCGTACTATGACAAAGCCGAAGAGCTCATCGGCGTTTTCGGTTCACACGAGAATTTGGAGAATACGCCCGATGGGAAGTTTCTTCCGGCCCCTGCGCCGCGCGGCTATGAGCGCCTGATCAAAGCGGCCAGCGACAAACTGAATATCCCTTGCGTTCCGGCGCGCTTAGCGATTCTTACGCGACCCATCCATGGCCGGCCCGCCTGCCACTACTGCGCGCAGTGCGGCCGTTCCTGCAGCGCAAACGCGAACTTCAATTCACCCGGCGTGCATATTAAACCGGCGCTGAAAACCGGCAATCTGGAAGTACGCACCAGCGCGATGGCGCGAGCGGTTCTGGTGGGCGACGATGGCAAAGCGACCGGCGTTTCCTACGTCGACAAGAAAACCCGCGCGGAAGTGGAAGTGCGCGCCAAGATTGTAGTGCTGGCGGCCAGTTGCTGCGAAACAGCGCGCATCATGCTCAACTCGAAGAGCAGCCAATTTCCCAACGGCATTGCGAATTCGACCGGCCTTGTCGGTCGCTACGTCATGGATACGGTGGGTTCGGCGGTGTCCGGTTACATTCCGACTCTGCAAGATCTTCCGCCGCAAAACGAAGACGGCGTCGGCGGAATGCATCTTTATATGCCGTGGTGGCTGTACAAAGAGCAGAAAGCCAACAAGATGCCCTTTGCGCGTGGCTATCACATTGAACTGGGCGGCGGGCGGGCTATGCCGGGCGCCGGCGCGCTCAGCGGGTATCCCACCCGTTTCTTAGATGGCGGTTACGGTGTGGAACTCAAACGCAACCTGCGCAAACTGTATGGCGCCGAAGTGCATTTTGCGGGCCGCGGCGAAATGATTCCCAATGAAGACAGCTACTGCGAAATCGATCCAACTGTGGTGGATCAATGGGGCATTCCGGTCCTGCGCTTTCACTTTAAGTGGAGTCAAGATGAGATCCTGCAAGCCAAACATATGCAGGAGACCTTTCAGCAAATCATCGAAGCCATGGGGGGCATTGTCACCAGCAAAGCCGGCGAGGAGCACAACTGGGGCATTGCGCGCGGCGGCGAGATCATACACGAAGTAGGCGCCACCAAGATGGGCGACGATCCGAAAACTTCAGTTCTCAACCAATACTGCCAGGCATGGGATGTGAAGAATCTCTTCATCACCGACGCCGCTCCATTTGTGAGCAACGCCGACAAGAATCCTACGCTCACCATTTCGGCCCTCGGCTGGCGTACCTCCGATTACATTGCCGATCAAGTCAAAAAGCTCAATATAAAGGTATAGCGATGCGAGAGAAAAACCAGACAGATCAAAAGGACACTCAGGCTGAGGGCGTCAGCCGGCGCGACATTTTCCAGATTTTAGGCGCCGTACCTGCCGCCGCTGCGGTAACGGCCGGCGGCCACGAGCACATGCATATGGCTCCCGCGGCGGCGGCGACTGCCGAAGGTCCTTACAAACGGCAAACTTTCGACGATCATCAATGGCGCATGGTGAACGTGCTGTGCGATTTGATCATTCCGGCCGACGATCGTAGCGTCAGCGCGTCCGCAGCCGGCGTTCCTGAGTTCATGGACGATTGGATTGCTTTCCGTACGGAGCAAGACGGCAATATGAACTTGCGCGCGGAAATCTTCGGTGGCTTGATGTGGCTCGACCGCGAATCGCGTCATTTGTTCGACAAGGATTTCGTGAGTTCGTCAGCCGATCAACAAAAACAATTGCTGGATCGCATTGCTTACCCGGCGAAAGCGGCCAAAGAGGATGCACCGTGGGCCGCTTTCTTCACTCAATTCCGCGGCTTGACGGTGGGCGGCTTCTTTTCAAGTAAAGCCGGAGTGGCGGATTTGCCGTATTTGGGCAATCGCGCCGTGGCTGAATGGAAAGGCTGCGACCCCAAGGTTTGGGCTGTGATTGAAGAGCGCATGAAGAACGGCTACAAGGGAATTTTGGAAGCAAAGCCCTGGGGCGCATAGTTCCCTTTGCCTAGGTCCGTTATTCTTTAAGTATCCTCTCTGAAACTCGCCTCATGAAGGCTAAGCTGTTGTTGGTCTCGCTCGTGGGCTTGACTTTGCTTGCGGTCGGTTTTGTGGGACAGTCTGTTCTGCAATCGGGCAAAATCGAACTCTGGTATCTTCATCACTCCTACCTTGTCAGCGATGAGGAAGTAGCGAAAAGCAAAGCGCTGATCGACAAAGCAGTCGCGGCCGGCTACACAGGCGCGATCTTTTGGGATTCGACTCTGAATTTCATGGGAAACAGTGATTGGGACCCGGCGAACGAGCGCCGGATGCGGCAGGTGATGGCCTATGCCCACGAGAAACATCTCAAAACGCTGGCCGAATTAGCGCCCTATGGATGGTCGAACGATGTTCTCACTTTGAACCCGAACTGGGCCGAGACGCAGCGTGTCGCCGGTACTCGCTTTCGCGTGACGCCCGACGGCAGGAGTCTGCAGTTGGTTGATACCCAGGCGCTACTGGTAAACGGGAATTTTCATTCGAACAAGGATGCCTGGTTCGCGCTCAACGATCCGAACATCGCTGTAATTCCGAATGCGTATCAAGGCGCGTCGGTGTTAACCATTACCGATCCTCCCGGGAACGCGCGTGTGAAACAGGAGTTTGCGGTCAAGCCTTGGCACCAATATCATCTGGGCTTCGCCTATAAGACGTCTGGATCGAACGTGGGTGGCGTGATGGTGAATGTGATTGATTCGCCGGGCATGGAAAAGACGCGTCTCAATTCCTATCCTCATTCCCCGGATAAATGGTCTTATCTCGAATACTCCTTCAACAGCGGCGACAGCACGCAACTTGTGCTTTATATGGGTGTTTGGGGCGGCGCCAAAGGGACCATCCAGTTCGCCGGAGTAGGAATCGAAGAGACCGGTTTGGTTTACGTGGCGCATCGAGAAGGCGCTCCCTTCAAGCTTTACGATCCGGATAATCCGTCGAAAGTTTACACACCCCAGGTGGACTACAACGAAGTGGTTGATCCAGACATGGAGCCCTCGCGCTACGCATTTCACAACAGCTTTCACAACCCACCGCCGTTCACGCTACCATCCACGACGCAGCTGAAGCCCGGCCAAATTGTGGCGGCCGATTATTACGCCGTTTTCCCGATGGCGCAAAACAATCAGGTATCGATGTGTATGACCGAACCGGCGGTTTTTCAGTGGCTGGCGCGCAACGCGATGGAAGTTCGCAAATATGCGCCTGCGGATCTAGGCGTGCTGCTTGCTTACGATGAGATGCGGCAAGGGAACTCCTGCGCCTCCTGCCGCGCGAAGAACATGACGGCCGGCGAACTCCTCGGTTGGAATTTCGATGAGACCTTCGGGATCTACCGGCAAACCATGCCCGATAGTTCGTTCTGGGTTTGGAACGACATGTTTGACCCGTACCACAACGCACACGATCACATGATGTATGTGGAAGGCTCGTTCGCTGGGTCATGGAAAGGTCTGCCCCCGGAAGTTTCAATTTTGAATTGGAATTTGGGTCACTTGAAAGATTCACTCAGCTGGTTTTCCGGCAACAATCCGGATCAACCGGTGCCTCACCGGCAGATGATCGCCGGCTATTACGACAAAGGCGATGCCGCAGCGGAAGCGCAGCGTGAAATTATCGAAGCCCATGGTGTTCCCGCAGTGCAGGGCTTGATGTACACCACTTGGGAAGACAATTACTCCAACCTGCATGTCTTCGCCGATGCTGCCCGCGCCGCCTGGCCAGAATACCTAAGAAGCGTTCAGAAGTGACGCGCTCCGACTCAGGCCGAAAGCGGCTCCAGACTCACCCAAGCGCGTTTTTTCCACGAGGCCAATCCCGCTTCCGCCAACTGCACCCCTTTCGCGCCTTCGAGCAGACCCCATCGAAATGGTTCATCATTCACCACATGGCGCAGGAATAATTCCCATTGGCGTTTGAATGCGTTATCGAACGTGTCTTGCTCAGGCACTTTTTGCCAAGTGTCGAAAAAGTTCAGCGGATTTGGAATATCGGGATTCCAAACCGGCCGCGGTGTTGCGCCATAGTGTTGTATCCAACAATCGCGCAGCCCGGCCACAGCCGACCCTTTTGTACCATCGACCTGCACCGTTAGCAGATCGTCCCGCCGCACCCTTACGCACCAGGACGAATTGAAATGCGCTATTACGCCAGTCTCCAACTCAAATGTGGCGTAGGCGGAGTCATCCGCAGTGCACTGGTAGGCTTTGCCTTTTTCATCCCGGCGCTCTGGAATGTGGGTCGCGCCGAAGCAAGACACCCCCTTCACTGGACCAAACACTTCATCCAAAACGTAGCGCCAGTGACAAAGCATATCGATAATAATGCCGCCGCCATCTTCTTTTCGATAGTTCCACGAAGGCCGCTGCGCGGGAACAGTGTCGCCTTCGAATACCCAGTAGCCGAATTCGCCGCGCACCGAAAGAATTTGGCCGAAAAATCCGAGATCGCGTAACGTCTTCAGTTTCAGAATTCCGGGCAGCCAGAGCTTATCCTGCACAACGCCATGTTTGACGCCCGCCGCTTTGGCGAGCCGGTATAACTCGAGCGCGGTCCCGAGCTCATTTGCCATTGGCTTTTCGCAATAAATGTGTTTGCCTGCCGCGATCGCTTTCTTTACCGCCTCAGCGCGCCTGTCGGTGGTTTGTGCGTCGAAATAGATGCTGTAGTTCGGGTCGCTCAACGCGTGATCTAAATCGGTACTATATGGCAACCCGCCGCATTCTTTCGAAATCGCGGCGAGCTTCGCAGCGTTGCGCCCTACCAGCAGTGGCTTTGGCATAATCACCGCCGAATCGCCCAGCTTCATGCCGCCCTGCTGCATAATCGCGTAGATCGACCGGCGCAAGTGCTGATTCAAGCCCATGCGTCCGGTGACGCCGTTCATGATGATGCCAACTGTGTGGGTCGTAATCTTGTTGCTCAAGCTTTCTCCGTGTGTTGCGGCGCTGCCCCAGCCGGCAAGGAGGGCGCGTCTACGCCCGCGCGCGGCAAAGTTCCATCGAGTTCCTGCCGCCAATGAGCCACGTCACCGGCAGGACCATAACAGTAAATCATGCGCATGGGCATGGCGCCGGTGTTGGTGAGCTGATGAAAAACGCCGCTGGGAATATAGACCGCTTGCCCGGTCTGCACTGCAATTCTTTCGGCGCCCAGACACATCTCACCATTGCCTTCCATAATGAAGTAGATCTCTTCCTGCTCCTGGTTATGCCACGGCACTTGGCCGCCGTTCGGCTCAAGTGTCACATGACCCAGAGAGAAATTGGTAGCTTGAATCGGGCTCGCTCCTCCCACCAGGTTCTGGGTTCTGCGCCGAGCCGGATAGCTGCGGCCCGCAATCAGCGCCAAATCGGCGATAATCATTTCCGGTTGCTCCAAAAAGTCAAATAAGGTTTGTTTTCGATCATGCGCAATACATACAACGCCAGTTCGCGCGCATGATAATCGCCCCACATACAGGCCTCGCCGCGCGGGACGCCATTGCCATCCGGCGCGTGATCCCAGCCGTTCGGCCGATGATACACCGCGTGCAGAATGAGTCCTTGGTGTGCCGGGTCGCTGCTTAGATAAGGTTCCGCAAAAAGCGTATCGCAAACGGAAAGGCCCGCTTTCACATATTTCTGATTTCCCGAATATTTTCCTAAGCGCAGCAACCCTTGCGCTGCGATGGCCGCGGCCGAACTATCCACTGGCTCAAAGGCGTTAAACGGATCGGCCTTTTTTGTTCTCCAATCGCCCAGCCGATGCAAATTCGGCGCTCCCGTATCCCAATAAGGAATGCCATCGGTCGGGGTGTTCTCAATATAGAAATCACAAGTTGCCTCCGCCGCCTTGCGCATCAGCGGTTCCAAAGAAGTCTCGCCGATTGCCGCCAGAAATTCTAATTGCTCAGCGAACCCAAGCATCGCCCAGGCAAGCCCGCGCGTCCAAGTACTGAATGGCGAATACCCTTGCTGGGAATTGGGGCAACGATAATTCCCGTCATTCACGTTGAATATACTTTCGTGTGCAGTGCGTCCACGCACGTCGTAGCTGTCGCGCCCTTCGCCGTTATAGATGGAGTAGCGAGCCGTCGCCTCAGCGTGTTTGAGCAGCCGATCGAGCAGGGAAATGCGTTGGTCGTTCTCTCCCATCAAGACGTGCCCTAGTTGATGACTTACACCCAGCGCACGCAAGGAACGGATGGTATCCACAAACAAGGAGTGCGGCCCGTTAAACGAATAAATGAAGCCGCCGCCGTCCGCGATCCTGGTCCAACGCGCAGCCTGTACTGCCCCGGATACTTTCAGCGCCAATTCATAGAAATTCCGCTCATTTGTGTCTTCGGCAATCCGGCCTTCATTCATCAGCCGAAGCAAATTTCCGTAGGTGCTTACGTTATTGAACCCATGGTCATGCACCCCGGTATGCGAAACATGTGACGCCATGTGAGCCACAGTGTGCGCACGGCCCGCATCTAGAAAAGTCTTGTCCCCCGTCGCGTCAAACTGCAAAACTTCCGCGCCGAATTGAAAGCCTTGCGTCCACTCGGTCCAGCCGCGGCTCGTGTATTTGCCATCGACAGTGAATACGGGCGCGCCTTGCTCCGGCCGCCAATTCTGATCTAACGACTGAATCTTTTTGGCCGAACTCTCAAACAGCGCATGGACCTTTTTCCCGAGCGACGCAAACGTAAGGGCTTCGCGGATGTGAATCATCTCTGCTTCACCATCGCTGATGAACCTGAGGCGCAACCTTCTCGAGATAGATGTCCGCGACTCGTTTCATAGTGTCGTCGCTGAGTGCCGGTAAGCCCGAAGCCGCGCAGTTATCCGTAATCTGGGCGGCTGTTTTTCCGCCCGGAATCGCGCAAGTCACCGCGTCGAACATCAAAATCCAGCGCAATGCGAACTGGCTCATCGTCATACTGTTGGGCACGAGCTTGCGAATCTGCTCCACTGCGTCCAGGGCGACGTTGAAATCAACGCCCGAAAAGGTCTCGCCCACGTCAAACGCCTCGCCATGCCGGTTGTATTGCCGGTGATCGTCTTTCGAAAAGCGCGAATCGCGGTTGAATTTCCCAGTGAGCAAGCCGCTCGCCAGCGGCACGCGCGCCAATATCCCAATTTTCCGTTTCTGCGCTTGTTCAAAAAACAATTCCGCCGGCCGCAGCCGAAAGCAGTTGAAAACGATCTGCACCGTTTTCACATTCGGATATTCAATCGCTTTGAGCGCTTCTTCCACTCGCTCCACGCTCACGCCGTAATGTTTGATTTTGCCTGCAGTCACCAAATCATCCAGATAACCAAACACCTCTGGCTGGTAATACAATGCTGTCGGAGGACAATGCAATTGCAGCAAGTCCAAAGAATCCGTCGCCAGATTTCTTAAGCTGTCTTCCACCCAAGAGGTCAAATTCTCGCGCGAATATCCTTCCACCGTTTGCGCCTTCAATCGCCGCCCCGCCTTCGTCGCAACGACAATCTCTTCTTTGCGCTCACGCTTCAACTGCGCCACCAACCGTTCGCTGCGGCCCATGCCATAGACGTCGGCCGTGTCGATGAAATTCACTCCGCAATCGATCGCTTTGTGCAGCGCCGCCAGCGATTCTTTGTCGTCAACCGCGCCCCAATCGGCGCCAATCGCCCAGGCGCCGAAGCTGACCTCCGACACCTTAAACGCAGTTCTACCTAATGTTCGATATTGCATAAATCATTATTTGAGGAAACCGCTCGCGCCCGAACCCACTGAGCTCAACTCGTCGTTGAGCGGGTCGTCCAACGCCAGAATCCGGCGCAATTGCGGCGTCAGATGAACCTGCGTATCGGGCCGCAAAAGCTTTTTCTGGTACTGCTGTTGTGGCTTATCGGCGCGGCAGTAGAAGATGTGCAAGGCCCGTCGCGCAGCACCGGTGCGGTTCGCGGTGCCCCCATGCCAGGCATGAGCATTCATCACCACCACGCTGCCTGCCGTCGCTATCACAAGCGCTTCGGCACTATGTGGTGCGGCCGGATCCGGCACTACGCTTTGCGGCAGTTTCTTCCAGTTTTGCGATCCCGGAACCACCCGCGTCGCTCCGTTCTCGCGGGTAAAATCGTCCAGCAACCAAATTGTGTTGCAAACCGAATAGCCTTTTTCGTCCGGCAGCGCGCCCATATCGCAATGTAACGGTTGCGCGTCTTCGCAAAACGGATCAGTCGACCGCGCGTTAAAACTGCTTAGCTTAAAATTGTTCCCCAAGACATATCCAACCAATTCCAAGATCTCAGGCTCAACAACCATCTCCTCGAAAACTCTTCCCTTATCCACCAGGTTGGCCAAGCGCCGCGCTCCCGGCTCCTTGCGAAACTCAGATCCCGCATTCTCACCCTCAAGCGCGTAGAGTTCTTCCACTCGCGCCCGGAGTTCGTCCAACTTCTCCGAGCTTAGAAATCGTTCTAACACGACAAAGCCCTGCGTATCCAAGTCGTTTCGTCGTTGGTCTGTGATCACGCCTGACTACTTCCCGAAAACTGCTTCAATGGCGGCCGCGGCAATCGCTTCGTCTACCTCCGAAGCCGCGCCGCTCACGCCAACCGCGCCAATTGTTTGCCCGTCCACTTTGATCGGCATGGCGCCCTGCATCGGAAACGCTTCCGCTATTACCAGCAGAGCCGTGTTGCCGCCCTTGAGTGAGTCCGCTTGCGCCTTAGAGGGGCTGTGAAAATAAGCGGCATCGCGCGCTTTGCGTTGCGCGAACTGAATGGTATTCAGGCCCGCGCCGTCGGCCTTCTCCAAAAACAGCAAATTGCCGTTTTCATCCACCACGCAGATTGTTACCTGCACATCGCGCTTCTTCTCCTCGGCTTCACCGGCGGTCACCATTGCTTTGACCGTTGCCAGATTCAATGCTTTCTTCGTGGAAAGTTCGGCTGCCCCGGACGCGAGGGCGGCGATTAGTAAAGCTGCGGCGAATTTACTCATGCGCTTCATCATATAAAAAGCAAAAAGGCCCGCTTTGGAGTAAAGCGGGCCTTCGATGCGAACCAATCGCCGCGACTATGGAATCACAGTCGGAAGCTTCGAGGGATCGCCGGTGTTGATACAACTCGGATGTCCAAAGCCGCCCGCACTGACGCCTGTTCCGCCGTTCACATTCGCCGTGATATCGAAGATGATGTTATCCGGGTGAGTGGCATCGCCCGAAACACCATTCACTCCAGGCAGCGAATTGCCTGCCGCCATGTGGTCAAATCCCAAGTTGTTGCGCACTCGCCAGGCAATGAAGTGATCGGCGCAGGAAGTATCGCCGCTAACCCCAACCGCTCCCACTACGTGATGAGCCTTGTCATAAAGTGCTAATCCGCCTCCGAACACATTCACGCCGCCGACTTTTTCGCCCAGCATCGGATCCGTCGCCGTGCCATAAGCATCGGACGGGCCGGCGTAGGCGACCTTCGTATCCACCGGATTGCTCGCCTGCAGGCCATACAAACTCCCGCCTGGCTGTACTGCTGAATAAAGATTGGCAGTGGAAAGTGCTAACCCCGCCGCTTTTCCGGAACCGTTGCTTGATGAGGTTCCGTCCAGACTGAACGCGTTCGCCGTATTCGCCTTCTGTGCCGCAATTGCCCGGCTTCCCGGCCATTGTGCGCCGCGATTGACGCCGCTAAACGCAACCGCGCGAACCACGCCATCGCGATTCACAATCGTCCCCCACATCTGTAAATTCAATCCGCTCATCTCCGTCTGCGTCGCAGCCTCCAGAGCGGACTTCAGTTGCGAGTATCCAGGCAGCCCTGCACAGGCATTCGACCATTGATCATCTTTGGCCCAAGCTCCGGTAACTGTCGCACCCAGCAACACGCCGGCCAAAACGCACTTCGTTTTCAACTGCATTCGTAAAGCCCTCCTAAAATAAACTTTGTGCTCCCAACTGAGGTTGGGGACCCAGAAAGCATAACACCCGACATCTCCACACCCTCCCTTAGGGAAAGTTTCTGTCCTCGTGCTATCTTTTAACGCAAATGGACCGCGCCACGAATGGGGTTCGGCTGGAGGGGTTCCGCCCGATGATTTCGGAGAGGGAGCGGCGTTGGCAAGCATATCTAGCCGCCGTTGCAGAGGGCAGTTCGGATTCTTTGGCGCGCCTTTACGACGAATCGGCGCCGCCTCTTTTGGGATTGGCCGTGAGAGTGACGAAGAATAAAGCGGATGCCGAAGAGATCATCCTCGACGTCTTTGAACAGGTTTGGCGTACGGCTCGTAAATACGATCCGGGACGCGGCAGCGCGTGGCGCTGGCTGACAGTCTTGGTAAGAAGCCGCGCCATCGATCGCCTGCGGACCACATCGCTCCGTCACACCCGGGAAGCTGTCTACCCGCTGCCTAACGATTGGGAAACTGCAAGTCGCGACCCACTTCCCGATGACGAGTCCATTCTCAATCAGGAACGATTTTTAATTCGTAATGCCGTTTGCAAACTTCCCGGCGAGCAGCGTCAGGCCCTGGAACTCGCATATTTCGACGGTCTGACCCACGTCGAAATCGCCACCGCTTTGGGCGTTCCCTTAGGCACCATCAAGACAAGAATTCGCAGCGGTGTGGAGAAGCTGCGGATGTTTCTTTCCGACGGAGGCCCGGCTCCTGCCGCGGCGAGGTCGGCCGAATGAACCAAGATCTCAAATCCATGGACGACGAATTAGAAGATTGCGCCGTTGAAGTAGCGCTCTTCGCCTTGGGTGCTCTTCCAGAGGAAAACGCGCGCGCTGTCGAGCAGCGTTTGCGGAGCGGCTGCCCCTTCTGCTTAGCGAAAGCGGAGCACTATGCCCTGGTTGCCGAACAACTCGCGCTTTCGGTCTCACCCGTCCAGCCTCCGCCTGAACTCCGCTCGAAACTGCTAAACCGCATCAAATCGGGAGAAACGTCCGCTGCCCTGCTTGAGCATCGCAAAGTCGTTCGGGTGGATGAATCTGCTTGGGTCAAGATGCCAATCCCGGGCGTCGAGGTGCGTCCGCTCATCGGTCAGAAAACCTTTCTCGTTCGCATGCAGCCGGGAGCGGTCTATCCCAAGCATGACCACCCCCACGCCGAACAGTGTCTCGTCCTCGATGGCAGCATTACCGATTCTGACGGGCTCACTCTGCATGCCGGCGACTTTATCGTCATGTCCCGCGGGACTTCGCACGACCCAATCCGTTCCACCACGGGCTGCACACTCTTCATCGCCTATGCCGATTAGTTATTGGTTAAGCGTAAAATTCACCAGAATATTCGTAATCACTTCCACCGGTTCGCCGTTCAAAAGCGTTGGTTTGTAACGCCATTGCAAGATCGCCTCGCGCGCCGCATTCACCAGCAGTGGATGTCCTCTCACCAATTGCAAGTTTTCAATCGTTCCGGTTTTGCTAATCACGGCGGTAAACTCCACCACACCTTCCACGTGGGTTCGCTGGGCAATCGCTGGATACTGCGGCTGCACTTTCTTGATCAGTTGTGATTCCGAAATCGTCCCTACTCGCACACGAGTTGCGCGCGTCGCTTGCGGCGGCGCGGTCTTCGGCGGCTCAGGGGGCTTCACTGCCGCTAACTCCGTTCCAATTGTCGATGAATAGACATCTCCCACCTGCGTCCCAGCTGGAATGTCCGGCGGCAAATCCGGCGCAGCTTCCATCGGTTGTGGCGGATTGCGGCGCAAATCGAATGTGAGCAGTCGCTGAAGACCCTGAAAAACGGGCCGAGCGACCGAAGTCCTCGCAACCAGGGGAGCCTTGGGCAGTGCGTTCGGTGGCGGCGTCGGCGCCGCAAAGACACTCCGCAATCGCGCTTGCGGCAGAACTTGCGTGTAAATCAAAGGCACTAAGATCAATATGCCGACCACGGCCGTTTCAAACAGTAAGGACAACAAAACCGAGTAGTGTTTCTTTTCATCCGCCCCAACTTTCACGAACGTTTGCTCAAACATCGAATGGCCTCCGTACACTACATCCAGACACCACTGGCTCGCCGCAAGTTCCCTTCGTAATAACCTTGTGTTTGTGAAATATTACTTGAATCGCCGCCGGTTCCTCGCCACCTCCGCCGCTGCCATCATGCCGGTCATGAAGTTCCCCTCCGATCCGCGCCATCGCCTCGCCGTCGCCACTTATCCCTTTCGCGACGTCATCGTGTCGGCGCATAAAACCGGGGCAGGGAAGCTGACCCTTGACCAGTTCGCAGCCACTCTCCGCGAAAAGTTTGGCGTTTACGGCATCGAACCTTGGGCGCCCCATTTCGAATCGGTCGAGCCTGCTTACATAGCTCACCTCTCCGCAGCCTTCAAGAAAGCCGGCCTAAAAGTGGTAAACATCCCCTGCGATATTCGCGTGAATCTTTGCGGCACGCCAGACCAGCGCACGGAAGCCCTGGCGAAATATCATCAATGGGTTGATGCCGCGATCACTTTAGGTTCGCCGAGCATTCGCGTTCACTGTCCGGCCGGATCGAACCCCGCAGATATCTCCTGTGCTGTCGATGGTCTCAAAGCCCTCGCCGCTTATGGCGAATCGAAAAACATCGTCATTAATCTCGAAAATGACGACCCCTCTTCTGAAGATCCGGCTCGCGTTCTGAAAGTGATCGAAACCGCCGGCACGCCCTATTTGCGCTCTTTACCCGATTTCTGCAACTCGATGCTGATTCACAACGATCAGGATTACAACGCTCGCGCTCTCGCCACTCTTTTTCCGCATGCTTACAACATCAGCCATGTCAAAGATGTTGAATACACGGATGACAACAAACCAGTGCGCGTGGACGTCGCTCGCATCTTCGCTATTGCCAAAGAAGCGCATTATCACGGCTATTTCTCCATGGAATCCGAAGGCAAAGGCGATCCGTATCAGAACACCAATCTTCTGATCGAGGCGTCCATTCGCAATCTCTCGTAATGTCCCTGCGCGTGACCAACCTTTTCATCAGCTATCGCCGCGACGATTCCTCCGCCTGGGCTGGTCGCTTGTGCGACCACCTCACGAACGTCCTGGGTCCCGATCGCGTGTTTATGGACGTAGAGGATATTCAGCCTGGTCGGAATTTCGCCGAAGCTATCGAAACCACACTCAAAAGCTGCTCACATGTGCTCGTGGTGATTGGCCCTCGCTGGCACGACATTCTGCTCGCCCGTGCCCAAAGTTCGAAGGAAGACTACGTCGTTCACGAAGTCGCGACCGCTCTCAAAGGCGACAAAACCGTCGTTCCTGTTTTCGTGGGCGGCGCGGCCTCCTCAGCTCTCACTGCTCTCCCACCCGCTCTTTCCAATCTTCCGTTCCATCAAGCCGTCGAACTACGCGATTCGAGTTTTAACGAAGATTGCGACCGTCTCACCAAACAACTCCAATTAGCCCACCGGTCCTTCCGAAAACCTTTATTCGCTTTCGTTGCGGCTGTCGTTGTCCTTGCGCTTGGTCTCGCCTACGCTGCTTACGCCGGTCTCGGTCCTTGGCGCGCCGCGCATCAACGCAAACTTGAAATCGCGAGCTTGCTCAATACCGCGCAAACACAACTTCACGAAGTGGAGTACGAATCCGCCTTCAACTCATACCAGCAGGTTCTCGCGCTCGATCCTCTAAATTCCGATGCACTCCACGGCCAAGTCGATGCCGCAATGATCTGGATCGAGCGCTTTCATGTACTCGCTCCCGAAGGCCAGAAAGCCGAGGACGTCGCCGCGCCTCAGCTGGCGAAACTTGATGCCGTTCTAGAAGCAGGTTTAGCGCGCACCAATGGAAAAGACAAACGCGCGGCCGATATCCTGGCTCACCTCGGCTGGCTCCATTACATGAATGAGAAGATCGCCTTCAAGGAGTTCGGCAACGCGGAACGGTATTTTGAGCAGGCGCTAGCTATCGATCCATCGAATGTTTACGCCCACGCCTTCATGGGCAATTGGCTGCTCCAAACCAACGGCGATTCCGCCCTGGCGATCAAACATTTTCAAAGTGCCCTTGCTGCCAACTCCCATCGCGATCTTGTTCGCAGCCTCCAACTCGGCGCTTTGCTGAACGACAATTCTCCCGGTATGCGGGCCGAATTTGTGAAGGCGCTCAATCAGGTCCGCATCAACAAGGAACCGCTTGATGAAGCCATACGCGAGCGGACGTCTTATCTCTACAGCCCCACAGTTGCGGACGAAGCCGAGCTGCGCAAAGTTCTGACTGCTGTTCCGCCAGATCAGGCATGGAATACCTTCTTATGGCTTAATCCTGAGCAGGCTAGCCGCGGGAACCCGCCGGTGTTGCGTGACTTTATCCACGCCAGTCTCGCCGAACTCTCCGGGGATCGCAGCAACGCCCTAGTTGAGTTCAAAGCGCTGTCTAAGGCTCTAAAATCGCATCAAATTGACGGTCGCATTGCGGATTTTACCGATGCTGCCATCCGCCGCCTCTCTAACTGACCCTTCCACGATCAATTAAATAAAGAAAATCCCAATTCTTTCCGATTCGTATATAGCCCGCGTTTTTTTAACCGTTTCACTGGATGCTGCTAGATGGATGCGAATAAGTATCTCAACTCTTTCATAATCGAAGCTCATGATCTCTTGGAGGATATTGAGCGAGTCGCTTTGTCTTTGGAATCAGGCGCTCCCACCGTTGATGCCGTCAACGAAGTGTTCCGTGCCTTTCACACCATCAAAGGCTCCGCGGGCGTCTGCGGATTGGACGATATCGTCGACTTTACCCACCACATTGAGAATCTGCTCGACCTTGTGCGTGAAGGCAAGATCGCCGTTTCTCCCCCTCTGATTGACCTCGTCCTGCGTTCCGAAGATCAAATCACCGCTTTCATCGGCGCGCTGCAAGGGGAAGATGAAGTCGATCCCGCTGTAACCGAAAAGCTGGTAGGGGATATCTGCGCGCGTGCCGGTCTGCCACATGCCAAAGGTCAGCCCAAGCAGAAAAAGAAAATCTCCGAAACCGAAGAAATTTTTCTATTCTGAAGACAAGCCCGCGTTCACCACTTGCAACAACTGCTCCGGCTTTCGCACCACTAGGTCGGGCGGATACGTCGCAAACGTCTCCGGCTGAAAGCCCCACCCTACGCCGCAGGCTTTCACCCGGGCGTTTCGGGCGGTCTGTACATCTACGCCGCTATCGCCTATCATCCACGTCTGTTCTCGCTCGCCACCAGTTTCGGTAAGCAGCGTTTCAATTCCCACAGGATCGGGTTTTTTCCGTTCAAAGCTGTCACCGCCATAGATATGCCGGAAATTTGTACCCAAGCCTAGGCCAGCCACGATATCCCGGCTGATGCGCACCGGTTTATTCGTCAGCACCGCAAGTGTATGCCCCAACCGCGAAAGCTCTCGAACCGCATCTCCAATTCCCGGATAGAGCCGCGTGTGCGCCAGCGCATGCGTCCGGTAAAACTTCACAAAGTGCAGCAGCGCATCGCTTACCAGTTGCTCACTCGCCTCGGGTCCAAAGGCGCGCCGCACCAGCATAGCCGCGCCGTTTCCCACGTAGGAATGAATCAGCTTCGAATCGAGCGGCGGCAAACCCCAATGCGCTCGGGTTTCGTTTGTGGCAATCGCGAGATCTTCGGCTGAATCGATCAGCGTTCCGTCGAGGTCGAAAACGATCAGCATTCGCGGCTAACCTGCCCGCCGCTCATGCGCCGCCCAAAACTGCTTCAGGTTATCTACTTGGTGTGAGAACGAATCCTTCAACTCCCGAGGCGCGATTTCCGCTAACACCGAGGCCACTCCATTGGCGTAGGGCAGCACGCGCGAATTCTTTAAGTAATCCGGCACCGGCGTTGGCGCGAACGCCACCAGAACGTTCGCCAGCACAGCCACAATCAAAGCGCCGCGTACAAACCCCGCTAATCCGCCGAGCAGATAATTGAACCACGACAGCCCCACCCATCGCAGCAGGCGCGATAACAGCGCGGCAATCAACGATCCCAAGAGCGCCACTCCAAAAAAGATTAGAAAGAATCCCACCGCATCCGCCGCCGTCGTACTCTTGATCCACGGGTGCAGCTGATAACCAACCATCTTGTAAAACCAAAATCCAGCCACTAGGCCGACAATTGTCGCTGCGAGCCCAATGACTACGCGCGTGAAGCCCGCTCGCAAACCCGCCACCGCGGAACTGATGATAATCAGCCCAAGAATAATGTCGAGCCAATTAAAACTCATTAACGTTTCCATGCTGATTCCTCACACGGCTGCTTCCGGAAAAGGCTTTCCGGTCAACTTCGTGTACGCCTCAATATACTTGGCGCTCGTTTTCTCAATCACTTCATCTGGAAGAGACGGTGCAGGCGCTTTCTTGTTCCATTGCAATGTCTCCAAGTAGTCCCGCACGTACTGTTTGTCGTAGGAAACCTGCGGTCCACCCGGGTTGTAGTGGTCCGCGGGCCAAAACCGCGAAGAATCGGGCGTAAGCACCTCGTCCGCTAACACCAACCGGTTATCCACAAAGCCGAACTCCAGTTTCGTATCCGCCACAATGATGCCCCGCTGCAGCGCGTAATTCGCTGCCCGGTAATACACCTCGAGCGTCAAATCCCTCAACTGCCCAGCCAGTTCCACTCCCAGCAAATTCGCAATGTAGCGAAACGGGACGTTTACGTCATGCCCGGTAATGGCCTTGGTGGCGGGGGTGAAAATCGGCTCCGGCAATTGATCCCCATCGCGTAAACCCGATGGCAGCGGAATGCCGCAAACCTTCCCTTGCAAACAATATTCCCTGTGCGCCGACCCCGCCAAATAGCCCCGCGCCACGCACTCCACTCGCACCATGTCGGCCTTCTTCACTTGCATCGAGCGGCCCTTTACCTGCTTCCGCCGCGCGGCCAATTTTGGATACCGCTTCGTCTCTGCTGTGATGATGTGCGAGGGCACAACGTCTCTTAAGAACTCAAACCAAAACAACGACATCTGGTTCAACACTCGGCCCTTGCACGGAATGCCGCTGCCCAATATACAATCGAACGCTGATATGCGGTCGGTAGCCACGAACAGCAGACTATCCCCAAAGTCGTACATGTCGCGCACCTTGCCGCGCCCAACCAATGGCAGTGATAATTTCGATTCCAACAAGACTTCGTCCCGGCACATAATAACTTTGAGTATCCCAGAGGGCCTGTTGACTTCAACAGCTAAAATAAAAGTGGTGGCACACTCCTTCCGCTTCGCTGTCTGCAACGAACTGTTCCAAAAAATGCCTTGGGCGCAAATGTGCCGCACGGCCGCCGAACTGGGCTATCGGGGTTTTGAGATAGCTCCTTTCACGCTGGCGGAAGATCCCGCCACTCTTAGTGAAGAACAACGCGCTGAAGTTCGCCAGATCATTTCTTCCGAAGGCCTTGAATTCGCCGGCCTTCACTGGCTGCTCACCGCGCCTCCGGGGTTGCAAATTGTAACGAATGATTCGGCGGTCCGCGCCCACAGTTGGAACTACGTTCGCTCTCTCATTGATCTATGCGCCGATTTGGCAACCCCCGGTGCGCGGCATCGTCCGGTTGTCGTTTTCGGTTCTCCCAAACAGCGCACCAGCGTCGCCGGTTCGTCCCCCGCCGAAGCCGTCGGCTTCTTCAAACAAGGTATGGCGCAAGTCGCCCCGCACGCCGAATCGCGCGGCGTAACTCTGCTGATTGAAGCTCTCTCGCCCGCGCAAACCGATGTGGTCACCAGCCTGGCTGAAGCCGTCTCACTCGTTCGCGAAATCGCTAGCCCCGCCGTCCAAACCATGTTTGACGTGCACAACGCTATTGACGAAACCGAGCCGCATCTCGCCCTGATTGAGCGCTTCTTCCCCTATATCCGCCACGTCCACGTCAACGAATTCGACGGCCGCGAGCCCGGCATGGGCGATTACGACTTCCTAAACCTTCTGCGCAAACTCGCCGACCTTAACTATGATGGCTGGGTTTCGCTTGAAGCGTTTGATTTCACACGAGATCCTCGCGCTGTTGCCGCGCGGGCCATCCAGACTTTGCAGGCGGCACAATCCGCCTCATTAACCACTCAAACTATATGAATCGTTACATTGTTACTGGCGGCGCCGGGTTTATTGGGTCTGCGCTTGTTCGCGCCCTCCTCGCCGATGATCGAGAAGACCGTGAAGTTCACGTCGTTGATAACCTCTCATCCGGGAATCTCGATAACCTTAAGGAAATCGCGGGCCGCATTACGGTCCATCAAGCGGATATCTGCGATTACAGCCGAATCGCACCTTTGATCGCCGGCGCCCACCGGGTCTTTCACCTGGCGGCCATTCCTTCAGTCCCGAAGTCGATTGACCAACCGGTTGAAAGCCACGACGTCAATATTAATGGCACCTTCAACGTCTTTCGTGCTGCCGCCGAGGGCCGCGCCGGGCGGGTTGTCTACGCCGCATCGTCCTCTGCTTATGGGGATACTCCAGTCCTTCCCAAAGTGGAGACGATGAGCCCTCAGCCCAAATCTCCCTACGCGCTTCAAAAGCTCGTTGGCGAATATTACGCCTCTGTTTTCTCCGATTGTTTTAATCTGGAAACCGTTGCTCTGCGCTTTTTCAATGTCTACGGGCCGCGTCAAGATCCATCCAGCCCTTATTCGGGCGTCCTGTCCGTCTTCATGACGTGTCTGATCGAGCGCCGCAGCCCGACTATCTTCGGTGATGGCGAACAATCCCGCGATTTCACCTATGTTGAAGACGTTGTCGGCTTGATCCTCAAAGCCTCCGAAGCCCAGGGAGTTTCAGGCCGCGTTTTCAACGCCGGCAATGGCGGCCGCATCACTCTCAATGAGACGTGGAAAGAACTTCAGAAAATCGAAGGCATCGGCCTGCCGGCCAAATACGGTCCGCCCCGCTCTGGCGACGTTCGCGATTCGCAAGCCGATACCACTCTTGCCGTCAAAGAACTTGGCCACGCTCCACGCTTCACCTTTGAAGAGGGCTTGCGTTTAACGCTTGAGTGGTATCGCGCTCATCAACTCGTTTCCAAATGAGGCGCATTTGAGCGCTAACTCATCTTTCCTGCTCGGCGACGACGGCATTTACCGTTGCGCCGAGTTTCAACATTTCTTCTGGCAAAGCCACGGCTTCGGCACCCGCATGGCAAACCCTCCTGTGGACATCACTCTGCGCCAAATCCATTCCTCGCAAGTTTGGAACGCCCATTCGCTTACCGACCGGCAGCACGAAGGTGATGCTCTCGTCACCGATGATCCCAACCGCCGCATCGGCGTCCGCACTGCCGATTGCGTCCCCATCCTTCTGCTCGACACGGCCAAACGCGCCGTCGCCGCCGTGCATGCCGGTTGGCGCGGAACCCACGCCGGCATCGTCGTTCACGCCATCGAAAAAATGCGCGCCGATTTCGGTAGCAATCCCGCCCACATCTGCGCCGTTTTCGGCCCCTGCATCCGCGAATGCTGTTATGAGGTCGGCCCCGAAGTAGCCGCTCAATTTTCCGCCTTATTCCCCGAATGGCCGGCAGTCACGGGTAAACGCAGTCTCGATCTGCCGGAAGCTAATCGTCGCCATCTCCTCGCTGCTCGGGTTCCCGCCGGCCAGATTTTCGATTCCGGCCTCTGCACCGTGTGCCTGCCCGAGCATTTCTTCTCCTACCGGCGCGAACCCAGCAACCCGTTGCGCTTGGTCAGCGCGATTTCCCGCCTCGCCTGAGCGTTAGTGCCCCGGCTCGATTTCTTCGCGTATCATTGCCTCAGGAGCATCTGAAAGCAATGGATCGTACCGCAACAGCTCAGTGGAAAGGCGACCTCAAATCTGGCGCCGGCCTTATATCGACCGCCAGTGGCGTCCTCTCGAACACCCAGTATTCGTTTAAGACTCGCTTCGAGCAGGGCACCGGAACCAATCCTGAGGAACTCCTCGCCGCCGCCCACGCCGGCTGTTTCTCCATGGCCCTCTCTGTGGTTCTTCAGACCGAAGGCTTGGTTGCCGATAGCATCGACACCACCTGCACTATCTCTTTGAACAAAGACGGTGACGGCTTCTCCATCACCAGCAGCCACCTCGCTCTTCGAGCCAAAATCCCGAACGCTACCCAAGAAGCATTTACCCGCGCCACCAACGCCGCCAAGGAAAATTGCCCGGTGTCTAAACTCTATGACACCGAAATCACCCTCGACGCCCAACTTGTGCCGTAAGCGATTATCCGAATTTGTCCACCGTTAACCTCGGCGGTATGCCAAACTCCATTACCAAACTTAAAGCGTGCCGTTCCGTTTTGTGAAGCTACCCCTAATCGCTTGAAAGGAATTGATTTGTGGCCCTGGGAGCAGAATGACGTTTTCCCTTCATCATTTGGGTTGTCGCGTGCACTAAAAGTCGCCGCCAAGCGATGAGAAATTTAATCCAACCTAGCCCCACAAACAACTCTGATAGAATCCGTAGACGTGAAAATGTGCCTTTACGGCCGTTTCCCGCAGTCGTAAAAGTGAGGTAACAAGACATGGCTGGCAGAGAAAGCATTCACAAAAAACTATCGCGTGTTCGCCCCCCGCGGGTACAAATCTCCTATGACGTGCAAGTCGGAGACGCGATCCAACTCAAAGAAATCCCATTCGTTATGGGCGTAATCGGCGACTTCAGCGGTCAGCCCGTCGAACCCCTCGAAGAATTGAAGAAACGCCGCTTCGTCGACATCACACCGGAGAACTTCGATGGCGTCCTCGAAAGCATGAAGCCCCACCTTCAGTTTGCCGTCGCCAACAAACTCGACCCCAACGCCGGCGACCTCAAGGTTGATCTGCACTTCCGCAGCATGGACGATTTCGAACCGGATCAAGTGGCCCGCCAAGTCGGCCCCACGCGCAAGCTGCTCGAACTGCGCACCAAACTGGCCGACCTCCGCGGTACGCTTCAGACCAACGACCAACTCGACCGCGCCCTCAGCGAAATCGTGGGCAACAGCGATTCTCTGAATAAAATCAAAGGCGAAATGGCCCAAGCCCCTACCGATGACAAACCAGGAGACGGCAAAAAATGAGTGACGCAAAAAAAGGTGCCGCCCCGGCCGCAGCCACAACCGTTGAACAAACCAAGGACGACAATCTCCTCGATCAGATCGTAGCCAAAGGTCGTTTTGGCGAAGAGCCCGCCGCCCAGCAGCGTGGCCGCGACCTCATCACCGAATTTCTCCAGCAGGTAATGCAGGGCGAAGTCGCCCCTTCCCGTGACGCCGAACAAATGATCAACGCGCGTATCGCGCAAATTGACCATTTGATTTCACTGCAGCTCAACGAAGTTCTGCATCATCCTTCGTTTCAGAAGCTCGAAGGTTCCTGGCGCGGTCTCAAATTTGTGATCGACAACAGCGAATTGACGCCCATGCTCAAAGTGCGCGTCCTCAACGCCACTAAGAAGGAAGTCCTTCGCGATTTGCAACGCGCTCCCGAATTCGATCAAAGCGCCATGTTTAAGAAGGTTTACGAAGAGGAATACGGCGTCTTCGGTGGCGAGCCCTTTGCCGCGCTGGTCGGCGACTTCGAAATTACCAAACATCCCGAAGACATTGAATTGATCGATAAGATGTCGCACGTCGCCGCCGCGGCGCACGCGCCCTTCCTCACCGCTGCCGCTCCCGAAATGCTCAGCCTCGAGAGCTATGCCAACCTTGGCGAGCCTCGCGATATCGGGCGCATTTTCGAAAGCACCGAATACGCCAAATGGAAAGGTTTCCGCGATAGCGAAGATTCCCGCTACGTCGGTCTTTGCCTGCCCCACATCCTGATGCGCTTGCCCTATGGCAAGGAGACAAGACCGGTCGATACCTTCGATTACGAAGAAGACGTAGACGGCACCGACCACAAGAAGTACCTCTGGGGCAACGCCGCCTACGCCCTCGCCACCCGCCTCACCAACGCATTCGCGCTTTACGGCTGGTGCGCTGCCATTCGTGGTGTTGAAGGCGGCGGCTTGGTTGAAGGCCTGCCCACCCACAACTTCCGTACTGATGAGGGCGACGTTGCGCTCAAATGCCCGACCGAAATCGCCATTACCGATCGTCGCGAAAAGGAACTGGCCGATTACGGTTTCATTCCCTTCGTTCATTGCAAAGGGACTGACTATGCTGCGTTCTTCAGCGTTCAGTCCGCGCAAAAGCCCAAGCTTTATAACAAAGACGAAGCAAACGCCAACGCCCGCATTTCCACCCAGTTGCCATACATCCTGGCTGTATCGCGTTTTGCTCACTACCTGAAGTCGATGATGCGTGACAAAATCGGTTCGTTCATGTCTCGCGCCGATTGTGAACGCTTCTTGAATAAATGGATCATCACCTATGTCACCCCTGACGACGAGGCTAGCCCAGAAAGCAAGGCCAAACGTCCTCTGCGTGACGCTCGTGTCGAGGTGACGGAAGTCCCAGGCAAGCCCGGCGCCTACCGCGCTATTGCCTACCTGCGGCCTCATTTCCAACTCGACGAACTCTCTGTGTCTCTTCGTCTCGTCGCAGATCTCCCCCCACCCGCGGGGGGCTGATTTCGGCCAACAATCTTAACCCTCAACCGGGCCTTCACGGCCCGTGCAGTAGTAGTGTGTCAAAAAAAGGAGAAATACTATGTCAATCGATATTTTGATGAACGGCGCAGCTTGGGGAGCCAATGGCGAATCCAACATCACCGGTTACACAAATTGGATCGAGATTCTCAGTTCTAACTGGGGCGCGACCCAACCCTCTTCGAAGGCGCCGGGCGGTGCAGGCCACGGTTCAGGACTTCTGCAGTTCGATACTGTTACCGTCAGCAAGTACACTGACTCGTCATCGCCAAAGTTGTGGCAGAAGATGATGTCGGGCACCGTCCTTCCTTCGGTGGAAATCCACGATTTGTATCGCACCGGTGACGCCAACCCCATCGTTTACCAGAAGGTGATTCTAACGAACGCCTACATCAAGGGTATTCATGCGGCTGGCGCTTCTTCGGGCGACGGAAAGCAAGTCGAGACGATCGAAATCGCGTTCACTAAGTTCGAGTTCGATTACAACCCGCAGAAGGACGACAATTCCCAATCTGGCTTTGTCAGCGCGATCTACGACCTCACCACGGGCGTGCAAAGCTAGTAACGCCTGTTTCACGGTTGTAGTAACCTCATCTGATGGACGCTCAACAACTGTTCAAAGCCGGGAAGCTTTCCGAAGCCATCCCGGCTTTGAATGCTCATCTCCGCGATAACCCGTCCGACGCGCGCAGCCGCACTTTCCTCTTCGAATTGCTTTGTTTTGCAGGCGATTACGACCGTGCCGAAAAGCAGCTCGCCATCATCCAGGAAGAAAGCTCCAAAGAGTCCTTCCTCGGCACCCTCCTCTATCGCACCGCCCTTGCTGCGGAGAGAATTCGCCAGCGGATGTTCGAAGAAAAGTCTTTCCCTGATTCCAAACAGGCGTTAAATGGAGTTGCCTCCGCGCCCATTGGTGGAAAGTTGAACGGCAAGCCCTTCAAGTCGATATCTGACGCCGATCCCCGTATTGGGGAAAAGCTCGAAGTCTTCGCCGCCGGCGACTACCTTTGGATCTCCTTTGCCGATATCTCCCTCATTCAAATGGAACCGCCCAAGAAGTTGCGCGATCTTCTTTGGGTGCCCGCCAAAGTAGTCGGCGGCCCAAGTTTGCGCTCGCGCGAGCTCGGCGAAGTTCTGCTGCCTGCCGTCGCTCCCCTTTCTTGGCAGCATGAGGACGACAACGTGCGCCTTGGCCGCACCACCGAATGGTGTACCGATGAGCAAGGCGAAGAGGCCCCTTACGGCCTCAAGATGCTTCTCATCGACGGCGAAGAAGTTCCTTTTCTCGAAATTCGCCACCTCGAAATCGAACCTGCCTCTCAATCCAGCCCGGCTGCAGTATAAAAGCTGATTTTCCATGGCCGATTTCGCGAATCTTCTCGAACCGATTTCCCCCGAAAAGCCGGCCGGCGTCGATCTTTACTACGACAAGGATTTTGATCAGATCAAAGAAGCTCGGCGTCAGGATGACACCGCCCCTTGGGGTCTTTGGGAGCACGAAATTAAGTCCGCCGATTACCGGCTAGTCGCCAGGTTAATCGAACAAGCGCTTCGTTCCAAAACCAAAGATCTGCGCCTTGCCGCCTGGCTCGCGGAGGCTTGGATCTATCTCGAAGGCACCGGCGGCTTGCTTTCCGGCATCCAGTTTCTCATCGCTTTTCTCGACAAATTTTGGGATGACCTTTATCCCAAAATGGATGACGGCGACCTGGAAGATCGTTTTCCTCCGCTCGAATGGTTCGGCGCTTATTTCGATCCCACTAAAGGTTCATCGCCGAAACTTGCCGTCTCCCGGCTTCCTCTCGTCGCCGGCAAATTCGATTTCTTCACTTATCAGGACTCGCGCAAGGTTGGTTATGAAGCCGATGTCAAAGATAGCGAACCACGCAAGAAAACGCGCGCTGCGCTGATTGCGGAAGGAAAAGTTTCGCCGGAAGTCTTTGACCAGGCTTTTAACGATACTCCCAAGCCTTTTTACAAAAAGTTAGCTGCCGATTATAAGCTCGCGCTTGAGGTACTGCAGCAGCTCGATGATTTCTGCCGCCTGAAATTCGATCGTAATCCCCCCTCGTTCGGTCCTCTTCGCAAGACTCTCGAAGAGATATCGAATGCTGTCAACATCCTTCTGAACCGTAAGTTGAAGACAGATCCGGATCCCATCGAGCCGGTCGCGACTCCCGAAGTCCCTGTTGCCCCGGGCGCCGGTGATTCACCCGCGTCACCGCTGCATTCGCCGTCGGCCAGCCTTGACTTGGCGGCACTGGCCGGGGGGCCTATCAACTCTCCTGAGCAAGCCTTTCAGCACGTGCTTGCTGCGGCTCAATTCCTGCGTCGCACCAGTCCCGGCAGCCCGATCGCGTATGTCCTTCTCCGCGCTCTACGCTGGGGGGAAGTCCGCGAAAGCGGAGAAATTCAAGCTTCCGAGTTGTTCGCGCCCACCGGCGAAACCCGCGTAGCGCTTCGCTCCGCTGCCGCCGCCAGCAATTGGACGCTGGTTCTCGAAATTGCCGAAGCGGCCATGGCCAACCTCACCGGGCGCGGCTGGCTCGATTTGCAGCGCTACTCAATCAACGCCTGCGATCAGTTAGGCCATAAGACCGCCGCCAAAGCGCTCCGCTCTGAGCTGAAGTGTTTCCTCGGCGATTTTCCCCAACTGCCGAAAGCCGTCTTGAACGATGACACCGGCGCTGCCAATCCCGAAACTTTAGCGTGGCTTGAAAAAGAGGGTCTCTTACCCAAGTAGACGCATATGGCCACCAGAACTCGTAACTTAGGGCCTGTTACTTACTCTCTCATCGACCGGCTCATCGACGATCGCGACAACCGCTTGCCCCCTGACCGTGCCGGCTCAGTCCGCTATTTCAAGGAAGCGATTCGCCGCGATTTGGAATGGCTGCTCAATTCCCGCTCTCCTCTTCAGCCCGCGCATGGCCCCGAGTCCGAATGCTCTCTCTACACCTTTGGCCTACCCGATATCAGCTCAGTTAGCTTGCTCAACCACAAAGACCGTCAGAGTCTCACGAAATCCATTCAGGCTGCCATCGCCAAATTCGAGCCGCGCATCGCAAATCCCCGTGTTGTCCTCGTCACCGCCAACGATCAGCGTGTCCAATCCCTGCGCTTTATCATCGAAGGCATCCTCCAGATGGAGCCGAATCCCGAGCCGGTGACATATGACACCACCCTCGACCTGACCAGCGGCGAGTTCAGCATGACAGGAGAACACAGTGCGGGATGAACTCCTAGATCACTACGAAAGCGAACTCTCCTTCCTCCGCAAAATGGGGGTGGATTTTGCCGAAAAATACCCCAAAATCGCCTCGCGCCTCTCCCTGGGCCCGGACATCAGCGAAGATCCCCACGTTGAACGCCTCATTGAATCCTTCGCCTTCCTCGCTGCTCGCATCCACTTGAAACTCGACGATGATTTTCCTGAAATCACCGAATCTCTTCTCGACGTCCTCTATCCTCATTTCACTCGCCCAATCCCCTCCATGGCGATCGTCGAATTTGCGGTCGATCCCACCCAAGGCAAACTAACATCGGCTCTTCAACTCCCTCGCAATTCCGTCCTTTACTCCAAGCCTGTCGCTGTGGAAGGCGTGCCCTGCAAATTCCGCACCTGCTACGACACGGCTGTTGTCCCGCTGCGAGTCTCGCAAGCCAAGTGGCGTTCTCCTGAACTTCTCAAGCCCGCGCTCAATGCCCCTGCAGCAGCCGCGGCCTGTGCCATTGAACTCACCTGCTTCCCGGATGTTCTCTTTAAATCTCTCGCTCTCGAACAACTCCGCTTTTATCTCAACGGCGAAGAGTCGCTCATCCATTCCCTCTACGAGCTCTTGCTCAACAATTGCGCTCGCATCGTTCTCAGAGATCCGGACGATCCTCAGCAGCGCATCGTTGAACTGCCACCCGATTCCATCCGCCCCGTCGGTTTCTCCGATGACGAAGCCATCCTCCCATTCCCCAGCCGCTCCTTCACCGGCTATCGAATCCTGCAGGAATATTTCGCTTTCCCCAAGAAATTCTTTTTCATCGACGTCAAGAACCTCGCGCCCCTTCGCGGCGATCTCTTCACCAACAAAGCTGAAATCGTTTTTCTCATCAAGCCGTTTGAGCGTTCCGATCGCCAGCAGTCCCTCGAACGCAACATCTCCGAAAGAACTTTCCGCCTCGGTTGCGCTCCCATCGTCAATCTTTTCAAACAGACCGCCGAACCTATCCTCGCCGAGCAAACTCGTTTCGAATATCAAATTGTGCCCGATGCGCGTCGTCGCAATGCCGTCGAAATCTTCTCCATCGAAGACGTAGTCTCTTCGTCCGCGGACCGCCGTGATGTCATCGTCTTCGAACCGTTTTACTCAAGCCGCCACGGTCGCCCCTCCAAAGGCCAGGCTTTTTGGCATGCGGCTCGCCGCCCATCTAATCGCGCCGACGACAATGGCACAGAGATGTTTCTCTCTCTTGTGGATGGCTCCGGGAACATGGCTCAATCCATCGCCGAAGCCGTGACCATCCGCTGCACTTGTACCAATCGCGATTTGCCTTCGCGCATCCACATAGGCAGCGAAACCGGCGATTTCGATCTTGAAAGTGGCTCGGCCGTGAAGAAAATCATTGCGCTTTCCAAGCCCACCGATCCCATGCGCCTGCCTTCCCGTAAAGGACTCCACTGGCGTCTCATCTCTCATCTTTCTTTGAACTATCTCTCTCTGGTCGAGCAAGGTCGCGGGGCCTTCCAGGATATCCTTCACCTCTATAACTTCACCGAGTCTCCCGCCATCGAAAAACAGATTTCCGGCATCACTTCTCTCCAAAGCCGCCGCCACTTCGCGCGCGTTGTATCCGAGCACGGAATCAGTTTCGCCCGCGGCGTCCGCATTGATTTGGAATTTGACGAAGAACTGTATATCGGTAGTGGCGTCTACCTCTTTGCCTCTGTCCTTGAATATTTCCTTGGCTTGTATACCTCTTTGAATAGCTTCAGTCAATTAGTAATACGCACCAAGCAGAGAAAGGAGGTCCTTCGCGAATGGCGTCCTCGGGCGGGTCAGAGAATCTTGCTTTAACACCTTCGGGCCGGCTCGAAGCGCGCCTCTTTGCTGAACCTTATCGCTTTGACTTCTTCCAAGCGGTCCGCTTGCTTCGCGGTTTCTATCCTGATCGCACTCAAGTCGGCCTCCAACAATCGCCGCGCTCCGAAGTCGTTCACTTTGCCGTGCAACCCACGCTTGTTTTCCCCGCCAGCCAAATTCAATCTCTCGAGCCCAGCCCCAATTTCCCGCCTCTCATGCGCGTGAATTTCATGGGAACCATCGGCCCCCAAGGTCTTCTTCCGATCTATTACACCGAGCTGGTCATTGACCGTGTTCGCGCCAAAGATTACGTACTCCGCGACTTTTTAGATATTTTTCACCATCGCGTGATCTCTTTGTTCTACCGCGTCTGGCAAAAGCTTCGCTTTCAGGTCGGCTATGAACAACGCGACTCTGATCAGTTTTCCCAGTACCTGTTCAGCCTCATCGGCCTTGGCGAAAGCAAGTTACAAGATCCGAAACGGGCCGATTTCCAATACAGCCTTCTGTGTTACAGCGGATTACTCGCCCAGCAACCGCGCAGCGCGCTTGCTTTGGAACTCATCTTGCTTGATTATTTCGGCGTGCCGGTCAAAGTAGAACAATTTCTTGGCGCTTGGTACAGCCTCGACCGGGAATCGCAGTGCGATCTCGATGACGCCTTCCTCGATTCTCAGCAACTCGGCTTCGGCGCTGTGGTGGGAGACGAAATCTGGGACCCGCAATCCCGTGTTCGCATCGTCCTAGGCCCCTTATCGCTCAAACAGTATCTCGACTTTCTTCCTTCCGGCTCCGCCTTTCAGCCGCTTCGTGACTTAGTCCGGTTCTATGCTGGCGACGAATTTGATTTCGAAGTGCAACTCATCTTGAAACGCGAGCAGGCCCCTCCCTGTGAACTCGGCGCCGATGGTGCGGCCGCGCCCCAACTCGGCTGGTTGAGCTGGTCGAAAACCAAAGATATGCAGTCCGATCCGTCGCAAGCCATTTTGCAACTCAGTTAGAAAAAGGAAAATTATGGCCGGCAATCTCAAATCTCTCATCGCCAAAACAAACGACACAACCCGCAAAGCTCTGCAAGACGCCGGTGGCCTCTGCCTTGCCAACACCCATTACAATGTCGAACTAGAGCATTTCCTTTCCAGCCTCTTCGATCAAACGGACAACGATCTCCATCACATCGTCAAGTCCTTCGGTATCGATCCGTCTCGCCTCAAGAAAGAGTTAACCCGCGCCCTGGACACCAATCGCCGCGGCAACGCCAGTACGCCCGCCTTTGGCCTTTGGCCCGAGAAGATGCTGAATGCCGCCTGGTCTTTAGCTTCCCTCGATTTCTCCGCTGGCCAAATTCGTTCCGGTTATTGCATCCTGGCTCTTGTCTCCGAAGACGATCTGCGCCGCGTCGCTCAGGAAATTGCTCCCGAATTTCAAATGATCGAAGCGAAGAAGCTCGCGACTAAGTTCGATGAAATTGTCGCCGGCTCGCCCGAGCAAGTTTCCTCCCTCGCCGCCTCGCAATCACAGGCTGCTGATAAAGCGGGTGAAGGCGGCCCGGCGCGCGGCTCCGGCAAAACTCCTAATCTCGATCAGTACACCGTGAACCTCACCGAAAACGCCCGCTCCGGCAAAATCGATACCGTGCTCGGCCGCGATTTCGAAATCCGCCAGATCATCGATATCCTCATGCGCCGCCGCCAGAACAACCCGATCCTCACTGGCGAAGCAGGCGTCGGCAAAACGGCTGTAGTCGAAGGTTTCGCTCTCCGCGTCGTCCAAGGCGATGTCCCTCCGCCGCTGCAAAACGTCGAAGTCCGCACTCTCGACATGGCCCTCCTCCAAGCCGGCGCTGGCGTGAAAGGCGAATTCGAAAATCGTCTGAAAAGTCTCGTCGAAGAAGTGAAACGCTCTCCGATTCCCATCATCCTTTTCATCGATGAAGCCCACACCATGATCGGCGCCGGCGGTCAAGCCGGCCAAAACGACGCCGCCAATATCCTCAAACCCGCCCTCGCCCGCGGGGAACTCCGCACCATCGCTGCCACCACTTGGTCCGAATACAAGAAATATTTTGAAAAAGATCCCGCCCTCGCGCGTCGCTTTCAAGTCATCAAAGTCGAAGAACCCACTGAAGAGCAATGCCTTGTCATGCTGCGCGGCATCACCGGTTTTCTTGAAAATCACCACAAAGTTCGCATCTTGGACGAAGGCGTTGCCGCCGCCGTCAAGCTCTCCCATCGCTACATCGCCGGCCGCCAGCTTCCCGATAAAGCCGTCAGCGTTCTCGATACCGCGTGTGCCCGTCTCGCACTCAGCCAATCTGCTACACCGGCCGCCCTCGAAGATCTCACTCGCCAAATCGACGATCTCAACGTGCAGCAGCGCATTCTACAACGCGAATCCGCCACCGGCGTCGATCACTCCGAGCGCCTTCAGTCACTGGCCACGCAAAAAGCCTCCTCCGAAAAAGCGTATGCGGAAATGAAAGCGAAATGGGATCAAATCTCCAAGTTAGTCCAGGATATCCGCGACGTCCGCGCCCAGCTGGAAGAACCGAAGGCTGACACCAAAGAAGACCCGGCAGCACTCCGCCAAAAACTCATCGATCTGAACGGCCAATTAGAAACCTTACAGGGCCAAACACCGTTGACGCAGGTCTGTGTCGACGGCCAAATTGTCGGCGAAGTGATCTCCGGCTGGACCGGCATTCCGCTCGGCAAAATGGTCAAAGACGAAATCGCCACAGTACTGGAACTGCATAACCACCTTGCCAAGCGCGTCATCGGCCAAGATTATCCGCTGAAGCTGATCGGTCAACGCATTCAAACCGGTCGCGCCAGTCTCGACGATCCCGGCAAACCTCTCGGGGTGTTCATGCTCATTGGTCCCAGTGGCGTCGGAAAAACCGAAACCGCTCTGGCCTTGGCCGATCTACTCTATGGCGGGGAGCACAACCTGATCAGCATCAACATGTCGGAGTTTCAGGAGGCCCACACTGTCTCCACTCTCAAAGGTTCACCCCCCGGCTATGTCGGCTACGGTGAAGGCGGCGTGTTGACCGAAGCCGTCCGCCGCCGTCCGTATTCTGTTGTCCTCCTCGACGAAGTTGAAAAAGCGCATCCGGATGTCCTCGAACTTTTTTATCAAGTCTTCGACAAAGGCCGCATGGAAGACGGCGAAGGCCGCGAAATTGATTTCAAGAACACCGTGATCATCCTCACTACCAACGCCTGCACCGATCAAATGGCGAAACTCACCTCCGACCCCGATACCATGCCCGGCCCGGAAGCGCTCGTCAAAACTCTTAAACCGGAACTCAACAAAATATTCAAGCCGGCCTTCCTCGGCCGCATGGTCACCATCCCCTTCTACCCGATCCGCGACGAGGTTCTCAAGAAAATCATCGAGCTCAAACTGGGTCGCATCCAACGCCGCATTCTGCAAAACCACAAAATCGATCTAAAGTATGACCCGGCTGTTGTTGATGAAGTCGCCAAACGATGTACCGAGGTGGAAAGCGGCGCCCGCAACGTCGACAACATTCTGACCAACACCTTATTGCCCGATATTTCCCGCCAGCTCTTGACGTCCATCGCCGAAGGGCGCAAACTATCTTCAATAACTGTCGGTATCGGACCCGACGGAGCGTTTCAGTATACGTAAGCAAAGCAACACATGAGTGGGCGCCATTTGCGCCATTGGTGAAACAGTATGGCCTATACACAAGACAATCGCCTCATCGCGGTGATTACCAACGCAGGCACAGACACGCTGTTGTTGGATAGTTTTTCCGGACAAGAAAGCCTTTCGCAGCCCTTCCGCTACAGCTTGACAATGTATTCGGAAGTCGCCAACGGCAACGCCGCCAAAGTTAAACCCCACGATCTCATCGGCACTTCGATGAGCGTCCGAATTCACCGCTATGCTCCGAGCGGAGACGCTACTGTCGTCGGCGAGCGCTATTGGACCGGTTTGTGTCAGAGTATTACCGGAGTCGGCCAGGACGAATTCTTTGCAAAATACACCGCCGTTCTGGTTCCTTGGTTCGCCTTTCTCCGCTACGCTACGAACTGTCGCATCTTTCAGGCCAAAGACGTCCCCAGTATCATTCAGGAAGTCGTCGCCGCCTATGGCTACAGCAGCCTGCTTCGTTCTGAGTTAACCAAAAGCTACACCGCGCGCGATTACTGCGTCCAATACCGCGAAACCGACTTTGCTTTTCTCAGCCGCCTCATGGAAGACGAAGGCATCTACTATTACTTTGAGCACGATAACGGCACGCATGTTATGGTGCTCTGCGATTCCGTTGCCTGTTACAAAGATCAGCCCAACAAAAACCAATTCAAATTTGGCTCCGTAACCGGTGGCGATGCGCTTGAGGATGTAGTCTCCAGCTGGCATATCGAAGAGCGCATTCACCCGGGTAAATGGACTTCTCGCGATTTTCATCACGAAGCTCCCGATAACCGCCTTGAGCGTAGCGATACTTCGGCTGTCGTCGCCGCCGAAGGTCAGAAATTCGAAGTCTATGATCCGGCCGAAGACGCCAAAATATTTAATAAAGTTGGCTCTTTTTCCGGTGTGCCCGCGGAAGAGGATAAATCCATCCGCCTTCGCATGGAAAAGGAAGAGACGTCTCACTCGGTGATCAGCGGCGGGTCAGGCTGTGTCGAGATGACCCCCGGCTACAAAATCAATGTCAGCGACGTCACGCCCACCGACTGCTTTCTCACCTCTGTCGTGCATACCGTCTATCAGACACCGGGTTTCTACAATCTCGACTCAGCCCGTCCCGCTTATCGCAATACCTTCTACGGCATTGAATCCACCGTCCCGTACGTACCGCAGCAGGTCACCGGGCGCAATATCATTTACGGCCTTCAAACTGCGTTCGTCATTGACGAGAGCCCCTCCGGCAATACCGAGGAAATCTGGCCGGACAAATACGGTCGAGTCCGGGTCCGTTTCTATTGGGATCGCGAAGCCAAATATGCGTGCTGGCTCCGCGTCGTCCAGCCATGGGCCGGCAAAATGTGGGGTCAACAATGGATTCCCCGTGTCGGCGATGAAGTGGCCGTAACTTTCATCGAAGGCGATCCCGACCTCCCTGTGGTGATGGGCGGCCTCTACAACGCCGACAACATGCCGATCTTCGCTTTGCCCGACAACAAAACGCAAAGCGGCATTCTGACCCACAGCTCCCAAGGCGGCACTTCCTCGAACTACAATATGCTCCGCTTCGAGGACAAAATCGGCAACGAAGAAGTTCATCTGCAAGCCGAGAAAGATCTAAACTCTCTCATCAAGCACGACGAAACCCGCACCGTCAAAAACAACCGCACCAGCACCATCCACGTTAACGACACCCGCACAGTCGAAACCGGTGACGATACCATCTCCGTTCAGCAAGGCAACCGTACCATCACCGTCAAGCAGAACATCACAGAAGAGTGCCAATCCGGCAACGTCAAACGCACAGTCGACGCGGGCACTCTTACTGAATTCGCCCAAGGCCAAATCTCCGTTACTAGCCCCACCGGGATCACTCTCACCTGCGGCGCCAGCACGATTACGATGACGCCCAGTCAGATCACCATCACTCAGGGCGGCACTACAATTGATCTCACTGCGGCCATGGCTACTCACATTGCCGGTCTGATTAAGTTGAACAGCTAAGCGATGCCGGCCTACCCGCTCGATCAAACGGCTAACCGCAACTTGCCGCAAAGTTGGAACGGCGCTTGCCCCGCCACGCCCGCTGCGCCCGCCGGCGGCAACGGTCCCGGTAACTCGGCCGCCTATCCGCTCCAACAGCAGCCGCAACAACAAGTGGCTCAAGATAATCGGCCCTGGTACGTCCGCGCCGAAGCGCAGACTGAACAATTTTTCCACTCTGCGTACCAAACCGCTGTTGAGCTTCCTCATGACATAGAAGACAAGGCCATCCGCTCGAAACACTTCGCGCAGGCGCTCATGCGCGCCGATCTCTATGTCTCCCCGCAAATCGAACGGCGATTAGGGATGGAGGTGGAAGAACTCAAGCAGGCGTTCCTACCCGGCTTGTTGATCGCCCTCGGCGCTCTGGCGCTTACGACGCTAGGCGGCGCAGCCATCGGAGCAGCAATTGGTTTTTTTGGCGGCGCCGGTGTCGGTGCATTGCCCGGAGCCATTGTCGGCGGCGAGCTCGGTCTCGATGCCGGTCTTTACGCGCTCGATCTGTTGGGCATTGGCATGTTGCTCAAGCAAGTGGCCGACTCCATTCCCGGTATTTTGAATAAGGTGCGACAGGCAGCCCAAACTGCCTGGAACGCCGGTGTCTCCAAACCGGATCATCTGCAAAGCGATATCGACAACGCCGCCCATCAATTCGCCGACGCCGAAGCCGACCTCGTCGTGCTCGCAGTAGAAGGGGTTCTCGCCTGGCTTATCTCGGAATCGGCCGTCCTCCGCGAAGCCAAAATCTTCCGTGGTGTGGAAAACCTCTCGACGAAAGCCGCCCGCGCCGCCCGGGCGGAAGAACTCCTCACCGCCCTCCGAAATTCTCCCGCCGAAGTCGAGGCTCTCCTCCAACGCGCCGCCGACGACCTCGCCGCCCGCCTCCGCAAAGCCTCCCGCCTCATGGATGGGCTCGCCGATTTCATCCAAAAACGCATTAAGCAAATTGTAGAGAAAACGACCGAGAAAGCTCGGGAGAGCGTTCCGAAACGTGTTGAAGCCGAGGTAGGTTCTGCCTCGGTCGGCAGTGATGCAGCGGCGACACCCCCGAGAGCGCCCAAGAGGCCGCTGCAAGAACGCAAGGGAGACGTTGACAGTTACGGCGAACTCAAGAAGACAACCGGCGACGGTTCAGTCGATCGAGACCACCAACCATCAAAAGCTGCGTTGCTTAAACGTGCTCAGCAACTAAAAGGAAGCCGCCTGACTCCAGCGGAGGAGTCCAGAATCATCAATGACGCCGACGCTGTCGTTGTACCTAAAGATATCCACAAAGCTGGACCTACGTATGGCAGCAAAAACACGCCCGATCTGATATCAAGCGACGCGAGCGATCTTTCGACAGCTGCTAGTCGGGATGCAGACAAAATGGTTGAAAATGCTGGCACGATGGACCCCAAGAACGTATCGAAGTACCAGTCGGCAGCCGATCAGATCAAGGGAAACAGCAATGGCGATTATGACGACTGGCTGAACGATCGGCTCGACGATGATGAACCTCCCGCTGACGAGAACGACGATGGAGGGAATTGAGAAAACCTGTTACGATTAGATGCTTCTTATGATTGAAAACTTCACACAGCGAATAAAACAGCTACTGGGAAAGAGCATAAGGACCTCCGCTGCTGAAGACCTCCTCAAGGACCTCGGCGTAACCGAAGTGCCGCAGATCAATCCAGATAGTGGCACCGCACACGTCGAACGACCGGAGTTAGGCGTTTCTCTTGTCCTTGTAGAGCCACCCAACATTATGAATCCAGTCTATTCGAAACTCCCAAAGGACGTTCCTATCCTTACAACCTGCTTCTACTACTCTCAAGGCCACGATGGCTACACCCAGTTCCCGGGTTCCCTACCGGGAGGGATCCAGTTTAGTAACACTCGCGAGGAAATTGTAGCGAAACTCGGTGAGCCAATCTGGAAAAGGGAAAAGAACGGTCGCAAAGTTGCCGAGAAGTGGGAAGTCGAAGGGCAATCCATTCATGTCACCTATAAGCGAAATCAATCCGGCATACTCGTGCTCTCTTTTGGAATCGTAGAGAACTTTTGAACCCCAGCATGAATCCTGATAACTTTTCGTGGAAGAAAGTCTCCGTCCTCCTGGGAAAGCCAATCGAGGATCCCTTGATGCACGAGTTTATTTTTCGCAATCACCTAGAGGACGATAAATTATGGCAGCCTGTGCGAATCGGCCTGGAATCGAAACTAGCTGGTTCGCCGGTTACCACGAAGAAGATCGATTTAACTGAATCGTGTGGTGTCGAACTCCAGTTCGATTTGACCGGCTCCGTTAGCCGAGAGTTTGCCCTCAGCAGCATCATGTACCTTGCTCAAGGTGAATCCAATGCCGTCGAATTTCGGGGGGCGCTACCGTGTGACCTCACATTCGTCGATACAGATCAATCAGCTCAGACCAAGGTCGGCCTTCCGGTTCGTGAGAGCGGTAAAACAACCGACGGAAGCTACTTCTTCCACAGCTGGAATTTAGACAAATGCATCCTCCACGTTATCTTTTCGGGCGCGACTTCACAACTCCGTCGTGTTATTTGCTACTTGCGAATGAGCTAATCCGAGTTGAACTCCAGGGTGATGACATAAAGATTACGGATTTCAGTTCCACGAAAAAGGGAATTCTAAACTTAGGCCTTCAACCACTCGGGGCCGCCTCGGCCTCATACCTGAATTGGCTAAGTTGGGGCCGATCAGCCTCGGACTCATTTTGATCGCCCAGACCTGCCCGCCCACCGGGGGCGGACTGCCTGGGCGCAAATCGTTGTGAATCGTCCGACGGGTATTCGAATACCCGTTCCAACGCGCCGCCGACGACCTCGCCGCCCGCCTTCGCAAAGCCTCCCAACTCATGGATGGGCTCGCCGATTTCATCCAAAAACGCATTAAGCAAATTGTCGAGAAAACGACCGAGAAAGCCCGCGAAAACATGCCCAGGCGGGTCGAAACGGAGGCAGGAGCCCTCCCTGCCAAAAGTGCCGCTGCCGCCCCGGGCAAAAAGGATCTCAATGAAATTCCGCTTGCGCGGCGCAATCGCCACTTGGCAGGCAAAGAACACCCGAAAACTGGAGTGCCTTTCAATGAGAAGGGCTACCCAATATTCGATTCGGCATATGATGTCGACCTTCCGGACAATTTGCGACGCTCCGACGTTACTGACACAGCTCAGTTCAAGTACGCTACACAACAGCTGAAACAGGAAATTGCTGACAATCCGGCGATGGCCGATCAGTTCACGCAAGAACAACTTGACCAAATCAACAGCGACTCTCCGAAAATAGACGGCTACACTTGGCACCATAACGAAAATGGCGTTACACTACAGATGGTGGATCAGACCACGCATGCACTCACAGGGCATGATGGTGGGCGCGCGCATACTGGCGGAGGTCCTTGATTTCTGATTTCTATGGCATCCCTAACAATCTTTGGAAGAAAGTCCGAGCGTAAGGCGATCGTGGAAGGCCTGAGGAATGCCACAAACCTTCCTATAAAAATTTCTGGTAACGACGACTCATGGGAGTCTCTACTTGTGACAGCGCCAAGGGCAACACTCACGTTTAATGCGCTTCTTCGAAACGAGCCAGGGGATCAATTTTCCAAGACGGTACTCGGCGGCGCGAACTTTTTCCGCCGAGTGAACACGGACGCAAAGAACAATCAGTCGTTTGTCAAGGATGCAATCCTGAATACAAAGTTGATCATCGGGGTTGTAGCTGAACCTGAACTGGCGGAAGATGCCGGATTTCCCGATTTGCTCTTTGAGGCTGCGCACCGGTGCGATGGCTTAATATTCAACGGCGAAGGGATGGTAGATACTTCGGGAGATCTTCTCCTCGACAAACAAGGCCGGTATGACCGTGTCGTCGATTGAGTTCAACTAGTCTGGAGAGCACATCATTCGTGAGCGACTGCCTGAGTCGCAGAACCTTCCTAACCCTGACAAAAGCATACCCCGCAACTCGATCTCCTGTGGCTTCTCCTGCCTGTGACGATCCTGTTGATTACACGGCCCGATGATTGAAAACTTCGCGCAGCGTATTAAGCTATTGCTCGGGGAGAGTCTCAAGTCGCGTGCTGTTGCGGGCCTGCTCAAGGAATTAGATGTTACCGAACCTCCCAAAACGAATCCGGATACCCCAACTGCCTACGTTTCGCGTAAGAATTTAGGCTTCTCGCTGCTCTTCAAGGAGCCAGCGAAAATAACGAACCCTGCTTATTCAAGTCTCCCGGGTGACGTTCCGATCTTGACTGGATGCTTTTTTTACTCCGACGGTCACGATGGCTACACGCAGTTTTCGGGATCGCTGCCGGGTGGGCTTCAATTCGCCGATACTCTTGAGCAACTAGTCGGAAAGCTTGGGGAACCCTTAGGGAAGAGAGAAAAAAACTGCCGTACTGTGGCGGAGAAATGGGAAATTGACGGTCGTTCGTTTCATGTGACCTATAAGGCGAAACCAGCTAGCATTCTAGTGTTGTCTTTTTCGATACCGCAGAATTTCTGAATAAAATGTCGTCTCTAAGTCCCGATGTTTTCTCCTGGAATAACTTTTCTAGGTTGCTGGGACGAGCAATCGATGATCCGGTCGTGAGCGAATTTTTGTTGGCGAACCGCCTCGACGGTGACCAAGTCTGGCGGCCCGTTAATATTGGCCTCGAATCGGAGTTTGGAACGAAGACTGTCGACACAAAGAAGCTCGATCTTGCCCAAGTGCTCGGGGTGAAACTGCAGTCCAAGTCGGCGACTTTGCCGGCGGGGCATGAAGATCTAGGTTCAAAATTTGTACTATCGAGCATCACCTACTTTGCGGCGGGCGAAGACGAAGCGACCCAATTTACAGGGATTCTCCCTGCTGGCCTCACGTTCTCCAACTCTGTGGTGCAGGCGACCGATAAAGTAGGTCTGCCCACCCGTGAATCCGGCAAAACAACTGATGGGCGCTATTTCTTCCGCAGCTGGAATTTAAGCGGCTGTGTCTCCACGCCATCTTTCAGGTGCGACCTCACGACTGCGCCGCGTTATTTGCTACTTCAACTGAGATAACCAGGATTAACCTTCGTCCGTGTGTATCGGCGAATCCCACCCGCGCCGCCCGGGCTGAAGAACTCGTCCAATCCCTCCGAAACTCTCCCGCTGAAGTCGAAGCCCCCCTCCAGCGCGCCGCCGACGACCTCGCCGCTCGTCTCCGCAAAGCCTCCCGACTCATAAACGGCCTCGCCGATCTCATCCAAAAGCGCATTAAGCAAATTGTCGAGAAAACGACCGAAAAGATTCGGGAAAGCGTACCGAAGCGGGTTGAAGCGGACGTGGGCGCCGGAACAGCGGCCGCTCCTCCACCGCCCAAACCCACTCCTGAGCCCGCCCCCAAGCACTCGGCAGGCCCGCGAGACTGGAGCTATCAGCCGAAGCAGACCGGAAGAATTACGCCGGGAGCCGTACCAAAAACAGATGTCCTGAGATCTCAAATGGAGGAGGCAGGGGCGAGGACGGCACCGGCAGCACCGGAAGGGTTCCCGCAAATGTCTAACGCAGTTGCGCACACTTTCAACGCCGACCCAACTCCCGAAACACTCCCCCGCCGGGACAAAGCTTTACCGCATAATAGGGGACGACGACTCTGCCCAGGGGTCCTACTGGTCCCCCGATCCGCCTCCCGCAACCGAAGCTGAATGGCGAGGATCGAATACCGTGCTGGACTCTTGGAACGGGGACGGTGGCTACGTGGAGTCGACAGTGCCAGACGGAGGCCTCAACGTGTGGAACGGTCCAATTGCACCACAAGTCTTGACCCCTGAAGGCAGTTCAGTACTCCCCGGCGGAGCCACGCAAATGTGGGTTCCGCGAGGCACCATAACGCCAGAGGGGCCGCCAATGCCAACCCCGTGGAATCCCTAATGGCAGGTGCGAGAACCCTAAACTTCAATCATGCAGTCAAAACTGAACGAAACAATAAATCTAGTGCTCCGCTGCGCGGCAGAGCTCATTAAGAAGCTGAGCGATGCACAAACCTCACTCTCGCAAGAGGACGGGGCAAGAAAGTGGTTGGGCGACGCGATCTCGATGGTAAGGAACTATTCAAGCGGCCCACGTGACGCCGCCTTGAACAAAGACGGAAAACGAGTCGCCGGTTACGCATGTCTGTTGGCAGGCAACGAACGATATTTTACGGACGGCCCGGCTTATCCCGTGGAAGGTGAAGTTATGGCACTAATCGAAGGCGTGCACAATAACTCGTACCTGGTCGGATACAAGCTTATCAACGACCTTGACCCCGCGAGCCTCGAACAAGCCAACAAGCAACTGCAGTCGTTTACTCCCAATGACTTAGAGCTAGGTTGCCAGTAGCGCGAGAACCCCGCCGCCTAATGCGACGAATGGCGAGACTCCAACACAATATTTGACTCCTCGGACGGAGGAGGGGCTTACGTCGAGAGCAGGATCCCTGACGGTCGGCCCAACGCATGGCGGGATCGATTGAACCCGGAAACCAATCTATGCCTTCAACACTTATCGACATGATCAACGCCACCCTGCGAGACGCGTCAAGCGTACGTAGCACATTAACTAAAGCCCGCAGTCTCGCCGGAGGCGACCCGGAGACCCAAACTGGATCGACGATGGAATCGCGATGGTCGTGGACTACGCTAGAGGCCTTCAGGATGCCTCACTCCGGCACGATGCACGCCGCGTAGCGCACTTCGCCTCCCTTTTCGTGGGACTCCAAAGGTACTTCGTCGATTGCCCACCCTACCCAATGGAAGAACAGGTCCTGCCCATCGTAAAACAGCTGCACAAAGACGCAGGCGTCGTCGCATTTGATCTAATCAACGATTTAGACCCGTCGAGCGTCGAACAGGCGAATAAGGAACTCCAGTCGTTTGTTTCCGACGATCCCAAATTCAGCGTAATTTAGCGAACCGCTACTTGCGGCCGCTGCCGAAGAGTTCAGCGAGCTTAACTTTTGTTTGTATTTATTGCTTTGCCGCACCGTTGGCCGTCCAATCGAACGTTAATCACTGTCCGACCCCTTGCAGCCAATAATGCCATCCGACAGCTCAACGCCCTCGTCCTTTGACAAGCCATTAACTAAGTTAGTCGAAGATCTGACCCAACTGCGGTCCTTGATGGCGGGATACCACAAAGAAGTTCTCGCAGACCCTCAATTCCCCAACCGTAGCTGGCTGATGAATCCGGTCTGATCCGAACGCGGTTCCGGAGGGAAGCCGAACGGTAATCCGGTGGGAAGGTGAACGCGATTCCGCCCGCAAAGCGAACGCTGTTCCGGTAATGAAGCCGAACACTTTTTCGGTGAACACCGGAATGGCGTTCGGCTTCAGCGGAATGTTTTCCACAAGCGGCGGAAACGGCGCTGGACATAAAACACGGTGATCTGCTCTTGTTTGAAACAAGGGAGAGCAGATTTGCCGGCAAGGAGAATGTCCATGCGTAAATTGAAAGACGTTTTAAGACTGCGATTCGAGTTAGGTCTCAGTCAACGCCAGATCGCCCGCAGTTGTTCGGTCGGCCTGGCGACGGTGCATGACTATTTGCAGCGCGCGGAAGCAGCGGGGGTGAAGTGGCCTTTGCCCGAAGGATGGGACGAGCAGAAGCTGGAATCGTCTTTATTCGCCGCCAGCCCAGCCAGCGTTCCGCTTAAGGCGAAAGAAGAGGGCGGCAAAGCGCTACCCGATTTCGCAAAGCTGCATGAGCAACGGCAAAAGCATCGCCATCTTACGTTGCAGTTGCTGTGGGAAGAATACAAACAAGCCAACCCGGAAGGGCTGGGCTATAGCTGGTTTTGCGAGCTCTATCAGCAATGGCGCGGAAAGCTGGATGTAGTGCTGCGCCAGGAATACCAAGCGGGCGAGAAGGTGTTTGTGGATTGGGCGGGAGAAACGATTCCGATCCACCAGCGGGAAGGCGGGGAGACGCAAAAGGGACATTTGTTCGTGGCGGTAATCGGTGCGAGTTCCTACACCTATGCGGAAGTGACCGCCGACGAGCAGATGGATAACTGGCTGGGCGCACACATGCGGGCGTTCGAGTTCTTCGGTGGCGTGCCGAAGCTGCTTGTGCCCGATAACGCCAAGACAGGTGTAAATAAAGCCTGCCGCTACGATCCCGATCTCAATCCTACCTACCAGGAGATGGCGCTGCACTATGGCGTGGGCGTTGTGCCGGCGCGGCCCTATAAGCCGCGCGATAAAGCGAAAGTCGAATCGGGTGTTCTGCTGATCGAACGTTGGATCATCGCTGCGCTGCGGCACCACCGTTTCTTCTCCGTCGGCGACGCCAACCATGCAGTGCATGAGTTGCTCGACCGAGTCAACCAGAAGCCGTTTCGCAAACGTCCTGGCTCACGCGCCTCGCTCTTCGCCGAACTCGACAAGCCGGCGTTACGCGCGCTGCCGGCGGAACGGTTCGATATGAGCCAGTGGACGCGCGCCAAAGTGAATATCGATTATCATGTGGCGTTCGATACCAACTTTTACAGCGTGCCGTACCACCTGGTGCATGAAGTGGTGGAGATCCGCTCCACGCCGACTACAGTAGAGATTCTGCACAAGGGGCAGCGGGTGGCCTCACATCTGCGCGGACGTGGCCATGGCAAAGCCATCACGGTACATGAACACAGGCCGAAGAGCCATCAGGCGCATCTGGAGTGGACGCCATCGCGCATGCTGAACTGGGCGCAGCGCATTGGCCCGCAGACAGCGCAGTTATTTGATCGCATTCTGGCGGACAAACCGCATCCGGAAATGGGTTATCGCGGGTGCCTGGGTTTGATCCGGTTAGCGGAGAAACACTCACCACAGCTTATGGAAGCGGCGGCGCAACGCGCACTGCTCACCGGCGCATGTAATTACCAGAGTGTCAAGTCGATCTTGAAACACTCACTCGATGCACTGCCGGTGGAGAAGCCAATAGCGCCGACAGCAACACCAGCGCGGCATGACTTCATTCGCGGCGCGGAGTACTTCAACTAAGGAAAAGGAGACCAGACAAAACATGTTGCAACAACCATTGATCGACAAACTCCTGGCCCTGCGGTTACCCGCGATGGCAGATGCGTTGAAGGCGCAAGAACAAGACCAGGCCGCCAAAGAACTCAGCTTTCTGGATCGGCTTGGCATGCTGGTGGATCAGCAATGGAGCTGGCGCGAAAACCAAGCGCTAGCGCGACGCTTGAAAGGAGCCAAGCTGCGCGGCAATGTTTGCGTGGAAGACATCGATTACCGCGCCGTGCGTGCTTTGGACAAAACCGTCATCCGCTCGTTGACTCAGGAATCGAAGTGGGTGGCGCAGCACGAAAACATTTTCGTGTTAGGACCGACCGGCATTGGTAAGAGTTACATCGCTTCGGCGCTGGCGCACAAAGCCTGTCGCGATGGCTACTCTGCGTACTACACGCGGGCCGCTATGTTGTTTCGTGATCTCGGCATCGCGCGAGCCGACGGCAGCTTCCGAACCGTGCTAGCGCGACTCAGCCGCATTGATGTCTTGCTGATTGACGATTGGGCCATGGCGCCGCTCGCCGAATCGGAGCGGCGCGACTTCTGGGAAATCTGCGAAGACCGCTACCAAACACGCTCGCTCATTCTCACTTCGCAGTTACCCGTCAACAAGTGGCATGAGCAGATCGGCGATCCAACGCTCGCCGATGGCATCCTCGACCGCATTGTGCACAACGCTCATCGCATTGAAATGCTCGGCGAGACCATGCGCAAGCCCCGTAACAAGCCGGAGCGCTAACCACCCGCTCCGGATCTCGACAGTACTGCGGCGGGGCAAAGGACTGCGTCCCTTTCCCCGCACCCCTTTCTCCGCTGGTGGCTTTCTTCCTCCGCTTCGCTCCGGATTAGCTTTCCTCCCCATCCGAACACTTGACGAAGTCGAACACTTTTTGCACAATCGTAGAGCCAGCGTCGCTCCGCGCCGATAGGTGTTCACCTTCCTACCGGAATGCCGTTCGGCTTCCTACCGGAATCGCGTTCGACTTCACCGGAATAGGCATGAAGCTACGCGATATCGTTGGGCTGTATGTAAACCCGCCCGACAAGGCGCTGGTGCTCAGCGTCGATGAAAAAAGCCAGATCCAGGCTTTGGATCGCACCCAGCCGATTCTCCCTCTTCGCCCGGGTCTGCCGGAACGCCGCACCCACGACTACGAGCGGCACGGGACCACCACACTGTTTGCCGCTTTGAACGTCCTTGAAGGAACAGTCATCGGTCAATGCCAATCGCGGCATCGCCATCAAGAGTTCCTGCTATTCCTCAACAAAATTGAAGCTTCGACTGATCCCAGCCTGGATATTCATCTCATCTTGGACAACTATGGCACGCACAAACATCCGCTTGTGAAGCAGTGGTTTAAAGAGCATTCCCGCTATCATGTCCATTTCACTCCCACCAGCAGTTCTTGGCTCAATCAAGTGGAACGCTGGTTCGCTGAGATCACCAGAAAACAGATCCGTCGCGGCTCCTTCCGTTCGGTCCGTGACTTAGTCAAAACTATTCAAAACTATATCCGCCAGAACAACAAAACGCCCCGACCCTTCCTCTGGCTTGCCTCCGCCAACGTCATCCTCCGGAAGATCAGGAAATATAAAGACATTTCAGAAACAGCAGACTAGGAGGTGTGAATGGCTCCCGAGGGCTTCAGAGTTTTTCGGCGGTTCCACCCCATTCGCTGGGATGGACGTCCGTCACTGACTGCGAAAAGGTCCAAGAATAGCCGGCGAAATCGAGCGCGTTGTATTGGCGCTCACCGAACGGATGAGTCACGGGGTCTTGCGTGATTTTGGCTCCGTGACTTTTGGCCTGCGCGCAGTGAAAGTCGGCATCTGCGACGCGAGCCGTCACAGAACAACCGGAACCTAATTGCCCGTTGGCGTCGTTGGGGCGCATTTCCCTGACGATGACGGCGCCCCCTTCCTCACCCACATTCAGTTGGACGCGGTGGGTTCCAATTCGAAGACGAACGGTGAAGCCGAATGCATCACAGAGCCAAGCGGCGGCTTGATTGACGTCGGGGTAGGCCAAGACCGGGATGACGGTGGCGCGTGGGATGGATTTGTTTAAGAGCACGGTGTTCTTTAGAAGAGCTTGGCACAAAAAAAACGACCTTGACAATAAGCAGCCGCTTATATAAGCTATAGGTGATTGACGAATCTTGATCTCACGTTTGCCGCTATAGCCGATCCGACGAGACGGGCGATATTGGCGCGGCTTGCTTTGGGTGAGGCTACGGTGATGGAACTGGCGCAGCCGTTTCAGATGACACAGCCTGCGATTTCGCAACATTTGAAGGTGTTGGCAGACGCGGGGTTGGTGGTGAGCCGGGTGGACGGTACGCGGCGGCCGCGACAACTCGCGCGCGAAGGGCTGGACGACTTGGATAAATGGCTGGCAATGCTGCGAAAAGGACTAGAGAAGAGCTACAACAGGGTGGACCTGCTGCTGGCTGAGATGGAAACACCGAAGAAAAAGAAAGGACGGAAGAAGAAATGAGCAAGTTGACCTTGACGACGGAAGGCGACCGGTTTGTGATTGTGAAGCGGCATTTCGCTGCATCGCCGGAGACAGTGTATCGCGCGCATTTGGAGCCGGCATTGCTGCAAAAATGGCTGCTCGGGCCGGATGGATGGACGATGCCGGTTTGTGTTTGCGAAGCGAAGCGGGGAGGGAGGATTCGGTATGAGTGGGCGAACGAAAACGGCGGGGGTTTTTACCTAACGGGTGAGTTTGCTGAGCTTGAGCCGTATCGCAGGATTGTGCATGTGGAGCGAATGCACTTACCTGAAGTGACGCCGGATAACCGGGTTGAGACGACGTTTGAGCCTGAGGGGACAGGCACGCTCATGACAATCCGGATGGCGCTGCCGAATAAAGAGACGAGAGACGCGATGCTCAAGACGGGAATGGAGCGCGGGATGGAAGCGAGTTATGTGAGGTTAGAAGGCATAATGTACGCATGAAATATTTTCTGATGAAGCTTTATGGGCCGCGGGCGACGTTTCCGGCCGATATCACGCCGGAAGAGCGGGAGATGATGACGAGGCACAGCGTTTATTGGACTGGACAGATTAAGCAGGGGAAAGCGATTGTGATCGGGCCGGTGGCTGATCCGAATGGGATGTGGGGGATGGGCGTGCTGAGAGTGGGTGACGCGGCGGAGGCGGAATTACTGATGAAGAATGATCCGGCGATTTTGGCAAACGCCGGGTTTCGGAATGAAATGTTTGTGATGCCGAATCTGTTGCTGCCGGAAGGGGTGTGAACAGGCAGCGGGAAGGGCTTCCGTGGGTCGGGAGCGCAAACGGGGCGGACAGTTCTGTCCACCGAAGTCGAACTATGGACGTTGGATGCTTGAGTCTGTTGGGACAGAGAAGCCCGTCCCGTTTGCTTGGATCCAGGAGGAAATTTTGTTGAGGGCGGTAGGGGAGAAAGTTTCTTCGATCTGAGCGTATTCGTCGATGGAGCCGGTTTTGGCGGTCTGGAAAAGGTGATTGAGACTGGGGAGTTCGACGACTTCGAAGTGAGTGTTGCCGGCTTGTTCGAGAGCTTTGCGGATGGCGGGGAGATTTTGTTTCGGGTCGACTTGTAGATCTTTTTCACCGTTGAGAGCGAGGACAGGACAGGTGACTTTGCGGAGGGCGGTGGCGGGGTCGAATTGAATGAAATAGAGAAACCAGGGGGAGCGGAGTTGTTTTAGCTGAGCGGCGATTTGTTCGTCGCTGGATTTGCCTTCACTCGTTTCGCGGAGCTTCTGGGCGAGGGCGTCTCCGTCTTTATCGCTTTGCGCGAGTTCGAGAATTTCGCGCTCTTGCGTAACGGCTTTTTCTTTGCCTTCTTTGGTGCCGCTGTTGTTGAGGGCGGCCGTTTGGGAGACGATTACGTCTTCACCGCGGACGCCGGTGCCGGCGAGCATGACGATGAAGGCAACGTCGGGATTGCGAGCGGCGATCATGGGCGCGATGATGCCGCCTTCACTGTGGCCGATGAGGCCAATTTTGTGGGGATTGATTTCGGAGCGTGTTTTTAAATAAGCGATGCCCGCTTCGGCATCGGTGGCGAAATCGGCAGTGGTGGCGGTGGAAAAATTGCCGGTGGATTTACCAATGCCGCGATCATCGGCGCGCAGGACGGCGATGCCGCGGCGGGCGAGGTGATCCGCGAGTACAAGAAAGGGTTTGTGGGCGAAGACAGTTTCGTCGCGATCTTGCGGGCCGGAGCCGGTGATGAGAACAACGGCGGGGAAAGGTCCTTTCCCCGCGGGTAACGTGAGCGTGGCGGCGAGGCGGACGTTTTGTACCGTGTTGTCGTAAACGACATCTTCCTCGCGGTAGGGGTAGGGCTTCACGGGATTTTGGGGCCGGCGCGGCTCAAGGCTAGCTGAGTCCTTAAGTGGGGTAAGCGTCAGCGGGATGTTATTAGGGCCTTGGACGAAAGTGCCGGCGATGGACTTCTTGTCGGCGGCGATGGCGCCGGTGAAGACCGCGCCGGCGCCTTTCATTTCCAATTTGAGAGAAGCGCCGTCACGCGTGACAGCGACGGGCATGCCCTTCGCGCCTTGGTCGGGGCTATCGGCAGTGGCGGTCAGTCCATCTTCGGTGTTGAGGATGTGATAGACGATGTGGAGTTTGGCGGCTCCGAAATCAAGGAGGCCGGACCAAGTGCCATCGATATCGGAGGGTTGGGCGGGTTTAGGGGTTTTGACAACGCCGCGCTGGAAGTTGAGCGGCATGGACTGGCCTTGTGTCCAGGCGCCGGTAATGGCGGAGGCATCGGCGTTCACTTTGCCTGCGTAAGCGCCGTGAGCCTGATCAACCGAAAATTTGAGAGTTGAATCTTGGAGAGAGATGGAGGAGACCTGCAGAGTGGCGTTTTGATCGACACTTTGAAAAACAATGTCGAGAGCGCCGGTGGCGGTTTTGGTGATGTGGAGCGCGATGCGGAGTTCGGGTCCTGGGGTTTTGAGCGTGCCGAGCCAATCGCCGGTGATGTCTTGGGCAGGTAACACGGTGGTTAGTGCAGGGCAGAGGAGAAACAGCTTCCAAAGAAGTTTCATGGTCACAATGGCCTTTCCGAGTTATTGTGACAGAAACGCGATTGTTTAAGCAGCGACGGGGATGCCGTGTTGCTCAAGGACGCCCAGAATGTCTTTGCGCGAGAGGCGAGAGGCATCGTATTCGACGGCGACTTCATCGCCGGTTTGCGCAACGCGGACGGCGAAAATACCGTAAACGGCGTGGATGCGAGCGATTTGTTTCAAACCTTCGTCGCTGAGGATGCGGGATAACTTGAACGTGAGTTGCACCTTCGTCATCGGGATTCAGAATAGCATTCTCGGCGGGTCGGAACGAAAAAGGGAGGGACAGATCTATCCGCCGAAGCCATATTGCGGACGGTGGATGCTTTAATCTTGTTGGGACAGAGAAAGTCCGTCCCTTTTGCTAAGGGCGCGGGCTATACTAATTGGGCGGATTAGGAGTAGGCATGACCAAGACAGCGATTCAAGAGGAAATCACACACCGCTGGTACACCCGTCCCGTGCTTTTCGTTGCTGATGTGAACCGTGCGCTTCGGTCCTACGTTGACATGCTCGGCTTCGAGAAGAGCTGGCATGAGGGCGACGGCACGGGTGGGGCGTGCCAAGTTAATCGCGCGGGATGCGAGATCATTCTCTGCGAGAATGCCACGCGAAGAGACAAGGCGCGCTTGTTCGTGGAACTGACCGTGGATGGACTCGCTACCCTCCGCCGTGAAATTGTGGAGCGGTCGGTTCCGAGCGAGAAGTCCTGGTGGGGGTACGACGTGATCAAGATCGTGGATCCCGACGGGAATGAGTTGTTGTTTCCCGTGGGCGAGTAGTCTGAAAAATGAGTGCGACGGGCGAATCGAGTGGCCGAAGTTTTCGGAGCCGAAGAGGAGAGCGACCACCTCACCCGCGTATTTCAACGCAATCCGGTGCTTGGGTGAATAAACGCCGACTACCGACGAGTAATGTTTGCCATGCTCCCTTTCTTGTCAGTTCTCAACGCAGCCGACAAACAGTTGAGCGGCGGGATTTCCTGCCCGCGTCAATCTCGATTCGCAGACTGATTTGGAAGGCAGGCGCCAAATGATAACATTGACGCGGCGCGACAATGTCAACCTTCAAGCCGACCTCCGACGAACGCGACACATTGAAGAAGGCCGTCGCCAAATATGCGCACGAGCCGTTCAAGGACCGCTTACTCGCTTGCCTTGATTTACCGGAGTCGGAATACGCGAATGGCAGTGAAGAGTGGAACAAGTTCAAGGTCTGCATTGAGCAGTACGCCCTTCATGCCGAGACGGAAGTGCGGAGAGATCCGAATAGAAAGGCAGCGCGCCAGTTGCTCGCTAAAGCCGACGCGCTAGCGAGAAAATTCCATCCCAACTTTTCGTAAGATGCGAGGGCGCTTGCACCGCCGGTGAGGATCACAGCCTTGAGATCGCCATAGTTTGCAGCGCCGCCCGATCTGCCTCAGTCAGAACGCAATTCGGCGCCCATTACCCATTAACGGGCGCACGCGGGTCCGCGGCGAGGGGCACCACACACGGTCAGCGGTTTGCCCAAAAACCGTTCTTGAGCCACCTGTCCGATAATCACGTCTACCAATCACAACCCACGATGCTTCACGGTTTAGGCCTTCCTCTCATGGCTCTCCACGCCAGAATCTTGGTTTGTTTTCCCATTTGTTCAAGAGAAGGGGTTATCGTCTCGTTCGCAACCCAAGGTTCGAGCAAGCCTATCATTAAGAGATCAACTAAAGCGCTGTCATTGCTAGCGGCCATGAGCTCCAAAAACTAAAAGGTACGCCTCCGCATTTCCTCATTCCCGCTTGATTTGATCATCGGAGTTATGAATGACTCGTCCAGAAGACTGAACACGATGTATGGCAATGTTTCACCGGGCTTTTGCCAGTCTTGGTATGCGGTCTTCGCCTCAGGCAGGCATTCAAATAGCGAAGGGATGACATTGGCGTAGTTGAGGTGTTCCACCTGATTCCATCGTAAGATCCTCAGCCTAGTTGGCCGTTGCGTGGTGTCACCATTGAGAAGATCAGCGCATCGCCGTCTGCGGTTCGATTGTGTTCGATATCGACTTGTTTCGTTAACTAGCCGAACGGTAAACGTCCCGTTTTGCACGGGCGTGTGCGCCTATACTGAGGCATAGGACGAAGGGATGGAAACGCTGAGAGATCGAAGAGGCAATCCGATTCAAGTGGGTTCGCGTGTTCGACTATTGAATCTGTCGGGGCCATGGCTCGACGACTTGCCTTTAACCGAAAAGAACCGTGTCCTTTCAATGATTGGAGAAGTCTTCGACGTCGAAGAAATCGACGAGCACGGAAACCCGTGGATTAGCAAATGGTGGCGGGATGAAGATGGTCGCTCCCATTCCCATTCAATTGCCTTTGGACCGCTCGAAGCCGAATTAATCAACGAGCCCAACTGCTAGGCGGAAGTCGGTTCATGCGGCGCTGGAATATTGCGGCGATTGAGCGACTGGTTGAATTGAATATGGCGATCTGGCTTCAGTTTCCGATATGCAGGCATTTCAACCACTGCCTCTAAGTTCAGTGCCTTTTCATTGAAACGGCCCCGTATCGAGTGCCGTTACCGTTTCTAAGCTAATAGAGGCGGCACATCAGGAACGCGAGTTTTGGTCGGCCCCTGTGTTGCCGGGGAGCCCTAGCGGATGGGATCGTGAAGCTTGTAGTTCGGTGGGATGCTAAAGAGGTGGCTGTCCGGAGGGCCAACCTAATATTGCACCGTATTGTCAAAATTACCCGGCCATCGACTGAAATTGTGCTCTCTAACTCCATGCATCCGAGAGGCGGAGCCACCACAGAATTCACAACTTGGCCGTCAGGATATCTTACGGATATTCGTTGGGAGGAAATCCCATGAACCGCCGCAGAATGTTTATCAAGATGGACAACCGCAGCAACGATCTGAGTGGAGTTCGTTTCACAGGTTCGCGCTGATGATCTCTCAAATGACTGGGCGTCTAAAGGATGTTCCCATACGGACTTGGACTCAGGATCGATCACGATCCCACGTTGCGTTTTTATGTCGAAGATCTCCCTTTGCCCGCCCGTTTGGCGTGAGATCCACTTTGACGTAAGAGCCCGCTTGATTCCATGCAAACAACCACTGGCGTTCAGAGGTCAGCCTGCCGCTAGGGTCGAATCGCCGCTCAACACCTTCAAGAGTGAACGGTAAGGTTTCGGCGCTACAAAAAGACGCAGCCAGAACGAGGGCGAGAAGTGAACGCATGCCATTTCCAAAGTTGCCGTGGCGCGCCAACATTCGAATTGTACACCGGCGGCAGGGTCTGCCGTTTTTTAGATTGTCGTCTTAGTCCGTTATGCGAAGCGTAACGAGAATAGTGTTCTCGTTACATTTTGAGAATCAGGCTGCTTTGAGGCCAACAGCGTTAATCAACTGGTTGAGATCATCGACGATCTTCTGGTAGAGACGATCAAGTTGAGTCCGTTTCTGTTGTTGAAGTTTGGAATCGCCTGCAACGGGGTGTAGCAGCCCGGTCGTCAACGGCGCGTAGATCCGATCAAAGAGCTTGAGGAAAACGAGGCAGATGGAATAGCCCTGCGGCAGTAGGCGGTAGCGGCGGGATTTGGCAACCTTTTGTATGAGATTCTTGGCTCTGAGCTTGGACAGGTCGTAGCGGAGCGAGGCCAAGCTGTATTTGTCAGGGGTAAGCTGTAGCGTCTCCAACACGTGCGGATACAGGTCCACCGTTTGAAAGGTGTTGCCGGCGGCAATGTGGGCGAATCGGACCAGGGCATGCATCAGGGCAAGTTGCCGAGGTTGATCCAGTTTCAAACCAGGAATCCGTTTGCCGTTCGCTTGCACGGTTGGCTCAGCCAGTTTGCGCAGTTGACCGCCATCCAGAAAGGTTTCCAGGATATCTTGTTGAACGTTGAGGTAGTTATCGCAGATCGTACTCATTCGTTCCCGCAACTTCGGTAGATGTTCAACAGCCTTTTTGACTCCATAGTCGTTGACATCGTTGGTAGCCGCCTCAGTACGCAGCAAAAGGTGGTCACGTACATACTCTTTGATGAATCCATGGCCGTAGTGACTGCGAATCACGGGATTGGGCAGATCGATATCTTCGATCACAGTCTGTAGTTTGCCTTTGTATCGCTTGGTTACTTTGAGCTTGTCCCCATGGCTGAGACAAACAGTTAAGAGGAACGTTACCGTTCGATGGTAAAGGATTCCGTTCGCTGCTGCAATCGTTTTAAGCTGAGGGTGCCGGTGAAGCGGAGACGGGCACTGCTGGCGAGCAACCCGTTGAGGAATAACCGGCCGGAACTCATCGCGACGATGGGCAGGGCGTGTTCTTCCGGCGCGTCCTAGAGCCTGGCCCGGACCCGACCGGAATGCGGTACTCTGGCCCAGGTTTAAAAGAAGTGATGACACATCGGACCGATAGATTCCGGTATGCCTGAAAAAACGCTTACTGAGGGCGCCCTCGTTTTTCATGCGGTCACCAATGGTTTGGCAGTGGAAGGAGTAAGCAGCGAACGTTCAAACTCGATCGGCGGGCGGTAACCCAGCGCCGAGTGGAGACGCTTGCCGTTATAGATTCTCTCGATGAACGTTTGGATGGAAGCGCGGGCTTCGGCCAAGTCACGGTACTCCTGCCGATAAACCTCTTCGTATTTCAGAGTCTTCATAAAGGACTCGCACGCTGCATTGTCATAAGGATTGCCACGCCGGCTCATGCTGATGCGGGCGCCATGGTCTTTCAGCAGAGCAATGTAGTCGTGGGAGGCGTACTGCACGCCGCGGTCGGAATGATGTGTCAACCCTGCCGTTGGTTTGCGGTGCCGGAGCGCCATTTGCAGAGCAGCGATGGCCAGATCATCTTCCAGATGGCGATCCAACGCCCAACCCACTACTTTGCGTGAGTAGGCGTCCAACACCACTGCCAGATAAACGAACTCCGTCTCCAGCCGGATATAGGTGATATCCGCGCGCCAGAGCTGATCGATGCCGGTGACAGCCATCTCACCCGCCAGATTGGGATAGATCCGCAGATTGTGATTCGAATCGGTGGTCACCACGAACTTCCGCCGCCGCAGGCAAAGCAAGTTATCCTCGCGCATGAGGCGGCCCACCTTTTTATGATTGACCGGCCAGCCGCGCCGTTTCAGCTCCGCCGTAATCCGGGGCCGGCCATAAAACGGAAAGGTGAGAGCGATTCGTTGGATCTCATCCCGCAGATCCAGATCTTCGTCAGACGCTTTGTCCTTCGGCTCGAACCGGTACAGGCCGGCCCGGCTCACTGTTCCTAACTCACACATGCGCAAGGCAGTCATCTGGCCCCCTTGCTCCACTTGCGTTTGAATGTACTGGTAAATCGCGGCTTTCCAGTCAATGCCTGCAGCTTCCGCTGTTCCTCGATGCGCTGCAAGCACCCCTTCAAAAAATCAATCTCCAGCGTCTGCTGCCCCACCTTGCGTTCCAGTTGTGCCACGCGCGTCTCGTCCCAGCGCGGCTTCCCGCGTCCCGGAAAGGCATTGCCCGGCCCGTGCCGGAACTCGTCTCGCCAGCGGTACAAAACCTTCGGGGTGACTTCAAACGCCCGCGCCACTTCCGCCGTTGATGAGCCCGCCTCCATCTGCTGAATCGCAGCCAGCTTGAACTCTTTTGTGAACTTCCGTCGAGCTAATCCCATGAGTCAATTCTCCATTCGCTGAATTTTGACTCTTAACTGCTTGTCTCAATTTAGGGGACAA
>CAVYUL010000116.1:0-31972 GCA_963771405.1 Bryobacterales bacterium
AGCTTCAGGACGAAGTCTGGATCGGTACTGAACTTGAAGGACTCGACGCGATGAGGCTGTAGCTTGTGTTTCTGCCAAATTCGATACACCGTTGCGGCGCTCACAGGTTGGCTTTGCGCCATGGTTCGCACACTCCAATGAGTGGCATCCTTGGGCTTGGTCTTCATAGTCGCCTCCACAATCGAAGCGATAGTCTCATCCGAGATCTCCCGGGGTCGGCCCGAGCGAGGCTGGTCCTCCAGGATTCCCTGCAGACGCTTTACTTCGTAACGTCGCCGCCACAGCAAGACGGTCGGCAAAGATGTCGAAAGCTGGCGAGCTAACGCTTTGTTGGGAATTCCATTCGCTGCTCCTAAAACAATATTCATTCGCAGAACTACGCTTTGCGGCATACTACGGTGGCGGCGCAATCGAAGTAGTTCTTTGCGCTCGCCCTCGCTTAACTTCAGGTTGGCGGCTGGCGGTCGAGGCATGACTCCTCCAGTATGAGGCTCATCCTCGAAAAGGTAAAGCTATTTGTGAAACACTAGACTAGCTCGCAAGCCGTGCTTGACTCACAGTCGTTGCGTGACGCAGGTCACCACGAGCGCCCGCGCGGTCACACTGCGGATGAGTAACCACTAGCCAGCACAGCGCGACGTATGCCTCCACCCAAAGATGGATTACAAAGCAGCGACCTAGTGGTAGTTTTTAGACAAACAGAGAACTGGCGCCGGTGTTTTGGTTCAGCCTCGGTTCAAAGGCTGAACGGAGGAGGTCATTATGACACTAGAACGGCGAACCCTACTCGCGGTTTTCTCGGTTCCCCTCTTGGTACTAGGTACCGCCACGCTGCCGGCTTTTGCACAGTCTGGAGCACCGCTAAGCTTAATTCCCATGACTCCGTGCCGTATAGTCGATACGCGGGCTGCGGCCGGCCTGCTCGGCGACGGTTCGGAACCGGCACCCATTGCCGGAACCACTTCGCGAAGCTTTCCGCTCCCGAGCAGCACTGTCTGCAGTGTTCCCGCCAGTGCTTTGGCCTTTTCGCTCAATGTGACGGCGATTCCGCACGCAACGTTATCGTATCTCACAACTTGGCCCACCGGCGAAACCCAACCTCTCGTCTCTACGCTAAACTCCGTGGATGGTCGCGTAAAGGCGAACGCCGCCGTCATTCCCGCAGGTGCGGGCGGCGCCATTAGCGTATACGCCACTGATACAGTGGACTTGGTGCTGGACATCAATGGCTATTTCCTGCCAGCAGGTAGTACGGGTGCGCTGGCCTTTTATGCGCTAACTCCTTGCCGCGTGGTGGACACCCGTAACGCCACGGGACCCCTGGGCGGGCCCGGTCTGGTAGCTCAACAGGATCGCTCGTTCCCGATTTTGTCGAGCAACTGCAACATACCTTCGGGAGCCCAAGCGTATTCATTAAATATAACGGCGGTGCCGTGGGCGAACCTGTCTTGGCTGAGCGTTTGGCCGACGGGTCAAGCATGGCCGGGGGTCTCGACCTTGAATGCCGATCTCACCCCAGTGGACCCGGCGGTTGCCCCGATAACGGCGAACGCGGCCATTGTGCCGGCGGGAACAAACGGAGCCATTGAGGTATTGGCCACGGACGATGCCGACCTTGTAATTGATATAAACGGGTACTTTGCGTCCGCAGGGTCGGGTGGCCTGTCGCTTTACAACTTGACACCGTGCCGGGTGCTGGACACTCGAAATGTTGCTGGGGCGTTCACCGGCGTACTGCCCGTGAACGTCACGGCTAGCTCTTGCGGAGCTCCATCCGGAGCACAGGCATTTGTGCTCAATGCGACCGTGGTTCCGATGGCGGGTCTCTCATATTTGACCTTATGGCCGCTGGGCGAGTCGCAGCCCCTCGCCTCAACGCTGAACGCGAGCGATGCAATGATTACGTCGAATATGGCGATCGTTCCGACAACCAACGGTTCCATTGATGCCTACGCAACCAACCCCACGAATCTAGTGGTGGACATTAACGGCTATTTTGCCCCTACTCCCCCTCCGGCTGCAGATAACCTGGCGGTAATCATACCTGGAAATTCAATGTCAAATCCTTCGGGGGAGGTCAGCGGCAACCCCGGCGGAATCTCCTGCGGTTGGGCTATCTACGGAGGGAGTGGAGACCACGGTATCTCCTGTTCCGCAACTTTCAGTACTACGACGGTCGTCACCCTTACCGCTGCGCCCAGTGACGGTTTCGTCTTTGGGGGATGGTCGGGAGGGTGTAGCGGAACTGCACCTACTTGCGAAGTGACGGTAACTGGGGCCGTGTCCGTCAACGCGAACTTCACACACCCTACCATCACGCTTACACCAACAGATATCAACTGGCTTGAAATCTCCCCCGGGGATAACCGTCAGGCAAACGCTTATCCAGGGCAAAGTGCGCTGGCAATCGGGCAATTTTTCACCGATGTTAATAATTCCGGATGTCCCGATTATATATCGTACTCGAGTCTGGTATCGTTCAATACGCTGGCGATACGAGGTAAGACAATTGACTCCGCCACTTTAGCGCTTGAGGCTGGAGGTGTCAATCCTCTTGGGGGCCACGAGTCGAACTTCCGGATCGCCGTTGTCGCCAGCAGCTGGAATCCCGCGACCGTTACATGGAACTACGTGTTCATTAGTCCGGGCTTGAGCCTCTACAACGCATGGGCATCGGGGGAATATCAGGTCGAAAACTACCCTACACAAAACGGGCAGATCTACAGTATTGAGTTCTCAAACATCGCCCAAAACTGGGCGAACGGAAGCTTCTTAAGCGACGGTCTCTTGGTCGACGCGACCCAGGTCTGGAGTTGCCCGATAACGCTCGGCGAGAGTGACACCTACACGCTATACCCGACAATAACCATCACGTACCACTGAATGTAGAAGCAGGTGGCGCGCGGCCGGCTGGTAGATATCCATCCAAGCATCGATTGCTTGGATGGAATGCTTTAGTACAAAGCGCGTTCTACTCGGTTGCTGCCCTCGAGCGAACCTACGCGGCCGCGCTCTTCTCCGCCCCCAGGAAGTGCACCAATTCACGGTTCACCTCTTCGGCATGCGTCCAACCAATCGCGTGCGGGCCGCCTTTCACAACCACCAGCTTCGCTCCGGGAATCATTTTCGCCGTGCGCTTGCCGGATGATGCAAACGGCACAATCCGGTCCTGATCTCCTTGCATTACCAGTGTGGGCACATCGATTTTCGCCACATCTTTACGAAAATCTTCATGCCACGCCGGCACACACTCCACACTCGCAATCGGCGACGCGGCCGCCGCAACCACCCAACTGGCTCGCACTGCCGCTTCGCTAATTCGTTTGCCCATCAAAAGGTCAGTGTTGTAGAAGTTCTTGTAAAACTCGTCGAAGAACGCATACCGATCCGCCACAATCGCCTTCTGTATCCCTTCGAACACCGCCGCATCAACGCCTTCCGGATTATCCGCCGTCTTCAATAAGTACGGCGGCACACCACTCAAAATCGCGGCTTTCTTCACACTCTTTGACCCATACTTCCCGATATACCGCGCTACTTCTCCTCCGCCCATCGAAAAACCGGCCAGCGAAAATTCTTTCAGCTTCAATTGGTTGACAACCTCATGAAGATCCTGCGCAAACGTGTCGTAGCTATAGCCGGTCGCAGGCTGGCTCGACTTCCCAAATCCGCGCCGATCGTACGTGATCACCCGATGTCCCGCCTTCAAAAGCGCGGGAATCTGCTTCTCCCAAGACGTTCCGCTGAGAGGATAACCGTGGATTAACACCACCGGTGCCCCGGAGCCGAAATCTTCGTAGTAATCTCGATGTCGCTCGAATTCTCAGTGCCAACTTTGATGTAAGGCATAAATCTCCCCCCGGAAGATGCCGCCCGCAAACCCGAAGTTGCCCTAGTAGTTCCACCACAAACCGGTGTCAGGCTGGTGAAGTGCACCCCTCCGCTGAGACAACGGAAATTGGGACAGCAGAAGTTCCGTAGCGTAACCGATACGGCTAAAGAACGAATTTAGAAATCACCCACTCGTATCGCAGCTACGTAACCTTTGCTATTTCGACATCGTGAGCCGCATCGCGCGGTCGCTCAGCCGCTTCAGGGATCCAACGCTGGAGCATCTTATCCAAATCGTCTTTTGCCACCGGCTTGGCAAGGTAGTCGTTCATCCCGGCGTCGAGGCACTTGACCCTTTCTTCCGGGAACGCATTCGCGGTCACACCGATGATCGGAAGGTCCGACCAAGGAGCGCCTAGGCGCCGGATCGCGGCGGTCGCTTCGAGACCATCCATCTCCGGCATTTGGCAATCCATCAAGATCGCATCATACGCGCGAGTCTGGGCCATCTCGACGGCTAGCTTTCCGTTTTCGGCGATATCGCTGCCACAGCCAAGGCGAGTGAGCATCTTGGACAGGACCTTTTGGTTGACTTTATTGTCTTCGGCAATCAAGATGTGCAGGCTTCGTTTCTTCGCGGAATGATCAATGCCGGCCGCCAAGGACGCGAGATCCGGTGTCCCGCCGTCGCTAGCTGCAGATTCCGTACTCTGCTCAAGCGACACAGTGAACCAAAACGTGCTTCCCTTCCCGGGTTCGCTTTCGACTCCGATGGTCCCTCCCATCAACTCGACCAATCCTTTTGAGATCGCGAGCCCTAACCCGGTTCCGCCGTAGCGCCTGGTTGTGGATGTGTCGGCTTGGGAGAAGCGCTTAAAAAGGTGCGCTTGTGCCGCCGGGCTAATCCCAATACCGGTATCGGAGATCTCGAAGCGAGTCAAACTTCCGCCGTCTGGAGATTCGTTTTGCGGAACCACCCGGACCGAGACGACACCCTCCTTTGTGAACTTTAGAGCATTGGACAACAGGTTCAGCAGCACCTGCCTAATCCGCGTGGGGTCCCCCATCACATTGTTGGGAATCCGACCGTCATACTCGAACTCCATCCGCACATGATTCACCTTCGCACCGGAAGCCAGAGCAAGACAATCTCCCACAACTTTGCGCAGATTGAAACTAACATTCTCGAGAGTTATCTTGCCGGCTTCTATCTTTGAGAAGTCAAGAATGTCGTTGATGATTAACAAAAGGGCGTCGCCCGAAGTGCGTATCGTATCTACGTATTCCCGCTGTTCGCCATCGAGCTTCGTTTCCATCAGGAGAGTTGTCATCCCGATCACGCCGTTCATGGGCGTCCTGATCTCGTGGCTCATCATCGCCAAAAAGGCGCTCTTGGCGCGGTTCGCCTGTTCTGCTTCCTCCTTGAGCCTGGCTTGATGAACAAGTTGCAGATCGATTTCCTGGGTTCGTACGGCAACCAGATGTTGCAACTCACGCTGGCGCGAGAGCAGCGTGTTGATGCGATAACGCCACGCGAAAATGCAAAAAATCACGATTCCGCAAATGCTCGACACGAGGAATGCGCCCGTCAGATACCAAGGCGGCCGGATTGTCAGCGCGACGGTAGACGGTTGGCTGCTGACAGTACCATCCGCAGACTCAGCCTTGACCTCAAAAAGGTACGTGCCGGGACGCAGATCCGAATAGACAATTTCCCGGGAATCCGTTCGCAGCCATTTACCATCTATTCCTCGGCGCCGGTACAAGAATTGCGTGCGGCCCTGATCCGCATAAGTGAGAACCGCCATGTGAATCTGGACGCTGTTGGCAGGATAAGGCCAGGATAGAGGCGCTGAAAGATCAAGTGTCCGGCCGTTTACCTGAACTCCAGAAATGCGGGCTTGCGGTGGGACACCAACGCGCCCAGGGTGCGTGGGTTTGTAGTGAGCCAGCCCGCGGCTGGTGCCGATCCACACGTCGTTATGCTCGCCGGAAAGAAAAGCCCCAAGATTTGTGTCATTCCAAACGAGTCCATCCTCTTCTGTCTGCCAGCGCCACTTTTGCCGCTGAATGTCAAAAACGAATACCCCGCGATCCGTCCCGACCCAGAGATCGTTGCGTTGGTCCGATCCCAGAAAGTACAGCGCCAGGCGACCCGACGCCGGCAGAACGGGCAGTTGGTTGGCGAACAAGCCTCCTTTCGATTCGTCGAGACGATACACACGAGCCGTTTCACTAAGAACGTACAGCGCGCCATTTCGGCTTTGAGTAATCTGCACAAGCCGATCTGCCGGCAGGCCGCGAATATTCTTGATCCCATTCCATGTTCCTTCCGTTCTAACGAACAGTCTGCCAAGAGTTACGGCCCATAGCCGCCCGCCGTGATCGAGCATCAAGCCGGTTGTGCCTGCGCTCGGCGTCCCGGCGGGAATATCGAATTCAAACGGGCGCAGGGAGTTCTTACGAAACCGCAGCAGCCTTCTATCGGTTCCCACCCAAACGGAATCATCACGGTCTACCGCAAGATTCATCACCCCTTCGGCTTCAGTATGAGGACCAGGAAACACCCGCTCAATTCTGCCCCGGCGCCGATCGAAGAAGCTCAGACCTCCGGGCGCACTGCCAATCCACAGGTTATTTGCCCGGTCAAGCGCGAGCGCGAAAACATGGTCTCCCGCCAGTCCATCCCGCTCCAGCCAAGTCAGTGCTGTGTCTTCGCGAGTATTGAAATCAAGCAAGCCGCGATCGGTGCCGAGGAACAACCTCCCCGGTCCAGCCGGTTGAATCGACATAATGCTGCTGTTCGTGAGCCCTTCAAGCTCTGTCCAGCCTTCCCAGGAATCGTAACCGCGCCAGCGTTCGAGGCCGGCTCCGAGATGTCCCACCCACAGCGAACCTTCGTGATCCTCAAGCGCCACTCGGACGCTGTCGCCCGTCATGCCCTGCCGCATCCCAACCAATTGCCAGTGCCCATTCGCTTGACGCGCTAAACCGCCTTGTGTCGGCACAAGCAAATTGCCATCCCGATCCAGAGACAGCACGCCAGGCCCGTCAGCGGGAGGAAGCTTATCCGTAACGTCCGCGAACCGCGCTGCACCATGATGCAAAGTGAGCAACTTCTTTTCACTTCTTGCCCACAGGTCGCCATTTCGATCCATCCGTAGGCCGGTCCAACGTTCCAGCGAAACACCTTCCCGGGGACCAAAATACGCTACCTTCCTGTTGTTGCGGCGATAAATGCCGGCCAAAGTGCTGTACCAGATCGCGCCATTCGGTGCGGCGTATACCGAAAACACCTGTTGCTCGCCAACCAGCGGGTCAAGAGAAAGGCCGCTGTTTTCGCCACTTGGCTGAACCCGCACGGTTGCCAAGCCACGAGTCGTGGCAAGCAGGAAAGCCGAATCCTTATCCAGCCAAACGGCAGGTTGTGTTCCCAAGAGCTGAAAATTGAGATCGAAGTTGCGGAATAAGTTGCCTTCGCGGCGGCTGAGCGAATGGTCCGCGATGGCCCAGAACACGCCGGTCTGTGTTTCGACAAAGTAGGTGCCGGGCCGGACGGGAAGCCCTTCAGCGTCTCCGAACCGTCGGAAGGCGGTCCCGTCATAGCGAAACACGCCATTGAATGTGGCTGCCCAAATGTAGCCCTCACGGTCTTGCAAGAGATCTGTGATCGCGAGATCCGTCAGCCCCTGCGATTCACCATAGCGCTGGAAGCTGAACCGCTGCGCCGCGGCTGGAACAGCGGCGGCGAGCAGGGCCAGGAGGAGAACCCTAGTTCTGAAAGCCGACGCCATACCGTTCATATCGACTGGAACAGGTTTTTGCTTGCTTGGAAGCGGCTATCCCCTAGCCCCACTATTACCCGTGGTTAGGGTTCTCGCGCCCTTGCGCTTCATACTGGAAGAGAAAAGACATGGCTCAGGATTCCGACATACTGTTCAAAGCGCTGTACGCGCTGCCGGGAAATGGCTTATTCCGGCGCTGGATGTTTTGGGGATTCGCCGGTGCGCGATCAACTGGCGACCGAACAACCGCAGATTTCCAGCCGGCGGGCAGACATGCTGGGGCGAACCGAAGATGGCGAGTTGCACCATGTGGAATTTCAGAGCACCAACGAGGCCGGTTTCGCCTGGCGGATGCTCTCCTATCTCACCTATTTCCGGCAAGCGTACGCGCAACGCGTTCACCAGTTGGTGTTGTACACCGGGAAACAGCTGATACGGCTACAGGCGTGTATTGAAGAGCCCCGCCTGTCTTATTCCTTCCCGGTGATTGACCTGCGTGAAATGGAAGCCGCTCCCTTGCTGGAAAGCGAAGATTGGGTTGACAATCTTCTGGCCTTGGCGGCGAAAGGGGATGTAGGCGAGGCGCTCGGCGTGGTGCTGCGAAGGGTCCGGGACATGGCGAAGGAGGAGCAGCACTTCGCTCTCGGGGCGTTGGCGACATTTGCGCGGATAATAGAGATAGACGATCTTTGCAGAGGACGCTGGGAGAAAAGGAGTTTGCCATGATTGACGTGAACTTGGAAGAAAGCGCCATCATTGGACCGCTGATTAAATGCGGTCGAGAGCAAGGCCGGCAAGCGGGTCGCGAAGAGGGCCGGCAAAATGCTTTGCGGCAAATACTGCTCAGCCAAATCCGGCAGAAGTTCGGCAGCATAACCGATACTGTCAAAGGGCGAATCGAAAAAGCGACTGATTCGGATCTCGAACGCTGAGCATTGCGAATCTTAAATGCTTCCAGCATCGAAGACACTGTCGCTTAGGGTTCAAAAGCTCATCGCTGCGTCTGGCCTTAGTGCTGAATATTGTTTACCCAGCAGTTATGCACAAACGGCACCGTATACTGCTCGATGATATCTCCGGGCACGTCGTTTTCCGACAATTTGTGGAATTCAAACTGGATTGGGTCATCCTGCGTCATGTCCACCGTTGCCAGCAGGTAGCCATAAACGCCAGTCTTGGCTTCCGCCGCATCGCCTACATTCGCGGGTAATTGATAGCGGATGGCGCCCGCCGTGCCCACAATCCAACCGGGAATCGGGGCCGGCCGGTTCAGCCACTCGCGCGTATTGAAAATTTGTTTCATGTAATAGTGCGAGTGGCTAGCCAAAACATAAATCGGTTTGCGCGTTTTCACTTTGAAATCAGCCAGCCAATCCGAGGCTTTCCTTCCCGTGATCGTTCCAGCCGCAGACTGATTCATGCTGTGATCGGCCGAAATGCTGTCCGGCAACGCCTCGTGCATACCCACCACAAGTGCTCGGATCGAAAGATCTTGGGCATCTTGATCCAGCACCTTGCGCAGCCAACTCATCTGATCGTCATCGAACGTGCTGCTCGAATTATCCAGGCTGATGAAATCAATGCCCGAAACGTGCCAGTGATAGTAACCTTTCACCAAGCGGTCGGTAGCGTTATCCTGCAACCGTTGGTCGCGGATTACCGGCGCATTCAGCCAGTCGGCAAATTGAGCAATCACCTGGTTATGATCCTTGGGTGGAATCGACTCATGATTCCCGAGCGACAGGAAAACCGGCAAATCTCCGAAGTAATTGAGCTGACTCGCGATGAAGTCGTTCCAAGCATTAGGCAAATAGTCGTTCAGCGTAGGAACCGAACCGCTCGGAGTTTTCTGATGCATTTGGGCGTAATCCTCGTCGATCATATAAATCGCGCGAAAATCACCTAAGTGCCAGTAAAATAAGGCGTTATCGGCAAGGACATGCTGCGCGATGGCGGGCATTACGACATCGCCACAGTTCCGCGAGTCCCCTGAGACCGCAAATCGCCACACGCCCTCCGTTTGGGCAGTGGCGATCGGCGCTAGAAAAAATAAGAGCGGGAAGAGGCGGTTGACCCACATCTTCCTTAGGATACTTTGCGGGTGCTGGAGATTGAAGGTTCAGCTTTGCGGGGTCGTGTTCCAGCCAAGATAGGCTGCGATACCGGCAATGGCAAGACCATAGAGGATTACCAACGCCAAGGCGATATTCTTAGCTTTTTCAACCATTTCCAAGCGTTTTCCAAGCGCGCTCTGCGACGTCACAATGCTCGCATCATGAGCATCATTGTGCAGATGGATATAGTGGTCATCATGGTCTTCCAGCCATTTGCGGTACAAATAGAGACCGGCTACCGCAAGAAGCAGTACGACCCAGGCCACGATGTGAAATGTCAGGTTCATAAACGACTGAGTTCCTTTCCCGATATGGTTTCAACAGTTCGCGGCGCAAACGTACGCCGTGTAATCTACTCCTCTGGCGGAATAATACTCCTGTTTTTTAGCGAATACAAGCGCGTAAAGCGCACCTTCTATAAAGGGGGAAGAGCCAAATTTGTCACCGAAGACCGGCCAACGGAGTCTGTGACACTAGTACCGGCGGAATACCCGAGACCGCTCGGAGGTAACCTCTTAAATAGCAATTAGATTATGATGCAAGATACCGGAATGCCGAATACACAAACCAACCAGCCGCAGGCAGTTTCCCGGATGGACAAGTGGAAGAGAGAATCCGCATGAATCCACCAATGGTAGAAAATATCCTCTCGCAAGCCAGATCGCTTAGGGCCGTGATGGCCCATCAATACGGAGAAGGCCGCGCAGCGCTTGAAGAAGCCGCCAGTTTGCTCAGGTCAAGCCGTCACATAGTGCTGAGTGGCATGGGCGCTTCCTTATATGCGTGCCTGCCTTTGCAATCCTATTTGGCCAGCAAGGGTATAGCCTGTTCCGTAATTGAGACAGCCGAACTTCTGCATTTTCAGTCGAATGTTCTGAACGCCGATACCACATTAGTACTCGTATCCCGGTCCGGCGAGAGCATTGAGGCCACCGAACTTCTCAAGAAGGTGCAGCGAGGCTGCAAAGTCGTGGGATTGATCAACGTGCCTGGCAGCAGTGTCGCTCGCCAAGCCACCCGCGCCATCCTGGTGAACAGTTTGCCGGATCAACTGGTCGCCATCCAAACCTACACCGGCACAGTCGCTACGTTGCTTTTGCTGGGCGCAGCCAGCGATAACCAGCTCGATGGCTCCGTTAAGACCGATTTGGAGCGCACTATTGAAGTGCTTACGCGTTGCGTGCCCGAGTGGTATCGCTTTAGCGGAAGTTGGCCGGGCTTTTTCGCGAACAACGTACCCATGTATCTGCTCGGGCGCGGGCCCACAATGGCGTTGGTGGAAACCGGCGCGCTTTTGCTGCAGGAAGTGGCCAAGGTGCCGGCCGTTCCCATGTCGGCAGCGCAGTTCCGCCACGGGCCGGTGGAAGTGATTCACGATCAATTCCGGGTGATCGTTTTCGGCACCCAGCGTTCTACCGAGGACCTGGAAGACACTCTGGGCGACAAGATTCTCGGCATGGGCGGCAAGGTTCGTTGGATTGGCCCCAAGCCCAAATCGCATTTGATCGATTCGCTGCTCGAATGGCCGAACGAGAATTTTCCCGACTTGTTTATGCCCGTTGCCGACGTGATTCCGCTGCAAATGGCGGCTTATCACACCGCGCGCTGGCATGGCATCACGCCGGGCGAATTCCGCTTCGCCACGCCGATTACCACTTCGGAGCGTGATTTCTTCGAGCCGAGTTCCCGTGGGCTGTCCCGAGGCGTCTAAAGCCCTGACAAACCTACCGACAAGCGGCCGGCCGGACTTTCCGGTCGGCCGTTTCCGTCTTGTCACGTAAAAATATCTGAACGCTCGCCTCCCCCGCCCAGTCTTAGCTTATGAATCAATGATTGGGCCGCGCACCGAACAGATGACGCTGGGGGACGAAACCTTGACCGAAAACCGTTTGGCCGCGCCTTGCGATGAGGAGTTCGTAGCCTTGGTCGAGCGGCAATCGCGTTTCGTCTTCCGGATCATCTACGCAGCACTCCGCCATTCGCACGATGCCGAAGACGTGACGCAGGAGGTGTTCCTCAAACTCTATCAATCAGGTGCCTGGGAGGGAATGAAGGACGAACGCGCCTACCTTGCCCGCGTCGCATGGCGTGCCGCTATTGACCGCAGAGCGAAATCGCACAGACCGTCCGAAACGCTGACAGAGCACTCCGCCTCGCAAGATCAGACCCCGGAACAGGCTGCCGTCGGTGCCGATTGGTCCGCTTTGGTTCACAAACTGATCGACAGCCTTCCCGAGGAACTGCGCTTGCCGCTCGCTTTATCCGCAACAGAGGAACTAACCTCCGCCGAAATAGGAGCTGCGTTGGGTATCGCCGAAGGAACGGTGCGCACAAGACTGATGCGCGCCCGCGAAATTCTAAAACAAAAATTAGCGCGCCATGTTGGAGAATACTGTGGACGATAAACTCGAACAAATTCTAAACCAGGGCATCCGCACCTATGAAGCGTCGGTCGAGCCACTCGCTGGGCTTGAGGGGCGAATCGTGTCGCGCGTCGCCGCGGCGAAGCGTCCCTCGCAAAAAGTTTCCCGTCTGCCGTGGGCGATCTTTGCGAGTGCGTTCGCCTTGGGCGCGGTGTTTTGGTTAGTCGCCCAGCCACAGGAAACGCGGCAACCCCCGATGGAGCCGCCGAAGATAGCAGGTCGAATTGCCCAACCAGAGGCGCGCTTAGCACCGGCAGCATCCAGACTAGCCGCTATCCGGACGATACGGAAACGAAGTCACTGGCAACCGCCTTCGCCGAAACTGCGCGTATTCCCCACGCCTCTGCCTCTTACCGCCGGCGAGCAAAGTTTGTTGGCCTTCGCCCGGCAAAATCCGCAAGCGTTCGCGCAGGCAGTCAATGGCTTCGAGAAGCAGAGCAAACCACTCGAAATCGAAAGCCTGGCAATACCACCCCTGAATACGAATGAGGAGCAATAGGAGCAGAACAATGTCTTTCGCAAAACAATGCATTCTTGGTTTGGTCAGCCTGATGACCATTGCGGGTGTCAGCTTAGGCGACGAACCCGCCCCACCCGCTAAACACTACAAATTCGAATTCGTGGTGCAAGAAGTTGGCCCTGGGGGGAAAGTTGTTAATTCTCGCACTTATGAGACGATGGCGGCGGGACCAAAAGGTCGGGGCGAAATTAGGACTGGGAGCAAGATCCCTTTTGCCACGACTTCTACCACCAATGAACTCATCAACGTAGGTGTCAACTTCGATCTTCTCAACATCGAGGAATTGCCAAACCAGAAGGATATTAGCTTTCAAGTCACGGCCGAGGTCACTTCCGTTGCCGAGGGCAGCGAGCCCGGAAAGCCCACCATCCGCCAAAACAGGTGGGATTCACAAGTTGTAGTTCCGCTGAAAGCGCGCACCTTACTCTTTTCCTCAGACAACTTAGATGCCAAAAGCAAAATGCAGATTGAGGTAACCGCGATACCTATTTCTCAATAGTAATAATCCGCGAGTCAATCTCAAAACTCTACGAGCTTTGCCGATGAGGAACGTGATGGATATCATCCAACCAGGCATCGCCACCAAGGAAGCCTTCCAAAACATGGCAAGCGGCGACCCTGAGAAATTCCTTGTGTTCTTCCAAAGAGCCCGAAAGCTGTTTCCTAAGGATGTAGCGGAAGCATGCCTCGCGCATTTAGGCGGAAAGGGACTCGATCTAGTCGGCCGAAAAATGGCCAGCTGGCTCGCAGCCGAAGTAAATTACCTGAAAATCCTGGTGGAGAGCAATCTCCCCGAGGAGACAGCCGCCAACGCTGCCGTCGCCGTAGCGAAAATAGATTCCCATTTCGCGGCCAAGCTCTTGAAAGAAGCCGATCAGCTTTCGGCGGCTCCGCGGATTCTGCGCGCGCTCAGCATGGTGCCTGACAGTGGCAGTAGCTTGCTGCTCCCTTGGCTTGGAAAACTGAGTCAACACTCGCACGAGAGAGTCCGCTCCCGCGCGGTCAAACTGCTTTGCAAGTTCACGCTGGATGTAGTTCAGACGCAGCAGCAATTAAAAGACGCGAATCCGCGTGTACGCGCAAACGCTATCGAGGGTCTGTGGAACGTTAAAGAACAGGAGGCAATCCGTGTCTTTCGTTCCGCTTTGACTGATACGAATAATCGAGTGATTGGCAATGCGCTGGTCGGGCTCTACATGCACGGCGAACCCGACGCTCTCGATAAAATGGTTGACCTGTCAAAAAGCCAGGAGCCCACACTTCGCCGCTCCATTGCCTGGTGCTTCGGCCATATTCGTGACAAACGCGCCATTCCTTCTTTGCAGGCGCTTTCAAAAGATTCTTCGTTAGTCGTCCGAACGCGTGCGCAACGCAGCCTCTCAGCGATCGAGGCCGATATAAAACCAGATCAGCCGGTTGCTGCATAACCTCCTCAATACTTCGCCAGGAACTGCGCTACGCTCGCTTCCTGAGCGGCTTTATTCGCGATGCAAAGATCGATTTGTTCCGTCGCCTGCGCCAAGCTTCTTTCCGCTCCCGGCAGTTTCCCTTCGCGAGGCTCGAAAAACGCTTTCAATTCGTCGCGCGATTGCGTATCGCAGAAACTGCCTCCTACAAATGGCAGCGAGCCTAAGAAATCAAAAGCACTGCCTCCGGAGGAAAACTTAGCCATAATCTCATCGTAGTGAGCCTTGACAAACTCAAAACCCATTTTTCGGGTGGCATCCTGCCCCGCGCCTCCAAATAGCAATCCAAATCCTTCTACCGGCGCTACATCGCCGTTCAATTCCGCCTGCATCCCTTTTTCAATCGCAGCCCGGTCGCGGAATGAGTGAAGTCCCTGGACCAAAGCGCCGCGCACCTGCTCATCTTTGACGCTTTGAAGCTCTTTCAGGAAGCGATCAAACAACGCCGCGTCTCCGTAGAACGCTGCCGTAGACAGGACGGGGCCAGCGATATTCGCATCCAAAGAGTGCTTGTCCGCCAGCCATTTGTCAGCCAGTGAGCGCGCTTCCGCTGCGAGTTGCTCATCCCCACCCCAGGTAGCCATGGGCCGCACAATCGCCCGCCTGAGCAAGCGGGTATCGTCTGAATCGCCGGGCTTGGCAATCCATCCCAGCTCACGAGCGCGCGCACCAAAGTTGGCCACAAGAAACCGATGGTAATTAGCAGTCAAAGATGGCGGCACCAAATGCTCCATCGGCGCAAACGCCAGTCCCACGGCGGAAGACAGGACAGCGGGTTCCGAGTCCGCGTGAAACGTCTCTACCAACTTTAACGAATCCCCAGCGGAAAGTTTGCCGGCCTTTGAAAGAGCTGCCGCATTCGCAATCACGCTTACTCGTTCGGTGGCGGGCAGCGTCTTGGCAATCCCATCGATCGCTTCAAGCAGAGGCGCGGAGTAATCGACATAGTAGTATCCATGCGCTTCGTCGTTCGCTTGCACCCAAGCCGGGCAACCTTGGGCGTGGCTCAAACGCACGCTCTCCCTTGGTTTCGTAATCAACGTGCATTGCTTCTCTCCGCTGTTGCTGCCACCTGCCCCATAGCGCACGCAGAGCGGAATCTCCCAAACTTGGCCGGCCGGCGCTTTCGAACCGAGCGGCACAAAGCGCTTCTGCTCCACCTCAAGCGTCGCGCTTTCGCCGCAACGCAGATTCACAGAGACAACGGGAATTCCGGATTGATTCAGGAAGCTCGAAAACGGTTTAGTGACGTCTTTTCCGCTCGCTGAACTCAGCGCATCCAGAAAATCGCCGGCGGTTGTTGCCTTGTAGGCGTAGCGCTTGAGATAGAACTGAACACCCTTGCGAAACTCTTCGGCACCCATCCAATTCTCAAACATGCCGATAACGGCCGCGCCTTTTTGGTAGGTGATCCCGTCGAAAGCATTCCCAATATCGCTCTTGGTCACAATTTCCTGGCGTATTTTGCGCGCCGACAATAGGCTGTCCTCTTCGGCTGCGCCCATATTCGCCTGCACGTCCTCTACATCTGTCTTCCACTCCGGCTTCCACTGCGAAATCAACTTCCGTTCCATCCAGGTGGCGAAAGCTTCATTTAGCCAGATATCGTTCCACCAGGCCGTCGTCACCAAATCTCCAAACCATTGATGCGCCAACTCATGCGCCGCCACGCTCGCATAACCGCGCTGCCGTCGAATACTATCGTTCTTCGGGTCGGCCAGAATGATCGACTGGCCATAGGTAACCATCCCCGGATTCTCCATCGCACCTGGGAAATCGGGCACGGAAACCTGATCGGATTTTTCGTACGGGAAAGGAATGCCGAAATAATGTTCATGGCGTGTCAGAATCTCCGCCGTCACCTCGGCCGCGTACTTCGCCTGCGCGCTCCGGCCCTTCGGAACCACAATGCGCACAGGCGCTTTCGATCTCTCCACTATCCCCGCATCTACGTACTCAAATGGTCCGACGCCGAACGCAACCAGGTAGCTCGGCAGCGGCTTGGTTTGCCGAAACTCAACTTTTTTCCCTTCGGCGGTTGCCTCCTCTTTTGCGACAAGCGTGTTGCTCACGGCGGAATCATCGCTCGGAATGACGAGCGTTAGTTTCCACGGTGTCTTGAACTCCGGCTCATCAAAACACGGAAACGCCGAGCGCGCATCGGCTGCTTCGAACTGCGTGAAGAGATACTTGTTGCCTAAATCTTCGCGCTGAAAAACGCCCGTGGGTGATTTATCTTGCACTTTCCCGTGGTAATGAATCTCTACGCTCGCTTCGCCGGTGCCGAGTTCCGAGCCCGCGCGCAATCCGACAAAGTCTTCGCCGCCATCCACTACCTCGGATTGCAACATCTTGGCCGCCGTCTTGAACTCCGCACTTTCAATTTGAAGATTATTCTGGTTGAGCCATAAGGTCGCGAGCGGCTTCTCAATCTCCATTCGAATGGAAATCACACCATGGAAGGTTGTCTTAGCCGGGTCAAGCCAAAGTTGCGCCTCATAACCCTCCGGCCGAACGCTTTCCGCTTCCGCCAATCTCAACTTAGGTGCTTGTGCTCCGAGTGAGCCAGCCCCCAGCAAGAGCAGGGACGTGAGCCAGCCGCATTGGGCTTTCGTAAACATAATCATGACTATCGCACAAGTTTACCCGCTCCACTTACTTTGGGGCCGTGCCGCCCGCCGCCGCCCGCCGCACTTCCATAATCAACTCTCGAACAATCTCTAAACTCTCAACGGCAATCGATTCCGCTACGCTCTCTTCTCCCGCAGTTTCCTTCATAACCGTTCCCGTGGAATTTTGCTCAACCGCCTGGCCGCCAGGGTCGAGCAAATCGGCCAGTTCATCCAGATAGCGCGCACAAGCTTCCTGCTTCGCTTCCACATGCGCCGGTAACCGCCCTTCGGGCTCTGCCAGCCGCATATGCGCCAGAGTGATCTGCAATACGAGCAACGTCCGTAACTGAGGCTGCCAGGCTCGCACGTTCGCCCGCCTCCAGCGACATTTCGTACGATTCCTGCGAAGCCGCGAGCAAAGCCTTCGCCGCCTCGCGTTGCCGCAGCGCTGTCTGCGCATCCACGTAAGCATTCCACACTTCCGCTTCCACTTGATCTCGCGCCGCATGCAACTCACTTTCCGCTCGCTTTTCTTCGGCCTTCGCCTGCGCAATGCTGCTTTCCCGCTTCCCCCATCGAAAACATTCCAACTGAGCCGCAAAGTCGCATCGTAAACGTTCCCCGTGGCACAGGCAGCCGGATACAGCGTCTGATCCCACCAGGCACGCAGTCTTCCGAAATTGCCATCGAACGTCAGCTTTGGATAATACGCTTTCTTGGCGTCCCTTTCTTCCGCTTTCGCGGCATCGATTTGCGCCACTCTTGCAAGCAAATCCGGTCGCCTGTCGAGCGCCTCTTCAATCAGTTCGTGCGCGTTCGCGGGCAAAACCTCGGGAATGGCTAAATCATAAATGCTTTGTACCTTGAATTGGCTATAGGCGGCCACCGTTAACAAGGTGGCCAGCGCTCCCGAAGCCTTCTGTTCGTCGCCGATGCGAATTTGCAAGTCGTACCTTGCCTGCGCGGCGGTCTGCGCGCTTCCGCCACATCTGGAGAAGTGGCAAGCCCTTGATCGAATCGAGCCTGTGTCGCCTCCGCCACCGCGCTCGCGCTCTTCAAGTTCACTTCCGCCGCCTGCCTCTGCCCCGCCGCAGACAGCGTTTTGTAATACGCCTCCATGACGCCAAAAATTAGTTTTCGGTGCGCATCGTTAAAGGAAAAATTTGCCGCTTGCAAGAGACTGCGCTGCTCCTGAATGCGGTCGAACTTTGCGCCAAAATCGAATATCGTGTACTGAGCGGAAAGGCCGCCTTCCATAGGGCCGAGATCTTGTAACACAAATTGGTTGTAAAGCAACACTCCGTTTTGGTTCGTGAATCCAGTTAAGAAGGCCTATAATGCGGGATACAACTCGCTCTTTGCGATTCCTAACGCCGCCGCCCGCGCTTGCGCTGCCCGCCACGCCCCTTTCGTCTCCGGGCTACGCGATTCTGCAATATCAATCAAGGCGGGCAGCGTGTAAACGACTGTCGCATCCAACGCAAAGCGCAGCACCCCGCCGTCAGCTCGCAGCTCCCGCTGCGCCCGATCTTGATCCGCTGAGAAAACTGGTTTGGTGGCGTCGGCCGGTGCGCGTTGCGTGCGCCCAAGGCCCACCGTTAACGCCAAACACAAAGCACAGTTCCAAAACCGTCAACGCAGCTTTCTCGATCTGTCCTATTCCGAATTTTGTCGGGAAGGTCGCGCCATTAACTTTCCAATTTACAATGCAGGAACGGAAATTCCAGGTTTCAAACTCAACTCTCTGACCAATCAGCATAACGACAGCTGGCTTTGGCGCTCTGCTGATTGGCTTTTTGCGCGCTCGGCGACGGAAGACCGCATCCACGATCTGACTAGAGCGTTAAACGCGACGTCACCAAGGTGCATTCGCAGCGAAGAATAGAAAGAAAACTGTTAAGATGTTCATTCCTGAGGGCTTCACTTAAAATCCACTCATGCGAGACACCGCGCCTACGATTTTCCATACCCTCCTGTACCTCGATAGCGCCGAAAGCGCCCACATCAATATGAAAACGGGTTACGATGCCATCGACGTTTACATTAGCTGCGCGTCGCTATTAGCATCTTCGTTGCGTTATCACGATGTGCCCTTCCGGCTTCTTACCAATAATCGTTTGCTCGTGGAGAGCCGCCTAGCCGCGCTCAGTCTACCCCCGTTTGAGGTCGTGGAACTTTCTTTCCAACTCAAAGTCCCCAGTGGAGTCATCTTTCATAGCGCCCACTACAAATTAGAGATCTATTCACGCTTCGGCTCCGGAGAGTTCGGCAGTTCCGTAGCGATCGTTGACTCAGACGCAGTCATGATTGCTCCCCCGCCGCCAACGGGAAGCCTCCAGGGCAAGCTTCTGGCCTACGATATTGCCGGCCAAATGATCCCGAAATACGGAGAACAAGTCATGCGCTCAGACATAGAGATGATTGGAGGAACCCCAAAGCCCAAGCTCTACTGGCCCGGAGGCGAGTTTTTCCTCGGCCCTCCACAGAGTTTTAAAGCGCTGGGCGATGCCATTTCCGAGATCTGGCCACGCTACACCCAGGAAATCCAAAAGCTGCACCATGTCAGCGACGAAATGCCCGTGGCTGCGGCCGCCACCAAGTGCCCCCAACTCGATTTCGAGGACGCCGGCACCATGGGCTACATCGCGCGCTGGTGGACCGCCAGGACAGACCACCGCCAGCCAACACTTGAGGCGATCAAGGACCGCAGCATCCTACATCTGCCCGCGGACAAGCACTTCCTGGCCGAACAAGCGAAGATACCCTTTCACCCCGCAAAATTCATGCTCGCCTACGAAACAGCCGCTAGACGCAAGCTTCGGCTCCGTCGCGCATTCAACACGCTTGAGAATTTCACCAAACACGACAAGAAATATGTGGCGAGCCTGGCCTAGGACTTTTTAGCCTGAGTGGAAACAGGCCGCATTCGTTAACCTCTCAGAGTAGACCGCCCTCGCGTGTATATCCTTTCGCTGGTACTTCGCAATCGTTTTGGCTCAAACGATTCCAGCCTTGATTGAAGATACGTTTGACAGTGATCTCTTTTAGCCCAAGATTTTTCGCGTTCAATCCCGTCTCAGTCCTCGAACGCAAGTAGGAGTGATACACGGGTGAAAGCAGCCTGTAAACGAATCCAATTTGTTTCAGCTTTTGCTTGTATGCTGGTTTGGCGCCTTTGCCTGCATTCGCTTCGGAGCTTGACGCATTCTCCCATAAGTGGACGTAGTCGCTCTGCTGAACGCCTGCGTGCACAAAGCCCGGTCCCCTCAATACCGTGCGCACTAAGGCATAAAGCTCGTTGGAAGACGTCACATTAACTCGTTTCCCATTTTGCGGCTCTTTGACTTGATACCACTTAGTGGTATCTCGTAAGTCGGCCAGAAAGACCTCAGTTTCTTTATAACCATTTTTCGTTGAATACAAGGAAAAAAAGAGTTCCGGAGAAAATTGCCAAAAACCATGCCCGCAGAAGTTATTTGCCGGAAGGATGTGTATTATCTGCCCGCCTGGCTTACAAAGCAGCGAGCAGTTCTTTAAGGCTTGCGGCGCGTTGAATATGTGTTCTAAGCACCCTCCGTCAACAACCGTGTCGTACTTTCCGCGCAGATTTTCCGGTAGCGGCTCATTCATATTGTGCACATGGGTCGCCTGTTCGAAGTCGCTGTTATCGATGGATTCAACTTTGGTTGCACCGAAATATTCGATTAACACATCTTCGCAATAAACTTGGTTCTTATATCCTGGCTTTGTGCCAACAAGCGCCCGAACTTCAGGCTCAATCACGAGCAGTTCTTGACGCCCGATGGTGATCGTGTCCCCAAAGAGCGCTTTGTTCTTCGTGTGCCGCAAAAAATTCAGACCGTGGATATCAATGCCCATTTCTTCAATCCTTTTTGCTCCGCTGCAATCGTTATATTGTACACACCGGGGCTCGCGTCTGGCCTACGGATCGTATAGCGACGCACGAACCGGACGGATTCGGCAGGAATTATCGGGGCACTCGCAACGGTTAGGCGGCCCTTCTATCAATGATCGGTGGGCACAAATCGCCGCTCAACCAGAGCCTCGACCTGCATTGGATATTGGGTAGAGGCTCGTGCGCGGCAACAACGCTACCACGGCACGTACCCCCTTGAAGGAGTGTGCGGCTGTGGTGAAACGCGGACAGGAAAGCAGTCTGCGGAACTACCACACCCTGAAAGGCGCTTACGATTTGAGATTCGTCAGCCGCACGCTAGATTGAGTCGCGCACAAGACGATAGGTATCGCTCGCAAAAGAACGAGCAATTACGGGACAATGAGCCAAAAGATTGGATGTTTTGGAGCCGGCAGAGGGACTTGAACCCCCGACCCTCTGATTACAAATCAGATGCTCTACCAACTGAGCTATGCCGGCCCGCGCGCTGATGCGCTACCACGTTAATTGTATCCAATGCTCACTTCCGCACACTCAGATAATCCGGCAAATTCTCCGATGCATGCCCGATCGCCCGCGCCAAACTCAACTTTGCCAAATTGTGCGCGAACAGCGCGCTAATGTAATCCAAATCCGACGACGCTACACTCTCCTGAGCCTGCACTACTTCCAACGAATCGCTCACACCCGCATCAAATTTCTGCTGAGTAAGATTCAGTGTGTCCCGCGCCAGCTTCTGATTCGCCCGCGCCAATTCCACCTGACTGGCCGCTGCTTCCAAATCCAAAAACGCATTCCGGACGTCACTCTCAATGCGGCTTTTCGTATCGTCCAGTTCCGCGCGCCGCTGCAGGAGCACCGCGTCACTCTGCTGTAGATCGCCCTCGGTACGGCCACCTTCCCAAATCGGAATCTTCAGCGTGCCCACCACTGTGAATGTTCCATGCGACTGCGCCGGATTCACTCCAATCGCTCCATAATCCGCCGAAAGCGCGATCGACGGCAGCCGCTCCGCTCGCGCCGCCCGATGCGCATCGTTCGCCGCACGCACCTGTGCCTCGGCCGCTTTCAAATCCGCGCGATTCGCTAGTGCTTTCGCCAGTGCCTCTTCTACTGTCGCCGCTGGTGCGGCCGTGTAATCGATCTCGTCTGTCAACTCAAAATGATCGTTAGGTGGAATTCCCACAATCCGCGCCAAATTGATCTTCTGCTTCGCATAATCGTTTTCGAGCGTCGCCAACCGCTGCCGTTGCGTTTGTTGCTGCACTTGGCTGGTGCTTACATCAATCTGCGCCACCAATCCGCTTGCATGCCGGTCTGCTGTCTGTTTTAGCAGCGCCGTCGCCGTCTCCAGCTGCGCCTTCGCCGATTCCACTCTCGCCCGCGCCGACACGGCTTGTAAGTACGCTCCCCCCGCCGCCAGCACAATCAAATCCCGTGCGTCTTGCACCGAAAATTCATCGGCCTTCACAACCTCATGCGCCGCGCGCTTGTTATGAATAGCCGTCATATCCGCCACCGTCTGCGTCAAGGTCGCTCGCAAATCGAAATAGTTGAACGGCCCCACAATCGTCGGAAACGAAAATCCGCGAATCGGCACATTGATCCGTATGCCTTCCGCCTCCAAGTTCGTCTGCTGTACGGCCTCTCGGAGCGCACCGTTCAGGTTCGGCATCAGCGCGCTCCGCGCTACTCGTTCCTGCCCTCGTGCCTGCTGCACTGCCGTCGCCATCCCCACGCCGCCCAGGTTGTAATCCAGCGCGCGCTGAATGGCCTCATACAATCCGAGCCTCCCCGAAAACGGCACACCGCCGCCTCTGCTCCCGGTGTAAGGCCCCTGCACGGCCACGTTGGTGTTCAGCGTATTCACGCTCGAAGTCGTCCCCGGAATGGCGGTCTCAGACGAATTCACGCTCCCACCCTGCGCGTTCCGGCCCGATAACGGCAGCGACACCGGCGCAGCCTGCGCCCAGCCCACCACCGCGGTCATCGCTACACTTACTATCAGTCTTTTCATTTCTTCTACCCGAGTTGTTTGCGAAAACGCCACACACTAAGAGAAAGCAAAACCGCTGTCATCAAAAACAGAATCAGAAAATTCGGCCATAAGCTCTCAATCCCATCGCCTTTAATCAGCACATTCCGCGCAATCACGCTGAAATGTCGAATCGGATTCAGCAACGTCAACGGCTGCATCCACTTCGGCATCGCCTCAATCGGCGTCAACGCGCCCGAGAGTGACGCCATCGGCGGATTCACAAAAAAACTCGTCAACATCGATTGCTGCGCGGTCTTCGTGAACGTCGCGATAAACGTTCCAATCCCAATGCCGCATAAGACGCACAAATCCGCCCCCGCATAGACCAGCAGCAAATTCCCACGAAACGGCGTATCGAACACAAACTTGATCATCACGAGCGCCAGCACAATCATTACGTTCAGCAGCAGAAACAGCGGACAGATCTTCGCAAAAACAATCTCCGCTGTTGTCGCCGGCGTCATCAGCAATTGTTCTACTGTCCCCCGCTCGCGCTCCTTCACCATCGCGCTCGCCGAAATCAACGATGAATTCAAAATCAACAGCAGCCCAAATACGCCTGTAACGATGTACCACGCATTCACCAATCCCGGATTAAACAGGAACGTCGACGTCAGTTGCACATTCCCGCGCCGGTCCAGATCGCTCGCGGCAATCCGGCTGAACTTGGCATGAATCCCGCCTGCACTCTGCAAGTTCCGGTTGTACATCTGGATAATTCCTTCCGCGTAGCCTTGCCCGATCGCCGCCGTATTCGCGTTCGTCGCATTCAGCAGTATCTGCACCTCCGACGAATCACCCCGCTGCAGCTTGCGCGCAAAGTCGTAAGGAATGACAACCGCCGCATCCAAATCTCCGCGCGAAATCGCCGCACCCATCTCATTCAGCGATAAATACACTCCGCCAAGCATGAAGCTCTTGCTCTCTGTCATGGTCGAGGTCAGTTCCCGGCTCTCCGGCGTCTGGCTATCGTCAACCACGCCGAGCCGCAAATCGGAAACTGTCGCATTCAGCGCAAACCCGAACAACAGAAGCTGCAGAGTCGGCGGGACGATCAGCGAAATCGCCAATCGCCGGTCCCGCCGGATCTGATTGAATTCCTTGAGCACAAGCGACTTCAATCGCCGCCCGAAATTCCGTTGGTGCAATTCGTCCATAGTCGTTACGCCTTCAGTTGCATCCGCCGCATGTTGCGCCACGCGAGCATATAGAACACCAGCCCAATCACGCCGATCATCAGCACGCTAAACCAATTCGCGCTCCAACCGCCGCCTTTGAGCAAAGCGTCACGCACGATCTCGATGTAATATCTTCCCCAAACGATATTGGAGATCCAACGCAACCCGGCTGGTATGTTTTGCACCGGGAAAATCAGCCCCGAGAGCAGGAAAACCAGCAGGAATCCCCCCAGCGCCACCGCCTGAATCGCCGCCGCTTGATTCGGAATCGCTGCGCCGATCAAAGTGCCGAACGTCGCCACGCAAAACGCGTACAGCACAGTCGCCACCAGGAACGGCGTCGGATCGCCCGTCAAGTGCAAGCCAAAATAGGTAAACAGCGCCACCGAGTTCAAACACCACTCACCCAGTGCAATCGTCATGAATGCAAAAATCTTGCCCAGCAGAAACTCATGAGCGGAAATGTTTGAAACATAAACCTGCAAAATCGTCTTCTCTTCCCCCTCCTTCGACATCGCCAGCGCCGCCAGCAGCGGCGGAAACATCGAAAGCCCCAGCACAAAAATCCCTGGCCCATAAAACTTTTTCGATTCCCGCCCCGGATTAAACCAAAGCCGAACCTCCGCAATCACCGGATCCGGCCTTCCGGCCCCTGCGTTCCTCGCCGTATACGCCCGAATGATTTGCGCCGTGTAACCCTGTACCAGCTTTGCCGTGTTCGAATCGGTGCCATCTACCAGCAGTTGCACATCCGCTATCGCCCCGCGCGCTAAATCGCGGCTAAAATGCTCCGGAATGATCAGCGCCGCCCGCGCCTGTCCCTGTCGCAGCGCGCCTTCTGGTTGCTCGTCCACCGGCCAAGAAGTAACGTGAAAAGTCTCCGACGCTCGAAACGAATCGATAAAGTCATGCGATATCTCTGAGTCATCCAGATCCTGCACCACCAGCGCCATGTCGGTAACGGTGAGTGAAATAGCAGTCCCCAGCAGAAACAACAGAATCAGCGGCAGCAGCAGCGCTAGAGTCAACGCCAGCCGGTCGCGCATAATCTGCGTTAATTCCTTCCGTGTTTGAGCTAAAATTCGCCGCATCTCGTCACTCCTCCACTGCGAACTTGCCGCTCTGCCGCGCCTTCTCCACTACGCTGATAAATACATCCTCCAATGAAAACGTCCCCTCGCGCGCCGAAATGACCGCAACACCCACACGTTTCAACTTCTCCGTCGTACTCGCTATCGCCCCTGCCACCGAGTCCTCCGTAATCACATGCAGCCGGTCTCCAAACAGCGATACTCTCCACCTCTCCCCCGGCTGCTTCAACGCATCCGCCGCCTGCTGGGGCTGGTCCACCACAAACTCAATCAAGTGTCCGGTCTCTTGTGCCTTCACCCCGGTAGGGGTCCCTTCGGTCACCACCTCGCCCGCTACCATGAATCCCAACCGGTTACATTGTTCCGCTTCTTCCAGGTAGTGAGTCGTCACCAGAATCGCCGTGCCTGCATCCGCCAGCCGGTTGATCATCCGCCAAAACGCTCGCCGCGCCAGCGGATCCACGCCGGACGTTGGCTCATCTAGAAAGAGAACATTTGGCTCATGCATGATTGCCGCTCCAAACGCCACTCTCTGCTTCCACCCGCCGGGCAAGCTCCCTGTCGCTAATCCGCCCTTCCCCTCAAGCCCTGAAAACTCGAGTACCCAGCGCTTCTTCACTTCACGCTCCTCTTCCGGAACCCCGTAAACACCCGCGTAAAACTCCAAATTCTCGTCGATCGTCAAATCGTCATACAACGAGAACTTCTGCGACATGTACCCAATCCTGCTGCGCACACTCGGTGAACGCAAGTTGCCGCTCTCGCCTGACAGTTGCATCCCGCCACTCGTCGGCTCCAGCAGCCCGCACAGCATCTTGATCGTCGTCGTTTTCCCTGCCCCATTCGCCCCCAAAAGTCCGTAAATTTCGCCGTATTTCACTTCGATACGTACGTCTTTCACGGCTGTGAACGATCCAAACCTCTTCGTCAACTGCGTGGCGCCAATCGCTGTCCCTCCGGTCAGGTCGCGGTGCGGATGCCGCCCAGGGAAGGGCGGTGATTTCACTTCCTGCCCCATCGCCCGCAGCGTCGCTACAAATGTGTTCTCTAACGTGGGCTGGTCGCTGGTGATTTTGTCGAATGTCAAACCACTTCCAGTAAGCGCTGCCGCGATCTCCGCGCGCCCCCGCCCCTCGTCTGGAGTCATCACATCCAGTCTGTCGCCAAACCTCTGCACATCGGTAATCGCACCCTTGCGTTCCACCTCCGCGGCCAGAACCTCCTCCGCCTTCCCTAAGTCGGCCGCTCGCACTTCCAGCCGGGTCGCATGCAGATTCTGCCGCAGTTCCTTCGGCGTCCCAAGTTCTCGAATTTCCCCCAAATGCATCAACGCCACTCGGTGGCACCGTTCTGCCTCATCCAGATAGGGAGTCGCCACCAGAATCGTCAATCCATCGGCGGAAAGGTGCGCCAACGTGTCCCAGAACTCTCTCCGCGATACCGGGTCCACACCTGTGGTCGGCTCATCCAACAACAAGATTCGCGGCTCCGCCACCAACGCGCACACCAGTGACAGTTTCTGCTTCATCCCGCCACTCAATCGCCCCGCCAGCCGTTTCTTGAACCGGTCCATGTCGAACATTGAGAGATAGCGCGTCCCCCGCTCCTCAATCTCCGCTCGACTCACTCGCCGCAAATCGCCGATATACCGAATGTTCTCCTCAACGCTCAAATCCGGATATAGACTGAATGACTGGGTCAGGTATCCAGTCTGCGCCCTTGCCGACCGTGCCGACCTTCCAAACACCTCCGCTTCTCCCGACGTCGCCTCCATCACTCCGCCTAAAATCTGAAACGTCGTCGTCTTCCCCGCGCCATCAGGCCCAATCAAGCCGAAAATCTCTCCGCGCGTCACGCTCAAATCGATGCCGCGTACTGCTTCCACCTTGCCGTAGCATTTACGCAGCTTGCGCACTGCTATCGCCGCAGCTGTACCGGGCTGCCGCGCGCTTTCGGTGCCGGGCGTTATGTCGGCCATGATCACTGATGAGTGCTCCGCGCCGGCCACTCATCGCCCGTAACCAGAATCTCTCCGTCCGCTGGCATGCCCGGCTTTGCAAAACCGAACCCCGACTTCAGCCCCAGCTTCACACCCACCACCTGCTTCACCCGGTCGTCGCGAAAATATGTATTCTCGGGTGTAAAAGTCGCTTGCGGGTCAATCCGAATCACTTCGCCATCCAGCGCGCTTTTCGGATTCGAGTCCAAATACACGTGCGCCTTCTGCCCCAACTTCACTTTACCGATCTGTCCCTCGGGCACATAGCCGCGCAAATATACCTTAGTCAGGTCAAGAAAGGTAACAATAGCTGTTCCCGCTTGCAAATACTCACCCGGTTCGGCGGTACGCGTCACCACAGTCCCGTCAAACGGCGCTTTCACCGTCAAATCTGTGCGATTTGCTTCGGCTTCCGCAAGCTCCGCTTGGTTCCGCGCAATATCCGCCCGCGAATTCGCAATCGTCGATTCTTGCTGCAAAATCTGCTTTCGAATGGCCCCTGATTGCGCCGCCCGGATTCCCGGATTGGCTAGGTTCGCCTTCGCCACATTCAGCGCTCCGCGCGCGCTCTCCACTTTCCGTTCGGCCGCCGCCACCACGGCTTCTTGGCTTGCCGCCGTCGTCTCCGCCTGTTTGCCCTGCCGCTCCGACACAGCCCCTGATTTGGCTAACCGAGTATAAGCATCCCGGTCGAACACCGCCAATTGCAGTGACGCTTTCTGCTGCGCTAAATCTGCCTCTGCCGCCGCCAACTCAGCTTCTGCTTCATTCACTCTCCCCCCCGCATCCACCGTGGCTTGGCCCGCTTCCAGGTGAGTCTCGGAGAGTTGCTCATTCAGCACCGCAATCTGGTCCTGCGCAGTATGTAGTTGCGCCTCCGCCTGCGCTACTCCGGCGTGCGCTTGGTCCTCTCGGTCCCGCAATTGTTGTTCATCCAGAACTGCAATCACATCTCCCGCTTTGACTAGATCGCCCTCGCGCACCCGAATCTCCAACACCCGCCCGCTTGTCTTAGCCGACAATGCGGAATCGTCCCCCTCAATCCGTCCACTGAGTGCCACAATCGAATCCGGGACGCTCGAATGCGCAAACCCCAGCCGCCACACCCCAAATCCCACCAACAATAGGACAATCGGAATCAAAATCCGTGGAAAGCTTCGTCCCTTCCCGCTCGCTGTTGCCGAATCGCTCATTTCCCTCTCTCTTTCCGCTTCGCTTCCAGGCTGCGCAGCGTGAAATCGGCAATGTGGTCCGCCACCATCTGCAAGTCAGCCTCCCGGTTCAAATCCAATTCCGGCCAAACCACCGAGATAATCGGCCGCGCGTGTACGTAATGCACTACCTGGCCAATTACGCTATGAGCCGCCAGCCTCGCCGCCTTGTGATCCGGAGACAGTCCAAGAATCTGTCCGATGATCCCCCGCAACTGTTCGTATCGCGGCCGCATCACGTCACGAATCACTTTCTTCAGTGCCGGCGTCGGTTGCGCCATCTCATGCGCCAGCATGCGAACGTTCCACGCCGGTCGCCCCGCATCATACATGCGGTGCAGCATTCCGGAAACGATCATTCGCAGCGCCTGCTCGGGAGTTTTCGCCTGCGCAAGCGCCTCCTCCACAACCAGCGCTTGATTCGCGCAAACCGACTCGCGCAAAACTTCCGTATACAGGCCCAGCTTGTCGCCGAAATGATAATTCACGGCTGCCACGTTCGCCCCAGCCCGTTGGCAGATCTCGCGCACGGTCGCCGCCTGAAATCCGGATTCGGCAAACACCTCACCAGCCGCCTCAATCAGCTTGGCCCGCGTGGGGTCTGCCTCCGCCGCCGATCGCCGGCTCTTCGTCCCTCCTGCCATAAAACAGTAGTTTAAAACAATTGTTTGAATTGTGTCAACAGAAAACTCAGCGGAAGTCCCGGCCTCAACTTTTTCCTTGCTTTTGGCTCAATCCCCGCGTAGTGCCGCCATTGGATCGCCCTTGGTCGCCCGGCGCGCCGGTAGCCAGCAAGCGAATCCGGCAGTGAGCAGCACCAGGAACGCTGCCATTGCCATCACATTTACACCGCCGGAACCGATTCCCGTAACAACACCCCGCAGGGCTCTGGCAGCCAGCGCCACGCCGGCAAAACCAATCCCGAGACCCGCCGTAACGTACAGGAAGCCCTGCCGAAACAGGAGCGCATGAATTCGGCCGGCTGTCGCACCCACCGCCATGCGAACTCCGATTTCCTGAGTTCTGCGCGAAGCTGTGTACGACATCACGCCATAGATACCGGCGAGTGCCATAAGCAGCGCCAGCCCACCGGTCGCAGAGAGCAGCGCGACCACGAACTGCCGGTCAGCAATCGAGTCCGCCAGCAGCGATCGCATAGACGCTGTCAGCAAAACGGGCTGGTTCGGATCCACTTTCGCAATAGCCTCTCGAATGGCCTTGATTATCTCTCCCTGTGGCCGGTCAGTCTGAACGACCAGAAAGGCCGCCTGACTCAGAGCGCCCGCCGCCAGATACACGCTAAACCCTGGCGCTCCGTCCAGGTCCGCGTGATACATGTTTGAAACTACCCCGATCACCCGCTTCCAACTCGCCGGTTGGTCCGGGGTGCAATTGATGCACAGCCGTTTCCCAATCGCACTCTCTCGCGGCCAGAAATGTTGCGCCGTGGCATTATTTACCATCACCAGGTCACTCGTAGTATTCATGTCCTCTTCGCGAAACCATCGCCCCGCTTCAAGACGCGCTCCTAAGGTCTGCAAGTACTGCCCACCCACAACATCGATTTCGCCAACTGCCTGAATTTCTGGATTAGCCACAGCGTCCTGGCTCACACTCAGAAATCCGCCGTGATTCTCCCCACTAAAAGGCAAAGCGTCAACGGTTCCCGCGCTGGTCACTCCCGGAATGGTGCGCGCGGCATCTAGAAATCGTTGATAGATGCCGGCTCGCTGTTCCGTAGTTTTGTAACGCTCGAACTCGGGAAGAATCACGGAGGCAAGGACACGGTCAGCCTCAAAGCCCGGATCAATGCTCACTAAGTGAACAAAATTCCCCAGCAGCTGCCCTCCGGTCAGCACTAACACAAGTGTCACTGCCACTTCGCCGGTCACCAAAAGGCCGCGCGTCTTGTCATGCCCGCCCAGTGCCGCCCCGCGGGCGCCAAGAGTGCCCCATCCGCTCGCTTTTGAAAAAGCGGCGAATCGCAAAGCCGGCGTCAGCCCGAACAAAATTCCATTCACCAGTGCCACTCCAAGCGCAAACAGCAAAATTGTCCAGTCCGCGCGAGCCGCTGCCAACCGTGGAATGCTAACCGGGGCAAGAGTAGGCAAGATCCTCCACAAGCCGGCAGTTAGTACGTAGCCTGCAAGCCCGCCCATCACGGCAGGTACCGAACTCTCCACCAAAAGCTGCCGGATTATGCGTGCCTGGGCCGCCCCAAGCGCCATGCGCACTGAGATTTCATGCTGCCGAGCCATACTCCCGGCTAGCAGGAGATTGGCCACATTCGCGCAGCCAATCAATAGAAACAGAGTCGCGCCGCCCATCAGAAACCAGAGCGCCGGCCGCACATTCCCGAGCGTGCTATTCCACAGCAAAGTCGCAGCGAGTGTGCGGTCGCGATTCGTAGCTGGGAATTCGCGCGCCAAGTCGCCGCCGATCGTTCTCAAATCTTCCTGTGCTTGGCTTAAAGAAAACCCAGGCCGCAAACGCGCAACGGCGCCTACGCTGTCTTCAGAACTCAGCGGGCGAATCCGCCCTGCCTTCATCGGCGCCCAGAATTCCACGTACGCTTGCGGAGTCCGTGCCACGGCTCTTCTGAGTGGGAAATTGAAATCCGGCCCCATCACTCCAATCACCACGCAATCATGCCCATCAATCGTCACATTCTTGCCGACGATAGTCCGGTCCGAATTAAACCGGCGAGCCCACAGACCATAGCTCAAAATGAGTTGATTGGGAAGGCCATACTGATCGTCCTCCGGCCGTAGATTCCGACCCAGCATTGGCGAAACACCAAGCGTCGGAAACAGACTCGGAGACATGCGCAACCCGTAAAGCGCCTCCGGCGGAAACGCACCTCCGCCCAAATCGAACACCGCGTTGCTATAGACCCCGATTGATTCCAGCGTCCGCGTCCGCCGGATGATTTCCTCGCTATCTTTCCAGAAAACCCAATCGATGTGCGATAAGCGGGCGCCGCCGAATCGCGTCCCAAGTTGCACCAGTTCATTCGGCCGCGAGTATGGCAGTGGCTTTAGAAGCACTGCCTTGATCGCGGTGAAAACCACCCCTGTCGCCGCCACGCTCAACGCCGTCGAGATCACCACAATGAAAGTAGTTGATCGCGTTCGGCGCGCCAGCCGAAGCGCGATCCGGACATCCTGCACGAGAGTCTCGAACAGGCAGCGCATAATTCACGTCACTCCTTTTGGAACCGACGAGAAAAGTATAGCTTTAGTTGCTCAAGAACCTGATAAAGTGTCTGCCAAGGATCTTTTCATGTTTAACCTGAACTGGTCGCCATCGCAAAAGGCCGCCGCGCGAAAAGCGTTCGACCAAGCCTTAAACACAGAATTGAGCGATATTATTCAAGAAACCAAACGAAGGGCCGCCGTTATTCACGAACCGTCGCAGCTTTGGGAACTCGAAGATTGGTTAGCCGCACGCCGCAAAGATATTGATCGCAAATATGACTATCGCTATTCCGTGCTGCCCAGCGTCTTCGCAATCCTCGTCGCGGAAGGCCGACTGGCGGTCGACGACTTGCAAGGCATAGGCGAAGAAAAGGTCGATATCATTCGTCAGTTCACTTCGCAAACCTGAAATCCATCCCGCTAATACGAGTCCGTCTCGTCTCCCGCACTGCGTTCCTCTTCTTCGTCTTCGGTCTTATACAACCGCTCTTCCGCCGCCCGGTAATCGAACAACTGCGCATACCGGCCCCAATCCACCAACGTCTGAAACTGCCGCTCCGCCTCCGACTCCGAAAAATGTTCATCCAAAAT
>CAVYUL010000117.1:0-6647 GCA_963771405.1 Bryobacterales bacterium
CCGGACAAAATCTTTCGAAAGCACACTACCTGGCCGCCAAGCTCGACCGTCCCTTCGATTCCCCGTTCTTCAACGAGTTCGTGGCAACACCCAAAGCCAAGTCGCCCGACCAAGTCAACGCGGCACTCCTCGAAAAGAAGATCATCGGTGGACTTCCCTTAGGCCGTTTCTATCCCGAACTCAAAAACTCCCTCCTGCTGTGTGCCACGGAAATGAGTAAACGCGCCGATATGGATGCAGTTTCCGCGGTGATGGGAGGTACGAACTAGCATGATCAAGAAGACTTCAAGACACATCGTCCAAAACGAACCGCTGTTGTTTGAGCAGTCGTCTCCGGGCAAAGCCGGCTATCAACTTCCGCCACTCGACGTTCCTTCCGTCGATCCGGCCCAGGCTCTCGGCCAAGCCAACGTCCGCAAGGAAATCGAAGATTTTCCCGAAGTCAGCGAGTTCGAAACCCTTCGCCACTTCACGCGCTTATCCACCTGGAACTACGCCATTGATCTCGGCCTCTACCCGCTGGGTTCCTGCACCATGAAATACAATCCGCGCGTCAATGAGCTCGTCGCGCGCACCGAGGGCCTCGCTTGGGCGCATCCTTATCAACCCGAGTCTTTGTCGCAAGGCTGTCTGGAAGTCATCGCCACACTTGAAAACGCTTTGGCTGAAATCACCGGCATGGACGCCGTTACCCTCCAACCCGCCGCCGGCGCCCATGGCGAATTCACCGGCATTCTCATGATGCGCGCCGCGCTCGAAGAACGCGGCAACCCGCGCAAGAAAATCCTTGTACCCGATTCCGCCCACGGCACCAATCCCGCCACCGCCATGATGGTCGGCTACACCGTCGAAAACATCAAGTCGAATGCTCGCGGCATGGTCGATCTCGAAGTCCTTGCCAAGGCCGTCAACGAAGACGTCGCCGGCCTCATGATCACGAATCCCAACACGGTTGGCGTATTCGAAGAGAACATTCGTAAGATCTGCGGCATCATGCACGATAAAGGTGCCTTCGTCTATATGGATGGCGCCAACATGAACGCGCTGGTCGGCATCGCGCGGCCCGGCGATTTCGGCGCCGACGTCATGCACCTCAATCTGCATAAGACATTTTCGACTCCCCATGGCGGCGGCGGCCCCGGCTCCGGCGCAGTGGCTTGCGTTAAAGAGCTCACTCCCTTCCTGCCCAGCCCGCGAATCGAACGCAATGGCGATGCCTGGCGCTGGAATTACAACTTACCTAAGTCTATTGGTCGAGTCAAAGCCTTTTACGGTAACTTTGGCGTCTTAGTGCGTGCATTGGCTTATATCATGGCGCATGGCTCGAACGGCCTTCGCCAAGCCACAATGGACGCCCTGTTGAATGCCAACTACCTGCGCAAGCTGCTGGAACCGCATTACGAAATCGCCTATAAAGCCCCGTCCATGCACGAATGCGTTTTCAGCGACGACCGCCAATCGCCCAAAGGCGTTCGCACCGGCGACATTGCCAAGCGCCTGATCGATTACGGTTTCCATCCCTATACCGTCAGCTTCCCGCTGATCGTTCACGGCGCGCTGATGATCGAGCCGACTGAAACCGAAGGCAAAGCGGAACTCGACCTTTTCGCCGACGCGCTTATTTCGATTGCCAAGGAAGTTGACGATAATCCGGAGTTGGTGAAGACCGCTCCGCATTTGACCCGTACGTCACGCGTCGATGAAGTTACCGCCGCTCGCAAGCCAATTGTTCGTTGGCGGCGCTAACCACCTGCTCCACCGAAGGATTGCGTAAATTGACCGCCGTTTCGTAACCCCAAATCGCCGGGTCCGAATCTACGAAAATCGCGATGACAGGCACGCCCACTGCCTGAGCTAAATGAGTGATGCCCGAATCGTTTCCGATGTAGAGCCGCGCTCCGGCGATCCATTCCGCCAGTTCGAGCAGGTTGTCAAACCGGTCCTGTGCCCACTCAACCGGCAATGGCAGCAGTTTCGCCAATTCTTCGTATTTCTGATAAGTCCAATTCTTTCTATGACTTCCAGAGAATGGATGGATCGCAATTGTTTCACGTGCCACACCGCTGGTCGTTTGGATCTTGGGTCGCTTCCCGAGCGGCGCACCTATTTGTTGCAAAAAGAAGTCACAGGCCTGTATCTTATCGGGTAAAGCCTTGAAAAAACGGCACTTCTGGTTGATTTCGAGCAGCCTGTCCTGGTCGGATCCATACCACGACCAGACTTCGTCAAACTGCTGAAAACGTTTGTTGAACTCGTCCGAAAACACTTCGATACGGCTTTCCACAATCGATCGGACCTTATCCGCAAACTGTATCAAAGGAACCACAGTTCCCGGCACCCAAACCTCGGTGTAATCGCTCTTCAGAAACTCCAAGGCAGGCAAGCTGACAATGACATCGCCGATCGCCCCGGGCCGGATCAGCAATCGTTTCATCGCTTACCAGCCGTATAGGTTGCGCGCGTTGTCTCGCAAGACCATGTGGACTAATTGCTTCCCCCTGTCCACACTCACTTCGCCTTCTTCGATCATCTGGGTGACCGCCAACCCAAGCGCTTGACGGCCAAAATTGGCCCCAATCAACGCCGTTTCCTCCCATCCGATCCCGCCGCCGAACGGCGACGCGTCAGAGCCGTAGAGCACCTTCTCAGGCGCCATTTCGAGCAAGAACCGCAACTGTTTCGCAGCTTGGTTTGGGTACGTCAGGTAGCACCAGCCCGAAAAGTCAACATAGACATTGGGCTTAACAATCAGCGTCCCCGCTTCCGTCACAAACGGCCATCCGCCATGCAGCATGACAAACTTGGTCTTCCGCAGCGCCGGATCATTGAACAGACTTTCCATGGCAAGCACATGGGCGTTCGCTTGTCTAAAATAGCTGCCGACGCCGATCGACGTGTGGATGTGAATCGGCAGGCCTAACCGGCCCGCTTCAAGCGCGATGTAGCGGAACAAGAAGTCCTGCACCGCCTTGTATTCGTCGTTTGATGGTTCAGCCGCGTTCACGTAGACCGAATAGATCCGCTCCGCATCATCCCGCTTCGGATTTCCGATATCCAAATCGCGCAAGTACGCCAGCTCGAATTTGAGCGCCACCGCCCCATCGGCTTTGAACTTTTCGAGCTGATGCGTGACAAAGCTCAGGTAATCGTCGAAATTCATCGGCGGCTTGCCCTCTAAATATCCGGCCAGCAGAGCCTCTTCATTCTTCATGAATGCCGCATGCTCGGGGTCTTTCGCTTTGATCGCCGCGTTGTTCAGCGGGAACAGCAGCATGTCAACGAACGGCACCCATTTGAACCGATCGCCCGAAAGCCCTCGCCCCATAGTCACGCGGTTGGCGAGCATGATCTCCGTGTTGGTATGATTCAGGACCCAAACCGGATACAAGTCGCCGCGCTGCTTCTCAACGGCTTCCTTGTTGCTCTCGCCGTAGAGCGCTTTAGCCGCTTCGGCGAAACCAGATTTGAAAGTCAGAGGAAGGGCCGGATCTTGCACAGCGTCGGCCGGCAGGGCGTCGAAATTGCGATCTCCCGGATCGACCGACTCCGGATGCGCATGGTTATCGATCGCTTTGGTGTGTTCGAGTTCCGCCTCGATATCGCCAAGGATCGGGGGATGGGAACAAGCCGTACAAACGATGAAAGATAAGGCTACTGCAGAGGCTGTGCGCCTCATTCGACGACGGCTTTAACGTGCAGGTCCAAGGTGGTGGGGCGAAAGCACATTTGGTTGTTGCACGCCTGATAGCGCAACTTGCCATTGATAGTCACTTCGCCCTTTGCCAGTTCTTTCCCAGGTTTGAAGGACGTCTCAATCGGTACCGTGCCGGTAAAGACCAGCAGCTTTTGGCCATTTAGGTCAATTTCTTCTGGTTTCGGATACGTAATCGATTCGGCCTGGAGCGGACCGGCATCCCAAGTCAGGCGCAACGGAATCAGAAACTCGTCGCGCGGCTTGTCGCAATTCACGTGAAAGCCCTGCAGGATGACGGCTTTCAGCGTGTACTTTACAGGTTCGCCGGCTTTGATCACAAGCGGGTCACTCGGCGCGATGGAGAGCTTATTTTGCTGGGCAGGCAGCGCCGGGGCCAGAGCTAGGAGTAGTAGGAGCGCCGGAAGCAGGCCCGAGCAGACATTCGATTTCGTTGACGTATTCATTTTTGCTCACTAAACCAATATGTGGCGGAAACGCCACTGTGCCATCTCTATCAATGATAAAGTTCGTGGGCAAAGAATCCAAGCCTCCGTAGAATTGGGCGACCGAATCATTGCCGAGCAGGACCCGGTAATTCACTTTGTGCTCAGCCACAAACGGCTTGATCGCGTTCCAACCGTCTTCGTCCATCGAGACGCCAAGAACGGCGAAACCCTGCGATTTGTACTTCTGCTCAAATTCGGTGAACCACGGAATTTCGATGATGCACGGGCCACACCAGGTGGCCCAAAAATTCAGCAGAACCACTTTGCCACGGTAATCGGAAAGCTTGACCGTTGCGCCATTTTCATCTTTTAGGGTGAAATCCGCTGCGAGTTTCCGGTCGCTCGAACGCCTGGGCCCCGCGCTGGCGGACGAAGTGTGCTTGGAAGAACAGGAAAAGAGGAAAATGAGGGCGAAGAAGCCCAGAACGAAAAGCTTGCGCAAAGTGGGAAAGAACTCCTGCCTTTTAGTCTACCGCCGAAGCTAGCATTTTAGCGGCCCGGTCAATTGTTCTTCAAACCAGGCTTTTCGCGCATTGCGCCAGCGAGCGGCCAGGGTGGCGTGAGGGTTCACGAGTTGCGGCACGAATAGCCAGGCGGCTGTATCGCAGAAGCTCTCGGAGATGTAATCGCGGCTTTGGGGCGCAAAATGCTTGCGCACATCGGAAGACTCGCCCAGTTCTCCGCGAGCGCCAAGCCGCAACTCCTGTTTCAAGAGAGCGGCATACCCGGAGCGCTGAGGATTGCCCAACCGCGCCCAGACGAAGTGGAAGATCTCGTGGATTACGATGTGCGCCAAGCCGGGTTGGCGCAGGAGTTCGGTTTCGAGGGTAATGGCGCGGCGACGGATAAAGCTGGCGGCATGAACGGCGGTGCCACGATCAGGATTGCCGGTCAGGAGTTTGCCGCGATGGGCGGTGAGTTGTGGTTGGGCCGAAATGAAAATCGGGCCGCCGGTGAGTGCCGGCAGCCCGATGAAAGCTGAAATGATGCGTTTGCAGGAACTCGCGCTAAGGCTTGGGCTGAGCCGAAGCGGAAGGCCGTTGCAGACTCGGTACTCTCGAGGCAGTTGGGGCTCCTGGAGTGGCGCCGCCGCTAGTGGCGAAGAAATCCTGATCCTCGACGTGGATCGCATATTTGTCGGTTTCGCGCTTCACGACCGCTTGGCTGCGTTCGCTCTGCAACTTTTGCTCAATTCCCGCTTTCGCGGTTTCGAACGGAGTAGTGTCGCGAGATTCCAGCTTAACAATCAAATAGGCGCCTTTAATAGAGATTGGCTCGCTGACTTGGCCGGGCTGCAACTTGGCGACAGCCGACTTGATCTCGGCAGGCACTTGGACCTGCGGGTCATTGATCGGCAGCGAACCAAGATCGCCACCTTTGGAAGCGGACTGATGATCGGATTCTGAGCGGGCAAGCGCGGCAAAATCTCCCCCAGCGGCGATCTTTTTCTCAATATCGCTGGCTTTTTGCTTGGCCGCTTCTTCGGTTCGGGCATTGGCGCCGGCGTTACTTGCAGGAGTGCCCGGAGGGGTGAAGCTTACGAAAATGCCGCTCAATTTGGCGGTTTCAAACTCGGCTTTATGGGCGTCGTAGTAGGCCTTAGGATCCTGCGACGGATCTTTTGCGGCCGCGTCGGCCTCGTGGGCCACATAAGCGCGCGCGAGAATGGCCCGCCGGTTCAATTCAATTTGATCCTTCCAGGGCGCCTGCTGCTCAAGATTGAGTTTGGTGGCGGCTTCCGAAAGCTGTTCCTGCATATAGATCTGCTCGACAGCCTTGGTCAAATTGGCTTCCACCTGACGCCTCTGTTCGGGCGGGAAAGCTTTCAGCATGTCCATGACCTGCTTGGCAGTCAGTTTTTGCCCGTTGATGGTAGCAACGACCCGATTGGGTTCCGAAGCGGCTACGGCATCCGGCCCCGACGGTTTAGCTGGCGGGGGGGCGGCAGGCGCGGTGGTGGCCTGAGACCAGCCAAGCGATGCGCACAGAGAGATCGTTAAAAAAGAAAGGGGGAGACCAAGTTTCATTCGTGTTTACGCGAGTTCCTAGAAAGTCATTTCCACGTTAGCACGTAGAGTGCTGCCATTTGACCGGGTTTCTAAGGTTGAACGTACGCTTTCCGCAGTGGGCCGCCTTTTCCGGCTGTGGAAACCCGAATGTTATTGATGACTTGGAGGGCACCAGAGGAGCGGGCCATGCGCGTGGCGGCACCTTTATGCTGGCCGACGGCCGTCATGCCTTCCCACGTCACGATGCCGCGCTGGACATGGAAACGGAAGCCGTCTTTGCCGATCTTGGATTTTGCCAGCTTGGTGCGAATGGTGGCTTCGAGTTGCGAATCATTCACATAAGGATGCGCGGAAGAATTCGCTGTTTTCGTGGGAGACGCCGCAGCGTACGCCGAATTGGGGCTAACGGCAGATCAATGCCCAGGCCATTGCTCAAGC
>CAVYUL010000118.1:0-41825 GCA_963771405.1 Bryobacterales bacterium
GAAGGTATCTCCCCGCAGTATATCGCCTGGTACATCAATCAACCGACAGGGCAGCGGTATTTCAGCGAGCGCACCTCAGGCAGCTATGTGCGCATGATTCTTGTTGACAATCTGTTAGAGATGCCCGTCCCGGTGCCGCCGCTTGAAAGTCAACGACAAATTGTAGCGTTGCATGAATTGGGTTTACGGGAGCAAGCTCTTCTCGAACGGTTGAAGGTGAAGCGGCTGCAGTTGCTCGGCAGGCTCTGCATCGGCGCGGCAGAAGAGCGCCAACACATTTCCAAAGGAGTTAGAGAATGAAGACCACTATCTCACAAGACCAAATCAACCGGGCGGCCTGGGCGGCGTGTGACACGTTTCGTGGCGCGCTCGACCCGGCCAACTACAAGGACTACATCCTCACGATGTTGTTCGTGAAGTACATGTCTGATCTGTGGTTGGACATGAAAGAGGAGTACGAGCGCCGGTACGATGGCGACAAGGTACGGGTAGAGCGCGCGTTGGCTCGCGAGCGATTCATCGTCCCGGAAGTGGTCCTCACCGACGACAAGACCAAGAAGATCGTCGATCGATTCCCGGCAACGTACTACAGCCTGTATGAACGCCGCGACCGGACGAACATCGGCGAACTCATCAACATCACCTTGGAGCGCATCGAAGAAGCGAACAAGGAGAAGCTCGAAAATGTCTTCCGCAACATCGATTTCAACAGCGAACCGCATCTCGGCCAGACCCGCGAACGCAATCGCCGCCTGAAAAGTTTGCTGGAGGATTTCCATCGGGACGAACTGAACTTCCGCAAGGAACATGTTGGACATCTCGACATCCTCGGCAACACCTACGAATACCTGATCGGCAATTTCGCGGCGGATGCCGGAAAAAAGGCGGGGGAATTCTACACCCCGGCCTACGTGTCAATCCTGCTGGCGAAGCTGGTACGGCCCAAGCCAGGCGACCGGATTGGCGACCCGACCTGTGGCTCAGGATCGCTCCTGTTGAAGGTGGCACGTGAAGTGCCGGATGGGAACTGCTCGTTGTTTGGCCAGGAGATGAACGGCAGCACTTGGGCGCTCTGCCGCATGAACATGTTCCTGCACGAGCGCGACAGCGCCCGCATCGAATGGGGCGACACACTGAACAACCCGAAGCTGATCGAGAACGATGCCCTGATGAAGTTCAACGTGGTCGTGGCCAATCCCCCGTTCTCGCTCGACAAATGGGGACACGACAGCGCCTCGGGCGACAAGTTCAACCGGTTCTGGCGCGGTGTCCCGCCGAAGTCCAAGGCAGATTACGCCTTCATCAGTCACATGATCGAGACCGCCGTTGAAGGCACCGGCCGGGTCGCGGTGGTCGCGCCGCACGGCGTGCTGTTCCGGGGCGGCGCGGAAGGCAAGATCCGGCAGAAGCTCATCGAGGACAACCTGCTGGAAGCGGTCATCGGCTTGCCGGCCAACCTGTTCTTCGGCACCGGCATCCCCGTGGCCATCCTGGTCTTCAACAAGGGCAAGAAGACCACCGACGTGCTGTTCGTGGACGCCAGCCGCGAATTCGAGGATGCCAAGAACCAGAGCAAACTCCGCGAGCAGGACATTGAGAAGATCGTGAACACCTGCCGCGCCGGGAAGACCCTCGAGAAGTACGCCTACCGGGCCACGCTCGCCGAAATCCGCGAGAACGACTTCAACCTCAACATCCCACGCTACGTGGACACGTTCGAGGAGGAGAAGGAAATCGACGTGGTCGCCGTCCAGAAAGAGATCGAGCAAGTCGAAAAGGAATTGGCTGAGGTGCGCAAGGAGATGGCTGTCCACCTCAAGGAACTCGGTGTGCTTTCCGGCAAACCATGACTGCGCCGACAATCAACGCCAACCGAAAGACGAAGAAGACCGCCATCGGCGAGTTGCCGGGGGGGTGGGATGTTTTGCCGCTCGGGAAATGCACGAGGCTTGAGCGTGGCAAGTTCGCTTTCAGGCCGAGGACTGAGCCACGGTTCTACGGCGGCAAGACGCCATTTGTGCAGACCGGTGACGTGAGCAACGCGCGCACATGGATTCGCTCGTACACGCAGACCTTGAGCGACGAGGGTTTGGCTATCAGCAAGGTCTTCCCGAAGGGGGCGATTCTCATGACGATTGCCGCGAACATCGGTGATTGCGCCATGTTGGACTTCGACAGCGCGTGCCCGGACAGCGTTATCGGGATACTGCCGCGCGATGGTGTAGACGGTCTGTTTCTCCTCTACACACTGATTCACCGGAAGAACCACCTGCACTACCTCGCGCCTGCCGGCGCTCAGAAGAATCTCAATCTGGATTTTCTCCAGAAGGTTCAAGTACCGGTCCCGCCCTTCCCGGAGCAGCATCGGATTGCGGCGGTGTTGGGGACGTGGGATCGGGCGATTGAGCGGCAGGAGCAATTGCTGGCGGCCAAGCAGCAGTTCAAACAATCCCTCATGCAGCAACTCCTCACCGGTAAGAAACGCTTCCCGGAATTCAAAGGCCAGAAGTGGAGGACGGTTCATCTCGGCGATGTGTTCACGGAGCGCGTCGAGATCAATCGAACTGACCTCCCGTTAGTGGCGATCACGTCAGACCGTGGCGTGATTCCTCGCGACCAGCTCGACCGGAACGACACGTCCTCCGAGGACAAGAGCAAGTACCTGCGAATTGCTCCCGGTGACATCGGTTACAACACGATGCGGATGTGGCAGGGCGTGTCTGGCGTCTCGGAGATCGAAGGCATTGTCAGTCCCGCGTACACGATTTGCATTCCGCAGGACGGCATTGACCGGCACTTTGCAGGCTACCTGTTCAAGTCGCGGCAAGTAATCCATTTGTTTCACCGTCATTCGCAAGGGCTGGTCAAAGACACACTGAACCTGAAATTCCCGAACTTCGCCCGGATTCGAGTAACGCTGCCGCCGGTGAAAGAGCAGAAGAAGATTGCCGGCGTGTTACGCGTCGTGGACAGGGAACTCGCCCTAATCGCACGTGAAGCCGACGCGCTCCGCGACCAGAAACGCGGCCTGATGCAACAACTGCTGACCGGCAAGGTGCGGGTGAAAGGATAGGCCGTGATTCATGAACAAGCCGCAACATGATCAATGGTCACCTGAGATCTTCTCCTTTCAGGAGATCGTTCAACTCACGTTTGATTTTGAGGAATTTGTTAAACAGAAGCAGGCCAGTCTGAAACTGCCATTCGGCTCACCCATCGAAGCGGCCGGATTGTCGGCTATCGAAATGCTGGAGACCTTTCGGCGCAACATCCCGCATGACGCTCAACGAGATCACCGCAGGGAATGGCGCCAGGCCATTGCTTTGGGTGACATGCTCCGCAAGGTGATGCGAGCCACATCTCATCCATCTTTTGACAAGATTTGGCCACACGTCATGCTCCTTCTCGGCACTGGCAACATTGCCTTGAACATGTGGAATCCAAAGGAGGATTCCGACGCCAACAAGATCTTTGAGCTGTACATGGCCCTCGTGCTCGCGCCGCTCTGCCCGAATCTTGAACTCGATGATCCTGTGCGTTCGTCTGGGGGCAAGAATCCCGATGTCATTGCCCAACTGGAGGGTTCGCGCTGGGCATTTTCGTGCAAGGTAATGCACTCCGATTCACCGGAAACTTTTGTCCAACGTGTGCAGGATGGAATTCGCCAAATCCAGCGTTCAGACGCCGACAAAGGGATTGTTGTTGTCAGCCTCAAGAATCTGTTGCCTCACGACGAGTATTGGACCGTTAAACGACTGCCCACGCTCGCGGACTACATTTATTTCGGCCCAATCGACCACTGGTTTGTGATCCGTCATCTTTTGGAGATTTGCGGCAGTTGCCACCAACAGGTCATTAACGATCTACTGGGTGGATCAGCCGCCTTTAATGATTTGTTTAAGGGTACAAAGGTTGTGCCTGCGGTGTTGTTGCACCTCTGTACCACCGTTGGTGCAATGGCTAATGGGAAACCTAGCATCCACTTGTTGAGGATGTTTTGCTCTCTGAACGCAGCCCCGCTGCCTGCGGATGTTCTAGCAACCTTAGAAAGACTGAATAACAGCCTTCATGGTCGTGTTACGGAAGTTGCCGCTATATGAGCCCCCGCCCCCTCCATCGTGAAGATCACATCTCGCAAGTCCCGGCATTGCAACTCCTGCAGAACATGGGCTGGGAATACGTGTCGCCTGAAGACGCGGTCGAATTGCGCGGCGGTCGCACGAGCGGCGTGATCCTCGACGGCATCCTCGAAGAGCAACTTCGCAAGATCAACCGCATTGAGTTCAAAGGACAGTCCCATCCGTTCAGCGAGAACAACATCGGCACCGGCATCAACGCGCTGAAGGAATTCATGTTCGACGGGCTGATCCGGACGAACGAGAAAGTCTATGACCTGCTCTGCCTAGGCAAAGCCCTGCCGCAAACGATCCTCGGCGACACCAAGAGTTTCACGTTTCGGTACATTGATTGGGAGCATCCTGAGAACAACGTCTACCACGTCACCGAGGAATTCGGCGTCGAGCGCACCAGCAGCAAGGAACATTACCGGCCTGACCTCGTGCTGTTTGTGAACGGCATCCCGCTGGTGGTCATCGAGTGCAAGAAACCGGATGTCGGCCCCGGCAAAGACCCGATTGGACAAGCCATCAGCCAGCACATCCGCAACCAGAAGGATGACGGCATCCCGCGCCTGTTCATCTACTGCCAAATGCTCATGGCGGTGTCGGTGAACCAGGCGAAGTTCGGCACGGTCGGGACAGCGGAGAAATTCTGGTCAGTCTGGAAAGAACCAGAATTGGAGGGGGAAGTCGCGGCGGCGATCAATGCGCCGCTGACCGGCGAGCAGAAAGCGAAGCTGTTCGTCCGTGAAGACCGCGCGAAGTACGTCCTGCCACACATGGTGGCGATGCAGAAAGAAGGCCCACGCGACGTGACGGAACAGGACCAGGCGATTTACGCGTTGTGCCGACCGGGCCGGCTCCTCGAACTGGCGTACCGGTTCATAGTGTTCGATGCCGGGGAGAGAAAGATCGCCCGGTACCAACAGTATTTCTGCGTACGGAGCATCCTAGAGCGTATCCGCACCCGCACGAAGGACGGAGCGCGCCTTGGCGGCGTGGTCTGGCACACGCAAGGCAGCGGCAAGTCGTTGACGATGGTGATGCTGGCGAAGTGTCTCGCTTTGGATCACGAGATTCGCACTCCGAAAATCGTGCTGGTCACCGACCGCATCGATCTCGACGACCAGATTTACAACACGTTCAAACATTGCGGTGAGGAGGTCGAGCGGGCGAAGACCGGGAAGCATCTTGTTGAGTTGTTGCAAGACCACAAAAAACACATCGTCACCACGGTCATCGACAAGTTTGATGCGGCTGCGGGCCTGAATATCGAGAATCTGGACGAAAATACGTTCGTGCTGGTGGACGAAGGCCATCGCGGCCAGTACCGGAATCGCCACACGAAGATGCGCCGGAGCATGAAACAAGCGTGTTTCATTGCGTTTACAGGCACGCCGATCATGAAGAAGGATCGGGACACGTACGTCCAGTTCGGCGGGCTGATCGACCCGGCGTACACAATCTCTGACGCGGTGGCCGACAAGGCGGTCGTGCCATTGATTTACGAGGGGCGGCACGTTCCGCAGACCATCGAGAAGGAGCAGATAGACAGTTGGTTTGAGAAGCTGACCCGCGGGTTGACCAAGGAACAGACGGCGGACCTGAAGAAGAAGTTCTCGACGGCAGACCAGTTGAACAAGGCGGAACAGAAAGTCCGCATGATCGCCTGGGACGTGAGTTCGCACTATGAGAACTACTGGAAGGGCACCGGTTTCAAAGCGCAGCTCGTGGCGCCCGATAAGGCGACGGCGCTTTTATACAAACGGTTTCTGGATGAATTTGGGCTGGTGAAGGCCGATGTATTGATCTCGGCTCCGGACACGCGTGAGGGCGAGACGGATGTCGATGAGTCGAATAAGAAGGAAGTTGTCCTGTTTTGGGAGACGGTAAGGAAGAAGTACGGCAGCGAGGAGCAGTACAACAAGATTCTCATCAACGCCTTCAAACATGGCGATGAGCCCGAGATTCTGATTGTCGTGGACAAGCTAATCACCGGGTTCGATGCGCCCCGAAACACGGTCATGTACCTGACGCGGAAGCTGACGGGACACACGCTTCTGCAGGCGATTGCCCGAGTGAATCGGCTGCACGACGGAAAAGATTTTGGCTACATCCTGGATTACCGGGGCGTGTTGGAAGAACTCGACAAGGCGCTGGATTTCTACAGCGACCTAAAGGAGTTCGAAAAACATGATATCGAGGGAACGGTCACTGACATTCGAGCCCAATACGCGAAGCTGCCGCAAAAGCATTCGGAATTGTGGGATGTGTTTAAGACCGTCAAGAATACCAGGGATCGTGAACAGTACGAACGGCTGTTGGCAGACGATGAACTCCGTCTGCGGTTCTACGACAAATTCGCCGTATTTGCCCGAATCTTGGGCTTGGCGATGTCGTCGGTATCGTTCTTGGAAGACACACCCGAGAAGACGCTAAAGACGTACAAGGCGGACTTGAAGTTCTTTGCCGAGTTGCGCGCGTCGGTCCGTCGCCGGTATGCCGAGGTGATTGATTATTCGGAGTACGAACCGAAGATCAAGAAGCTCATCGACACGCATGTCGGCACGGGCGAGGTCGAAAAGATCACCGGGGCTGTGAACCTGTTTAACAAGGAGCAGCGACGCGAAGCCATAGCTGCGGCGACTGGTGACGCCTCGATGGCGGACACGATTGCCTACAACGTGAAGCGCGTGATTCACCAGCGAATGGATGAAGACCCTGATGTGGCACTCTCCGATGGCGTGCTTACAGTGCAAGATACGTTCAGCGTCGCAGACATGCCGCTTGGTCTGGGCAATCTGACCGACATTAGTTTAGATGTTGGCCTGAACGTCACGCTACAGCCGCTCGCTGTCAATTTCAACGTGGGCATCGGCTCTTTGCAGAATCCGTTTAACTGGATCGCGACGCCGCTAGCGGGCAACGGAATGATGTCGCTTGGCATTCAAAACAGCGCGCCGGATTTCACAATTCAGGCTGGTATTGGCCTGGGGATCGCTATCGATCTCGGCATCGCCTCAGGTTCGGCGTCCGTCACCCTTGCATTCAACCTGAATATAGACGGTAATTCCGTCACGCTGATCATTCTGCTTACCGGCCAGGCGTCCGTATCGGTGCTCGACGGTCTAGCCAGCGTCTCACTCACTCTTTCGGCCGGTTTAGGAATCTCTTTAAACCCCGCGATTCCGCTGCCCACATTCAGCCTTTCGCCGCCGCAACTGACAATTCCATCCATCGACATAGGCTTGATCGCCGTATGCTCGGTGGGTATCCATCTCACTATCTGCTGGGTTGTGAGTATCGGTTGGGATGGCTCGTGGCAATTCAGGCAAGACCTCCACACCCCCAGCTTGACTGTCAACGCGTAGAGAAGGAAAAAGCGATATGCCACTCAGTCAACTTGAACTCAGTCTCATGGCGTTCCCACAATCGTGGAACCCGGCTACGAACACACTGGCGGTGAATGTGCTGCTACTGCCGGTGGGAGATCCGACAGCGCCCCTCGGCACGGGCCCGAAGTTTGCGGGTACTCCGGTTCACTTGAGCGCCAATATTGTCGCCAGCTTGGCTGCTTTGCCGACGCCCGCCACGACCCCTACTAAAGTCATTCCTTTCTTCGCTCAGCCTCCTACTGTTGCGTCAACCCTTTACACCACGCTCTACAACCAGTTGACAGCCCAGGGAATTATTGTCAAACCCACGGGTTTAACGGCAAAAGCTGATGCTCCGGCTGTAACGGCGCGGATCATGAAATCTCTGCCCGCATCGTATACAACGGCCTTCAACTTCGGTGGCCCAGCTTCGAGCGACGTTGTCGTAGGCGAAGGGTACTGCTGTGCTTTGCGCGCCCAGGCGCCCGCCTTAAATGCCACGCTGCCCCCGGTGGACAACACTATCGCGTGGGGACAGGTGCTCTCCTATGCGCTGCGCCAGCCGGTTCTAGCGCAATACATGGGCTTGTTCTACTCATTGAACTTGAACATCCCCTCCGGGATGCTCGCGAACGGCGGCTTTATATACTTCACGCTCGACGCGTCCGTTGCTGGCAATCCATGGGTTGCGGATTGGCAATCTAATTCCGACACCGTGAAGAGTTATGCTGCTCGCATCCCCGCGCTCGGAACCATGGCTCGCCCGTTGTTCGGCGCCGTCCTGCTGCCCGTTGTGAAAGCTGGAACCGCTGGCGATCTCACCGCCGCCCAAGCTGCCGCGCAAGAATATGATGATGGCTTTGCACAGATCGTTCACACGAATCAGCCTGCCACCATCGATGCGGCCACGCTTGAGGCCGATCAACTCCCGCCCGGAACCGACGCGGGCATTCAAATCGGTTGGGATGACGAAACCGTCACCGCCTGGCTGAACAATCAAGTGGATCTATTGCGATATCGCCTCGATCCCACTCTGTTCCCCACTACGCCCCCGGCCGAAGCGCCAGTTGGCGTCACCGGATATTGTGTGGACGTGAGGCCACATGGCGGCTCAGGACAGTGGTACTCACTCTGTGAAATCAACGGCACTGTTCCTTTTAATCAAATTTCTTACGGCGGCTCCGCCCTCACTCCCATGGGTGACGAACTTTGGGTGGCCCCCGCTCCGATTCGCCCGAGCACTAATAACAACACAACCAACGCCGAACCTTCATGGCTGCCTCTCTACTTCGCCCAATGGAACGGTCAAAGCGTTGTGCTGCCTGACCCGATTGTTCAGTATCTGGCTTCCGGAGCGAATCTCGCCGGTACCGGCCAACCGCTTCCTCCACCGCCGCTCTCACCGCCGAATCCCTCCCCGGTGCTGGTAAACGCGCCGCAGCTGCTTTATGGCCAGGATTACGAATTCCGCATTCGCCTTGTCGATCTCACGGGCGGCGGTCCTCAATCTACCGATCAGGCCGTCCATCCAGGCTTGGTCCCCACCTCGCTGCAGGGCTTCCGCCGCTATGTGCCGCCCAAAGCGCTCGAAGTCGTGTCGTCTCCGTCTTTCCCCGGATATCCGAACAATCCGCCGGCTACTCGCACTATCACAAACTTAGCCGTAAATCGGCCGCGTATTGGCTATCCCGAAGCCCTCTATACGGGCGTTGATCCCTCTACCTTCGCTCTCTCAAACTTGCAGACTCTCATCCAGCAAGCATGGGCGAACAAGCGCGCAGTGAGTGTGGCCGACCCCGACGTAGGCAGCTTTAACGTTGTAGTGGAAGCGCGCGTTCCCAAGAACGATACCGGCGACGATGGAATGGAACCCGGCGATCTCGATGGCAACTTCCGCGTCATCTACACAGTGGAGGTGCCGTTCCCTACCGGTCAGACTGACCCTACAGTGACACTCACCCTCAACTACGTGGATGGTATCGATCAGATCTCGACTCTCGAAACCGCGCCGCCTCCTACTGGAACTACGACGCTTCCCATTCCCACTGCCCGTGACATTCGCGTGCGCCTCGTTCCACTGTGCTCCACCAAGGCCAATTACTACGGAACCGATTCGCCGCCGACCGGGCCATCTTCCGACTACATTACTCGCCAGGAAGCCGTCAACGAAGATCCGGCGTTCCCAAACACGCCCGAATCCCAGCTTCAGGCTTTCTTCTTCCAGCCTGGCTACAACCTGCCGCAGTTGCTGGCACAGGAGCTCGGGCTCAATCAAACCGGTCTGAACTTCACCGGCGCATCCGGTGAACGCACCGTCTTCGGCGCGTCCGGCACGCTCAGACATACGGTCTCGGCCGACGGTAGCACTTTGACTCTTGCCAATGAAACCGAATTGTTAGGCCACTGGATTGTCGCCCTGGTATTCGACCTGCAACGCGATTGGACCTGGACCGGGCTCGCCGCACCTTCCGCAGGTGCGAATCCTCCACAGATTGTTTTCGCGCGTGATTCCGCCCAACTCGGCGTTGTGACGATGCCTCGCATCGTGTCGCCGGCGACAGCAGGCAGCACCAATCCCCCACCGGATCGCTCACACACTAAGATCATCTTCATCGATACCATCGATCCCAATCCCGTTCCGCCCAATTTCCCCTCTACTCTCTCGCCGGATTACAACGTCACTGTGAACTTCGTGAACGCGTCTCCGCAACAGTTCAATCTGCCAGTTACGCTGCCGATCACCACCCCGCCGGTACAGACGCCGAAGCTCGTTTCCACTGGCATCGCAGAATCCCCATACATGTTCGGGCAGAACTACGCGGAAACTTCGCCGCGGCAGCGATATCTGTGGGTGCAGTTCGATCAACCCATAGCCGATCCGGACGACACTTACTTCGCGCGCGTACTCGCCTACGGGCCTGATCCGTTATTGGCCGCTTCCCTCTATCCGCAAAATACGCCGGCGCAGATGTTAGCCAACGCAATCGAACCTCCAATACCTATCTCCCCCGAGCCAGTGCGCGTCATTGATTCAGGCCAGTCGGAAGACTACGCTGGTCTGGACGCCATGACGCAGATGGTGCCCGCCAAGTCGGCAGTTGGCGGCGATAAAAACACATTCTTCCTGCTTCCCTTGCCACAGGGCATTTCGTCGGAAAGTCTAGATCTGTTCGGCTTCTGGACTTATGAGTTCCGCGTGGGTCATATCCAAAAATGGTCCACAGCGCAAGGCCGTTATGGACGTCCTTTGCGCGTCACGGGCCTCCAGCATCCTTCGCCGCACTTAACCTGTACCATCAATCGCTCTGCTATCAGCACCGGTTCGTTCATCAACGCTTCCGCGCCTTACGCGAACACTGTTTACAACGGCCGCCGCGTTTACAACATCGAACTGGGCGATCCGCAGACAAGCATATGGTTCATGCTGTATGCTCAAGTGCTGCAGGCTGATGGTGTATCTTGGCGCAATGTGTTGCTTAGGCATCAGATCGGCGAATTACTAAGCACCAATACGGCAAGCCTGCAATCGGTCAACCTGAACCCAATGGCCGGCTGCGATTTCGCCGTCACCACAGTCAACTCGCAACTTGCGCTATTGGGTTTGCCGCAATCGACCCCGCTCAGTGTGCTCGCCGTTGAAGTTCTGCCCGGCGAGCCGCGCATCTTTAACGGCAACAACATTGCTGGCGTGAAAACGGCGCAATCGGTAGCCGCCCCAACCGAAGACCCGCTCGGCACGCAACTAGGCCATCGCCGAATTTTGCGAACGTCGCCTTTGGTGGCCGTACCGTCTGTCTGTTGAGTAAATCACTCGTAACGCAGCGCCCGCATCGGATTGATCGACGCTGCACGCAGCGCCGGCACCATGCCGGCCACTAGACAAACCGTTACAATTCCCAAAACTGCCAGCACGAACGTGGCTGCATCCAGGGCGCTCAATCCAAACAGCATCGAACTAAACCAGCGCGCCGCCGCAATGGCTAATGGCAACCCGATGGCAACTCCAATCAAACTCAGCGCCATGCCCTCGCGCAACACCAGCCACAGTAATCTTGAGCGCTCGCAGCCAATCGCCATTCTCACGCCGAATTCCGAAGTCCTCCGGCTCACGTTGTAGGCGAGCGTCCCATACAAGCCGCTGGCCACGAGCAATACCGCTAACGCGCTAAAGAAAACCGACAAGCGTGAGACCAAACGTTCCTGACCAATGCTTACGTCGAACTGGGCCCGCTGCGTCATCGGCTGCAACGGAGCCAAATCCGACGAGAACGACGCCACCGCCTTGCGCACCGCTGGAAGAAACGCCATGGGATCTCCGGCTGTTCGCATTTCCACATGAATGTCGCCAAGCGGCCCACCCGGAGCGAACGGAAAATAGGCCATCGGAATTGGTGTTTCCTTCACTCCTGTGTACTTGCTATCCGCCACCACGCCGACAACCGTATACCCTACCTTCGGGCCGTACGAAACCAGATGACCCAAAGCTTCGCGGTTTTTAAAAAAGTTTTTCGCGAACGTCTGATTGACGATGGCGACTTTTTGCCCATCGCCCAAATCGCTCTGCCGGAAATCCCGCCCTTCCAACACTGGCGTCCCAATCGTCGTGAAAAAATCCGCGCCTACCTTGTTCCAGCGCATCCTGCTCATCATGGTATCCGGCGTCTTGCCATCCACAAACGCGTTCGTGTTGTTGCTCCAACCCGATCCGATCCGGTTTTCCATCGTCGTAACGCCCACCACCCCAGGCAGTCTGCGTAGTCCTTCGATTACGGAATTGTAGAACGGCAGTGTGGCTTGCTCCGTCCGCGCGCTCAGACCGAAGACCAGCAACCCGTCGCTCTTCAAGCCTAGGTCGGCGTGCTCAAGATTGCGAAGCGTGCGGGTGAGCAACCCGGCGCAAACCGCCAAAACTAAACCCATCGCCACTTGCGCGATCACAATAAGCCTGGCGCTACGCGATTTACTCTTCCCTTGATACGCCGTGGCGGCGGAATCTTTCAGCGCAATTCCAACCGGCACTCTGCGCACCGCGGCCAGCGGAAACAATCCGAAAAGCAACGCGGTCGCTACCATAACTCCGCAGGTGAACAATGCAACCGAAAAATCGGGAGCGAAGCTGATCTCCAGGTCCGCCCACCTGGCCAGAGCGCGCGTAAACAGAACGGCCATAAGCCAGCCCAATCCTGCACCTAGCGTGCAAAGTAAAAGGCTTTCGGCAAAGAGCTGGCGGAACAGTCGGCCTTGACTGCCGCCCATCGCCAGCCGTATGCTGAACTCTCGCCGGCGTGTCGCGTTGCGCGCAGCCTGCAACATCGCCACGTTACCGCAGGCGATTACCAGAATCACGCCAACAATACTGAGCAGCAAGTAGAGCGGTTGCCTATAATTCTCAGCGCTTTCGCCGAGACCGCGTGCGGGTGCCAGTTGTAACTTGGGTGCTTTTTCGCCCTGTTTGGGATGTCCACCTAAATACTCATAAGCCGCCCGTTGAAACGGCCCGGCCAACCGCGCCTCGACTTGGGCGAAACTCATTCCTGGCCTGACTCTTACAATCACCGGCAGGCACCACCAATCGGTTTGGTCATAGAAACTCTTGCCTGGGGAACCCCACGCGTTCAGCGCCGGGTTCTTTTGCAGCGGAATCCAAACATCCGTCGGAGTGGGTTCCGTACCCGCAAAATCCCGCGCCGCCACGCCGATAATCGTGAGAGCGACGCCTTTGACGTAAAGCGTTCGGCCCACAACCGAACAACTCGACCCCAGGCGGCTCCAGTAGCCATAGCCGAGGACCGCCACCGTCGAGTGATTCTTCTCGTCGCTCGCGCCGAATGTCCGCCCGCACTCAGTCCCGACACCCAACCCCGAAAACAAGTCGCCACTCACCATCTCAACCGCTGCTTCCTCGGGAATGTCTCCTATGCGCACTGCGATTTTGTTGGACCCCAGCGGTACATACGCAATGACCGCCGAGAAGACACTGCGTTGCTCGCGCAGCCGCTCATACACTGACTCGCTAAAAGAAGAGTCGCCGTTGCCTGTATTCCCCGCGCCGTCCGGTTGCCCCGGCACAACCCGCAAGTACGCAAGCTGCTCCGGATGCGATACTGGCAGACCCCGCAGCAAAACCGCATTCATCACGCTAAAAATCGCGCTGTTCGCCCCAATGCCCAAAGCGAGTGTCAGAATCACCACACACGCAAACAGCAGATTTGCCGCAAGCGAACGAAGCGAATGCCGGACATCGTTCAGAAAATCTTCAACTACGTTCCAGGTCAACATATTGTGCGAATCTTCCTTCAGTAAAGTTGTGTTGCCAAACCAGCGCCGCGCCGCAAACTCCGCTTCCTCCGCGGGCATCCCCTTCGCACTCAACATCTCAGTGCGCAGTTCGCGATGCAGCCGCATTTCCTCTTCCAAATCGGCCAACGATTCGTTCCGCTTCCACCACCTTTTGAATCGGCGCAACAGCTTTCGCATGGAATCCTCCCTCTATGCCGGCGCCAGTACGCGCGCTATCGCTTCGCTCACGCGTTCATAGCGCTTCATTTCGCTGGCCAGTTGCTTGCGCCCGTCTTTTGTGATCCGGTAATAACGCGCGCGCCGGTTCTCCGGCGTCTTTCCCCATTCGCCTGCAATCCATTCTTTGATCAACATCCTCTGCAGCGCGGGGTAAAGCGAGCCTTCTTCCACCTGCAGCACTTCTTGGGAAAGCGCCTGAATCGCGTTGGCAATTTGAAATCCGTGGAGTTCTTCGTGGCGGTCAAGCGTCTTCAGAATCAAAAGGTCGAGCGTGCCTTGCGGGATCTCTTCACGAGTTGTCGGAGCCATGACATAGACATTCTATGTCAACTGGCGTCCCCATTTCAAGAGGGCTATTCTGTTATTCAGCTGCTATGGATGAGCACGAGTTCGATTCGCTCCGCGATTGGCAACCCTTTCGTCCGGAAACGCTCGGCAGGTTTGAAGCCCAAGCCGGCCGCGTTACCGGTCTTGCCGTCGCGCTTTGGGGTAACACACCCGCTGACCTTCAGCGTCAACTCACAGGTCGCTATCCTAAGCTGCCCAAATCTGTCGATCTCGCCGACCTCCACAAACTGCTTGCCTACGCGCACAGATTCGAAATGCTGTTAGAGAAAAACGGCTCCCTCTGGCCGCTCCTCCGAGGCGCGCAGGCGACCCAGATCGAGGTGGGCGGACGACTCTTCAATATCTGGCAGGCGCGCACTGAAGTCGTCCGGCGTGCGATTGAGTTCTTGGAAAAAGGCGGCTAACTTGGTCGTCCCGCTTCGCGTACGATAATACACATGCAGAATTTGAAGTTTCTCCTCTTTACGGCTCTAGCCGTTCCCCTTCTCGCCCAATCCACCGTCAAAGACGCTCTGGTGAAGCATTGGAAAGTTTCTGAAGATTTCACTCTCGCTGTGGCCAAGCTGATGCCCGCCGATAGCTATGGATACAAACCCGTCCCGGCCGAACTCAGTTTCGGCCAGGTTGTGATTCAAGTGGCCGCCGCCAATCTCAATGCCTGTTCGAACGCAGGACAAGTGAAGAGACCCGACATTCCAGCGGCGATGATGGATGAAATGAAGGGCACGACAGCAGCTGATAAAGAGGCGGCCATCCAATTCCTTACCAGTTCCTTCGATTTTTGCAATCAAACCATCTCCGGCATGACGCCGGAAAAGCTCGATGCCGTCGTTGGACCCGCGAACCGGAAGATGACAGGCTTCGAATGGCTCTGGGCTTATTTCACCCACACCGCTCACCACCGCGGCCAGTTGGAAGTTTATCTTCGAATGAAGGGCATTCAGCCGCCGTCGTATACCTTCTGAAAAAGCGTTATTGAGTCGCGGATGGCATGAGCAACGCTCTCACAGGCATGCCTTCCGCGCCTGCTACGGCTAGCGGAGCCGCGAAGAACTGATACCGTCCCGCTGAAACCACGGAAAGATCCAGACACACATACACCGGAATACCGCGCCCTGCAATGGCGACATGAGCCGGAAAAGCGGAGTCCGATGGCGGGTCCAAGCTGTAATAATCGAACCCGATCGAAAGCGGATCGCAAGTGAGAAGATGCCGCGCCGCATCCGGCGTCAGCCAGCAATAATCTGATTTGAATTCGGATTGGCGCAAATATCCGCAATTGTCGGTTTTCAACAAGACGTGGTGATTCGCGGGGATCGCCGCGTGCCGCACACCCGAGGCTTCGATCCTGCTCCTTCCCGTAAAATCCAAAACAATCGCCGGCCCAGCAAAATGCTGGAGCGCAAGCTGGTCAAGAGTAACCCCGCCAAGACAAAAATGGGCCGGCGCATCAACATGCGTGCCGGCATGACAACCAATCGAAAGCTCCGATGCTGTTAACGAGTCGCCATCCTCCAACGACAGCAACCTTCGAAGCACGGGTGGAGGATCGCCGGGGTAAAGTAACATTCCCGGTTTAATGGGGAGCGAAATGTCGATGACTCGATTCAAGGGTTGGCCTTGAGTGTATCCCGATTTCCATCCGCTACGGCGGGGTACACGAAAGAATGGGGCGATAGCCTCCCCCTCGGAAAGAACCAAGGGTCGATCACGTAGTTATACCCTTCTATCGGTGCCAGATCATTCGCTATGATCGAAATGTATCGAGGCGGCTGAACATGCACCGCACTCCCCTCAATCGTTACTCAGTTTCGGTTCTGGCAGTGGCCCTCGCCTACGGCCTCACTGTTGCGATTGAACCGTTCTTTAGCGGCAAAGCGCCCCTGGTGTTCTTCATACTAGCCGCGCTGTTATCGGCTGGCTATGGCGGCCGTGGCCCCGGTCTACTGGCAACCGGAATGGGGTCGCTCCTGGTCTTTCTGTTTTTCGACCGCCAAGCTATGGTATTCAGCGTGGCTCACGCCAGCTTGGTCATCTTTGCGATTTTGGGAATCGGTATTAGTTTGATGATGGGCTATTTCCAAAAGAAGAACATGGCGCTCTCCAACATGAAGACGAGCCTGGAGTCGGCGAATGATGAACTTTCCCGGCGCACAGAAGATCTTTCCCGGGCGAACGAGGAGTTACAGCGCTTCGCCTACGCCGTGGCTCACGATCTAAGCGCTCCCCTTCGCGGCATTTCCACCCTTACCGACCTCCTCATCAAGCGCAACGCCGATCAACTCGACGAAAGCTCGAAAAAGTGCGCCGACATGATCCTGAGTAAAACCGACCGGATGATGTTCATGATCAAAGGCTTGCTCGACTACGCTGCCGCGGCCGAAAGAACCGAGAATCGAACGCTGGTGGATTGCAATGCCGCGGTCAAAATGGCAATGAGCGATCTCGATGCCGTCATCAAAGAATCGGGCGCTCAAATCACTGTCGGTGTGCTGCCATCCGTTCGCGCCATAAATACGCAGCTCGAACAGGTCTTTGCCAATCTCATCAGCAATGCAATCAAGTATCGATCCATTGATCAGCCGCCCAGGATCGATATTTCGTCTGCCGAGAAAGCGCAGAACTGGCTTTTCTGCGTCAGCGACAATGGCATCGGGATCGACATGAAATACGCCCATGAGATTTTCGGAATGTTCCGGCGTCTGCATCGGCAAGATCAATACGAAGGCAGTGGCATCGGCCTCGCACTGTGTAAAGTGATTATGCACCGCCACGGCGGCGATATTTGGGTTGAATCGGAAACTGGCAAGGGCTCGCGATTTTTCTTTACCTTCCCCAAAACGAGTCAAGCCAAACAAGTAGAAAGCCGCCAGGCGGCCAAAGCTGTTGCAGCCGGTTGAGAGACGGAAAAACTGCCTAAACCTGGCTCTCCAGCAGCCGTGGCTTTCCGGTGCTATCCTACAAATACCCGCGAAAAACGGGGAAATTCATACGTTTTCACCAAGGAGATCAACTATGGGACTGATGGACGAAGCTGAAAAATTGGCCGGCGCGGTTGCTGCTGTGGAAGGCCTAAAGAAACTGGATCCCAACGCCTCTATTCTGACGGAAGGGGCCGCCGCCGTGGCCGGCTTCGAGGGCGCAGGCGCAATCAAGGAACATTTGGAAAAGAAAAAAGAAGAAGAAGAAAGCCAACAAAATAGCTAGCCGCTTTTGGGGGTGGTAGAGTGATTGACTTCGTCGGTCACTCTACCACTCCACCAGATCCGCCTGAATAGGGCGATCCTCCCGACAGGCTCGAATAATCCGGGGAGGGAACCGTGATGCTCGAGTTCGAGAGCGAAAGGTCGGCCACGACAAGGCCCAGGTAGTTATTGGTCTGAATCGCCGCAAAGCTCAAAGAGATTTCCGTGTTCAACAAATACCAGATCCCGTCCGTCGTGACTGTGCACGAAGTCAATGTAATCCCTTGGGTGCTCGAATTCCAGTTTCGATCGGCAAAAAAGACGATACCCGTCAATCCGCCGTTTGCCGTGCTGGTCGGCGCAGTGAATGTGACCGATGTGCCATTAATCGCTAAATTGGTATAGCTGTTAGATCCTCCGCCTTTGGTCAGAAAAATGGTCACTCCGGTACCCGTCACCGTGGACGAAAGCCAAGTTCCCCCACCCGTGATGATATAAAGGCCCGGTTGAAATGTGACGTTCGATCCCCAAATATTCAAGCCTTGGCAATACGTGCCGGGCGATAGCGTCACACTCGGCTGTAAGTTGTATGTCGCACCGGTGTGATTGCAAGATGAAAAAGCCGGAGACGTCTCCCCAGCGAGCGGGTCCGTTTCCGTCGGCGCGTTGAAAGTGGGGGAAGGCGAAATCCCCCCAAACAGGTTAAAGACCGTGTTGGAGGCGCCACTGACATTCAAGTTATTGTTGCCATTGACCGTAAGTGAAGAGGATGTGACGTTGATGGAGTTGCTCGTTCCGTAAATGTACACTCCGCAGTCGGCCGTCAGCCCGGCAAGTGGGGAAAGTGCTACTGCGTACTGCAGAAGACTGCCGTTGTCGAACACATACACGCAATTCGGATTGGGGGTCTTCTTTGCTACCGCCGATACCCCTGGCGACATCGCCCCAAACCTACCGAACATCTGCAGAAAAGCCGTGTGATAGTTCTGCGTGACGGTGGCCTGAAATGCCGAAGAATCTCCGTTATAGCTGCCCGAGGTGGGCGGATTTGCAATATTCACCGTTACCCCGTTCGAACCGTTTGTAAAGCCGTTCAACGCCGCATCCGCCTGTCCGGCCGACAGCCAATCTGCGTCTCCACGCGCGGATTCATACATGGCGCCTAACGCAGCCGCATCGGCAGCATGCTGCAGTTGCAGTTTACGTAGCTGTACCATGCCGATATCTAACGCGAGCCCGCAGAATAGCGAAAGCGTAGCAAAAAAAAGCAAAAAGTTAATCAACACAACTGCTGGTCGATTTAGGGTCTCTTCTCTGTGCTAATCGGCCGGAACGCCCCTAGTCTTTAGGAACCCTAGCCCTTCGGTGCAGTTGGCATTCACTCCCTGTCTTGCGCGGATTCTCGCTACTCTCGCGCCCCGCCCACTACACTAGTAGTAGCGCCCATGTCCACAACCCTCCTGGAGCCGCCCCAAGTCGAGGAACTCTACCGCAGCCTTGAAGAGAAGGTTCGTGCCCTGCGCCCGCAAGACGATCTGGCGTCTCTCGATCGCGCCTACCGCTTTTCGGCCCAACAGCACCGCGCGCAAAAACGCAAATCCGGCGAGCCTTACATTACTCACCCGCTCGCCGTTGCCCACATTCTTGCGGACATGCAAATGGATCTGGTCAGCATCGAAACCGGTCTCTTGCACGACGTGGTTGAAGACACGCCCGTCAAACTCGAAGAGATTCGCGAAAAATTCGGCGAAGACGTTGCCCGCTGTGTTGATGGCGTCACCAAACTAAGCAAAATCAGCTTTGCCAACCGGGAAGATCGCCAAGCCGAGAGTCTGCGCAAGATGCTGCTCGCCATGACCAGCGACATTCGCGTCATCATCGTCAAACTGGCCGACCGCCTTCACAACATGCGGACCATTGGCGCCATGCCGCCCGAAAGGCGCGAAGCCATCGCCCAGGAAACGCTCGAAATCTATTGCCCTATCGCCCACCGCCTCGGGATGGGTAAAATCCGCGGCGAACTCGAAGACCTTTCCTTCCAATCCCTCCACCCCGACGCCGCCGCCGACCTGATGCGCGAAATCGATACCAAGCGCCATCAGCACGAAGCCTACCTCCATGAGTTGCAAGCCGATGTCGAACAGAAACTTCAACGCGAAGATATTCCCGCGCGCGTGCAAGGCCGAGTCAAACGTGCCTATTCGGTCCACCTGAAGCTGAAGCGTCAGCGCATTACCCTCGATCAGGTTTACGACATCCTCGCCATCCGCATCATCACCGATTCAGTCAAGAATTGCTACGCGGCGTTAGGTGTCATTCATAACGAATGGCATCCCATCCCCGGCCGTATCAAAGATTTCATCGCCATGCCCCGGCCCAACCTTTACCAATCGCTGCATACCTCGGTAATCGGCCCCGGCGGCATGACCTTCGAAGTCCAAATTCGTACTGAGGAAATGCACAAAATCGCCGAAGATGGCATCGCTGCCCACTGGAAATATAAAGAAGGGAGTAAAGGCCCCGAGCAAGACGATCAGCGCATCGCCTGGCTTCGCCAGTTGGTTGAGTGGCAGCATGACATGAAGGATTCGGACGATTTCCTTTCCACTCTCAAAGTGGATCTCTACTCCGAAGAAGTCTACACCTTCACGCCCCGCGGCCGCGTCATCGTCCTTCCGCGCGAAGCTACTCCCATCGATTTCGCCTATGCCATTCACAGCGATGTCGGCACCACCTGCGTTGGCGCTCGGGTGAACGGTGTCATGAAGCCGCTCAAAACTGCTTTGCGCAATGGCGACGTCGTCGAAATCCTTACCCAAACAGGGCATCAGCCCAGCCGCGATTGGCTGGCTGTCGTCAAAACTTCCAAAGCGCGCAATAAAATTCGCCACGTCATCAATGCCGTCGAGCGCGCCAAAGCCGTCGAAATCGGCCAGAAATCGCTCGAAAAAGAAGCCCGCCGCTTCGGCATCAGTCTTGGGCGCATCTCAGATCATGATCTTCAATCTGTCGCTTCCGAATACGGTGTAAGCAAAACCGAAGATCTCTATGCCGCCCTCGGCTTCGGCCGCTTTTCCGCCCGCCAGGTTTTACAAAAAGTTGCTCCTGATGAAGTGCGCCAGTCGTCCATAGCCGACGAAGCGCCTATCCCTGCGCCGCCGGCCAAACCCGGCGCGCCTCCTTCGGCGCCCGGCTCGCCGCTGGGCGATAAAGATCTTGTTATTCAAGTCAAGGGCGCCGACGATGTTCTTGTCTACCGCGCCAAATGCTGTAATCCGGTGCGCGGCGAGCCGATCGTCGGCTACATTACCCGCGGCAAAGGCATCGCGGTCCACTCCGTTCAATGCTCCAACGTGCAGAAATTGATGTACGAAGCCGAACGCAAGATCGCCGTCGAATGGGCCCGCAGCGTCAATGACCCTCTACCCGTCCGTATCATGATCTATACCGACGACCGCCCCGGCATCCTCCATCAACTCACGTCGATTCTGAGCGCCGAATCGAGCAACATCCGGACCCTCGAAGCCCGCGGCGACGAATCGCGCACCGATCACAGCGCCATTATTGAAATCACCATGGAAGTTCGCGACAAAAAACAACTCGAGCGCGTCATCAATTCTTTCCGCCGCATTCCCGGCGTTCGCGACATCGAAAGAATGCAGAGTGCTTCTTAACCAAAATGCAGATTGAAGCTCAGGTTGATCCCGAACACGTCGCCATCTCTAAATCCACTGGCATCAAAATAGATTGGCGCGATAACCATCACAGCGATTACACACTCGCCCTCCTGCGCGACGAGTGCCCGTGTGCCACCTGCACCGGAGCGCACGGTACTCCCCCGGAAAAGTCAAACTATCAGAAGCAGGAACTCTTCCCGATGTACAAACCGGCCTTGCGTATGAATTCAGTGGAAGAGGTTGGCCAATACGCCATCCGCATTCACTGGAACGATGGCCACAGTACGGGCATTTATTCTTACGACCATTTGCGCAAAATCTGCCCGTGCTCGGAATGCCGCGCGAAACGCTAATCAGAGAAACACAACTCCAAGTGCAAGCGAGGGGTAGCTGGCCATCGGCCGCGTCTTACAGCAATCTAAAGCTGACTTCCACCTGCGCCTGAACCGGAACAGCTCTTCCGCCCTTCATGCCTGGACGGAAGCGCCATTTGGCTACAGCTTCAATCGCTTTCTCATCGAGTCCCAGACCCAGGGGTCGAATTACCTTAATATCCCTTGGTAATCCGTTCACATCCACCACAATCGAAAGCAGCACGCTGCCGGAGTATTTCGCCTTGCGCGCTTCTTCCGAATATTCGGGCTCGGTCTTCGAAATCAATGTTGGTGCGGAAACGTCGCCGCCAATTCGATAAGCGCCGCCGCCCATTCCGCCGCCATCGCCCTTGCCATATCCATTACCGTTACCGCCGCCAATGCCGGTTCCCGTGCCGTTACCCAAGCTGCCTTCGTTCAATTTGCTCAGCGGGTCGCCATATTGATCTGCTTCGATTTTCGGCGCATCGGCCGTAATCGTCGGCACCATCGGCAGTTTCGGTTGCGGTATCGCCTGCGTCGGAGCCACGAACTGTTTCCTGGCAAACTTCGGGGCCTCACCGTGGCTCGCCGGTTTCAAATCGTGCTGTCCGCCGCCGCCGCCTGCTTTATCTGCCGCCTTGGGCATCTTCGGCTTGTAATCCTGGATCGGAAAATAAATATCGGTGACTTGCTTAACTTTCTTCTGCACCGCCGGCGACTGCCAAACCACCAGCATCAACCCGATTATGCCCCCGTGAATCAAAACCGACATCACGCCCGAGCGCCCTCTTGTACCGCCGTAAGCGCCCCAAATTTCCGGCACTTCTACCGACTTCGATGTCACTTCCAGCGGCGGAAGTTTCGGCGGGTTGATCGTGTCCTTGAGATTGGCGATGAGGGTCTTGAACCAAGGCTGTTCGAGTTCGCTAAAACTCCCCAACTCCGAACCTTCCACCGGTCTGGAAGTCACTTCCAGCGGTGGCAGTTTGGGGGGATTCAGCAACTCTCCGATGTTCTTGAACACCGATTTGTACCAAGGCAGTTCGATGGTACTAGCGACGAGCAGATTGCCGATCTCCTGTGACTCCGGTTGAACCGATCTTGGCTCCATAGTTCTGTTTGCCAGTTCCTTATCTTCTACCATGCCGCTGCTCAAAGACACACCCCGCTCTTGCAATCTTTCGAGGATACACTTCGTTCATTGGTAGGACGCGATACCGAAAATCACAGTTGCAAAGAAATATTGCGGCTGTGTTCATCACCGATAAGTCTAGTCTAACCCAATTGCCGCGTCAAAAGGAGGACAGCATCTCCTTTCAATCCTTTGGTATCCCTACCTTTTTGTAAAATTTCTTCAGCCGGTCCCTAACAGAAACTCTTTAGTGGCCGCCCATATTTCCTCTAATACGTCCGTTAGCTCGTGCCCGGATTTGAATTCCATTATTCGAATGTTCGGATGGCTTTCCGCATACCGCCGCGATTGCTCCACCGGCACTAGCGGATCGCCCACCCCATGAAATAACAACCCCGGCTGGCGAATCTCTGGAAATGCTTCAAACCGGGCCGCATCCTCCATCAGATCGAAGGCTAACGGAACCTCCCTGTCTTCTCCATAATGAAAGACCGAAATCGTTCCGTTTTCTCTCCAGCTCTCAAGTTTTTCCCGGCCCAATTCTTTCGCCCAAAGCGAATGGAAGCCAAAAGCCGGCGCCAGCAGAATCACCCGCTCCACCCGATCTGCCCACCGCTCTGCCGCTAGAGCAGTCAGATATCCGCCCATGCTCGATCCAACCATGATCGCCGGTCCCGCCGCGAGCAAGCGCTCAACAATTTTGAGTTGCGCGCTAATCGTCAAGTGCTCAAAATCCCCGGCCGCCAAGTCTGGCGTTTCCACTGAAAAGCCCGCATCTGTGAGCTTTTTCGCGAAAAATTGCGCCTTGCGGGATTGTGGGCTCGATGCGAACCCGTGCAGATAAACCACTCGTGAACTCGACAATCTTTCATTCTAGTGACTGCCAACCCCCAAAACCCGTTAATCGAATCCGCTAGAATCTGGTAGAGCGCGTCTTGCGCCGAAGACATTTGCCGCTGGCAGCCGAAGTTTTTTTAACCGATGCGGTAGCTTAGAGAGTTGGGTTCCGCATCGCCCCCGCGCGGCGAGATCCGTGGATGATCACAGGAGACGAATATTTGAATGGCCGTAGCAGATAAAGTTAAGCAGATTATTGTTGAACAACTGGGCGTGGACGAAAACCAGGTTGAGCCCAGCGCATCCTTCGTTGACGATTTGGGCGCAGATTCGCTCGATATCGTCGAGCTCGTCATGGCGTTTGAAGAAGCCTTCGGTCTCGATATCCCCGACGAGGATGCCGAAAAAATCAAAACCGTGAAGGACGCCATCGACTACATCGAGTCGAAAAAGAAGTAGGCTCTCGCCTTAGCCTTAGCCTTTCGAATGGCGCAAAGAAGAGTAGTTGTTACAGGCGTGGGCCTGCTCTCATCCGTAGGTACCGGTACGGAAGAGTGTTGGTCCGCCTTGCAGCGTGGCGATAGTGGCATTGGCCCCATCACGCAGTTCGATACCGCTGGCTTCACGACAACCATCGCTGGCGAAGTCAAGAATTTCGATCCCCTCGCCTACGTCGAAAAAAAAGAACTGAAGAAGATGGGCCGCTTCATTCAGTTCGCAATTGCAGCTAGCGAGTTTGCCGTTAAATCGGCCCAACTAACCGCGTCCGAAGCCGACTCGGAAAATGTCGGTGTCTATATTGGCAGTGGTATCGGCGCATTCGAAGTCATTGAGCGCGAGCACAAAATTCTGCTCGAACGCGGTCCCAGTCGCATGTCGCCTTTTTTCATTCCCTCCGTCATCGTCAACTTGGCTAGCGGCTACGTGTCTATCAAGTACAACGCCAAAGGCCCCAATTCGGCTACCGCAACCGCCTGCACCACCAGTGCCCACTCCATTGGCGATTCCTTTCGCTTGATCCAGCATGGCTATGCCGATGTTATGATTTGCGGCGGCAGTGAAGCTTGCATCACGCCGATGGGCGTCGGCGGCTTTGCGGCCATGCGCGCGCTTTCCACCCGAAATGACGATCCTACCCACGCCTCTCGCCCTTGGGACAAGGAACGCGATGGCTTCGTCATTGGCGAAGGTTCCGGCATCTTGATTCTCGAAGAGTTGGAGCGGGCCCGCAAACGCGGCGTGCCGATTCTCGCCGAAATTGTGGGCTACGGCATGAGTTCCGATGCCCATCACATTACCGCTCCCCCCGAAGACGGTAACGGCGGCTATCGCGTCATGCGTAATGCCATGAAAGACGCAGGCATTGCTCCTTCGCAAATTCAATACATCAACGCCCACGGTACTTCAACCGGCCTCGGCGATAAAGCTGAAACCATTGCCATCAAAACCGCTTTCGGCGACCACGCCAAAAAGGTCGCCGTCAGTTCCACTAAATCCATGACGGGCCACCTGCTCGGCGGCGCCGGCGGCTTCGAAGCCGGTATCGCCGTGCTCGCCATTCGCGATCGCATCGCCCCTCCCACCACCAACTACGAGTTCCCTGATCCCGAATGCGACCTCGATTACATCCCTAACAAACCCCGCCCGATGGACATCGAATACGCTCTCTCCAATAGTTTCGGCTTCGGCGGCACCAACGGCTGCCTCATTTTCAAACGCTTCGATCAATAATGATCCGCCCTTGCCGGCCTGCCGATTTCGAAACCATCCTCACCATCATTAACGACGGCGCTCAAGCCTACAAAGGCATCATTCCGCCCGACCGTTGGGATGACCCCTATATGTCCCGCCAACACCTTGCACACGAAATCGCCGATGGCATCGAGTTCTGGGGTTACGAAGACCAGCAATCCGGCGCACTCACCGGCGTCATGGGCATTCAGCCAGTCGAAGACGTGACACTCATTCGCCACGCCTACGTACTCACCGGCGCTCAGAAACGGGGCATCGGCGCCAAACTGCTCGATCACCTTCGCACCCTCACCCAACGCCCCATCCTGATTGGCACTTGGGCCGCCGCCTCCTGGGCCATCCGCTTCTACGAAAAACACGGCTTTCGTTTGGTCACCGTTGAGGAAAAGAATCGCCTGCTCAAAAAATACTGGACCATCCCCGATCGCCAAGTCGAAACCTCCGTCGTTCTCGCTAATATAATGACCAGTTCCTGAACCGCGCGTGCCCATTCTGTCCATCCTCGCCTTTGTCCTCCTTCTACCTCCTCCTGCCGGTGTTTCAATCGACCGCACTATCGAAGTCAATCGCCAGTTCTTCACCCATCTCTCCCAATACACCTGCCTCGAAACTATTTCCCGCAACGAACCTACCCGCCCAAACCACAAGCCCCACAAGCAGGACGTCATTCAGCTCGACGTCGGCATCGGCAACCAATCGGAAGTTTACTCCTGGCCGGGCGCTCCCGTCTTCTCCTCCAAAGATCTCCCCGATCTGGTCGGCCACGGCATGCTGGCCACCGGCGTATTCCGCTCTTTCGCCAACAATCTCTTCATCAGCAACGTCGCGATCATCAAACCAGCGGGCGAAGACAAAGTCGAAGGCAAAAAAGCTGTTCATTTCAGCTACACAATTCCCAGCCTCACTCCCATCTGGCAAGTCAATTGGTTAGGCGCCACGGGTGCTGTCGACGAACAAGGCGAATTTTGGGTCGAGCCCGACAATCTCACTCTCCTCCGCCTCCGCGTCGAAGCCCAAAACATCCCCACAAGATTCCCCTTAAATCCATCGCCATTGATATCCGCTACCAAACCCTCACCGCTAACGGCGCAAGCCTGCTTCTTCCCGAATCCGCCGTCCTTACCGCCGTCCAATCCAACAAAATGATCGCCGAGCAATCCGTCTACTTCTCGCATTGCCGCCCCTTCGAAGCCGTCTCGGCGTTAATCGCCGGCGATACCGATCAACTCACTACCCTAGTCAATCGCTATGAAGCCCGGCGCGAAGTTCTCCCACGCGGCCTCAACTTAACTTTCACGCTCCAGACCCCTCTCGAAGCAGGCAAAGTCAACATCGGCGATAGCATCACCGCCGTTCTTGAGAGCCCCGTCAAAACACATTCCGGCGAATCCATCCCGCAAGGCGCAATCCTCACCGGACGCGTCCGCCGCCTCGGCCCCGTAGACGATCCTCCGGACAACTTCGTCGTCGGCCTTGAATTCGATCAACTCACTTGGCCGGGCCACGCCGCTTCCTTTTTCGCCACCCTGCAAAGCCCAAAGGAGCCGGGAAGCCCCATCCCCGGCGTAGCGTTTCTCTACCTGCAAGCCCCGGCCCCAACCCTACCCCGAGGTTTCCGCATGACTTGGCGCACCGAATCTTTTTCAAATCAGCAATAACTCCAAGCTATTATCAATAAAGAACTTTTTTGCCCGGGCCAAATGCTCCGCCCAACTGGCTAACCTTAATCGAAACTATTCTTCGCTCCCGCCAATCCCATGTATGTGACCAAAGCCATCACCACAACGCTGATCACTGTGGCCATCTCCGCCTACTCGCAACAATCCCAGCCGCAGCCTCCGCCATCGCACGGCGACAGCGTGCCTATCTATAAAGTGACCGTCGTTCAGCGTGCTCTCCAAGCCGTCAACTTCAAGCCCCACGCCGGCCCCACCGAAATTGACCTCAAAGGCACCGTCCTCATGCGCAACGCCCAAGGCGACGCGTTTGTCGAAGTTAAAAACGGCTACACCAAAGTCGATCTCAACGTTAAACGCCTCGACCCGCCCTCCGTCTTCGGCCCCGAATTTCTGACTTACGTTCTCTGGGCCGTCACGCCCGACGGCAAGTCCGTCAATTTAGGCGAAGTCGTCACCAGCGGCTCCGGCAAAGCTTCTATGCACATCACCTCGCCCTACTCGACTTTCGCTCTACTCATCACCGCCGAGCCCTATTTCTCCGTCCCTTATCCAAGCGACGTCATCGCCATGGAAAGCGCCGTCCGCCCCGATACCATCGGCCGCATTGAGCAAGTGCAAGCGAAAGCCGAGTTGATGCCGCGCGGCCAATACACCATGAACATCCGCGCCTCCGAACTCGCCTCAGCCAAAATGCAGAATCAGCCCAGCGTTTCCATGGAGCAATACGAAGCCATCACCACGCTTTACCAAGCCCGCAACGCCATCCAAATCGCCAAAGCCGATGGCGCCGCCCAAGCCGCCGCCCCTACCCTTGCCAAAGCCACCAACTACTTGAGCATCGCCGAACGAGCCTACAGCCAAAAGCACTACAAAGAAATGCTCGACCCCGCCCGCCAAGCCGTCGAAGCCGCCTCCGACGCCCGCCTCATCGCCCTGCATCAAAAACCACAGCCCGCCGTCGTGCAATAGCGCCCCGGCACAAAAAAAATCCGGCGAGAAGAAACATTTCGCGTCCAATTCCGATAACTCGTTGACACTCCCGGAAGAGGACCGAAAACATGCCGGTAATTAGAGCCACAAATTCGAGTTTCGCGCAGCAGCCCGCTTATGACACGGCCGGCCAAACTCAACAGCCAGCCGCCCAGCAACAACCAGATCGGTTAAGCCCGTCACAGGTATTGTCGGGCTTGATTGGTGATACTTCACCGGCAGGTGGCACTCCGTCGGGATCGCTCGGCTGGTCGAAGACTTGGTCAGGTTCGCTTTCTCCCTCCACTCCGTACATCGCCAACGCCGCCGCCTACGCAGACACGCAAGGTGTTCACGCATACGCAAATGCGGGTGCCTACCGTTACAACGTCGGGCAAGATGGAACACTAAATCTGCCCGAGGGCAATAGCGTGGGTTACCAAGGAGACGCACAGCTTGGAGCCGGTGTAGGCGGGGATGGGAATCTCACTTTTAATCCGCTCAAGGGTAACTTGGGCGCTGACGGGAGTGTCGGTGGTTTTATTGGGGCGAAGGGAGAAGGATCGGTAACACTAGGCACAAGTGCATTTAGCGTTACCGAAACGGCCGACGCGGGCGCGGGCGCAGGTGCCCAGGCCCAAGGGGAGATCGGTTTCCACGACGGCAAGCTTACGCTCGATGGCGGGGTTCAAGGCTATCTCGGCGCTGGCGTTGGTGACAACCTTTCTCTATCGGTCAATTTCAGCCAGCTGAATCACGACGTTTCAAACGCAGAGGACAGCGCCGGCAGGGCCGCCGTCCGCGGTGCAGAAGACGCAGCGAAGGCCACCGCTCACGGCCTAGACGACGCAGCCAAGACGGTCCGCCGCGACGTCGACAACACGGCCAAGACAGTGCATCGCGATGCAGATAAAACCGCGGACACAGTGCGCCGCGACGCCGACAACACAGCCGATACAGTTCGTCGCGCTGCGGACACTGCAGCCGACACCGCGCATCGCGACGTCGACAATGCAGCCAGGACCGTGGTTCGCGATGCAGACACCGGAGCCAAAATCGTCGCGAGCGATGCGGACAAGGGGCTCAAAGCGGTGGCTCACGGCGTGGAAGACGCAGTCGGCAAGACTCCCGTTCGATTGGCGGAAAACGCAGTCAAAACCGCCGAAAAAGAGGTTGTCAAGCCCGCTGCTCACGCTGTGGACGACGTGGCCAAAACCGCCGCCCACGGCCTAAAGGACTTGGCTCACGGTGCCGGCAGCGTGATTAAGAGCATCACGAGTCTCTTCTAGGAGCTCTATTCCGGCCCAACCCGAAACAGCTTTCCCCCGCCTGGCGCAATCCACTCCATCTCGCCCCCAAACTCTTCCTCTTTGCCGCTGTACGCCGAAACCTCCCACAGTTTCCCCGGCTTCCTCAGCCGGATCTTCACTTGGAACGAATTGTTCAAATCCTTATTCACCAGCAGAAAATACGGTCGCCCCTGCTCATCCTCAAACTCACCAATCAAAAACCGCCCACCCGCCGGCGACCGCACCAGCCGCTGCGTCATTTCCACACTCTCTACTAACTTACTCGCCGCCAGCGGTTGCCCCTGTTCCGGAACCGCCGGATAGTGATAAACCCCCGTGCTCTTCAGCCGCACCATCGTCGGCGTCAACATCCGGATCTCATTATTAATCCGCCGCAACATATCCCACGTCGCCGTCCGATTCCCAAACTGATCAATCGCCGCCATCCGAAAATTTCCTAACTTCGGCGAAAAATAAGTGAAGTATTGAATCCCCCGCGCCCCATACGCCAAGCTCGCATAAACCTGTAAGTGAAACGTCGCATCCGACGGCTCCATGTAATTAAAATGCGCATTCGCCAAGATGCAATTCCAAAACGGCGTCTTCGTCTCCAAACTCAACCGCCGCACAATATCCAGATTGGTGTAGAAGTAGTCCAACATTTCGCCGCCCACCAGCGAATAGTTGTCGTAACTCAAAAACGGCTGATGCACCGTCCCCACCAGCATCCGAACATAGGGGCCGTAATCGCTCGTCCCTAGCCGCTCCGCACTTACTCGATACGGAAAAAGGTTCACATAGGGCCACAACTCCGGCATGCTCTCATGCAGCATCGCCGATGCCCGTCCCAGCCCCGCCATCATCGGCGCATTCGGCTCGTCTCGCAAAAACACCCCGAGCGCCGCCGGATTGCCGCCGATCTCCGTTTTTAACTTCGCCACCACGGCGCGCAAATCGCCGTCCGCCGGAGCTTTCCACCAGTCAATCTGCTCCAACTCCGGCGATTGCACAAAGCACGTCAACCCCGCCGCCCGCACCTTCTCCAAATCCGCCGCCCGGCAAAACCCCGAAATGTTGAGTCCCGCCTCCCGCATCCCACGCAGTTGCCCTTCGTCGCTCGGCGAATCGCCCCATGCCATCACCGCAAAAGTTTTCGGATCCACTTGCGGCGTCTGCGCCAAACCCGTCCCCGCAAGCAAGAAGAACAACACTAAATAAAATGGTCGCCGCATAGTAAGAGCAAAGCCTATCACGACCCTCCGATTCACGTTGACGATCGCGAGTCGCTTACGTGGCGGGCACCGTCACCGCAATGAGCACCTGATTGCGGATCTGTCCGCTTGTTGCCGTAACGATGATATTTCCCGTCTCATACACACCTACCGGTCCGGACGCTCCGCTGCCGCTTCCTCCGCCGCAGCTCACCACCGCCAGCGTGAGTGCAGCAACGCCTATCGCGCCCCAGGCATAAAGGGTTCGCTGCCTTCGTTTGGTGAAGATCATCGCCCACAACATGATGACCGCGCCCAACCCCAACGGCGGCCAAATTTGCCGCCGCCAACGGCCCACACCCGCCGTGCTGCCCGCGCTAATCGTCACCATCGTCGTGCCCGATGTGTTAACGGTGCTCGACGGCACCGAACAACTTACATTAGCCAGCCCACTTCCAACAGTGCACCCAAACGAAATGTCTCCTGAAAATCCTTGCAGCGGCGCGACCGTCACACTAGCTGTCGCCGATGCACCCGCACTGACCGTCACTGCGATCGGACTCGCAGTCATCTGTATGTCAGCCGACCACTCTTCCACTAAGTTGAACGCATCAATCGAACCCAAGCCCGTGGCTTGGTCATAGCCAACTCCGGCAGAATACCCAAGGGAGCCTGCGTCGTTGCAATCAGGCGTTCCGATCACACAGGCGACAACGTTACTCCCAAAGGTAATGTCATGAAATGCGTCCGGAGCCGCCTGCGCCAGCACATACAGGTTCGGATTAATGTTGCCCAGCGGCGTCCCCTGCTTCTGCAGCAGCAGCGCCAGCACGCCTGCAAAGGTCGGCGCGCCGGCCGATGTTCCCCCGGCCAGCTCAATCGACGAGTTCGCGCTTACGAATCCATTCACACAGAAACTATGTCCGCAAACCAAGTAAGGAATGCTGTAAGGCGACGCCGCCAGCGCGATATCCGGAACGTCTCTCGCGCCATCCGCCGGAACCCCGGGGCCCGCTTGCCAACCCGGCTTTGCAAACAAACTGCTCGCCCCTCCACCGCTAGCCGAGAGCGCGCCGTAATTGACCGAATCATTCCATGCGTCTTCGGGAATGTAGCTCAGCGCGGAGCCGTTACTAACATTGTTGGTCGTACTCCAATACGGCGGTCCTGCCTCCTCGAGCGTCGTTCCTCCCACACCCGTTACATTGGCGGAGGACGCGGGAAAGTTGACCGCGAGCCCCAGCGTCGCCGGGTAATCGGGCCCACCCGTCGCGGGAATGTAATTATCGCAGTCGGCCGCGCCCAGATCGCCAGACGCTGCCACTACTGTCATCCCCTGCGCATTCGCCTGTTGGTAGAGAAGGGTTTGCGCGGCCAGGTCTGAACTCGGCCAGTCGGCCTCGCACACCCCATAAGAGATCGTCATAATCGGCGCTATGTCGTTATCAATCCCGTAAAAAATCGAATCGACCACCCCGCTGTCCACCGTAAAATCCGTTGTCACGAAAACCACACTGGCATTCGGCGCAATCGCGTTCGACCATTCCAGGTCCAAGTCCGACTCGCCTTCATCGCCCGATTGAAACCCCGGGTCGATGGCAAACGGCGGTATCAGCACGGTCACCGCCTTCGCCGGCAAATGAGCAGCGCTGCGGAACGCCGCCAAATCACTCGCTTGCACATCGCTCTGGCCGACCACAGCAATCGAACACGCGCTCCCGCCGCACGTCGTCGAGCCGCTATTCAACGGGCTCCCGTCCCAACCAGCGCCGTAGAGTGCCTTCACGTCGTAAATCGTCGCCCAATCGTCAGGAGCCAGAAAATTAGATCCACTCGGCGATGTAAAACGCGGCGTTGCCCGGATGCTTGGCTTTAAATGGAAGTTGTGTAAACCACTCAGACTCAAGGCGAACCCTTCAAGAGCTTTTGGCAATTCGGGATTAGTGGCATTCGCGAAATGCGTCTCGCCGTTGACCACATACTTATGGATAGCTGTGTGAAACGTATTCTCCACCTGCCCCGCGGTACCGTTGAACCCGATCGATGTCCGGCCACGCGCAATTTCGACATGGGAAAAGCCATTCGCCTCCAACCACTCGGCAATGCGCGCCAGCTCCGCCAAGTTCAGGCCAAACCGATCCCCAAACTGCTCAGGAGTCAGAAACTTGTGATATTGCCGCGACCGCCGGTCTTGAACCGCTTTTAGGAATTGCTCCAGATCCGCTTGTTGCGCCGCCGTCAAGGAAAAATGCAGCGACAAACGCGGCATCCGCTGCGAAGCCGCAACCTCGCCTTCATCCCTCACCCCTGGCTTAGCGATGACCGGGCGAATGTTCCCTTGCAAGGCAAACGTTTGCCCGCCGTCCGGATTCGAATACAGGCGTCTCGCTGGCTCTGCCCCAAATAGGCTGCAAACCGTACCCACTGCATAAAGAATGACTCCGAAAGATCGGAACATAATTGTTCAGAGTTTACTATAGGTCGCCAAGCCCCACGCCTGCCAGTCGCGCCTCAAGCAGCTTCTCAAGAAACCGATGTTCGCGGGTCGCCGCTGAAACGTTGTCCCCACAGAATTTGACTTAGATTTGATGACACAAACGCTTCGAAACGACACATACAGTCTTAGAGTCGCCGCAACCAGCACCCACTCATCGCCGAGCCAACACCGACCCGTTGGGCCCAGCGAACCTTGCCCTCAATCCCGGCATCCCTCTTCTGTCGATCACGTCCCCGGCCTCGTCACCCCAAACACCACACCATTCACGACCGCACCAACCACCCGCCGCACTCAAAATCGACCGTAAAATCAAAATGCTGCCGACCGATCTCCTCTCAACCCGCATCACCATGGCAAATTCCTAAGTTGTAAGCGTCGGCGAAATATCGCATACTTATACTTTCCGTTCCATAGCTGTAAGGCCCACTCACCATGGCAACCCCCAGGACTGCCCCCACTCCCGCCGCCAACCAAAACGCCGAGCAAATCGCCCGCAACGCGATTGACGCCCAACTCACCGCCGCCGGCTGGATTGTCCAATCCCGCGCCGAGCTCAACTTCAACGCCGGCCCCGCCATCGCCGTCCGCGAATACCCTACCGACGTCGGCCCCGCCGATTACGTCCTCATCCTCGATCAACACCCCATCGGCATCGTCGAAGCCAAACCCGAGGACTGGGGGCACAAACTTACCAACGTCGAAGCCCAAGCCGAAGGCTACGCGGCCGCCAAACTCAAATGGTTCGACAACAAAAAACCGCTCCCCTTCGTCTACGAGGCCACCGGCGCCCTCACCCGCTTCACCGATCTCCGCGACCCCAAACCCCGCTCCCGCGAAGTCTTTTCCTTCGCCCGCCCCGAAACCCTCGCCGAATGGCTGTCCCAACCCAAATCCCTCCGCGCCCGCCTGCACGATCTCCCCGATCTCGACCCCACCGGCCTCCGCGACTGCCAAACCACCGCCATCCAAAACCTCGAAACCTCCTTTAAGGCCGACCGCCCCCGCGCCCTCGTCCAAATGGCCACCGGCGCCGGCAAAACCTTTACCTCCATCACCGCCGTCTACCGCCTCCTCAAATTCGCCCACGCCAAACGCATCCTCTTTTTAGTCGATACCCGCAACCTCGGCGAACAAGCCGAACAAGAGTTCATGACCTACGTCCCCAACGACGACAACCGCAAATTCACCGAACTCTACAACGTCCAGCGCCTCAAAAGTCCCTTCATCGCGCCCAGTAGCCAAGTCTGCATCAGCACCATCCAGCGCATGTATTCCATCCTCAAAGATGAACCGCTCGACGAAAGCCTTGAACAAGAGAACCCCAACGAACGCAAGTTCACCGCGAAGGACCCGCTGCACGTCGTTTACAACCCCAAAATCCCACCCGAATTCTTCGACTTCGTCATCATCGACGAATGCCATCGCTCCATCTACAACCTCTGGCGCGAAGTCGTCGAGTATTTCGACGCCTCTCTCATCGGCCTCACCGCCACCCCTGACAACCGCACCTACGGTTTCTTCCGTAAGAACGTCGTCAGCGAATACGGCCACGACAAAGCCGTCGCCGATGGTGTCAACGTCGGCAACGAAGTCTTCATCATTAATACCGAGATCACCCGCCAGGGCGCAACCCTCCGCACTGAGCAGCAAGTTGAAAAGCGCGAACGCCTCACCCGCAAAAAACGCTGGGAAACACAAGACCAGGACGAAGCCTACGCCAACACCCAACTCGACCGCACCGTCGTCAACCCCGACCAGATCCGCACCGTCATCCGCGCCTTCCGCGACTCAATGCCCGACATCTTTCCGGGCCGCACTGAAGTGCCCAAAACCTTGATCTTCGCCAAGACCGACAGCCACGCCGATGACATCATCCAAACCGTCCGCGAAGAGTTCGACCAAGGCAACGATTTCTGCAAGAAAATCACCTACGGTTCAACCGAAGATCCCAAAAACCTCCTTTCGCAATTCCGCAACAACTACAACCCTCGCATCGCCGTTACCGTCGATATGATCGCTACCGGAACCGACGTCAAACCCCTCGAATGCCTCCTCTTCATGCGCGACGTCCGCAGTCGCAATTACTTTGAACAGATGAAAGGTCGCGGCACCCGCACCCTCGACGCCGATAAGCTCAAACTAGTTACGCCCTCCGCCATCAGCGCCAAAACACACTACGTAATCGTTGACGCCGTCGGCGTCACCAAGTCCTGCAAAACCGCCAGCCAGCCCCTCATCACTAAACCCACCGTTCCCCTCAAAGACCTTGCCACCGGCGTCATGATGGGCGTCCGCGATGACGACACTGTCAGTTCACTCGTCGGCCGTCTCACCCGCCTCGACCGCCAGTTGGATCAAAAAGATCAAGAACGAATTCAGCAGGCCGCTGGTGGTGTGAGCCTTTCCCAAATCGCCAGCCGCCTTCTTTCGGCCATCGACCCCGATGCCATTGAAGTCGCCGCCACCGCCGCAGCCAATGGATCGGAACCAACCGACGCACAACGCGATCAGGCCCGCGACAACTTGGTCAAAGCCGCCGCCAGCGTCCTGAACATGCCGCTTATCAACGTCATCGATGGCATCCGCCGCGAGCGAGAGCAAACCATCGACCACGACAACCTCGACAACGTCATCAGCATCGGCTGGGACGGCGACGCCACCCAGAATGCCCAAGAACTAATCAAAGATTTCGCCGCCTATCTCGAAGAAAACCGCGACCGAATCGAAGCCCTGACCATCTTCTACAGCCAGCCAGCGCGCCGATCGCAGATCACTTACGCAATGATAAAGGCTGTGCTCGATGTCTTAAAAACAGACCGGCCCAAACTCGCACCCCTACGCGTCTGGCGCGCGTATGCGCTGCTAGATGAATATAAAGGAAATAACCCCGTTAACGAACTAACGGCCTTGGTTTCCCTCATCCGTCGCACTTGCGGTATTGATGCAAAGCTTGCGGCCTACGACGATACCGTGCGCCGCAACTTCCAAAGCTGGATTCTCAAACGGCACAGCGGAGCCGGTGTAAAGTTCACCGGCGAACAACTCGACTGGCTCCATATGATCCGCGACCACATCACAACATCCTTTCACGTCGATCGCGACGATTTCGACATGGCTCCGTTTGACGCAAAAGGCGGACTTGGAAAGATGTATCAATTGTTCGGGGAAAATATGGCCGTTGTGATTGAGGAATTGAACGGGGCGCTCGCAGCTTGAGCAGCGAACTTCCGCCCAACTGGGAGCTCTGGCGGCTGGGCGATGTCGGCGACTGGATCGGCGGCGGAACGCCAACATCGTCCGAACCTCATTACTGGGACGGTGAGATACCGTGGGTCTCTCCTAAGGACATGAAGAGCAATTATGTCCACTCCTCGCAAGACAAGATCACCGAATCAGCGCTTGCAAACTCAGCCGCCAAGCTGATTACCTCCGGTTCGGTGCTATTTGTGACAAGATCAGGGATTTTGGCTCATTCTTTCCCGGTTGCGACAAATCAATGCGCAGTGACGGTGAACCAAGATCTAAAAGCGATAACACCGTGGCCAGCCGTATGCTCTGAATATCTGGCTTGGGTGCTTCGAGCCCATTCTAGGCATATCCTAAATAACTGCTCAAAACATGGCACCACCGTCCACAGCATAGAGATCCCTGCACTAAAGGAAATGCTGTTTCCTATCGCGCCCCCGGCAGAACAACTACGTATCGTCGCCAAAATCGAAGAACTGTTTTCGGAACTCGACAAGGCCGTCGAAAGCCTCACTACCGCTCGCGAACGACTCGAGGCATATCGCCAATCCGTACTCAAGCACGCCTTCGAGGGCAAACTCACCGCCAACTGGCGGGGAACAAATCCCCAGTCCGAAAATGGCCTATCGCTAAGACAGCGGCTACTAAAGACTCGCAAAGAGCAGTGGGAACAAGCACAACTCCAACGTGGAAGCGCAGCGATCAACAACGAGCGATGGAAACAAACGTATCCCGAGCCTTTAACCTTCGACCGAACGAATATCCCAGCCCTGCCCAGCGAATGGTGCTGGTCAAGCCTTGATGAACTTGTCTCTGGGAGACCACATTCCTTGCAAAGCGGCCCATTTGGCAGCAATCTTCTGCACTCAGAGTTTCGGATGACCGGCGTCTTGGTGATCGGAATAGACAACGTTCGGGAAGGAGAATTCTCGATGGGCAGCCAAAACCGAATTTCGGAAGAAAAATTTCAGCAACTGGAAAAATATCAAGCGAGGCCGGGCGATCTACTTGTTACCGTAATGGCGTCGCTCGGAAGATCGTGCGTGGTTCCAAGAAACCTTGAGAAAGCGATCATCACGAAGCATGTTTATCGGATATCTATGGAGGATCGTCTCCTCCTCCCAGAGTTTTTTAATCTGGCTCTTCAGTCCCGAACAGTAACCCGGACCCGAATGTTCGAGAATGCACAGGGGCAGACAAGACCAGGGCTAAACAGCTCGATTCTCAGAACTTTACCGGTCCCACTCTGTTCGCGCGAGGAGCAAGTGGAAGTTGTAAAAAGGCTATCTGCCCAGCTCTCGGTGATCGACTCAGCTATCACCGAAACGACAGAGGACATCTCTAGGTCAATTGGCCTTCGCCAGGCTATCCTTCAGCAAGCCTTCTCCGGCAAACTTATTGCCCAAGACCCCAACGACGAACCCGCTTCGGTCCTCCTCGAACGAATCCGCGCCGAAAAAGAGAAACCCACGACACCCGAACCCAAGAAACGCGGCAAAGGAGCCGCCGCATGAGCACTACTGCTACCACCGCACCCATCGTCTCCAAAGTATGGAGCTTCTGCAACACCCTCCGCGACGACGGCGTCAGCTATGGCGACTACCTTGAACAACTCACTTACCTCATCTTTTTGAAAATGGCCGATGAGTATGCCAAACCGCCATACAAACGGGATCTGAACCTGCCCATCAAATACACGTGGCCTGTTCTGAAAGCAAAGAAGGGCGCGGAGCTCGAAGGCCATTACATCGAACTCCTACGCGAACTCGGCCAGCGCAAAGACATACTCGGCCAAATCTTCACCAAGTCCCAAAACAAAATACAGGACCCTGCCAAACTCAACCGCCTCATTGACATGATCGATGAAGTTGAATGGCTCACCATGGGCGCCGACGTCAAAGGCGATATCTACGAGGGACTGCTCGAAAAAAACGCCGAAGACACCAAATCCGGCGCCGGTCAATATTTCACACCCCGCGCCCTCATCCGCGCCATGGTCGAATGTGTCCGCCCCGAACCCGGCAAGACCATCGCCGACCCCGCCTGCGGCACCGGCGGCTTCTTCCTCGCCTCCTACGACTTCCTCAGCAAACCCGCCAACTATCAACTCGACAAAGCGCAAAAAGCTTTCCTGAAGCACAAAACCTTCCACGGCAACGAAATCGTCGCCGCCACCCGCCGCCTGTGCCTCATGAACATGTTTCTCCACAACATCGGCGAAATCGACGGGCAGGCCATGATCTCTTCCACCGACGCTCTCGTCGCCCCCAGCCCCACCACCTTCGACTACGTTCTAGCCAATCCGCCTTTCGGCAAAAAAAGCTCCATGAGCTTCACCAATGAGGAAGGCGAAGAAGAAACCGACGACCTCACCTACAACCGCCAAGACTTCTGGGCCACCACCTCCAACAAACAGCTCAACTTCGTTCAGCACATCCGCAGCATGCTGAAAACCACCGGCCGCGCCGCCGTCGTCGTCCCCGATAACGTGCTCTTTGAAGGCGGAGCCGGCGAAACCGTCCGTCAAAACCTGCTCAAGACTACCGACCTTCACACCATCCTCCGCCTGCCCACCGGCGTCTTCTACGCGCAAGGCGTCAAAGCCAACGTCATCTTCTTCGATAACCATGAAGCCAGCAAAAACCCGTGGACAAAAGAAGTCTGGTTTTACGACTACCGCACGAACATCCACCACACTTTAAAAAAGAAGCCCCTCCGCTTCGCAGACCTTGCCGAGTTCGTCGAGTGCTACAACCCCGCCAATCGCCACAAACGCAAACCCACATGGGATGCCGACAAAAGCCCCGAAGGCCGCTGGCGCAAATACACCTACGCCGAACTGACCGCCCGCGACAAAACCAGCCTCGACGTCTTCTGGCTCAAAGACAAAAGCCTCACCGACCTCGATAACCTCCCCGAACCCGACGTGCTCGCCGAAGAAATCATCGAAAACCTAGAAGCCGGCCTAAACAGCTTCCGCACCGTCCTCAGCGCGTTGCGGAAAGGGGCGTAGCTCCAGAACACCATGCATCGTTCGCTAAGGCCACCAGAGCAACGTGCCCAAGATTCACCCGAAATCATCTTGAACCTTTGGTCTGTGCAAGACAGCCAGAACATAATCTACTCACTCCGCGCCCGTGCATACCTGGCTTTTGGATCGGAAGAAGAAAAGTTGAGCCTGCTGGCCACTTTTGCCCAAACTGATTATCTGATCGCCAGATCGTTCCCAATACCCGAAAACTTTCACACCCGGATCAACGGCCAACTCCTGCCGGTGGCGCATGCTGGCTTGTTAGAGTCATCAGTACCCCCACTAGCCATCTACGAAGATGCCATCGACGCGCTTAACGATGATCTACCCGGCCAAACCGATTTGCAGATTCCAAACGACCCAATCGTCTGCATCACCGTTTTGCTCCCCGACGCGAGCGGAACCCTAAGGCCGCTGTCTGATCGCAAAAAATGACTGTAGGTTGCTTCTATCCTCGCAGTTCAGCCGGAACCTCCGAAGGCAGCCCTTTGCTAAGAATTGCTCTCATGAGCTTGTAGACTCGCGTCGTCGGCGATAAAGGAATTTCGCCGCCCGCCACGCTCAAATCCAACCGCTCCGCTCTTACTATCGCATCCGACGCAGGCCCACCTTCATAGTGCTTGCGGTCAAGGCGCGTTTTATTGTAAGAGCCTACCTTCGAACGGATCAGCCCCTGAATATCGCCGCAGCTCGATAATCCACTTGCCTCATCCTCCGTGGCGTGATGTAACAGAAGCCAAATCTCGAAACAAGGATAACTGAGCGCCACTCTGATGCCCCGCGATCTTGCCTCCTTTATCGTGTCTGTGAAGCCCCGAATATGATTCGGCTGCGCATTATGATCAGTGTCCAACACCATCCAGCACTCGTCGTCATCTTCGAGCGCCTCTTCGTTCCGCCGCTCCATGAGACGTTGAAGCACGTGCTGTGGCGCAGACTTGGTGTCAAGTGTGGCGTCCACAATGATTCGCACCCGCGGAATCTGAAAAAACTCAAAGTATTGCACCGGCGCATATCTGTCGTCGCAAGCAATCAGAAATAATCGGTCGTCCCGAAATTGCTGCGGCAACCGGCGGCCCAGCGGCCGCGGCTCCCGGTGCAGCAGACTCACGCCGGAAGGCTCTCCTCATCAATGAGCCGTTTGGCCCCTCCCAAAAAAGGCACTGCCCCGAACCGCCCCTGCAGGTAGTGTTTGCGAACTTCAACACGACTTCTCTCCTTAAAGTCGATCAAAGGGTAAAGGCTCGTCGCTCCTCGTGAATCTTTCTCTGCAAACCAAATCTCGTCGCGGCGCAAAAGATCTAGATCCAGCAATGACGATTCGTGCGTCGTCATGATTAACTGTCGGTATTCGCCCCGGCACGAACCCAAGAAATATTCGAGGAAGTGCCGGACCAAAATGGGGTGCAGGCTCCGGTCTACTTCATCAATGAAAAAGACCCTGCTTTTATCCTTGAGTGTGTGCAGCACTGGAATGAGCTCAAGCAGCCGCCGCGTACCATCCGACTCTTCCTTCAGATCTAGCGTGACCGCTTCGCCGGCGTCGGTCGCGTGAGAGCCCTGCACTTGTAACTTAAAGTAATGGGGCTCATGCGCCCCCCGCTTAACGGCTACTACTTCTCCGTTGGGAAGACCATGCACACTGAAAGGTCCAACCTCTATTTCTGCGGTTCGATCCCCAGACTTGGAGATAGTGGCGCGGTACTCTTCTTCGGTGATCGCGTTCTCAATAACTGACAACTGCGCAACCCCAGTCGAAGAATCCCTCAGAAATTGCCCAGCGAACCTAAGAAACTCCGGATCTCTGGCCAGCTTCACGGTAAGGTCACGCAGGGACGGTGTCGGGGGAACGAGTTCGAGCAAAGACTCGAACCACGACCAGGCTCGAAACAAATCCGGCGGAACTAATTTGATCTCTAGCGTCGAAAAGACGGTTCCAAGGAATGATTGATTTCGTAACCCCCCGACTTTCGCTAGTGACGCGAACTTGTCATTACCCTCTTCAATGCTGCCTAACTCAACCTGCACATCTCCAGCCGGCCCGACTTTGCGCTCATAAATAGTCTGTTCCTGATCTCCCACAACACGAACCAGCCACTCCTCCAGCACCTGCGAATCATCCAGCTTCACCCCATACCGGTAAACTCGGTCCGTGACAATAAACTGCGCATCGAGAACCGTGGGCTTGCTAGCGTCACTCCCAAAGCGAAACGCGTCCCTCGGTATCCTGGTGTTCTTGCCTAGGTTGGCCGAACCCGCCACCCGCTTCAACAGCGCGAGCGCTTTAAACAAATTTGATTTGCCCGCGCCATTTGCTCCATAGAGAATGCCGCCCCGCAGTGCCCGTTCGTCAGAATCGGGGATCACGGCAGTGTGTTCCCAATGCTCCTTGTTGTCACTGCCAGCAACCAACGAGAACGTTTGCTCACCGTCGAACGACCGAAAATTCGAGACTGAAAATGACAATAGCACTTGAATCAATTGTGCCACCGCTGAGTCTCTGTTGGTTCTTGGTATCGCTAAACGATGTTCCTAGTTTGTTCCTTAAATAACACATTTAACTCCACTTAACCCCAAACACCCCCTGCCCAACGCCCGATCGCCC
>CAVYUL010000119.1:0-173251 GCA_963771405.1 Bryobacterales bacterium
CCACCAAGGCATGACGCATTCTCAAGCTCCCTTGGGGGCGATTCGGAACTAATTTCACTTCATGAGCGAAATACTGATCCGTATGCCCGTTTGAGCACGACAGCTCAAACGCTATTTCTCTGGAACCGCTACCCTCCTGCTTATCCGTCGTGACCGGGGAGTACACTGTTTCTCCGCAGGTCCGGCAATCGAATCGCACATAGGTAAAGCTGTTTGTCATACGCATCCATTCTATCGAACTCGTTCCCCCCAGCCCCTCGTGCCCGATCGCTCTGCCCTAGTATTCTAGGGGAGAGAGATCAGATCGCTTCTGCGCAAAACGTGCGCTATTGTTGATCGATATGGCTTATTGCGTGCGTCTGCTCACACTTTTCTTGATCTGCAATCCGTTGTGGTCTCAAACAATTTCTCCCAACTTGTTCGCGAACTTGCAATGGCGTTTGCTTGGCCCGTTTCGCGCCGGCCGCACTGTTGCAATCTCTGGCGTGGTGGGAAGTGGCGCGATCTTTTACAGCGGCGGTGTGGATGGCGGCGTTTGGAAGACCGACGACGCCGGCTCAGTATGGGCACCGATTTTCGACGATCAAAAAGTTGCTTCCATCGGCGCGATTGAAGTCGCTCCATCGAATCCCCGCGTCATTTATGCCGCAACCGGTGAATCCGACATTCGCTCGAATCTCGCATCCGGCGATGGAATCTACAAATCCGAAGACGCCGGAAAAACATGGCGCAACATCGGTCTCAAAGACACGCGCCAGCTTTCCCGCATTGTCATTGACCCGCACAATCCCGACACCGTTTTCGTCGCGGCTCTTGGCCATGCCTACGGACCGAACGACGAGCGCGGCGTTTTTCGTTCGTCCGATGGCGGCAACACCTGGCAAAAGGTTTTGTACAAAGGTCCGCAAATCGGCGCCGCAGATCTAGCCCTTGCGGCCGATACTCCGGACATTATTTTCGCCTCCATGTGGGAAACCCACCGTCCACCCTGGAGCACATACGCGCCCATCGCGGGCCCTGGCAGCGGGCTCTATCGGTCGGTTGACGGCGGTAGCACTTGGCAGCAAATTCAGGGCGCGGGATTTCCCATTTCACACATCGGCCGTATCGGAATCGCGATCGCTCGCGGCACGCAAGGAAAACGCGTTTACGCAAGCGTCGAAGCCGGCGATAATCAAGCGGGCATCTATCGCAGTGATGATGGCGGCAACACCTGGTCGCGCGTGAACGCCGATCCCCGCCTCACCGGCCGCGCTTGGTATTTCAGCCACATCACCGCCGATCCGAACGACCCCGACGTCCTCTATGTGCCAAACGTCTCGCTCTATAAACTGAGCGCCGGCGGCAAAACTCTCAGCATCGTTCGCGGCGCCCCCGGCGGCGACGATTATCATCAGCTCTGGATCGATCCCTCAAATTCCCAACGCATGGGCCTCGCCAGCGATCAAGGCACCACCATCACCTTGAACGGCGGCGTCACTTGGAGTACCTGGTACAACCAACCCACCGCGCAGTTCTATCACGTCATTACCGATAATCAGTTTCCCTATCGCGTCTACGGCGCACAACAAGACTCCAGCACCGCCGGCACCGCCTTTCGCTCCGATTTCGGTCAACTCGATGCGCGCGATCGCTTCAGCTTCGGCCAAAGCGAAAGCGGCTGGGTCGCAATCGATCCGCGCGATCCCAACATCGCTTATGCAAGCGGCAGCTATGGCGCTATCGACCGCTTTGATCGCCGCACCGGCCAAAGTCACAACATTGCCCCATCGCCCGTCGGCTCGTTTGCCAGTTCAGTTGCCGAGCGCAAATACCGCGCATCCTGGACCCCGGTTCTGCTTTTTTCACCCAGCGAGCGTGGCGCGCTCTATTTCGGAACGCAATACGTGATGAAAACGCTCGATGGCGGGCTCCACTGGCAAACCATCAGCCCCGATCTGACGGGCGCGCTTGCTCACTCGCAGAAAGTTGAATCCATCACAGTTGAAAATGCCAAACAGCAAGGCTACGGCACAATCTATTCGCTCGGCCTGTCTGCACTCAGCCCCAACCTCATCTGGGCAGGAACCGATACGGGCCTGATTCATCTCACCCGCGATGCGGGGAAGCACTGGCAAAACGTCACCCCGCCCGACATTGGCGCATGGAGCAAAATCACTCATCTCGAACCTTCGCACTTCAATCTTGGCGAGGCTTACGCCGCCGTGGATCGGCACCGTTTAGATGACCGTCAGCCGTACACTTACCGAACCCGCGATTTCGGCAAAACCTGGAAGCTCATCGCTGACGGCATTTCCGACCCCGCCTTTCTAAACTGCATCCGCGAAGACCCCAAACGGCAAGGCTTGCTTTACGCCGGAACTGAATTTGGCGTTTACGTTTCTTTCGACGACGGTGACTACTGGCAACCGCTGCAGTTGAATTTGCCCGTCACGTCGATTCGCGACATCGTCATTCATGACAACGATCTCATCGTCGCCACCCACGGCCGCGCGTTCTGGGTGCTCGATAACATTTCCCCTCTTCGCGAACTGCGCGATTCCATGACTACTTACCTTTTCCATCCCGCTACTACGATTCGCATTAATAACGACGCATTCTCCGGAACGCCTCTTTCGCCTGACGAGCCACAAGCCAAAAATCCAGCCAAGGGCGCCTACATCGATTACTACCTGGCTTCCGATGCGCAAAATGTCGCGCTCGCAATTCTGAACCGGCAAGGCAAAGTGATCCGCCGTTTCGCAAGCACGGACAAGCCGAAACCGGTTCCCACCAATCTCCCCATCGCCCCGCGCTGGTTCGAACCTCCGCCGCAACTCAGCACGCAAGTTGGCGTTCACCGCTGGATGTGGGATCTTCACTACGGCCGAGGCGCCGAACTTAGCGCCGATTCCGATGATGACGACTCCGGTCCTGCCGCCGGCCCCTTCGTTCTGCCCGGAACTTATCAAGTCAAACTCACCGTCGATGGCAAAGATTTCTTACGCTCGCTCACTATTCAAATGGACCCACGCTCCATCGCCACGCCCGCCGATCTCAACCAGCAGTTTTCTTGGGGACTGAAAGTCTACACCTCAATGACCGAAGCCGATCGGGCTCTCACAAACGCGAAGGATAAGACCTTGCGTGACGGTCTGCAGCAATCGATCCGCGCTCTAAACGGCCTGCTCACCGCTATCGAAAGCGCCGATCGCACGCCGACGTCGCAAATGATCGCCGCGTACCAGGAAACTCTCGACAAGCTAAAAGCTCAGCTTCAGAAAGTGCCCGCAGCTCGCTAGCTTATAATCAGGATTCCATTCACATGCCGGCCACGCCGACCTCGATTGATTGGTTTCCCCTCTGGCTCAGCCTCAAAGTAGCAGGCCTTGCCACGCTCATCATTTTGACTTTCGGCACAGCCTTCGCCTATCTGCTCTCGCACAAGAGCTTTCGCGGTAAAGAAGCGCTTGATTCTCTCGTCGCCTTGCCCCTCGTTTTGCCGCCCACGGTACTCGGCTATTATTTGTTGGTTCTCCTCAGCCGCAACTCGCCGCTCGGTCATGTTTACGAAGCGATTTTCGGCCAACCTTTAGTATTCACTTGGCAGGCGGCCGTGGTCGCCGCCATCCTCCACTCCGCGCCCATCTTTATCAAAGGCGCGCGTACCGTTCTCGAAAATGTCGATTATCGTTACGAATGGGTTGCTCACAGCCTGGGCGCTTCTGAACTTCGGACCTTCGCGCAAGTGACATTGCCGCTCGCGTGGCGCGGCTTAAGTTCGCTCGCTTCCCTCTGTTTCGCCCGCTCTCTCGGCGATTTCGGCATCACCATGATGGTTGCCGGCAACATCCCCGGCCGCACTCAAACTCTCTCCGTCGCCATCTTCGACGCCGTTGAATCCGGCAACGGCAGTTTGGCTCGAGTTCTGGTCATCGTCATTTCCGTCACCGCCCTGCTTCTCTTGTGGGCCTCTTCCCGGTTATCGCGCCCAACCATGCGCGCCAGTCATCAAGGATGAGCGCCCCAGTGAAGATCGATGCCCGCCTGCTCAAACGCTTGCCGGCAGTAGGCGAATCCGAAGCTTTCGAACTCAACATCCACCTCCGCAGCGACGCCGCCATCACCGTTCTTTGGGGTGCCAGCGGTGCCGGCAAAACGCTCGCCCTGAACTGCCTCGGCGGTTTCTCCACACCGGACGAAGGCCGCATCCTGGTGAACGACCAGCTCTACTTCGATGGCCCCACTCGCGTCAACCTCCCTCCGCGTCAGCGCCGCTGCGGCTACATGTTCCAGGATCATGCTCTCTTCCCGCACATGACCGTCCGCGAAAATCTCAGGTTCGCCGTCGCCGTCGGGCGCGGCAATTCCCGCCTCGATAAACACCGCCGCATGAATGATCTGCTCGAAGCCTTCGAGCTGAACGATCTTGCCGCTCGCAAACCCGCACAACTGTCCGGCGGCCAAAAACAGCGCGCTGCCCTCGCCCGCATGTTGGTTGGCGATCCACAGCTTCTTTTGCTGGATGAACCTACCCGCGGCCTCGACGCGCGCCTCCGCCAAGCGTTCTACCAGGTCCTTCGTACCACCCGCGAGCGCTCGCAAGCGCCCCTCGTTCTAGTCACGCACGATCTCGAAGAGTGCATGCAGCTCGGCGATTACGTTTGCCTCATGGAAGCCGGCAAATTCGTCCAAAATGGCCCGCGTGATCAGGTCTTCGCCTATCCCGCCAATCTCGAAGTCGCCCGCGCGCTCGGCATCTACAATCTCTTCCCCGCAAAAGTCATCGCGCTCGATCCCAGCCGCGACACAGGCACTCTTGATATCGCTGGCTCACCTGTCCAAGGCCGCTACTTGAAAGGTCACCTCATCGGCGATCAAGGCTACCTGTGTGTCCGCCAAACCGAAGCTCGTCTGTTGCCCAATATTGGCCGTCGCGAACTGAATCAAATTCTTCTGCGGACTGCAGGCATCGTCCCCAGCGCCCAAGGCGTCAAAGTTCTCCTGGAACACGATTCCGCCGCCATCGTCAGCGAAGCTGAATATGAACACCTACGCGGCGAAGACGTCCTCAAGCTTGAAATTCCACCGTCTGCTGTATACTTTTTAGCCAAGTGAAGCGTTACTACATCACCGACCGCAAAGCCGTCGGCGGTTTTCGCGAATTGCTGGAAGTCATTCGCGACCAAATGCAAATCGGTGTCGATTTCATTCAGATTCGTGAAAAAGATCTCGCCGCGCGCGAATTGTTCCAATTCACCCTGGCCGTTCTCGAAGCCCGCGATGCCGAAATCCCCGCCGGTAAACAGCCGAAGATCTTAATCAACACTCGCGCCGATGTCGCGAAAGCCGCCGGCGCCGATGGTGTTCATCTGCCCGCCGCGGCGCCGCGTGAAACCCTGCCCGGTCTCATCGTCAGCCGCTCTTGCCACACGCTTGAAGAAGTGCAATCCGCCAAAGCTGATCTCATTACCTTCAGCCCCATCTTCCCTTCCCCCGGCAAAACTCCCGCCGTTGGCCTCGAAGCTCTCAAACAAGCCTGCCGCGTCTCAAAGTCCATCTACGCCCTCGGCGGCGTTACTTGGGAAAACGCCGCCGATTGCGTTAAAGCCGGCGCTACTGGCATCGCCGGCATTCGCCTGTTTCAACAGCCTGATTTGGATTGAAACTACAGCGAATTCAGAAACGCCAACAGATCCGCCTTCTCGTTGGCTGACAAATCCCGGAATCTCTCCCTCACCCTCCGAGCCTCGCCCTCATGTCTTTCAATCGCCTCGGTCAACGTTAGCGATTTCAGATCATGCATAAAGCGTGAACGAATATGCAATCCCCAAAGCGCCGGCGTACGCATCTTGTCCGCCGTATCGGTCGGCCCCGCTTGGTAAATGCCATCGCCCGTTCCCACGTCATGCATCAGGAAATCGCTATAAGGATGAAAGATCTTATTGCCAATCGCCGCCGACACCGTGTAAGTACCCGCGTTCAACAGCGTACCGGGAGCAACCGTTGTCAACGTCGGCACGTGGCAGATCGCGCAGCCCGTATTCGCAAATAGCTTCTCGCCACGCGTTGCCTGGGGCGTCGATTCCGCCACCGTATCCCGCGGCGGCGCTTTTGTGCCGCGAATAAATAGCGCGAAATGATCGATATCCGCCAATCCCAGTTCGTCTGGCGGATCCTCAATCGCCGTCGTATTTCCTGTCTTGCAAACGGTGGTCGTATCTGTCGGCCGCACCCGGTTCGTCACGCCCATCTCATTGAGGTAGGCATCGCCTGCGAAAGAGAGCACCGTCGGATCCTGGTCTTTCCATCCGAACCGGCCAATGCGCGTCTGCCCGGGCGCTTCCAAAATTGGAACTTCGATCGCCTCCCCATGAATGAATCCTTCGCTAACTAAGGGCTGCTTCGCTGCAATATCAAGCAGTGTCTGGTCGTCAACCGCTTCTACAAATCCGTCTCCCAAAAAAGGCAGCACCCCGCGCAGCGTGCGTATCGTTTCCGTCGCGGGCAAGTGCTCCTGGGCCTGCGGGCAAACAGCGCGATCGTTTATGATCGACCGCCCCGCAATTGTCGCCAGCCCATCGTTAATCGCAATCGTAGGCGCAACAAAAGTGCCGCTAGCGCTCAGATGTCCGGCGCGCAACTCGGTCATTTGGCTGGCCGCGCCGGTCACTCCGTTCTGATGGCATTCCGCGCAGGCCGTCGCGTTGTAAACCGGCCCCAGGCCAGTACTCAAATCATGTCTCAGCTCAATCGCCTGCTGGTCCCTCGCATACGTATCCCCGCTCGGTTCGGGAATTCCATTGCTTGTGCTGCCCGACCCGGGATTCACCGCCAAGGTCGGCGTGCTGAATCCAGTCGGGGCTTCTTGTAACAAATTGTCGGCCGTCAGCCCAATGCCCAACGCCGCCGCGCTCACCAGTAAAGCTACGTTAACTGCTGTCATTCGCATTTCCAGTCCTCCAGAAGACTTGCATATGCGATTACTAGGCCCAGGCGGATTTAATTCCCGGCATCCTGGTGAATTTCTTGTGAAGCAGGCCACCCAGCACCCTTTATGAACCGCTTATCATTTTTCCTCCCTTCCTTGCGCCTGTTTCGCTTACGTTGGCTTCATGAAATCTTTCATTTCGCTCGTTGTCTTCTGCAGTGCGCTCTTGTCCGCCCAACCATCCTCCTTCACGGTCGAAGTTTCCGGCACGGGCAAGCCCGTCATCCTGATTCCCGGCATCGGCGGTTCCGCCGAAGTTTGGCGCGAAACCGCTGTTCACTTAAACAGCGCCGGCTACCAAACCCACTCCGTCACGCTCGCCGGTTTCGGCGGCACGAAACCCCTTCCCCCCAGTGATCATTTCCTGGCAACCGTTCGTGAAGACCTCGCATCCTATATCCGCGACAAGCATCTCGACCACCCTGTCCTCATCGGCCATAGCCTCGGTGGCTTCCTCGTCCTCTGGCTCGCCGAAACCAATCCCGATCTCCCTTCCAAAGTCATCAGCGTTGATGGTCTTCCCTTCCTCACCGCTCTCATGAATCCCGCCGTCACACCCGAAGGCGTAAAGAACGCAACCGAAGCCACGCGCAAACAATTCAACTCCGCTTCCGACGATCAGTTCAAGAAACTGCAGCACGAGTCGCTCGAAAGCATGATCACCTCACCCGCCAACATCGATCGCGAAGCGCGCGTCGCCGCCACCGCCGATCGCGCCGCCTTCACCGAAGCCATGGTCGAAATGACGGCCATCGATCTCCGCTCTCAATTACCCACCATCAAAGCACCGGTTCTCATCCTCGGTGCCTGGATCGCATACAAAGACTACGGCGCTACCCACGCTAGCGCGCAGCAGCTCTATGCCACGCAATTCACCAACTTCCCCGCCGTCCAACTCGTGATGTGCGATACTGCCAGGCACTTCATTCAACTTGACGCACCCGACTGGTTCTACAATCAGGTTGACCAGTTTCTTCAAACCAAATAGGCCATGCCAAACAAACGTAAAAGGCTGTATTGGAGTCTGCAATTCGCCGGATGGGGTGCCTATTTTGGAATCTGGGCCTCAGTGCGGTTCCTCGCCGATCATAACCTCACCGGCCTGCTCTGCTGGGTGTTCATTGCCGCGGGTTACCTTGTCACTTCCCACGCCATGCATTACGTCATACGGCGTCGTGCCTGGGTCGACTTGCCGCCCGCGCAACTCACTTTCAGGCTCCTTCTGCTCGTTCTGGCCGCCGCCTTCGCCGCCAATCTTCTGGTCTCACCGTTCCCGCCTTTGCTCGGCTTGAATTCCTTCGCCGTCCAGTTCCAGCTTTTCGCATATTTCGTGCCGGCGGGCTTCCTGCTCTTCGCCGTTTGGTCCGTGATCTATCTGGCCTTCCAATATTTCTGGCGTTATCGCGATAGCGAAATGCGGCGCTTGCGCCTCGAAGTCAGCACGCAGGAAGCCGAACTGCGCGCCCTAAAAGCCCAAATCAATCCCCACTTCCTGTTCAATTGCCTGAACAACCTGCGCGCTCTTATTCCCGAAGACCCCACCAAAGCACGCGAGATGCTGCTTCGCCTCTCAGAACTGCTCCGCTATTCGCTGGAGGCTTCCCGCCGCGACAAAGTCTCTCTCGATCAGGAACTCCACGTTGTTGAAAGTTATCTTGCGCTCGAAAAACTCCAATTCGAAAATCGGCTCACCTGGCGCTTTGCCGTTCCTAACGAAACCCGCCAAACCCTCATCCCGCCCATGCTCTTACAACAATTGGTCGAAAACGCCGTGAAGCACGGCATCGCTTCTACCCTCGCTGGCGGCGAAATCGGAATCACGGCCGTGAACGTCAAGCAAAATCTCCAGCTGGAAGTCGTCAACACTGGCCGCCTGCAAGACTCTCCGCACAAAGGCTTCGGCATTGAAAACGTCCGTAATCGCCTGCGCCTCTTATGTGGCCCGTCCGCCTCTTTTGAACTGCGTGAATCGGGCGAAGGCCATGTCAGCGCCACCGCCCGCATCCCCTTCGCTGCATGAAAGTCGCCCTAGTCGAAGATTCCCGCCTCGCTCGTGCCGAACTGGCCCGACTGCTCAGCGCCGAACCGGACATCGAAATCGCCGGCGAAGCCGAAAACGCCGATCAGGCAGTAACCCTCATCGCTCAGCACGATCCCGATCTCGTCTTTCTCGATATCAACCTGCCCGGTCGCGATGGTCTCGAACTTCTCGCCGGCCTCGATCGCGCCCCACTCGTCGTCTTCTGCACCGCCTATAGTGAGCACGCCGTCCGTGCCTTCGAACTCAACGCGCTCGATTATCTGGTCAAGCCAGTTGAACCCGCCCGTTTGACCCAAGCTCTCGAAAAAGCCCGCCAAGCCTTGACTCTCGCCGGCAAGAAGAAACCTTCAAAGCTTACTCTCGAAGATCGCATCTTCGTTCGCGATGGTGATCGCTGCTGGTTCGTCCCTCTCAAAGACGTCCGCCTCTTCGAAGTTGAAGGCAACTACACCCGCCTCTACTTCGGAAGCGAGCGTCCGCTCGTTCCCAAATCTCTCAACCAGCTCGAATCCCGCCTCGACCCGCAGTTCTTCTTCCGGGCCAGCCGACGCCACATCGTGAATTTGCAATGGATCGCAGGCATCACGCCCTCCGTCTCCGGCGGCCTCCAACTCACTCTCAAAGGTGGCGAATCCCTGGAAGTCTCTCGTCGCCAAGCCGGCCTCTTTCGCGAAGCCCTCAGTCTATGATCAGAACCCCAATCGTAAGATTGGGGACGGGCGCGAAGCGCCCAGCGCGCGCCAGCGCCCTAGAAGTTAAACCTAACCCCCAGCTGCGCCGCGAACGGAATTCCCACCGTCGTCCCGGGCCCAAAGAAATCCCCCAAGCCTCCCGCCGGCACCCGCAATTGATTCAAACTCGTAATCGGCTGCATACTCGTACAACTCGGGTTCGTGCAAATCGCCGTCGCATTATAAAGGCTATTCACCGGATTCGGCAGCGCCGCCAAATTCGTCACATAATTCGCCCCTGGATTATTGCGGTTAAACAAATTGAAAAATTCAATAAACGGCGTTAGCGTGTAGCGTTCATTCCACTTCAGCGGCCGCGATACCCGCAAGTCCACCTGAATATAGGGCGTCCCGCGAAACACATCCATCCCCGTCTGCACGCCATTCACAACCGCCCGGTCGTCCAGCGTGTCTCCGAATCCATTCACATCCACCGGCGTTGTCATCGTAAATGGCCGCGCGCTCTCCGCTTGCAGCAACGCCGCCAATTCGAATCCACCCTTTGTGTGATACGTCCCTCCAAACACAAACCGGCTCGTCACATCCTCGCCCGACGGCCCGTAGTCCCCCTTCGCAAACGCATTCAGCGGATTGCACACTCCATTCACATAGTCGAACAACTCACCCAGTACGCATCCCCACGTCTTCGCCTTTGAAAGCGTATAGTTAGCCGTCAGGTTCAGATGGTTCGAAACATTTCCCTGTAAGTGGAAAGACACGCCGTTGTAATCCGACCGGTTGTCGGTTCGAAAAACCGACACATCCGGCACTTGCGCTTGCTGGCTAGCCACGTCCCCCGCGAGCAACGGTGAAAACAGCGTGTAGCCCGCTGAATATTGATATCTGCGGAATGCATGCACCCCTTCCTCATGCGTGAAATTCACACTCATCATCCAACTCGCGTTGAAAGCATGCTCCACCCCGCCCGTCACATGCAGTGCGTAAGGAGTTTTGTAATCCGGATCGATCAAAGCCCCCGCTCCGCCATTCGTTGAACCCGGCAAACACCCCGGATCGCCCGCCGATTTACAAACTGCCGGCTGATTCACCGCCTGCAGCGCCGTCACCCATCCGTTCTGCGCCAGATCGTTATAGAACATCCCGAATCCCGCCCGCAACACTGTCTCTCTTTTTTCACCCAAGGCGTACGCCAAGCCCAACCGCGGCCCAAACTGATAGCGATAATCGTGCGGTGCGCCCCAGTTATCAAAGCCCGGTACTTCCAAAGCCTTTAGCGTGAGCAACCCCGGATTCGCCAGCTGCGATTGTCCCGACGCCGTAAACAGCCCAAACGTCGTGTCGTAGCGCAAGCCATAATTCACCGTCAATCGTGGCGTCACCCGCCAGGAATCCTGCACATACAACCCGAGCCGCTGCACATCCTGCGAGAACGAGCCATCACCCGCTGGCGTGCCGCTGCAAGTCGTACCCGGCGTTACCGATAAGCCGAACTGCGGCGTACAATTCAAATCCACCAAAAACTGCCGCGGGTTACCCAGATAATCCGCCGGATTCATCGCAAACACAGTTAAGTTTTCCGCATTCGCCGAAAGCGCTCCGCTCAGCACCGGCTCATGAATCACATCTACACCCCAGTTGACCGAATGCGTCCCCATGCTGTGCGTAAGCGCATAGCGCGCTTGATACTTCTCCTGATTCCGCAAAACGGGAAACGCGGTAATCGGCGTGACAAACTGGTTATCCCCAAACGTCTCAAAACCGGAAATCGTCTGCGAGGTCGAACTGAACGGAAATGCCAGCGCAAACCCAAGCGTGGAATTGCGCGCCTGCGTCATATGCAAATAGCTCGCGTCCAATGAGAAAACGCCCACCGTGTTTGGACTGAAAACAAATTGATTGCCTACAACCGCGTTGAAGTAATTCGAATGCCAGGTGGTCCCCGTCGAAGGCAGCGTCCCTTGCTGCACAAAAGCGTTGTCTGTCACATAACTATCCGCCGATCCCCGCAAGTACCATTGCGACCGCGAAGATTGCGACCAATCTAATCGCTGCGTCGCCAGATTGTCGCGAAACGGAATCGGCACATTGTTCGGCACCGAAATGGAATTCACACCTGCAATCAACCCCTGGCTCGCTAACGATGCCAGCGCGTTAAATTGGTTCAAACTAGCTGGACTATACGCAATACTCGCCAATTCATGCACACCCTCAAAGGAGGTGTAAAACCACAGCTTGTCTTTGATCAACGCTCCACCCAAATTCGCCACGTAATTCTGTCTTGAAAATGGCTGTTTCGGAAGCGGCGCTGGATTTTCAATTGGAAAGCGCGCATTCAATGCCGCCGCACGCTCATAAAACGCGAGCGTCGAATGCAGATCGTTGCTCCCTCGTTTCGTCGTAATAATCACCGACCCTCCCACCGTGCGCCCCGTGGCCGCATCCTCCTGGGAAGTCTGCACTGCAAACTCCTGGATATCATCCGGAGAAATGTTCTGCAAAAATCCACCGATGTAATCGTCGGAGTTATCTCCGCCATCCACTGACAGAACATCATTCAATCCCGAACTCCCTCCGAACGACACCGCCGTAATGCGCGCCTTCGTCGGGTCTGACGGTTCCACCGGTTCCGTCCCCGGCACCAGGAAGGAAATGTTTGCAAAACTCCGGCTCGCCAAAGGAATCGCGTTCAGATCGCGCCCCGTTACCACTCCGCCGTTAACCGCGCTCATTGTATTGATCGAAGCGGTCGTAATGGAAGAGGCTTCATCGCCAACTGTGACTGTCTGCTTCAGCGTCGCGGGCCGGAGTGCAACCGAAATTTGCTGCACTAAACTTACCGGCACTGCCACTTCTGAAGTCGCCACACCAAATCCGGGCGCTGAAACCGCTATTCGAAAACTACCCGGCGGCAAATCGCTAATCCGAAACTCTCCATCCCGATTCGTCTCAGCTTCCCGGTGCAGCGAAGATCCGATCAGATCGATGCTGACCTTCGCGTTCGCAATCCGTCCACCGCTCACATCCTCAACTGTGCCAACAACGCCGCCATGAAAGTCCTGCGTCAGGCAAAGACTGGTAAAAATAAAAAATAGCCAAAGGAAACGCGGCGAGATCACTGGGGCCCTCCTTCCCAAACTCGTGCTAAACCGTTGATTCAGAGAGAATATCATGGCCACGTTCGAGCCTGCGCCCAAGACCGCTGATTTCTACCTATTTGACGGCTCAAGCCATTTATCATACACTGTTAGAGAAATGGCTCGCCTGCCTTCCCTTGGTCAGTTCGAACAGCTGGTTTTGACGGCCGTCTTAGCGCTTCGTGACGATGCCTATGGCGTGACGATCTCCAATAAGGTGGAAGAATTGGCATATCCGAAGCCTGTCTCGCTCGGAGCCGTGTACGTTACGCTGGATCGCCTCGAAGACAAAGGCTTCATCGTCTCTCGCCTCTCCGATCCCACCCCCGAACGCGGCGGCCGCGCCAAACGCTTTTACCACCTTGAAGCTCTGGGTGAACGGGCCCTGCAGGAATCGGCTGTTACCGCGAAGCGCATTTTGGATGGCGTGGCTGAGGTGTGGGGGAAGGAATGGGCGAAACAGTGGGGTAAGCGATGGGCCAAGGAGACGCATTGATGCCTTCGGTTCCTCCTAAAATCATCGAAAAGGCTGTATCGCTTTGGGTCCCACCCGCATGCCGCGAGGAAGTCCTCGGCGATCTTCAGGAACGCTGTACATCCGCGAGCCATTACATTCATGAGTCGCTGCGTGTCGTCCCCATGGTGATCTTCAGCAGAATTCGGCGAACCGCCGATCCGCAATTATTGTTAATGCAGGCCGCGACTCTGTATGTCTCGTTTGTGGCCGCAGCCTGGTACCAGGGCAACACATCTTTCTTCGCGGACTCTGGTTTCTTGCGGCTCGCGATTCCTTCTGCATGCGTCTTGCTTGGCGTTGCGGTGGCTGACGCCTATGCCGCTCCAGGAAAACGATCTATTCTCGAGGAAATGCGCGGCCCGTTGCTTGGCGTTGGATTCGCATACCTATCGCAAGTAGCCCTATCGGCTGGATATAATCGTCTGGCTTTGCCGGCTTCAATAATGTTCTCCGGATGTGCGGTCGGCACGCTATTCTCAGTTGCGCTGAAATCCCAGTTCCCGGCGGTCATTGATCGGCAAGTCGGAGCGGGCGTCCCTGCTTTTTGGCTCAAATACGTTCCCGAGCCGATTCGGATTCCGCCTCAAACTGGTTGGCTCTTCAAAAATCTTGCCGTCGTTTTGCTGATCGCATTTTTGGCGGGACAACTGGGTGGCGCCGCGCTGTCAGCCGATCTCGCAATGATTTCGATATTGGCTCTGGTGGTTCGGGAGGTGAAGAGGAGATGGTAGTGGACTCAAGCGCTGAAAAAGCAACAACAGGGAACGGGAACAGTCCCGCGCCGGCTGTCGAATGTCAAGGAGTTACAAAGCGGTTCGATTCCGTTGTCGCCGTCGACGACCTTTCCCTCGCCATTCCCGAAGGTTCCATTTACGGGTTCATCGGTCCCAACGGCTCCGGCAAAACAACAACCATGCGAATGATCACGGGTATTTTCTTGCCCGATGCCGGCCAGGTTCGCGTCTTTGGCGCGAACTTCTCATCACCCCAACTGGGAGTAATCGGCTATCTACCGGAAGAGCGCGGAATTTACAAGAAAATGAGTGTGCGGTCCCTGTTGTGCTTCCACGCCGAACTTCGCGGCCTACACAACCCGGCACGCGCGGTCGATACCTGGCTCGAAAAGCTAGCCTTGAGCCAGTGCGCCTCCAATTCAGTGGAAACACTGAGCAAGGGCATGACCCAGAAAGTCCAATTCATCGCCGCTGCTATTGGAGAACCGAGGCTGCTGATTCTCGACGAGCCATTTAGCGGTCTCGACCCCGTGAGTTCGCAAACGATCCGAGCCGCGGTACTCGAATTACGCCGCAAAGGAGCGACCATCGTCCTGAGCACCCATGACATGAGTACGGCCGAGCAAATGTGCGACCGCATCCTGATGATCTTTCGCGGCAAGAAAGTTCTCGATGGCACCTTGACTGAGATTCAAAACCGCTACGGCAACGACACCATTCGAGTCTGTGCTCAAAACGCCGAGTGCCTCGCCGGCTTACCAGGCGCCGAACAAATACGCGATCTGGGACAACTCCAGGAGATTCGGATCGCTCGCGATAGCGATCCGCAGGCTCTTTTACAAAACCTCATGACGCGGACGCGTGTCAATAGCTTTTCCATCGCCAGGCCGTCGCTGCAGGACATCTTTATTCGTATCGCCGGCGCCGATGCCGCCGTTGATCAAGTGGAGGCGCCCAGTGCGTAGGATTTTATTGGTCGCGAAACGCGATTACCTCGCCTCGGTTCGAACCAAGGCTTTCTTGATTGGTCTACTGATCGCGCCCTTGCTCTTCGGCGGCAGCATCCTTGCAACCCTCTTAATGAAGGGCCAGCCCAACAAACAGGTGCGTAAGGTCGCGGTTTTGGACGAAACCGGCGTCTCCGCCCCGATCGTCGTCGACGAGATCAAAAAGACCATTCTTCGCGATGGATTTGAAAAGCGTACCGGCGCGCAGATCATGCCGAAATACGAATTCGAGATTGTGCCGCCTGATTCGCGAGACCCAGATCCTCAACGCCTCGCTCTTTCAAGCCGAGTGCGCGCCAAAGAATTGTTCGGCTTCCTCGAAATTGATGCAACTACCGCCAAATGGTATTCCAATGAAGGCGGATTTGGCGAAACCAACCGCTGGCTCGCCGAACCCCTGAATGATGGCCTTCGCCGAATTCGCCTGAGCCAAATGGGCCTGAATACCAACCAGTTGGATCACGCGCTCACTCAAGTTCCGCTAGTGGGCATGGACTTAGTCGCCAGAGACCCGAAGACCGGCAAAATCGTGCCCGCTCGCAAGCGCGGCATGACGGAAGACTTCGTCGTCCCATTCGTATTGGCCATGCTCTTCTTCATGATCGTTCTGCTGACATCGGCGCCCATGCTGGGTGCGGTTGCCGAAGACAAGGTGCAACGCGTTTTCGAAATGCTGCTCGTTTCAGCAAGTCCATTCGATCTGATTGGCGGAAAAATTCTCGCCGCGGTCGGCACGTCCTTAACCAGTTCAATCTTCTATGTCTGCGGAGCGTTCATTTTGCTCGAGACGCTCTCAATCGTCGGTCTCGCACCATTGACCCTCATGCCCTGGTTTTTCGTCTATCTCGTCGCTGAGGTGATCATACTTGCATCCATGGCGACCGCTCTGGGCGCAGCTTCAAGCAGCGCTCGCGACGCCGAGAATCTCAAGATGGTAGTGTTCATGCCGGTAATGATCCCTTTGATTATCCTTACACCTATCTTGCAGGAGCCAAACGGAGCCTTCGCCACAGCCATGTCGTTTTTCCCGCTGTTTACTCCGCTGCTCATGTTGGTTCGCCAAGCTTCACCCAGTGGAATACCCGCGTGGCAGCCGTGGGCCGGGCTGTTTGGCGTGCTCGTCACCACCGTCGCAATCGCTTGGATGGCCTCGCGCATTTTCCGCGTAGCGATTTTGTCTCAAGGCAAAACTCCAAGCGCGGCGGAATTGGCCCGTTGGGTCACAACCGGCTAGTCGTGATAAGCGCGCTTCAAGTAATACCCGCTCTCATGCACTTTCGCCACACGCTCCGCCGCTACATCCTCGGCCCGCCAGTAGTGCGTCACTAACGTCTTGCGTGTCCTTTTTATATCCCCAATCACAGTCCCGCCATGCAGCAACTGCCCGTGCCAGACAAACACATCCCCGGCCTTGCCTAAAAACACTTTCCGTTCACATCCCGTCGATTGGATCAACCCCTCCACGTACTCCCGGCAAGCCGGCATTTCCGCCTCCCGGGCATCAATTCCGCCGTGCGAAAAACGATACGCCGTCCATTTGTGTGAACCCGGATAGTACGCCAGCGGTCCCGCATCCGGAGTCACATCTTCCAGACAAATCGAACTCACCGCCATCTTGTTCTCTACCGGCGGCGGCATGTACCAGGTATCAAAATGGTCCGGCTGCTGGCTCCCCCAAATGAAGTTTAGCGAGTTACAAATCATCGGCTGCCCTTCGAGTAACTCGCCTAACACCCGCGTCAGCTTAACGCTCAGCGCTAACTCGCGAATCTTAGGTTCCTCCATGTACATATCGTTAATCTTGATCGGAAAGCGAAACGCTTCTAGCGGCGCTTCTCTCGCTTTAAACCGCTTCCCCTCATACGGGCCGCGCAAGACGTCAATCGTCGCCTCTCCAAACCGAGCCGGATTCTTGATCTTTTCCTCGATAATCCGGTTCGCTCCTTCCGCATCGCGCTTCGAAAAGAATCCGGCCAACACCAGAAAGCCGTCGCACTCCCATTGCTGTTTCTGTTCAGTCGTCAACGCGGACTTCTTACCGCTCCAAGGCCAGTCCATACGCAAAGTATAGATGGCATGGCCGGCCTTTTATTTCTGCTCACTCCACCGGATTCCAGGAACGGTCCGGATCAAACCGAGTTATTTGCACCCCAGGCTTGCCGGCAACCGGCGCAATATCCTTTTCGTAGACAACGCCTTCCTGATTCACCATAAACGTGTGAATGCCACTTACACCATAATCGGCAGGCCAAGCTACCAGACCGAACCCGCCAATCAGCTTTTCTTTGATGAAGTAGTTGTGCGCTCCGCCGGCTGCATTCACTCCTTGCCCATCCAGAATGCGGAAATAATATCCGTGGTAAGGCTTGGCTTGGCCCTTCTGGTTGCCGTCCCACGTGGCGCGAGCAAGGCCCTCGGGTATCAACGCATCGCTCCCACCCTCCCAGTAAAGTCCATCGTGCCGGCCGGGACGACTTGTCATCCGCGAAGCATACGCGAGCGTTCCATATTTGTCGCGATCCTCCGTCGCGTACTCCATTTGCGCTTCCACATAGCCGTGACAAATTTCAATGGCATCGAGTTCATTTGCGCCGACGTGTCGCGCTCTCATTTCGAGCGGCGCCTGAGACGCGTCAAAGCTCCATTTGTCGCCGCGCCGCACAATGGGCACCGGAAACGGCCAATCTTCGTCACCGATTGAGAGAATCATTCGATTTTGGTCCACCTGCGAAGATTCCAGCCGATGCTTTGTCTGCGCCAAGTGCGAGAATTCCGATTGCTCGGCCTTATCTTTCTCCGCATCTCCCGAAGTCAGAATAGCTCTTGATTGTGGACCAATGATGGCAATAAGTCGCGCCGAGTCATGGCCGTTCGCCGCTTCGATCAGGGCCTGCGCCGCAGCCTCTGCGGAGTCAAATCGTTCTTGCGCAAGCAATGGGAAAGCACAGGAAAGCGCAATCGTCACGCACCCAATAAAAAGTTTGCTATTCATTCAGTGCTACCTCCTCCCGCCGCCATGCCCACCGCCGCCGTGCCCGCCGCCGAATCCTCCGCCACGCCTGCCGCCTCCACCAAATCCACTGCTGCGCATACTCGAAAAGCCACGGTCGCTTTGCATACGCGTCATCCCGCCATTGTGATAACCACCGAACACGCTGTGATTGGCGGTGTATCCACGTTGTTCGAAGCCTCGACTACGGAAGCGCTGCTGTGCCGGCACCTCGCCGCGATTGAAGCCTTGGCCGCTCGCCCCGAATCTTCGTGCCTCGCTACCCCCGAAGCCGCCACTTCGCCCAAATCGGCTTGCGACCGCGCGATTTCCATACGGTACCCCGAGCCGGTGTCCCGGATCGTGCGTCCACGTCGAAGTTCCCAGCCACGGTCCACCTCGGAAATTGTGGAACCCATAGCGGTGAAAGAAAGAACCGTTGCAATAGATGCCCCCGCCGTACCAATTGGGCATCCATCCCCAACCGCCCCATCCCCAGCCGCCCCAACCACCGAAGTACAGACCAACATCTATGCCGGGAAACCACCCCAAACCCACATCAATGCCCGGATAATCGAGCGCCGGGTAAGCTCCCCAAGCGGGCGGTCCCCAAACATAGGCAGGATTGTAATTCGGCACATACCACGTGTCTGGGTTTGTCGGTTCTATGGTGATGGCTTGCTGCCCGCTCTGCTCCTCGGTGGCCACATTTTCCTGTGGCGTCGAATGCAGAGTCCCTTTTGCCTCGGCTGCAGACCGCATCCGCTGCACGGCTTGCATAACGTCGGCTTGCTGGGCCAAAAACGCGTTACCAAGCTGAGTCGTCCAATTCATATTTTGAGTAAGGTACGACAACACATCCGGAAACGCTACCAGCCCTTGCACGCTCGGGTCCCAGCTCTGTTTCTTCGCCTCGTTCATGAGCTTAGCGGGATCCCAATGCGGATGATCTCGCACCCACTGCTCGGCCTCGGCGATCTCCATCGGATACGTGGAAGCCGCCAGGATTTCGCTTAATAAGGGATCGGGATACAAAGCGAGCGGAGCCACCAAATCGTCAAGCTGTTGCGGCGGAATAGGTGCCGTTACCGGGGGAGGTGGGCCGCCCGGAGCCGAGTTCTGTCGAGCGTACCCCAAAGTTGCCCCAACCAAAAGCAGGGCACCGCCCATCACCGCAACGGCCCGTATTAAAGACTTATAGAATCTTGCGGCTCCGCACCACGCCACGCCCATATGAACACCAGAGACCTTACTACTGTCTGATTTGTTTGCGATCATTCAGTGTGCCTGATCAACCAAGTCCAACCGCATTTGGCTCCCTTCAACCCCACAATAAGCCGCTTTCCCCTCTGACGCAATACAGCCGAATCAGTAGAAATCGCGCATCAACGCATCAATCGGGTCGCACTCAGAGAGCCAGTAAACTATCATCACGAAAAAATCCCCTGATGTTCCTCTGGACGCGAAAGTCCTGTTACGTCTGTCAATAAGTCGTGTTTCGGAGGTATTGTCGTCCCAGGCGTTTGGCCGCATATTGACATTGGTGGCAAAGCCGTTAGATTCGATTTAGAAATCGGATCGGCCGCCGCTAGGTGAAAATATGAATCCGTTCCTCGCAACTCTTCTCGCCTTCACCGTTTTCTCGGGTATCGGAAGCGCTCAAATCGTAAGCACTCTTACTTTCGACAGCGACATGAATAACGCCGCGTTCACCGGTTTGGACCAAAACTACTCAAAAATAACAACCAACGAATCCCAAATGCTGGCGCTTCCGCTCTTTAATTTATGGCCAATCCAAAGCCCTTTGCGGCAAAGTAATGTCTCTCACCCGTTTTTGAACCCCTACGTCCGGATCAGAGCCAAGATCAACGACGACAATGCCGCGAGCGGCAGCCTCTACTTACAGTCCCTTCCTCTCACTCAACCCTCGCTCCTGTTGGGATATTGCCCTCTCTACGACGGCTATTGCGAAACTTCAGGTAGTGGCACCCTCGCCGAATTCGCAACTCCCGGAGTTGGCAGGCTCACGACTAGCGTTCGCTACAATCGAATCCTGTCGCACGAAAACGATGAGTTTCTGACTCTGTCGTTCGGAATTCACTTTTGATGTCGCGAGTGCGCCCGGTAAGCCGATGCCGCCAACGCTAGTTCACGGCCACCAGCGGCAGCTGTTTCACCGCCTCCCACTGGCGCTCCGGAGACAGCGTCTTCGATCGTTGAAAGTGCGGCCGGTAAAGATCCGCTGCACTTTTCCCCATCAGCGTCCCTGGACAAATGTCCTGGCGCACAAAAAATGCGTTCACCCCAGCCGACTCAACAGCGACAAGCACGTAGCCTAGCTGCTTGCCCAGCAGTTCCAGCGCTCCGAGTGAGGCGCCGTGATAAAGGCTGCCCGCCTGCCCCGGGGCAGTACCGTGAAAATCCGATTGATAGGGAACCGTAACGGCCCGGTTAGCGCCAAAGGAAGCGTTGTACTCGATGACAACCACGCGCGGGCTCACCGCCTGCACCGCTTTCCACAACCAGTAATCCATCCCGTCAACGTCAATCGAGAGTACTCCGAGCTCTCCGCGAAAGCCCGCGTCTTGAATGAGCGCATTCACGTTCTCTGCCGTGACAAAGGCGCGCCCAATCTGCAGCCGGTTCCGCTTGCGCACAAGCAACCGCGCCGCCAGACGTTGCGCGGCATCCACGGAAATCGGATTCGCCTCCAGCATCAAACCATCCCAGCCCAGCAAAAAGGCCAGAATCGCTGTGTTGCATTCCTTCCCGTCTTCGATACCGATCTCCACGAAGGTCTTGCACACCGGGCCAGTCTCCTCAATCAGCGACAAAAGAATCCCATCTTCCCCGTTCTGTGAATAAACGCTGAACTCCGGCAAGCCCGCCGAGGCTTGAGCGAACAGAGCCGGATGCCGCTGGCGCAGATAGATCTCGGCCAAGCCGGCGCGCGCCGCTTCCACATCGCGCAGACGGTCGTCGATATGTGATAAAAGACGAGTCCGAACCAGCAGTTTGGGGGAAATCACGCGGCGCAGCAGGCTGCGGTAGAAATTTTTCATCTGATCGTTTTAGTAGCATAACGTTTCCTTCTGGAAACCGTTACGAAGTGCGCTGCAAACTCAACGGGAACCACCGAAACGACATCGATTTTGAAACCCGTTCCACGGTTGAGATCAAAGGGCTCCCTTACAATCGCAACGAACGCATGGTGATGAATCATCCGCCGCATCCGTCTCGCTGGGTGACTGGCGCAATCTGGTCTCAGGTTGTGCTGCTGGTTTATTTTGAACTAGTTGAGTGGGTGAATATATTCCCCTGGAACGACCCGCGTTTTCAGCCCGTGCACACAAATTCTCCCCATCATCGGCAACCATCTCCCGCCGGACGCGTGCCATTTTGTGCTGCAACTCCTCCTTTTAGCCGCATGGATCGCTTCGCTAATTGCCGCCTATTCGCTCGCGTCCAAAGCAACTGGTCTTAGACAACAAATCGTAGTCCGCAGTGAGGCCTGAGTAACACCATCCCGGTTGCGGATCTCGGTAATCCGTCGAGCCTACCGCATCGCCCCCTCAACCGAAGAGGAAGAACGAAAAAAGCTCTTCACTTCATCCTCGTCTGGTGCCGTAAAGAGCAAGTGCGGTCGCCGGTCGATTCCGGAAGTTTTCAACGCGACCAGCGTTCCCACTTTGTCTGGAACAATTCCGCCAATGTAGTAGTCGCCCGCTCCGGTCACTGTGACGTTCAACGCCCAAGAGCCAGCCTCAGGCCTCGCCCAATAGAGCGCGCTTAAGCCCGGCTCCCGAAGTTTTCGTACCCTCAGCGGAACGGAGAGGCGATGGCCCTCAACAAGTCCCTCCGCCGTCACCGAAATAGCCAGCCCCGGTGCCGGATAAGAAATTTCATTACCCGCTTCCATTGCCCCTATGCAATTAAAAACTCTCATCGTTATGAAGGCATTGCTTGCCGCCGGATCTCCGCTAGCCTGCGGATTACCCAGATCGAGATACAAGCCGCAGCCCCCAAACAGAGGCGCCGCAAACAGAAAAAACGCAAAGTGCGCGGATACGCGCCACCAGCAAATAGGAAATACTGCGCAACTCACCCGGTGACCGCTTAATACCGTGTCGCGCGTGTTCCTCAAGGACATAGCGCCTCGGTGCCACATACACTCGCTCCTCTGGCCCATCATAAAACAGTTTGACTGGCGATGGGCGCGCCTCAGAACCTCGCCCCGGGTCAAGCCCAGTTGCCACGCGGCTCGTCGCTTAAGACATCGATCCAAGTTGACGTAAAGTCGGCATGCCGTCGAAGTGACGCGAGTGTCATGGGTCGCCACTCACCTCCCCGTTTATGGGGCATCCGGAAGCCACTTTCCCGACTACCCGCAAAGTAGTGGAGGAGTTGCGACAATCTGACCGCGAACGATCGAACGCCTAGGTACAAGCGTTAGAAAATGAGCAGCCAGCGGAAGGTATCTCTTGCAAGCGTGTAACCACTGGGGCGGTAAGGGACGTGCGGCTGAAGAACTGACGGCTCAACGCGCGCACTATCATAAAAGAGATGGCGGAAGCCACAGCGACAGGTGGTCGCGACGGTGTTCCGAAGGAACCCAGATGTCGTGGCCTTCGTTTGCTTCGGGCGAATGGTCGGTGCGAGGAGTGCGAGAGTGAGGCGCCTTTCTTGAGAACCTCCGGATGGCTCACCTTACTTAGAAGTTCATCACACCAAAATGCTCGCCGATGGCGGGGAGGATACGCCGGAAAACGCCCTTGCGCTCTGTCCAAATTGTCACCGCCGTCGCCATTTTGGAACGCCAAGCTCAGGTACCCGGCGTTAATGCGAACTTGACTGAACTAAGTTCAAAACTGATGTTCTAATAGTTTTGGAGATTCACGCTTCGAGTCCCTCATCGCTTCTAACGTAGAAGCATTTCCGCGCTATCAAAAAAAAGGCACCCACTTTGGGGGAGGTATTGAGAGAGGGGCGATTGACGTATTTGCTGCTTTGCTAATTCAAATTGCGCCTGGCCCGATTGAACTTGATACAGCCCAACTACGACCTGAACAACGGTGGCAAGTGCCATATGCCTGTCTACGGGCGGGTAGCATTCCGTTCGCGTTTCATTTGTTTGGTTCGACTCGACAGCTGCCGCACGTTTACACGCGCCCGCGAGATTTCGTTAAGACGATAGCGTTCAGGTGGATTTGTCGTAAGATGAAGGACACGCCAAAACGACCTTAGTTCTTCGGTAGAGCAAAACATGCAAGTCAAGGGTGCTACCCTTTTGTACACATTGGCCGGTCTGATGATAACGTTTGCGGGGTTCTCGGCGCTCTTGTTCGGCGTCCGACAGGCCGCTGGAGCGAGGGTTTCACTGCTTGACAGATTCCTTGCAAAAACGGTCATGACGTACATTTTCGTATTGACCGCGGCAGCGTTGCTTCCTGTGCTACTTGCGCTCTACGATATTCAGGAAAAGTGGGTTTGGCGAGGCTCTGGTGTGCTTTTCGCACTACCGATGCTGTCTCTTCAGGTCACCTATCCGCGCCGACGCCGCAAGGTGGTCGGCACAGGACCGCCACCCGCAATATTCGCGGTCTTCGTTGTGCTCGGTGCCACTGTGACGCTGGCGATGCTTGGCTACGTTTTAGTAGGCCTCCAGTACAGCGCCGCAGCCTACATCACTGCGTTGACGATCAACTTCTTTACCGTCGCTTTCGCCTTCTTGATCGCGCTCGACGTCATTATGCAACAGCCAATAAAAGTGTCGGAGCGGGTCGATCTGATTGAGGATCAAGCGGATGAGGGGCTTGGTCCAGCTGATGTTAGACAGCGGCACGACAATGCCAGATACTCCTGAAGAAAAATGTCAAGTAGACACCCGTTGCGCGCCGCCGCACGCTAATCGTCGTAACGCTCTCATTTGGTGCTGCTCTCTTGCTGCACAAGGAATTTCGACGCGTCTGCGTCCAATCCTTATCACGACCAGGTCCAAATGCGCGGGGCCTCGAAACTGCTCTTGCAAGTTGCTCCTTTGGATCTCTTCGCTCAGTAAAGCCATGGCAATGGAGGGCTGAGATCAAGGGAACAGGTGCAGGCATCTGTACTAACCATTCGACGCCGATAAGAAAGAGGCACGGCAGTTGGAGCGACACCTTCTTATTGCGAACGCGGCCATCTTCTCGTTTCTCGCCAATCAGATCAACAAAGCCTACTACGGGTGGCTCTGGTATTCACTGGCAATCATGACGTGCATCGCTTCCCAAAATCCAGTCACAAATGTAAACAAATTTTAATCATAATTATTACCCTCCCCAAATCAATCACTTATCGACTTCTCAGCCTCGCCATCCAAACTCCCATGGTTCGGAATCGGGGGGTGCCTATGCTACTTTCATCTCAGAAAAGCTCGGTGCGAGCGGCAACTCGCTACCGGGCTTTTTTATTTCGAAAAGGAGTTCGTAAACAAATGTCAAATCGTGCTCAACGCCGCGCTGCCATGCGCCTCACTCTTAACCAGCAACATCAAGAACAAAAACAAACCGCCGTCGCCGCTGCCGCGAATGAAGCGGCTCCTGTCTCTGAAGCCCAACTGGCCGCCAACCGCGCCAATTCCCTCAAGAGCACCGGCGCCACTACTCCCGAAGGTAAGGCCAAATCTTCCATGAACGCAGTCAAAACCGGACTCACCGGTCAAACCGTCTTGCTGCCCACCGATGATGCCATCGCCTACCAGGCCCATCTCGACCGCCATTTCTCCCGCCTCGCCCCCGCCACCGACGAAGAGCACACCCTCGTGCAGTTCATCGCCGATTCCGAATGGCGTCTCCTCCGCATCGCCCCGCTTGAGGAAGCCATCTACGCCATCGGTCGCCTTAAGCTTGCCGATCTCCACCCCGAAGAGAAAAACGTCGCCGTCCGTAGCGCCCTCATCCGCGCCGAAGTCTTCCTCGCCTACCGCCGCGATCTCACCAACCTCGCTCTCCAGGAAGGTCGCCTCCGCCGCCAGCGCGATGCCGACCTCGCCAAACTCAAAGATCTGCAGGACCAACGCCGCGAAAAAGAAGAACACGCCGCCAAACTGGCCGCTAAAGCCGCCGTCCCCGAAAAACCCACCACCGCTGCTGCCGCAACTGCCACAAATGGCTTCGTTTTTTCAACACCTGAACCAGCCACCGAAAATGGCTTCGTTTTTTCAGATTCCAATGAGGACGAGACCCTCGAGGAGGCCGTACGCCAAGCCGCCTAGCAACGTCAAGCTCGAAAAAGCGCAAAAGGCTCGGATGAACAGCCGCAGGTTCCGGTCGCGCGCCAAGCGAATGATGTTGTCGAGGGTCTCGAAAGGGAGATCACCTTCTCGCGGCTCCGCGTCCTCCCAATAAACAGCACCTGGACAGTGGCATCAAATTTATCAAGTAGAAATTATCCGCCTTGAATTCTAGTGGTTGGCCATCTCAGCTTGCGGGAAGCCCCGAAGTCGCCAAGCAGCATGGTCTGCTAGGGTTGAATTTCGAGCATGATTTCGTTTTCCAATATTCAAAAACAGTACGGCAAACAGCTGATTTTCGTGGATGCTTCGTTCCAGTTGAATCCGGGCGAGAAGGTTGGGCTAGTGGGGCCGAATGGGGCGGGTAAGACAACGCTGTTTCGGATGGCGATCGGGGAAGAGTCGCCGGATGATGGTGACGTTTCCGTTCCGAAAAAGCTCACGATTGGCTACTTTCGGCAGGATGTGGAAGAAATGCAGGGCCGGAGTGTGATCGATGAGGCGATTGCAGGCAGCGGGCGTGTTGGAGATTTGCATCATGAACTGGAACAACTGCAGCATGCGATGAGCGATCCGGAACAGGCTAACAAACTGGACAAAACGCTTGAGCGGTTTGGAGAAGTACAGGAAGAATATGAGCACCTGGGCGGCTATACGCTGGAAGCGGAAGCGCGCGAAGTGCTGCACGGGCTCGGGTTTCAGGACGATCAGATTGACGGCGATGTGGGCGAATTATCGGGCGGATGGAAGATGCGTGTGGCGTTGGCGCGCGTTCTACTGGGGCGGCCCGATGTGCTGCTGATGGACGAGCCGACGAACCATTTGGATTTGGAATCGATCATCTGGCTAGAGCAATTTTTGAAGGCGTACCAAGGGACGCTATTGATGACGTCGCACGACCGCGAGTTTATGAACCGGCTGGTGACGAAGATTGCCGAGATCGATGGCGGCGAAATTATTGTCTATTCCGGCAATTACGATTTCTACGAGCGGGAGCGGACGATTCGGGAAGCGAACCAGGCGGCGGCGTTTGCGCGGCAGCAGGCGATGCTGGCCAAGGAACAGCGCTTTATTGAACGGTTTAAGACGCATGCGGCGAAAGCGGCGCAAGTGCAGAGCCGGATCAAAGCGCTCGACAAAATCGAGAAGATTGAACTGCCCAAGAAGCGGCAGGTGGTGAAGTTCGATTTTAGGGAACCTGCGAGGTCGGGCGATCAAGTGGCAGTGGTGGAAAAAGTGAGCAAGCACTATGGTTCACGGGTGATTTACGACGGTTTCAGCATGCACATTCGGCGCGGGGAGCGCTGGGCGGTGATGGGCCGGAACGGCGCTGGCAAGAGCACGTTGCTGAAGATGATCGCGGGCGCGCTGGAGCCGGATTCGGGCGGAGTGCGGCTGGGGGCCAGTTTGCAGATGGGGTATTTTTCGCAACAATCATTGGACGTGCTCAATCCCGATCTCACCGTGATCGATCAACTGCAACAGGATTTCCCGAAGGAAGGGATTGGTTCTTTGCGAACGCTGGCGGGGGCGTTTCAGTTTTCGGGCGACGATGTGGACAAGAAGATCCGTTCGTTATCGGGCGGAGAGAAGTCGCGGCTGGTGATTGCGCGGATGCTTTTCAATCCGCCGAATTTTCTGGTGCTGGATGAACCGACCAACCACTTGGATTTGGCGACGAAAGAGATGCTGGTAACGGCGCTCAAGGATTTTGCGGGAACGATGATTTTTGTTTCGCATGACCGGATGTTTCTGCGCGGTTTGAGTTCGCGGGTTTTGGAACTAGGCGGCGAGAGCGGCACGGAGAAAGAGCCGAGGGTTTATTTGGGTTCTTATAACGAGTACGTGCAGGCGCTAGGACATGAGGCGCCGGGGATTTATTCGTGACTCCCAGAACACTTTATGAAATGTCCAATTGTCCGGCCGCAGGCGATGAAAGTGGCCGGCGAGAGAGAAGGCTCCGGGGCCCGACGGTCTACACTGGAACCAGCAGATGTCGACGTCACCTCTGAACCTGGTCGGCGAGAATGAGTATCTCCGTACTCCCTATCGGCCTGACTGCAACTATGTGGATGGGTTTGTTTTGGAGAGGAATTTGGGGCAGCACGATCATGCGCGGCTGCAAGGGCTCATTTTGTATTGCTTGATGCAGCACGAGACGCAGTGGCAGATTCACGCACTACCGGAATGCCGTCTGAAAATCCGTGCACGTAAGTATCGCGTGCCCGATGTAATGGTGTTGCCCATGGCAGGCTCTTACCCGTCAGTGATTGAAAAGCCGCCGCTGCTTTGTATTGAGGTGGTTTCGCCCGATGACCGGCTACCAGATCTCGTGGTTCGAGCCGGTGATTATCTAACGCTGGGTGTCCCTGTCACTTGGATCTTTAATCCGGAAACCAAACAGTCTTTCATTTACTCGGACCAAGGGACGGTCGAATCTCTCGACCCTGTCCTGCGCCACGGCCCTATTGAGTTGCCCATTGCGGAACTGTTCACACAACTGCAGAGATAGCTTACTAAGGCTTGTGGGGCGTTGACGGATAATGAAGCCAGCTAGGGCAAATGTCTCTAGCGTCGGTACTGAGCCATGCCCACTGGGATAAGTCTGCGCGATCCGGTGCTGATCAATACGATCGGGCATACAGCCGGCATGCTGCTGTTCGGCGTGATCATCTGGCTGCTGATCCGCGACCGGCGGACGCACGGGATGCGGACGACGAGTTTGCCGATCAGCGCGGCGGTTTTGGCTTTGGCGTGGAACGTTGGGTCGTTGATTGCGACGGGCTATCCGAATCCAAACTCAGTTTTTATTGAGGTTGTGATGGCATTGAGTTTTTCAGTGCTGAGCATGCTGCCCGCAATTCTGCTGCATTTAGCGGTGAAGGGGCAGCAGACGACCCTGCAATGGATTGGTTACGGAATCAGCGGCTGCGCGGTGGGATTGCACCTCAGCGAATTGTTCACCACAAATACGATGCCGCATCAAGCGGCGTTGCTTATTATCGCGTTTGGTTTTGGCGGGTTAACGGTGGCCGCTTATTGGGAGCGACGCCGGAAAGCGAAACAGGGCGCGGAGTTTTTCCCATTGGCGTGCCTGTTGCTGTTCACGAGTTCGTTTCCGCACTTTGGCTATACACACGTCGGTTCGCCTTGGGCCGCGGAGATCACCTGGCATCACATCGGCATTCCGGTGGTGCTGGTGGTGTTGTTGAGCGACTACCGCTTCCTTCTGCTCGACACATATATAAGGTTCCTGGTGAATGCAGCGCTGGCGAGTGGCTACATTGGCGGTGTTTTGTTCTTGAGCGACCGTTTGCGGGTTTGGCCGCACGTGCAGGCAAATCGATTTGAGACTGGATTGGTGTTGGCGGGTTTGTGTTTATCGCTTGTCTTGTTCGCGCACGCGCTGAACGCGGTGCAACGCTGGGTGGGGAGGGTGATCTTCCGGCGACAGAATGTGGAAGGGCGGATTGAGGCCATCGGCCAATTGTGGAAGAGCGCGAGATCGGAAGAGGAATTATTGAACAAAGCCGCGCAAGAAGTGGCGGCGCACCTGCGCACGGGAGAATTCGGATTGTTAGCCGGAACGCGCGAGCGAGTAGGGCTGCATTCGCCAGCCGTATTGTTTACGGGGGGATTGCCAGGCGAGGGGCGTATTCCGCTGTGCTTTTCGAGCGGTGAAATCCGCTATCTGGTGACGGGCTCGCGAGCCGGGGGACAACGCTATCTGAGCGAAGACCTGGAAGATATGCGGCGGTTAGGCGCGGCGATCGTGGAACAAGTAGAGCGATTTCGTTCGGAGGAATTGAAGCGGCTGGCGACGAAAGCGGAATTGCGAGCGCTGCAGGCACAGATCAATCCGCATTTTCTGTTCAACGCGCTGAATGCGCTGTATGGCAGCATTGACCGGAAATCGCAAGAGGCGCGGCGAATGGTAGTAAACCTTTCGGAACTGCTGCGGTATTTTTTGCAAGGAGACCGATCGCTCATTCCACTGGCCGAAGAGGTGCGCATCATTGAGGCCTATTTGGAAATTGAAGCGTTGCGCCTGGGAGACCGGCTGCAGACGGAATTGGCGATTAGCGAAGAAGCACGCGCGGTTTTGATTCCGATGCTTTCCATTCAGCCAATAGTGGAGAATGCGGTGAAACATGGGATTGCAGCGCAAGCGGAGCCGGGACGCGTGAGCGTGCGGGCGGACCTGTTTGAGGGAAAGCTGCGCGTGAATGTGGAGGATACCGGCTGCGGATTCGACAAAGCGCGAACGCGAGAGAGCAACGGATCGGGAACTGGGCTCGAAAACGTTGGGAGGCGGCTCGAACTTGCTTATGGGCCGGACGCGGCGGTGCATATCCAATCGAGCAGCGAGGGGTCGACGGTTTGGTTTGAAATTCCAGTGGTAGAAGAAATTAGAGAAGATCTTGTCAGTTCTGCGTACATTAATCGTTGACGACGAGCCGATCGCCCGCAAAGTTCTGCGCGAGGAACTGGAGGCGATCGACGCAATAGAGGTGGTGGGCGAAGCCGAGAACGGGGCGGGCGCTTTAGATCAGATTCAAGCGAAGCAACCGGACTTAGTTTTTCTCGACATCCAGATGCCGGTGATGGATGGGTTCGAAATGCTGGGACGGCTCACTCACGGGCACATGCCGGTGATTGTGATGGTCACGGCGTATGACCAGCACGCAATTCAAGCGTTCGAAGCAGGCGCGGTGGATTATCTTTTGAAACCAGTGGCACAGGCGAGGCTACAGCAGGCGGTGAGGCGGGCGCTACAAGTGCGCCGCAACCCAACGGCCGCGGCCGAAAAGATTGCAGATTTGCAAGAGATGCCAACTCCGGGAGTTTCGGCGCCGGACGGGCCGCGCCAGCGCAAAATTGTGGGCAAGGTTGGCGCGGAGTATTTTCTGCTGAATGCGGAGGATATCCTGGCGTTCCAGGCGGAGCGCGACATCGTTTGGATCATGGCTGCGAAAAAGAGATATCAAGCAACGCAGCCGTTGAAGAATCTTGAGGAGCGATTGCGCAATACGGCGTTCCGGCGTATTCATCGAAACGCACTAGTGAACCTGAACCACGTGCAAAAAATGAGTATGATTACGAGCCAGCGATGGCTGATTACACTCACGAACGGGCAGGAGTTTACGGTGAGCAAGCGGCAAGCGAAGGGCGTCCGCGAGATGCTGCATTGGTGAAGGCGCGTCCGTTCATTGGTCGAACTCGCCCACTTGCCGATAAAGCCAGGCCGGTTGTCAGAATTAACTCAAGCTTTCCTGCTTATTCGCCGATGCTGGGAACATGCTTAGGTTCCCAACGTCATTCGTCGTGTGTTTATTGGCCGCAGCAAGCGCTTTCGGGCAGTCTTCGAGTAACTCAGGAACGGTCCGGGGTACCGTGCACGACCCGACGGGAGCGGTGATTGCGAATGCGACGGTGGAGATCAAGAATGTGATCTCGCAGTATCAGCAGACAGCGCGCACCGACAATAAGGGGAGTTTTCAATTATCGAATCTGCCTTTCAACAATTACCACTTGACGGCTTCGAGCAAGGGTTTTCAGACCGCGGTGCAGGATGTGGATGTACGATCGGCGGTTCCGCAGATGCTCGATATTGGATTGACGCTTGGAGCGCAATCGACGACAGTGGAGGTGGTTTCGAGCGGCAACTTGGTGGAAACAGACCCATCGACGCATACCGACGTGGACCGGGAGTTGATTGACAAGCTGCCTTTAGAGAGTTCTTCTTCTTCTTTGAGTTCGCTGGTAACGCTGTCGACGCCTGGTGTTTCAGCCGATTCGAACGGATTGTTTCACGGCTTAGGCGACCATGCCTCAAACTCGTTTTCACTGGATGGCCAGCCGATCACCGATCAGCAGAGCAAGGTTTTTTCGAATCAGATTCCGGTGGATGCGGTGCAATCGATGGAAGTGATTGAAGGCGCACCACCGGCGGAGTACGGCGGCAAAACGAGTTTGGTGATTGTCGCGACCACACGCTCAGGATTGGGAGTGACGACACCGCATGGCGATGTGACGGCTTCGTATGGAACATTCGGAACTTCGAACGGCGGTGTGAATTTGGCTTATGGCGGACAGACTTGGGGCAATTTCGTTTCGGTGAATGGAATGGATACTGGGCGTTTCCTAGATGGCCCGGAATTTCAAGTCATGCACGACCATGGGAACCAGGAGAATGCCTTCGACCGTTTGGATTTTAAGTTGTCGGACGCGGATACCATCGCGATGGATTTGGGCTTCACGCGGTCGTGGTTCCAAACGCCGAACTCGTATGATGCTCAGAACGCAACCGCCTGGAATGGTTTGGTGCTGGATAACGGCGGATTGGGGCCGAATGGTTTGCCGGTGGGGTCGGAGGACCAGCGATCGCAGATTCGGACGATTAACGTGGCACCGGTTTGGACGCATATTTTGAATCCGCACGCAGTGATGACGTTTGGTGGATTTTTCCGACAAGACCAATACAACTATTATCCGAGCGACAACCCGTTTGCGGATTTCACACCGGACTTGCAATCGGCGACGGTTGGACAGAACCGGAGACTGACGAACGCCGGCGTGCGCGGAAGCGTTTCGTATGTAAACGGCATCCACAATATCAAGATTGGCGCCGAGTATGAGCAGACGCTAGTGACGGAGAGAGACGCTTTTGGTTTGGTGGATCCGACGGCGAATGCGCCTTGTTTAAATGGGGACGGAACGGCGAACACGAATCCGCTGCTGACGAACCCGAGCGATTGCGGTGGCGGATTGCAAACGAATCCGGGATTTTTGCCGCTGCTGGCGTGTTATGACTTGACGCGAACGGCAGCGCTGCCGGCGTCGGATGGCTGTGCGGGAAATACCAGCGGATTGTTGAACTACTTCGGCCATGCAGATATCCGCCAGTTCGCGTTTTATGTGCAGGACGCGATTACCTTGCACAACTGGACGTTTAACCTGGGGCTGCGCGTGGATCAGTATAACGGCATCACGCAGGCGGCACAAGGAGAACCCCGGTTAGGAATCGCATACAACATCAAACCGAGCAACACCGTGCTGCGCATTTCCTACGCGCGCACGATGGAGACGCCGTTTAACGAGAACCTGGTGCTGGCCAGTTTGGGATGCACTAACCCAGGGATCGCAGCGCTGCAGACGCTGGTTCCGGGAGGCGCGTGCGTGACGACGGAGCCGCTGAGTCCGGGACACCGCAACGAATTTCATGTGGGCTTGCAACAGGCTTTCGGGAAGTGGGTAGTGGTGGATGCCGAATATATCTGGAAGTACACGCACAAGGCGTTCGACTTCAGCGTGCTGGGCAATACGCCGATTACGTATCCGATTGAATGGGCGAGTTCGAAGATTCCGGGCTATGCGGTACGCGTGTCGATGCCCAATTATCACGGATTATCGGCATTTGTGGTGTTTTCGAGCGTGGCGGCGCGTTTCTTCGGCCCGCAGATTTCGGGAATCGGCTCGACGCCAGGCCCAATATCGGTTTTCCGCATCGATCATGACGAGGTGTTTAATCAAACCAGCCACATTCAGTACCAGCCTTTCAAGAAAGGCCCTTGGCTTGGATTTAACTGGCGGTATGACAGCGGATTGGTGGCCGGCCCGGTGCCGTGTGCGGGAGGCAACTGCGCGAACGGGGTGAATGGCACCGATGGGATTGTGGATGTTTCCGGATTGACGCCGGACCAACAATTCGAGGGTGGACTGGCGTGCGGCGGAGTAAAGGCAACGCCCACGACGCCGATCAGCCCGAATGGGCTGTGCCCTGCCTCGCTGTATACGTCTTCGTTGGTGAGCATTCCGGCGGCGGGAACGGAGAATGACGATCACAATCCGCCGCGCATCGCGCAGAGGAATTTGTTTGATATCGCGCTGGGCGATGACAACCTGTTCAACGGAGACAAATACAAATGGAGTGCGCGCATCACGGTAGTGAATTTGCTGGATAGAGAGGCGCTGTACAACTTTCTTTCGACGTTTAGCGGAACGCACTATGTGACGCCGCGGACCTTGACTGCGACGATCGGATTCCATTTTTAGCATTCGTGGAATCATTGACAGCTTGCGGTTTGGGGCGGCAACGGCGGAGAAATGATGCCGACATTCCAGTTCCAGGATGTGTTGCCTTGCGCGCGGCGGCGGCAGACCACTTCTTCTTGAAGTTGGTACATGCCGGGTAAAGGATCTGTACCGGGCTGCGGGACATCTGCAAACCTCATGAAGCCTTTGTTAGCAGAGAAAGGTTGCCACTGAGGCTGTCCGGAGGCGCCAGGCGAGCCGGTGCGAATGAAGGACGCCCAATAGGCAGCAATCGCGTCGGAGAAATGCTTTTCTTCGGGGGTTGATGGGATCTTAGGCCAGGCGGGCGGTGTGAGATCGGCGGTGCCGAAAACGTAGGGGAGTTCGCTGGCGTGGAAAGCGTGCAAGCCGGCGGCTTCGGCGGTGGGGTAACCGTGATCGAAGAGGTAGAGGAACGCGGGTTCGCCGATTGCTGTTTGTTTGGCAGCTACGCGTTCGGCGGTCCAGCCGTACATAGCATCGCGCGTTTCGGCGAGGATGCTTTCGGGAATGTTGGACGGCGGATAGAGGCGCAGAAAGGCTTCCGCGAGCGAACCGTAGCGTTCGCGGATGGCCTTGGTGTAAGCAGCCTCGTCTGCGGGCGGAGGCGGCGCGAGAAAACGGAGAGACCGGATCTCGCCACTGTTAAATCCGACGAGAACGGGAACGTGAGCTTGCTCGCCGCGATCAAAAACTTCGACCAGTTGGTGCGGGAGGATGTGGCCGTCGATAGTGCCGAAGGGAAGATAGCCCGCGAGCGGGGCTTGGCTGGTAAGGGTAGCGGCATCCATGGCGCGAAGATCGACGATGTTTTTCGCTCCTAACTTAGTGGCGAGGCGAACGCCGATGGCTTCGGCAGGCTCTTCGCCGAAGCGCTTCTGGCGGAGTTCGGGAGTGGAGATCATATACGCGCTTTCGAGGATTGCCTTGTGAAACAGGCCGTGCGCGGCGGGTGAGGCCAGCAAATAGAGAACGCTGAGGGCGCCTGCGGATTCGCCTGCAACGGTTACATTCGCGGGGTTGCCACCGAAGGCTCGAATGTTGCGGTTTACCCAATGAAGCGCTTCGATTTGATCGAGCAGACCGTAGTTGCCGGAGACGTGATCGGGTGATTCGGCGCTGAGTTCGGGGTGGGCGAGGTAGCCGAGGACACCTAAGCGGTAATTGATGGTTACGACGACGATGCCCCGTTTGGCGAGTGCCGTGCCGTCGTAGAGCGTCTCACTGCCTGCGCCGCCGGTGAGAGATCCGCCATGAATCCAGACCATGACGGGGGTGTTGTGCGGGTCGGCAGGTGTCCAGATATTGAGCGATAAACAATCTTCACTCATGGCGGCCGGAGGGTCGGAGTAGATGCTGGCGGCTCGCGGGGTTGGTTGGAAACAGGCGGGGCCGAATTTGGCGGCGTCATGAACGCCTTGCCAAGTGGGTGCCGGGGTGGGCGGCTGCCAGCGAAGTTGACCAACTGGCGCTGTAGCGTAAGGCACGCCGCGGAAGATATTGATGCCGTCTCGGGCCTCACCTCGCACGGCACCGGCGGGGGCGCGCACAATTGGCGCGTCCGCAGCCCAGCATGGAATCAGACTTAGAGCGATGAGTGCGAGTCCTAAATAACTCATGCTAGAAGAGTACACTCATCAATTAAGTGGAAGCCGCGCAGAAGTATCAAAACAAGTTGCTGGAGACGATTCGAGCCGCGAATTTAACGGCACCGATCAGCAAAGCAACAGAGGAAGCTTATCTCGAAACACCACGCCATCTTTTTGTTTCGCGATACAGGCGGGTGGGCAGCAAAGACTGGCAAGAGGTCAGCGAAGAACGGTTGGCGGAACACTTGCCTGCGCTTTATGCAAATGGCCCGGTGATTTTAGTAGGTGATGAAGATAGTGAGATTACATCCACCGTTTCGCAGCCTTCGCTGGTGCTGCGCATGTTGGACATGCTGCAGATTGAGCCGGGCATGAAGATTTTGGAAGTGGGCGCGGGGAGTGGGTGGAGTGCGGCGCTGATGGGGCGGCTGGTTGGGGCGGCTGGGCATGTATTCAGCATCGAAATCATTCCTGAGTTGGCGAAGGGAGCAGCTTCGGTTTTGAAGAAGCTGGGGAAATCGAACGTCACCGTCGTAGAAGGCGATGCGAGTGTGGGCTACGCCGCAGCGGCTCCGTTTGACCGCGTGGTTTTTACGGCTGGAACGTATGATTTGCCGAGGAGCTTTTTCGAACAAACCAAAGAGGGCGGCTTGCTGCTGGTGGTGATTAAAACTGAGGGCGGCGGGGACTGTTTATTTCTCTTACGAAAAAGGGGCGACCGCTTTGAATCGATGGAATCGATGCAAGTCGCGTTTGTACAGATGACGGGCCAGTGCCAGATGGATTCGTTAGAGCCGCTGTATCTGGAGCGATTTCCGGAATGGACAAGCTTGAAAGGGAATGAGGTATCGCGGGGTCCCTTCTGGTGGGGTGGGAAAGGGAAAGAGACGTTCGCATGGCGGACGTGGGGAGTGCGCTCTTATCTCGGCGTGACGGAACCGTTGTTCCAAACGTTCAAGACGGAAAAAGCGGCGGGCGCTGCTCAGGAAGAACAGTTTTTCGGATTGTGGGATAAGGATGCCGGGTCGCTTGCGATTGCGAAGGACGATGAACTGATCGGCTATGGTTCGCTTGCGGCGAAAGAGCGAATGGAGGAAGATCTGCGCGTGTGGCTTTCATTGGGAATGCCAACAACGGCGAGTTTTAGGCTGGAAGTTTATCCCGCCAATGCGGATGTGAGGCGCGGAACGCGACGTTGGGTGGTGCCGCGGAATGACTCCACGTTTGTCTGGAGTTTAGGAATTTAGTGTACAATTGAGGTTCGGAATAATGTTTAACCTCCTTCAGGGCGAAATCCTCATTAGCTTGGCCATTAGCGGCCCTGCCTGAGACCTCGTCTTGAGATTGCGTTTTCAAGAGGCCACCGGCAGGGATCGAAACCAGCCGGTGGCCTTTTGATTTTTCTGAGTGGAAAAACAGGATTGAATTGAAATGAAGATCGCAACATTCGACACGACGCTGCGCGACGGAACGCAAGGGGAGTCTGTCTCCTTTTCGGCGGAAGATAAACTGCTCATTGCGCAAAAGCTGGATGATTTGGGGATCGACTACATTGAGGGCGGCTGGCCCGGGTCGAATCCGAAAGACAAAGAGTTTTTCGAGCGGGCGCGCGGATTGAAACTCGAGCACGCGAAGCTGACGGCGTTCGGCGCCACGCGGTTGGCGAAGAACAGGGTAGAAGACGATGCGAGCGTGGCCGAGTTGATTGCGGCCGATACGCCGGTGGTTTCGGTGTTTGGGAAGACGTGGGATTTTCATGTGCGCCGCGCACTGGGGATCACGGAAGAAGAGAATCTCGAGCTAATTGCGGATACGGTGCGTTTTTTGAAATCCCATGGCCGCGAAGTCGTGTATGACGCGGAACATTTCTTCGATGGCTATCACGCGAATCCGATGTACGCGTTGAAGACGCTCGAAGCGGCCAAGAAGGCCGGCGCCGACGTGATTTGCATGTGCGACACGAACGGCGGGACGATGCCGATGCGGTTAGCGGAAATCGTGGCGGATGTGCGGGCGCGGCTGGATGGCGTGCTCGGGATTCATACGCATAACGACGCCGAGTTGGCGGTGGCCAATACATTGGTGGCAGTGGAAGCGGGCGTCACCCACGTGCAGGGCTGCGTAAATGGCTATGGTGAGCGCTGCGGCAATGCGAATTTGTGTTCGATTCTGGCGAATTTAGAGCTGAAGCTCGGGCATACGACGATCGGGCAGGAGAATTTGAAGAAACTGACCAACGTGGCCCGGTTTGTGGCGGAGTTGGCGAATCTGCCGTTGCGGCGGGATCAAGCGTATGTAGGACCGAGCGCGTTCGCGCATAAGGGTGGAGTGCATGTGAGTGCGGTGCTGAAAGACTCGGCGACGTATGAACATGTGCAGCCGGAAATGGTGGGCAATCAGCAACGAGTTTTGCTGAGTGATCTATCCGGTCGCGGGAACGTGGCTTACAAGCTGCAGCAGTTGGGACTGAAAGACGAAGGCTTGGCGGACACGGCGCGGCGGGAGATTTTGCAGCGGATCAAGCAGATGGAGCACCAAGGGTACGACTTTGAGGCGTCGGAAGGGACGTTTGAGCTGCTGGTGCGCGAGGCGACGCATCCCGGGTTTCATCCTTTCGACGTGGTGAGTTATGAAGTTGGGACTAAGCTGCAGAACAGCGGCGACACGCTGACAACGGCGAGCGTGACGCTAAAAGTGGGTGAGGCGGCGCATTCTTCGACGGCGACCGGAAGCGGGCCGGTTCATGCGCTGGATATTTGTTTGCGGCAGTGTCTTTCGTCTATCTATCCGGCGATTACTCAGGTTCGGTTGACGGATTATAAAGTGCGCGTGCTGGGGGCGAAGGGCGGAACGGAATCGAAGGTGCGGGTGCTGGTGGAATGGTCGGACCATACGCAGAGTTGGGCGACGGTAGGGATTTCCGATAACGTGATCGATGCGAGTTGGCGGGCACTAGTGGATGCGCTTCGGTTGGAGTTGATGCGGTTGATTGATAAGGACAAGGCGCCGAAGGGGCCGGTTCGAGACTTTAGCTGGGCGGTGTAGCGAAAGACGATGTCGAAATCACGGACTACCACTAGGTCGGGAAAGTTACTCCCACTCATCACCCCGGGGGAGTTTTTGGCTGAGGAGTTCTTGGAGCCGTTGGGAATTTCCGGAAACGCTTTGGCATTGGCATTGCGAGTTCCCGCGACGCGGGTTCAGTCGATTCTGCATGGACGCCGGGCGATTACAGCAGACACGGCGTTGCGCCTAGGACGGTATTTTGGCACCACACCGGAGTTCTGGGTGAACTTGCAGTCGATATACGAGCTGGACCGAGCGAAGCGGGAGAAGATGGCGGAGATCGAAGCTCAGGTCCAGAAGCGGTCTCCTGCGGCGTGAGCGTGGTTTGAGAGAATCGGGGAGATGAAAGCAGTCGTAGCCGACCCCGTAGGCGGGCCAGAGAATTTGAAGTATGTCGATTTGCCGGTGCCAGAGCCGGGTGAGGGCGAAGTTCTCGTCAAGATTGAAGCGATTGGCGTGAACTATATTGACACTTACTTTCGCGCCGGGTTCTATAAGGTACCAGAGAGTCCGGTGAAGCTCGGGAATGAGGCGGCGGGAACAGTAGTCAAGTCCGGTAAAGGCGCGGAGAAATGGAAGCCTGGGCAACGCGTCGCCTACGCGATGGCGCGGGGTTCGTATGCTGAATACGCGACCGTGCCACAGCAGTTCCTAGTGGAGCTGCCGGAGGCGGTGAGTTTTGAAAGTGGGGCGGCGGTGATGCTGCAAGGCATGACGGCGCACTATTTGACGCATTCCACCTTCGCGTTGAAGCCGGGCAACTGGTGCTTGATTCAAGCGGCGGCAGGCGGGGCGGGTCTTATGCTGGTCCAAATCGCGAAGATTGCCGGTGCAACGGTGATTGGCACAGTTTCGACGCCCGAGAAGGCGGAACTGGCGAAAGAGAACGGCGCCGACCACATCATCCTCTATAAAGACCAGGATTTCGTGGCGGAAACGAAACGCATCACGAACGGCAAAGGCGTGGATGTGGTTTATGATTCGGTGGGGAAAACCACGTTTCAACAGAGTCTGGATTGCTTGCGACCTCGCGGCTTGATGGCGAGCTTTGGGCAATCGAGCGGCGGCGTTGGGCCCATCGACCCGCTGGTGTTGAACCAGAAAGGCTCGCTGTTTCTGACGCGGCCGACTTTAGCCAACTATATTAGCGATCCGGCGGAACTGCAATGGCGCTCTTCGGATCTATTTCAATGGATCGCCACCGGTCGATTGAAGGTGCGTATTTATCAGATCTATAAGCTCGAGAATGCCGCGCGCGCTCATCGGGACCTGGAAGGGCGAGTGACAACAGGCAAGCTGCTGTTGAAACCGTAAGGGATTTCTTTTGAAAGAGAAGAGTGTTTACGCGGAACGGCGCGAGCGCGTCATGCCGTTGCTCGACGCGTCGGACGAAACTCGTGTTGAAGCGTTCCTTACAATCGCGCTGCCGAATGTGCGCTACCTTACAGGTTTCACAGGCAGCAACGGGGCGGTACTCATCACGAGGACGCGCGCGGTTCTGTTCACGGACCCGCGGTACAAGACGCAATCGGCACAAGAGGCGGATTGTGACATTCGGGTTGCCAAGGGACTGCTGGCGAAGCAAGTCGCGGCGCTGGCAAAGCGATTGAAGCTCAAGTCTTTAGGTTTTGAATTCAACAGATTAAGCTTCGAAGATCATCAACAACTTGAAGAGTTGCTGAAGGATGTCAGGCTACATCCAGTTCATGGATTGATTGAACAATTGCGGATGGTGAAATCCGCAGACGAGGTCGAGTCTATCCGGGCTTCGGTGAAATTGAATTCGGCGGCTTTGGAGCAGGCGATCAGCCGGTTTAAGCCGGGAATGACGGAACTCGACTTGGCGGCGGAGATCGATTACCGTATGCGCTTACTCGGTGCAGAAGGGACTTCGTTCGATACGCTGGTGGCCTCGGGAAAACGTACTGCTTTACCTCACGCGCACCCTACGGGAAATCCGATAGAGGCGCATGAACTATTATTAATAGACATGGGCGCGTTGGTTGGCGGGTACGCCAGCGACATGACCCGTTGCTATGTCGTTGGGAAGGCCAGCGCGAAGATAAGGCGAATTTACAACGCCGTATTAGATGCCCAGCTGGCCGGTTTGGCCCTATTGAAGCCGGGTGTGACGTGCGCTAAGTTAGATCAAGCTGTGCGGAACGTTTTGCGCGGCTACGGTTTAGAACAGCTTTTCGTGCATTCGACCGGACACGGCCTCGGACTGGAGATTCATGAGCGGCCGCGGATTGGAAGGAAAGAAGCGGTGCGGTTCGAGCCAGGCATGACCGTAACCATTGAGCCGGGTGTTTATGAAGAAGGTGTGGGCGGCGTGCGGATTGAAGACACCGTAGTTGTGACCGAGCGAGGCTGCGAAGTGCTGACGCCGACGACGAAAGAATTAGTGATTTTGTGACGACGCAGGGAAAAGCCATTCCACGAGTGAATGAATGACGATTGAAGAGATCAAAGAGCTAATACAAGTTGTGCGTGATACGGGGATTGCGGAGTTGGAAGTGCAGCGGGGCGAGAACCGGGTGCGTATCAAAGGTGTAGCCGCGAACCATGAGATACCGACGTATCAGGCGGGAGCGATGCCTATGCAATTTGCTCTGCCGGTATCAGGCGCGACCGCTACCCCAACCGGACCAACGGCGCCGGTAGCCGCAGCGCAGGAAGACGAACGAAATATCGTGGTGAAATCGCCGATTGTGGGTACCTACTACGACTCACCATCACCGGGGACTGCGCCTTTTGTGAAACCGGGCGACCGGGTGGAAGCCAAGACAGTGTTGTGCATCATTGAATCTATGAAGCTGATGAACGAGATTGAAGCGGAGGTGCGCGGCGTTGTGGTGGCCAAGCACATGGAGAACGGACGTCCGGTGGAATACGGCGAAGCGCTGTTCACCATTCAGCCGCTTTAGAGAACCGGTCTGAAGCATGTTTCGAAAAATCTTAATTGCCAACCGGGGCGAAATTGCGCTGCGGGTGATCTGCGCGGCGCGCGACTTGGGGATCAAAACGGTAGCGGTTTATTCAGAAGCCGACCGGCATAGCTTGCATGTACGGTTCGCCGATGAAGCGGTTTGTATTGGACCGGCGAAGAGTTCGGTGAGCTACTTGAATATTCCGGCCGTGATCAGCGCGGCGGAGATCACGAACGTTGAGGCAATTCATCCGGGTTACGGATTTTTGAGCGAGAATCCGAACTTCGCGGAAGTGTGTGAAGCATCGCGCATCAAGTTCATTGGGCCGAATCCCGAAGTGATTCGGGAGATGGGCTTAAAACAGCGAGCCCGGGCCATTATGGAAGAAGCCGGGGTGCCGATTTTGCCGGGGTCGAAGGGCATTATCGGGAGCGAAGACGAAGCGCTGGAACTTGCGAAAAGCATAGGCTATCCGGTGATGTTGAAAGCGTCGGCAGGCGGCGGCGGGCGCGGTATGCGGATTGTGCGTTCGGAGGGCGAGATGCCGAGTTTGCTCGGGCAAGCGCAAGCTGAGGCGCAAGCCGCCTTTTCGAACGGCGATGTCTACATGGAAAAGCTGGTGGAAGCGCCAAAGCATATTGAATTTCAAGTGCTGGGTGATGAACACGGCAATGTGGAGATTTTGGGAGAGCGCGAATGCTCCATCCAAAGGCGGCATCAGAAGCTGTTGGAAGAAGCGCCGTCTCCGAGCATGACACCCGCGCTCCGAAAGCGCATTTCCGATAGTTTGCGCACGGCCATGAAAGCCATTGGCTACAGCAATGCAGGCACGGTTGAATTCTTGATGGATGCGGCAAAGAATCTGTATTTCATTGAAGTGAATGCGCGCATTCAGGTAGAGCATCCGGTGACGGAATTGGTGACGGGCATCGATTTGGTGAAAGCGCAGATCCGGATTGCCGCCGGCGAGAAGCTGAACAGCATCATTACCGGGCCGATCAAGATCGAGGGGCATGCGATGGAGTGCCGCATTAACGCCGAGCATCCGAGAACGTTTGCGCCTTCGCCGGGCCGGATTACGGGATTGAATGTGCCAGGCGGGATCGGCGTGCGAGTGGATACAGCGGTCTACACAGACAGCGTAATACCGCCCTACTACGATTCGCTAGTAGCCAAGCTGATCACCTTTGGCAAAGACCGGACGGAAACGATTCAAAGGATGCGACGGGCTCTGAGTATGTTCGTGGTGGATGGAATTCACACCACGATCCCTCTGCATGAAGAGATTCTCGAAGACGAACGATTCTTAACAGGCCATTTCGATACAACGTTCCTGGCGCGGATGCGTGAGGAACCGGCCGTGGTAGCGACGGGCGATTGAGCGACGCGTTCAGTCCGCTGCCGGCTCCGCTTTGTGATGGTGGAAATAGCGGTGCTTGATATCGGGCCAGAACTCCTTGAGGACCTGAGAGAAGGCATCGGTGGCAAGCTGCGTTCCCCAATTTTGCAGGAAATCTGGAACGTCACGGTCATCTGAATAGTAGGCCAGACCAACGCCTGCCGCGATAGCATTGCCGCCTACTTCCGCAAAATTGAATATTTGCCGCCCTGAATCAGTATGGGTCACAAAAATACGCGTTAGCGCGTAGCCGGTGCGATGCCATTTTGCACCCTGTCCCATGCGGAAATAGCGCGGGTCTTCATGAAGAAGAATCGGGAGCACGCCTTCGGTCATCATGTTGCCCACCACCTGGTCGCAATAAGATGTACCAAAGCGCCTCATGTATCCTTCAAAGCCTTGGCCAAATTGCGGATGGCTGTTTTCCAATTGATACAAACCGGCGTAGGCAGCTCCGACGGCAACTAGAGGATAGTCGAAGGAGTCCTTAAGAGCGATGGTGATTTTCTGCTTAGGTGTGATCGGCTGATATACCGCCAGCATGTTGGCGGTCCGATAGTTGGGTAGAACACCGAAGACGCGTTTGTCGGGCGGAAGCTGCTGAATCGTTCCGGGCTGGGGAGGGTTTGGGGTCGCGGCGGAGGGTGGCGAGGGGGGATCGACCGGTGGGCTTCCTGGTTGTTGTGCGGACGCAATTGGCGTCAAAAGAGGGTAAAAAACTCCGATAAGGATGAAGAAAGTTTTAGAACAGAGATTCATTAAGCCCTTGGTGAAGCGGGTATCGCCTTAATAGATGCGCAACAACTCCTAATGGTTAAAACAAAACGGTGTCTTCTTTTTCCGACTTGCTCTCGTCGGAATAGATGGAACGATGATTAGGCAGAAAGAATCCAAGATATTTCAGAACGTATGGCGGAAGTTTTAGCTCCCCTCAGCCAGACTCAAATTCAGCGCGATGTTAAGGCGGTGCCGGTCTGTCCGCCTGCCGCTGGCCGTTCTGCTCCTTTCAAGTATTACATTCACGATTGCGCGGATTCGTTGCGTTTTCAATTGATCGGTGATCTGGCAGGCGCGAGTGTGAAAGATCTAAGCGGATCATGGGAGACGGCGAGGACTATTATCCGCGAGCGAAAATTCGTCGTCGATGTGAGTCAATTGCAGAGTGCCGACCGGGAAGGCCGTGCGTGGCTCGAAAAGATGAAAGAGAATCGGGCCGTGTTTGTGCCCGGGGAATATGACGCGTTCCCGCCGCCAGCCGCGCTGAAACTCAGCCTGCTGGGGCGAGTTCTGGGGAGATTTTCCAGCGGCGTACGCTGATTCCGAATCTGTCAATTTAAACAAGTACAGTAAACGCAGACTCAGCGCGGGTCACCGGGCGGTATTGGGTATCTCGTTCGACCGGTTCCCTGCCCGCTTCGCGAATCAGGCGTAAGAGATCTTTGCGGCGCAGATGTTGCTCTGTAGTGGCACCGGCATCGTGATAGATTTTTTCCTCAACCACCGTTCCATCTATATCGTTCGCGCCGAAACGTAACGCGATCTGCGCCACGCTGGGCGTCATCATCACCCAATAGGCCTTGATGTGCGGAACATTGTCGAGCATTAAGCGCGAAATGGCAATTTGTTTCAGATCATTGAAGCCGCTGGTCTTCGGCAGGTGGCTGAGAGCGGTATTGTCGGGATGAAAGGCGAGTGGAATATAAGTGACGAGGCCGCCGGTCTCATCTTGTAATGTGCGCAGCTTCACCAAATGATCGCTCAAATCTTCTGGCGTTTCCAAATGGCCGTAAAGCATGGTGCAGTTGCTTCTCAAGCCGATTTGGTGGGCGATGCGGGCGGTTTCGAGCCATTCGTCGCCATCAATTTTGTGATCGCAGATGATGCGGCGAACGCGTTCCGAAAAAATCTCCGCGCCGCCACCGGGAAGTGAATCCACGCCGGCTGCTTTCAACTTTTCGAGCGTTTCGCGGATGGAAATTTTAGCGCGCTTGGCAAGATAGGCCACTTCCACCATGGTGAAGGCTTTGAGATGAACAGCCGGATAGCGCTCTTTCAGGCCGGAGATCATCTGGCAGAACCAATCGATCCCAAGCTCCGGATGCAATCCGCCGACAATGTGAAACTCAGTAACGGCTTCGGAATAGCCTTTGCCCGCCACTTCCCAGACTTGCTCGAGCGACATCGTATAAGCCTTGGGATCTTTGGCGCGCTTGCCGAAGGCGCAGAGGCGGCAGCTGGCGACGCAAACGTCGGTCGGGTTGATGTGGCGGTTAACGTTGAAATAGGTGACATCGCCGTGTTTGCGCTCGCGAATCAGATTGGCCATGTAGCCGAGGGCGAGAATGTCGCCGCTCCGAAACATAGTGACGGCGTCGTCATAAGAGAGCCGTTCGCCTGCCGACACCTTTTCGTATATAGGCACAAGGCGGCGGTCATCAATGACGGGCTGATTGAGAAGGCTAGTGGTGGGTGTCATGAGATTGGAGTCACACGGCGGTGAAGAAGAATGTCAGCCGCCCAAAAGGCAAAGAACAAGAAACTGACGTAGCCGTTCACGGTAAAAAAAGCGGCATTGACACGGGAAAGGTCATGCGGTTTGACAATGCCGTGTTCGTAAATGAGTAGCGCCATTACGGCAAGAATGCCCAGCGCACTGAGCGCGCCGAGGTGGAAAACTAAAACCAAGGTGACAAGGCACGCAACCATGCACAAGTGCAAAAAGCGGGCGATGAGCAAAGCCCGCGCAATACCAAAGCGACGCGGAATACTGAAGAGGCCTTCAGTCTTATCGAATTCAAAATCCTGGCAGGCATAGATCACGTCAAAGCCGGCAGTCCAAAACATGACTGCGGCCGTGAGCCACAAAATGCGCGGGTCGAGGGCTCCACGCATGGCAATCCAAGCGCCGGCGGGTGCGATGCCCAGGCAAAAGCCAAGCAGCAGGTGAGAAAACATGGTGAAGCGCTTGGCGAAGGAGTAGAAGAACAAAATGGCGAGCGCGACCGGCGCGAGCAGGAAGCAGAGAATACCCAGTTCGCGAGCGGCCCATAAGAAGATGAGGGCTGCCGCAAAGGTAAAGCCCCACGCAAAGCGGGCAGAAAGCAATCCGGCAGGCAAATGGCGGTTGGCTGTACGCCGATTGCGAGCATCAATATCGGCATCTAAGATCCGATTAAACGCCATAGCGGCGGAGCGGGCGGCGACCATTGCCACCAGAATCCACAAAAAACGCCGCCCTAGTCCAGAAAGTTGGAAGCCGCTATCACGCCAGGCGAGGAGGGCGCCGGTTAAAGCAAAGGGCAACGCGAACACGGAATGTTCAAACTTGATCATGTCAAGGGTAAGGCGCAACCGTGTCCAAAATCTGGCCATAAAAACACTAACGTTACTATTTTAGGGGATGCCGCTTCGGAGGCATCAGGCGCAACATTATGAATACGCAGCAAATTCAACAACTTCTTGAGCAGGTTCAGAGCGGGGGGACGACCGTTCCGGCGGCGCTTGACGCCTTGCGGCATTTGCCGTTTGAAGACCTGGGATACGCCAAAGTAGACCACCACCGCGCACTTCGGCACGGCATGCCCGAAGTGATTTTGGGTCAAGGAAAGACTGCCAACCAAGTGGCGGGAATCGCGAAGGCTCTGCTCAGCAAGTCGCATAATCTGCTTTTGACACGCGCAACGAAAGAAATGGCGGAGCGAGTCAGCCAGATTGAGTCTCAAGCTGAGTACTTCCCTGCTTCGGGTGTAGTGCGGGTTTGGCGCGATCGCACCACTTACGGAAAAGGCAAGATTGCTGCGGTTTGCGCGGGTACTGCCGATTTACCAGTACTAGAAGAAGCGCAACTCACAGCGGAAGTGATGGGAAACACTGTGGATGTGATTGCGGATGTAGGAGTAGCGGGGATTCACCGGCTGCTGAACCAAAAAGATAAGCTGGGGAGTGCACGTGTTGCGATTGTGTGCGCTGGCATGGAGGGCGCGCTGCCGAGCGTCGTTGGCGGGTTAGTGGGTTGCCCGGTGATCGCGGTCCCCACCAGCACGGGTTACGGCGCCAGTTTTCAAGGGTTAGCCGCACTCTTGGGGATGCTCAATAGCTGCTCAAGCAACGTAACTGTCGTTAATATCGACAACGGATTCGGTGCCGGGTACGTAGCGAGCCTTATCAACCGGCTGTAGCGCGACAATCGAGAATCTTGCCCCGGAAAGCTAAGCGGACCCTGAGGAAATACGTAGAGGCTTACCAGCAGTTTCCCGGGGGATCGCCGCCTTCCGATCGCACGTACCGGCGTGCAGCACATAAGATGTTTTACAGCGAATTTACAACATTGGGTAACCAAAGCTTGTAGATTTGTATCATAATCTAGATGCAATCTAAAGTCTCCGGATAAGTGGATGACACGAGTACTCTTGGTCGACGACCATGAAGTCGCCAGAATCGGCCTCAAGAAAATCGTCTTAGACGTGTTCCCTGAGACCATCTTTGGAGAAGCGGGAACCATCGACCAGGCTTTAGAATCAGTACGCGAACGAGATTGGGAGTTGATTATCATCGATCTTTCAACCCAGCATAACCGCGGATTAGACGCACTAAAAGAAATCAAGCGCATCAATCCTAAAGCGGCGCTCCTGGTGGTGACTTCGTTGCCTGAGCAGCAATACGCGTTTCGGGCCATCAAAGCAGGCGCTGTGGGATACATTCACAAGACCAGTACATCCGGCGAACTTCAGAACGCGGTTCGAAAGGTCGCCGGCGGAGGCAGATATTTGAGCGTTTCCCTGGCCGAGACTTTGAGCAGCACTCTGGGACGAAAAGATGCCGAACACTTCCACGAGATGCTTTCGGACCGGGAATTTCAGGTGATGCGGCTTATCGGTTCCGGAAAGACGGTTGGAGAAATAGCTGCGATACTCGTAATCAGCGACAAGACAGTAAGCACTTACCGCGCAAGGATCCTCGATAAGACGGGGTTGAAGAACAACGCGGAAGTTGTACGTTATGTGGTTGAGAACGGCTTACTTGATTGAGCGACGCGACAGTTTGCTTTTGTAAGGAAAACACTTACAACTAGAGTTACTTGTCCGGCCTGTGACGACACAAGTCTGTTGAGAAATGTAAACTTGGGAATTTTTAGGGCCGTGCGCTGCTATATTCGGGTGGTGGTGGAACTAAAAACCGCCGCGAACTCCAAAACAATCGGGAAAGGCATGCAAGCTTTGAAAAACTTCCTGGGTCTCCTGACCCCTGCAGTCCTTATTTTTTCCACAGCGGCGTGGGCCGACAGCTGGAAGATAGACGGCAACCACACGGCCGCACAGTTTTCGGTGCGCCATTTGGGCATTTCGACGGTGCGTGGCGCGTTCACCAAAGTCGGCGGAACAGTAGATTACGATGCGGCGCATCCGGAAAACGGCATGATTGATGTGACGATCGATGCGGCGTCGGTGGACACGCGCGTTGAAATGCGCGACAACGACCTGAAGAGCCCCAACTTTTTCGACGTGCAGAAGTATCCCACGCTTACGTTCAAATCCACTAAAATCGAGCCCGCGGGCGAGCACAAACTGCGTGTGAAAGGCGATCTCACGCTGCACGGTGTGACCAAACCGGTGGTTCTGGAGGTTGACGGACTGGCCGAGCCCATTAAGGATCCGTGGGGCAATTGGCGTTTGGGCGCATCGGCCACAACGAAGATCGACCGTACCCAATTTGGAATGAACCAAATGGTGGGCGCGGTAGGTTCGGATATCACGATCGTCATTGATGTGGAAATGACTAAGCCGGCTGGAAAGTAGCCCGCAGCGAAGACGCCCGGCCCTCATCTGATTGCTCGGTTGCCCGGCTTGTTAGTCTAAGAATGCACTTGCATTGACGAACATGCAGACTTCAACCTCTCCCCTTGTCGCCGGGGTTGACCTGGGCGGAACCGCGGTCAACTACACATTTTTAAACGGCAGCCAGTTTCTGATTGACGAGTTGTGCGAGCATCCATCGCTTGCTGCTCAAGGGCCGGACGTCTGCCTGCAGCAAATCGCCGATGGGTTGAAGATAGCAGCGGAAAAGCATGGCATCGCACTCGGCGAAGTGGCTATTGTTGGACTGGGAACTCCCGGACCTGCTTCGGCCGAGGGCGTTTTGAGCGCTACCGGTTCGACTAATTTCGTTCATCCCAAATGGCACGGCTTCGATATTCGCGGAGCGTTAGCGGCGAAACTGGCGCGGCCCGTCGTCTATATCAACGATGGCAATGCCGGTGCCTTGTGGGGCCACTACGTGCTTTTTGGCGCTGTAAATCAGGCGACTTCGATTTCAGCGATTATCGGAACAGGACTCGGCGGCGGAGTCATCATCGAAAACAGGGTACTGAAAGGCTGTCACGGGTTTGGCGGCGAACTGGGGCACGTGTTGTTGCCGTATCAACAGATTCCGGGGCTCGAAAATGCCCGGCCTATGTGCAACTGCGGACGCTTGGGCGATCTGGAATCGGTTTGTTCGCTCACAGCGCTTGAAAAAACACTATTGCCGGCGTATCTTCCCCAATATCCGAATCATGATTTGGGGAAGCTGGGGGATCTGCGCAAAGCGGCGCGGCTGGTGAGAGGCCTAGCCGAGAAGGGCGATCCTTTAGCTCTGCAACTTTTTGAGGCGCAGGCCAGAGCTTTGGCTTTGTTTTTCGACCAGATGATCAGCACCTTCGATCCGAACGGGTTCTTAGTGGGCGGCGGCGCGATTGAAACCGGACCCGAGTTTCAGCAGTGGTTCCTGGCGCAAATTCGAAGCCACATGCCTGGACAGTGGAAAGAGACCGGGGGAATTCCGATCCAAATTATGCCAAACGGCGATACCGCGGGAGCGCGAGGGGCGGCGCTGGAAGCGTACAAAGTTGTACGCCAAGGCTAAGGCTGGGATTAGGACTCTATCCTATAGAAAAGATATACAGTTTTCCGAGAAATCGCCGATATTCCTATCACTATGTCTTCGAGCATGGAAGTCGTCTTTTAGGTCGGCAATGGTTCTTGGTCCGCGGGTACTATCCATTACCGGTGAGGCACGAGCGAAGCACGTTCCGCGTGCTATCCTACAGCAAACGCTGCGTTTGGCTGATCGGTCGCCAGGGCGAAATACTCGTTGCAGATTTGTCCCGATGCGAAAATTCTTCACTTTTGTTTTGTTTGCCGCGCTGACGGTCGCACGCGCACCGAACAACACTCCGACACCGCCATTCCACGTCGCTGTGGTGCAGGGCGATGGCGCGCTCAACCGGCTACCGGACCATTCCGCCGCTGAGCCGATTGTCCGAGTTGCCGATTCCAGCGGTAAACCCATCATAGGAGCAAAAGTCGATTTCGAGCTTCCGAAAGAAGGCCCTGGAGGGACGTTCGGAGGCAAATCCAAGTATCTGAGTACTACCACCAACGATGAAGGGGTGGCTAAGGCTGCGGGATTGCGAAATAACGGGGTTCCTGGTGGCTTCGCCATGCTGGTGCATGTTTCCTTTCAAGGGCAAGATGTGGGAGATACGACGGTGCATCAAACCAACATCGCGAGCCGCACAGCGCACGCGAGCAGTTATGCACGTATTTCGCAGCAGGAGCCCTATCCAGACGCTTCCATGTCCGCCGCCGTGGTTGGTATCGCGATGGGAGATCAATTCCAAATCAACGGCGCGGTCACTCCGACCAACGCCAATCTAGCCCCCGGCAGCCGTGTCCAGACGAAAGATACGCCGGTTACGATTTTCATTCACGACCATTGCGAGTTTCTGGTAGGTCCGCATTCTTCCGTGATTGTGCAACCGCATTTGCTGAACGTGATGGACGGCGCTGTTCGGGCTAAACACTTCGGCGATTGCAAATTCGGCTACGGCGGCTTGTGGGTAACGAGCCCCTCGCCCAACGGAGACGCCTTAGTGGCGCTTTCCAACGATCACATGGAAGTTGGTTCTTTGAGCGGCGAAGTGAACGTGTCCAATGAGCTCAAGGTTGTCAGTTCCATTCAGCCGAATTCAGTGTCGACGTTTAGCTTCGACAATTCGGCGGCTAGCGGCGCCAGCATCTCGTCCGGGCAACCGTCACCCAAATTGGCCTTTATGCTGGGCGTAGGAGCGGGAGCGTCTTTACTCGGATTGGGTTTAGCGCTTGATGCGATCGCGCAGCCTTCGTCAGCCAGCCCAACTAGTCCCTAACACCGACGAATTTCGCTCGCTGGGCCGGCGTGGGAATCGGGCATGCTTCCAAGCGGCCAACAATTGTGAAGCGGTTATGGGCGACGAAAGAGTAGCCGAAATCACGAATCACGCGTGGGATCGCGCGCAAGGCCCAGGCAAGTGGTTTCCACGGCCATCCAAGAACCAGCAATGTTTGAACCCCGGCATCGGAGCGTTCGAATATTCGTTCGCCGCTCAATCCCCAATCACGCACGAAAAAGACGGTACCTGCGGCGAGCGGTCCACTCTGAAAAAGCCCATGACTAGCAAGGATTTCGCGAGCGAGCGCGGATTGCTGGGGCGCGAAACGCAAACGGTCATGCCGATCGAGCTTAAGTAACCACTGGACGGTTTGGTTGCAGAAACCGCAAAGGCCGTCATACAAGATCAAGGCCGAAGCTCTTTCCGCATCCACAATTTCATTTTCCCAGAGTGACGGCGATCACAGGCGATTCTTTCTCTGTTCGGCTCGATCAATCTGGCATTGCATACACATGGCCACGATCAAGGCGTCTGCGCCGGCGGTGCGGCCTGACCAACCATTCTGCTGCGCCTCGCTAAGCGGAATTCGCTCTTCCGTCATCTTCGATGACCCGGGCAGAGGCTGACCGCAGCGCACGCAAGCTCTCTCCGCGCCACCGTTCTGCATGAACTCGCCGCTTACCCGCCGAAAATGTTCCGATTCAAGAAATCGTTGCGGAACTTACCGTTGGGATCGAATTTCCTGGCTAAAGCGATAAACTCTGGCAATCTTTCGTAGCGGGAACGCAATTGCGCCGGGTCGATGGTGAAGAGCTTGCCCCAATGTGGACGATAATCGAATGCGCTCAGCTCTCGTTCAATCAAGGGTAGTACCTTCTGGACGTTGGGCCAATCCGGCTTCCAAGTGAAGTGCAGCGTGACGCTGTCGCGTTTGTAAGCAGGGCTCATCCACAAATCGTCGGCCGCGATGGTACGAATTTCGGAAATCAGCAAATGAGGAGAAACGTGCTCATGCAAGCGCTCGATCGCCAAAATTGCGTCCACAGCTTTGGAGCGCGGCACGAAAAATTCACTTTGCAGCTCTTTGCCTGCGCTGGGGGTGAAACCCATCTTGAAATGCGGCAACCGGTCAAACCAAGGGCCCGGCACGCCCATCTGCTCAGTACAGTTTTCGGCGGATAGATCCGCGATCGGGTGTAGGTTTCGAGTTGCCAGCGTCGCACCGAAGAATTCTTTCGGGGCTGTGAATTCCGGCTCGCCTTTACCGATCCGGCTCTTGATCCAAACTTCATTGATGTTTTTGTTACGCCAATCGGTGAACAAACTGACGCTGTATCCACTCGCCTCAATTTCATCGAAATGTTTTTGCATTTCCGAAAGAGGCATGTTTTCGTAAACGTATTGTTTGATCTGGTACGTCGGCTGAATCGATAACGTCACTTTCGTGATGGCGCCGAGCGCGCCTAAACCGACGACGGCGCCGTTGAACAGATCGCCGTTCGTTTTCCGCGATAGGTTGACGACCTCGCCATTCGCCGTGATTAACTCGAGACCCACCGCCTCCGTCGCCAAATTGCCGTTCTTCTCGCCTGACCCATGAGTGGCTGTTGTGCAGGCGCCCGCCACTGAGATGTGGGGCAAGGAAGCGAGATTGTGAAGAGCCCAACCCTTGCTTTCAAGCTGAGGACTCAGTTGACCGTAAGAAATCCCGGCCGCCACCGTGACAGTACGCGCGCGATCATCGAGCGAGAGAACGTCGTGCATCGGCTTGAGCGACAGCAGATTGTAGCGGCTGTCGGCAATGTCGTTGAAGCAGTGCCGGGTTCCCAGAACTTTCAACTTTTCGGTTTCGCCGATGTATTTGCGCACCGCCGCCACGGACGAGACTTCGGTTAAATGATCGGTGCCATACGTGAGGTTACCGGCCCAATTTGTCAACATCGGCTTCGCCGCAGCGTCTCTGGCAGCAGCCCACAGCGAAGCAGACGCGGCCGCCATCGTTTTCAGAAATGTTCTTTTGTCCACGAGTAAAGGCGCATGATATCAAAGCGCCGCAATCTCATTGTCTGGTCACATTTTGATCTAGCGCATTGGCGGAATCGACATGATTCTTTTCCAGCGTTTCCCCCAAAACCTGATCTAGCGAAACACGCGCGTGGCTGTAAGCCGAAAGAGCGGTGATCTCAGCGGCCTGCGCGGTTACTAGAGACTGTTCGGTGGTAATAAGGTCGTTGATCGTCGAGGCGCCGAGGTTGAAACTCTGCTGTGAATTTTCAAAGAGCTGTTGCTGAAGAATGCGCGATTCCGCCGCATTGGCATAGCGCGCCCGCGCCTGGCGTAGCGCCACGGCCTGGTTTGAAATATCCACCACCAACTGGTTCAAGGTTCGCCGCGATACCAGATCGCCTTGGCGCAATTGTAACTGATCGACTCCATAATCGCCCTGCGCCAGACGATTATGAATTGTGCCCTGAAAGAGCACGGCACCGCGCTCGCCGGGAAAATCGCGGCGGGCGATTTGCGCGAAAACGGTACCCAATCCGCCGACAAAATACGGGTCGGGCGCGGGCTGCCCCGGGCTTGGGTAAGCCGTGCCTGCTAAGCCACTGGCATTTACCGCCGCCAGGACCTGGAGCGATGGCAATATGCCATTGGCCGTTCCAAGCGCGGAGATCTTGCCATTTTCATCGGAGATTTCGTCAAGGGCGATATCGGGCCGCCGGGCAATCGCCTCCTTCAACAGGTCACGCAACGGCGGTAAATCGTCTTGCTCAGGAATCTCGATATGATCGAGGGGAACGACCTCAGCCGTATCAAGAACGGGATCTTTCGAATCATCCCGAATGATTGCGTTCTTGAGAAGATTTTCCTGCAAGTGCACGTCCGCTTGCGCGATACCGAGTTCGCGCTTGCGGGTGGAAAGATCGGCGCCGGCACGGACAATCTCAATCCGGGCCAGCACGCCCAAATCGATCTGCTGCTTGGTGTCGTCGTAAAACTTTTGCGCGGTGTCCAGCGCGCGCTGCCGGACTTTGAGAAACTCGTCATCGGCAACCAGATCCCAGTAAAGATTCAACACGCTCGCGACAAGGTTCAACAGTTGCGACCGGAATGTTTCCTGCGACCCTTTAACGTTATTCTGCGCCACCCGAATGAAGCGGCTGTTAACATTACTGCCAAAACTGTTCAGCAAGTTGTGGCGGAAGTAAATCTGGGCAACACCGGCGATAGAGGGGTTGATGATATCGGTAGGTGCGTTTTGTTTGAGATAGTTGTCGTTCTGAGCAAACTGTATGTAGCCGCCGCTAATCAACCCCTGTTGAATCAAGTTATTGTAGGTATACTGCGTACTGACCAGCGACGTCGTCTGGCTAACCACCACGTTGGGCTGCGGGCTCGTTTGGTGTGAAAAAGCCGACGCGCTTTGAATCACAGGATCGAGGTTTTGAGTCACCGGACCGATCTGCGAAATCACTGCCGTACCGCCGCCGCTGCTGCTGCCGCCGGAATTGGCCAGCCCGGCGCTCACTTCGCTACCAACAACACCCTGCCCGCTCGTGACTTGGTTGACGAGAGAATTTCCGCCCGTCACGCCGCGCAGCGGACCGCCGCCTTGCATGCGTTGCAACGTCCAATCGGCCAAAAGCGGACCGTAGCGATCCACCGCGAGATCGAGGTTATTCTCAATGGCCAGAGCGATGGCATCCTGCGCAGTCAAATAGAGCTTGCCCCCGCGCAGCAGTTTATGGATACGGTCGGAATTTCGCAAGTCAATGGGCGGGACTGTGTCCGCCAGATAAGGCCGCACCACTACCGGCGCTTTCGGATGCAAAACGGTCACCGTCGGGTCCTGCGCCAGGATCGGCGAGATGGCACAAAGATAGGCCATCGAAAGCGCTATCGAGCGAGAGAAAGCCGGCCTCACTTCGCCACCTCCGGCGCCAGCTCCACAATTTGCGACTGTCGGGCAACAGTGCCCTTTTCGGCCTCCTCCATCGAGATTCCGTTAACTTCAAGCGTTTGACCTACGGCTTGATCGAACGCAATCCGCGCATGGGTATAGTTCGCCATCGCTTCCACTTCAGCGCTCTGATCGGCGGCAAGATCGCGCTGCGCCTGCACGATAAGCGGTATCGTGGATTGACCGAACTTGAAGCGCGTTTGCTCGGCATCCAGGCTCTGCTGCGCCAACACACGCGTCGCAGTCGCGGTCTCATAACGTGCGCGCGCCTGTTCAAGATTGATGACCGCGTTTTTCACATCCACTTTTACCTGTTTCATGCTGCGCTGCAATTGCAACTCGCTTTGGCGCAGATTGAGTTCGTCGGTAACATAATCCGCTTGCGCCACCCGATTGCGAAGTGGAATGTTCAGGGAAAAGCCGGCCGAGTAATTCGGGAAATTGCGACGGGCGATTTGATCGACCATGTTGCCGTAGCCGCCTAAGAAATAGGGGTCGGGCGTACCCGCGGTGCCGTTGGCCAATGCATTCACCACGCCGGTGAGACCGTTGTTCGTCAGGTCCACAAAAGCCTGAAGCGTCGGCAAGAGTGCGTCTTTGGTGCCGCGAATATTGATTTTGCTGCTCTCTAAATTGATTTTGGTTTGCTGAATCTCGGTCCGATGCGCGATTGCCTCTTCGACGAGATCGTTGACAGGCTGTAAATTTTCTCTTTCCGGAACAACGATGTGATCGACCGTGATGATGTGAACGTCGTCAAGCCAGGAGCTGACGCCGCCGTTGCGGCTAATTGCGTTCTTCAATACGGTCTCCTGTTGCGCCACGTTAGTCTGAGCCAGCAGCAGATTTTCTTTGGCGGAAGACAGTTCGGCCGCCGCGCGCGTCACCTCAATCGCCGGCAGCGTACCCAATTGCACTTGACTCTTGTTGTCGTCGTAGAGTTTTTGCGCCGCTTCCACAGCCTTTTCTTTAATTCGCAAGTCTTCGTTAAAACTCACCAGATCCCAATACAAATTGAGAACAGCGGAAACCGTGGTGATGACCTGCAATTTCAACTGCAGGTCGGTGACTTTCATATTGTTTTTCGCCACGCGAATATTGCGGTTGTTAACGCCGATATGCAAACCCTGCAGAATATTCTGCGTGATGTAGAAATCCAGATAGCCTTGGGTATATGGATTCAGCACGTTCGCCGGACTGTTCACTGCACTGCGATAACTCTCAAAAGTTACCTGATAGTTCGTTCCCGTCAAGAAGGACTGGCCGTAACCGAACTCGATAAACCGGCTATCGTTCACCAGCGCCGCGGTCTCATTCAATAAGACGTTGCTCTGTGGGGCAGTCGAATGCTGAGCTTGGAAGTAACCGAACAGGTAAGGATCTAGCGACGGAGGAGTAGTTCCAATCTGCGCCACAATACCACCGCCCGAACCCACGCCCGATCCGCTTTCCGCCAAGCCAACAGCATTGACATTCACGCCCGCCAAGCTGACACTTTGCGGGCCGGCGTAAATCGGCACACCCACTGTTCGCAAAAATCCGCCTGCTTGGGCACGCCGCAGAACCTCGTTTGTGAGCAGCGGGCCGTAACGCTGAATGGCGATGTCGATGTTGTTTTCAAGCGCGAGCGCCACCACGTCTTTCGCGCTCAGGTAGAGATTTCCCGCTCTCACCAGAGATTCAAGCCGCGGCGAATTCGAAAGCCGAGCCGGGGAAACGACGCGCCGCTCGAAATGAAATGGACGAAAAATAGGTCCGAGTACGGGGGGTTGTTTGGGTGTGGAGATAGAGACTTCTTGAGCAGAGAGAAGAGAGCCGAAAAGAAGAGGCAGAGATAGAAAACCGATTAACCTCAAAGAACAGGGCATTCGACGAAAGGTGCAATTGCACTTCCAAGCGCCAATATCCGGTTTCAGCGAAGAGATGGGCGTTTAGGCGCAAAAACAAGGCACTAGCGAGTGTCCGATTTCGGGATTCGGTGTTCGTTTCCGAATAGAAAATACACGGGTTAGTGCTGAGCTGGTTGAGGAGACGGGCCGGTGAGAGGCGCCGCTCCGTTCACGGCTTGATCGAAACTGATTCCGTTCTTGACCAGCAGATCGCCCAAGGCTCGATCGAGAGCAATGCGCGCTTTGATCCACACGCTACGCGCCGCTACTTCGGTTGAGCGAGCTTGCGCGAGATAGGTCTCTTGTTGGATCACGAGAAAATTCGTAGATGCGCCGACGCTGAATTTATCGCGTTCGGCACTCACTAATTGTTCCTGATATTGACGCGATTGGATGGCGGCGTTGAGAGCGCCACGCGCCGTTCGCAAGGCAATTACGGAGCTTTCGATTTCTTCGCGCACCTGATTTTCAAGCACGTGCGTTCGCGCCTCCGCTTGTCGAAGCTGCAGAATATCACGCGCCGCATCAGCCTCGGCGACACGATTGCGCAACGGCAAATTCAATTGCAAGCCAGCTTGATAAAGGCGCGAAGTACGAGTGGCCTGGGTTCCGAGGTCGGCCGGCGCGCCGATCAGCGCTGTGCCCGGTTGGCCAATCGTCTCAAAAGGCACCTCCGCTGCGCCGCGAGTTTGGAAATTGGCGACCAGATCAATCTGCGGTAGCGCCGCATTGCGAGATGCTTTGGCCGAGATTTCATCACCCTCCACTTGTAACTGCGCCTGCGCTACATCCGCACGGTTCTTTAAGGCGTCACCCACCATCTCATTCACGGGTTTCAGATCATCCTGGCCGGGAACATTAATGCTATCGGTGGTGACAATCGGCAATTCCGCCAAAACCGGATCTCCGCTGCCGTTGCGAGCAAGCTGTGATTTGAGAATCACTTCCTGCTGCTTCACCAGGCCTTCCGCTTGGATCAAGTCGAGCTCGCTCGCGGTCACAAGGCTTTGCGCGCGCGTCAGTTCGAGTGGAGCAAGCGTACCCTGATCGACTTGCGCCTTGTCATCGTCAAAAAGTTTCTTCGCCGCGTCTAACGTCTGCTTCATCACGGCCGAATTCTCACGCAGGCTGACTAAGTCCCAGTACAGGCGAGCCACACCATACACCGTGGCGATCAACTGCTGATAGAAGAGGAGACGCGAAATGCGTTGATTGATGGCGCCTATGCGCATGTAGCGCAGATTCACGTTACGCCCGAGGCCACGCATGAGAGGTTGGCTCAAAGTAACCGAGATATTCGGTTGCGAGAAAGGATTATAGGTTCCCTGGTTGCTATAAAGCGTCTGCGCTTCGTTGTTTACACCCGCTTCCAACTGTGTGCCGGCAGCAAAACCCTGCACCAGCGCAAGATTTGCCGCGATGTAACGCAGCGGATTGTCGGCAATAAGACCGTTATCGCGCTGTAGAAATAGACCCTGTCCGATCAGTGTGGGCTGCAGCGTCGGGACCGGCGGGCCCGCGGCATAGGGCGCCGCTCCTTGCTCAGAGAGACTGGTATTCGTCTCGTCCAACACGTTGAGCGGAGTAATGTCATTTACGGTCGGCGTGGTGGGTGTTACCGATTGGGCGGCGCTGTTCAACAGCGGCGACCCGGGGCCGCCGACGCCGGTAGGGCCCTCGGTGACGGTGTAATCCACACCGCGCAAACTTCCGCCGCCCGTGGCACGCATGTAGTCGAGCCCGGCAATGGAAAGCGAATAGCGGCCGACTTCCACCGACAAGTTATTTTCGATGGCCAGCGCGATCGCATCATAGAGCGAAAGCTGGATAGCGCCGTCGCGGATCAGCGAACGCGCTCGCTCTGCCGGAGGCAGCAGCAATGGCTCCGCAGTGGCCGGGCCATAGGACAAGAAGTCCCGAGCGGGCAAATGAGCGCTTTCCTCTTTGGGCTTCGATTTGCCGCTTTGAATGTTTTGTAAATCGACGGCAGCCTGAGCTGCCAGAAGGGATGGAATTAGGGCGATAGCCAGTAACAGTCTCATGGACGCTTAGGACTCCCCGCCGGTTGATTTCTGAAGCGGGGCTCAATCTCTACGTTCTCCTGGATGTCGTCAGTGACGTTTCGAACAATGATATCTCCTGGGGCAAGCCCGTCTAACACTTCCGTCTGGTCTCCGAAGTCACGCCCCAACTCGATTGCTTTGAAGTGAACCTGATTGTTTTGAACCACTGCAACCATCGGCTTCGCGTTGCGAATCACAATGGACTCACCCGGAATCAGCAGTGACGTTAAGCCCGCCGGCGGAGCGAAGTTGGCAACCACATAGGTACCCGGCATCAACTTACCTTGAGGATTGGGCGCTTGCACTTCAACGAGCAACGTGCGGGTAGCCGGATCAATGGACGCGGAAGTGCGCGTCACCTTGCCGCTGAATTTCTGACCGGGCAATTGCTCGAAGGCAAGAGCGGCGGGCTGATTCAAGTGGATGTACGGCGCGTAGATTTCAGGAACCGAAACCAAAACCCGCAGCGGATCGAGACTCGCCAGAGTAAAAAGAGCGCCACCCTGAGCGCCGCCTGTGCTGGGTGAGACAGCGGAGGACGTCGTTCCAGTGGTGCCCTGATTGTTTCCGTTTGCTCCGATTGTGATGGTGCCGCTGCCTGCGCCGCCTTGGGCGCTGATCAACGCGCCGACGTCCACATTGCGGGCGGTGATCACGCCGCTAAAGGGCGCCGTCACATTTTCGTAGCCCTGCAGAACCAGTTGCCGCTCGAGGTTATCTTTGTTTGCCTGCACCGTGCTGAGCGCGGCCGCCGTATTCGCTTTAGCAACCTGCAGATTTGCTTCTTGCGTGTCACCGTCCTGGCGGGAGAAGACGCCTTTCGCCACCAGCACCTTGTATCGGTCCCATTGCAGTTGCGCCAAGTGCTCTTGTGCTTCCATTTGCCCAAGGGTTGATTGGCTCTGCGCCAGCACTGAGCGCACTTGAGCCGTCTGTTGATCCAAATCGGGCGCGTCCACCACCGCCAGCAACTGGCCTTTCCGAACGTGATCGCCGATATCCACCAACCGGCGCTTCAAATAACCGGAAGAGCGCGCGAAAATGGGCGCCTCATCGTAAGCCAATGCTGTGCCCGGAATGCTCAGGTCATGTGTAAACGGCGCCGATTCAACCTTGACGACGGTCGCCACCGGATGCGCGTGGATTTTATCCGCTGTCTCCTGCGCGACTTCTTTGCTTTCTTGTTCTCTCGGCACCCACGCATAACGGTAAATGAGAAAGGCCGCCACCAGCGTTCCCACGACGAACGCCAACCAATAGCCGGAGGAATGCCCCCTGCGCGGACCGGGGGCCGTCGTATCTGGCTTGGCTAGAGAAGGCTGGTCCGAAATCGCCATAGTTACGCTTCGCTCTGCTTGAGAGGATCGAATTTGCCTTGGTACTCGAGGTCGATGCGTTCGTCGTAGTTCACCGGCGCTTTCTTTCTGAGTAACGAGTAAATGATCGGTACGATGAACAACGTTCCGAGAGTGGCAACGGCTAAGCCGCCGATGACCGCACGTCCCAGCGGCGCGTTTTGCTCGCCGCCTTCGCCCAAGGCAAGCGCCATAGGCAACATGCCGAGAACCATGGCGAGCGCCGTCATACAGACGGGCCGCAAGCGGACGTAACCGGCTTCCAAAGCAGCTTGCATCGGATCTTTTCCATGTGCGCGTTGATCGTTCGAAAAAACCACCAACAGAATTGAGTTTGCCGTTGCTACGCCGATGGTCATGATGGAACCCATGAGCGAAGGCACGCTAAACGTGGTGTGCGTCAAGAAGAGCATCCAGAGAATACCGGAGAACGCGGCCGGCAGAGCCATCAGGATGATAAACGGGTCGAGCCAGCTTTGGAAGTTCACCACCATGAGCAGGTACACGATGATCACCGCGAAAGCAATTCCGATCAGCAAGCGCGAAAACGATTGCTCCATGGTGGTGACTTCGCCGCGCAGTTCCAGAAACGTTCCACGCGGCAAGTTCTTCGTCCCGTTCATGATCTTGTGAATTTCGTCCGCCACACTACCCAAGTCCCGCCGGTCCACATCGGCGAAGATGTCGAACGTCGGCTGAATGTTGTAGTGATTCACAATGATCGCCGACGCCTCACGCTTGATCGAAGCCAGATTTGCCAGCAATTGGCTATTCTGACCGTTTATCGCCGTAATAGGAGTTCTTTGCAACGCGTCGAAAGTATTCAAATCGGTCAGCGGGCTCTGCACAACCACCTGATAATTGACCCCCGTGACCGGGTTTAACCACTGATTGGGGTTTGTTTGCCCCGTACCGGACAAGGAAATCAACATGTCCCGCGTCACGTCGTTCTGCGTCAATCCAAGTTGCTCGGCTCGATCACGATCCACGTTCACTTGAATCGTCGGATAGCGCACCTGCTGGTGAATATGCGCGTCGACAATGCCAGGAATGGCCACCACTTTGCGCAGTAACTGCTCAGCGATGGCATAGTTCTGGTGCGGATCGCGGCCCACCACTTGAAGATCGATTGGCGCCGGCAAACCGAAGTCGAGAATCTGGTTCGTCATATTTGCGGGCGTAAAAAAGAATTCCTCTTCCGGGAAGGCCTGCGCCAGTTTCTTGCGCAGCAAGCGCGTGTAATCGAGCGTTCGCCGTTCGCTCCCCTTCAGCGAGATCTGGATATCGCCGTCCGAGTTGCTGATAGTTGCCGAATTCGAAAAGGCCAGATTGAAGCCGCCATTCGGCAGGCCGATGTTATCCAGAATCATGTCGATCGAGTTCGGCGGCAGGACCCTGCGAATCTCTTCTTCTACGGCGGCGAAAATCATCTCCGATTGTTCAATGCGCGTTCCCGACGGCGGCTCAACGTGCAACCGCATTTGGCCGGAATCGACGTAAGGAAAAAAGTCGCGGCCGATGATGGGAATTAAGAACAGCGATAAACCGACATGGAAACCAAATATCCCCAAGACAATGAACCGGTGGTGCAAACTCCATTCGAGCCAGCTCTTATAGCGGTGGCGCATATTTTCAAAATGCTTGTCAAAGCGTTCGTGAAGATGCCAGATCCAGTTCTTGGCTTCTTCCGGCTCCGGGTCGCCCTCCCCGCGCTGATAGAGCGCCACTTCCTTCGGCAAAAGAAAGTGCATCATGGTGGGCACCAAAGTTCTTGAAAGAAAATACGATGCAAGCATGGCGAACACGACTGCCATCGCCAACGGAGTGAACAGGAAGCGCGCTGCGCCGGTTAACAGCAGCACCGGCAGAAAAACGATGCAGATCGCCAGCGTGGAAACCAGCGCCGGCATAGCTACCTGGCTCGCGCTATCGAGAATCGCGTGAACCAGCGACGTATTCTTGTGCTCAAGATTGCGGTGGGTGTTTTCGATTTCGACAGTGGCGTCGTCCACCAGAATGCCGACGGCTAACGCCAAACCACCCAACGTCATCACGTTGATCGTTTCACCCAAAGCGGCCAAAATGCTCAGCGAAGTGAGAATCGAAAGTGGAATCGATATACAGACGATCAGCGTACTGCGCCAACTGCCCAGGAAAAGAAGAATCATCAACGCCGTCAAGATGGCCGCGATTGACGCTTCTCGCAGCACTTCATTGATCGATAAACGGACAAAAATCGATTGATCGAAAAGCGGGGTGATTCGCAATGCCGGCGGAAGATCGGCCTTCACGCGCGGCAGCGCTTCTTTCACCTTGTTGACGATATCGAGCGTCGATGCCTGGCCGTTTTTCAACACCGTTAAGAATGCCGAGCGTTGACCGTTCGACCGCACGATGTTAGTTTGCACTGCATAGCCATTGCGTACCTCGGCCACGTCGCGGATATGCACAATGGCGCCCTGCGCTGCGCGAACTGGCAAATCATTCAGTTCGGCAACCGTCAACGGACTACTATTCGTACGCACCACATACTCAATGTTTCCAATACGTGCTGTGCCAGCCGGCAGAATAATGTTCTGCGCACCAAGAGCATTTGTGACATCGTTAGCAGAGAGATGCTTGGAGTACATTGCATTGGGATCGATGTCCACCATGATCTGGCGCACTTTGCCACCCCAGGGCAGCGGCAGTGACGCGCCCTGCACCGTGGCTAAGCGCGTGCGAATAAAGTTCCAGCCTAAGTCCGAAAGATCCTGCTCGGTCAGCCCTTCGCCGGAAAGTCCCAGTTGCAAGATGGGAACGCTTGATGCGTCATATTTCAAAATACTCGGTGGATAGCTCCCAGGCGGCAGAACGCGGATGATCGTCTGCATGATGCTGGTGATTTGCGACAGCGCTAATTCCACCTTGACGTTCGGTTGGAAGAATACGCGAACCACCGCCACTCCCTGATACGACTGCGAGTCGATATGCTCAATATCGTTAACGGTGGTGGTAAGCGCGCGCTCGCAGATCGTAACCACGCGCTTTTCCATTTCTTCCGGCGTGAGGCCGCCGTAAATCCAGACAATGCTAACGACGGGAATGTTGATGTACGGAAAAATGTCTTTTGGGGTGGCGATTGCTGAAATCATGCCCAGAATCAAGACGAGCACCGAAAACACCACAAAGGTGTATGGCCGTCTCAGAGCTAGGTGAACTATCCACATCTTTGGAATTTTACGGGCGGGGTGACTGTTTACCCAGGATATCCCAATCGGAGATTACGAAGAGACTTGTGCCTGGCCCGTAAAGTTACCGTCAGCCAAAATACTTCTCGCTCATCTGGCGAAGGAAGGCAAGTGATTCGGCCATCTCTTCCATGCCATTCATACCGTCTTCAATGCTGATCCAACCGCCATATTTGTGCTCGGCCAAAATCTTGAAAATGCTGTTGTAATCGTTGAGACCTTTGCCCGTCACGCCGTGCCGCAGATTGGATGAATAGCCGATCGTTCCGTCCGTCTGTCGCAGATCTCCAAGGGTCGCGCCTTCGGCCAGGTAGCGGTCGCTTGCGTGCATGCTCACAACGCGGTCAGCCACTTTGCGGAGCAGTTCAACGGGATCGTCTCCCGCCACAATTGCGTTCGATGGGTCGTATTGCACTCCGAAACATTCACGCTCTGAAATGGCATCGACGATCCCCAGAAATCGGTCCATTTTCTGCGCGAATTCCGGGTACTTCCAAAAGCCGTCCTTATAGTGATTCTCCATGCCCAAAACAATCTTGTTCTCTTTTGCAATGGGAATCAGTTCTTGAAAAGCAGCAACTACCCACTCCTTGCCTTGTTCCCAACTCACTTCCGGATAACATTGTCCGCTCAGTACACGGCACACGGCGCCATTCCCGCCCAGGCGCTTCGTAATCCGGATCATATGCTCCTGCCGCTCGATTTCACGCTTACGTTTTGTCGTATCAGGCACGGTGAAATCCGGCGAGCAGCACAACATCGGCATCGCAAAACTGGCGTCGTGTATGGCTTCGCCTACACAATCGATATACCCATCTTCGAAGCTGGTGAAAAAGCCGGTGTACATCTCAAGCCCGTCGGCATCCAGTTGCTTCGCGTTTTCAATCCACTCGAAAACGGACATCTGGCCGCTTGAGATTTGTTCGATATAGCATTTCGGAAATGCCGAGATATTGACGGGCATTACGGTGTCAGGACTGCTTTCACATATTCACCGGCTTCCATTTTCTCGAAACACTCATGCCAGTCGGGAAGGCCCGCCACGCGGCTGATCACCGGATCCAGATTGATTTGGCCCGAAACAATCATGGAAATCACGCGTTCCCAAACCGGCCAGTTGTGTGAAAAGCTACCGGAAAGCGTAATGTTCTTCTGCACCAAAGGATCAAGGCTGAATTGAATCGGCTGCGGCCCCCAACCCACTTTGATAATTTGCCCGGCTGGGCGCACGACCTGCAGCGCCATTTGTAGCGTCGCCGACGCACCGGAGGCGTCGATGGCCACATCAACGCCGAGTCCATCGCCGAATTTCGAAACATAATCTTGCACCCCGCCGTCGAGGGTCACGGTTGCGCCCAGTTGCCGCGCTACTTCAAACCGATGCTTATCGCTGGGCAGACCCGCCACAATCAGATGCCCCGCGCCGCTGAGTTTCGCCATCAGGGTGCAAAGAATGCCGATTGGTCCTGGACCAATCACCAAAACGCTATCGCCTGGACGAATCCTCCCGTTCACACAAACCGCGTTATAAGCCACGCAACAGGGCTCCGTCAGCGCCGCTTTTTGAAACGGCAGATCCGCGGGAATGCTGTGCAGGCAGCGCTCGGGAACTTTGACATATTCCGTCATGGCGCCATCCACGCCGTAGCCGAAGCCGCGCCGGGCCGGATCCAGATTGTAAAGGCCGGTGCGGCTGAGCGGCGAAGCTTCATCAATCACCGCCGCAGTTTCACTTACCACGCGATCGCCTTCTTTAAACTGCGTCACGCGCGCGCCTGCTTTTTCAATAGTTCCCGAAAATTCGTGCCCCAGAATGCATGGGTAATTCACATGCCAGCCATGCGAACCGCGCCATTGGTGCAAATCGCTCCCGCACACGCTCACCGCGCCGACCCGCAGCAACACATCGCGGTCGCCAATTTCCGGAATCGGCACTTCGCGTAATTCCACCGCTAAGGGCGTGCGCGCATAATTCACCAATCCCGGCATTTTCGAACTCATTGAACTCTTTCCTTTCCCACCTTCACGTCTCCAAACGCATGAACTTTTTCGCAGATCAGGCGCAATGTGGCTTCCAGGTCGCCCTGCGCCGTACGAAACGCATTCGCGTCAATGGCAAGCGGCGCGCCAATCACTACCAGTGGCGCACCGTAACGTGGGGTATCCGTGGCTTGTTCCAGCGTGAGACCACCGACTGCTTGCACGGGCACTGAAACCGCCGCCACTACTTCTGAAAGCCGGTCGAGCGGTGTATCGGCGTGCTGCCCGCGCGACCGGCGCACCGTCCGCATATCGAAGCCAATGTGATGAATGATGTAATCGCAGCCCAGTTCTTCCAAGCGTTTTGCTCCCGCAATCGGGTCAGGCATCGCCATGTTGTCGCCCATTACCTTCACGCCGAAGTCGCGTCCCGCCTTGGCCACCAGTTCGATTGTCTCTTCATGCGCCTGCCCCATCACAACCACCATGCTAGCGCCCGCTTTCGCCATCACCTCGGCTTCAAGCCAGCCGCCATCCATGGTTTTCAAATCCGCCACAATCGGGGTCTGCGGAAAACGGGCGCGCAGCTCGCGTACGCCGCGCATGCCTTCTGCAATGATCAGCGGTGTGCCCACTTCTAGCCAGTCCACGCCCGCGCGGATGGCCATCTCGGCCGTGCGAATTGCCTCGTTCAGGTCGATCAAATCAAGAGATATCTGTACGGTTGCTTTCATGGCAAGGGAATAGGATGGAAGTCGATAGTTTATGACATTGCGTTTGCTGCCGATAGCCTTGCTTGCCCTAAGCACCTGGGCCTCCGATCTAAAACCGCTGCCTGATTTCGCCTCTAAACCGAGCCGCGAATTGCTGATCGGTTCGCTCTGCGTGCCCAGCCGGCCTTGGACAGTGGCCGGCGAACATGGTGCGCTGTTCGGCAGACAGAACGGCAAATTCGAAGCATGGCAGTGGCCGGTAAAACTCATAAGCGACTTTCGCATTAACGCCGAACTTGAAGACTACGCCGTCCCCATCGACGTCAACGCTTTGGCTTCGTGGATTCGAGTCACGCCGGCGGAAACGGTCATTACTTACTCGCACGCCGCCTTCACCATTCGGCAGCACATGTTCGCAGGCCGCGGTCCTGACCCGAAACTTCCAGCCGCCGTTTTTTTTGAAATTGATTCCATTCGCCCGCTAGCTTTGACCTTTTCCTTCACTCCCGAAATGTTGCGCATGTGGCCGGCTCCAAATTTCGGTCGCCCGAACGGCGAGTGGGTCCAGCAAGGCGACACCGGATACTACGTTCTTCACACCGATAACGAACACGTCACCGCCGCGATTGCCATGCCGCGCGCTACGCCGGGCATTATGGTTCCTTATCAGGAGCACCCGCAAACCTTTCCTCTGCAATTCAAATTGCGATTCAATCCGAAAACCGACCGGGGCCTCGTTTTTCCACTCATCATGACGTTGGATCGTGCCCACATCGCGGACTTGCTCGCTTCCCTGCCCCAAGCCTTTGCAGACACACAAAATTACTACGCTCATTTCTTCGACCATCGATTAGTGGCCGACACCCCAGATCCGCGAGTGAACGAAGCGCTTCGCTGGGCGGAAATCGCTATCGATCAAGCGCAAGTGACCACCTCTGACGGCGAGACCGGACTGATCGCCGGCTATTACGAATCTGCCGATTCCGCCCGCCCCGGCTACGCTTGGTTCTTTGGCCGCGACACTCTTTGGACCACTTACGCGATCAACAGCTACGGCGATTACGCTCTCACTCGCCGCGCGTTGGATTTCCTGATTCGCCGCCAGCGAGCTGACGGCAAGATCATGCACGAATATTCTCAGGCCGCGCCTTCGCTCGATTGGAAAGCCACCCCCTACTTCTACGCTTCCGCCGATTCCACTCCGCTTCTGCTCATGGCAGCCAATGACTACGCCCGCAAAAGCGGCGATCTCAGTTACATCAAGCAAAACTGGGATGCGCTCAAGAAGGCCTATCAATTCATGCGGTCTCACGAAGCGAACAACGGAGTCTATTCAAACTCCGAAGGCACGGGCTGGGTGGAATCTTGGCCCTCTGGCATGCCGCAGCAGGAAAGCTATTTGGCAGCGCTTGACGCGGAAGCCTCTGAAGCCCTCGCCTATCTGGCGAATCAAATGGGAGACGCCGTTTTATCGCAAGAAGCCGGGACAAAAGCGAAACAAACTTGGGATGCGCTTTCCCATTTCCACGCCAACGATTTCTATGCATTCAGCCGAAACAGCGATGGATCGCTCGACCAAACCGCCACTATTTATCCCGCGGTCGCTTGGTGGGACGGCGGCTCTCTTCCGTATGCCGACCCGATGCTCGGTCGTTGGGCCTCCGCGGAATTCTCTACCGACTGGGGCGCACGCGATATCAGCGAACGAACTTCCTTCTATGATCCGATCAGTTATCACCAAGGCTCCGTGTGGCCGCTCTTCACTGGTTGGGTTTCTCTAGCCGAATACCGCGCCGGCAAAACCTTGGCGGGCTATGCAAGCTTGATGCAAAACCTGAATCTGACCTGGGCGCAAGATCTCGGCTCTGTTACCGAACTGCTCTCAGGCCAGTTCTTCCAACCGCTCGGCCGCAGCAGTTCGCATCAATTATGGTCATCGGCCATGGTGCTGAGCCCGCTCGTACGCGGCTTGTTCGGCGTCGAGTGGGACGCAGTGAGCAAGCAACTTCTACTCAATCCTCATCTCCCCGCTGATTGGGACCACGCCACTTTGCGCAACATTCAATTCGGCAACACCGGCGTCACTCTTGAAATGACGCGCACCGGTGCCGGCTTAAATATCGAAGCCACCACCGAAACGCCTCAAACCCTCTGCCTCGCAACCGGCCGCACTCCTAAACCCTGTTCGGCCGCTCCTTCTAAAGCACACTCACTCAAACTTCCGTTAGCCCCAATCGAACTCGCCATTCCCGCACTCCTTCCTGACCCCGGCGAACCTACTCGCCAGCTAAAAGTCACAGAAGAGAGATATGAGGAGCATGCCGCAACTTTTTCTTTCGAGGCGCAAGGCGGCTCCGCACATTCAATTCTTTTGCGCCTCAATCGCCCCGGAGTCCGCATTGACGGCGCCGAAATAAAAAATGGCAAACTGCTTTTGCAATTCCCCAACGGAGAAAGCTACGTCAAAAAAACAATCACCTTCCATTGGTAAAAACATGACTAGACGATTTATTGGCTTTTTTGTTATCGCGCTTCTATCAGCGCAAGAAGCGGCGAACAGGCCCACTATTCTCACTTACATCAAACAGACTTGGACGACTCTCACGCGCTCCGACAAAGACTTGGCGAAAGCCGTAATCGATCCGAAATTCAAGCCCGGCCCCGATGGAAAATGGCCCCTGTTCATCTCTCGAACCGAAGACGCGCAGTTGATCGAAGAAGGTTTGCGCCGGGATATGGCCGCGGCCGGCTTCCAAACTATCAGCATCAAGCAACTTCCCGAAGACTTGGATTCGCTTCCGCAGCAAGGCTTGCTCTATTTGCCTAAAGCCTACGTGGTGCCCGGCGGCCGCTTCAACGAGATGTACGGTTGGGATAGCTATTTCATCCAGGTTGGATTGCTGAAAGACAATGAACTCGAGTTGGCCAAGGACATGGCCGACAACTTCCTGTATGAAGTCAGGAACTATGGCAAAGTTCTAAACGCCAATCGCACTTACTATCTGAATCGTTCGCAACCTCCTTTTCTCACACAAATGGTCTGGGGTGTATACCAACAAACACATGACAAAAAATGGCTGGCCGGCGCATTGCCGCAAATCGAAAGGTATTACCAGCTTTGGTCGACCGAACCCCACATGACTCCGGAAACCGGCCTTTCGCGCTATTGGGATTTTGGTGAAGGCCCGGCGCCTGAGGTGCTCTCGGCGGAACGCGATGCGCAAGGCCGAACCCATTATGAGTTGGTGCGCGATTACTTCCGCACTCACCAGGTGAACGATTATCGCCTCAGCCAGTACTACGACGCGCAAACCGATCAGCTCACTCCACTCTTCTACAAGGGCGACCGCTCCATGCGCGAGTCCGGCTTCGACCCTTCCAACCGGTTTGGTCCGTTCAACATCGACATCATCCACTACGATCCCGTGTGTCTGAATTCCCTTCTCTACCTGATGGAAATGCAGACGTCACAAATCCTGATCGAATTGGATCAACGGAAAGAAGCGGAAGGTTGGCGTGCCAGAGCTGAGAAGCGCGCCGCGGCCATCAACAAACTGATGTGGGATGAAAACGACGGACTCTATTACGATTACGATTTCGTCAACAAACACGTCCGCCACTACCCGTTCTTAACTACCTTCTATCCGCTTTGGGCCGGCTTCGCCACCAAGGAACAGGCCGCTCGCATTGTGAAGAACCTGCCTTTGTTCGAAAAACAAGGTGGCTTGCAAACCAGCACGGAAGTATCGGGCAATCAGTGGGATTCACCGTTCGGCTGGGCGCCGCTCGAAATGATCGCCGTCGAAGGCCTTCGCCGCTATGGCTACAACACCGACGCCGAACGTATCTCCATGAAATTTCTGTCGCTCGTCAAAAAAGAATACGAACGCAGCGGCGTGATTGTTGAAAAGTACGACGTGGTGAACGGCAGTTCAAGCGTCTCTGCCATTCACTTTGGTTACAGCGCAAATCAAGCGGGTTTCGGCTGGACCAATGCTGCATTCCTTGAATTGCTCGGCGGCCTCACGCCGGAAGACCGCGCCGCACTTTTGAAGCCTTAAGCGAGAATAAGTCGATGCCTATACAACAAGCAACCGGAGTGAAACAAGCGGGACCGTGCTGCATGGTGATTTTTGGAGGAGCCGGCGACCTCACCAAAAGGCTCGTCGTTCCATCTCTCTACAACTTGGCTTGGTCCGAACTGTTGCCCGAAGGCTTCGCCATCGTGGGCTTCGATCTCGCCGACGTCGGGGAAGACGCCTGGAAGAAAAATCTCGCTGACATGGTCGAGCAGTTTGTAAAGGCCGGTGACCCGAATGCGCAAGTCAACCAGGAAAAGTGGAAGTGGCTCACGGATCGCATGTTTTACGTCCAAGGCGATTTGAACAATCCGGAAAGCTATCAAAAACTCAAGACCAAATTGGCTGAGGTGGATGCCAATCAACACACCGGCGGCAATTATCTCTTCTATCTCGCTGTAGCCGACCGCTTCTTCGGTTCCACTGTTGAGCAAATTGGCAGAGCCGGCCTGGCCAAGGAGGAGAACGGCGTTTGGCGTCGCGTTGTGGTGGAGAAGCCGTTCGGTCATGATTTAGCTTCGGCCAAAGCGCTCAATCAGCAGATCTTGAATGTTATCGGGGAATCGCAAATCTATCGAATCGACCACTTTCTGGGCAAAGAAACGGTCCAAAACTTGTTGATGTTCCGGTTCGCCAACGGCATGTTCGAGCCCATCTGGAATCGCGATCGTATCGACCATGTGCAAATCACTGTCGCGGAAACCGTCGGCATTGAACAGCGCGGCCGCTTTTACGAAAAGACCGGCGCTTTGCGTGACATGGTTCCAAACCATGTCTTCCAGTTGCTCGCCTTCACCGCCATGGAAGCCCCGAACTCGCTTGGCGCCGATGCCGTCCGTTCCGAAAAGGCCAAAGTCATTGAAGCCATTCGTGAGCTCAACACAGAAGATATCCCTCTCTGCACCGTGCGCGGCCAATACGATAAAGGCGCCATTGGAGAACAACCAGCCGCTGCCTATCGCGAAGAGCCCGACGTGGCGCCCGATTCGCTTGTCGAAACCTATGTCGCCATGAAGCTCAATATCGATAATTGGCGCTGGCAGGGCGTACCCTTCTACCTGCGCACCGGCAAGCGCTTGAACGTCCGCAAAACTTCCATTGCCATTCGTTTCAAGGAAACGCCCGCCATGTTGCTGAAAGACACGAGTCTTGCCCCTAACTGGCTGCTGATTCGTGTGCAACCCGACGAAGGCATTTCGCTTGAATTCGGCGCCAAAATTCCTGGCCCCAATATGAAACTGGGCCGAGTGAAAATGGATTTCAAATACGGCGATTACTTCGGCGCTCGCCCTTCTACGGGCTATGAGACGCTGATTTTTGACGTCATGATCGGCGATGCTACGCTCTTCCAGCGCGCCGATAATATTGAAGGCGCATGGGCCACCGTTCAGCCGGTGCTCGATTTTTGGGCTGCTAACCAGCCCAAAACATTCCCCAACTATATTGCCGGTAGTTACGGTCCGCAATCTTCGGATGCCATGATGCAGCGTGACGGCCGTTCCTGGCGCGCCCTTACCTAAGCATCCGGTACTTTCGCAGTAATTCATACATCACTATTGCGCCCGCGCTTGCCACATTGAGTGAATGCTTAAGACCAAGCATCGGGATTCGCACATGCGTATCGCATTCTGCCAGCACATTCGCGGAGATGCCGTCTACTTCGTGCCCAAACAGCACGCAAACTGGAAAATGCGGACGCCAGTCGAACAAATCCACCGCGCGATTACTCGTTTCAAGCGCCGCGATTTCGTAGCCCTCTTCGCGTAGCGGTTGCAGGGATTCGTGCAAATCCGCCACCGGCTCCCAACGCACTCTTTCTTCGGCGCCCAGTGCCGTCTTTGAAATTGCATTCATCGGCGGCCGCCCCGTAATTCCGCTGAGCAACAATCGCTCCACGCCCGCGCCATCCGCCGTTCGAAAAAATGCGCCCACATTGTACATGCTGCGCACGTTATCCAGCAGAATACTCACCGGCAAGCGCAAGCCGTCATACGCGCTCGAAGCTTGCGTGGCTCGGTAGGGAACGCGCTCCATCTACTTCGATAGCCCCGCCCGTTTCCAAAGCTCGTCCACTCGCTTCACCACTTCTGGCGACATCTGAATCACATCCGGCCACCGCCGCGTGAAACCTTCGCCTGCGAGCTTCCGAGTCGCATCCACACCCATCTTCGATCCGTAATCCGGCAAGCGGCTCGCATGATCGAGCGAATCAATCGGCCCCATCACAAACTGGATATCGCGCTCCGGGTCAATGTTATTTAGCGCCTTCCACGCCACTTCGGAAACATTCTGCACGTCCACGTCGTCATCCACAACCACAATGCATTTGCTAAACATCGCCTGCCCCAGGCCCCAGATCGCGTGCATCACTTTCCGCGCTTGGCCGGGATACACCTTGCGAATCGAAACCACAATCAAGTTGTGAAATACGCCTTCCGCCGGCATGCAAATATCCCGCACTTCCGGTAATTGTGTCCGCATCAACGGCAGGAAAATCCGCTCAATGGCTTTGCCCATGTAGAAGTCTTCCATGGGCGGCGGCCCCACAATCGTTGCGGGATAAACCGGACTTTTACGCTGCGTGATGCAGTCGATATGTAACACCGGGTAATCGTCGTCGAGAGAATAAAAGCCCGTATGATCGCCGAACGGCCCTTCGCGCCGCAACTCACCGAAGTTCACGTATCCTTCGAGCACAATTTCCGCATTCGCCGGTACTTCAATATCGTTCGTTTCACACTTCACCATCTCCACCGGCTCACCGCGCATGAACCCGGCAAACAACATTTCATCAATCGAGGGCGGCAGCGGCAGAATAGACGAATACAGCGTCACCGGATCGCATCCCAGTGCCACCGCAATCGGCATCCGCGTTGAGTTTCCTTCAGCTGCCATGCGCCGATAGTGGTCCGCTCCTTGCTTATGCTTCTGCCAGTGCATGCCCGTCGTTTGCCCGTCATACACTTGCATGCGGTACATCCCGCAGTTGCGTTTGCCGGTGCTAGGGTCTTTCGAAAACACCATGGGCAGCGTAATGAACCGTCCACCATCCTGCGGCCAGCAATGCAAAATCGGAAATTCGTCCAGCGAAAATGTGCCGCTTTTTCGAATCATCTCTTTGCACGGCCCTTTGCTCACGATCTTCGGAAACGACCCGCTGATCTCAGTCAACTTCGGCAGCATCTTGAGCTTGTCCAGCAGCCCTTCCGGCTTCTGCAATTCGAGAAAGCCGGCGATGCGGTTCGCAATTTCGTCCACGTTTGTGACGCCTAGCGCGATCTCCATCCGCCGCATACTCGCGAATGCGTTGATCAGCAACGGCACTTTCGATCCCTTCGGCTTTTCAAACAAAAGCGCAGGGCCGTTGTTCTTCACCGAGCGGTCGGCAAACTCGGTGATCTCTAAGTACGGATCGACTTCAATCGAAACTCGCTTCAGTTCACCCTGTTTTTCCAGGGCGCGAATAAAATCGCGCAGGTCTTCAAAAGGCATGGGCTATGTACACCCATTATGATGAGAGGGAATTATGAATGTGAGAACCGCATTGATCACCGGCGCGAGCAGAGGTATCGGAAGAGCCTGCGCGCAATCGCTCGCCGGTGCCGGATACCGGCTCATTTTGGCCGCCCGCGCGCTCGACAAATTAGAAGAAACTGCGCAATCAACGCGCGCCGCTGGAGCTGAATCCTTCGTCGTGGAAATGGATTTAGCCAATAACGATTCCATTACCGCCGCCATCACCAAAGCTTCGAAAGAATTTGGCAGAATCGACATCCTAGTTAACAATGCCGGCATCACCAAAGATGGGTTGGCAGTTCGAATGAAAAAAGCTGATTGGGAAACCGTCATCAATACGAACCTAAGCGGTTCCTTCTATGCGACCCAACAAGTTCTACAAGGCATGATGCGTGAGCGCTGGGGCCGGATTGTAAACATTTCGTCCGTCGTAGGCGAAAAAGGCAACCCGGGCCAAGCCAATTACGTTGCTTCCAAAGCCGGTTTGATCGGCCTCACTAAGTCTCTCGCCATCGAGCTGGGCAGCCGCAATATCACCGTGAACGCGGTCGCGCCTGGCTTCATCAGCACTGAAATGACGCACGGCCTGTCCGACGAATTGAAACAAAGAATGATCGACGAAACACCTCTGAAACGCATGGGCACGCCCGAAGATATCGCCGCCGCCGTCAAGTTCCTTGTGAGTGAAGAAGCCAGTTTTATAACCGGTCACGTGCTCGACGTGAACGGTGGGATTTACATGTGATGACAGCCAAACGCGATAGCAAATTCAAAATCGGATTGGTGCAAACCAGGTGCTCCCCAGATCCGGAGGCTAACCTGCAGCGCGCTATCTCCGGCATCCGCGAAGCCGCCGGCAAAGGCGCTGAAATTGTCTGCCTGCAGGAATTATTCCGCAGCCAGTATTTCTGCCGTGAAGAAAATGCCGAGTTATTCAACTTAGCTGAATCGATTCCCGGCCCTTCTACCGAAGCGCTCGGCTCAGTCGCCAAGAGTCTCGGAGTCTCTATCGTCGCTTCGCTATTCGAAAAACGTGCGCAGGGCCTGTATCACAATACCGCCGCGATTATCGATGCCGATGGCTCCCTTATCGGCGTCTACCGCAAGATGCATATCCCCGACGACCCGCTGTATTTCGAAAAATTCTACTTCACTCCGGGCGACCTCGGTTTCTTGAATTTCGAAACGCGTTTTTCCCGTATCGGTGTGCTCGTTTGTTGGGATCAGTGGTATCCGGAAGGCGCGCGCCTCACTAGCCTGCAAGGCGCTAACGTACTCTTCTATCCCACCGCCATCGGCTGGCATCCCGCGGAAAAAGCGCAATGGGGCGAAGCGCAGCTCGACGCTTGGCGCACCATTCAACGCGCTCATGCCATCGCCAACGGCATCTACGTCGCGGCCGTCAATCGCACCGGGTACGAGGGCACTCCCGAAAGCGGCCTTGAGTTTTGGGGAAATTCATTTGTGGCAGATCCATTCGGCCGCGTCATCGCGCAAGCGCCTTCTTCCGAAGAACATGTTCTTGTCACCGAATGCGACCCCAAACTCATGGATGAGGTGCGCCGCAACTGGCCCTTCTTCCGCGACCGTCGCATCGATGCCTATGCGCCCATTACGAGCCGTTGGCTTGCCTAAAGCCATGGCGCAACAATTGAAAACGGCCCGCCTGCGCATGCCGGCCGAGTGGGAGCCGCATCTGGCTACTTGGCTCGCGTGGCCACACGAAACTTCCGATTGGCCCGGCAAGTTCGCACCCATTCCGTGGGTTTATGGTGAAATCGTCCGCCATCTTTCGCACGTCGAAAAGGTCAGAATTATCGTCGCCAACAAAGACAGCGAACAAAAAGTACGCAAGGTTTTACAAAAATGTGGCGCGGAAATGGCCGCCGTTGAATTCTTTCCCGCACAGACCAACCGCAGTTGGACGCGTGATTACTGCCCCATCTTCGTCCACAACGCCACCAACCAAAGCATTCTCCTCAACTGGCAATTCAACGGCTGGGCAAAATATTCGAATTCCCTGCATGATGACGCTGTGACGGAAAAACTCGCTCCGAAACTCAAGCTCCCGCTCGTCACGCCCGAATTCCAAAGCCGCCGCATCGTCCTCGAAGGCGGCAGTATTGATGTGAACGGCGCAGGCAGCCTGCTTACAACCGAAGAGTGCCTCCTCAGCGACGTCCAAGCTCGCAATCCCGGCCTCACTCGCGCGGATCTCGAAACGATTTTCCGCCAATACCTGGGCATACGCCAGACTATTTGGCTCAAGAACGGCATTACTGGAGACGACACCCATGGCCACGTTGACGATCTCGCCCGTTTCACCGATCGCAGCACCATCGCCATCGCCAGCGAAGAAAACAAAGACGACCCCAACTACGAACCCCTCAAAGAGAACCTCGCGCTCCTTCGCAAGCTGGGCAGCTTCAAAATTGAAAAGCTCCCCATGCCCGAACCCGTAGTTTTTGCCAGCCAGCGCCTTCCCGCCAGCTACGCTAACTTCTACGTCGCGAACGGCCTCGTTCTAGTGCCCACATTCAACGATGCGAATGACCGTATCGCTCTCAACAAGCTTGCGCAGCTTTTTCCAAAGCGCAAAGTTGTAGGCATCGCCGCCACGGATCTCGTCCTCGGCCTTGGCACTTTGCACTGCATGACGCAACAGCAGCCGGCGTAAACGATGTTCTGGACCATCGTCGCCGCGCTCTCACTCGTCATTTGGATTTACCTGGTGTTTGCCCACGGCGATTATTGGCGCATCCAGCCAAAGCCAGCCAGTGTGCCCGTCAATCGCAGCGTTGTCGCCGTCATTCCCGCTCGAAACGAGCGCGACGTCATCGCCGAATCCATCGAGTCGTTGTTTCTCCAGGAATTCAGCGGCTCTTTGAAAATTGTTCTGGTCGATGACAACAGCGTCGACGACACCGCTCGCGAGGCTCAGTTACTCGCTGAACAGGCCTACCGCCAGCAAGACCTCACCGTCCTCAGTGGCGCTCCGCTACCCTCCGGTTGGACCGGCAAACTCTGGGCCGTTCACCAAGGCACGCAGCAAGCCCTAAAACAAAACCCGGACTTTTTGTTATTCACCGATGCCGATATCTGGCACGACACCAGCAACGTTGCCGAACTCGTAGCCAAAGCGGAAGCCGATCGCCTCGATCTAGCCTCTTACATGGTTCGCCTCTCCACCCAAAACTTCGCAGAGAAAGCGCTCATCCCGGCTTTCGTTTACTTCTTCCTGCAACTCTATCCGCCGAAATGGATCGCCGACCCCCATTCGAAAATCGCCGGTGCCGCCGGCGGATGCATCTTAATTCGCCCCTCTGCCTTAGCCCGCATCGGCGGCCACGAAGCCATCCGCGGCCAAATCATTGACGATTGTTCTCTCGCCCGCGCGGTCAAATCCTCCGGCGGCAAAATCTGGATGGGTCTCAGCGCCGCCACGCGCAGCATCCGCCCCTATACCGGTTTCGCCGAAATCGGCCGTATGATTTCGCGCTCAGCCTTTAGCCAGTTGCGCCATTCATCCCTGCTTCTCGCCGGAACAATTCTGGGCCTTTTTGTCACTTATGTCGCGCCCGTCGCCGCGCTCTTCAGTGGCAACACGGCAGCCATCGCGTTAGGCGCAGCCGCCTGGCTCCTAATGAGCGCAAGCTACTTCCCCATGATCCGCTTCTACCGCCTATCGCCCCTCTGGTCTGTCGCTTTGCCGCTCATCTCCATCTTTTACGCTGGCGCCACCGTGCACTCAGCCATTGAGTACTGGCGCGGTAGAGGCGGCATGTGGAAGGGCCGCGCGCAAGATCTCTAACAATTCCGCAACAGCACTTTCAACGTTCCGCGCTCCGCCGCTTTCGCAAAAGCCGCCGGCGCATCGCTCAGCGGAAACTCACTGTCCACCATCGCCGCCGTATCAATCTTCCCCGCGCTCAGCAGTTCGATCGCCGGTCCAAACAATCCACACCGCGAACCAATCAAACTGATTTCGTTCACAATCACTGGCGCCATATCGATACTCACCTCGTTATGCACCGTTGATTTCATCACAATCGTCCCGCGCGGCCGCACCATGCCCACCGCTTGCCGCAAGCCCTCTGCCGACCCCGTCGATTCCACCACCATCGGGAACGAACCATCCGTCACAAGGCTCACTGTGGCTCCCGCACGTTCCGCAATCCGAAGCTTCTCGTCATGCCGCCCGAACACACTTACCCGAGCCCCATGCGCCAGAAGCGTTTGCGCAATCAGCAGCCCTAGTTTGCCGTCGCCCAACACCGCCACTTCCCCGCCCTTCGGTACCGAAACTTGTTCTAGAATTTCGCACGCCGCTGCCAGCGGCTCAGTAAACACCGCTTGCTCATCGCTGACATGATCGGGCACTACATGGAGATTTTGTTCAGGCAGCGTCAAGTATTCCGCAAACGCTCCCGGATGCTTCACAATTCCAAGCACCGTGCGCTCAATACAATGCCGCCCCAAACCCACCGCGCAAAACGCGCAATGTCCGCAAGCCAGGTTGATCTCGCCCACAACCCTGCGTCCCATCAACGCCGCCGTGTCTGCTTCCACAACTTGCCCGACGAACTCGTGTCCGGGAATGCCCGCAAACCCGTAGTAACCTCGCTGCAGTTCCAGGTCGGTGTTACAAATTCCCGCAACCCGCATCCGAATGCGCGCGAATCTGGGCGGACGTGAAGGCACGTCCACCTCTTTCATCAAAACTCTACCGGAATCAAGAAAGACGGCACGCATACCGTCTTAATTATGCGTTGTCGCTCAGCAATTACCAGCGGTTCTTGCTGCCGCCAAAGTCGCGCTGGCGTCCGCCGCCTCCGTGCTCGCCGCCTCCCGAACGTTCCCGTTTCTCCGGTGGACGCGCTTCATTCACCACTAACGCTCGACCCATCAGCTGCCGCCCATTGCACGCGTTCATGGCCTGAGTTCCCACCGCGTCATCGTGAATTTCCACGAAACCGAATCCGCGGGCTTCCCCGCTAAACCGATCGCGCAAAATATTCACGCTATCCACGTGAAACCCCGCTTCTTCGAAAAGCGCCTGAATATCGGCTTCGGTTGCTTTGTAGGGCAGATTTCCTACGAAAAGCTTCATTTTCTCAATACACTCCTCAGACTGATAGTCCGGAAAACTGGCAACCGTGGAGGGAACAATCTACTGGGCAAGGCTGCCAGAACTGAGGTCGCTTCCATGCGGAACACAACAGAATTCCGAACATCTAACTACTACAATTTCATAGTCCCACAAAGTGACTGAGCGCGGCAAACCAGTTCATTTACGAGCGGCCCGGGCGTGGCTGCCACGTTGCAGCAACTCCTCTACTCGCTGTGAAATCACTTCTTCCTTCATCGATTCCGCATCTCCAATGCGCGGCGTCTCGTAATGGATGTTCCCGTCGCGGTCAATCAAAATCAACTGCGGAACCGCGGGGCGGTCGGTAAATGTCATGTAGGTCATCATCTGCTCAATCGGCGTGCAACCCACGGGAAACACCGTATGATATTGCTTGGCGAAGTTCTCCACCTTCGCATCTGCGCCCGGATCAACGGCCACATCAATCGCTTGAAACCCGTGCGCGCCATATTTCTGCTGAATCCGGTTCATCACTTGCGAGGCCGCTTGGCAATGCGGACACGTCGTGAGAATGAACTCCAGCGCCACCACTTTGCCGCGATACTGGCTCAACAACTGCTGGCCCTGCCCCGGCAGCGTGAACGCCAGTTCCGGTGATTTCCGCGTAATCGTCTCCGCCGCCGTCGCGCATTGCAACGCCGCCGCTAAAAACAAGACACACTTCAAGCTTGTTCTCATAAAATCAGTTCTCCTTTGTTCTTTATGGAAGTGAAACTACTGTCGCCGGCGCGCAAGCCGCGCCCGCTTTACACCCTACGCTTCTGTCGCTCAGCCCGCCTTGTGAGCACTGCTGGCAATAGCCTCCGGCCATCGGCAGCAAACTCATGAAAATTGTCAGCGCCGCTACCAGCAACCAGGGAACATAAAGCAACCCCGGCGGTCTGCGCTCGCGTGAAATTGCATCCAAACGCGTCTTTAAGCTCGCCGCAGTCATGGCGCTCACGCCAGGCATCGCTTCAAACAAATGAAACCGGCAGACATTCAGAATCCCGGCCATGTAAACTGCGGGCGTCGTGCCGCACGCAAGCACCGTCTCATCGCAAGCGCATTCGCGTTCCAGATTCAGCCGCCACTCCGCAAGCCACAACAGTGGATGAAACCAAAACACGCATTTGAAAAAATGCGCCAAAGCCGCCGTCAGGTTATCCAACCGGCGCGCATGGGCCAACTCATGCAACAACACCGCATCGAATTCTGCGCTCGTCAATCGCTCTGATAAGCCGGCCGGCAACGTAATCACGGGTCGCCAAATGCCTCGCAAAGCAGGTTCACTCATGGCATCCGAGCGCAGCAAGCGAACCGCCCCGCCGAAACGTAAGCGCCATCGCACGCGCACCAAAGCTGCTTTCTCCGCATCCGTCGCCGGCGTCATCACGGCGCAATTGCTCCTTAATCGCCAAGCCCATCGCGCCAGCAGCAGCAAGCTTCCGCAAATCCAAACCACCGCGAACCGCGCATCAAAATCGTTCGGCAACCGCCCTTGAATCATCGCCAGTAAAACCGAGATCCGGTACGCCGCAATCGACATCCACGGTGTCGCGGGCAGAAACGAAGCAATCTCCTGCCCTGTCTTCGCCAATAAAACCGTCGGGACCGCGAACTTCGCTACCGCCATCAGCCAAACGGCATAGCGCGCCGCCGCTCCTCGCCGCAAGCAACAAGCCACCGCACCCAAAACCAATGCCACGAATGTCGATTCCAGCAAGTGCCGCAAAACGAAGCTCGTCATGCTCGTTTCTCCATCGCCGCCAGTCGCTTTTCCAGTTCCTTCACATCCGCCAGCGTGAGTTTCCCGGTCTCCACTAAATGCGATACCACCGGAGTCGCAGATCCGCCGAACAAACTCAACAGGTCGCCAATCAATCGCTTGTGCACCGCCTTGCGAGTCACCGCCGCCTCAAACAAGTGCGCATTGCCAACCTTCTTCGTCCGCTTCACCGCGCCCTTCTCTTCCAGGCGGTAAATCATGGTCTGCACTGTCGTATACGCGGGCCGGTCTTCCTCCGGCAATCCTTCTTGCACTTCGCGCACAGAACTCGGCCCTAATGCCCAAAGCTTCTCAAGCAACTGCAATTCAAAGCGGCTGATGCGCGGTTCTGCCATTAACTACTCCTGTGGTTCACTCTACTACGCTTGTAGTGGCTTTGCAAGAACTTTTTTATCGCGGGGTAATCAGCCCGCCCAAACGGTCCTGTTGCGACGCTGCATAGCGCGGATACCGCGTCGCGTACGCTTCCAAATACTTCAAGCCCGACCCTGTGTTGTAAACAACAATTCTTTCGTTGCTCTTCAAAAAACCGCTCCCGAGCAACTGCCGCACTGCCGCCACACATGCCCCGCCCTCCGGCGCCGCAAAAATTCCTTCTTTCTCTGCCAGCGTCACGCCCGCATCCAGCATCTCTTCATCCGAAATCGAAATCGCCGTGCCGCCGCTTTCGCGCACCGCGCGCAACACCAGAAAGTCGCCCAACGCCTTCGGCACTCGCAGTCCGGCTGCCACTGTGTGCGCATTCTCAAAGAACTGGCTGGTCTCCGCCTTCCCCTCAAACGCCCGGGTAATCGGGTCGCAACCGGCAGCCTGAACCGAAATCATCTTCGGCCGCTTCGCTCCAATCCAACCCAGTTCCTCCAGCTCCCCAAACGCTTTCCACATTCCAATCAAACCCACGCCGCCGCCGCAAGGGTAAAGGATCGCGTCCGGCACTTGCCAGCCAAGCTGTTCCAGCAGCTCGTACCCCATGGTCTTCTTGCCTTCAATCCGATACGGCTCCTTCAGCGTGCTAACCTCAAACCAACCCTCCGCGGCCTTTCGCTCCGCCACAATCCGCCCGCAATCGCTGATCAGGCCCTCCACCAGCGTCACCTTCGCGCCAAACGCCTTGCACTCAATAAAGTTCGCCTGCGGCACATCCAGCGGCATAAAAATATGCGCTTCCATACCGGCCGCAGCAGCATAAGCCGCCAGTGCACTGGCCGCATTCCCAGCCGAAGGGATCGCCAATTTCGCCAGCCCCAGCTTCTTCGCCATCGTCACCGCGCACGAAAGCCCACGCGCTTTGAATGAATCCGTTGGGTTGCGTCCTTCATCCTTCACCCACAAATCCGCGGCGTGCAGTTCGCGCCCCAAAGCTTTGGTTTCAATCAGCGGCGTCCAACCTTCGCTAAGTGTCACCGCCTCACTAATTTCGGCCGGCAGCACAGGGGCATAGCGCCACATGCTCGTCACGCTGCCGTTCAACTGTTCACGCCGCCAACTCCCCCGGATAGCAGCCAAATCATACCGAACCAACAAAGGCCCTCCGCACTCACACAGATTTAGTGCCTCTTGAGCCCTATAGGTTTTAGTGCAGCGGCTGCAAATCAGCCCCGTCGGTTGTCCCATGGCCAATATGGTAACGTTCGCAGCCGGGGCGATTTACTTAGATGTTAATGTTAGTTAGCCGCCGCAAAGGCAGCTTCTTCACTCAGGTCAGGCAGGTCGTCACTTAGTAGTGAGGCCATAAACACAGCCGCCACCGACTCCAAGCCTTCTTGATCGTCTTCATCGAAGCGATTCAGGCTCGGGCTGTCCACATCCAAAACCCCGTGCAATTTGCCCCAATTCAGCAACGGAACCACGATTTCGGAGTTTGATGCTTTATCGCACGCAATGTGACCGGCGAACTTATGTACGTCAGGCACACTCACCGTGCGGCACTCTGCGGCAGCTTTACCGCACACACCAGTATTGAAGGGAATACGCGTGCACGCCACATGTCCTTGAAAAGGGCCGAGCACCAATTCCGCTCCCTCGGCAAAATAAAAACCCACCCAGTTCACATCGGGCAGGCACTGCTTCAGCAAGGCTGCTGTGTTCGCCGCATTCGCCACCACGTCCCGCTCGTCTACCAGTAGGTTGTGTAACTGCTCACAAATTTCCTGATAGAAAGCGATTTTTGAACCGGTCGCGGGTTTTGAAACCTGCATGATGCAGCTAGTGTAACCCGATTTTTATACTCACCCCCGTGCGAAGTCGGCGAATCGTCCTAGTGGAAATGGCGATTGGTACTCCTCTATGCCTTCGTTTTGCGCCGATAAGGGCTGTCCAGATAGCCGCGCGCCTCCTCCGCCGCCTCCGATTTTGGCGCCGCCTTGATCGCTTCCCGATAAGCGGGCATAGCCTCGGCATGATGCCCTCGCAAATCTTCTACCTGCCCTAATCTCAGCCACGCCAGCACAGCGGTATTCAAATCCAATTCGCTTGCTTTGCGCGTCACCTGCTCCAAATCGGCTTGAGCGCCCGGCAAATCGTTATACCAAAACAACAGATTGCCGCGAAAATACAAAATCTTTTCCGCGTTCAAATGCGCATAACCCGGCGCGCCGCTGCTCCGCAAATGCTCCACATCGGTCCAAGCCGCCAGCGCCGCCTGCTTGTCTCCTGCGTCGCTATACATTTGCACCTGCTCTAACCGGAAAAGGTAATTCCGCGGAAATCGCGCCGCCAATTCCTTCAACAACGGAATCGCTTTTCGTGGGTCCCGCTCCCTTCGGTAAATCGCCGCTAACAAAACTTGCGCGTCATAGCGGTTGCGCTCGCCGTCCTTCGCCACCAGCTCCAGTTGCCGAACCCCATCCGCCCGATCCCCGTGAAACCCTCCCAAAAATCCGAACGCTCGCATATAAAACGGTAGCGATCCCACCACATACTCATTCAACCCATACAACAACTTCGCATCCACATCCTTCGGAGCCAACTCTCGCAGTTTTTCATTCGCTCGCCGCGCCGCAGTTGCCTCTTTGAGTGACTCCACCCATGATTTCTCCACCAAAAAGAGATAATTCGACCGCAACCCATGCGCCACCCCCAACTCGGTCAACGCCGCCAAATCATTCGGATTTCGGCTCAGTCGCGCCTCGCTGAGTGTTAATGCCTTGTCAAAACAAAAAGCGAACCTCTGCTTATCTTTCTCCGAAATCTCCATCTTCGGCCGCCGCAAAAACGGATTATTGCCTGAAACAAGTTGGCTCTCCAGCGCCCCGCTCCGCAGCATCTCTCGATACAGAATCCCTTGCGCTACGTGGTTGTACATCTCCGGGTCATCCGGATGCGCTTTCAAATCGTTTTCAAAAATCTCCAGCGCCTGATCGAATTCGTTGTTATAAAAGTGGTCATACCCGGCGCTCACCGGCGGTTCCGACCCCCGCAACAAAAGCCCCATCAAGAGCAGTGGTATTAGCGCCAGCGCCTTCTTCGCCGTATTCGCAATCACGGCGTTCGTGTGTGTCGCTAATCGCTCCAGCGGGCCTCTCATCGCTCGGTTCTTCGATTGTCCCAACACCACCGCAACATTCCGCAAAATCCCTTCATACTTTGCGCGCCAAACCGGCGTCTTCCGAAACAACTCCCGAAAGCCATCCTCCGTCAGTTCCGCCATCTCTTCCAATTTCGGCGCATACGTCCGCTCAGTCGCCGCAAACGCCCCATCGTCAGTGTCTGGCGCACGCCGGTTCCAAGGACACACATCCTGGCAAATGTCACACCCAAACAAATGATTCTTGAGTTCAGGCGTCTCCGTAAACTCACCCCGCTTCTCAATTGTCCAGTAAGAAATGCATTGCCTCGCGTCTACTGTCCACTCACCACTCGAATTCTGCACAATCGCCTGCGTCGGGCACGCATCAATGCATCGCCTGCAAGTGCCACACCGGTCCGGCGGCGGCGCATCCACCGCCAGCGGAATCGAAAGCAAAATCTCCCCAAGGAAAAACCAAGAACCCTGCCCTTCGTGAATCAGACAGGTGTTCTTCCCAATCCAACCCAACCCCGCCGCCCGCGCATAGCTCCGCTCCAATAACGGCGTCGTGTCAACGCAAATCTTAGCTTCAATCGGTTCGTCATACTCCGCCCGAATCATCGCAAGCAACCGTTCCAACCCCGCCCGCACCACTTCGTGATAATCCTGCCCCCACGCATACCGCGAAATCCATCCGCGCCCCGAATCCTTCTGCTCCACCGATAACGGTCGCTCTGTCTGATACAACTTCCCCACGCACAAAACACTTTTTGCGCTCGGCAACAGGTTTCTCGGGTCCGCCCGCAAATCGCCCCGCCGATCCGTCAAATAACCCATTTCCCCAGCGAACCCCGCCTCGCGCCAAACGGCAAACCGCTCAAAATCTTCACTCGGCAACGCCGCCGCCACGCCCGCGAGTTCAAACCCGCACGCGCGCGCCATCGCCTTCAGTCGCTCTGCGTCAATCGCCAGCGTTCCACTCCTACATGCATCATAAAGGTGAAAATTCCAGGTAGAATAAATGAACTACAAATGCTCTATAAAAACAGCAGCGCGGCCCTACTCCTTACCCTCAGCACATTCACCTTCGCTCAGAGCGCCCTCAAATACCAGCAGCCCCGCGCCGAAATCGAAGCCTTGCTCGATGCGCCGGCCACACCCCTAGTCCGCATCTCCCCTGATCACAAGCTGCTCGCCGTCACTCAACCCCTTACCTACCCTTCCATTGCCGACCTCGCCCAACCGCGCTACCGCCTCGCCGGACTCCGCTTCAGCCCCGCTACCAACGGTCCCAGTCGCGACGCCTATTCCACCGCCCTCACCTTCCAGCCACTCTCCGGCGGCCCACCCAAAACAGTATCCGGCCTCCCCGCTCACTTGAAACTGCTCTACGCCTCCTGGTCTCCGAATAGCAAACACTATGCCTTCGTTCAGAAAAACGTTGCACCCGGCGCACAAGGTCTGACCCTCTACATCGTCGACGCAGCCACCGCTCATGCTCATGCCCTCAGCACCCTTCGCCTCAACGCGATTTTCGGAGATCCTTGCCGCTGGTTGCCCGATAGCAGCGGCTTATTCTGTCGCGTCGTCCCACCCAATCGCGGCCCAGCGCCGGTCGCATCCAGTGTCCCCGCCGGCCCTAACGTCGAAGAAAATCTCGGCCAAGTCAGCCCCGGCCGCACCTATGAGGACATGCTCCGCACACCCGACGACGAACGCATTTTCGAATACTACGCTACCTCCCAACTCGCCTCGATCCCTCTGAGTGGCGCACCTCACCTCCTGCCAGCTAAGGGTCTGATCGACAACGCCGTGCCATCCCCGGATGGCAAATGGCTTCTCGTCGAACAAATTCATCGTCCCTTCAGCTATGTGTTCCCATCCGCCCTCTTTCCTCGCAAGGGAGAAGTCGTCAATCTCAAAACCGGCCATTCCAAGCCAATCTACGATCGCCCTCTCGTCGATTCCCTCCCCATCGCCTTCGATGCCGTTCCCACCGGCCCACGCGACCTCGCCTGGCGCGCCGACGTTCCCGCAACTCTTACCTGGATCGAAGCAGCCGATGGCGGCGATCCCAAAAAGAAAATGGACGTGCATGACCGCCTCATCTCCCAGTCCTCACCCTTCGAAGCCCCTCCCGTCACCTTGCTCGAATCCCCCATGCGCCTCCGCTCAATCGACTGGGGAACCGATCACTTAGCCATCGCCACCCAATCCCGCTTTTCCGACCGCCAAATCGTTCTCCAAGCCTTTGATCCGTCCACCAAAGCGACAACCACACTCTATGAAGGTTCTTCCCAAGATCGCTATCACAGCCCCGGCCGCCCACTTATGCGAGTAAATGCAGCCGGATTTGAAGTCTTAGATGTCACCGACGATGGCAGCGGTATTTACTTCGCCGGCCCGGGCGCATCCCAAACGGGCGATAAGCCCTTCTTCGCCCTGATGCCCTCCACCGGGGGCGAAGAACGCAAACTCTGGCAGTCCGACGACCCCTACTTCGCCGAACCCATCGCCCGAGTGCCGCGCACCGATGCCCTCTTAATCCGCCGCGAATCGCAGACAGAACAGCCCAATTATTTTGTCTTATCCCTCAAAGACGCACAGCAATCCGCCCAAATCACCAACTTCCCTTCCCCGTACGCCAATCTCAAACTTCCCATCAAACAACTCTTGAAATACAAACGCGAAGATGGCCTCGATCTCACCGCCACTCTTTGGCTCCCCGCCGGTTACGACAAATCTCAAGGTCCCTTACCCACACTCGTGGAAGCTTACCCGGTCGAGTTCAAAGCTCGCGCCAACGCCGGTCAAGTCGATGGCTCGCCTAATCGCTTCCCGCGTATCACTTGGGGTTCGCCGGTCTTCTTCGCCGCCGTCGGTTACGCTATTCTCGAAAACGCCGCCATCCCCATCATCGGCGAAGGTAACGAACAGCCTAATGATACTTACACCGAGCAGTTAGTGGCCGGTGCCAAAGCAGCTATTGATTGCGGAGTTTCTCTAGGCGTGGTCGACCGCAAACGCGTCGCCGTTATGGGCCACAGTTACGGCGCTTTCATGACCGCCAACTTACTCGCTCACAGTGACCTGTTTCGCGCCGGCATTGCCCGCTCCGGCGCCTACAACCGCACCCTCACTCCGTACGGATTTCAGTATGAAGAGCGGACCTATTGGCAAGCCCCTGACGTCTATTACAAAATGTCTCCCTTTAGCTACGCCGATAAAATCAAAGCACCAATCCTCCTGATGCACGGGGAAGCCGACGATAATCAAGGCACTTTCCCCATTCAAAGCGAACGCTTCTACGCCGCCCTCAAAGGCCAAGGGGCCACCGTCCGCCTCGTGTGGCTGCCGCTCGAAGCCCATGGTTACCAGGCACACGAATCACTCGCCCACATGCTCTGGGAGATGAACCGCTGGCTCGATACCTATGTAAAGCCGGCGGCTTCGGCCGGCGGAACGGGCTCGAACTGAACTTTGCTCTTGCTACCCTCATGATTTGATCCAGCAACAGCCAGTACTCGAATTCAACAGCGTTTACGCCGAACGCGGCGGACGCCTCGCCCTGAACGGCTTAACGCTCAACATCAAAGCCGGCGAACACGTCGCCATCCTCGGCCCAAACGGTTCCGGCAAGTCCACTCTCATCAAAACCGTTACCCGCGAATGCTATCCGCTGCTCCGCCCCGAAACGTCACTCCGCATCCTCGGTTCCGATAGCTGGAACATCTTCGAACTCCGGCACCACATCGGTCTTGTCAGCAACGATCTCATGGTCCAGTGCACTCGCGATATCAAAGGCCGCGAACTCGTTCTCTCCGGCTTCTTCGGCTCCATCGGCATCTGGCCCAACCACCACGTCTTGCCCGAAATGGAATCCGCTACCGAAAAAGCCATGGCTCAACTCGAAGTTACTCACCTCGCTAATCGCTGGCTCGATGAACTTTCTTCCGGCGAAGCCCGTCGACTTCTCATAGCCCGCGCCCTGATTCACAACCCCGACACTCTCTTACTCGACGAACCCACCACCAGCCTCGATCTCCCCTCCCTCCGCGAAGTCCGCCAACAACTTCGCAATCTCGCCCAATCCGGCGTCGGCATCCTCCTCGTCACTCACCACCTCGACGACATCATCCCTGAAATCGAACGCGTCGTCCTTCTCAAAGACGGCCGTGTCTTCCTCGATGGCCCGAAAGCCGAAGTGCTCACCGGCCAAAGCCTCTCCACCACCTTCGGCGTCCCCATCGACGTCATCCAACGCGACGGATTCTTCCACGCCTGGTAGAGATACACCCGGCTATACTAAGTGAAACTGCGGATGCCTCGGATCTTCCATTGGGTCTTGGTCTCACTTATTTGTTTGACCGCTTACCCACAAACACCCTCTTTCAAAGCCGAAGTTCCCACCGTGATCGTCGACGTCATCGTCACCGATAAAAAAGGTCACCCTGTCCTGGGCCTCAAAAAGGAGCAGTTCGCCGTCTCTGAAGACAGCACACCGCAACAAATCGTGTCGCTCACCCCGCCAGAGATTCCAAACACCATCGCCGCTCCGGGGCCGCGCCACGCCGCTCCAAACACACTGCCAAACAAAGAATCCGAATCACCAACAGCGCCCGTTGCCGAGCATCGCACCCAAAACATAACGCTCCTGATCGATCTCGGCGGCCTGCAAGTCGAAAGCCTCCGCAAAGCGTGTCAAGCAGCATCCGCCTATGTTGAAAAGACCCTTGCCAATAGCAACCTCGTTGGAATCTATTGGGTCGACTCCGGTCTTCACCTCGCCGTCCCCTTCACAAACGATAAACAGCGTCTCCTCACCGCCCTCAACAAGCTCGCCCAACAAGTTCCCTCCGGCCGTCTTACCGCCCGCGACCGAGTCAATACCCAAACCCAAATCGACGATCTTTTTGTTCAAATCCATCCCGAAACCTTGTACGGCTCCCTCGCCATCGGATCGGGCGGCGGCCAAGCTGCCATGACCGGTGGCCTGCTTGTCCAAATGAACGTTTTGCGCAGTTGGCTCACGATCACCAGCACCTTTCAAGCCCGCGCCGTCTTCATAGCCCTCCGTGCTCTTTCCGTCGCCTATCGCGACATCCCAGGCCGGAAAACCGTCGTCGTCTTCTCTGAAGGCTTCCTGCACTCATCCGACGCCGCGCCGGAAAGGGAAGCCGTGATCGACGCAGCCAACCGCGCCGGCGTTTCTTTCTATGTAATCGATCCCATCGACCCCGGCACGATGATCAGTGCCGAGAATCGGGAGCCTGACATCGGCGGCCATCGTGCCGACCCCGATCCCCGCATTGACGGTTTCGGCGACACACTCGGCCGCGATGTTTTCGATTGGATCGATACCCTTTCCTCCGATGTTCATGGCGACATCGGCTCCGTCGCGGAGGCAACCGGCGGCTTCCTCGTCCGCGGAACCAACCGCCTCGACGCCGCTCTCGATCGCATCGAACGCGATGGCGGCGAATATTACTCTCTCGTCTATCACCCCACAAACCGCACTTACGACGGCGCTTTTCGCAAAATACAAGTGAAGCTTGATCAGTCGGGCCTGCGCGTCCGCTATCGGCTCGGTTATTGGGCCATACCGCCCGGACGCGAAGTCATGATGACTCCCGCCGGCGCGCAGTTGTTGTACTCCGTCGAATCAGGCTCAAGGAAATCGAGGTTCACGCCAGATCTCAAGGCCGCATTCGTGCCGGCCCGCGCCCGGAATTTCGCCATTCCCGTGGCAGTTTCTCTCCCCGGCAGCCGCGTGCCGTTCGAAAAAAAGAAAGATCGTTATTCCGCCAACGTCACTCTCCTCCTCATCGCCCGTAACGCAGAAAAACAGCCCGTCGCTGTTTTTGAGCGCTATGGAGATTTGCACTTCGATAAGCAGCAATGGGAAGAGTTCAAGCAAAGGCTTTTCAACGTAAGCGGCAGCATGCCCGTTTCTTCCACCGAGCCCGTCTCTGTGCAAGCCATCGTGCAGTTTTCGAACGGTGAAATCGGAATCAGCACGCCCGAAGCGCTATCTCCGCACCCGGCCGAAACCGGTGTTTGGCTCACCAGCATGGTCCTGTCAAACCGCGTTGAGCAAGCCGAGTGTCAGTCCGATCCCGCCGATCCCCTCTGCGTCACAAACCTGCGAGTTTATCTGCCCGCGCGACCAAGCTTCACTCCCGGCAGTCACTTAGTTCTTTTCTTTTCCGCGCTCGGCCTCACGCTCGATTCTGAAAAGCACCAACCCAATCTCCAGGTTACTTTTCGCCTGCTCCAGTCCGGAAAAGCCTCTCCTATCGACCCAGCGCGTATTCAGTCCGTTCCTTGCGCACAACCGGATTTTGTCAACGTCCTCGCCATGTTCGATCTTTCAAAGTTCAGCCCCGGCGCTTACGCTTTGGAAGCGGATGTCGAAGACGCCATCGGCCACTCGAAGACCAAGGGCCAAGCGAATTTCGAAGTCGTTCCTTAATCTATCCGTTTTTGGTACGGTTATGAAATGCCGCGCCGCTCCCTAGCTTTACTCGCCGTCCTCGCCTCCGCTCCCATCATCCTTGCTCAAGACAAGTCCAATCAGCTCGATAGACTCATCACCCGTTACCACGATCTTGGTCTCTTCAACGGCTCAGCCCTGGTGGCGCAAGGTGGCAAACCCATTCTTCGCAAAGGTTACGGCGAAGCCAACATGGAATGGCACATCGCCAATACTCCCGATACCCGCTTCCGCCTCGGCTCCATCACCAAACAGTTCACCGCCACTCTAGTAATGCAACTCGTCGAACAAGGGAAGATCGACCTCTCTGCTCCCATCACTCGTTACCTCCCCGATTACCCCAAAACCAACGGCGACCGCATCACTATCAAACATCTGCTCACTCATACGTCGGGCATCCCTGGCTACACCGAACTCCCCGGCTTCGGGAAAACCATCCGCGAGCCTTTTTCCCCTACTGACTTGATGAAGACCTTCTCCAGTCTCGACTTACTCTTCGAGCCCGGCACGAAGTACAGCTACTCAAACTCCGGTTTTTTCGTTCTTGGCGTGATCCTGGAGCGCGTCACCGGCGAACCATACGAGCAACTCCTTCGTGAACGCATCTTCGACCCGCTCGGCATGAACGAATCCGGCTATGACCATCCTGGCCCACTCATTGAAAAACGTGCCGCGGGCTACGACAAAACGATGGACGGATATGTCAACACCTCATATTTGGACATGTCGCAGCCCTATTCCGCCGGCTCCCTCTATTCATCCGTGGATGACTTGCTCAAATGGGATCAAGCCCTTTACACCGACAAGGTGCTCAGCCCCGAAAGCAAACGCGCCATGTTCACTCCGGGCCTCGGTCACTACGGATTCGGCTGGTTTATCTCTACCGGCGCAATCACCACCACCGACCACGGCGGCGGCATCAACGGCTTCAACACATACATCGCTCGCGATCTCGAAGCCAAGCGCCTCTTCGTTCTGCTCAACAATACCGGCGGTGCACCGCTTGAAGAAATGGTCACCAGCCTGCGCAACATCTTGGATGGCAAACCCGTGACTGAGCCCAAACTGCCCTCCGCATCCGTTCTTTTAAAAACGTCGCAGGCCTCCGGACTTCAGGCTGCTCTTGACCAATGGAAATCGATGAAGTCAGGCACCATCTACGACACCACAACCGGCGAACTCTTCCGTTTCGTCGGCGCCCTTCTCGAAAAGGACAAGCCCCTCGACGCCATCGCCGTTTTAAAAGAAGCGGAAGCCGCCGACCCTAAGTCCGCCTATGTCGCCGAAGCTCAGGGCAACGCCGAAGATGCCGCCAATCACCGCGTCGAAGCCGTACAAGCCTTCAGCCGCGCCATGGTTCTGAGTGACACACCTCGCGCCTTCCCGATTCTGATGGATCGAATCCGTCGCCTCTCCGTCGACTCCAACCACTAATCCAACTGGATGAATACGGTGCCATAACCACGAAGCGCGCGTAAACGACGAGACTATCGGGCCTAACATGCCCAGCTTGCTACCGGTTCGGATTCTTCGCCAAGCTGAGCATGTTCGCAAATAAGCGATAGGCGCCGGGAACGCCTTCCGGCAATTGGCGGTAGAAGGCATAAGCATTGTAGATGTAAACGCCCTTGCCGTATTTGGCATAGAGCAGCCCGCCTCTTTGCGGTGGCTGGTCTTCGTCGTGAGTCTCCAGCAGCGCTTGATACCTCGGATCCCAAGACTTGAGCCATTTAGAGCCCCGCTCTTCCACCCAACCTGAAAAATCGGCTTCGGAAATTTTATTGGGCCAGATAAACATCGGATTGTCAGGCGCGAGCATCGTAACTTTAGAAGCTTCGTCGGTGACCTCCTCCGGGTTATTGCCCATTACATACGGGTAAGGACCGTAGTTGTGGTCGTATTCAGGTGTGTTGTACTGAACAATCAACACGCCGCCGTTGTGCACATAATCCAGCAAGCGGCTGTTGTTGGCTGTGACATCGTCGCGAACCGCGTAGGCGCGAATGCCTAGCAGGACCACATCGAATTTCCCAAGGTCACCCGAAGCGACGTCCTTGGCGTCCAGCGAGGTCACGTCAACCCCCAGATGTTCCAAGGAAGCAGGGACGTCGTCACCGCTGCCCATCACGTAACCGATTCGGAGGCCAGGCGCCACTTTCACATCCACTCCTTCGATTCGGCAGGTGGCTTCACGGTAAAGGAAATAGGGGCGGAGTCCTGGATAGCCTACGACCTGATAACCTTCGCTGTTCTGCCGGCCCTGGTATTCAGAGACCACTTTAATCTCATAGGGCTTCGGAGCCAGACGGGTGGGGGTGACATCGAACGTAAGCGCTTGCTCTTGACCATCGCTCGTTGTTGCAAAAGGGGCGAACGGAGGAGACGCCGTCCATCCATCAGGCAAAGCGAGCTTCACTGTACCTTGCGCTGGTCCCTTGACATTGCTATGAACTTCGGCTGTAACTTTAAATTCTTTCGAACCTAGCGCGACGATGCCCGCACGCGGAGTAATTGCCACGACGATCGCAGGTCCTATCGTGAGTGGCTCAAACACGGCGCCCTCGCCAGTGACTCGCTGAACAGTCTGCACATATTCGCCGACACGGATAGACAATCCCTCGTAACTGAAGTCTGCCCAGGCAGCCAGGGGATAGGGAGCCAGCGAGCGATTCAGAAAGCGATCATCCCTAATGTCGTAATAAGCCTGTTCAATGTTGGGCCGTGAAAAGTATGGTTTGGTAAACGGCGCGTCTTCCGGAACCTTCACAGTGAAGCGTCTTTCAATGGGTTGGTTGTCGGAGAGCGGAGTCGGTTTTTCAGAGGTCGCTGAGATCTCCCATGGATGCGGCGACGCAATGGCTTCCACCCATGTCTTCTGGAGTTGTATGGGCAGCAGGCTGCGACTGACTACGTGCACCTTGACGCCGAACGTTTCCCCAGGAATAGCCATACGGAAGGTTTCCGGGTCGCCCAGAAACAAGGCGAAGCGAGGATCTGGCTCCCCTTGGGGTGCGACTGTAGCCGCAATCGAGAGGCTCAAAGCTTCGGCAAGGGCATTGATAAACTGAGTGCGCTTGGTTTCGAGCTCATGGCCGATGTCATATTTGGCATCTTCGGAGAGGTTGCTCCGCTTGAGTTGGTCGAGTAAAGCGACTGTCTCCTTCAGCCCAGCCGCCAGGAAGGGCGCGCACCTTTCGGGCTGCGAAGCCGAGAAATGCGCGATGGCGTCTTCCACCTTTGCATTGATGGTAGAGAGGCTGGCTTTTAAGAAACCCGTATCGCCGCTGCGAGCGAGACTCGTGATGCCCAAAAGAGAGATATCGATGCCGTCGAAGAATGATTTCTCTTTGTCTGAGGCGGCAACCAGGGTGCCATAACGATGATAAGGGCTTACACTCTGGCCGTCATTGGGAATGGAACTCCCGCCGTTTTGCGATTTCTGATAGCCAAGACCCTCGTGTGAGATTTGGTTGTAGGACATGCCGAGCACCGGGTCATAATCGCCTTCGGGGATTTCGACAGTCGCCTCCGGCTTCTCATCTTCCTTCATCGAAAGGGGGACCCGGGCATAGACCTTTAACGGTGACCACACAGGAAGACCGGCACGCAGTTGATCCGGAAATACGTTTGGATCGGCAGCCGCTTTGAAGACCTCCTGCGCCATGCGGCCGGCGGTTTGGTGGTTGCCGTGACCGTCACTGGGGCCTCCCACGAAAACAGAGGTGACTACAAGCGGACGAACCATCCGAACGATGCGCACTACGTCATAGAGCACTCGATCATGAGTCCACATCTTCATGGATTCGGCCATAGTTTTCGAGAAGCCGTAATCAATCAGGCGGGTCCAATATTGATCGACGCCATAATAGCGGTCGGCCGCCAACAGTTCTTCCGTGCGGACCAGGCCCAGGCCGTCAAAGAGATCGGAAGACATCACGTTAGCGCCGCCATCACCACGATTCAACGTGAGCAACGCCACGCGTGCGCCAAGCCCGCGCGATTCATAGGTGAGCATGCCGCCATCTTCGTCATCGGGGTGAGCTGTCACCATAAGCAGGCTCGCGCGGGTGTGCAGTTTCTTTAAGCTTTGCCACAGCGCGGCAGAACCACGGTTAATGGCGATTTCGTGCGGAACGAGCGCGGGCGAGACCGAAGTAGCGTAGGGCGTCTGCGCCGCCGCGCACGATGCCGCCAGGATCAGGAATGTTGTTTTGAACATCAAGTCCTAAAAATATAACTTCGCATTGAGCCGGATCCGACTGTTCAAAACTTCCAAATTTATTTCTCCCACCAAATCAACTACTTACAGCCCATCACCCGCACCGCCGAAACCCTTCTCGCGTAATCCTGAACTTGGAAGCTAAACCTATGCTTGACATCTTATCCATCTACCACTCGCGCGGCCAAAACCCGACGTGTGCCCATGCGCCCACCCAAATCTCACGCGGTAAAAACTCCCCCAAAACCACTTCCCCGACCCCGAGTTTTTACCCTCCGCTATCAAATACTCTTTATAGGCGGCAAAAACTCACCCCAAACTGTCCAAAATCCCTCGAGTTTTTGCCCTCGCCCCAAACCGATCTTCGCCCTCTCTTCTCGCAATTGGCTTCGTTGCGTAAGCCATCAAAAGAGTCCATTTTTTCCCGTCGCCCATCCGGGAAAAATTCATTCCTCCAGCGCTCGAAACCATCGATTTTTTCCCGTCGTTTTTCCCTTTATATTTATAGGCGGGAAAAATTCGTCATTTGCCAGCTCCAAAACTCCCAATTTTTCCCGTCCACCCAGCGGGAAAAATCCGCCACAAATCCCTCGTATCCGTTTCGTAAAATTCGCCACTTCTTCGCCTTCACCCTCCTCGGCGAATTGGCTTCGTTGCGTAAAACCGCCCTCGCCCAACAAAAAGCCCGCCCAGGAGATTCTTCTCCTGAACGGGCTTTTCACTCAACAACAACAACAACCTTATTCAATCTCACGTGGCCGCTTCTTGCGGTTCCGCTTGCGTGCGAGCGCTTCTTTCGTGCGGCGCTTCTCCCCGGGTTTCAGGTAGAACGAATGCCGCTTAATCTCTTTAACGATATCTTCTTGCTGTACTTTGCGTTTAAACCGTCTCAGAGCGCTTTCCAGCGTCTCGCCATCTTGCAGATGGACTTCTGCCAATTAACTATTCACCACCTTCCAAACCTCCAGTATAGCGTCACAGACACCCCCTCCGCCCGCCTGCTAAAGTGTAAAGTTCGGAAACCACAAAAAATGGAAATTGTAAAAGTCATTGGCAGAGAAATTCTAGATTCGCGTGGCAATCCCACCGTTGAAGCCGACGTCCACCTCGCAGATGGTGTCGTAGGCCGCGCCGCCGTCCCCTCCGGCGCTTCCACCGGCGAGCATGAAGCCGTCGAATTGCGCGACAACGATAAGTCCCGCTATCAGGGCAAAGGCACCCGCAAAGCCGTTGAAAACATCACCAAAGTCATTTCGCCCGCTCTTGCCGGCACCGATGCTGCCGATCAAACCCAGCTCGATCAGACCATGCTCAAGCTCGACGGCACTCCTAACAAAAGCAAGCTTGGTGCGAATGCCATTCTCGCTGTTTCCATGGCCGCCGCCCGCGCCTCTGCCGAATCGGAAATGACGCCGCTTTATCGCTACATCGGCGGTGTCAACGCTCGCGTCCTCCCCGTCCCCATGATGAACGTCATCAACGGCGGCGCGCATGCCGATAGCTCCGTCGATCTCCAGGAATTCATGCTCGTTCCCGTCGGCGCCAAGTCTTTCGCTGAAGCGCTGCGCATGGGCGCCGAAACCTTTCACACTTTGAAAACCGTTTTGAAGAAACGCGGTTATTCCACCGCCGTCGGCGATGAAGGCGGTTTCGCTCCCAGCCTCAAAGCGAACGAAGAAGCACTTGAAGTTCTTCTCGAAGCCATTCAACAAGCCGGCTACAAACCCGGCGCGCAAATCGCCATCGCGCTCGACCCCGCCTCCAGCGAGTTCTACGATAAAGACAAAAAGAAATACGTTTTCAAAAAGTCGGATAAAAGCGAAAAGACTGCCGACCAGATGATCGATTTCTACGCCAAGTGGGTCGCCCAGTATCCCATCATTTCCATCGAAGACGGCATGGCCGAAGACGATTGGGAAGGTTGGAAGGCAATGAGCGAAGCCCTCGGCAACAAAATTCAGATCGTCGGCGACGATCTCTTCGTCACCAACACCGAACGTCTCCAGCAAGGCATCGATAAAGGCATCGCCAATTCCATCCTCGTGAAAGTCAATCAAATCGGTTCTTTAACCGAAACTCTCGATACCATGCGCCTCGCTGCCGCCGCCGATTACACTTGCTGTGATCTCTCACCGCTCCGGCGAAACCGAAGATGCCTTCATCGCCGATCTTGCCGTTGCCACCAACGCCGGCCAAATCAAAACCGGTTCCGCCAGCCGGACCGATCGAATCGCCAAATACAATCAGTTGCTCCGCATCGAAGAGGAACTCGGTTCCTCCGCCCTCTATCCCGGCAGGAAAGCGTTCCGGCAATAACCCACATGGCGAATCTCAAACCTCTCGTACTCACCATTCTCGACGGCTGGGGCTACCGCGCCGCGGCAGACGGCAATGCCATCGCCCTCGCTCGCAAGCCCACGTATGACCACTTGCTGGCCACCTATCCACAAACGCTTATCCACACCTCCGGCCCGTATGTCGGCCTGCCCGAAGGTCAAATGGGCAACAGCGAAGTCGGCCACATGAATATGGGCGCGGGTCGTGTCGTTTATATGGACGTCACCCGCATTGATCTGTTGATCAGCACTGGCCAATTTGAACTCAACCCCGCCTTGCTCAACGCCATGGAAAAAGCCAAAGGTCACCGCCTCCATCTGTTTGGCCTCTGCAGTGATGGCGGCGTCCACGCGCAACTCACCCATCTTTACGCGTTACTTGCCATGGCGAAAAAACATAGCGTTACCCAGGTCTACGTCCATTGCTTCATGGATGGCCGCGACACCCCGCCCGAATCCGGCATCGGCTATATCGAACAAGTCGAAAAACGCATGCGTGAATTGGGCATCGGCAAAATCGCGTCCGTATCCGGCCGCTACTACGCCATGGATCGCGATAAACGCTGGGAACGCATCGATCGCGCCTTCGGAGCCATGGTCCTCGGCAGCGGCCACAAGTTCACTTCTGCTGCTGCGGCCATGAAATCTTCTTACGAACACGGAGTCACAGACGAATTCGTCGAACCGGTCACCATCGTCAACGATAAGAACGAACCCGTGGGTCTCGTGCGCGATGACGATAGCCTCATCATGTACAACTATCGGGCTGACCGTGCGCGCGAAATCACCTCCGCCTTCACCGACCCAACGCTGGAAAAACCTTCGCGCGCCAGCGTTCCCAAGAACCTGACCTACACGATGATGACGCGCTACGACAAGAACTTTAAGCTTCCGTTCGTATTGCCGCCCGAGCATCCCGACAACATTCTGGCCGACGTCATGGAGCGCGCCCAGTGGAAAAATCTGCGCGTCGCCGAAACCGAAAAGTACGCCCACGTCACGTATTTCTTCAACGGGGGCAACGAGCGCCCTTACGGCGGCGAAGAACGCGAACTCGTGGCTTCACCCAAAGTCGCCACCTACGACCTCAAACCCGAAATGAGCGCCGCCGGCATCACTGAAAAGGTCACCACCGCCATTGAAAAGGGCGGCTTCGACGTGATCGTCATGAACTACGCCAATGCCGATATGGTCGGCCATTCGGGCAAGCTCGAACCCACCATTCGCGCTTGCGAAACCGTCGATGCCGGCTTAGGCGAAATTTATAAAACCCTCAAACGCTGCGGCGGCTCCTGGCTCATCACTGCCGATCACGGTAACGCCGAAACCATGATTGACCCCGTCACTCACGGTCCGCACACATATCACACCACCAACCCGGTTCCGTTTTTGTTTATGACGAACGATAAGGTAGGCCTGAAACAGAATGGCGCGCTGCAAGATGTCGCGCCCACCTTGCTCGGAATTCTAGGCTTGGAAAAACCGAGTCAAATGAAAGGAACCGATCTAAGAACGAAGGCGTAACAGAACCCTGAGTGCAAACGAGCCTCAGGGCAGCGTATTCGCCACGGCTCTCACGTAGTGAACTATGCCGCGCGAATCGTGGATCCAATTCCGCGCAATCAATTCCACTTTCATATCCGGCCGGGCCTGGACTTCCACGTGCCCGGCCGCTTTCTCTTCGGGCGTCAGCGGCACAGGGGTGCCATCGTCCACACGCACTACGGCGTACACCGCGTTGCGCGTTTGATCCGCTGGCCAGCTCACCAGCAGATTCTCGCCCCGCGGCTTCGCGGTGAGCGGAATAATCGGCGATGGCACTTGCAGGTACCCGATGTAGCCCACCAGGCAGCCCAACAGCGCCGCCAGCGGCAGAACAAATACCATTCGCGCCGTAGCCTTGGCTGGGCGCTTTTGGTTCAGCATCTCTACCTGCCGGTAGGGATCGGGCAACTCGTCCACTTCTTCTTCATCAACCACCGAAGCTTGGCGCATCATCGCTCGCGGCAATGGAGCCAGCGCTCCCGGTCTCTCCCGCACAGCGGCCGGCGGGGGTGGTGCGGGTGGAGGCAGTGGTGGCTCCTCCACCACTTTTTCGGCTTCGTCCATCGCTCGAACTTGGTCGATATGTAAGCGCGCCGGTCGCCTTGGCCGCGGCGGCGGTGGCGGCTCTTCCAGTTGCTCTTCTGGTTCTGGCGACGACGATGCAGCCGCTTCTTCCTTTGGCTCTATCGGAGGCAACTCCCGCGCCCGGACTGGCTCCTCCTCCGATTCCACCGGTGCTCTACGCGTAGTCGTAGTCACCGCGGGTGCCGGTATCGATGCCATCGGCATCCCGGGCGTTTTGGAACCGCGTCCCGGCAAAGGCAAAATGATCGCGTTTCTGGTCGCGTCCGGCGGCAACACACCGTCCACGCCACGCACCAGGAATCCAAACCGCGTCGGCTGAAAGCGTTCCGGCTTCACCAACAAGGTCACCATTCCGGGTTGCTTAAAGAAGCGGTCGCACAAGTCGGTTTCCCGGTCCGTCAATGCCAGCGGCCCGCGCGTATGCGCAATAAACCAGCCGACGAGTGTCAATCCGTCGAGTTCCGGATCCGTCACCGCATACTTGATCTGCTCGCCTAGCTTTTCGATATCTGCTTCTGATAGAAGGAACGAAGGCCCCGATGCGTGCTCGCATTCAATCGGACGGTACGCTTCCACCCGCGTTCCCTTGTCGTCCATCGTTCCGAACAACAGGCCGCCTTCTTCAATTCCGCCATGCGGAATCTTGCGATAGCCCTCGTTTACGGTGAAGTCAATCTCGTGAAAGCAAGGCAATGAATAAGTGACCGTCGAAGCGGCCCCGGGAATTGCCCAAAAAGCGTAATCGATTCGTTTGTCTACTGCGCCTTCTTTTTTGTCGTCGCGGCTCATTATGAATAAGCGCCATTCCTCGGCATGTTCGGATTAGCAATCGATACCGTGCCGGATGGTTCATCAGACTCCGTAGATTCTGCCACCAGCGTGTAGTAATAGGTTACAACGCCAAGCCCAATCAGCAGAAGCAGCAGTCCCGCCAGCCATCGGATCGCGCGTCCGGTAAACAGCTTGTCGCCTTCCACAATGGCCTTCGTGTAGCCGACCAAACAGGCGGAAAGCACTGCGCCCAGCCCCAGTTTTACGGCCCAGGGCATCACTTCCAGCGCCGCTTCGCTGCCGATCTCCGGCCAGGCGGTAAAGATCGTCGCCATCGCCAATAGGAACTCGCAGACATAGCCAAACCGCATCCAGTTTTGGTTCATTCGCGCATTCTCATTCTAGTATCCGTTAGTCTGGAATTGTCACCCTCTCATGAAAGTTGTTCTCGAAGGTATTGAACTGCATCTCGCTCATCCCGATGAGTTGAACGTCAACTGGGTCGGCCAGGAAGAAGCCATGCGTCAACTGATGGCCGCCTGGATGGTTTTGAATGACCGCGACGTGCCCATGAACCCGCGCCTGCTGGGCAAACCGGGCGTCGGCAAGACCACCATGGCCTATGCCGGCGGTAAAGCGTTTGGGCCGTGAGGTTTACATCATTCAGGCCACCGTCGATACGCGGCCGGAAGATCTGTTGATCACTGCCTGTTGTGGAAGGCTCCTCAGCGGTTGAAATATGTTGCTTCGCCGCTCGTAACCGCCATGATCCGCGGCGGCGTTGCCATTTTGGACGAAGGCAACCGCATGAGCGAAAAGAGCTGGGCCAGTCTGGCGCCGCTGCTGGATAATCGCCGTTACGTGGAATCTATTGTTGCCGGGCGTTAAGGTCAAAGCCCATCGCGATTTTCGCCTCGTCGCCACCATGAACGAAGATTCCTCCACCTTCGATTTGCCCGAATACATCCATTCGCGCTTGCAGCCGCAGATCCTGATCGATTTTCCCGAACGTGAAGAGGAACTGGCTATTTTGCGCGAGAATCTGCCATTTTCGCCCGATGACATCTTGCAATACGTCACCGATTTCCTGCAGCAATCTCATGCCGCCGACGAAAGCTATACCGTCCGCGATGGCGTCAATATCGCCCGCTTTGCCCTTAAATTGGGCGCCGAAAGCGGCCAACCCGCCAAGCTGCTGTTGCCGCTCGCTATTCAATCCATTCTCGGAGAAGAGGCTCTACGCTATGTGAAGAACCCGTCCTTAAGCGCGGCAACCTCAGTTACTTTCCCGTCGTACCTGGCCGTTTGGAGTTCGCCCGGCGCGTGCGCCGCTACCTGTTGGCGAACCGTCCGGCGGTGGTCGCCGTTGAACTGCCTTCTTCGTTTGAGACCGCCTACCGCAAAGCCGTCGAACGCCTGCCGCAAATGTCGGTCATTCTGATTCCGGAAGAAGAAAACGACGACCAAGAAGCCCGCGCCACATATATTCCGATCGAGCCAGCCGATCCTTTTGTCGAAGCCATCCGCACCGCGAAGGAGATTGGCGCTGAGGTCATTTTCTTAGAACCGCCGGCACATGAAAGGCCTCACTTAATCGACGTCTATCCCGAGCCTTATTCTCTTGAGATCATAGGCTCACGCGCATATCTCGAGGCCTATCGCGTTCATCCCCAACCTCGCACGCCTCAGTTGGATGCGCATGCGGCAGCAATGGCCTGGAAGCTGCAGGGTGCCGATCCGCTGGCGGAGATTTGCACCATCGTCTCGCTCAATCTGCTCGATCCGCTGCTCGACGCCATGGAGATCCCGCAAGAAGCTCCACCCGCGCCCAGAATCCGTCTTTTCCAACGCGCCGAACTTTGCAACCTGCACCCGGATTGCCTCGCCGAAATCACCACCGAACCGCCGTATTATCAGGATCTTTACGAAACCGCCCGCGTTGCCGAAGATTTCGAAACCTTCAAGCTCGACCGTCCTCGCTGGCAGCTGCAACTCTTGCGCGATGCCGAAAAAGAATACGCCATTAATACCGGCGACACCATGCAAGCCTGGCAGCGCATCCAACTGGCGAAGTTCTCGCGCAATCTCGCCACGCTCGACGGCCATTTAATTCCCAGTGTCTACGATCTCGCGCTGGCCGCCCGCTCCATCGTCGATGACAACTACGCCTACGAAGTCTGGCAAATGGCCAACCGCTTCAGCGAGCAGCAGACCGAAGTCCCCGGCATGGAAACGCTCAACCTCTCCGGCGATGAGGTCTTCTTGCGAACCCGCAAATTGCGCATTCGCCGCCGCTTGCCGCGCATGAAGCAACGCTTTCGGCCCAGCGGGCTCAAATCGCGCAAACGCGAGAAATTCAAAGGCGAATGGGCCCAACAAACTGACGGCCACAGCATCTGCTCCTACCCGCCCGAAGACTTGGTCATCGAGAATTATTGCCGCTTCTTGAAGAAATACGCCAAGTCGAAACTCTCCGAAGAACGCGCCCGAACCGAGCCGTTCTTGTCTTCCACCCTTGACGGTATCGATTTGCGCGAAACCATCCGCAACTGGCACGACGGCAAGCTCTACGTCCGCGAACTGGGCAAGTTTTCAGGTGAAGTCGGCGCTTTGATTGTCATATTCGATGAAGACAAAAAAGACCGCTACACTTATCTCACCACCTGGCTGGGCGAGCATCAAAACGAATCCGATATGGCGTTTTACTCCACCCAACCCTTTGACCACCTGATCGGTCCCGGCATCGGCCGAGCCGAATATGGCGGCTTGCTGATGACATTGCCGCCGCGCCGCATGTACGATGTTTGGAGCGATTCCGATTACGACACGGCGGAATCCAAGGGGGAACGTCTACTGATGGCCGGCCTCGACTATTCGATTGAACGCAATGTTGTTTATATCGCCGCCAAACCGCCGCGTAGCGTATTCCGTCACCTCGCCGCCAAAGTGAATCGCAAAATCGTTTATATCCCCCTCGGCCAGCTTTCGCCCACCAAACTCAAAAAGATCCGCGTAGTTCACGTACTCGATAGCTATGCGCGGCGCGCCGAAGCAAAACAGTTCCTGTGGTAGCCCGGCATGAGTAAAGCGCTTGGTTTCTGGATGTGCAGCGCTCTCATCGTTGGCAATATGATCGGCTCGGGCGCATTCCTGCTGCCTTCATCGCTCGCTCCGTTCGGCTGGAATGCGATTTTCGCCTGGCTCATTACGATTGCCGGCGCGCTGGCGTTAGCCGTGGTTTACGCTCGCCTGTCGCATGCTTTCCCCCACGCGGGTGGCCCGTACGCATATACGCAGGAAGCCTTTGGCCCTGCACTGGGCTTTGCGGTGGCTTGGTCGTATTGGCTTTCCGTCATCGTGGGAAACGCCGCGATTGCCACCGGCAGCGTCAGCTATCTCAGCAATCTCTTTCCCGACATCGGCCGGGTGCACAGCATCGCGGCTGTTCTCACGTTGGGCATCGTTTGGCTTCTCACGTTCTTGAATTGTCTGGGGGTTCGGCAAGCCAGCGGATTTCAAGCCTTGACTACCGTTCTCAAGCTCCTCCCGCTGGCGGGGATTCTCATTGTTGCCCCGCTCGCGTTGCTCCGTGGCGGAACAAAATTGCTTCTCCCCTATCACCCACACGCGATTCACTTCAGCGCCATCAGCGGCGCTGCCACTCTCACGCTCTGGGCCTTCCTGGGACTTGAGTCAGCCACGGTCCCTGCCAATAAGGTAAAGAACGCTGCGCGCACCATTCCGCGAGCCACGTTGGCAGGCACCGTTTTCGCCGGCCTCATCTATCTTTTCGTTTGCTCAGCTGTGATGCTCATGCTGCCCGCGAATCAACTGCAGAACTCCCCTGCCCCACTTTCCGATTTTCTCGACCGCTTTTGGGGCGGTCACACGGGCACCGTCCTCGCCATTTTCGCCACCATCAGCAGCATGGGCTGCCTGATCGGTTGGGTGCTGCTGCAAGGCGAAATGGCGTGTGTGATGGCCGCGCGCGGCGTCTTTCCCGCTTGGTTGGCGCAAACCTCGGCTAATGGTACTCCCGTTCGCGCTCACATGGTTTCGAGCGCAATCCTCACGCTGCTCATTGCAACCACGTTCAACCGCTCGATGGTGGATTTGTTCACGTTCATCGTTCTTCTCGCCACTACCGGTTGCCTGTTCGCATATCTCTTTACCGGCTTGGCTGCACTTACGCTGCAAAAACGACGACAATTGAAACCGTCGTTTACTTTAGTCTTCTGCTCGCTGGCCAGCGCGGTTTATTCGGCTTGGGCCATCTGGGGTGCGGGCCGTGAGGCGGCCTTTTGGGGCTTGGCCGCGTTCTTGATTGCGTTTCCCCTGTACGCTGTCTTGCTTTGGTGGCGGCGGCTCACACCCGCTAGCTCTTCTGCGACTCAACCAAGTGCTTAACGTCTTCCAGTTCCTTCGTTAAGCGTGCGCCGCGCCTCGCCAGGCTCACTACGTAAACCAGAATGATAAACCAGGCGGCCAGAAAGCCGTAGAACATGAATGTAAAATTGCGTGCGTCCATAAATTGGTCCTTTAAACGTGAGCCGTCCGGCGTAGCGAATCTATCTCGCGCGCGGTCGATTCCTGCCGGCTTCTTACCAAGGTCAACGCAATGCCCACTAGAAAGAGCGCCAGCAGGTTGAGCATCAACGTGTGCTCCATCGCAGGATCCATCCGCTGCTGCCCGCTGGTGCGGAAACTCAAAACCGGGCCGGGATGGTTATTGCGGAACCATTCAATCGATTTCCAGACAATCACCACGTTGACGCAACCGAAAATCGTAAGCGCGGCGGAAAGCCGGGCGCGTTGTGTGGGCTCGTCGATCGCACGCCGCAGCATCAAATATCCCGCAAAGATCATCACGCATACAAGTTGCGAGGTTAAGCGATAATCCCAAGTCCACCAAATGCCCCAGATCACGCGCGCCCAAATGCTGCCGGTGACCAGATTAACCGTCGAGAAGACCACCGAGACCTCGACAATGGAAGCGGCGATGGAATCCGCTCGAAAATCACCGCTCGCCAAATACCAGACACTGGCTGTCAGGGCAGCAAAATAACCAATCATGCCCACAATGGCCGCCGGCACATGGAAAAAAATGATGCGGTAGATGTAGCCTTGCTGAGCCTCATCGGGCAACACCATAAAGATGTTGTAAAGGTTGTACGCCAGAAGAACGGCAGCCACGGCCGCGAAAGCGATTACGGTTTTCTCACGCATAGAAAGTTCCTACTCTTTATTCTCAACTAGATCACCAAGATCGTATCCGCCAGCAGCCAAGCGAGCGCAGTGAACACGATATCAGACACAACCAGCACTCGAACCCACTCCATCTCACTCGCAATGGCGCGATGATTCAGCGCGTCATTCGTCAACTCCATGGCAGCAATGAGCACCGGAATCATCAGCGGATAAATCACTACCGGCAGCATCAATTCCCTAAGCCGCAAGTTGACTGTCATCGCGCCGAACACCGCGCCCAAAATCGAAATCCCCCAGGTCGCCAGCGCGCACACAAGCGCCAGCCATCCCGCCTCCGGAAGCCAACCCACGTTATAGAAGATGCCGAACACGGCCAAAGAAACCGCTTCCACCACTAGCAGCATCAGAAAATTCGAAAAGGCTTTGCCGATAACCAGCGCCGCACTGGATAAGGGCGAAGCGAGCAACGTATCCAGACATTCATTCGGCAACTCGCGCGCAAACCCGCGGTTAAACACCAGCGCGCCCGCAAAAGCGAACACCAGCCAGAGCAAACCGCCGCCGAATTCGTGCATCTCGTCGACAAACGCCTCAAAGGCGAAACTGAAAATCAGCAAAATCACCACGGCAAACGACCCCGCGGCATTCAGCGATTCTTTCGTTCGCAGTTCAATCGACAGATCCTTGCGGGCAACGGCTAGCGCCTGGGAAATGAGATTCATTTGGGCACGCCCATTTGGCTATGCACCCGGTATAACAACGCCGGATCGTCCAACATTTCCTGCGTTCGCTCGCCCGTGTAGCAAAGGCGTCCGTTTTCGACCAACGCGACGTGAGACGCAATTGCCATCGCCTCGCGCAGTTGGTGGGTAGACAGAACAATCGTCGCACCACGCCCGCGCGCCTCCACCAGCAACTCACTCAACATCGCGATCGCGCGATCGTCAAGTGAAGTGAAGGGCTCATCTAACAGAAGTATCTTCGGCTGGTGCAGGAAGGCGCGCGCCAGCGCCAGCCTTTGCCGCATACCGCGGGAATACTGCCGCACCGGCATAGTTGCGACCCGCGCCAAGTCCACGCGCTCCAACCAGGATTCCGTCAATTCACGAAAACCGTCTTGCCCCGTGATCCTGGCAAAGAAATGCAGATTTTCGCGCGCCGAAAGATCTTCATAAACGCCAATTCCATGTCCTAGGAAACCCACCTGCCGCCGGGCTTTCTCGGACCGCGGCGTTTCGCCAAACAGATTTACCGTGCCGCGTTGAAAGTGTGTGAGCCCGGCAAGAATTCGAAGCAGCGTTGTCTTCCCCGCCCCGTTCCTCCCAAGTAGCGCACATGCCGATCCTTGCTCTACAGAGAGTGTGCAATCCCGCAACGCGGCGAAATCGCCATAGAACTTCCACACTTGAGTCAGTTCTATGGCTCGGGTCATTGGTTATTTGCTGTAAGGCGCCCGCACCGGTGAAGTTGTATACAGATACACCAAACCAACGGCCAAAATGGCCAGCGCCAACCCCAAAAGCCAGCCCATGTGCCGGTAAATTTGTGGCGCGCCCTCGCGTACGGACGGAGAATCCTGATCCGGCTGGCTTGCCTCGGGAGTGCGCAAAGAGCCTACACCCGTAATTTGAACTGTAAAAGCACCGGCGGCGCTCACGTTATAAATCGTCGCCTGCGTTTTGGGTTCCGTGCCGACTTTCTCAATCCCCTCGCCCTCCAGCGTCACTCCGGCGGGCGCAATTAAGCGCAGCGGCGATGCGGCCGCCATTCCCTTCACGTCCGCCACTTCGCCGTGAAAAGTGGCGCCGGCCGGCAGCGCGTAGTCCACTTCAAATTGCGTCTCACCCGGCTTCACCGGGTAATCCACTTTGTAAATTCCCGGCCGACCCGCCTTCTCGGCCTCGCGCGGCAACGGCATCCCTTGTGGTCCTTGCACCTGCACCTTCATCTGCCCGTCGGCCTCCGGCGGCAAATAGAACCGCAAACTGCCTTCGGCCGGATTGTTGTACGTGGATGCGGAATCGTTCTCAACCAGCACGTTTTCGCTGACGGCGATGCCATTCTGGCTCGGTTCAATTAAAAGCATGCGTTGCGATACCCGGGCAATGCTCGCCGACTTGGTCACCGCAAACACCTGCAATTCGACGTTCGAAGTCGGAATGTTCGGCGTCATCAGCTTGTTGTAATTGACACCGTCGTAGGACGCTTGCAAAAGCTGTGGGCCGCCGCCCGGCTCATCGTTTTGAAAAACAAAATGTCCCGCGGCGTCGCTCACGGTCTGGCCGATAGTCCGCATTCCCTGCTGGCCCGGTTTCACCAAAGTGATGCTCACACCCGCTTGCGGCTTGCCGCTGGTGCCATTCATTACCGTTCCATCAATGGATGCGCGTAACGGCACGCCCGCCGCCAAAAGAAACAATAAGGCGTAATGCTTCATGCCATCGCCTTTCCGCACTCGCCGCAGAATTTCAGCGCCTCTTTGAACTTGGCGCCGCAATGTGGGCAAACCGTCCCCAACGAGACAGGCACATTCGCTTTGCCTTCCGCCGGCTTCTTTTCTTTTTGTGCCGCGCTCAAACCCAAATTCTTCAGGGTCTGTTCCGTCTCGCTCAACACCACGGCAAGTTCCCTTTGCAAGGCCTGCTTCGTCTGCTGATAATCGTCATCTGTCAATTTGCCCACACGATATTCAAATTGCAAATCGCGCAAATTATCGTAAATCGCGTGCTTCCGATCTTCCAGGTGCTGGATGGGCGATACAGGCAACGGCTCGGGCACATCTTTGAGCCGAACAAACAAGGTGTAAAAGAGCGCAGCCACAACCAGGCATAGCGCGACAACCGTAATCATTTCTTGGCGGGACCGCCCGTTAAGGGCGAGTCATCTAGTTCACTATCAATCTGAGCGCGAAAACGTTCCAAAACCGCTTCATCCGCCGGTTGCAGCGGGACCGGGGCCTTGCGGTTGCGCCGCACGTACCACGAATAAACACCAAACCCGAGCAGCAAAACAACGCCCGGTCCCATCCAGGTCACAATCGGTCCCACTCCTTCGCCGGGTGGCGAAGCGAGAGTGACAATCCCATCTTCTTTCACGAAGGTGTTGACGATTTGATCGTCACTCATGCCCTGCTTCTTCATGTTGAAGATACGCTCACGCCTCGGACTGCAATAACTACAGCGGAGCATGGCGCAATCGCCCACGGTATTTCGGCAGGTTCCGCAACGGCACGAGAGCCTCGATCCCACCCGCACCACATCCGGCGTTAAGAGCGTTTCAGGCGCAGCCTGCGCATAAACCACTCCCAAAGCGCCGGCGAACGCTAAAACCAGCTTAATGCTGAATCGCAGCGGGTTGCGCATCGGCAATACCAACGACTTCGGTACGAGCGTACTGAAGACGAACCTTTCCGGGAATCAAGCAAATGATCGTGCCCAGCAGCACGATGTAGAAACTGCCCCAAATTAAAGTCACCAGCGGGAAGATGTAAACCTGTAAAACCGCTTTGCTGTTGTTGTCCGTAAGTCCGGCAAAGTTGACATAGACGTCTTCGTTTATGCGGCGGCGAATTCCGATGATCGAAGATTGCTCCTGACTCGCTTTGTAAGCCCGCACTTCGGTTTCCAACTGATCGATAGCCTGCCCCTTGCGCGACAACTCAATGGAAGCGTGGCTGAATTGATAGTTCGGGTTATCGCCATCGTTCACGTTCAGCAGCTTGAAGCCGTACCCGCCGAAGTTTTGCGCCTTATCAAGACCGAGCGTCATTGTCGTGCGTTGGTTAAAAGCGCTGCCGGTGAACCCGACAAACATGATCACAATCCCCATGTGCACCAGATAGCCGCCGTAACGGCGCGTATTCCGCCAAGTCAGTTCAAATGCGGAACGAAATAGATTCAGATGCTCCTTTGCTTGAATGGCTCGCGAACCTTTCCAGAATTCCGAAGCGATGGTAGCGAGTACGAAAGCGCAGAGGCCGAATGAGATCACCGGCGCAATGTCATAAATGCCGGCCACAACCAGCCCCACCATCACGGCCAAGCCGACGAGCGTGGGAAGCAGAAACGCTTTCTTCAAGCTAGCCAGCGAACTCTTCCGCCACGCAATGAGCGGCCCCACTCCTGTCAGGAAAATCAAGAACAGGGCGATGGGCACATTCACTCGGTTGAAGTACGGGGCGTCAAGGGTCTCCTTCTCTTTCGTGATCGCTTCCATAATCACCGGGAACAGTGTGCCCCACAGGATTGCGAAACAACTGGCCAGCAGAAACAAATTGTTAAACAAGAAGCTGGATTCGCGCGAAATCACGCTTTCAAGCTTTACTTCGCTCTTCAAATAAGGCAGTCGCCAGATGATGGCGGCGGTGGTGAGCACGGTAGCGGTGATTAAAAATGTTGTGAAATATGGTTTCACCGGCGATTGAGCAAAGGCATGCACGGAAGCCACCAAACCGGTTCGTGTCAACGTTGTGCCCAGAATGCTAAGCAGGAAGGTGGCGGACACAAGAACCATGTTCCACACCTTCATCATGCCCTTCTTCTCCTGCATCATCACTGAATGCAAAAACGCCGTAGCCGTGAGCCAAGGCATGAGCGAAGCGTTCTCTACCGGGTCCCAGCCCCAATAGCCGCCCCAACCCAACACCGTATAAGCCCAACCCATGCCCAACATGATTCCAGTGGTTTGGAAGAGCCAAGTGAGAATCGCCCAGCGGCGGGTAGTGTGAATCCATGCTTCACCCGGCTGCTTGGTCAGCAGCGATGCCATTGCGAACGCGAACGGGATTGAGCAACCCACATAGCCGAGATACAAGAACGGCGGATGGATAGCCATCGTCCACCACTGCAAGAGCGGACTCAAGCCGTTGCCGTCTCCCGCGTCGATAATGCCCTTGCCCAGCATCCACACCTTGAAAGGGCTCGCCACAAAAGTGACCATGCCCGAGAAGAACGCAAGAACCGTCATTAGAATGGCGGTTACCAGCGGCATCATGTCGCGAAACTTACGCCGATTCGTGAAAACGATAATGGCCGAATACAAAGAAAGCAGCCACGACCAAAGCAAGAGCGAACCGGCTTGGCCGCCCCACCAGGCAGTGAACTTGTAGACGGACGCCATGTCCTTGTTGCTGTATGAAGAAACATAGGCCAGGCGAAAGTCGCCCGTGATGAGCGAGTAGATCAAAACGCCCGATGCCACCGTCAAGAGCGCGAAGATTGTGTAGACGGCGCGTTCCGCGCTGATCACTAAAAACGGACGGCGCGCGTATTTTCCGGCTACCGATGCCCCCACCGCGAAAATGGTCAGACAAAAGGCAACCAATACGGCTAAAGCGCCAATGTTCTCCATGTTGTAATCCTCTCGCTACTAGCGCAGGCTCGAAATCTTTTCGGGCGCCTGCGCCGGAGCATCATGTGAAGCGCCCTTCTGCGCGGGCTTGGCTTCATATTTCGATGCGCACTTGGCCTGAATCCGGTTGGCGCGAAAAATGCCGTCGGAACCTAATCGCCCGTCCGCCAGAGCGTTCGCATTGTCTTTAAAAGTGTCGGGCAGCGGGTCGGAACCGGTATAAAGCACGCTCAAAGTAGTAGCGCCCTGATGCAGAATGAACGCCGTTTCTAATCCCATTTTTCGAATCGAACCCGGCTGCACATCGCCGCCGACGCGGAGCTTTTTGTCGTCCGCATCTTTACCCATCTTCTGGAGTTCCGGAATTGTTTTGTAGTAGGTCTTCGTGTCAGAGACACCACCAGCGCCGAGCCATACAAGCGAGCCGATAATCACGGCCATGATGGCCCCGAACTTAAGATAGGTCTTCATTCAAAAACAAAATGCCTCAAACTGCTTCCAGTATATGACGGAGTTGACGAGAACGGGTTTTCGGCGAAGCTAGATTTTTTCTACTCTGCGTAGAATACTCATCCACTAGTCCGTTTTGTATAGCGTTCCTGCTAGGCTAGTTTTGCTCCCTTGTAAGCCACTGTGACACCGCCAGCCCCCTTGGGCCTCATTCATCGCTTCGAACCCGCTAATGTGCGCGGAGCGCCTCACCTGCTGCTGCTGCATGGCGCTGGTGGCGACGAAAACAGCCTCGTCCCCCTGGGTAAGGCGATCGCTCCTGGCGCGAGCCTGCTAACCCCTCGCGGACCGGTTGTCGAGGAAGGCATGGCTCGATTCTTCGGCCGCCGGCGCGATGGCACTCCCGACATGGACGATCTTGTGCTTCGTACGCAGGAGCTCGCGAACTTTGTGGAGCAAGCTTCGGCCGAATACAAAATTCCCCGCGGCCAACTCGTGATTGTCGGATATTCAAACGGCGGAGCCATCGCCGCCAGCCTCTTCTTGCACTCTCCTCAACTTCTGGCAGGTGCGGTTTTGATGCGCAGCATGCTGCCCGCAACGCCCTCAATGCAGATTGATCTCGGGCGGCGGCCCGTTTTGTTGCTCAGCGGCACCACCGATCCGATTGTGGCGACCGATGAGGCCACCGAGCTCGCCGACATTTTTCGAAACGCCAACTCCGAAGTTACGCTGCACTGGGAGACCGCCGGACAACCATTGACCCAAGGCGACGTCCTCATGGCGTTCGACTGGATGCGCCGGTTCTTCACAATCGCCCGGAACCCACACTAAATCGTGAAAGAACCGCAAAAAGCGGCGCGCATGGCTTCCCTTTGCGCTACAGTATCGGTATTCAGCGTGCCCGTTTCTTCCAAGACGCCTCCCCCTGCAGCCAAAGCCGCAAGCGAACCGCGCCGCATCGCGCAAATGGCTGACCAGCCCGCATTGTTGAGCGCGCAGCGCTGGTTTGTGCGGGAACGCGGCTGGATCAACGATCAGCAACTGCAACTCTGCCGCATTGCCGCGCCCACCTTCTTTGAACAGCAGCGCGCCGAATGGTTTCGAGATCGTCTGAATGCGCTGGGCTGGGAAGCGAAGATTGACCGTGCCGGCAATGTTCTGGCAACCAGAGCACCGGCAGAAACGGCTCCCGCGTTGGTGGTTTCCGCTCATCTCGACACCGTGCTTGCTCCCAAGCGGTTGGACGATATTCACTTTTCGCCCGACGGCCGTTTGAACGGACCAGGATCATCGGACAACGGTGCCGGCCTTGCCGCGGTGCTCGCTCTGGCGCGTGTTTTGGCGGAAAGCCCCGAGCTTGAGCACATAGCCTCTTCGCTGTTGCTCGTCGCCAATGTTGGTGAAGAAGGCGAGGGCAATCTCAGCGGCATGCGCTTTCTTTGCAAGCAAACCGCCCTGCTTGCGCGGGTGCGGGCATTTCTTGTACTCGACGGTCCTTCCACCGATCACATTACCGCCCAGGCATTAGCCAGCAAGCGCTTCGAAATCAGTTTCAACGGACCTGGCGGCCACAGCTGGAACGATTACGGCACTCCGAATCCGGTACACGCGATCAGCGATGTCATCAGTGGCTTCGTTCAATCTGCCGATACCCGCTTGGGCGCGGATAAGCGGCGCCGCTGTTCCTACAATTTTGGCTTGGTGGAAGGCGGCACCAGCGTAAACTCCATTCCCGCAAGCGCACGCGCGAAGCTGGACCTTCGCTCCGAAACTCCTTTGCTGCTCGATGAGATTGCGGCGCTGCTCACTTCCGCGGTAGAACGCGCTCTTGAGCGTGAGAATCGCGACGTACGCTCTGAGCGTCTCACAGCCAAGATCAAAGAACTGGGTTCACGCCCCGGCGGAAGATTGCCTGACAATTCTCCGCTCCTTCGGACCCTGCAATCTATCGATTCGTACCTGCAGATCCGGGCTCGCGTGGATTGTGCTTCAACCGATGCCAACGTGCCGCTTTCCATGGGGCTGCCGGCCGTATCCATTGGCGCCGGCGGACATGGCGGCGGCGCCCACACGGCGCAAGAGTGGTATCAACCGGAAACACGCGAACTCGGTTTGCGCCGCATCCTGCTCGCCTTGGCGGCACTGGCTGAGGAACAGCGCGCGGCAGAAACCGCCGTTTAGCTTGACTCGAACCAAACCGCATTCCCGCTGGCAAGCCGACGCTGGTCTCGCGCTTGTCGCCTTCATCTGGGGCAGCACCTTCGTCGTAATCAAGCACGCCCTGACCGACATTTCCACGCTCTATTTTCTCGTCATTCGTTTTTCGCTCGCCACCGTATGCCTGCTTCTGCTGTTCGCGAACGCTTTACGCAAAATGCCGAAGCGCGAAGTCACCCAAGGTTTGGCGAGCGGCTTCGCGGCTGGCCTTTTCCTCTGGCTCGGCTACATTCTTCAAACGGCTGGCCTGAAGTATACGAGTGCCGGGAACTCGGGCTTTCTCACCGGGCTGTACATCGTTCTCGTACCCATCATCGGCTCCGTGTTTCTGCGCAAACGGCCCACCGGCCGCGAAATTATCGGCATCGCGATTGCCACCGGCGGCATGGTGGTCATGACCTTGCCTTCCCTCCGTGCCAACTTCACCTTCAATCGAGGCGATTTGCTCACTATCGCCTGCGCCGTGGCCTTTGCCTTCCATCTGCAAGCGGTTGGCTATTTTTCCCAGCGCCGAAAAACCGAGCCTCTCGTACTGGGCCAGATTGCGTGCGCAGCCATTCTTTCGGGTCTTTCGCTGCGCCTGGAGCCCAGGCATATTGTCTGGAGCCAAGCCGTTTGGCTGGCCATCGCGTTGACGGCCGTTTTCGCCACCGCTGTCGCGTTCGCCATACAGACTTGGGCACAACGATATACCACCCCCACCCGCACCGCTTTGATCTTTGCGTTAGAGCCAGTTGTGGCGTTGGTCACAGCGGTTTCTATCGGGGGCGAGGCTTTGACTGTTTATGCAGTGGCGGGCGGAACCCTGATTTTGGCGGGGATTTTGGCCGTTGAATTGAAACCGTCTGCACGCTGAAAAGACTCTATACTAGTAGTTAACCCTTCGAAAGGTTTTTCTGTGACCCCCATCTTTGACAAGTTGAAGCAACAGAGGGTGCTTACCTTTATTCTGTTGTTGTTCACGCTCGTATTGGGTATCGTAATTGGAAGCATCATCAACACCGGCGTTCGGGCGGAGCGTCAAATCACGTCCGCCGTGGCGCCTGATGCCAGCCCGCTCGTAATTCCGGCCGCCGATCCACTTGGGAACGAATTCAGCAAACTCACCAAGAAGGTTGAGCCCTCGGTTGTTTATATCGAGTCGGATTATCTGCCCAAGCAAGGCGCCAAGCAAACTCGCAAGCGAAGCGAAGATGAGGATTCCGATAGCGACGATTCATCCAAGCAGAAAGATCCCTCCGACCTGTTTCATCGTTTCTTTGGCAATCCGGATCAAAGCCGCTCCTTCAAATCGGAAGGTTCGGGTACGGGGTTCATTGTCGATAAGAACGGCTACATTCTTACCAACTTTCATGTGATTGAAAATGCCGATCGCATCAAAGTGAAACTCACTGGCGATGAAACCGACTATCGCGGGCGCGTCATCGGCTACGACAAAGAAACCGACGTGGCCGTTCTAAAGATTGATCTAAAGCACCCGGTAACACCGGTGCAGATTGGTAATTCAGACGCCGTGCAAGTGGGCGATTGGGTGATTGCCATCGGTTCGCCTTTCGGATTAGAAGCAACGGTGACCGCGGGCATTATCAGTGCGCAACGCACCAGCCGCGATTTGCCGGGAGCCAATTCTTTCCAGAATTTCCTGCAGACCGATGCGGCAATCAACCCGGGCAATAGCGGCGGTCCGTTGTTGAATATTCGCGGCGAAGTGATTGGCGTGAACACGATGATTGCCACGCGCGGCGGTTCTTACGAAGGCGTTGGTTTTGCTCTTCCTTCAAATATGGCCGCCAAGGTTTACAACGATATTATTCGCGACGGTAAAGTGGTGCGCGGCTCCATCGGCATTAGCTATACGAACACCAGCCAAACGAGTACCCTGGCGGCATTCGGGCTCGATCATGGCGTGATGGTGGACGTTGTTTCAGAAGGCGGCCCCGCTGCCAAAGCCGGCATCAAAGTCGAAGACATCATCACCGCATTGGACGGCAAGCCGGTTAAGGATGGACCGGATTTGGTGACTCGCATTGCCAACATGCAAGTGGGCGCGTTAATCACAGTGAGCATCGATCGCGATGGCAAGCAAATGGATTTCAAAGTTCCGATTGGCGAGCGGTCCGAAGTTTGGAAGGGTTCTCCACAAGTAACCGAGTATTCGCCGAAGGATTCTCCCGTTCCGGCATCGAACAAAACTCCTGCCGTCGGTAAATTTGGAATTACCATTCAACGCCTGACAGACAAAGAGCGCCAGGATCTGTCCATTGCCGACAAAAGCGGCGTAAAAGTCATTTCGGTAGACCCCGGCTCTTTCGCCGACGATATCGGCATGCTCGATGGCGACACGATTCTGTCGATTAATCGCACTCCCGTGACAACGCCGGACGACGTGATGCGCGTCCAAGCCAGCTTTAAGCCCGGCCAGCCGATTGCGGTTCACGTAGCACGCAGCAGTGGCGCCAAGCATGAGGAGCCGGAGCGCTTCTATCTTTCCGGCCGTCTGCCCGATTGATCAGGCCAGCAATTCAGTGGCGCGTTTAGCGAAGTAGGTGAGGATAAAATCCGCGCCTGCCCGGCGAATGCTGGTCAGCGATTCGAGAATCGTTCTATCCAGATCCAGCCAGCCATTCTTACCGGCAGCCATGATCATGCTGAACTCGCCGCTGACCTGATACGCCCCTAACGGTACTTCAAAGCGATCGCGCGCCTGGCGAATGATGTCTAAATAAGCCATCGCCGGTTTCACCATAATCATGTCGGCGCCTTCTTCCAGATCGAGCGCGATTTCCCGCATCGCTTCGCGGCTGTTGCCCGGGTCCATTTGATAACTGCGCCGGTCGCCGAATTGAGGCGTCGATTCGGCGGCTTCGCGAAACGGACCGTAGAACGCGGAAGCGTATTTCGCGGCATACGAAAGAATCGGCATGTTGACGTAGCCCGAAGCGTCCAGCGCTTTGCGAATCGCAGCAATACGCCCATCCATCATGTCGCTGGGTGCGACGATATCGGCGCCGGCTTTCGCGTGCGAAACGGCGGTTTTCGCCAGCCATTCCAGCGTGGTGTCATTATCCACATCGCCGTCTTTGATCCAACCACAATGCCCGTGGCTCGTATATTCGCAGTTGCAGACATCGGTCATCACCAAAAGGCCGGGCACTTCTTTCTTAACCGCGCGAATGGCTTGCTGCGTGATGCCATCGGGATCGTAAGCGCCGCTGGCCAATTCGTCTTTGTGCGCCGGTATACCAAAAAGAATTACGCCGCCCAGCCCGAGTTTGCGGGCTTGCTCGCATTCGCGCACCAGGTTGTCGATGGACAATTGCGCGTTGCCGGGCATGGAGTTGATTTCTTTGCGAATTCCTTCGCCCGGAATCACGAACAAAGGAAGAATGAACTGCGTAGGCGCGAGTTGTGTTTCACGCACCAGACGCCGAATCCCTTCGGAAGCGCGCAGCCGCCGCAAACGTTGAGTGGGAAATGCCATGTTTACTCTATAAGTAAGTTTATGAAACACGCGGCGGCGGCCAAGCGCTGGCTTATTTCGGGCCGGGTGCAAGGCGTTGGTTTTCGCTATTTCGCGCAAGCCAAAGCGAGCGAACTCGGGCTCAGTGGCTGGGCACGGAACTTGGACGATGGACGGGTGGAAGTATATGCCGCCGGGCCGCCGGCAAAGCTCAGCGATCTAGCCGCTGCCTTATACATGGGGCCTAGGATGGCGATCGTGCGCAACGTAGAAGAACGCGAAGACTCGGTCGAGCAGCGCAGCGGATTTTCAATCCGTTGACAATTTACTCGCAGAAAACGCGCACTTTGGCGTCTTTATGATCCACATCAACCGTCAGATCGTTAAGCTGATCCACGATATCCGCCAAATTTTCCGGTTTGAGCTGGCTGATATCGAAATCAATGCCTTGTTTCCGAAACGCGTCGTTGACACATTCGCGCGCTTGCGGGGGAATCAGGCTGGATAATCTGACTCCGGCATGCAAGAGTTGCATGGGAATACGCACGTTGACCTTCACCGGCCCGTGGTCATTATGATGGTCCGCCTCCACTTGCACTCGCATGTATTTCGGCTTCTTGCGAGGAGGCGCCTCGGCTTTGGCCGAATCCTTCTCATAACTCTCCGTCGAAGGATCGCTATCGAGTGCGGCAAACAAGCGCTCTGCCTCATCGGTGGTGATTTTGCCGGCAGCCAGCATTTCGAGGATGCGACGGCGACTATCGGTCATGTTTCTTTATTCTCCTTCTATGGGGCTATGCGGGCGTTCTGAGGTTTTGAACTGCTTCGTCAACGGTAATCTCGCCTCGACTCAAGCGATCCAGAACTTCGTTCGAACCGGGCGCGGGATTCACTTCCACAAAGTCCAAAGCCGCCGCGAGGCGGCTGAGCCGCGCCTTGATTGTGGGGTAGCTGACGCCGAACGTCTGCTCCATCTCTTTAATCGAACCGTGGGAACGCAGAAATGCGGCAACAAAGACTTGGTCTTCATGGCTGAGCCGCGCCAATTGGGGTACTTCGAACTCGCCTTCAAGGGCAATGCCGTTTTTTTTCAAGCGAACCCGTTCAACAACAAACGCTTCGCCTGCGGTCAATTGTGTTAACTCGTGCCAGTCCATCACAAATTCAATTATAGATTTGATTTTCTTAAGCGTCAAGCCAATTTTGATTGAATAAATCAATTCTTGATACCGCTAACCGGGAAAGAGTATAGAATCTTGGGATGCCTGCTGCCCTATCCAGAAGACACTTCATCAGCGCTGCCTGCGCCACGGGAATTGCGACCGCGCTCAAGGCCAGCCCGCTTGGTTTGCCCATCGGATGTCAAACATATCCTGTGCGCAAGATGATTGCAAACGATTTTCCAGGAACGTTGAAACAGCTTTCGGGAGCCGGCTTTCAAGCCATTGAGCTGTGTTCGCCGGTTGGCTATGCCGACGGCGGTTTTGCGAGCGTCGGCAAATACAAACCCGCCGAGTTGCGCAGCTTGCTTGCGGACATGAATCTCATTTGCCAAAGCAGCCATTTCTCGCTCGACGAATTGCGCAAAGATCTGGCGGGCCGCATTGAATGGGCCAAGGCAGTCGGATTGAAGCAAATGATGGTTCCCAGTTTGGATGGCCCCAAGAACCCAACGCTGGATGATGTGAAACGCGCTGCCGACGAGTACAACAAAATTGCCGAACAAACCGCGCAGGCCGGCATTCAGCAAGGACTGCACAACGAAGGCTTTGAAACTTCCACGGTGGATGGAAAGCGCACGTACGATCTGCTGTTTGAATACCTCGATCCGAAACTCGTGAAGTTCCAGTTCCAGGTTTCGACCATCAGTAAGGGCTTCGATGCGGCTGATTACTTTACGGAATATCCGGGCCGCTTTATCTCAATGCACGTACAGGGTTGGGATGCGCAGACTCGTAAGATTGCCGCTGTCGGACAAGACAGCCTCGATTGGAAGAAAATCTTCACGGCTGCGAAAACCGGCGGCATCCAAAACTATTTTGTCGAGATGAATCTCGATCTGATGAAAGCCAGCGTCCCCTATTTGCGCGAGTTGAATGTTTGAAACTAAATCCCAGACAAATCATTGGTCGCGGCATTGACCTCTTCGGTCATCAGCAACAGGCATTGTTCAACAATGGAAGCTTCTTTCCGCGCCAGCGCGAAATCGCCGCTGTCCACAGCCTCGCGCACGCCCGGTATTGTTTTCACGCCGTAGCCTGTATAGAAACCGGGAGCGTAAATCTGATGCTTGTACCAATCGCGATTCGGAAGCCCTTCCGAACGCGTCAAAACCCGCTCGGTTTTGAGCAGAGCGTCATTGGCTGCACGGACTCTCGCCTCGTCCAAACTGTCTTCCTGCATATCGGCAGCCAGAGCCGCATCATACTTGCCGCCGCTTTGCTTCAGCGCCTCCAGTTGCTTTGTCAGCCCGCTCAAATCGAGCGTCTGCCCTCTGCCTTTCGCTTCTTTCGTAATTTCGTCCACATACCCGCTAACCGTGTTCGAAAAATGCCCGAACTCAAATGGCAATACAGTCGCGTCAGCCAGCCGCATCAAAGCAGTGACGGTGTATTGCGCCAGCGCCTTGCCATCCGCGAACGTCGAATCGGAAAAATGCGTGTACCAATAAATGGAATCGTAAACGGAGTGGTAAATGCCGCCTCTGGTCTGCCCCGAAAATCCGGCATTCATGCTGGCAACGCCTAGGAAATCCAAAAATGCAACGTAATCGGAACCTGCGCCCAAAGCCCCAATCGTGAAAGACGTTCTCTTTCTCGTAGTCGGAGCCGGCTCTTCGCCCTCTTCGCTCGGTGGATGATGCAACGCCGCCTCCGCCAAACTCGCCCCGGTTCCAGGCTGCGTCACGGAGCCTGCCACTTCAGCGGCGAAATCCTCAAGCGTGTGCGAGCCGCTCACGTGCAGCCAGCCTTTAGCCGAACTATCGGAGTTGAGATAGACGACACCTTTCTGGCGCAGCTCGTCTTGATGTTTTTCCGCCCATTCGGTGGAACCCAGCAACCCGAATTCTTCACCATCCCAAAGCGCAATCTTGATGGTCCGTTTCGGCTTCCAACCGTCTTTTTGCAAGTTCGCTAACGCCCGCGCGCTTTCCATCAAGGCGATGGCGCCCGAAATCGGATCGTCCGCGCCGTTCACCCAGGCATCGTGATGATTGCCCGCAATCACCCATCGCTCGGGCGATTCAGTACCGGGTATCGTGGCTATCACGTCGTACAGCGGTCTCGTTGACCAGTCGTAATCGGTTTTCAAGTGCACGCGGGTGGGGCCGGGTCCGATGTGATAAGTGAAACCAAGCGCACCCCGCCAATCCCGCGGCGCCACCGGGCCGGTTAGTTGATCCAGAATCGGCTGCGCGTCGGCGTAAGAAATCGGAAGCACGGGAATCTTCATCAGCGTTTTCGCTTCCGACATCTCAAGCCGCTTTGAGCCTTTTTCCGAAGCCCAGCCAGGCGAAAGCGGATCGCCGGGGTACAGCGGCATATCCAGAACACTGCCGCGTTGCACGCCATCCGGCGGACGCATCGGCCCTTTGGGAAAGATGTCGCCTTCGAAATAGCCATCTTCGTGCGGATCGGAATAAATCAAACACCCAATCGCGCCATGTTCCGCGGCGACTTTCACTTTAATCCCGCGCCAGCTCTTGCCATAGCGCGCAATCACAATCTTGCCTTTCACGTCAATGCCGTGGTCCGTGAGCCATTCGTAATCGTCCGGAATGCCGTAGTTCACATAAACCACCGAACCCACTACATCGCCGCTTGCACCGTAAGCGTTGTAGGTCGGCAATTGATTGGCATCGCCGCTGTTGGCGTCTTCAGGCACCTCCGGCTCTTTGAGTTTGGCCTCGTAGCGCTTAGGGCCAAGCACTTCAACTTGGCGGACAGTCGGCGTCGGCAGCAATGCCTCAAACTCTTCGATGTGGGCGTCCAGCCCCCACTCTTGGAAATGTTTGAGGACGAACTCAGCCACCACTTTCGAGCGCGGCGAGCCGGCACTATGCGGTTGCGCCGCCATGAAGTTCATATAACTGCGCAGCCGCCCGGTATCCGGTACGCCTTGTGCTTCTCTTTCCCATTTGCGTTCTTCGGGAATGTCTTTGGAAAGAAACCCACGCATGTTGTGCTGCGTGGATTCCTGGGGAAAACCGGCCACCGGCAGAAGTCCGGTGAGGACAACGGCAAAGAGACGAAGCTTCATGGATGGAAGCTATTCTATCCTTCGCTAGCGACGTTGAGTTGTTGAACGGCCTCCGGCGGCAATTTCAGGTTCGCGGCCTCGGTCAGATCTTTCAGTTGCTCCACGCTGGTCGCGCTGGCAATAGGTGCGGTAATGCTCGGTCGAGCCATCAGCCAGGCGAGCGCGACGCGCGTTGGATTCGAGTTGAGGGATTTCGCGACAGCATCGAGCGCAGCCAGAATGCGGAAGCCGCGTTCGTTGAGATATTTCGCAACGCCTTGTCCTCGCTTCGCGCCGGCCGTGTCTTTCTGCGCGCGATACTTGCCGGTCAGAAAACCGCTCGCCAGCGAGTAATAGGGAATCACGCCGATCTTCGCGCTCAGGCACAACGGTTCGAGATTGGTTTCGTAATCGGTGCGCTCAATTAAGTTGTAGTGCGGCTGCAGGCTTTCGTAACGGGGCCAGTGGTTTTCTTCGCTCACCCGAAGCGCTTCCGCCAATCGGTTCTTGTCATAATTCGATGCGCCGATCACCCGAACTTTACCTTGTTTGACGAGCTGCGCATAAGCTTCTAGAGTCTCGGCCAGGGGCGTGTCCGGATCGTCGCGGTGGGATTGATAGAGATCGACGTAATCGGTTTGCAGGCGCTTCAAGGATGCCTCCACTTCCCGCAAAATATAACTCTTCGAAAGGCCCTTCTCCGTCGAACTCATTTCCATACCGACCTTGGTGGCAATGACCACTTTCGAACGTTTGCCGGTCTGCTTCACCCAGTTGCCGATAATGCTTTCCGATTCGCCGCCTTTGTTACCTGGTACCCAAGTGGAATAAATATCCGCGGTGTCGATAAAGGTGAAGCCGGCATCGACAAAGGCATCCAGGATCTTGAAAGAGGTAGGCTGGTCAATCGTCCAGCCAAACACGTTGCCGCCCAGTGCAAGCGGCGCGATTTCAATAGCCGAGTTTCCGAGTTTACGTTTGGTCACAACGGATAGTTTGCCATGGTCTTCGCGGAGCCAGGGAGTCAGCACTCAATAAAAAAGCGAAAAAAAACTTTTGACTGCAAGTAGCCGTTGATCTATACTCTTCACGGTACTAACCAACTAAACAAGTGCGTCTCAGCTTGAATAAGCGCGTTCGGCGCTGATCCAGTCTTGGCCCCCAGCTGAGGGCCAGACGCGTTGCGCAACTGGAATGGATCAGGACCCAACTCGCGCGCTACCCGGCTGTCTCATTTCTGACCCGCTGGAGGTGGCGCGCGAAAAAAGCTCAACTGTCAGACCGCGAATTCTCATCAATTCGCTTTCGCGCGGAGGTAGCGAAAAATGAACCTGCAACGTCGCTTTGCCTGCATCCTATCCTTGACGACAGTCACCTTGTGCTTTCTCAACACACCCGCCCGTAGCACTACCATCACCGTTGGAGCCCCGGCCGCCGCCGGCAATGTAGCCGTACAGGCGTTTAACAACGTGCAAATCATTGTCGACCCCAAAACCGGCTTGGTCATCAACATTACCAACGGCCCGGCAACCCCCAATATTCCCGTGGCAGCCAACGACACTGCCAACATGAAGGCCGCAAACATTGCTACTGCGGTTGGTAAGCTCCCTAATGTAACGAAGGCCGCCGCGGCCGCCAATGTGGTGACGATGAACGGGACCTATCTCGGCGTCAAGTTCCGGGATCTCGGGACCGGAGAAACCACGACGTTGGGAGTCGCCGCGAACGGAGATCCCCCGGGAATGCCCTTTGTAGCGCTCATTGGGTTTGACGGCGCTCTCAGCGGGGGCGATTATCAGGCCTCGTTCGGCGACAGTGCTTTTTCGGCAACCGCTACGGTGACTTACAACCAGGTGCTGGCCGATTCTATTGCACACGGCACCAGTCTCCTGAGCACGCTGATGACCGACATGTATGCAGGGCTCGACTCAGACCTATCCGCGTCGCTGCAGTCGGATTTATACCTCGATCCCACCAATAACCTGATTGACTTCGTCTTTCCAGGCGCGGCTATCAACCCATTCGCTCAGAACTTCACCTCCGATCTTGCCACCGAATCGGATGTCGGTATCACGAAGGCTAACGTCTCACAGGTCCCCGAACCAGCTTCACTAGCCCTCCTGGCCCTGGGAATCGCGATCTTTCTCTATCGCTGGGTCATTTCGCAAACCGGACTCGCCGTGAATCGCCCGCATTACAGATCCTGAATTCTCGCCGTCGCGGCAAACCGCAATGACCCGCCCCGGAACATTGGCACCATTTCCGAGGCAGTCAAATCCCGCGCTCCGCGTCCCGGCCAAGGATCGAAAACGCCGCACCTCTGCACATAAGGGCCCATCTGCGTGCGAACGAACTGCATCATCGTCAGCACCATCGCGTGCGATCCCGCACCGATGATCACGGGATGGTCCCCATCCAGTTCGTTCAACAGCTTCAGATTGTCTAAATTATTGAATCCCGCGTCTGCATCATAAGCCGCCGTCAATCGTGCACGGAAGCGGTCGCCATTGTCATCGGTCCAAGCGCGATTCAATTGCGACGCGATCACGCCGCCATACCCGGCCGGCATATTCACCGGCGCCCCGTAGACCTCGGACACGATTCGCTCCTGGGACACCGGATGATCGTAGAAAGAAAACAGCATCGAAATACAGGCTGCCCAACACCACTCCGGCATCTCCTGATCTTGAAAAGCAGATTGCGCAAAATCGTCAAAATCAACTTGCGATACGCAACTCTGAATGCCGCATGTTGTGCTGGCGATCGATCGTGACGCCATACCAAGCGCCGCTAACCCGAGAAACGACCGTCGGGAATGTGAGCCATTAAGCTGAATATTCACAATAACCTCCAAGAAGCACCCTTCGTGAGCGCTGATTTCGCCACAAAGCCTTCTCATCAAGAAAAGCGAGAAATTTGACGACATAGGGACAAAAAATTTGCCTAAGCGTCGGCGAATCATTTTCTTGCCCGTTGAATCCAAGGCTGGTAAGGGTAGGGTGGAAACATGGACGAAACGATTGCTCAATACAGCGCGCGAATAGCCGGTTACGTCAAGGGCAAAGAGCCGCTGGCAGTGCAGAGTGAGACAGCCGGGACTTTGGCAAGCTTGATTGCTGGCTTGCCCAACGAGACGCTGAGTCAGGCGAAGCTGCCCGGCAAGTGGTCGCTAGCCGAAATTCTGGCCCATCTTGCGGACGCCGAATTAGTAAGCACTTGGCGATACCGTCAGATGATTGAGAATAACGGCGGCCCATTAGCCTCCTTTGATCAACTGTTGTGGGCGCGCCTGGGCGGATACGCGGAAGCCGATCCAAGAGGGTCACTCGCCACATTCAAGGCGTTGCGGCAGGCCAACCTGGCTATGTTTCAGCGCCTGACGCCTGCAGAGTGGGAGAGATTCGGCGTTCACGCCGAGCGCGGAAAGATGACGCTTCTAGACTTGGCCACGCAAATTGCGGGGCACGATCTGAACCACTTGGCCCAGGTCAAACAGATCCTGGCGAAAGAGTAGAACCTGCACCACTGCCGATAAGACATGAGCGAAGGAAATATCAATCTCGTCACTCGTATTTTTCGCGACGCGCACTTTATCCATTCTCTAGGACTCGAGTTGGTCTCATTTGGCAACGGCTGGTGTGAAACGCAAACTCCTATTTCGCAGGTTCACGAACAGCAGCATGGCTTCGTACACGCCGGCGTGTTGATGACCATCGCCGACCACACTTGTGGCGGAGCCGCCGCCTCCACTGTGCCGCCGGACCGGGACGTAATCACCGTTGAAAACAAGGTTTCATTTCTGCGGCCGGCATCTGGCTCGGCGCTATTCTGCCGTGCTCATGTTTTGCGAGCCGGCAGGAATCTGATTTTTGTCGAAGCGGACGTTATCGTCGAGCGGGCCGGCAAACGTGTTTTGGTCACAAAAGCGTCCAGCACATTAGCGGTAATTCCTCTAAAGTCGGAGTAGTTAGGTTCCCTCTCCAGTCGGATAGCTTGCCGTGGTCTTGCGAAGCCACGGAGTCAGAACATGATAAATCGGAACCGCGGTGGGGCGAGACAGCCGGCGGCGGATCAGACGGCGCGTAAGCAGATGAGCGATCGCGTTTTGCACTGAACGTTTAGACATACCGGTGCTTTCGGCCAGCACCTGCAAGCTCATCGCCGCCGATTCGCGGCCGGCGCCGTGGGTATGGCGGTAAAGCTGCAGGTAGACCAGAAAGGCCGCGCTCGAATGGCTATGCGACACAAGATCGCGCATCAACGTATCCGTGAGGTATGGGTCGACTTGCATTGCTATAGCATTTATGACTATAGCAATAGTTGCCTGCATTTGCGTGCCAACTCTTGCTTTGCACCCAAACCGTTGCCATGCTGGCCGTATGATCAAACGAATCAAATTCCTCGGCATTCCCGTGCGCGATCAAGAACGCGCGCTGCGGTTTTACACCGAAAAGTTGGAATTTCGGGTTCTCACCGACCAGGAATTCTCACCCACCCAGCGCTGGATCGAGTTGACCATTCCCGGCGCCGAAACAGGCGTTGTCTTGTTTACGCCCGAAGGTCAGGAAGACCGGATCGGCACATTTGTAAACACTTCGTGGGAAGTGGAAAACATCGACAAAGCCTTCGCGGAACTGACTGCCCGCGGCGTCGAGTTCGCCAAACCACCGCAGAAACAACCCTGGGGAACATTCGCCATCATGCAGGACTCGGAAGGCAATCAGATTGTGCTTTCCGCCCGCTGATCCACCATCTTGGGATACTATTCCCGCAACCAGCGTGAATGAGTGCCCTCCCCACCTGTGCCCTATCCTTCGTGAGGGAGAATAAAGGCATGCCGGTCGACAAGTTTTTGGGAGGCGTTTCGCGTTTTCGGCGGGAAGTTTATCCGAAACATCAGGACTTGTTCGAAAAGCTGGCTCTAGGACAAAGGCCCGAGGCGCTGTTTATCACCTGCGCCGATTCGCGCATTGATCCTTGTTTGCTCACACAAACCAAACCGGGCGAGCTGTTTATTTGCCGGGTAATTGGCAACATAGTTCCGCGCTATCCCGATGCCATCGGCGGCGTCTCGGCCACCATTGAGTATGCGGCCGGTGTTCTTTGCGTCCCCGAAATTATCGTCTGCGGCCATACCGACTGCGGCGTGATGAAAGGCGCTCTCAATCCGGAAGCACTGGCGCAATTTCCAAACGTGACCGCATGGTTACGCTACGCCGATGTTCAGGAGCGAGAGGCAAATCCGACCCCTGAATTTTTGCTACGCCTGGCGGAACACAACGTGGTGGCTCAGCTTGAGAATCTCCGCACCCACCCAAGCGTGGCTACGCGTCTGGAGCAGGGCGATTTGCAACTGCATGGTTGGATCTATCACATCGGCCCGGGCGTTGTAACCGCTTACAACATCGCCGAAAAACGCTTCAGTGCGGTGACCGCAATCACGGCGGCTCCTTAACACTCTATATTCATCGGATTTCAGCATTAACCTGTAGCAAATCCCTGAATGGTATATACTAGCTCCAAACGCCTCCCGGTCGAGCACCGCCGGAAGTTCTAAAAGGGTCTTCTTCCGTGCCTCGAGGCTAAGGCGTCTGGTTGAAATTTTAAATGAGGTTACAGAGTATGTACCAAAGGACACGGTCCAGTCCTATTTTTCAAAAATCCCCGTCGCTGCCGTCCCAGTTTTCACGGCTCGCGGCAATCCTCCTACTCCTAATGACCTTCGCATTTGTGGCATCAGCCCAGGAAGGAACAGTTCTCGGAACGGTTACCGATCCGTCCGGTGCTGTTGTTCCCAATGCGAAAGTCGTCATTACCAACACAGATAAGAATCAAACGACAAGTGTGATGAGCAGCGAATCGGGACAGTTTACTGCGCCTGATCTGGGTATCGGTCATTACAAAGTGCGAGTCGAAGTCCCCGGCTTTAAAGTATTCGAGCAGAACGATGTGACGTTGCAGGTGGGTGATCGTCTGCGTGTGGACGTGAAGCTGGAAGTGGGCAACAACAAGGAAAGCGTCACCGTCGAAGCCGAAGCGATTGCCGTGCAATCGGAATCCGGCGAAGTCAGCGACGTGATCACCGGAAAAGAACTCACACAGCTTGCCACCAACGGCCGCAGCATTTATGCGATGGCTACTTTAACGGCAGGCGCCAGTTCGAACATGGCTGATTTGAGTTCGCCGACTTCAATCGGCGGCGATGCAACCGTCAGTTTCAACGGCTTGCGTGAAAACCACAATTTGTGGATGATTGACGGCGGCGAAGCGGATGACCGCGGCGGCGCTGGTGGCTTGGACATTATGCCTTCGCTGGATTCGATCGCTGAATTCCGCGCTTTGACCTCAAATTACAGCGCCGATTATGGACTATCTTCAGCGGGTACGATGTCGATGGTGGTGAAATCGGGCCAAACGGCGTTCCACGCGGGCGCTTGGGAATTTGACCGCAACGACGCTTTGGACGCGAGCAACTACTTTTACAACCTGGCCGGCCAGAAGAAGCCCGAACTGCGTTACAACATTTTCGGTTTCAACGTCGGCGGTCCGGTCACCTTTGGCAAGTTCTACAACAAGGACCGGCAAAAGACGTTCTTCTTCTACAATCAGGAATGGCGTCGCCAAATTTCTCCCGGTGGTGTGAACATTCCAGTTCCTTCGGCTGCGGAATTAGCCGGCAACTTTGCTGGCGAAAAGCCAATTCTGGTCCCGACTGCGAGCTCGGTTAACCCCTCGGTGCAAAACCAACTGACAAGTGCCGGCCTTACGCTGGGTGCTCAGTTTCCAAACAACCAAATCCCCGTTTCGCTTTTTAACCCCAACTCAGTGGCCTTGTTGAAGGCGGGTATTTTCCCGTCAGCCAACCAGGGAGCGAATTTCGTGGGCGGCGCAAACCAGCCCGTGTATTTGCGCGAAGAGATCCTGCGCATCGATCACCGTTTCAACGATAAGTTCAACATCTTTGGCCACTACATGAAGGACGATGTGAGCCAGACCTATGGGACCTCTCTTTGGAGCGGCAGCAACACCCCCAGCGTCGGAACTTTGCTCACGAATCCGGCCTATCACTACGTGGTTCACGCCACCTACTCCATCACGCCGACCATCTTGAACGAAATCGCCTACAACCAGAACGGTAACGTTATCAACATCACTCCGACGGGTCTCTATGCCCGGCCCTCCGGATTGAACATCCCGTCGATCTTTCCGAACACCACCAACAACGATGACCGAATTCCGGGCATCTCGTTGAGCGGCTATGCCAACTACGACGTTTCAAGCTGGCCCTGGCACAACAAGGCGGATGATTATCAAATTCGCGACGACCTATCGTGGGTGATTGGCTCCCATCAGCTGAAGATGGGCGGCAGTTGGGCACTTTATAAGAAGACCCAGGATCTGTTCGGCGACACGCAAGGTTCCTTCAACTTCAGTGGTCTCTTCACTGGTAACGGATCGACAGCGATCCCGGGCAACGGATTAGCGGACTTCCTACTTGGCTACGCGAGTTCTTACACTCAGCTCGCTGTGCAAGACCACGGCCAGTGGAACAATGTTTCCCCGGCTGTCTACTTCCAGGACAATTGGCACGTGAGTTCGCGCTTAACCTTGAACCTCGGCCTGCGTTGGGACGGCATTCCACATACCTACGAAGCCAACGACCGCATGTCCGATTTCTATCAGAACCTATACAATCCGGCCGATGCGCCGACATGGGTTCCGGGAAGCAGCTTTAATGCGATTTGCGGACCCGGCACTCCTGGTTGCAACGGCGCAGTAAGCCCTGGCTTGGGCACTAGCCCCAACAAAATTCTCGCCGGCACCGAGTTCTATTTGAACGGCATCGGAATCGCCGGTCAGAATGGAATCCCGAACGGCATGGTCAAGAACTACTGGACAGACTTTGGACCACGCGTCGGCTACGCCTATGATCTGCGGGGAGACCATAAGACGGTTTTCCGCGGCGGCTTCGGCATCATGTACGAGCGTATTCAAGGCAACGACATGTACAATGGCGGCCCGAACCAACCGTTCAGCACCAGCGTTACCTATAACAACGTCAGTATTTCGAACCCCGGAGCGGCCATCGCCACCGGAACCAACTATGTAAACCCGATTACCGTCGGCAGCATCACGGGCTTGGCTTACAACGACTATAAGGCTCCGGCCAGCTATCAATTCAGCGCCGGCGTGGAACAAGAGTTAGCCAAGAATACGGTGCTCTCCGTCGCTTATGTCGGCAACCAGAACCGGCACCAGAGCGACGAGCGGCAAATCGATCTGCCCAATGAGAGCACGCTCAACGAACTCAACACTCTTCCGGGCTCCAAGACACTCATTTACAACGGAGCAATTTCCTATCCCGGATACAGCTCCATCATGCTTTACGAAAACGCAGGCAATAGCCACTACAACAGTTTGCAGATCAACTTGCATGCGGCGCTCCGCAGCGATTTGACTTTGCAGGCGGCTTACACTGCCTCGCGCGCAATTGACCCGACCACGGGCGGGGACCTCTTTACCCTGGACAACCCGTACAGCCGGTCTTACGACTACGGTCCGGCTCCGCTGGATCGTAGCAACATCGCTCTGATTAACTTCATCTACGATCTACCGTTCTTCCGCCACTCGCAGAGTATGCTTGCGAAATCGGTTGCCGGCGGGTGGACCGTATCCGGTATCGTGACAATGGAATCAGGCTTGCCGCTGTTCCTCACTCAGGGCGGATCGCTCGGCAGCAACGGCATTTCCGGCGCTACCAACCGTCCTGATTTTACCGGGAATCCTACTTACGGCAATGGCCGACTCGACTTCTTCAGCACGAGCGGCTTTAGCAACCCGGCAGTTGGACAATGGGGCGACCTTGGTAAAGGTGTCTTCCGCGGTCCTGGCCGGAACAACTGGAACGTTTCGATGTTCAAGAGCTTCGCCCTGAACGAAAAAGGCAGCCACATCGAACTTCGCGTAGAAACGTTCAATACCTGGAACCATACCGAATTCCAGAACGTTGACAGCAGTTTCGCCGACTCGCGCTTCGGTCAAGTCACGTCCACGTGGGATCCCCGCGTGTTCCAACTTGGCGCCAAGTTCGCCTGGTAAACACCTAGCAGTACCCGAAAAAAGGCCGCTAACCCTTCTGGGGTTGGCGGCTTTTTCCTTTAGTGATGGCCGCTGACCTTGAGGAGAGTATCCTCATTCCGTTTCTCGTGTAGTTTTTGAACGATAGCGAATTCTTTGTCGGCTTCAGCACTCTGGCCCAATTCTTTCAGCAGCCGGGCCAGGTGGTAATGTGCATCGTAGCTTTCCGGTTCAGCGTGGATGGCGGCGCGAAATTCGGCCACGGCTTCCGCATTGCGTTTGTCTTGCTGGTACAGAATGCCCAAATCGAAATGCGCCAGATGCGAGGTCTTGTCGAGTTCCAGTGATTTTTTGAGCGTCGCTATCGCTTGCGGATTCTGCGACGCCTTCATCTGCACGTCGCCCAGATAGACGAGTGCTTGAGCTTGTTTTGGGTTGTTTTCGATCTCCGCCTGAAATTCGCGACCCGCCTCGTCATAACGCTTTTCTTTCCAGTACAAATAGCCCAAACCGAAATGCACATCGGGCTGAGCTGGGGCATCCTTTGCGGCGAGTTCAAATTCTTTGATCGCATCTTCGGGGTGGTTCTGCGCGTCGTATGCCTCGCCCATCAGCATATGGACGGCGACTGAATTCGGGTCTCGCTCCAGTAGTTTTTGAAACAGGGCCATGCCCGCCTCTGAGTCCCCGGTCCACAGATAGCATCGAGCCAATACGTAGGCGAGCTCGGTATTTTCCGGCTGCGCATCCACCAGCGGCTTTAATGATTCGGCCGCTTGCTTGTATTGATTCAGCCCGTAATAGCTCATGCCGATAAGCGTGTTAACCCGATCGTTCGGCGGTTCTTTTCGAAAAGCGGCCAGAGCTTGCTGAAAATCACCTGCCTTGAACCAGGCAAGACCAATGTTCAGATTGATGTTGGGTAACCGCGGATCCAGCACTGCGGCATGGTTATAGGCCTGCACAGCTTCTCTGTATTTGCCTTCTTTCGACAAGGCAACGCCGCGATTGGCTTCGGCAATGGCAGCAGGTTTAAACGGAGGCTGCTGGCTCAAACCCAGAGCAGAACAAACAGCCAAGCCAAGCAGCCAGCGTTTCATTTGAGGAGTGGCTATTGCGCCTTCTTATGCGCAAGGCGGCTGCAGGCGTCTCCGGCGCCCATGATCTTCATGGCGTCGCCGCCTTGCTCCATGAACTCGATTTTTCCGTCGGTATTGATGACAAACGTCACGCGGTTGGCAATCGCCATTTTGGGCAAATAAATACCATACTCTTGGCTCACGTGGCGGTCGTAAAAATCGCTAAGCAGGGGAAACGGCAAACTCAATTTAGTGGCAAATTCTTTAAGCGACGGTGTGTTATCGGTACTGATGCCGAACACTTTCGCGCCCGCTTCTTGAAACTTTTGCATACCAGCCTGGTACGCTTGCATTTCCTTCGTTCAACCACCAGTGAAAGCGGCCGGGAAAAAGGCGAGCACAATGGTGCCCTTGCCGATCAGGTCGGCTAGATGAACGGAGCCACCCTCGGAAGAAGGCAGCGTGAAATCGGGTGCTTTGTCGCCCACTTTTAACGTGCTGGAAGGAGGCGCGCCGGCAGGACCTTGGGCATAAAGGCCAAGGCTCAACAAGGCGCCGAGAGCGATCGAACGCCCGAGACGCATAGGTATCCTCATATGGATTGAAGGTATCACAGCATGGCGGGTGCCCGGTTCGCGTAGGAACGTTAACGCTGGCCGATGGCAAAACCATTGCGGAACGCGCAACGGTAGTAATTACCCGCTGGCATTTTTCCACTGCACTTCACCTGACTGACGCCGGGGCGAGCTCGTATCTCTTTTCCGTGACTGACTCAATGTGCGGACGTGAGTACAAGATCGGGAAGTACTGGCCGCGAGCCCAAAGCTCGTAAAGGTCGCGGTAGTGCGGGTCATTGGCGTCGCCCGACTGGCCAGGATTGTTTTGTGCGATGGAGTTGTCCCAGTTCTCCGTATCCACGATGATTTTCAGCGAACCACCCGCGCCTTGGTTGTCCGTGCCGCCGGTGGCCGTCACTGTGTAGCTGTCGCCGCCGCGCGGCAGAGTACCAACGTCAAACCGGGCGCGTTGCTCCGCGCTGAGAGCGGAAGAAATGGGGTGAATGATGGTAGCGTGATGATAGGCGCCCAGCGTCCACTTTTCCATATCGGCGCCGAAGCGCTTGTTTAGTTCGGCCACCCCCTCGTCCAGACTCTTCGTCAGCAACGCATTGCGCCCGGCCATGGGGTCATCGCCAAAACGGCCATCCGGTGCATACAGCCACGCGATAATGCGAGTCATCGGAGGCACTCCGATGAAGTCCTGCGCCGCTTGGGGAACCACCTGTCCCCGAATGTTCTCCAGCAGGCGGCGCTGGAACATTTCATAGATGCCTGCTTCAACCGAATTCTGATCGAGAACAAAGTTCCAATGTGCCAATCGCGCCTGCGCTTCCTGCGCAGCGCCTGAGAGCTTCAGATCTTTCAAAAGCGGCACGATCCGGCGCGCTGGAATCGAGAGATTGTTGTTCTGCAGTTCCACCATGTTGGCAACGGTAAAGCGCCGGCCGTTGCTCAGAAACTCCGAAACGGACTCTGCTCGAAAAGGATCGGCCCAGGTATAGTGAATGGCTTCTCGATAAGGCCAGCCGCGCGGAATCTGGTATTCATTTGACGTGTTGTAAAAGCCTTTTTCGGGGTTGAGAACACTCGGCAGAGCTTTACCCGGCAAAAAGCCATCCCATTCATAGCGGCCGTCGCCGGGAACCGGCACCAAGCCGCTCCAGTTGGGGCGTTGCGGTGCGATCCCGACAGCTTGATAGCCTATGTTGCCGTCACGATCCGCCCAAATCATGTTTTCCGCTGGCGCCCGGCTGAAAGTGCAAGCCTCCCGAAATTCTTCCCAACTGTGTGCCTGATCCATCCGCAAGCTTGCCAGATAGGGCGCGCCGCCGATTTCTCTCCACGCAGCGCGCACTACATACGCCTTGTGGTGTACCTTGTCTTCGTAAACCACTGGACCGTGGCGAGTGTATTTCAGTTCTTCGACGGCTGGCTGTTCACCCTTTACCGGGATGGACTCGCGAATAATATTCATCGATTCCCACCCACCCTGATAGCGATACTGATTCGTGTCGGCGGGGTTGGTGCCATACACGTAAAGGTCCTCGCTATCGGTGCCGAAGATGGTTAGGCCCCACGCGCCGGCATTGTTGGGCCGATGGAGACGCCAGGCAGCGAAGGTTCACCCCCGCCAATCACGTCCCAACCAGGCGCGTTCAGGTGAACCCAGTAGCGAAGCGATGGCGCCTGCTGCGTGCGGTGTGGATCGTTCATCATCATGGGAAAACCGCTCGAAGTCAGTCTTGGTCCGACGATCCAGTTATTGCTCCCGATGTCTTCCCGTCTCTCGGATAGGTCAACGGCGCTCGGCGCGCTTGGCGTCGAATCAAGCCGAGCCACAATCTTCGGATCGCGAAACCCCGCAGCCAATTCATCAGGTGTAAAGCGGACCGGCGTGCGGAACGCATGATACAGATCGAGAATGTCTTTCGAAAGCAAGGAAGTATCGATGGCAGAATCAATGCGCAGGTCCGGATCGGACGGCTGGAAGTACTCCAGGTCTTTCACCTTGTCGGCGCCAATGGCACGGATGGCGAGCGCCATGTTCAGTTCTTCATAGATGTTGCCGGCCAAACCGTTAAACCTGCTAATGACAACCGCCGGAGTCCAATTGCCAGGCTGAATGCCGAGCATTCTAAATTCAGGAGTAAGGAGCGCCGGGTTCCGCCGGGTTTCGGCAATCCACGCGTTGATGCCTTCTACAAACGCTGAAATGATCGACGCACCGTGCGGATGATACCAGTTCATTTCCTGCGTGAGATCCCCGCGATACAGGAAAAGCCGGTTGCCGATGTCGCGCTTCAGTTCCCTCCGGCCCAGTGATTCTGCCATCGTGCCCGTAGCCTGGCGCCGCCATAGTTCGAGTTGAAACAGCCGGTCGCGCGCAACGTTATACCCCTGAGCGTAAAACAAATCGTGTTCGTTCTTGGCGTAAATATGAGAGATGCCCCATTTGTCGCGAAGAATTTCGACCGGCTGTTGGAGGCCGGCAAGAGCAAGCTTCTCAGCCGGGGGAGGGGCGGCAACAAGGCCAACCATCGTCATCAAAATAGCTGCCCAGGCTAGAATCGATTGCTTCATGGAATTCACTCTCACTCCTTAGACCAGCACGTCATTCGGGGCACAATCAGCTAAGTCTAACCCATGGCGACAATCCACCCAGAACCGGCAAGCACTTCGACAGATAGCGCGATTACGGTCTCCACAGATCCACGGGTGACCACCAGCGTCATCTGGAACAGCGGGCTGTTCGACAAGCCACCGTCACCGCCACCCGGAGCATCGACCGCGGCGTCGAATGTTATGGAAATGCCGGGCAAAGAGATCCTTGCGAAGCTGCACGCGCCCATCGCCTATTTCATCGGCGGCGAGTCCGACATTGCGCATCGCAATGCGGCCGACGACTTCGCGAGAATTACGGGAATCGTGGCACTCCTCGCCAATCGGGACGTCGGCCACTACCCGGCGACTTATAGGGAGCCTCGCGGCGGCGCATTTGCCCAAGCTGGCGCAGCTTGGCTGCAATGGCAATTACTGGGTGATCAGAAAGCTGCGGCAATGTTCATTGGGAACCGCTGTGGACTGTGCATTGACCCCCTATGGAAGGTCGAAAGGAAGAATCTGCAGTAGGGGAACGGCCGCGTGCATAAAAGGACCAAAAATGAAAATCCATGGTTTGTGGTTAATCGCCCTCGCCGTCGGCGTCCCGCTGATGGCTCAGGAGGCCGAGACGACGGAGCGGCCTTTGGACGCCGACAAAGTCATCGACATCTACCCCGGTTCGCGGCGCCGGGCAGTGAGAGTTGGACATGGAAGGAACAAGTCTCCAATCCCCCGTGGGGCGGCTGTGGCGGACGCCTGGTGCGCAACGTGGTTCGTCCGACCCTCACGCTTTTCCGCCCACCGAACAACGCACGCTCCACAAGGTGCGCGGTGATCGTTGCGCCAGGCGGTGGGTTCCAATGGTTATCCATCGACAGTGAGGGATACGAGGTTGCCCGTTCCCTCGCAGGCCGGGGCGTAACAGCCCTGGTTTTGAAATACCGACTGCAGCATACCGCCGACAACGAGGCTGAGTTCAAGCAAGCGTCAATGGCTTTTCTAAAGTCCCTTGCGGACGCATCAAAGGCTGCCGCCACCGAAGGCGGAAAGCCGAACTTGCCTCCGCTGCCTAAGCTCGAGAACAATCCGGGCACTGCGGACGGAATTGCCGCGCTGCGCTACGTCCGTGAACATGCTGCCGAACTGGGCGTGGACGCCGGCCGGATCGGCATAGTGGGCTTCTCTGCCGGGGGCGGCGTCGTCAATTACGCGCTGACTAATTACGATGCCGCGGCACGCCCGAACTTCGCGGCACAGATCTACGCGGGATCAGCAGCGGACGTGAAGTGGAATGCGGACCTGCCGCCGATTTTCCTAGCAGTCGGGACTGATGATTTTCTCCTCGACAGCGTCGTCACCATGTTCCATTCACTTCGCGCGGCGAAGCACCCCGTCGAAATGCACGTCTTCAACGCGCGTGTGGTCACGGCTTCGGAATGGAGCAACTTGGCCTCACCTGCGACCTATGGTTTGATGAGTTCGCGGCGTGGATGGCTTCACTCGGCTACCTGACCCCCCGCCATTGAAACGTCTCAAGAGACTCCTACCATCCTGAATGGAGAAAGTCCGTCTTCAGCCACTGTTCCTTAGGGCAGTTCCAAGTTGGGTCGCAAGGCAGACAATCCCCCAGCCCAACTCCAGCTTTCTACAATGCCCACCTGTCCATGTAACGCGCGACTCGTATAAAGCTCTGATTCGCTTGCGATGAATCGTTCTCAGAAATCGAGAATGTCAAACGCCCTCGATCCTGCGATCCGTCCCGGTGACCGCGCCGACAATTCCAGTCGACAAGCCGACTTCGCGGGATCTTTCCAACAGGCAGATACTTGACTTGGGATAGGTATCTTTAGACGAAAGGTTTTACCGTAAACATCGCCGTTGACCGCGAGTTAATTTTTTTGCTGCACGGGATTTAGTCGACCTCTGAGCTTGCCGGCTGCGAATGAACAGTTAGGTACGACTGGGCAAGCATCGCACTTGGGGTTCGAACTCTTGCACAGTTGCTGTCCGTGATTCTTAAGTAGGAGGTAAGCGCGAGCCCGAGAATCGAATCTAGGCGGGAGGCCCTCTTCAATCATCCGTTGCGCTTCGCGATAGGTCTTGGAATAGTTTTCGCGCTCAGCACCAACTTGGATGCGGACCAGAACGTGTGGGCAGTTAGACGGGACCGCTGCCACCGGTGAAATCCCCGCAAATAGGAGAATTCGATCCGTCCCCGGTTCTGCGATATTCGGAAATTGTTTGAGCGCGGCTCGTGCTTGCGCAACGGAGAGACCGTTTAGCCCTGAACGTAGATCGCCCCCATACTGTTTGGCGATCCGTTCCGCAATCTCTTTGAGGCGCATCGCCCGGAGTTCAGGGACCATTCCCCCCGGTTTCAACGATTTTGCCAGCTGTTCAGGTGTCGCGGCGAGTATCCGCTCGACATCGACCCCGACTTGGCTAGTAAGTGAATCCCAGCCTTTCGCGCACCTCGTGTCACTCGCAGGATATCCGCAATGCAGCCAGACCAAGTACAAATAAGGATCCGTTGGCCAGTTCGCTGTCTTCTCGCCGTAGTAGGCCTCTAATTCATCGAGAAGGTGCGCCAAGTTTCTCACGAGAGTAACCGGAACGAGATGTAGCCACTATACATCAGATCGCTTCTTATGCTCCGCGTGGGAATCTTCACGGTCTTTCGCTTCCCTTAGCCTAATCGGCCGAACGATGGCTAAAGGGGCATGGAGGAATTTCGGAACGATCGATCAAGACCACCGGTCGCCCCTGAGAAATCCCGATAGACGCCGCTCGAACCTCGATTCGTGCCGGCGAGCATGTCGACGATTCCAGTCGACAAGCCGACTTTTCGTTCCGAAAGCGTTTAACCTCTTTGTCAAGACCGGTTTTCCGCAGCGTTCCTATCTTTCCCGTATTGCGAGCGCGAGCGTGGACGCGGAAGGACGGCCTGGCTCCTAGCGTTTTTTGTATTTCCCCAAGACCATGAAGTCTTCGTCGTTCTCATTGTTTTTGATTTCCGAGATATTGCGGAAAAAAATGGCTCGCTTTCTTATGCCGATCGTACGTACCCATTGGATCCCGGAACCATCTGGCTTGCTGACTGCAGGGACAAGCAAGTATTCGCCAAACTTGCGATATGCCTTTTTAAATTCTGAAAGATATGGGGAATCAGGCTTCGGGTGCATCCGGTTGAGCCGGCCGATCGTTGCGAAGAAAGAGTCATCATCAATTTCTAGCCCGGCATCGCGGTATCGCCGAACTGTGTTAATCACGTCAACGCCTATATGCACGGTATAGCCCGCGTCTTTGCCAGGGATGTCGCCTTCGATTATAGAAATCCGAAGCTCCTCGTATTTATCCTCACTCCCGTAACGATGCTGCCATTCCTCGAAAATCTTTGCCGCTGCATCCTTATTTGTGAAGGTAATTCCCATTATCGGCGGCTTAGAATGGCTCATGCCGAAGGCAGTAGCAAACCATTGCGCTTTGTCCCAAAGAGGAATGTTGATCGGCGCCATTAAGTAGGCGGCAGCTATGTCTGTCTTCACCTCTTTCTTGGGGGCGGCGCGCCGCTGTCCTAAAGGTGGCTTTTCAGCCGGTGGCTTCCCAAGAAGCCGAGCATAAAGTTTTTCGTATCCGTCGTCGTTATCAACGACGAAGAAACTTGCGCCCTGCAGCGGCGTCGGGATGAACTCTCGGTCTGTGGCGCGCAGGAGGACCGGAACGAATTTTGTATTGTCAGCTCCGCTGTTGTAAAGGTACTGATAGATGAGGTTGCCTTCCCATTTAACGCCATGGCCCTTGTCCGAGGCTTCTTTCCCCATCACGCGGTTGTTGTAATTTTCGGTGCAGACAGTGATAACTAAGCTGGCAGAGGCGATTTTTCGATCCATCCACCTGGGCCAGCCTTCCGGCGGAGAAACTTCGTACTGGTCTAAGACGCAATCGATCCCGTCCGAACGAAGGCGATTCGATAGCGCAAGCACCGACTTAATGTGCTCGTCGCTATCCCAGCTATAGCTAATGAAAACTTCGCCAAGGTCCGCCATTTCTATAAGTCGCTTCTACAGTATAATCGGCCAAAACGTTTGCTATCGCTCACTGAGTGCAACTTCGGACGGCACCCATTTCACTCACAAATGCCACAGCAATCGTTTACAGGCCGGCTTTCCTTTTAAACGACGTCTTCATCTTGACAACGCGAGCACGCCTGGGCAGATGTTTTCTCTAACGGCGGTTCGGTCTAATGAGAATGAGAGAGACATTTTGTCCCGTTCTAATGAGCCCGAAAAACCCGGCGAGAAAGCGATTGATTTGAGGAACGAAGAGATGCGCGCCTCGCTTCTGGATAATCTCAGATCGCTACCTTCTCCCGCCGACACGTTCGAAAAGTTGAAACGGTCGATGGACGGCCACAATCCGCTGTCGATACTCGCTCATCTCACAAATCGCTTTCTCTTTATTCGGAGTGACGAGTTTCAAGAGGAATCGGCTGAGGTCCATCTCCATCATGGATACATCGAATTCCTCACCGGCTTGCTGGTTAGCAGGCCTTTCCTGTCGAGCGATTTACGGGAACTGACGGTGGCGCAGTGCGACGAGATTTGGGAGCGGCTAAAAGACTACTACCTTGCGGTCGGTCGAGACCTAGCTGCAGACAGGCTCAGAAAGGATGATCCGCTTCATTCCCTAGAGTTCGATGCAAAGAACTATTCGCTTACTGTTCGTGGCGAAGCCTATCCTCATCAGCTTGAACAGATGGCAACTAGTCTCTATGAAGAGCATGACGAATGGTTTCAGAAAGCTTTAGGCTTTACGATACGCGAAGCTCTGACGGCGTTTCATGCGATCGGAAATCTTTTAGCATGGCGACGCCAACAGGTGCGCGAGAGTACCCAAGACGCTGAACTTCAATCAAAACTGCTCAACCAATACGCAGAGGAGATTATCGGCTTTAACGTTGAGGACCTGGAAAGCGCATCGCAGCTTCCACGCGCAACCTGCGAGAGCGTGTTGAGAAGGTTATCGCAAGATTTCGGCTACCATAATAGCGAATATCCGGATACTTTTCTTGAAGCAAAGAAAGCGCCGTGGGATTTCAACACGCTGTACGAGAAACCTCTCGTGCATCACGGCGGCAGGTACTTCATGTTTGTTCCGCCACTATGGCGGACGGCACTCTTCAAGACATTCTGGTTCGACTTGAACGACGACAAGACGTATAGAAAGGTTTTCGAGGCCGCACGAGGACGCTGGCTGGAAAATCAAGTGGCGGATCGGATGCGGCGAGTGTTTGGATCTGACGCCGTCATCTTAAACCCCAAGAAAGCTAACAAAGGTCGTGAGGAGCTTTCGGATATTCTTGTATTACATGACCGCAACATTCTGATTATTCAGTGCAAATCAAAAGGCCTCCGACAAGATTCCAAGGTTGGCGAAGATTATGGGGCACTGCTCGGTGACGTGCGCAAGGCCGTTGTCAACGCTTTCGATCAAGGTATTGCGGCACGCGATTATTTGATGGCGACGGAGGAACCGCTTGTATTGGTTGAAGGCGGGGAATTACGAATTGTACGCGAATTCACTACCGCGATCTACCTACTCACGGTGACACCCCTTCCGCTGCAATTCTTCACGACGCGGCTTGCTAACAATCCGGAAGTCCGCGACCTGTTTTCAGGAAATGAATTCCCGTGGGCATTCTCCCTTCCCGATTTGGACACCATCACGGAAGTGCTGAGAAGTCCAATAAGATTTCTTCACTACGCAAAACAACACGTCGGCATCGAAGAGGGCGACATGTCGTTGCATGGGGACGAGATGGACCTTCTCGGGCTCTATCTTTCAGGGCATCTCGTCGCTGGCAAGCCTCAATTCGACGGCTATGACGCCTTGTCCATTCCTGGAGTGTCCGGCAGAGTTGATGAGTTCGTCTGGAAGAGGTATGACCAAGGGCTCGCGGTCGAGCCTCCGCAACCCCCAACCTCGCCCGAGTTCCAAGCGCTTTTGGACGATATTCTTTCCAGCCGATGTAGCGGAGCAACCGACTGCGCCATTCCACTCCTCAATTTCTCCGGCAATGCCCGAACGCAATTACTCGACAAGATTGAAGAGGTGAAGAACAAAGCTAGGTCATCAGGAAAGATGCAGCGCCTGACAATGATTTTGGAAGATGGAGAATTGGGCTTATCGTATCTTGCTGTCGGATCGTCCCCGGACGATCCAGACAACGTAGCCCGCCAGCTTGAATGCTCTGCTGTTCTTCAGAAATATGCTGAGCGATGTCCGACTTGGGTGGCCTTGGCGGCGGACACAGCGAGCCAACGGCGCGTCGATCTTTGTATGTTTTTGAAGCGCCCTTGGGAAGCCGACGCTAGGCTTGAGAAATTAGCCAACAGATTTTTCCCCAATCCCGCCAGAACGCGCGGCGATTGAGTTGGGCTTCTATCGACTTGGAAAAAATTTCTGTACCGATTTTGAATCGCTAGCACGAATCCCTGAGTTTGTGCCAGACGGAAGGCGCAATGCAGAACGCCAACCGCGAGGGAGTCCGTCGGATTAGTCCCGAAAAACGCCGTAGCGTCTTGGCATCCCAGTTAACGCAGAGTCGGCAAGCCGCCGATTTGAAAGCCGCGCGCGGCAAAGGCCACGATGAGTGGCAGCGCATGTCACAGCTACACCAGCTTGGCCCTTGAGCACTAACCACCTAGCTCGACGGCCCAGCGATCACCCGCTGCGCATTGCAGCCTCTGTGCAAGTTTTGCGCCGATCGACAGCGGGACGTGCAGTTCGCATCCCAAATCGAACCTTACCCACCCATCACAAAGGAACTGCCGCCACGTTTACGGCAACCTCTTCCCACGGAATCAGCAACGGAGGCTGTCTGAATCGAAATGGTGGTGCTACGGCAATGTATATTCCCTGCGTGCTGGCTCCCACCGTGAGGCAGGCAATTGCTGTCGGTGGCCGGCCATCGCATCTGCCCGCTCTGGAAGCGCCAACGTTCTCCAGCAAAGGTCGACAAGCATCGGAATTGAGTGGCCAGTTTTGTCCACCCACCCAAGTAGCTGGCAATCGCACATACCGCGCACCATAACGCGCCGAAATATATTGGGAACACGAGAACCCAACACGCAGTTTGATGTTGGTCAATCCAGCCCGCCGCCGCGAGATTGCCGAACTCGCGTCGAACTGCGGCCCGCGCTTCATCATCAGATGCCCGAGTGTAGAGGCCGACCCGCGGCTCCGCAAAGAGGCAGATGACGAATCGACGGCAAAGGTGGGCGAATGTGTCTCTACTCTTGCCGCAACGCGATCAGCGGGTCCACACCCATGCTGCGCCGGGCCGGAATATAGCATGCAGCCATTGCGATAAAGGCGAGTCCCAAGGCTGCCGCGGAGAAGATCACCGGATCAAACGCGCTTACCGAGTAGAGCAGCCTCGCCATCAATTGGGTGAGCGCGACCGACCCTGCCATACCGGCAACAATTCCCCCCAGGGCGATCTTCCCGCCCTGCGCCAGTACGAGCTGCAAAACATCGCCACGTTTTGCTCCGAGCGCGATTCGAATGCCGAGTTCTTTCTCCCGTTGTCCGGCAGAGTATGAAATTACGCCGTAGATGCCGACGGCCGCCAAGACAACCGCCAGACCGCTGAAGAGCCCCAACGAGATCAATGTGATGCGCGGCTTGAACACAGACGAGTCCACCACATCCTCCATCGTTGCAATCCCGAAAACGGGTTGCTCTTTGTCGATCGAGGCGACAACCTGCCGGATCGCAGCGGACAAAGGTCCCGGCTCCTGACTTGATTTCACCAGCAGCGTCATTCCATGCGGGGGGAATTGGCAATACGGAACATACACTTCGAGGCGTGCGGGATTGCCTAGACCGTACATCCTGGTATCGGCGAGCACGCCTGCAATCGTGATCCACTTCGGCGCATCGCCGAGCGCGAGGTTCCCAAACATAAAACGCTTGCCTATAGCATCTGCTCCCGGGAACAGACGCTTCGCTACCAGCGCGTTTACCATAGCTACCGGCTGGCCGCCTTCCCGGTCGGCGTCGGTGAATCCACGCCCTGCCAGTAAGCGAATTGCAAGCGTCTTCTCATAACCCGGGCTGATAACGTGTACGTCAGGATGTGGGTACGCTCCAGGACTTGGCGCAGGTCTCCCTTCGAGAGTGATATCCACCCGTGAATGGTCGTTGGTAAGCGGAACCCCCGTCCCCAAAGATGCCGATTCCACTCCCGGGATCGCGCGCACGCCGTCTAGAACTCTCCGCCAGAACGCAACCAACCCCGCATCGTCTTTGTATTGCGCCGTGCGAAGGGTCATGTCAAGCTTAAGCACGCGGGCCGGCTGAAAACCAGCGTCTACCGAGAGCAGCCGGTAGAGGCTTTTGATCAGTAACCCCGCGCCGATCAGCAGCATCAGCGCCAAAGCTAACTCGCCTGTCGCTAATAAACTGCGCCAGCGCATCCGATCACCCGTCGCTGTACTCTTGCCGCTGCCGTTCAATTTGGCTTGAACGCTGCTGCGGGCGGACTGCAGCGCCGGCCCGAGTCCAAATGCGAACACGGAAAAGAGGACGAGAACGGCTGAAAATAACAACACCGGGCTATTCATGCCGCCGCTCGCGCCGCCAAAAGTGTCCGGCGGACCCCAATGCCGAAGCGCAGCAATGGCCGCCATCGCCACGCCGATACCGCCGGCGCCGCCCAACAGTCCCACCAGAAGACTCTCCGTCAAAATTTGCCGGATAATTCGGTTGCCGCTTGCCCCAATCGCACTCCGTAGAGCGATTTCCTTAGCTCGTGCGGTTCCGCGCATCAGAAACAGGTTCGCCACGTTCGCGCACGCCACGAGCAGCACGAACAATGCGGCTACCTGCAGCAATATCATCGCTGGGCGCAGGTCGCCTGAGAAAACGTCCCTGAGTGGCTGTAACTTGACGCCGAAGTGGGCATCCGCACCTGGGTACTCGCGCGCCAGGTTTGCGGCAATGCCCTCCATTTCCGCCCGCGCGCGCTCGATGGTTACCCCGGGCCCAAGCCGCGCCATCACCACCATATTGCCACGGTCGCCCCTATTCTTAGCGTCGTCGTTATTGGTCAGCCAAACGCCCACCGGTTCCATCACGTCGCATTTTTCAGTCCAGCGGAAGTTCGGCGGTAGCACACCTACAATGGTGAAATCCCGGCTGTCCAGTCGCACGGTTTTTCCCATCGCATTCCGGTCCGCTCCAAAGTCCGATTGCCAAAGCGAGTAGCTCAGCAGCAGCACGGGCTGCGTGCCGGCTTTCGCCTCGTCCAAAGTAAAGCGGCGGCCTAGGATAGGCTGCACCCCTGTCATGGAAAAAAATTTGGGCGAAACCGCCAAACCACTGATGTGCTCCGGTTGACGTATGCCGGCCAAATTGAAATCTGTAGGGATCACCTCCGCCATGTCTGAAAGTGTGCGGCTTTCCGCCCGCCAATCCTCAAAATTCGGATAGGAAACGCTGACATCGCCAATTTTCGGCGTGGTCTCATTCAATTGAATCAGCCGCGAGGCATCTTTGAAAGGCAGAGGACTCAGCAGAACGCTGTACATCACGGAGAACAGAGCGGCGTTCGCGCCGATCCCCAACGCGATTGTCAACAGCGCTGTCCACGCGAACCCGGGCGATTTGAGCAGCGTCCGCCAGCCATAGCGAAAGTCCTGCATCAGGTCTTCGAAGAGCGCTACTCCTCTTGCGTCCCGGCAGGCTTCTTTCACTTGCTCCATGCCGCCGAATGTCATGCGCACCCGGCGCGCTGCCTCGGCTCTGCTCAGCCCCTCTTTCAAATACTTTTCCAATTGCCGTTCTGAGTGGAACCGCAGCTCATCTTCCATCTCCGACTCAACTGTTTCACGCCGCAGCACAGAGCGTAGACGAATCCATAAATCGTTCAGCATACGCCGTTCCTAAGCCGGGCCAAGAACTTGGGCTACAGCGGCAGTGAGTTTTTGCCACGAATCCGTCTCCGCCGCCAACTGTCTGCGGCCGCCTTTGGTCAATTCGTAGTACTTGGCGCGCCGGTTGTTGTCCGAAGTGCCCCAGCGGGCCTTGATCCATCCGCGCCGCTCCAGCCGGTGTAGTGCCGGGTACAGAGAGCCCTGCTGAATTCGCAGCACGTCGCTCGACATTTGCTGCACTCGTTCTGATATCCCCCAGCCATGCTGAGGTTCGAGCGACAGCGTACGCAAAATCAGCAGGTCTAACGTGCCCTGCGGCAAATCAATGCGCTCGTTCATGCTTTCACTTGTCCCTTTCGCTTCTACAAGAGACTATAGCAGAATCAATTGTCGAAGTGCAAGGGGAAGCGTACAACGTCAGTAGTGGCTTTGATCCGGGATTACCCTATTCACGATCTGTGTTGTTACCGCAAGTTTTGATTCCGGATTTCCCCTGCCGATCGAGCCTTTCCGGGGCTCGACGACCTTTCGGAAGCTTCCCTATCTGATGAAATATACCAATGACGCGGAAGCTGATTTCCTATATGACATGTCTATCCATCTGTACTTGTGCACCTGCGCTCGCCGCCAAACACGTGGTGCTCCGCGGTTGTCTCAAAGGCGCCCCGGACAACTTGTATTTGGGAACTCCCGCCGCCCCTCAGCTACTCAAATTGACCGGCAACACCGCAGCGCTCGCAAAATACATTGAGAGAGAGGTCAGCCTCGCGGGCAGCGTCAGTGAGTCGCCCGAACCCTCGTTCGCCGTTACCGCCCTCAAACAAGTCTTCGCCGTTCCCCACCCCACCCTGCAGGCATCCTTTACCGATCCAGCGCTTTGGCGGCATGAAACTGATGCCGCATACGGCATCACGTACGCTCATCCGATAGCCTGGGCTCGCGTTGCGGACTCCGAATCGAGCATGCTGCATTCCAATTTTGCCTCGGATGACGGCACGGTCGTCCTCGGCAGGTTTCAGATACCACCAGAGCTGTACGCCCAAAGTAACTTCGGCGGCGGCGCCTTTGGCGTTTTTGTGAACCCGCAACTTACGAATCCGCAGAGTTGTGCCCAGTTCTCAGACGCGGATTCCCGGCGGCGCTCGTCTCGCATAGTCGGACACGTCGAGTACAGCGCCTACTCGGGAGGCGGCGCTGCTGCGGGAACGGAATACAGCCGCAGAGACTTCCACACATTTCAGAACGGCCTATGCTTTCAGGTCAGCTTTGGATTCGCAGAAGGGAACACCGGTAATTCGGATACCGGATGCACTGTTCCATCGTTAAAGGAAGCGGACGAGTTGAAGATTGTCGATCCATTGTTGGGCGCAATCTCGTTCTCAAAACCTGCCACCGCTGTTCTGCCAAAGGGACCAGTGCACCCTTGACGCCACGCGGCCAAAGGAGCGGGTGTAACGATCTTGGAAGCAAATGTTGAACGCTCCCACGTAATTGAGAACTGCTCCAAAATCCAGTCACAAATGTTAAGTTATTTTAATCATAATTATTACCCTCTCTAAATCAACCACTTACCTGCTTCTCAACCTCCTCGCCCAAACGCCAATGGTTCGGAATCGGGGGGTGCCTATGCTACTTTCATCTCAGAAAAGCTCGGTGCGAGCGGCAACTCGCTACCGGGCTTTTTTATTTCGAAAAGGAGTTCGTAAACAAATGTCAAATCGTGCTCAACGCCGCGCTGCCATGCGCCTCACTCTTAACCAGCAACATCAAGAACAAAAACAAACCGCCGTCGCCGCTGCCGCGAATGAAGCGGCTCCTGTCTCCGAAGCCCAACTGGCCGCCAACCGCGCCAATTCCCTCAAAAGCACCGGCGCCACTACTCCCGAAGGTAAGGCCAAATCTTCCATGAACGCCGTGAAAACCGGTCTCACCGGCCAAACCGTTCTTCTACCCACCGATGATGCGGTCGCCTACCAGGCCCATCTCGACCGCCATTTCTCCCGCCTCGCCCCCGCCACCGACGAAGAGCACACCCTCGTGCAGTTCATCGCCGATTCCGAATGGCGTCTGCTTCGCATCACCCCGCTCGAAGAAGCCATCTATGCCATCGGTCGCCTCAAGTTTGCCGATCTCTATCCGGAAGAACAAAATGCCGCCGTCCGTAGCGCCCTCATCCGCGCCGAAGTCTTCCTGGCCTATCGCCGCGATCTCTCAAACCTCGCTCTCCAGGAAGGTCGCCTCCGCCGCCGCTGCGATTCCGACCTCGCCAAACTCAAAGCCCTGCAAGACCAACGCCGCGAAAAAGAAGAACAAGAGGCCAAACTGGCCGCCAAAGCCGCACCCGCTCAGACCGCTTCCTCCGCCCCGGCTGCCGCCCCAAATGGCTTCGTTTTTTCAACTCCCCAACCTGCCACCGAAAATGGCTTCGTTTTTTCAGCTTCCAATGACGAAGAGCCCTTCGAGGAGGCCATACCCCAAGCCGCCTAGCGCAAAAAAGGGGAACAGACTGATGTGCCCCCATGCACATCGCTGAAACCGCGATCATCTCATTTATATGAAAGGATCGTGAATTCTACCTGTGTCTCTTGCCTTGCGCCGGAGAATGTCTTACTGTCACTCTGAGAGAAAGAATCCCATGAACACTACCGCGGCAGTGTCCGCAGCCCAGCACGAAAATATACGCACCGGCACGACTCCGGAATTACTCAAGCGCGCGTTTCTCGATAGCCTGCGTTACGATCAGGCTCGCCGTCCTGAGCGCGCCACCCTGCTCGATTACTACCTCGCCATCGCCTCGTCCGTTCGCGATCGCATAACCGAGCACTGGCTCGACACGTTCCGAACCTATAACGAACAAGACGTGCGCCTCGTCGCTTATCTCTCTGCTGAGTATTTGCTCGGCCCGCATCTCGGCAATAATCTCTTGGGTTTGGGTATCACTGCGCAAGCCTATCAAGCCATGCGTGAATTGAATCTTGATCCGCAGCAAATTATTGCCACCGAAGAAGAGCCCGGCTTGGGCAACGGCGGCCTCGGCCGTCTCGCTGCCTGCTACATGGATTCGCTCGCCACTTTGCAAATTCCGGCCATCGGCTTCGGTATTCGCTATGAATTTGGCATCTTCGATCAATTGATTCGCGATGGCTGGCAAGTCGAAGCTACTGATAAATGGCTCGAGTGGGGCAACCCGTGGGAAATTCCCCGCCCCGAAGGTGCCCTTCAAATCAACTTCGGTGGCCACACCGAACCCTATACAGATGTTCACGGCGCGCACCGCGTCCGCTGGATTCCTGGCTATGTCGTCAAAGCCGTTCCTTACGACACGCCCATCCTCGGATACCACACCAACACCGTCAACACTCTGCGCCTCTGGAAAGCCGAAGCCATCGAATCGTTCGACTTCAAAGCCTTCAACGCCGCCGATTACCTTGGCTCCGTCCACGACAAGATGCAGTCCGAGAACATCTCCAAGGTCCTCTACCCCAACGACGAAAACATCAAGGGCAAAGAATTGCGCCTTGAGCAACAGTTCTTCTTCGTCTCGGCCTCGCTCCAAAATATGATCAACATCCATTTGGCGCAAAAACGGCCGCTCAGTGAGTTCCATGGCAAATGGGCCATTCAAATGAATGACACCCATCCCTCCATATCTGTCGCCGAACTCATGCGGCTCCTGGTCGATGAGCATGAGGTTCCATGGGATGCCGCCTGGCTCACCACCCAAAATGCCCTCGCTTTCACAAACCACACCATCCTGCCCGAAGCTCTGGAAAAATGGGGCGTCGCTCTCTATTCAAAGCCTTTTGCCTCGCCACTTGGAAATCATTTATGAGATCAATCGCCGTTTCCTCGATGAAGTCAAAGCCCGCTTCCCCGGCGATTCCGAACGCGTCCGCCGTGTTTCCCTAATCGATGAAACCGGTGAACGCTACGTCCGTATGGCCAACCTCGCCACTGTCGGAAGCCACGCCATCAACGGCGTCGCCGAACTCCACACCAAGCTCTTAGAGGAATACGTCCTTCATGATTTTTACGAAATGTATCCCGAGCGTTTCAGCAACAAAACCAACGGTGTCACTCCGCGCCGCTGGATCGCGCTCGCCAATCCCGATTTGGCGGATCTGATCACCCGCAAGATCGGCGATGGCTGGATCTGCAATCTCGATCAACTCCGTTCTCTCGAAAACCATGTCGACGACCCCGGTTTCCTCGACGAATGGCGCACTACTCAGCACAAGGTGAAACACCGCCTCGTCGATTACATCACTCAAAAAACCGGCACCGTCGTCGACCCGGCATCCATGTTCGACACCATGGTCAAGCGCATTCACGAGTACAAACGCCAGCATCTGAAGGTGCTGCACATCGTCACACTCTACAACCGCATCAAACAGAATCCGTCCACTCACATTGTTCCGCGCACATTCCTATTCGGCGGCAAAGCGGCGCCCGGCTACTTCATGGCGAAGCTCATCATCAAACTCATCAACTCCGTTGCCGAAGTAGTGAACACTGATTCCGATGTCGGCGGCCGCTTGCGCGTAGTCTTCTTACCTGATTACAACGTCACTTTCGGTCAGCGTGTCTACCCAGCCGCCGATCTCTCTGAGCAAATCTCCCTCGCCGGCAAGGAAGCTTCCGGCACCGGCAACATGAAATTCTCCATGAACGGCGCGCTCACCGTCGGCACGCTCGACGGCGCCAACATCGAAATCCGCGAAGCCGTCGGCGCGGAAAACTTCTTCCTCTTCGGTCTCACCGCCGATCAGGTTTTCGCCGCCAAAGCCGCTGGCTACCATCCCGGCGCCTACTACCACTCGAACCCGGAACTGAAACAGGTCATGGATGAATTGGCGTCCGGACGCTTTTCCCGCGGCGATCACTCTCTCTTCCAGCCGCTCATTGATTCTCTGATGGGTCGGGATGAATACATGCTCTTCGCCGATTATCAGTCCTACATCGAATGTCAGGACCGCATCGATCAAGCCTTCCTCGATCCCGGCCACTGGACCCGCATGTCCATTCTCAACACTTCGCGAATGGGCAAATTTTCATCCGATCGCGCCATTCACGAATACGCCAACGACATCTGGCACGTCAAACCCGTTGAGGTGAAATCGATCCAAACCTAAAACAACTTCAACTGCCGGTCGTCCATCACGGTTCGTCCACCGAGCGCTCGAGAGATCGAGCGCTCATGTTTTACCAGCCGCTCGAAATGCGCCTCCGGCTCGGCATTCTGTTCCACTCGCCGCACCAAATTGTCCAGACGCTTGAACCCGTCGACCTTCTCGCTTCGTCCAACCTTGGCCGCATCCAGCGCCCTGCGCAAGGCACCCAAAGACTCGTCATACGTCTTGAGCGGCACCGGAAACGGATGCCCATCCTTCCCGCCGAGCGCAAACGAAAATCGCGCCGGATCCGCAAATCGGCTCGGCGCACCGTGAATCACCTCTGCCACCATTGCCAGCGTTTGCAGCGTACGCGGACCCAAGTTCTCAACCAGCAGCAGCGAAGCAAAGTCCCGCAGCTGCCGTTCATAACTCACCGCCAATACCGCTCCCAGCCGTTTCAAGTCCACATCTTTCGGCCGCACGTCATGATGCCGCGGCATCACCAAGTGCTGTACCTCGCGTAAAGTCACATCCGGCCTCTCGGCTGCAATCGTAACCAACGCCTTCTGCGCATCCGCCGCCCGCCGGTCCACCAGGTTCAGAATCTCGCCCTCGTTCTCGCCCACTATCCCCGTGTGCGGCTCGCACACAAAGTCCTTCACCGCCGCCGAATGCCAGTGATACCGCCGCGCCAATCCGCTCGCGTCGTTCATCCCCTGCTGCACCACCGCCCAATCGCCTTCCGCCGAAACCACAAACGAATGCAGATAGATCTGAAACCCATCGCCGATCGCATTGTTATCCACCTTCGCCGTCAGCCGGCTCGCCCGCACCAGTTCCCTGCCCTCCAACCCGCGCTGGTCGGCTACCGCGATCAGTTCCTCCGGTGTCTTTCGCGATTGCTTCCCGCGTCCGCCGCACACATAAAGCCCCAGTTCATGCGCTCTTGGATTCAACCCTCGCTTCAGTGCTCCCACCACTGACGTCGTGATCCCCGACGAATGCCAGTCCATCCCCATCACCGCGCCGAACGCCTGAAACCAAAACGGATCGCTGAGCCGTGAAAGAAACTCCTTCGTTCCGTATTCGAGCACGATCGCTTCTGTGATCGCCGTGCCCAGTTTCTCCATGCGTTCGGCCAGCCATGCAGGCACTCGCCCGCCATGCAACGGCAAGTCTGCAAATCCCGAACGCTTCATATGCCATTATGTGCTCAGATTGCAAACACAAAAATCAACCACGCTTCTTCTCATCGCCATCTTCAAGCTCTTCAAAGGCATCAGTCTCTTGATCGTCGCCTTCGGCGCTCTGCGCTACCTCCACCACGATCTCGCTCACTCCATCGAACACTTGGTGAACATTCTGCGCGTCGACCCCGGAAACCACTATGTCGATCTCATCCTTGCCCGCGCTGGGCACATCAGCCCCAAGCAGCTCAAGGAGCTCAGCGTCGGCACCTTCTTTTACGCGGCTGTCTTCCTAACCGAAGGCACCGGCCTGCTCCTCCGCCGCCGCTGGGCCGAGTACTTCACTATCGTCAGCACCGCCGGTCTCATCCCGCTTGAGGTTTACGAGATCGCAAAGCACGTCACACTCCTCAAAATCGCTGTCCTGCTGGTTAACATCGCCATCGTCGTCTACCTGATCTTGCGCGTCCGCCGCACTCGCTGACCTATTCCACGTTCTTCAGCTGCGCAATCCTTTGCTTCGTGAGCAATGTCTCAATCTGCTCCGCCGTCACATCTGGAAATGCGGCCTTCACTAATTGCACCCACTGATCGCGCAGTTTGATCCAGACTCGCTGCGTTTCTCGAATCCCCGCAACCGTAACCGTCCCCGAAGGACCCTCTTTGGTCCGCTCCGCAATAAGAGCCTTGTATTCGGTATTCAAACGAACATCCGTGATTCGAAAGTTCTCGCCCCCCACTCTCCCCTTCGCGAGCGCCTCCAGGTTGGCCAGAAACTGGTCATGAATCTTCCCCTCTTCGTTCAGCTCAAACGCCGCCCGGCCCGACCCGCTCAAATCGATCTCATTCCCGCCCCGCGCGGCCGCAAACTCCTCTTCCACTTCTCGAGCGCCTGTAACGCCCCCTTCGCCTCGGCTGACCACCCGGCCGAAAGCTCTTTGATACGCCGCTCTCGTCTCCCCGCAGCCAGTTGCTCGTTTATATTGGCGCAAGTACCTTCCATCATTCCGCTCGTGGCATCGTCGCAGAAGTCAAACTTCGCCGCCTTCCCTGGGTGATCCCGTAGATACTCCAGGTGCCCGATTCGGCCTTGCATTTCCATCTCCGCCGCCGTGTCCTTTTCCTCACAAGCAAAAGTAATCGCCCGGTTGTAATCGCGTTCGACACCCATCCCGTTCGCATACAACATGCTCAGTACGCTCGCATCGCGGTGGTAAAAGGCGCATTCCAAAGCTGCTTTGGGATTCGGCGTGTCCTCATAGCCGTAATAGAGCGCAAAGCTATCGCACGCTTTTAGCTCGCTTTCGCTCATCGTGAAAGCCGGCGCTTTGACCGGCGCTTGCGCCGCCTGATCGCACACTTTCTGCCAATTCGCTTCGTCTGGGTATCGTGTCTGGGCGCTCAGTCCATAACCGCTCAACACCATCGCAAACAGCACCCTCCGCCCTTGGTACGATAACGTTTCCATGCGCAAGTTTCTCCTCGTTCTCTTCTCCACCACTTCCGTCTTTGCACAGGATCTCATCCTTTTTAACGGCAAGATCGTCACTCTCGATGACGCTCACCCCGTTGTCAACGCCATCGCCATCCATAACGGCAAGATTGTAGCCGTCGGTGCGGAAGCCGAAAACAAGAGCCTCCAAACTCCCGGCACTCGCGTCATTGACCTCAACGGCCGCCTCGCAGTCCCTGGCTTGATCGAAGGGCATGGACACTTCATGGGCGTCGGCGAAGCGCAGATGAGCCTCAATCTCCGCACCGCTCGCAATTGGGATGACATCGTCGCCATGGTTGCCGAAGCCGCCAAAACCGCCAAGCCCGGCACTTGGATCCTCGGCCGCGGCTTTCATCAATCCAAGTGGGACAAAGCGCCCGAGCCAAACGTGCAAGGCTTCCCCGTCCATGCAGAGCTCAGCAAAGTCTCGCCCAACAATCCCGTCTGGCTTACACACGCAAGCGGCCACGCCTCCATGGTCAATGCCGCGGCACTGAAAGCCGCCGAGATCACCGCCGCCACGCCCGATCCGCCGGGCGGTCAAATCTTGAAGGATGCCAACGGCCAACCCACCGGCCTGCTCAACGAACGCGCCCAAGTCCTTTTAGGCCCTGCCTACAATGCCTATCTTTCCAAACGCAGCCCCTCCGAAGTCGAAGCCGATGCCCGCCGCAAAGTCGAACTCGCCGCTCACGAAGCCATTCGAAACGGTATCACCACTTTCGAAGACGCCGGCTCGCCTTTCGAAACCGTCGATCTCATCAAACGCGTTGCCTCCGAAGGCAAACTCGATCTCCGCCTCTGGATGATGCTCAATGATTCAAACGCCAAACTTCAATCTCAGCTCGATCGCTACCGCCTCCAAGATGTCGCCGATCATCACCTCACCGTTCGCGCCATCAAGCGCTATGCCGATGGCGCTCTTGGTTCACGCGGCGCCTGGATGCTTGCACCCTATTCCGATCTCCCGTCCAGCAGCGGTCTCAACACTGAAAAGATGGAAACCATTCGCGAAACCGCCGACCTGGCCATCAACCACGGCTTCCAACTCTGCGTTCACGCCATCGGCGACCGCGCCAATCGCGAAGTCCTCAACATCTACGAAGACACCTTCAAAGCCCACCCCGACAAGCACGATCTTCGTTGGCGCATCGAGCATGCCCAGCATCTCGATCCCGCCGATATCCCACGCTTCGGACAACTCGGCGTCATCGCCGCCATGCAAGCCATTCATTGCACTTCCGACGCACCTTATGTAATCCTTCGCTTGGGCGAAAAGCGCGCTGAAGCGGGTGCTTACGTCTGGCGCAGCTTACTCGATTCGGGCGCGGTGGTGGGCAATGGCACCGATGCGCCCGTGGAAGAAGTCAATCCTATCGCCTGCTACTACGCCGCCGTCACGCGCCGCACCAAAGATGGAACCCAGTTCTTTCCCAAACAATGCATGACACGCATGGAAGCCCTCAAGTCCTACACTTTGAGCAATGCCTTCGCTGCCTTTGAAGACGATCAAAAAGGCTCGCTCAAAGTCGGCAAACTGGGCGACGTCACAGTCCTATCGCGCGACATCTTGACCGTCCCCGAAGATCAAATCTCCGGCACTCGGATCGAGTACACCATAGTCGGCGGCAAAGTCGTCTATCAGCGCTGAGGAGGCTTGCCGGTCGAACCCCGCACCATTAACTCGCCCCGCACCACCACCTTCGGTTCGGCCTTTTGCCCTCTCAGAATCGCCAATAGCAGTTGCATCGCCTGCTTTCCCAGTTCGCGCTTTGGCTGCCGGAACGTCGTAAGCGGCGGCTGCAGAGCAGCGGCAAAGAAGATATCGTCGAATCCCACAATGGAAACTTCTTTCCCCACAACCCAATTGCGGCTCACCGCTTCTTCAATCACTCCCAGCGCCGTCACGTCGTTATAGCAGAACATCGCCGTCGGCCTCTCCGCCATGTCGAACAAGCGGGCCGCGCATTCCCTGCCCCGCGCCTGCTTGCCGTCGCCGCGAACAACGAACTCCTTTCGGATTTCGATCTGCGCTTCGTTCATGGCCGATTGAAAGCCGGCCACGCGCTCTTCATCGGACGCCAAGCCCGATTCATCGCCAATGTACGCGATATCCGTGTGCCCCAGCACGATCAAATGCTCGGTGCATTGATAAGCCCCATCAACGTTGTCGATACTCACCGAATGCGCCATTTCGCTCGGATGTTGATTATTGAGCATGACGATGGGCGAATCCATCACATCCATCAACTGCTGGTACTGCGCACCCAACCGCGACGACGCTACTAAAATGCCATCCACCCGCCGCTCCCGGAATAACCGCACCACTGCCATCTCCCGCTGCGGGTCCGTCTGCGAAGTAGCCAGAATTACCGAATACCCTTCGCTGTTTCCCACTTCCTCAATACCGGCCACCACCTCACCATTGAACGGATCTGCAATCGAGGTAACTACGACGCCAATGGCATGCGTCTTACGCATAACCAGGCTTCGCGCCACCGCGCTCGCCACATATCCTTGTTCACGGGCAATGACCTGAATACGCTCAGCAGTTTCTCGCGGTATCAAGGGACTGCGGTTGAGCGCGCGCGACACCGTCGAGTGCGAAACTCCCGCCAGTTTCGCAATGTCTTTGATTGAAACGGCCATGTTTCAATCTAACTGAGCGCTAGCGCTTTGCCTGACTCAGCTTGCGGAAATACTCCGCTACCGCATCGCGGTATTTCTCCGGCGAATCCTCCGGCGCACGCAAGCGCGCCGCGCCGGGTTGTTGCAACTCGCCGTTGCGCCGTGCCATTTCCACTTCTAACCGTTCCAGGCGGCTCACTGTGTCTTGGCCAATCGTGCCATCCAAACGATTGGGATCGGCATGCAATAACCGCAAGTCACCCAGCGTGTTGTCGAGGTAAGCGCGCAGATCCCTATCCCGCGGATCGATCCGGCCGCGCCATGCGTTCAAGTCATCAATCGCGCCTTGCAGGCTGTTGGTATCCCAAGCCGAGCCTCTATACGGGCTGTATTGGCCGCCCTGATTGAACGGCCCACCCTGTTGTTGTCCGCCGCCCGGTTGCTGCCCGCCGGGTTGCTGGCCGTTCGCCTGCTGTCCTCCCTGCTGCTGACCGCTCTGTTGTTGACCGCCTTGTTGTTGCCCACCCGGTTGCCCGTCGCGCGACAACATCTGTTCCTGACGGCCTTGCTGCTGTTGCTGCGCTCGCTCAAGCATCTGCCGCAAGTTCCGGACCTCGGCCAACTGTTCGGCACTCCTGTCTTTCCCTTGACCTTTGCCATTGCTGTCGCCATCCTGAACCGCTTTTTGCACATCCTGCAAGTCCCGGCTCAATTGGTCGAAACCATCGGCCATCTTGGTTTCAGAATTCAGATTGCGGTCGCCGTAGCCTTCTTTCATCCATTCGGCTGTCTTCTGTGTCCGCATCGCAAGTTCGTTTTGCTCGGCATCCGAAAGCGCCTTCCTCATCTTCGAAGACGCGCCCGGCTGCGACGATGCCAGCGATCGTTCCTGCTGCTGCATATCGTGTTGCAGCGCTTGCATCTCTTTGCCCAAGCGTTCCTTCTCATCGGCAATCTGCCGTTCTTGTTCGGAAGGGCTATGGGGAACGGGCATATCTCGGTCCCACGGCCGCCGGTCGTACGTGTAATAGCGCGGCATCGAAGGGTCGCGCAGTTCCGGCAAGTCGTCTTTCCCTGGCTCTGGCTGACCCGGCCGAAAACGCTGATATTCAGACCCGCTTTGATGGCCATACATACGCGTCAGCGAACCGGCAATATCCCGCTGTTCGCGCGCCATCTGTTGCGCGCGTTGCGAAAGTCCGGCCACCGAACCATCCGCCTGCTGCTGCATCGCTTTGTTTAACAAGTCCTGCGCCTGCTGAAGGTTATCCGCGGCACGGCGCTGCGCTTGCTGATCCTGATCGCTCACCGCCTTGCGCATTTCATCTTCGGAACGTCGCAGCGCTTCCGTCGATTGCCGGAGCGCTTCATTCATCTGGCGCTGCTGCTGCTGACTCTGCTGGCTGCCTTGGCTCTTGCCGCCGGAGGACGATCCGCTTGAAGAAGCAGAGGCCGAAGATTGCTGTTGTTGTTGTTGCCCGCTTTGCTGACCCGATTGCTGCTGTTGCTGAGACATTTGCTGCATTTGCTTGCGCAATTCTTCCGCTTCCCGGCGCAACTGCTCTTCTTGCCAGCGCTGTTCAAATGCCTGCTGCTGCTTCTGCTGCGCCGCCATTTGCTCCTGCCGCTTGGCCAGTTCTTTCAACTTCTCCAAAGCCGCGTCCAAAGCCTTTTGTTGGTCGGCCTGTTTCTCTTGCGGCGATTGCTGCCCCGTCTCGTACTGGTTTTTGCTGGTATCGAGCTCAAGATCGAACATACGCGCCAAATCGCGCTGCGCGCCGCCCATTCCCCCGCCGCCTTGTTGCCCGAATGCAATTTGTATATCGCGGAACAGCGCTTCCGCCCGCAGCAGACTCTGCAAAGCCTTCTGTTCGGTCGGCAGTGCTTCCTGCCATTTGCCTGGCTTGAGTTCCTTGGAAGCATCCGCCATCTGCCCGGAAGCCTGAGTCATCAGTTTTGAGAATTGGGCAAACGCGCCGCTCCCTTCGCTGCCCATCTCCCGGCTTGCCATTCGCTCCGACAAAGTCTGCGCTTGCTCGGCCAGCTTTGCCTCGGTTTCGGATAGGAACTTCGCATTCTCTTCATAAGCCGCCCGCGCCTTGCCCGCTTCCCTTTCCTGGTTGAAAGTCGCGGCGATAATCTGTTTTTGGCGCTCCGAAATCTGAGTCTGCTGCCCGCCATCCATGCCACCGCCGCCACCACCGCCCATCTGTTGGGATTGCGTGAACTTAAAATCAAATGGCTCAGCGGTGGCAAAAATCATGTCGCTGCGGGTGGTGTGTGTAGCATCCTTCGCCGTCGCATACAAAGAGATCAGATCGCCCGGAACCAGCTTGAAATCTTCCAAGCTGAGCAATTTGCTGCCGCTCGCTTCTTTCACACCCTTCGTCTTCAAAAGCGGAACCACCTGCTCCGCTCCGCCATTCACCGAGTAGTGCAGTTCAAGCCCTTCCACTCCAAAATCGTCCGTCGCCTCCAACGTAACCGGCACTTCCTCAATTGGAGAGACTTTCGGGTCCTGCCCCGGATTCACAATGCGCACCGTAGGCGGCTCATCCTTGCCTGCTTCGATGAAGTAATCGTCGCTGATACGGATCGCTTCGCCCGAATCGAGCGCCGCCACATGATACGAACCGTCTTTCTTGACGGTCATCTTGGCATTGAGCCAATTGCCTTCGCCCTTGGTCAGATCCGCCCGCGAGCCGTCTTCGAAAACCAAAACGCCCTTATCCAACGGCCGATCCGTCAACACCGCAATATCCGCCTGCGTGTCTTCTACCGCCCGGATATCGCCTCCCGGATCCTGCACCGTATCCGTTAAATGCAAATCTGGCGGGAAATGCAAAGCTACTTTCACGCGCTTCACCCCAGGCAGATCGCGCACCGAAATCTTGAAGTGCTTCGACTCGGTATTGTCCGCATCCACAAAATACTCAACCGGATCGGACAAACCGACGAACTTAAACTGATAGGCACTGGTGTCGGTTCCCGGCTGCATCACAGCCGTGTCCCATTTGGTGGCATCGCCATAGCGGGCGTGCAGAATTACCTGATGCGCGCTAAAGCCGAGCAACTGGGCACTGATCATCTGATCCGATTTGCGCCGGATAATCTTGTTCCCGGGCTTCACGCTCAATGCATAAAGCGGCTTCTTGTTGGCGCCGGCGCTGCCGGTCCACAGCAATAGCGATCCATAGCCCCAAAATCCCGGGCCATCGGTGATCAGCCATGTAAGCACTGCCAGGGCCGCCACTGCGATTCCCAAGGCACCGAACAGTACATTTGATTCGGCAAATTTCTCCGGCCCGTGCTCGCGCGCCACACCCATGGCATCTTCGGCGATCAGTTCAAGAAACGGATTCTCCTCGCTCCGGCGCTCAGCTACAGTGAGCAAGCGCTCCCCGAAGTGAGGCTGTTTGCTCTCGGCCAGATGAGTGACGAGCTTGCGATTGAGTTTGCGTAAGGGAATCGCTAATCCCCACGCCAGGGCGACGGCGAGCGATGCAAACAGCAACAGGCGTAGCGGCCAAATGACATCTTCGGCAAACCGGTATTGGTTTCCGATCCAAACCAGCAAAACGGTAAGCAGAAGAGCCGTCAAGGCGGTAATCGCAGCGCCGCGCGAGGCCGCGAAAAATCGCAACCGCGCTTCCACCCTGCGCAGATAATCATCCAGTTGTACGATCGCCGTCATGCTGCCTCCCTTTGTGCCTTCAAGTATCGGCTGGCAAACAAACTCTCCACGCACGCCGCTATCAACGCGAATAGCAACACATACCGCCACAGGCTCCAAGGCGCCATCGCCGTCTCGCCCGCCGCACTTTTCGCCGCTGCGGCATTACTACCAGTATTGCGCCATAATTCGAGCGTTTCATCCGGTATTGTCGCGAGGTCCGATTCACGCCGGTCCGCATGAACGGCGAGTAAAGATCGGCGGCCCGTGGCGCTGTGAACCTCATAAAAACCGGCGCGATCTAAGTTGTAAGACATCGCCTTGCTGGCATCGCTCAAAGAGAGCTCATGCTTTCCCTCCGGCCCGATCACGTCAGCCGCAGTGGTCTCACTCTTCCCGTGCCTCAACAATGCTGGAGTGCCCACCGCTACACTCGACGGCACATCGCTTCCACCCGCCAAATACAAACCGGTTTGCACCACAAATGGTACATACGAAGCATGCAACGGGAAATCACTCGCCGAAGTATCCAACATGGCGGCAAACGTCAAGACCCGCCCTTCACCCACCCGGTCTTCCATCAAAAGCGGAGATGCGTCGGCGAATCGCGCCAGAACGCGCGCGTTTGCATTCGGCGTTAGCCGGGGAGTGCTGAGAAATTGCACATTGTCAAAATGCCCAACGCCAATTAGTGCCGGATGTTGTTCATCCACTTGCCCCGCAGCTTGTGAGCCGTTGCCGCCGCTGATTCGTTCCCCCGTAATGGGCAGACACCCGCACCGAACCGTGTCCAGTCCTGAAGCCACCAGCACGCCGCCGCCATTCTCAACGTACGAGCGCAATCTTGCCGCAAAACCAGATCCCAGTTCGCCGGGATCGCTCAACACAACGTACACAAATTTCGTGAGATCGATGTTTTGCGCCTGCTCCATTTGCGCCAGGTCCACTAGCAAACCGGCGTTGGAAGATGCCTCCATCGCCGCCTTATAGTAAAAGCCTTCCCGATTCCGGCCGCCGGCATAAAGAAACAACACGCGCCGAGGATCGGAGCGCTCTACGGAAAACAAATAGCGATCGTCATCCGGCAACGCGTCATGCGGTTCAAGGCGCACTTCGCCGCGATTCAGGCCATAAGGAACATCGAACCCCAAGAACTCCACTTGCGCGCGTCCATTCGCCGGAACAGCGACACTCTTCGATGCCAGCACGCGATCGTTCAACACCAGCGAAACCTGGCGTGTGGCCGCAGCGGTTTGCCAGCCGGCCACGGTTGCAGTAAGCCGGCTAAGCTTCGGATCGAAAATCTGCTCCGAAACGGTGACATTCTCCAGCGCCCAGTTCTCTTTTTTGGGTTCGCCCACCGGGTGCAAAAACAGCGACATGCCTGGCTCCAACTGCAACTCAGTAAATCCGTTGGCAGGCAAAGACGTCTGCTGCATATCGCTCACCAGATGCGCTTCAATCTGCAGATTGGTGGATTTGTCCAACAAGCGCAGGGCGCGCGCGAACTCGCCATAGGAACTCATCTCATCGCCCGGTGCGATGCCCTCAATCGCCGCTTGCAGTGCGCCGCGGTCAGTTTCATTCCCGGTGAGCGTTTCGAGGTGGGAGCCAAGAGCTGCAACCTGCGCGACAAACCCTCTCGGCAAATCTCTCACTAACTGCCGCGCCTTCTCCTTGGCTTTTTCGAGATGATTATTTGCCCGCATGCTGAAGGAATGGTCAACCACAATCAGCGTCAACTTACGGCGTGTTTGCGCGTTCGTACTGCGCATGAAGTAAGGATTCGCAAAAGCAAAAACCAACAGCGCCAACAACGCCAGCCGTAGCGCGAGCAGCATGAGATAACGCAGGCGGCGATGCCGAACGGAGCTTTGCACTCGGCGTTCGAAGAACATCAGCGAGCTAAATGGCTGCGGCGTCCGTTTAAATTGGCGCAGCAGGTGCAGCCACAACGGAAGCCCGAGCGCTACCAGCCCGGCCAGGAACCAAGGTGAAAGCAATCCCATTCACATTCTTCCTTGCCGGATGGTCAAATACTCGCGCAGCGCTTGATCCAAAGGCCGGTCTGTGCGCAATAGAAAATAATCGATACCGGCGGCCTGTGCGTTTGTCCGCAGATCTTCAATGTGAGCCTCAATTCTTTGCCGGTATTCCGTCCGCGCGAAATCGGGCGTAGATTCAAGCGCTTCCCCGGTTTCCATATCAATCAGCAGCGCTCCGTCATCGAGCTTGAGTTCCAGTTCCCGGGGATCGAGCACATGGAACAAAATCAGTTCGTTGCCGCGGAAGCGCAACGGCTCCACGGTTTTGACTACTGTCTCAGGCTTTTCATAGAAGTCGGAAATCAGCGCCGTCACTCCACGCCGCTTCAGGAATTGCTGCAATTCCAGAAACGGTTTTTCAAAATCGGTCCGCTTGCCGAGTTCGGCTTCTTCAATAGCATGCATCAGCCGCATCAATTGCCCCTGCCGCGAAGAAGGGCGCACGAAATTCGCCACATCGTCGTGAAAGACGATCAGGCCCGCGCTATCGCGTTGCAAGTGCGCCAAGTAAACCAGCGACGAAGCCAGGAACTTCGCGTAATGCAGTTTCGTAACTTGTCCGCCAAAGCCCATGCTGGCGCTGGCGTCCAGCAGAACAATGGCGGAGGTGTTGGTTTCGCCGCGATAGCGTTTCAGGTAAGCCCGTTCCGTGCGCGCAAAAACGTTCCAATCGACATGCCGTAAATCGTCGCCGGGCGAATAAGCGCGATACTCTTCAAATTCCTGGCTAAACCCGAAATCCGGCGAGCGGTGCAACCCGGCCACAAAGCCATCCACCACCGTTTTGGCAACCAGATCCAAGCCGGAAATACCCGCGAGCACCGCAGGATCAAGGAAGCGATTTGAGGCTTGAACGGGCACTGGGGTTTGACTCTCTGAGATCTTTACCCGCGCGGCGCCGGCTTCCATTCCAGCAGGCGCTTCAAAATGTCATCGGTACTGAGACGAGCCGATTCCGCGTGGAAATTCAGCAGCACCCTGTGACGCAAAACGGGTGCGGCCAAGGCGCGAATGTCGTCGTAAGAAACGTGAAAACGCCCTTGCATCAGCGCTCTTGCCTTGCCCGCCAGTACCAGGAATTGGGCGGCGCGCACGCTGGCGCCGAAATTGACGTACTGTTTGACGAAATCGGGAGCTTCTCCCTGATTCGGGCGCGTTGCGCGCACCAAATCAACGGCGTAACGAGCTACCGATTCAGCCACCGGCGTCATGCGAACTAACTGTTGAAAATTCAGAATTTCTTCGCCCGTCGTCACGGTGTTCGCTTCGGCGCGCGTCGTGCTGGTGGTAAGGTCAATCACCTTTACTTCTTCGTCTGCCGGCAAATAATCGAGGACGGCATTAAATAGGAAGCGATCCAACTGCGCTTCCGGCAGGGGATACGTTCCTTCCAGTTCGATCGGGTTTTGGGTCGCCAGAACCAGGAACGGCGGTTCGATCCTGTATTGGTTGCCACGCACCGTGCAGGAGAGTTCCTGCATAGCCTCGAGCAAGGCGGATTGGGTTTTGGGCGGCGTGCGGTTGATTTCGTCCGCCAGCAGCACGTTCGAAAAAATCGGACCGGGCACGAACGTCCATGAACGATGGCCGGTTCCCGCTTCTTCTTCAATAATGTCCGTGCCGGTAATGTCGGACGGCATCAAATCGGGGGTGAACTGAATGCGGTTGAACCGCAACCCAAGAGTACGCGCCAGCGTGCGCACAAGTAAGGTCTTCGCCGTTCCGGGAAGCCCGGTGAGCAAGCAATGCCCACCCACAAACATCGAGATCAGCACACTGTCGATGACCTCGTCTTGCCCAACGATCACCTTGTGCACTTCAGTGCGTATGGCGTTTTGGGTTTCTTGGAACCGTTTGACGCGCTCGCGCACTTCCGACGAATCAACGGGCGCTGCAGTAGGAGTAGTTGACATTTTATTGGCTCAATTGAAGAAGTAACTGTTGTGCGGGCCTATAATCGGGCGCGGCCTCAAGCGCCAGCACCACTTGATCTTTGGCTTCGTTCACGCGATGCGCGGCTTTCAGCGCTTTGGCTAATTCGTAATGGGATGCCGCCGCATCTAAGGGCTTCAGGGCCACTACGGCTTTGGCTTCCCTCACAGCGCCTTCTGCGTCGCCCGCTTCCAACAATAAACCGCCTAATTTTCGATGCGTCTCCTCGTCTTCGGGATAGATGTAGTTTAGTTTCGCAAGTGTGGCTCGAGCTTGATTGGCAGTCCCTGCCTGCTCCTGCCAGTCGGCCAGTTTCTTGAGCGTCGGAACAGATGTACCGCCGGCTGCGCTGTACTTCTGCAACTCGGCGATCGCAGCCGCATGGTTGCCCTTGTGCTGATACGCTTCCGCCAGAGCTTCATACCCGCTCCCGGAGCCGGTGTAATCCGGATAATCGTCGCGCACGGCCGGCCCCTCGCGAATTACTTCATCCCATTTCGAGGCCTGGCGATCTTCCTCCAGCGCTTTCATGCCTTTTTTCCAATCGCCAAAATGCTTCACAGTGTTTGCGGTTTGCGCATCAAGCCAAGCCATAAACTCTTTGTCCAAAGCGGCGGGGCTTTCATGCAAATTTGCTTCAATCGCCTCCTGGGTAGTTTTGCGATCGGCGAAGGAATGAATCATACCCAGAATTGCGCCGTCTCCCCATTTGTGCGTGATGAAATCGCAAATCTTGCCGGCTTCGTAGTAGGAGATCATGACTTGGGTTGGAAACTTTGGACGTACAAAGCCTTTTTCGAGTTCCAAGACCGGGAGTAATTGCTTCTTTTCGAGCGCCTCCACAAGATCGGGCGTCAAGCGGTCGCCCCAATCGGGCGAAGCAGCGCCTTCTTCGTGCACCGCCAAACCCTCGGTAAACCAGCGCGGCACCAAATTGTGGGTTGCTGTTAACACGAACACATGGCTGAATTCATGCCACATGGTGCTTGCCCAACTGAAGTGACCCGGCGGCCTGGCAGATGGACTATCCATCACCACATTGAGCCCGAACGTTACCCCAAGCAACCCCGCCTGTCCCGGCAAACCCATGGTGCGAACAATAAAGTCGTCATGGTTTGGGTAAACTTCCAGGTGAACGCGCCCCGGCAAAGTCATCTGATACTTCTTCTCATAAACGGCGATGATGCGCTGCATTTCAGATTCGAAGTATGGATGCAATAACGCCGATTCCTTTTTTTCCATCAGCAGTTCGGTATTGGCTGTGCGAAAGGTTTCAAACTGAGAAAGACTATCGAGCAAACGCAGCGAGTTGCGAGTAACAGGGTTTCCCAAATGAGCGTTGAAGCAGCGCTCCAATTGCGCGCGCGCTTCTGTGTCTTGCCCCAAACGCATCAAATTAACACCTAATTCAGAGCGCGCCGGCCAAAGCGAAGGATTCAAATCGATGGCTTTGCGGTAATACTGAATGGCTTCCTGATAGCGGCGATTGATCTCGAAGAAGTGCGCGCCGGTGGCATAGGCTTCGCCGTAGATTGGATTGACCTTCAAAATGCGGTCCATCCATTCGCTGGAGCTCTTGCCGGCCAACCAATCGATAGAGGCGAGAACAGCCATTCCATCGAGCGCCTCATTTGAAATGGCCAGCGCCTTCTGCGCTTCATCCTGCGCTTTTTTCGGATCGCTGTCTTCCAGCGCTAAAAACGCCAGGAGTTCGTGCGCTTGATACATCTTCGGGTCATGGGTGAGCGCCTGTTCGGCAGCCTCAGGTGCGCGCGGATCAAAGGCTTGCGAAGCCGCTTTCGCTATGGAAAGATACGCGGGGGCGTATTTGGAATCGGCATCCAGCGCTTCCGTAAAGAGGCTAACGGCATCTTCGGGCTGATAGCGCTCAAGAAACAGGTTTCCCCACTCTGTCTTGATTTCCGCTGAGCGCGGATTCCCTTTAGAGGCGGCGCGGAACTCGTCATTGGCGTCCTGCGCTTGCTCCAGACCCCAGAAACCTTCCGCGCGGGCAAAATGATCACTGCTGCGGAGAAGCGCGGTAAAACAGGCGCGTGCTTCCTTGCTTTGTCCGTGGTGACGAAACGCTTTGCAGTTCTCACCCGGAATAGCCGCGAACGCCTGCAGGCCCACCAATAGCGTCAGTAGGGCGGCTTTCACTTATCAATCTCCGCCTGGGTACGCGCCAGTTCAAGCAACAGCCCTGTCAATTGCCGCTTGTACTCGTTCTCATCCATCGCCGCTTTCTCATATTTAAGGCGATCGATCTTGGCTTCCAGTTCCTCTTTCTTACCCACCAGGCGCTGCTTGTCGGGCGAAAGAGCTTTTGCGTTATCGCCACGCGCGCGAATCAGAACGAAGGCATTCGCCAGCAGCCCTTGGCCGTTCTCGGGTTTTGGGTCACGCACTCCGTTTTGACTCGCGGTATCAGTCAGCATGGAATGTTCCGTGGCGAGTAATTTTTCCTGCTCGAAATACTCGGCGGTCTTCCGCTCCGCATATCGAAACGCCTCTAAAGCGGAAATCGCTCCGTTCTTGTCGGCATCGGCAACCGGATCATGCAGCGCATCAATCCAGTAGCGGGCAAAAACAGTGGCGTTCTTTTCGGTGCCCGATTTAGTGGCGGAAATGACGATGCGGTCTTTTTTCGCCAAAACGGCCAGTGAAGCGCCGCTGCAACTCGTCATGTTGACAACCAATTGCCGCTGCGCGGGGATTCGATTCAACGCGCGCGCCAGTTCAGCCGCCGTCATGTCCGGACCGGGCAAATTGATTTTGTAATCCACTCCATCGAAACTGCCGTGGCCAATGAGAAAGATGGCAAATGAATCGGTTGGCGCCGCTTGGGCCGCTACCCGATTCAGCGCTTCTTCCACTTGCGCTTTCGTGGCCGCAGGCCCACTCAATGTGGTGACGTGATTATCGGCCCCGGTATTCAGTTCGTGCTCTAACTCTGTCGCCCATTTCGCAAACTGCGTCTCATAGTCAGCCTCTCCGCCCAGGCCCGCGACGGTTACGAAATAGTTGGCCGCCTGCGCGTAGGCCGTAACAAAGAGCAATAGCGGCAACAGCTTCATACCACGCCCCAGCGCCTGCGCAGCAGCCATTCCGTCGCCTTCAAACCGCAGACAAACAAAAAAACCGCCGGCATATCCCAGATTTCTTTGATCTCGCGTCCAGTGATGCCGGCCTCTGAAAACGAGATCTCGCGCGTGAGTGCTTTCGCGTCACCGGGAGAATAATAGCGGCCTCCTGTTTGCTCAGCAAGTTTGGTAAGCAAATCTTTGTTCTGCTCGCGGTGGAAGTATTCAGCCCGGCCATCTTCGCGGCGGAACGTGAGCGAATCCTTGCCCAAAACTTTGCCCGCTTGGCGCGCAGTTACTTCGGCAACATACGAACCAGTGTGATCCGCCTGCCACTCGGCCGAATACATGCCGGCCAAGAGCGGGTCCGGCCGTAGCGGCACCGTTTCGGCCGTGCCATCGGGTTTCACAATTTTTGCTTCCACCTCGGCGTTACTAGCCAGCTCATATTGCTGATCTCGCACTTCCGCTCGAAATTCTATTTGGCCTTCGTCTTCAAGGTTGGAATCGGGCGTAGAAGCCACCACACGCGTGGGGGTCGCGCTCACCACCCAGCGCAGCAATTGCCGCCAAAATGTCTCCTGACTCACATCACCCAGCGGTTGCTGCATTCGCCAGCGCCAACTGCCGCTGGTAGCGAAGATACCGGTGCGGCCGCGGCCGTAGTTCTCTGTAATTAGCAGCGGCAAGCGTTTTCCACCCAGGTCGACATTTGCCAGCACAACCGCGCCCGGCTTCGGCGTACCTGGATCTTGATAGTTGGCCAAATAGGGCAGAATTTCCCAATGACGGTTGCTTTTGTCCGCGTCGTCCTCAATGCGGCAAACCATGCTGCGACGCCCGGCGTCAGTCAGTTCGGCAGCTACGAAATCGCGTTGGAACGTATTCTTGCGCGCCGGCAATTCCGTTGGCAGCAAATCTGAAAACGGCGCAACATAGTAGCCGCCATCGGAGAGCGCCCAACGCCCCGCAAGCAGCAGAAGACCGCCGCCGCGGCGATCGACAAAGCTTTTGATCGCTTGCGCCTGGCCCGGGGTAAAGAACGCCTCTTCCACGCTGCCAATCAAGAGGCCATCGTATTCGAACAAATCCTCCGGCTTGGTGGGAAAGCCCTCGGCCAGTTCATCGGGTGAACTGATGCCTTGGCGGTAGATTTTGTTTTGCGTGGTGCGCAACATCGATACGACGCTAATGGCCGGGTCGTCGTCTACCGCGCGCCGGATAAATTTGTACTCCCAGCGCGGCTCGCCTTCAACATAAAGGATGCGATGTTTTCCCGTGGTCACCAGCAGCACTCGGGTTAGACGGTTGTTTTCGCTGTTCGTCTCGCCATCCAACGGATCGATTCGTACTTCCAGGCTCTGCACGCCAGCCGTGCCGGCGTTGAATTCGAGCGACTCCGTTTGTTTGCCGGTGTTGCTCAAAACGATATCGCGGGAAGCCAGCACTTTGCCGCCGCCGGAAAGATTCAAGCGCGTTTGCTTGCCGTTGAATCCGTTTTGCCGAATCGTAATTTGCGCTTCCAAGCGTGAGCCCTCCAGCGCCTTATTGGAAACCGTGAAGCCGTCTAATTCGAGGTCTTTCGAAAGCTCGGTGCTGCCGAAGCCGATCGTATTTACGGGTAGACGGCGGCGCTGCAACTCGGCCATGGTCTTTTGATCAATGCCCCCGGCATTATCGGCGCCATCGCTAGCCAGAACAATGGAGCCGATTGGCAAAGTGGCTGCTTCGTCTGCCAATTGCCGCAGACCGCGGCCAATTTGCGTCGCCGGCTGCTGCGCCGAAAGTTGCGAGAGCGAGTTAATCCGCTCCACCGATCCACCTAACCGATAAAGCCGCACTTGGTAATGGCTCTGCAAATCTTTCAGCAGGCCGTTCTCAAGCAGATGGACCGCTTCCTGTTCGCGCGAATCGCCGGAATCCTTCAAACTCATGCTGCGGCTATCGTCAACGACTACCGCAATGATGTTCTGATTTTGTTTGAGCGCAGTGACGGAGATCGCCGGTTGCCAGAGCAGAAGCAAAAGCACGGCCAGTAACAGCCAATCCAGCGCCCAAAGCACAATGCTGCGATAGCCACGCAAGGCTTTGATGAATTGCCGGCGTGGTCTAACCAGGAAGACCGCCAAACCAACCGCAGCCGCCAGAACCGCGATGACCAGCGCCCAGCGCGGCCAAGATCCCAGAAGCACGAGTTGCCCCTTCTCAAACACACTGAGCGGATATTTGAAGAGGAACTCGAACATGTGGGGCGTTTCTATATCAATGTGTCATGGCATAGACGAGATAATCGACGCCTATGCGAAATCCGAGAGCCGAGTACTGTTCGGGATAGCGCGGATCGTCAGCGTTCTCCCACGAATCGCCCAGGTCCATGTTGTGGCAGATGGCGACCATCAAGCGGTGCTTGTCGTCATAGATGCCGCGCCAGCGCGCCACGAAGCCATCTTTTTCGGCCACTCTATGGGTGACCGTTACCTGCATGCCCGGCACTTGGTAGCGATCGTCTAAGTCGTACACGGTGTGGAAAATCGGGTCGCTGTCGGGAATGTCCACGATCTTCCGGTCGGGAAACACCTTCTTCATGCTGGCTGTAAACACCTCCCACTCCTGACTACCGTGAAAATCGTCACACATAAAGAAACCGCCGCGCAAAAGAAAATCGCGCAGTTTGGCGGCCTGTAGATCGGTCAGATCCCAGTGACCGACTTCAACAGCGTAAAGCCAAGGCCAGTTGTAAATATCGTCGCCGTCTTCGGCGGCTACCGGCTCTTCCGCGGATCGAACCTGTATTCGAGTAAGACGTCGCACGGCGGCTGAAAGGTGACGGTCAGATCGCGGATAATCGATAGTCCAGTTGTAGTAGCGCATCCCGTTCCAAGCGGGAACCGCGCGGTACATAAAGCGCGCAAACACCCATTCGCCCGGCACGTTGTAATCCTCGGGAATGGGGAAGTTGTTGTACTCCCAAGCCGGGTACTCGCGAAAGTGCCCGGGCTGCTGTTCTTTACGCGTAGTGCGCTTGCCCACTTTGCTGGGATCGTTCGGTAGCGCTTCCTGATCCGGCTGAGGAACGGTGGCGCAAATCGCGCTCAGAATGGCCAAACCGGAGAGCAGAGTGAGGTAAACGCCACGGGCGCGCATAGAAATTGAATCGGTGGCTGGCGTCAGAATAGCACGTATTAACGGCTTGATCACACAGTGCAAATCTGGACTGCTTCGGCGAGCGAAGTGATGGGGTCGTTGACCGGCGTGTATTCGTGCGAAATCACGCCCGTAAAACCGAGGTCTGCAATGGCCTTCGCAACCACGTGATAATTCAGTTCCTGAGTCTGATTGATTTCGTGGCGGCCCGGGTTACCGCCGGTATGAAAATGGGCCAGATATTGGAAATTGTCGCGAATCGTGCGCACAATATCGCCTTCCATAATCTGCATATGGTAGATGTCATACAAAAGTTTTACGCGCGGGGAGTTGACGCGCTTCATTACGTCGACGCCCCAGGCAGTGTGATCGCACATGTAATCTTTGTGGTTCACTTTGCTGTTGAGTAACTCAAGACAGATGGTGACACCTTTGTCTTCCGCTTGGGCCTTGACCGTATTTAAAAAGGTCACACTGTTATCGGCGCCGACTTGATCCGGCATGCCGCGCCGGTTGCCGGACAGTGTAATCACGTTCGGGCAGCCGCCGGCAGCGGCAATATTGATCGCCTCGCGAATGCTTTTCTCAATCCGCTCATGGTTTTCGATTTGATTGATGCCGTCTGGAATGGTGCCCCCATAAGGTGGCGGCAGCATGGTAGGAACGAGCCCGTACTTTTTCAAGGTGGGCCAATCCTCGGGTTTGATGAGATCAAAACCATAGATACCCAGCTTTGCGGCTTCGCGGCACATGTCGTCCAGAGACATCTGTTGTTTACTTCGAAACACGCCCATGGTGACGCCTTGCTTCAACCGCCCAGTGGTGGGTTTCGGGGAATCTTGTGCGCCGAACGCCAAGACGGCGCCCGCGGCGGCGGGCAGAAAACTACGTCGTTTCATCGCATTCACCTTCGCCCTTGATTCTATGCTGGCCTATCTCCGCATGTTATAGTTGAACGCACGTGGGCCAAAACGGCCCATGAATTTCCTCGATTTTTGATCTCCGAAAGTGACGCAAGAAGAGCATCTGGCGAGCGCGGAATCCATCGCCAAACTGATTGACCAAACGCTGTTAAAACCGGAAGCCAGCGGCGAAGACGTTGTCCGTCTCTCCCGCGAGTCTGCTGAGCACGGCTTCTGCTCGGTGTGCGTGAATCCCCACTGGGTGCGTTTGGCGCGCGCGACGCTCGGATCGGCGAGCGTGCGGGTCTGCACGGTTATCGGATTTCCTCTGGGTGCGAATCGCACTGCGGTGAAGACTGCAGAAGCGCGGCTCGCCTTGGCGGAAGGCGCGACGGAGATCGATATGGTGCAGAACATCGGCGCGCTGCGGTCAGGCGACCTGGCGGTGGTGAAAGATGAAATTGCCGAGCTTGCCCAGATTGCCCATACCGGCAAAGCGCTGCTGAAAGTGATTCTCGAAACGTGCCTGCTGAATGACGAGCAGAAGCGCACCGCCTGCCGCCTTGCCTTGGAGGCGAAAGCGGACTTTGTCAAAACATCTACCGGTTTTTCGACCGCGGGCGCAACCGAAGACGATATCCGCTTAATGCGGCAAACCGTGGGCCCAGCGATGGGCGTGAAAGCTTCGGGCGGCATTCGTTCGCTTGATGCTGTGCGGCGCATGGTGACCGCGGGCGCCACGCGCATTGGAACCAGTTCGGGCGTTCAAATTCTGCGTGAGTTTGCAGGCAGCACAGCAACACCAACTACACCGGGCGCATATTAGATGAAGCAAACGCCCAAACTGCAAGTTCGGTTCCGGGAGCGCGCCGAACTTCTCGATTTTCTCTTGGAGGTGAGCGCGGTCACGGCCGAGACGCTCGACCTGGACCGGCTGCTCGCCAACGTCGCCGAGATCGTCAAAGACGTTGTACCGCACGATCTATTCGCCATTTTGCTCTATAACGAGAAGACACGGACTTTGCGGATGCGGTATTCGATCGGGCATCGGGACGAGGTGGCGAAAAGTCTGACGATTCCGCTGGGCGAAGGGCTCACCGGCACTGCGGCGAACAACAGGCAGCCGGTGCTGGTTCACGATGTGCGCACCGATGCGCGCTATCTGAACGCGCTTGATGCCGTGCGATCGGAATTGGCGGTGCCCATGCTGGTGCGTAGCAAGCTGGTGGGCGTAATCGATTTGCAATCAATTCGGCCGCATGCGTTTTCAGAGCAACATCGCTCGTTGCTGGTGCTGATTGCCAGCCGGGTGGCGACCGCCATTGACAACGCGCGGCTCTACCGGCGCGTGGAACGGCAGAACCGCACTCTGCGTGTGCTGGCGCATCTCTCGCGCGAGTTCAGCTCGATTCTTGAAATTGACGAACTGTTGACAAAGATTGCGGTCACGATTCGGGCGTTGATGAACTACGACTCGTTCAGCATCTTTCTGGTGGATGAGCAGCAAAAGCTGCTGCGCTGCCGCTTCAGCCAGCGGTATGACAAGGAAGCAACCACGCAAAATGTGCCTTTAGGCAAGGGGATCACGGGCGCTGCGGCGCTCTCGCGGCAGGTGGTTCTGGTAGGGGATGTCACCAAAGATCCCCGGTACATTCAGAGTGAATCGGACGTGCGGTCTGAAGTCGCTGTTCCGCTTGTCTTGCACGACCGGGTCATCGGCGTGATGGATTTGGAGAGTTCCCGCTATTCGTTCTTTACCGAAGACCATGTGAGGGCGCTATCGTTGCTTGCGCCGCAGATTGCGACCTCGGTTGAAAACGCCCGACTCTACGGAGAATTGGGGCAGCGCGAGCAGCGCCTCGAACAAGATCTGCATGCGGCGTTCAAGCTGCAATCCATTTTGATACCGCGAACGGTATCGGATATTGCAGGCCTCGATGTTGGCATCAAGACGCGGCCGGCGCGGCAAATCAGCGGCGATTTTTACGATTTCTTTGAATACAGCAGCGACTATACGCTGATCGCTTTTGGCGACGTCAGCGGCAAAGGAGCGGCGGCGGCTCTGTACGCTGCGCTGATCTCCGGTTTGCTGCGGATTCTCGCACCCCGGCGCAGAAGCCCGTCGGAGCTGATGAAGGCGCTGAACGAGGCGCTCCTCGAACGTAAGGTGGATGCGCAATATGCGACGCTTTCGCTCATCACCTGGGCCTCGAAGACCCGGACATTCAACGTGGTGAGCGCGGGCACGGTGCCCCCGATCCTTTATCGGGGCGGCCGATTTCTTGATGTGGTGTCCGAAGGCGTGCCGATCGGGCTACTCGAAGATCAGCAATACGATCAGGTCACTATTGAGGCTAAGCCGCAAGATCTTCTGCTGCTTTGTTCAGACGGCGTTGAAGACCAACTTGCCAAAGAAGCCGGGTCACTCGACGAAGCCAGTGCCAATGAAAAGGACATTGAGACTTATGGGCGGGCGAGGGTCGAGAAAGTATTGAAGGCCAACCACCAACACCCACCGCAGCAGATTGCCGAAAAATACTTTGCAGAACTCGATCACTTCCGCGGCGCTACATCGATTACAGACGATCAAACCGTAATTGCGCTGCGTGTTCTCTAAATTTAATGTTTCAGTATGTAAAAGCTCAACTCCATTGCGAGCAAGTGGACCTTCAGACTCTGGCCGGGCAATACGGCACGCCCGCTTATGTCTATTCAAAAAACACGATTCTCGAACGCTGGCAAGAATATCAGCAGGCGCTTGAAGGCACGGCGCATCGGGTCTGCTTTGCGGTCAAGGCAAATTCGAACCTAGCCGTTTTGGCGACGCTGGCGCGGATGGGCGCGGGGTTCGATATTGTCTCTGGCGGGGAGTTGCATCGCGTGCTCAAGGCGGGCGGCGATCCTGCTGCGGTTGTTTTCTCGGGCGTTGGCAAGACGGCGCCGGAAATCGAATTCGCGCTCGAAAAGGGGATTCACAGTTTCAACTGCGAATCGGAAGATGAGATTGCGCTCATCTCACAAATTGCCTCGGCCCGGCAACGGACGGCATCGATTGCGCTCCGGGTTAATCCGGATGTGGATGCTAAGACGCACCCATATATATCGACTGGCTTGCGCGAGCACAAGTTCGGTGTGGATATCGCGGCGGCGGCGGGCATCTATCAACGGGCGGCGAAACTGCCCGGCATCGTCGCGGAAGGCGTGAGCTGCCACATCGGGTCGCAGCTCTTAGAGATCGATCCACTGCTCGAAGCTGCGGATAAGACGCTCGCTCTGGCTGCGAAGCTGAGAAACTCTGGGTTTCCGATCCGCTTTCTCGACCTGGGCGGGGGGCTCGGAGTGAAATACCGGGCGGATGATCAAAGCCCGAGAATTGGCGATTTTATTGGTCGCTTGCGGCCTAAACTGGCGTCGCTCGACCTGACTCTCATGCTGGAGCCGGGGCGCTCGATTGTGGCAGAAGCCGGCATTCTGCTCACGCGCGTGCTGCTGATCAAACAGAACGGTGAGAAAACGTTTGTCATCGTCGATGGCGCGATGAACGATCTTCTGCGGCCCGCTCTTTACCAAGCACATCACGAAATCCTGCCGGTCATCGAGATGCCCGGCGGCGCTATTGTGGCGGATGTGGTTGGGCCCGTGTGTGAGACGGGCGATTTTTTTGCCCGAAACCGGAGCCTCCCTGCCCTGAAGCCCGGCGACCTGATCGCGTTGAAAACAGCGGGGGCTTATGGCTTTGTTTTGTCGTCGAATTACAACTCGCGGCCACGGCCTTGCGAGCTTTTGATCGACGGCGAACAAGTACATGTGGCGCGCAGCCGCGAGACTTTGGAAGATCTCACGCGGGGCGAATCGCTACCATAGTCAAGAATGAGCGGCAGCACTTGTATTGCAGTCGAAAATCTTCATAAATCTTACGGCGATGTGGAAGCCGTACGCGGGATCAGTCTCGAAGTCAAAGCGGGCGAAGTTTACGGCTTGCTGGGACCGAACGGCGCGGGCAAAACGACGACGCTCGAAATACTGGAAGGCTTGCGGCCTCGGACGAGCGGATCGGTTTCCGTTCAGCAATACGTAGTCTGAACGAGTAGGTCAGCAGTACATGGC
>CAVYUL010000120.1:0-93914 GCA_963771405.1 Bryobacterales bacterium
ATGTGTTTTGTTACATGCTGCCTTTCGTTCAGTTGGTCTTGCTGGCTACCTCAGCTCCGAATACAATTCATTACAGGTTGCCCTCAACCGGCAATTCTCCAAGGGGCTCATGCTCAAAGGAGCGTACACTTGGTCCCACGCAATCGATTTCACCGATGACGATGGCTGGGCTCAAACCTCTTGGTTCGGTTCGGCGTTCCCGCGTAATCGGGCCACCGCCGGATTCAACCGGACCCAAGTGTTTCAACTGGGCTGGGTCTACGAACTGCCTGTTGGCAAAGGCAAAGCCTACTTTAACAGCGGCGTCATCGCGCAGATCGTTGGCGGCTGGCGCTTTGCTGGAATTGAATCTTGCTACACCGGAAACCCATTGACCATTGGCGCTGATGGAACCAGCTTAAACGCCCCTGACGAGACGCAGACTGCGGATCAAGTCCTTCCGAATGTGCAAATACTCGGAGGGATCAACGGCAACCCCTACTTCAATCCGGCCGCCTTCGCTCCTCTACCGGCCAACGCTGTTCGCTACGGTACTTCGGGACGCAACATCCTTACAGGTCCCGGCGTATGGAATACCAATATGAGCATCTCTCGCGAATTCGCCATCAAAGAGAAAGCGAAGTTCGAGTTCCGCTCAGAATTCTATAACCTGCCGAACACAACCCACTTCGGCAATCCGGATACCTACGTGAACGATAGTACTTTCGGGCAGATTACCAGTTCCTTCGGTGAACGCCAGATTCGTTTTGGAGCGCGTCTGTCATTCTAAGAACGTGAATCATCGCCCAGCGCCAAACAGGAAAAAGCTTTTCTGGTTTGGCGCTGGGCTTTTTCTTTTTCCCGCTCTGGTTTTTCCCCAAGCCGGCGACCGTTTGGCCGCCGATTCCCGTCATGCTCGCGAACTCATGGCAGCACAGCGTTACACCGATGCTGTTCCGGTTTATGAGCGGCTGGTAAAGTCCGTTCCCGGCAATGTTGGATTGATTCTTGATCTGGCTCTCGCCGAAGAGATGGCCGGGCAACATGTGCGCTCGCTTCCCAACTTCCAGATCGTCTTAAGGGCCCAGCCCGATAATATTCCCGCTCTGACCACGTATTCCATGGCTCTCATGCAATTGAACCGCAGTCGTGAAGCCATCGCCCCCTTGCATAAATTGCTCGCCTTGCAGCCGGACGACCGCAATGCGCTTGGAATGCTGGCAGATGCCGAACTGGCCGATAACCGGTTTGCCGATGCTGCCAATCACTATCGCCAAATCACCGTCCAAAGCGATTCCGACCCGCGGGCTTGGTACGGCTTGGGCAAAGCATACGAATCCCTCGCCGCCGCCAGCTTCGACCGGCTAAACAAAACGGCGCCTCAATCGGCTTACGTGGCTGAGCTCCTGGCTGATTCGCGCCTTGATCGCCGTCAATTTCGCAGCGCCTTCTTCTTCTATCGCGAAGCACAGAAGTTGCTGCCCGATTTGCCGGGCATTCATTCCGGCATTGCCATGGTCTACCGGCAAACCGATCACGCCGATTGGGCTGCTCTTGAGCAGCGGCGCGAAAACGCGCTGCCCTCGCCGGATTGCAAAGTAGAACCGGCTGGTTGTTCGTTCCTCGCAGGCCACCTCTTGGAGGCAACCCAAAACGTTGCGCCGTCTCCGTCACCCGCCACTCTTTTTTGGCTCACCAAAGCCTATAACGGCTTGGCCGGCCTTGCCTTCGAGCACCTGAACCAATTGCCCGAATCGGTGGAGATCCACACCCTCAAGGCACAAACCTTTCATGACCATCGCCAGCTCATGGAGGCGGCCAATGAGTGGGCTTCCGCCGTAAAGCTTTCTCCCAACGACCCGAAACTGAAGCGGGAACAGACGGCGGCGCTCTTCGATGCCAAAGATTATCAATCGGTCATCCCGTTAGCCACCGACTTACTCACGCTCGAACCCAACGCGCCCGATCTCAGTTTCCTGCTCGGCGCAAGCTTGCTTCGCACGGAGCAGCCGGAAAAAGCTTTGCCCTATTTAGATAGCGCGGTGAAGGCAACGTCCGGTTTTCTTCCCGCTCAAGCCGCTTTGGGCGAAGCTCTAGTTGCCCTGGGCCGGAACGAAGAAGCAATCCCGCATTTGCAAAAAGCACTTTCTCTTGATGACGATGGCAGCCTGCATTACGCTCTGGCCCGCTGTGCCCGTGCCGCTGAACGCACCCAGTTGGCGGACGAAGCCATGCGCCAATATCAACAGATTCAAAAGCAGAATCGGGAAATCAATACCCAACTCTCAAGGGAAGCAGAAATCACAGCACCCAACGCGCCTTAAGCGCACCCGGACGCTCAAATAAATTCGATAAACTTGCCGAATCATGAGAGGAAATCCTTCGCTCCGACTCGGCATTTTTTCTTCCCTGGTTTTGCTTTGCGCCTGTGCCTCCATCGGCAGAGCGAATATCATTACCGAAACTGCCGATGTGGCGAATGTTCCGTATCCCATTACCGGAGTCGCGAACACATTTCCGTTGATCCTGTCTCTCAGCTCGTTCAACCCCAACTTAGGAACACTCACGAATGTGCAACTGACATTCGGTTTGACGGTCTCAACCGATTCCTCCGTACTGAACACTGCCGAGATGTTCATTCCGCTCGAAGGGCTCGTCCCCATTCCGCTTTCCCTTTCAGCCAACAGCACCACGCAAATTTTCATGACGTTGCGGGGTAACCTCATTGCCGCGCAAAACCTCGGCACGGCGAACGGTGCGGCGGTTCTGGTGCCTGCAGCAATTGGCGATGTTACTACCATCGCTCCTCTTTTCGCTGCAATCGGAGTGTCGCCCATTTACACCAGTCTCTTTTCGAGCCCCAATCCCATCTTGCCGCTGAATCTCAATGCCTTTGAAGACTACCTCTTGACGCAGTTACCTGACGGGCCTTCGGTGACCGGCCCGAGCCCCGTTTTGTTCAGCCAATTTCAGGTTTCCGGTTTCATCGAAGCGCTGTACACTTACACGCCAAAAGCCGCTGCGCCCGAACCCGGCGCCGGTTCTTTACTGCTACTCGGCTTCCTGCTCGCAGGGCACGGTGCCTGGATTCAAAAGCGGCGCGGCAAGCCGTAAATTGGGGCCCCTCCAAGCCGGCTAGCCATTGTACGATGTGTGAATGCAAGCTTTACGATTGCTCGTTCTTATAGGCTTTTTCGCCGCCGAAATTTGGGCGCAACAGCAAGCGCCCGATGCTCAATTAATCGCAAAACGGAACCAGATTGAGAAAGAACTGGAATCGGTTGCCATCGTCGACCGGAAGCTTATGATCCCCATGCGCGACGGCAAACGAATGGCGGTGGATGTGTATCGCCCGAAGGACGCATCAAAAAAATATCCCATCATCTTTGTTCGCACGCCCTACAATTTCAACTTCTGGGACGTCAAACTGGGAGCGCCCCGCGACATGTCTGCCGAACTGGATGCCGTCAAGCGCGGCTACGCCTACGTGGAGATCAACGAGCGCGGGCATTTCTTCTCTGAGGGAATATACGATATTCTCGGCGCCCCACTCTCCGACGGCGAGGATGAACTGACTTGGATGTCCAGCCAGCCTTGGTCGACGGGCAAGGTTGGCACGATCGGGTGCTCCTCCACTGCGGAATGGCAGCTTGGCGTCGCCGCTCTGAATCATCCAGCGTTCGCGGCTATGATTCCCGAAGGTTTCGGCGCCGGTGTCGGCCGCGTCGGGCCCTATTATGAACAGGGCAACTGGTACCGCGGCGGTGCTGTGCAGATGCTCTTCGCCTCATGGATTTACGGCGAGCAGAACCAAGTGCGTCCCATGTTTCCGCCCAATACCACGCAAGAGGATCTGATTCGAGCATCCAAGATGTTCGACCTCGCCCCCCAAATGCCCCCTGTGGATTGGTCAAAAGCGCTCACTCATCTGCCGGAGCAAGACATTCTCAAAGCTGTGGACGGACCGCATGGCATTTTTGCCGACCGCGCTGAAGTCTCTACTGGCGGCGCTATGATCAAACGGCAACCCAATGATCCGGCCTGGTATCGCGGCGGATTGTGGCACGACGACAAGCCAATCAATGTGCCCGGGCTTTGGTTCATGTCCTGGTATGACGTCTCAGTGGGTCCGAATTTGGCGGCTTATAACTACGTTCGCAGAACGGCGCGTCCGGAAATTGGCAGCGAGCAGTACGCTGTGATTGCGCCGACGCTCCATTGCAGCTACAAGCGCGCCACAGAAGACACTGTGGTCGGAGAGCGCAGCATGGGTGACGCTCGTTTGGATTACGATGCGCTGACCTATGGCTGGTTCGATACTTTCCTCAAAGGCGAAAAGACCGATTTCCTGGAAAAGCAACCCAAGGTCCGTTATTTCACCATGGGGCTGAACAAGTGGCAAACCGCCAATACCTGGCCACCCGAAGGCGCGCACTCGGTGACGTTCTATCTGAGCAGTGGGGGCAAAGCGAACAGCTTAAACGGCGATGGCGCACTTGTCCCCCATCTTTCGGAAACTGACTTGCCCGACGCCTTCACCTACGACCCGATGAACCCAGTGCCCTCTTACGGCGGCAATGTCTGTTGCACCGGCACCGCCGTCACTGGCGGCGCCTTCGATCAGCGCAAAATGGAAGCACGGGCAGACATTCTGGTTTACTCCACCGAGCCATTGAAAGATGGTCTCGAACTGAGCGGGCCGATTGATGCGACGCTCTACGTTTCGTCTGATGCCAAAGATACCGATTTCACCATCAAACTGATCGATGTTTACCCCGACGGCAGGGCGTACAACCTCGACGAAACCATTCAACGCGCGCGCTATCGCAACGGTTACGAAAATCCGCTGGCCTGGATGGAGAAGGACAAAGTCTACAAACTCACGCTGCAGCCTATGACTACCAGCAACTTCTTTGCGCCCGGCCATCGCATCCGAATCGAGATCTCAAGCAGCAACTTCCCACGCTTCGACCGTAACCTCAACACCGGTGGTAACAATTATGATGAGGCGGCCGGCGTCGTGGCGCATAATGCAATCCATCACTCGCAGCAATATCCTTCGCAGATTACCGTAACCGCGGTGAGTCGTTAAATTGGCTCGATCAAAGCACCGAATCCGTCTTCTCGTCTGTGCCCTGTTCGCCGCGGGCATAACAGCCCGAGCCGGCTTCTGCGCTGAAGATTTCTCATTCCGGGTATCAATGCCGCATCGTGTCGATCATATCTTCCACGTCGTTCTTCGCTGTGAAAACCTCACGGGTAATCTGCGCGACTTCACATTGCCGCAATGGTCGCCAGGTTATTACGGTATGGGCAATTACTGGCGGAATATATCTGACTTCCGCGCTGAGGATACTGCTGGACACTCATTGCCCTGGGAGAAAGTCACGACGAACACCTGGCGCGTGGCCACCGACGGCGCACCCGTTGTCATCTTGGCGTATGACATCTTCGCCAACACCATCTTCCCCGCCAATTCGTATTTAGGCGAAGACCGCGCCTTTCTCTCGCCCGCCGCGGCGTTCTTATACCCGGAGGGCGAATTGGCGCATCCGCTTTCTCTCCACATCGATCTACCGCGCGATTGGAAGAACATCTCTACCGGCCTCGATCCGGTGCCGAATTCCCCTGGCAATTTCAGCGCCGCCAGCTTTGACATACTCTACGATTCACCCATCTTGCTCGGCAATCATGAGCGGCTGCGGTTTGAAGTAGCCGGTGTCGAGCATGATGTTGCCATTGAGAATGTCCCTTCGACGGTTGACCGCGCCAAGATCATCGCCGACTTGAAGAAGATTGTGACGGCAGCGACTGAATTGATGGGTGACGTGCCCTACAGCCATTACACATTTCTCATGATGGGCCACGGTGTGGGCGGAATCGAGCATGCCAATTCTTCCGCGAATCAATTCAACGGCGACAGCCTGACGACACCCGAAGGCTACCTTCGCTGGTTGAGCTTCATTTCTCATGAGTACTTCCACAATTTCAATGTGAAGCGCATTCGCCCATTGGCGCTCGGGCCGTTCAATTACAGTCAGGAGAACCTGACCCGCATGCTCTGGGTTTCGGAAGGTTTGTCGGTCTATTACGAAGACTTGATTCTTGTTCGCGCCGGCTTGATGAGCCGGAGCGATTACCTGGTTAAACTCAGCGCCGCTATTGGAGTTTTTGAAAACGCGCCAGGCCGCCGCTATCAATCCGCGACGGAATCCAGTTGGAACACCTGGGACACTGGTTCGGGCGTGGCGGGCGACCGCAACACGACCATTTCTTACTACAACAACGGCGCAATGCTCGGAGCCATGCTGGATCTCGCCATTCGAGGTAAGAGCGGAAATCGCAATTCCCTGGATGATGTGATGCGCTCCCTTTATCGCATTTACTATCGGCAGAAAAAACGCGGTTTCACCGATGCGGAATTTCGCGCCACATGCGAGCGGGCGGCCGGTGGCGCCCTGGACGAGATCTTCTCTGATGCCGCCACCACGGCCGAAGTGGATTACGCCGGCTATTTCGCGATTGCCGGACTCAAACTGGATGTTACGACCGAGGAATCGCCAGGCGGCTTTGTCGGCCTCGACACGGATACCGAGGAAATTCCACCCAACGAACTCACCGAAACCGGTCGTCCACGGAACGGTCCGCCCAAGGTCCGGCTGGTAGTAACTGATTTCGTTCCCGGCTCTGCCGCTGCCCAGTCCGGCCTGCGGCGTGGCGATCGTATCGTCGCTATCGACGAAACACCGGCGACCCCTGGTGCTCTATACGGTGCGATTTCCAGTAAGCCTGCCGGTGAGTCCATCACGTTACGCGTGCGTCGGCCCGAAGGCGAAAGTAACATCACTGTTGTGGTTTCGCACAATCAAAAGAGCACTTTCCACTTGAGCGTCGGCTCATCACAGAACGCAATTCTCAGATCCTGGCTGGGAGACTAAAAGCTGGCGCGAATGTGCAGTTGAAGACTTCGCGCCGGCGACTGACTCGTTGCGTGGCCAAATAATGACGACGACAGATCTGAATCGACGCTGGTGAGGTTGACGCGATTGAATAAGTTATAAACCTCCGCCTGCAACTGCAACTGCAAATGCAGCGCTTCGCCGAAGAACCATTTCGTGCTGATGTTCCGGGTTAAAGTAAGATCCACGTTGTTCAACCCCGGCTGATCAAAAGTATTGCGTCCAAGATTTCCTTCCTGCCCTAAAGGGGGCGCAGGGAAGGCGGACGCCGGGAACAGGCCGTTGAGGAAATCGCTTTTCGATTGACCGCCGAGGTGGTTTCCAAATGAGGGGCATTCGGTACTTCGTAATTGAATCCATCTGCGTTGTAATCCCCTCCGGTGTTTCCAATCACTTGGCCACTCGAATTGAAAACTGGTAGAAACGGCGCGCTGGTGTAGACAGTAAAAGGCAAGTCGGGTTGCAACACCATCACTCCTCCAAATTCCCAGCCACCCAGCGCGCGTCGCATCAGAGAACTGCTGTGGGCGAAAGGGAACGCGCAGCTTCCTCCGCGACGACGAATATACACCGTGCCGCTGTTTTGTTGTATTGTATACAATATTGAGCACTATCCGCGCAGCCGTCTTGTTTGCCATTGCCGCCGCTGGCATCGCGTTTTACGCTCATCGGCCGCAACCGGCGAAGACCGCCAGCCAAGTCAACCCGGCGGCGCATTTTGATACCTCCTCAGGTTCACTGATTGCCTTGCGGGTCGATTGGAATCCAGGTTCCGAGGGCGAGTGTGAGGGTGCCGACTGTGGCCTGTCGCCGGAAAGATTTGAAGAAGAGAATCAAGCGAACGATCAGACAGGGCTATCCACTGGTGATCGTGTCCTGCGCTCGGCGGTTGAACAATTGCAGCAAGGCACACGGCCGCGCGCTGCCTTGATCGCAAGTTTCGATGGTTTGGGATTCGGTTTTACCGGACCGCAAGGCACTGCTTCGTTGCGAAACCCCTCCGATAACTCCCTGGCCGTTGGTCCGAATCATATTGTGCAAATCGTGAACTCGCGGATGGCTGTGTTCACAAAGAGGGGCTCCAAATTTCCGAAGACCGGCGAGGTGCTCTATGGGCCGGTGGTGACGAACAAGATATTCGCCGATTTTGGAGGCCAATGTGAGCAGCGGGTGAGCGGCGACGCGGTTGTTCGCTACGACCAATTGGCCGACCGATGGCTTTACGTGCTCCCGATTTTTAAGCGGCCTCCCGATGACCCCAAGGGACCGTATTCAATGTGTTACGCCGTCAGCGTGGGATCTGATCCACTCGGGCCTTATCACAGATACGAGTTCAAACGACCCTTGTTTCCAGACTATCCAAGGCCGGCGATCTGGCCCGATGGCTATTACATCCCTACCAGCACTGGCGATACGGTCATTCAAAAGCATGTTTGCGTGGCGGATCGGACCAAGATGTTGGCGGGCGAAGCGGCTATCGAGCAGTGCGTGATTGTGGACGGCGTGAACTTTCTGAATAACGCCGATCTTGACGGTCAGAGGCTGCCCCCCGCCGGAACGCCGAACATCGTTATGGCCGCGGGTGGCACTCAACTGCACAACAAACTCAGCGATGATGTGATTTACGTCTGGCAATTTCACGTGGATTGGAATACGCCTGCAAATACTAAGCTGAGTGAACCGGCAGCGGTCAAAGTTGCTCCGTATTCTTATCTGTGCGGCGGTCAACTGACCAAGTGTGTTTCGCAGCCCGGCACGGAGACTCATTTAGATGCGCAGGGCGACAAGATCATGCAGAGAGTGGTGTACCGAAACTTCGGCGACCGTGAAGCAATTGTTGCAGTCCATTCCGTGAACACGTCGACAGCGGGGGGTGGCGTCCGCTGGTATGAATTCCGCCTGGACAAGGCGCGCAAGGTGACGCTCTATCAGCAAGGAACGTATGCGCCCGACGGCTTTTATCGATGGATGGGAAGCATCGGCTTGGATAAGAAGGGGGGAATTGGCATTGGATATTCTTTCGGGGGCGCGCCGAATTTTGCCGGTCAGCGTTTTGCAGCACGGCTGGCTAACGATCCGTTGGGAGAATTGCCCTTGCATGAGACAACCTTGGCCGAGGGACATGCCTCACAAACGAACACGCTGCGCTGGGAAGATTACACGACAACCGCAATGGACCCGAGCGATGACTGCACTTTCTGGTACGTCGGCGACTATCTGAAAGAGAAATCGACGAGCTATAGCACCAGGATCGGGGGATTCCGCCTTCCGGGGTGTTTGACGGCAAAGGTGAGCGGGACGGTCTTTTTTGACAGGAACCACGATGGCCGCCTGAGCGTCGGGGAAACTGGCCTTGGTGGATACAAGCTCTCGATAAATGGCGGCTCGGCCATGCATGCTACGAGCGATGCAAATGGCAAGTTCTTCTTCGATCTAAACGCAGATACCGCCAACGGAAACACGAATTATTCGCTGACACCCGAGGCTGGAAAAGGAAAACGGCTCGAAACAAAGCCGGCGAATGTGGCGGACAGCGAAGTAAAGACGACGGCTTCCTCTTACGAACTCGCGCTGAAAGATGGCTACGACATACCAGCCCTTGATTTCGCCGCTGTGTGCATCATCAACAGCAAGAATTTTAGAGACCCACAGTACTGGGAAACGAAGCGAGCTAAAACCATTTTGGAGAGCCACGAGAGCGACTGGACAGCTCTATTTGGTGAGAAGCTCTATTTGGTTGGTGCAGATGGATCACGTTTCGTGCCGGCTCACTTTAACGCATTGCACGATTGGCTGAAAGACTCAAGCTCCGGCAATGACGCCCAGAAGCTTTCCGCGCAAGTTGCAGCGGCGGCTCTAACAATTGTATATCTCGGACAATCAGGCGAAGCAACGATGATTGATCCAGTAACTGGCGATTGGCCATCGCTAAACGTACTGATTAATCGAGCGAGTACCGCGATTTCTGAAAAGCATTCCGAGCACGAGCAAAAGTATTTGGCAGTTTTCGAGAGGCTGAACGGCAATCGGGCCCAAATTACGCCTTCTGACCCAGCGGGGTGCGGGAGGATCAGGAGATCAGAGTGAAGGAACAGATCAGCAGACGGCGTGTTCTGAGAAGCGCCGCAATCGTCGCTTCGGCAGCGGCGAGTTCGTGGGGCCGCGCCGAAAACGCGACCGAAGAGATTCGGCTTGCTGGTCAACCTGTGGAGGTCCAACTCATCCCATTCAGTTCCGAAACTATGCGGCTTAGGATTCGGCGTTTGCAAGGTGGCGTCGCCGATGAAATTCACGACGATGGAGCACCGGTAAACCCTTTGCAAGGGAAGCCCGCGATTACGCTGCGGAGGCTTGGCGCAAAACGGACGGTTAAATGCGGAGACTTGCACGTATCGCTGAGTCCGAATCCCTTGACCTTTCGCGTGGAGACAAAGAAGGGCCGCCTGGTGCAGGAGTTGAAGTGCGATGCAACCAATGGGAGCCTCAGCTTTGAGTTGGGTGACGGGCCTGTTCTGGGCCTCGGACAAGGTGGCCAGCAGTTTGATCGTCGTGGATCGGTTGACAAGATGGGCAGCGGACAAGGCGCTTTCCATTTAGGCACTCACGGAGCGCGTGTGCCGATTCAATTGGCGGTGGGCGCTTCAGGCTGGGCCATTTACATCCACCGACCGCTTGGTACCTTCGACCTAACGTCAAATCAAGGTGTGTTCCAGCCCGATGCCGATGGAGCGCTGCCGTTGGATGTCTTTGTGATTGGCAGCAACGATGCCGAGAGCATCATGACGGAGTACGCGAAGATCACTGGGTTTCCAGAGATGGTTCCCCTGTGGTCTTTTGGATACCAGCAATCGCATAGAACATTGGGGCCGCCGGAAGAGATTCTGGCGGAAGCCAAGCTGTTTCGCGAAAAGAAATTGCCCTGCGATGCCATGATTTATTTGGGCAGCGGATTCTGCCCCAATGGATGGAACACCGACAACGGTGAGTTCAGTTGGAACAACAAAGCGTTTCCTAACCCGGCGCAGGCGATTCAGGATCTGCAGAAAGATCACTTCAAGGTTGTGCTTCACGTGGTCTTGGAAGGACATAAACTCACCGGCAGTGTGAGTGATGCGTGCACCGCTCAGCCTCTGCCCAGTGGCCGCACGGCCGATAAACATTGGCCGCCAGACCGGCAAGTGAGCTGCTATTGGCCAGTGCATAAGCAGTTGCTCGACGTGGGCATTGATGGCTGGTGGCCGGATCAGGGTGACGGTTTGGACGCACCATCAAGACTGGCGCGCAATCGAATGTATTTCGAAGGTACACAAATGTACCGGCCCAACCAACGGGTTTACGCCCTGCATCGAAACGCCTACGCGGGAATGCAGCGGTTTGGCGCGTTCTTGTGGTCGGGCGATGTTTTGTCGCGTTGGGAAACGTTGAAGACACATGTTTCGGTGGGCATCAATGCCGGCTTGAGCGGCATTCCATACTGGGGCACGGATATCGGTGGTTTCATCCCAACCGAAGAGTACACGGGCGAGTTATTTGCTCGCTGGTTCCAGTTCGCGACCTTTAATCCGTTGTTCCGCTCTCACGGCAGGGATTGGCGTTTACACTTGCCGTGGGGTTGGACGCTGGGCGAGATTGGTTACCCGGAAACAGCTTCGTACCACCCCGAACCCGCCGACCTTCACAATCCCTCAATTGAACCGATTTGCAAGAAGTATTTGGAACTGCGCTACCAGATGCTTCCCTATATTTATTCGGCCGCGAAGGAAACGTGCGAAACGGGTCTGCCGATGATTCGTGCGCTTTGGCTCCATTATCAGGATGATGCCAGAGCAGTCGCGCGCGGCGATGAATATCTGTTCGGCCGCGACTTACTGGTTGCTCCGGTGGTTGAGAAAGGAGCCACAGCGCGATCACTCTATTTGCCGAAAGGTGACTGGTATGATTTTTGGACTAAAGAGAAGATGCCTGGCGGCCGTGAAATCTCTCGCAAGGTGGAACTCGAAACGACACCGCTGTACCTAAGAGCCGGGACGATTTTGCCACTGGGCCCGATCAAACAGTACTCCGGCGAGAGAGTCGACGAGCCGACACGCTTACACGTGTTTCCCGGTGTGGACGGGCGGTTTGTTCTTTACGAAGACGATGGAAACACGTTCGATTTTCGTAAGGGTCAGTATCAAAAGATATCGATGGAATGGCGTGATCGAGACCGGCGGCTGAGCGTGCGGTTGGTCAACGGGTCTAAGATGCCGCTCGGAGCAAAGCGGGTATTTGCGGTCGAAATTGTAGGAGAATCGGCGAAAAAGGACCTGGTCTTCGATGGGCGTCCCACCACCATCGAACTTTGAGGCGCCTAAGGCTGTGCCATGATTGCGTGCGTTTTGGAAAGTGCCTGGCTCAAGCCTTTGCCTTTCATCGTGTGCTCGATATCGCTAACTGTGATCGGTACGAACGCCGAAAGATTCTCATAGCCGCTCTCAGTTATCAACAACATGTCTTCCAGGCGTATGCCAACGTGTAACTCCGGAATCTGCATTTCGGGTTCAATCGTAAACACCTGCCCCGGTTCAAGAGTATCGGTCTTAGTCGGGACATCGTGCACCTCCATGCCCACGTTGTGCCCCAAACTCCGAGCCCGGCTTGTTCTGAATCGCTCCACGAACTGTGCGGCGGCCTGTTTTATTTTCGGATCTGAGAAGGTATAGCCGCTCATGATTCTGTCCATCTTCACCACGGCATGCTTGATCACGTCCTCAGGTTTGGCGTGTACTTCAATGGAAGTCATCAGTGCCTGATAGAGCTGCAAATAGATGTTGTAATATTCGCGTTGCCAGGCGGTGAATTTGCCATTGGCCGGGAACACGCGCGTTACGTCTGACACGTAGTATTTGTAATCGGGGGCGTAATCAAACTGCACAAGATCGCCCGGCTGAAGCACGCCCGTACCCTTGTGATAGTGGGTGTAGAAGGTGTTCTGGCCGGTAGCGATTAACGCGAAGTAGGCACCACCATAGGAACCGTATTTCTTGAAGACGAACTCGGCATCGGCCTGGAGTTCGTACTCACGCAAACCGGGCCGAGTATCACGCATGGCTTCAATGATGCCAAGTCCCGCAATGCGAGTCGCTTGCCTTATGATTTGAATCTCGCGCGCACTCTTGATGCTGCGCATTTCATCGAGAATGGGATCCAGATCCTTGATCTCCGATTCAGGCGCCGCAGCTTTCAGATGCGCGATAAACGCCTCCTCGCGAGAAATTCGTCCATCCCATTCGTCGTTCTTCGTGTTCCGGGCAAGGTTGATCGTGTCGTACGCGGAAGCTTCGCCAAGCACTTCGGGCCGAAACGGCGTATAAATAGTCCGCTTTTCTTGCGCGATCTCGGCCAACTTCACCTTGAACTCCTCTCGCGGAAGGACCTTGTCGATGCCTGTCGCCACCTGAGCCTCGGGGCCGGGAAACAAGTTTGGCCCAAACATCAGCTTTTCGCGCCTCTCGTTTCTCGGATTGAGAAACAGGGTTGTCGCTTTGCTGCGGCCATCGATGAGTAAGATGGCACGCGGCTCGCTCACGCCAGTGAGATAGAAGAACTGATTGCTTTGCCGAAACGGCTGCTCGCCGGGTCTTTCGGTGGTTCCCTGTTGGATTGCCACGCCGTCGCCAATCTCCTGGATGACTCTAACGCGCCGCCCGGCGTATTCCTGGTTCGGAAAAATATCGGTGAGAACGGGCTGCGGCCAAATTGGCGCCAGACAACAGAAAATCGGCCCGAATAGCCAAATAAGTTTGCGGCCGCTATCCACTCCGTGATTGTATACAATGACGTATACGATTTCCATCCCAGGAGCACATTTTGTCTAAATCCGGATGCCTGCGATTTCTTTCAGTGTTATTGATCGTTTCTCTTACGCCCGGAGGATTTGCCCTTCAGAGCGCGGAAAAGTCGCCAGCCCCAGACGACTCATGGGCCCCGGTTCCCGGCCACGAAGAGACGAGCGAACTGCGCCCGCTCCTGGAATGGTACAGCGCCGATCGATTCAGTTTGCAGCGTTTCTACAGTGTAGAGGGCTCGGATGAGCGGCAGAAACGGATGCAGAAATATTACACCGACTGGCTCGGCCGCCTGCATGAAATCAAATTCGCGGGGCTGAGTCAAGCCGGGAAAATCGAGTACATTGTCTTTCGCAACGCGCTGGAGCACGAACTGCGTTTGCTGGAGATCAAGCAGAAGCAGGATACCGACGCCCGCCCATATGTGCCTTTTGCCCCCGCCATTATGGAACTGGAAGTTGCTCGAGAGGACATGCGGCCGCTCGATGCGCGGCAAGCGGCCGAAAAGATGTCGAAGCTTACCAGAGCGATCGATGATTGCCGGCTTAGCGTGGAAAATAAGCTCCATTCCGAAAACGCTCCGAGTGCCGTTCGGGAACGCAAGATTCATGCCGCCGCCGCCGTTTCTCTGGCGAATGGTCTGCGCGACGATCTACGCGCGTGGTACACGTTTTACAACGGTTACGATCCGCAGTTCACCTGGTGGGCCGCGGATGACTATGCAAAAGCCGAGAGTGCGTTAGAAAGCTATATTGCTTTCCTGAATGAACGAGTCCTCGGTCTGAAGCTGGCGAACGTCGGGCCGCAGACTGGCGCTGAGCAAACTGCAGGCGCTGGGGGAAGGCGTGGGCAAGCGGGGCAGGGAAGCGCTGGGCCGATAGCCACTCCGCAGCCAGGAGAGACCGGAGACATCATCGGTAATCCCGTCGGGCGCGATGCTCTCATCAGCGAACTCGATTACGAAATGATTCCCTATACGCCGGAACAATTGATCGCGATCGCCAACAAAGAATTTGCCTGGTGCGAAAGCGAGATGAAGAACGCGTCAAACGAAATGGGTTTCGGGGACGATTGGAAGAAAGCGCTCGAAAAAGTCAAAGACATGTATGTCGAGCCGGGAAAACAGCCGGCGGCGATTCGTGAGCTTGCTTTAGATGCGATTCAGTTCATTGATGCACATGATCTGGTCACTGTGCCGCCGGTAGCGCGTGAAAGCTGGCGCATGCAGATGATGTCGCCCGAACGCCAACTGGTGAACCCGTTCTTTACCGGCGGAGACACGATATCGGTTTCCTATCCAGTCAGTGCGATGAGCTACGAAGAAAAACTGATGAGCTTGCGCGGGAACAACATCCCCTTCTCGAAAGCAACCGTTTTTCATGAATTGATCCCTGGCCACGAGCTACAGGGATACATGGCGGCTCGCCACCGTCCTTACCGTGGTCAAGCGTTCGGGCGTAGCGCGTTCGTTACGGAGGGCTGGTCTCTGTATTGGGAATTACTGTTCTGGGATATGAAGTATCAGAAGAACGCGCCAGAACGCATCGGCGCGCTTTTCTGGCACATGCATCGCTGCGCCCGGATCATCTTCTCGTTGAGTTTTCATCTGGGGAAAATGACGCCCGACGAATGCATCAATTTCCTGGTTGATCGCGTAGGCTTCGAACGCTCGAATGCCATTGGGGAAGTGCGCCGCTCGTTTAACGGCAGCTATGGCGTGCTGTATCAGGCGGGTTACTTATTGGGCGGCATGCAATTTTACGCGCTGCATAAGGAACTGGTCGATTCCGGCAAAATGACAAATCGCCAATTCCACGACGCAATTTTGAAAGAGAACTACATTCCCATAGAGATGATGCGCGCCGACTTGGAGAACCTGCCTCTGACTCCAGACTATAAGTCGAGGTGGAAATTCAGAGGTGAAATTGACCCGCAATAAATGTAGTTGTAAGGGATAATCGGTTTTAAACAGAATGTCAACATCCGCCCTCAAGCGTCCAGTCGTGAAGAAGCGACTCAAAGCCGACAGGGGTCACAGCCTACGCCTCATTTTCAACAAACTCAGAGAGATGATTGTTACGGGTAAGCTGGCGCCTGGCACTTGGATCATTGAAGCCGAGTTAGCCGAACGCCTCGGCTTCAGCAGGACGCCTATTCGCGGCGCGCTGCATTGGCTGCAGCGGGAAGGATACGTCCTATCGGCCCGCAGTAGCAGTAAGAGCCGCATGTTGGTGGCTCCGCTTACGAAAGAAGATGCCGGCGAACTATACTCCATCATTGGTCATCTGGAGGGTCTCGCAGCTCGTCTAACAGCCGCACTCCCTTCGCCGGCGCGTGCCATCATCATCCAGAAACTGAGAGACGACAATGCCGGACTCGCCGAAATGGCTCGCAGCCGCGAGAGCGACGCCAACCGTATTTTCGATCTCGACCGCGATTTTCACGCCACCATCGTTGGAGCCAGCGCCGGTCCGCGGCTGCTTGACCTACACCGGACCGTGCACCTTCAGACCGAACGCTATTGGCGCTTGTATTCGGGAGCGATCCTGGGCGAGTTAGGTAAGTCGGTCACCGAGCATCAGAAGATCATCGCAGCGATTTCCAAAGGCGACTCCGACGACGCGGAAAAGGGCGTGCAAATCAACTGGCAAAACGGTTACGAGCGTCTTTCCAGACTAATAGATGCGCTGGGCGAACGCGGCAGCTGGTAAGATCAGGCGATTTGTACGCCAACTAAGTAACGTCGTTCACCGCCCGTTTGCACAATGACGCAATCTTGATGGCGCCCTCCAATCCTGGCTGGTCTTCCGTTGACAGTGGCACTTTGAATTGTATTCGCCACCGGTAAACGAAATTTCACCTGTAGCTCTTTCGGCATCGTCGTTTGGGAAAATTCAACCTGAGCAATTGCGCTCTTTGCAGCGAGGTTCGCCTTCGTGCTATATTTCACTCTGCCCCAACGCGTTGGCGCTTCGTCGATACGAACATCCTCGCCCGAAGCCATCCACTCGCGCGGCAAGCCTTTGCCAAAATACAAACGGTCTTCGTCGGAATCTTCTAACACCAGCATCCAGCGTACAAGCATAGGAATGGTGTGCTGCGCCGGAATGCAGAAAATTGCCGTGCCTCCGCCAATGCCTGCCACTTCGCCGGCGGTCCAACTGCCGCGGGTATGGTCGTGATAGCGATGCGAATACAGAAACAGCAGATACTCCTCCACGCGATCTAGCCGCAAAAGCATCTGTGCATAGCCATAAGAAATGAATCCCAAAATCGCTCGTCCTCGTGGGCTCGCGCGGCCCACGTTAGCCACCACGCCCAAGGTTGTCGCTCCGTAAGCCCGCATGCAATTGATGACTGTGTTGGCTAGATCGTCGGGAAGCATGTCCGCCTGTAGCAGTTCGGCGTACGCACGGTGCGGCCATTGCTGCGGGCTTGGCCGCTCCTGTTCCATCGATTCGCGAAACGTAAGTTTGGCGCCGGGAAGCGGACCAATGTACGGCGGGTGCATGTCCCCACGCGTATTCTCGCGGATGCTTTCAGCCACTCTTTCCTTAAGAATTTGCGCTCTCTTGTTCCAGCCCGCTGCACTCCCCGATCTATTGTCCGATTTGATTTGCGGCCAGACTCGCGCCAGATCCGTTAGACCGCGCGCCACAAAAGCGCTGTTTCCAAAGTAAGCGCGCCACCATGTGTCCGGTTTCGGAGCAAGACATGCGTCCGATTCGCTCCAGCCATGAATCAAACCGTAGCCGGGGTCGCTCTTAGGAAGTTTGAGGCTTTCTTCATGCATAGCCCCGAGCATTTCAGCCGTCGCTTCAATCTTGCCTTGGTGCTTCAGTAGAAGCGTAGCGTCGCCCGTGTAATTGAAATAGCGGGCAAGCAGCGAAAGCGTCAAACCAAATTGAGCCGTTTCGGGCCCTCGCATGTTGATCGCGCCGTTGTCGGCCACGAAGTCTGTGAAGTAGTTATCAATGATATGGCGCGCTTGCTCAAACCGGCCCCATTCCAGATTCACGTAAACCGCGCTAGTAAAGGTGTCCTGGAAGCCATCGTACTCGGAGCCATAGTAATCGCGATCCACCGCTCCATACTTCGGATAAACGCCGCCGGGCCGAACCATCAATTCTTTAGCAAACGCATAGCGCGCCATATCAACCAGTGGTTGGTCGGGCAGGGCACATGCGGCCACGTCGCCCAGATTCTTCTCCCAATACTCGGCAAACACAAGTAGGGCGCGAAAAAACTCTTCCGGTTTTGGATCTTCGCGAATGGGCGGAAATGCCGGGTAACTGTAGCCGTAAACCACCTTCGTGATCTTGCCATCTTCCACCTTGGCCGTGCGATGCCAGGTCTGCACAATGAAGCGGTCTTTTGCTTCCACGTCTCCAAAAATAATCAGTTCCAGATGCGCATTCGCGGCCAGCGGCATAACCTTGCGAACCGCGGGCATCCATCCACCCACTAACCCTTCGTACCGCTTAAACGCCCGTTCCGTGTTGATCTCGGAGAAATATTGATTCGGATGATAGGTTCGCGTGTTGCCGGTAGGAAACACCGGCATGGTGTCCGCACATTCCTTCGTGCCGACAATGTTGTTCCAGGTCAGTCGAGCATTGGGATTCTCCGGCGGGGTCGAGCCAAGCGGCGGCGCGGCCGATTTCACCTCGTCGGGATTCGGATCGCCGTGAGCGAGTAACTTGTCGGCCAGCAAGTCGGGGCCCGCAGTGCCAATGTCACTTAGCTTCAATCCCAGATAAGCAGGATTCGCTTCCGGAAAAGTTGCTTCAGCGCTTTTCTTCAAAACACGTTGCCGTCCGCGCGCGGATACAAAAATAAACGCTCCGTCGCGCGTTCGCAAATCCTCATAGACTTTCCATGTTTCCGAACCGTTCTTGAATTCGCAAATGACGCTGGCGCCGTTTATGGCTTCCGGGTCATGCTCTGTCTCCGAAACGGCGGACAAAACAACAGGAGCCAATTCCATGCCTGCGCCAAGGGCAGCTATGTTCTTGAGAAAACTTCGGCGTTCCATGTTGGTCGCATTTACGAAACTTGCCAATAGACGGAGTAGCGTTTATCGAAATAGCTATTCAACGGTCCGAGCCTGACGTCTTTTGCTTGACCCGTTGTCTGAAAACGCAGCGCACCATCACCCGGCTTGATCCACGATTCCGGATCTGCGTTCGAAGCTCGAAACGCGGGAACGTCCAACGGAGATTGGCGGAGCCTCGGAGCGTTTGGCCCTTCAATCATGTTTTCGGCCAATCCCTGCGAACCCAGATCTCCAGCCAACACGACCGGGCCGTAGAGCACGGCTTGCATGGTCTTGTCGTCGGGCATCGTCTCGATGTGCAGTCGCATCGGAAGTGTCATTTCGATACGGTCTCCTTTTTTCCACGTTCGAGTGATCGTCAAATAACTACCGGGGTTCGAAGACGCGTCGAGAACCTTGCCGTTCACTTTGACCGTTGGCGTGGCTGCCAGCCACTCCGGTATCCGTAGCCGGATCGCCAGTTGAGTCGGCTTCTCAGGATGAAACGTCAGCGTGGTGCCCGGCTGATCCGGGAAATTGGTCTCCTGTCGCAGCACAAAGCCCTTCTCCGCCCAGTTCAGTTCCGATGGCATGAAGAGGTTCACGTAAAGGCCGTCGTTATCGTGCCAATAGATGCTGTCGTTGAGCTTGGAATATTCTTCAATTCCGGTTCCCGTGCAGCACCAGAAAGATTGATCTTCAGTGTTGAACGTCTTCCAAGCGCCGGGCGTGAGCGATAAGTAGTATTGAGTGTGGCCAGTGTTCGGATGAATCGTTCCAATCCGGTGATTGAGCAGAATCCGCTCGTAATAATCGAAATAACGCGGATCTCCCGTCCAGCTATAAATATGCCGCGCTAACTTGAGCATGTTATATGCACAGCAACATTCAGCCGTGGCCACGCTTCGCTTCAACTCCGCCGCTAAAAGCCGGGGCTGTGTGAGCCAGCCTTCTCCATTACTCGTTCCGCCGGTCACATAGGTGCGCCCAGTCGCAACCGTATAAAGGAAGAAGTCCGCAACATCATGAAAGCGTGTGTCGCCCGAGATCTCATAACGGCGTGCGGCGCCGATAACTTGTGGAATATGCGTGTTCACGTGTAATCCACGCAGCTCGTCGCGCTGCATGGCAAGCGGATTGAAAAAACGCTTCTTGGTGAAGCGGTCGCCCGCCTTGGCCCAGCGGTCTTCGCCGGTCACGGCAGCCAGGTTGTACAGAACCTCATTCATGCCGCCATATTCGGTTCCCAGAATGTCCTGCATGTGCTCTTCGGTTTTGGAAGACGTCCAATCGTCGGCCCATGCCGCCATCCCTTGCACTACTTCCAGCGCTTGTTTGTTGCCCGCCACCTGATACTGATCCAGCATGCCCGCCATGATTTTGTGAACGGTATAAAACGGAGCCCAAACCGGCTTCCTTGCGTCCAGACGGTCGAACCATTCGATCGGGAACGCACTTAAATATCCGCCGTTCAGCTTCTGCTGGCACTTAGCCAGTTCGGCCACCATGTAGTCGCCCTTCGCTTTTACTTCCTTGTCGCCGGTTGAAGCATAGAGCAAGGCGCTGGCCGACAAATAGTGTCCTGTAAAATGCCCGCGCAGTTCACCCGCGCGCCCGGCTGTATCCTGTTCCCAACCGCCCAGAGGTTGCGCCGCTGAGGAGATGCCCGCATTCAATTGGAAATTGCGGATCAAGCGGTTTGCATCTAATCGCTGCATATAACCGCGATTCCAGTTGGCCGCCTCTTGATAAACGCCGCCCAGAATACGCACTTGCATCATGGGAAATGGTTCAACTTTTGGCGTGACGTTCGCGCGCGTAAACGTCAGTGTCTCGGCGAAGGGAGGCGCCTCGTCCATAGTGCCGCGGCGCTGCTGGCTTGTGTTGGGATTGGGAGCAGCGGCAGGTGGCGTCTGTTGCGCATTCAAAGTGCTCGCCAGGGCAGCGCCCCCGAGCAGTCCTGTAAAACCCCGTCTGCTAAACGTCTTCTTTCCTGGAAGGTCCATCATTGCATCTCCTAATGACTCTGAAGTCAACTCTGCAATTCTTGAGTGAGCTTCGTCGATTCATTCAGTTTGTCTCGTTGGTCTCGTCTTCCGTCTTATGAAGCGACGCATGATTCCAGTCAGGCGGCTCAACACCCAGCAGGTTGTGAACGAAGTAATCGTCACGGTAGTGCTCATCGCCAAGAATGCCGACACCGTGATTCTGGCCAGGGATAAACAGCATGTCGAAATGCTTGTGCGCCTTTACTAGAGCGTTAACCACTTGCAAAGACGAGGCCGGATCGACATTGCTATCCATTTCACCTACTACGATCAAAGCCTTGCCTTCCAGGCGATATGCGTTCTCAACATTGGAAGACGCCAGGTACTGAGGGCCGAGCGGCCAACTCATCCACTGCTCGTTCCACCAAAGCTTGTCCATGCGATTGTCGTGGCACCCGCTGTTGGTCACCACCACTTTGTAAAACTCGGGATGAAACAAAACACCGCCCAGCGAACTTTGCCCCCCTGCCGAAGTTCCAAAAATACCAACGCGTGTGATGTCGTAATACGGATATTTAGCCGCCACAGCTTTATGCCACAGAATGCGATCCGGGAAACCGGCATCGCCCAGATTCTTGAAGGCAACATCATGAAAAGCCTTGGAGCGATTGCTCGTCCCCATGCCGTCGATGTGCACCACAATGAAGCCCAATTCCGCAACCGCCTGGTCCGCCGCTACCGCGTTGAATGTCTTAGGAACGAATGAGCCTTGCGGTCCCGCATAGATATTCTCAATCACCGGATACTTTTTCTTCGGATCGAAATTTGTCGGTCGAATGATAACGCCCCAGATATCGGTCACGCCATCGCGGCCTTTAGCAACGAAGACCTCCGGATATTTGAAGCCCGCCTTGAGCCATTCGGCGTCGGAGGCCTTTTCGAGTTCCAGCACTACCTTCTGGTCCTCGGTGCGCCGAAGCTGCGCCACCGGCGGCAGATCCACCCGTTGCCACATATCCACGTAATATTTGTGGTCGCGCGAAAAGGTAACCGTATGCGTGCCATTCGCGTCCGTGAGCTTCGTCAACCCCGTGCCGTCGAAATTAATCTTGTACGTTTGCGTAAAGTAGGGGTCCTGATCGGGAATCATTCCGCCCGTGTCAAAGTAAATCACACGCTTTTGATCGTCGACGAAGTCAACATTCCGTACAATCCAGTTACCCTTAGTGATTTGGTTCTTTATCTGACCGGTAACACCGTCATACAGGTAAAGATGTTCCCACCCATCGCGCTCCGAAGCCCAGATGATCTCTTTGCCGTCGTCAACGTCGTGGCGGTACTTGCGTCCACCCGAAAGCCCCGGCCCCAGATTGTTGTAGTAGACGAAAGTTTTCGTTGTTTCGGCAATCAGCGCGCGGGTTTTTCCGGTTTGGCCATCGGCTTCGATTATGCTATACGCCTGATGCCCACGGGCGTTGTATTCGAAAGTAAAGGCGCGGCTGTCTTTCCACCAGACGGGCGGGCTCAACGAATACGGATTCGGAAACAATGCACTGCCAATCTCAATCCTCTCCTTCGTCCCGATGTCGAAAAGAACTGGGTATGCAATGTCGAGTGCATCGCCCGGTTTCAAATAGCGAATCTTGTGGTATTTGGGCTGTAACTGATCGCTGGGGGACGATTCGATATACGTCAGCTCGCGGTCGTAACCGGGCCGCGTATGATAAGCCGCCAGCTTCTTGGAATTCGGTGACCACGCAATGGTCCGCAGCGAATAATAATTGCCTTCCGAACCGTCGAAGCTCAATGCCCAACCCTTCTTTTGCCCTACCGGCTTTATAAAGACATTGAAGTTTTCGATATACGCTTCCCACTTGCCATCGAAGGAAGCGCAAACCTCCGGCGGCTCGCCGGCGAGTTGGCTTCCGAACTGCGATCCGACACCAAGCTCCTCAGTAGCCCGCTCACCACGAGCGTTGCGCCGTGGCTGGTGTTCCGCCGCGCACGAGCGTGGAGCGCGGCCGTAAACTCCCTCGTCGCCATCCTGCGGAGCAGGCCGCTGATAGGCCAAACCATCGGTCGGATCTCCGCCTTCTTCGTAAGGGCTTGGCAACGATAAATCTTCGGGACCCGAATCGCGCGCGACGGCATTGGCAGCGATCGGGCCTTCTTTGCTGCAGGAATAGTCGCTTAAACTGCACTTGTACATGTTGCCGTCAACGCCGAAGCGTATAGCAGACTCGTGATCGATGAAAGTCAGCGGAGCGCTCTGACCAACCGCTCGCACTGGACGCGGAGGACGCCCAAAAGGCCTGGCGAACGGCAATGCAACTGCTTTGTACTTATGTCCCGTGGCGGATGAAATACTAACTGCGAGCTTTTCATGATCGAACGCCGGCTTTTTAGTGCCCGCCTCGGCATCCACCAGGATGAATTCGCTTCCGCCCTTTACGCTGCGTGCATACCAGAAATGCTCGGATTCGCCGATCCAGTTCATTGAGCCGGGCGCATTCATAACGAGCTTCCGTGACTCGGCCAGCAAATCCGCACCGCGCTGATAATCGGCCAGCGTACCTTGAGCGCAGACTAGGGAGACAAAAGAAATTCCACCCAATACCGCCCATGCCGCGAGAGTGACCGTTTTGCAGAAAAACACACCAATGATCTCCTAATTCAATGTCGAGACGATCTCAATACATGGCGATGCGCAAACGCCAAAAATTACGTGGTGCACAAAATTGGATACAAAAAATCAAACGTATTTTGAGGAACGCTCCTTTTGCTTAGCCTCTCAGCCTTCCGACCGGTCCATAATGTCTAGATGTTGACCCGAGAACATCTCAAACGCCCTTTGCGCCACCGTTCGGGCATTGTTTTTATCGCGTTTCAATAGGCTTTCTGCAATCGCGACGTGTGCCTGCGCCGAACTCACCAGGTCAATCTTCCCGTATCCCTGCACATTTCGAATGAAGAGAAATGCCAGCAAAGGCATCATCAGTTGTTCGAGAATCAGCGGCAGAACGCTGTTGCCGGTCGCCTTCCACAAAGCTTCGTGAAACACTTGATCGCGGCTGTGAAATAGCTTTCCGTTGCCCGATTTCGCAATCGTCACCATCTCCCGCGCAATGTCGAGCAATTCGCGAATCTCCGCATCCGACGCATTTTCAACCGCCAGCACTACGGCCAGCGTTTCCATCTCACTGCGAATCCGCAAACGATCGGCAATTTCGGTACGCGTGAGCGTCGTGACAAAGCAACCGTAGTTTGGCTTTCGCGAAACTAAGCCCTGATGTTCCAGTTCAACCAGTGCTTCGCGAACGGTGGGCTGTCCTACGCCAAGCTGACGCGCCACCCGCGATTCGATAATGCGGTCGCCCGGCTTCAGTTTTCCTCCCAGAATCAAATTCCGGAGCGTGGTGGCGATCTCGTCCGAAAGGCCGCTCTTGACCACGATCTTTCGGGCCAGCGCCTCCATGCTCGAATTAACGTGCTTATCCGCATTAGCGGCCTTTGCGCCTATCTCCCCGTCGCGTCTTCGGTTCTTGGAATCGCTTTCTGCCCGCATTTCCGCATTATATTCACGCAACCGAAGCCGCCATGCAATGGGCAATCGTTTGTTTGGCGCGCGCCAGTTCGTCGCCTTCTAACTCCAGGCGCGGCGGCCGCACCCGCGCGCTGCCCATGCCCACTTCCTCCTGCACCAATTTGATCAGCTGAACGAACTTCGGCACGGTGTCCATGCGCAGAAGCGGTAGAAACCAGCGGTAAAGCTCGCCTGCTTTCTGGCGGTCGCCTTTACTCGCAAACTCAAAAAGTTGCACCGATTCTTTCGGCAGCGCATTCACCAAACCGGCAATCCAGCCGCAAGCGCCCATATTGATGGATTCAACAATCGCATCGTCCACTCCCACCATCAGCCGGAACTCCCGTGGCATGATAGCCCGCAGCGCCGCAATCCTCCGTACGTCGGCGCTCGATTCTTTGATTGCGTTGAGGTTCGCATGCTCCGCCGCCAATTCGTGAACTTGCTCCGGCACAAAATCCACCCCATAGGCAATCGGGTTGTTATACAGCATGCTGGGAAGCGTAGTGGCCTTCAAAATGGCGGAGACATGCGCCTTGGTTTCACGCCAATCGCCGAGATAAACGTACGGCGGCAGCACCATGAGTCCACTGCAACCCAAATCGGCCGCATCTTTTGCCAGCGCGACGGCCTCTTCTGTGCTGAGTGCGGAAATGCCCGCCACCACCGGCGCCCGGCGGGCCAGCGCCTTCACCAGAGTGCTCAGCAGACGGCGCTTTTCGTTCAATGTGAGCGTTGCCCCTTCGCCCAGAGAACCAAGCGCAACAATACCGGTGCAGCCTTCATCAATCAGCCAGTTTGCGTGCTTTTCAACAAAAGCGTAATCCACTTCTCCATTTGCATCGAAAGCGGTAGTCATGGCAGGCATTACGCCTTGCCAGTTCATGGTCACGAAAATCTTGCCTCCTTTAGGCGCACTCACTAAAACGGAGCGGGCGAACTCCCGGAACAACCAGGAGTCCGCCGTATCTTAAAATTCAATGTTCGCGCGCAATTCAACCACACGCGGCGAGTTCGCCAGTCCCCCCGTCCCGAATCCGGCACTTTGCACGTTCGTATTCGAGAAAGCGAATGTCGGATGATTGAACACGTTGAGCGCCTCCACCTGCAAGGCAAAGTGGACCCGCTCCGTAATCGGAATGCGCTTCGAAAGTGACATATCGTCGAAAATCTGATGTGGTCCGTACAGGTAGACTGATTGGCCGAACGTGCCCGGCGTTGTATTCGAAGTTATATAGGCCGGATTAGCACCCCCGCCGGTCGGACTCACCAGGTATGTCGGGCTGAGAATGTCAACATAACTACCATTAGCCGAGCCGACGTGATTTACTCCAACCGCGCTCTGCAATTGACCGCGCGTCACGCCGTTCAGTTCCACACCGCCGTCGCCGTAGTCGTTGAAAGTGAGATTGCTGCCCAACAGAAGACTGGGCGCACCGGTTTGAAACGTGAATATATCGCCGATTGTCCAACCACCGAAGACCGCATTGACAACCCCGCCGCGATTCATAAGGGCGCGGCCTTTGCCGAACGGCAGGTCGAATGTTCCGTTGATATGCACCACGTGGCGCAAGTCAAACAATGTCGGACCGTAGCTCAGCGCCAAATTGCGTTGCGTCAGAATTGTGTTGTTCGCAGCCGTCCACTGGTTTTGCGTTGCCACGCCCAGCGTATGGCTCCAGGTATAGTTCGCGTCAAACTGCATACCGTGCCAAGGCCTTTGCCGGTAATCTACTTGCATTGCGTTGTAATTTGAATATCCTTGCGAGTCCATCAGACTTACGCTGTTACCCGCCGCGTACGGGTTGGCTTGGAAAAAGTTGATCGGATAGCCTGCGCCTGGCCCCGTGTAGCCAACGTTGTTGGCGCAGGGCGCGAACTTCGCTCCCACCAGGTTGCAGAAATAGGGAACCGGGCCATTGATGCCTGATAGCGCCAATGCCATCGGCCCCACTTGTCCGCTGTTCAGATCCGTGATGAAGCCGCCATTGGCGTAATCCACCTGCGGCACGCCGGCTCCGCCAGAAGCTTCGCCGGCGAACGCCGCATTGAAAATCGGCGTTGCTTGCTGGCCCGCATAACCGTTGTCGGCAAAAGAGGTGATGCCATGCTGCTGGTTGATCGTCATGTTCTTTTGCGCTGCTTTGAATTGGGTCAGAAATCCGTTCTCAAAAACGTTCACTTCATTCGTGTCGGCCGCCATCCATTGATGAATTGTGTGGCTGCCGTTGTAGCGAACTTCCAGAACGCCGTTAGGCGTGATTTGCCGCTGGATCCCGAAATTCCAAGCTTGCGTATAGGGCTGAGCGATATTCTGATTCATGCCGTTGATCGGAATGGTTGACGCCGACAAAGCATATTGCGCCTCGGGTACGCTTGCCTGGTAACTCGCTGGCGCATATGCGTAAGCCGGCAAAGCTTGTCCCAGGTGCAGTGTTCCCGGCGTATAAGATCCAGCTTGCCCTGACCCGTTCGCGGCTAAGTTGAAGTTCTGATAGAAGAACGATCCATAATCGCTCGCCTGATTCCAGAAATATTGCTGCGGTTCGGTGAAACGTCGTAGCGAGTAGCCTGTCCGAATGACCGTCTTGCCTCCAAAGAGTTTGTCAATCCAGCCGTGGCCGCTTCCTCCCGGCACCCACGCAATCCCCACCGATGGTTGCGGACTCCAATCCCAGCCGTTATATTGATGGCTTCGCGCCGAAAGGCTTGGGTTCATATCGCCGTTCAAAACGCCAGGCGAAAACAATTGGCCTGGCAGCGTGGGTCCCAACACTTCCGCCACTGTTCCACCATGATAGGCGCCCGTCAAATCGTAATCGTCACCGGTAAAGTCCCAACGCAGCCCATAATTAAGCGTTAAGTTAGACCGAAGCTTATAAGCGTCCTGAGCGAAAACGCCCCAAGCTCCCAATCGCTCGTCCAGATTGTATTGGCCCACGCTATGCGCGTATTGGCCGGATTTCGGGTTATAGGCGTATTGACCGCCAACCGATGAGATATCGCCTGTCAAGAGCGCATACAGATTACCCGCCTCGGCCAGTTGGTCGGGGCTCGCGCTCGGAAAGGCTGCAGTTGTGAAAGCATTCAATGCGGGATCGCCATTCGCCAATCCCAAACTGATGCCCGGGTACCCTTCGGGTGGATTCCAATAGTGATCCTGTTCACGGAACCAGGAAACGCCGAACTTCGACGTATGCTTGTCATGCTGCCAAGTAACAACGTCGGATGCGTTGAATACCGGATAGTAATTCGATACCGGCAAGTTAGGAAAGGTTTGGGGCGAAACACCCAGACCGCCAGGGTAATAAATCGCGCTGGCGTTATCCCAGATGGGCTGTGCGTTGTAGGAGTAGAAGTTCGCGTCATAGAGCATGCCACCCTTGAACGAGTTCACCACCGTCGGCGAAATCGTCCAATCAAGCCCGAGTGAAGCGGTGTAATTCTTTGTCTTGTAGCCAGCCTCTTCATTAGCAAATGCCGATCCGGGAAGCACTGGCGTGTACGCGTTCGGCTGTTGCTGTGACGTTTGGTTATAGGCAACGTGCATGCGGAAGTTGGAAGTGGCATCGTAATCAACGCGGAAGGTGGGGTAGTAGGTGGTTATGGGGGCGTTCTGGAGCCAGCCGAGGTTCAACAGATTCGGATCCGCATTCGGCGCAACCCGGCCTGCACCCACGGCCGAATTCACCCCGCTCAATTGCTGCGCAATCATGGGGTTGATACTGGTCTGTGATCCAGGTGAGGCAGCTTGCACCGCGTTTAAGACATTGAGCGATCGCGTAACGCCGTCCGAACCGACATAAGTGAAAACGCCCGATTGCGCGGTATTCGTGAGCACGGAATTCGACGCCTTGATCGCACCCGGCTGCTTTGACATCGCGTAACTGCCGAAAAAGAAAAGTTTGTTCTTGATAACGTGCCCGCTCACGCTGCCGCCAAAATCGTTTAAGATGTACGCTGGCCGCGTGATGCCCTGGCCGTTGTTTGACCACGAATTCGCATCCAGCGCGGCATTGCGGAAATCCTCGTAGGCGCGGCCATGGAAGGCGTTACTGCCGCGGCGAGTCACGAAATTCAGCTGCATCGACGCCTGCCCGAACCCCTGATCCAAATCCAGTTGATCGGTTTGCACTGTCATCTCCGCGATGTCTTCAAGACGCGGAGAAACCGCCGGTTGTGCATTGCCGGTAAACTTCATTCGGCTCGAACTGCCAATCACGCCGTCAATGTTATTGCCTTGATCGATCGAAGGAAGGCCGTTCCATGTCCCGTTGTAGCCCGCCGATAGAAAGGAAAGCTGCGTCAAATCGCGGCCGCCGAGCGGTAGGTCTTCAATCTGTTTTACGTCGATCGTTAAACTTTGTGTGTTCGACGATGTCTCCAAAGCAGTGGCTTCGCCCGTAACCTCAACTGTTTGAATCGTGGTTCCGATTCGCAAGTTTACCGTTATGTCGCTAACCCGCGCGAGTTCAATCTCAATCGGCGACACCACTTCGTTGGCGAACCCCGGCTTCTTCACCGTTAGCGAGTACTTCCCAACATTCAGTTCGATGAAGCGGTAATTGCCGGCGCCCTGTGACGTAGCCGTTTGCACTTCGTTGCTGGCCAAGTCGCGCAATTCGAGAGCTGCCTCGGGAACCTCGGCGCCGTTCGGGTCTTTGATGGTGACATTCAATGCGCCCTGCGTCGATTGAGCCAGCAAGGCGGGATGAATGCTAAGGGCGAGGAGGATCAGGGCTACACAGCCCGAAGAACTACGAGAAAGCCGACTTTCAAGTTTATAGATCATAGATTGGCCCGCTTCTTAGGGATGACTTTACACAATTTTCATGAACCGCGTCAAGCATTTTTTGAAAGCGCTTGCGTATGCGTTAATGTTGTCTTCAAATGCTATTCACCCGCAGGCAGATGCTGGCCGCGTTCGCCGCCGTCGGCGCCCCTGCCCGTTCGCCCAGCGCGCAAAGTGTCCGTTTTACAGACGTTACCCGTCGGGCAGGCATCTCGTTTCGGCACGAAAACGCAGCCACCGACCAGAAACTTCTCACCGAAACCATGGGCGCGGGCTGTGCCTGGATCGATTTCGACCAGAACGGTTTGTTTGATCTTTTTCTCGTGAACGGTTTTAAGCAGGGCCGCCAAACTCGAAGCTCGTTGTATCGGAACAATGGCGATGGCACATTTACCGACGTCACCCAGAAAGCCCGCGTCGGTTCAGAGGGCTTGCTCGGCATGGGTGCAGCGGTCGGTGATTACGATAACGACGGTTTCCCGGATCTCTTCGTTCTCGGCTATGGCCGCTCCATTCTGTTTCACAACAACGGCGACGGCACATTCACCGATGTTACAGCCAAGGCAGGTGTCGCGAACCTCGGTCTTTGGGCCTCGAGTGCCGCTTGGTTCGACTACAACAACGACGGCTTGCTCGATTTAGTGATAGCGAACTATTTGGATTGGACGCCTGCCACTAACTACTACTGCGGCAGTAATGGCCCGGGTTTGCGAAGTTACTGCCATCCCGACGATTATCACGGCCAGCCACCTACTCTCTATCGCAATAACGGCGACGGTACGTTCACCGATGTCAGCAAGGAATCGGGCCTCGCGGCAAAACCGTCAAGCGGCTTGGGCATCGTCACTTTCGACTACGATGATGATGGCTGGCAGGATATCTTCATCGCCAACGACGCCCGCCCGAATTCGTTGTTCCATAACAACCGCGACGGCACCTTCCGCGAAGTTGGATACGAAGCCGCCGTGGCCGTCAGTGAGGATGGCGCTCCCGAGTCCGGTATGGGAGTGGATGCCGCCGATCTCATTGGCAACGGCCGGCTTGATTTGGTTGTCACGCATCTTGACCAGCAACTGGCGCGGCTTTACTGCAATTTGGGTAAAGGGGCTTTTGAAGACGCCACCTTTCGCTCCAAAATCGGCTACGCGACGTTTCACTCCAGCGAATTCGGTGTCAGGATTTTCGATTACGACAACGATGGCCGGCGCGACATTTTCATGGCGTCGGGGCATGTGCTCGATAACATTGCCCGCTATCATCCCGGCGTCAGTTTCGCCGAGCCCAAACTCATGTTCCATAACGAAGGTAATGGAATGTTCACAAATGTAAGTGATCTTCTCGGGTCGGCTTTCACTCTCCCTACCGTGGGCCGCGGCGTCGCCATCTGCGATTACGATAACGATGGCGATCTCGATATCCTGGTCACGAATAACGGCGGTGTGCCGCAGCTTCTGCGCAACGACGGAGGCAACGCGAATCGCTGGCTTCAGATCGCGCTGGTCGGTACTCGTTCGAACCGTGATGGCGTGGGCGCGCGAGTCAAGGTGACGGCAGGCGACTTAATGCTTTATGACCAGCGCAAGGGGGGAATGAGTTATCAATCGGCGCAAGATCCGCGCTTGCACTTCGGGCTGGGGCGGCGCAAAACAGTCGACACCCTCGAAGTGTGCTGGCCGAGCGGCACCGTGACTAAGTTGACTAACGTACCCACTAATCAAATCCTCGTTGTCAAAGAGGCCTAATGAACATAGCCTGCATGGCCGCCTTTTGCCGAGCCAATCCGTGCGGCTTCGGCTCGATTCAACTCTTCAAGCGCGGCCAGCGTCTCTTGAGCCTTCGCTGTTTGTCCGGCCAGGCGAAAGGCCTGAGCGAGCGGTGGATACAGCGCTCTGTTCGAAGGTTCCAGCCCTCGCGCCCTTTCCAAATGCGCAATCGCGTCAATGAACTCGTTCTTCGCCAGGTAAATCTTTCCCAAGCCGATCTGCGCTCCGGCAAAACGGGGTTGTAACGCAACTGCCCGTTCGAATGCCTCTTGCGCTTCTTGAAATTCTTGCGGCGTGCCCGGAGTGGCCCCGCCGCGCAAGAGTGCCTCGCCTAGCAGTGTCAGCAATAGATAGTGGCTCCGCCCATTTGTTACTCCTTCGCGCGCGCTCCGGATTGCTCCTGGCACATCGCCCGCCAGTAACGCCTCTTCAGTTTTCGCGATATACGCGATGTCCGAGCCCGGGGCGCTCTTCTCCACCGTTGCGAAGTCCGCGTTAGCTCCTGCCGCATCATCCGCGCGAAAGCGCAGCCATCCGCGCTCAAAAAACAGCTTGGCTGAAGCAGGCACATTTCGCAAACCCGTGTCCACGACTTCTCCGGCCAACGAATCAAAGCCTTGCTCCTGCGCCGCTTCGGCAATCAGGACGTACATAGATTCTCGACCCGGTGATGCGGCAGCGGCCTTTCGGAAAGCTTGCTCCGCTGCCGTCGCTTGTTGGTCGCCAATCAATGCCTGCGCTAATAACGCGTTGACCTGCGCCTCGTGCCCGACTTGAGAAACGTGGCCCAGAATCTCAATCGCATTTGTAAACGCGCGCGTACCCGTATAACAGAGCGCCAAGTTGAACTCCAGCGCAAACGCATCGCTCACATGCCCTCGCGCAGCCAAAAAATGCGGTATCGCTTCTGAGAATTGGCCCTGCCTGGTCAAGCTAATCCCATTTTGCAATTCGGCTTCATTCTGCTGGTCGAACAGAAACAAAAGCGCGAGCAGTAGAATCCTCACTGCACCACGCCCTTGCCCTCGATAATCGTCACATAGCGATCCGCCGCAACGTTAACAAAGCGTTCCACTCCGCCGCCCGGCTGTGGCCATCGTATTTCGAGCACATCCACTTTCCCTGCATCTCCTAGTCCCAACACAACACGCGGATCATGCGCCGATAAATAGCTCCCTCCGCCCGTCTTAAATCGGTGACGCTTCTTTCCACCCGCGTCATAAGTAATCGCCGCGCCTACTGCGTCTCGATTCGCTTTAGTCCCAATCAGTCGCACACCAAGCCAGTGATTCCCCTTTGCCGCCAGATTGCGCAGCAGAATGGGCGCGCCATCGTTGACAGTGACCAGAACATCCAAAGCTCCGTCGTTATCGAAATCGCCTACTGCTAATCCCCGGCCTGCCAGGGGCCGATCGAAAGCGCTCCCGGCCATCGCGCTTACATTTTTCCACGTGCTCCCTCTGTTCTGAAACAACAGCATAGGCTCCAAGTAACTCACTTGCGGCTGGTACAGTTTCACCATCGTATCCGGATGCCCGTTACACAAGATCAGATCCAGATTCCCGCTGTTATCGAAATCGAAAAACTTCAACCCCCACCCGCTTAACAGCTGTGTCGCTTTACCCACGCCGGCAGCCAGTGCAATATCGTCGAACACCTCATGGCCCGCACTGCGGTACAGCGCATGCATTTCGTGGTCTACATTGCCGACAACCAAATCCACTAATCCGTCTTCGTTGAAATCGGCCGCATCCACGCCCATTCCCGACCGTGCCACGCCGAACGAATTGTATGCCACTTCCGCGCTCGTTCCAATATCTTCAAAACGCCCTTTGCCGCGGTTGGCCAAAAGGAAATTCGGCAGCTTGTCGTTGCTGACAAACAAATCCATCCAACCATCGTTATTGATATCGGCCGCCACTACTCCCCAGGCGCGCGCCGGCAGTGCGCCGATGCCGGAACTTTGGCTCACGTCGCTGAACGTGCCGTCGCCGTTGTTATGAAAAAGCCTGCAAGGCAGAGGCTTCACTACGCTCGGGTTGCAGTAATAGTGAGTGCCGATATCCCGATTGCCGCAATAGATCTGCTTGGTCTTGTCAAAATCGCCAAAACGGCAAACAAAAAGGTCCAGCCGTCCGTCGTTGTCGTAATCGAACCAAACCGCACTGCTGCTCCAACCTGGCGCTGACACGCCGGCTCGTGCAGTTACATCCGTGAAAGTGCCGTCGCCATTGTTGTGATACAGAATGCTGCGCGGGTACTGAGTGACATATAGGTCGGGCAATCCGTCGCCATCGTAGTCGCCCACCGCCACGCCCATCCCGTAAGCACTGCCGCCCACGCCGGCCTTTTCCGTGACATCGCTGAACGTTCCGTCTCGATTGTTTCGATAAAGCGCATTTCGCAACGGGCTTGGAGGCGTGTAGAAATCGCATGGCCCGCTGTTGACCAGATAGATATCCATCCAGCCATCGTTATCGTAATCAAGGAACGCGCAGCCCGCGCCCACTGTCTCAGGAACATACATATCGGCCGAATGCCCGGCCGTATGTTTCCAACTGATGCCGCTCCTTGCCGGCGAGATCTCTTCGAACAAAGGCTGAGCCGCAGATCCGAACGCTGCCCCGCCTCCCGCGGCCAGTAGTTGCAAAACTTGCCGCCGCGACCACCCGCGCCTCATCGCCTACTTCGCAACCTGCTTCTGCAGAGCAAATTCGCGTGCCGCCGCATCCTGATTGCCTGTTCGCTGATATGCCATCGCCAGTTGATAGTGCCCGGCCGGGTCCGTGGGCACCATCCTCACATACTTTTCGAGCGGGCCAACCGCATCGGCAAATTTACCCGAAGCCGCGAGCGACATGCCGAGTCCCAAAAAAGCTTCCGCGAATCCGGAATCCAATTTCGCAGCTTGAGAAAAATGGTTCACAGCAGCGCCCCAATCGGCCCCCCGTTGCGCAATCTGCCCCAGCATGAATTCAGCGCCCGCATTCCGCGGGTCTACTCTCAATTCTTTCCCGAATTCGACTTGTGCCGCGTCCAACGGTCCAGTTTCGCCCGCCTTATTCATTTCCAACTGGCCCAACCGGTAATGGATGCCGGGCGTATTCGGATTCCGTTCCAGAATGCCTCGATACAAACCTGCCGCATCGTCCCACTTGCCTTGCGATTCAAAAGCCTCCGCCTCCAGTCGAATGGCTTGTGGCGAATTCGGCGCCTTCGCTGCCAGCTCGCGCGACGTCATCATAGCCATCTGCGAAAGGTAATGTACGGTCACGTACAACACTTCCGGATCATCGGGAAAATTGCGCCGCAACTGCTCAAGCGCCGCCAGCGCCACTGTCTGCTTTTCCAGCGCCATCGCGCAACGCGTTTCCGCCATGCCCCCGTTATAGCGGAGTTGCTTGACATTCAGTTTGGGCATCGCACTTTGCAGCAGCGGCAGCGCTTCGCTGCAACGCCCTTGCTCGGTCAAACTGATGCCGCGTTCCACAGTGCTGGCCGGAGTCTGGGCCAATCCAGTTGCGGCAACCAGCAATCCGTACACAGTTCCTCTTAAAAAAAACATCGCTTCTGTAAAGTTATCAGTCGCGCTTTATCCACAATAATAATCTATAATCTGTAATGCAATGCCGCGCCCACATTCCTCAACACTTTTCAAGGTGGGTCTGCTGACCTTCACTCTGAGTCTATTTGCTCAAGAGAAACCCAAAAAAGCTCCCACTCCCGGCCCAATGCTGAATCAGGGTACGGTCGATTTTTCCACTCCCGATTTCACTCTCACCCTCGTTCGGTCCTCTCAAACCATCGCCGCCCTAAAACCGAAAAGCGATAGCAATTTCGATTTCACGCCTGGAGATCTGCTGGTTTCGCGCTCTCAAAACAAATACTTCCATTTGGGCGATCTCACGTTGCGCTTGCGCGCCGGAAGGTCCACCACATGGCAGAACTATTCCACCGCCGCCGACCGCAAACCCGTGACCGCGCTTCCCGCCGCGGCTCCCGTGTTGGCTGCCGCCGATTTATCTCCCTCACTCCCCGCCGACATGCCGCTCAACATCGTCCGCAGCTGGATCATCGAGAACGGCAACCTCGTCTTACGTTTCAAGCTCCAAAATCGAACGTCTCAAATTGTGCAAATCGGCGCCCTCGGTATTCCTTTGGTCTTCAACAACGTATTAAACGACCGTTCACTGGAAGAGGCGCACGCGAAATGCTCCTTTTTCGATCCCTATGTCGGAGAAGACGCCGGCTATGTTCAAGTAACTCGCCTTACTGGCACCGGATCTGCTCTCTTAGTCGTCCCCGACGGCAACACCCCATTCGAAGCCTACAATCCGATCCTCGATCACCGCAGCCGCCGCACCGAGGCCGGTCCCGAACTCTTCTTAGATCCCACCCCTCGCGGTATCACCTTCGAAGGCTTCTACCAGTGGATGGTCCACAGCCAAGCCTATGCCGAAACTGAGTGGAAAGCGGCCCAACCGTGGAACCCTCCCACCCAACTCTCACTCGCTCCCGGCGAATCAAGAACGTATGGCCTCAAATTCCTCCTTTCGCCTTCCATTCGCGATATCGAAAAAACTCTTGCTCAGCATCAACGGCCCGTCGCCGTTGGCATACCGGGTTACATTCTGCCGCAAGAAATTCAAGGCCGTTTGTTTTTGCAGTATCCACAGAAAGTCCAATCCATCTCAGTCCAGCCTCAAGGCGCCCTCGAAATCAGTCGTGAACCCTCGCCCAACGGTGGCTGGCAGTTGCTCTCGATAAGAGGTCACACTTGGGGACGCGCTCGCCTCCTAGTTACTTACAGCGACGGCTCCCATCAGGCCATCCACTATTTCGTAACCAAACCTGCCTCCCAAACGCTAGCCGATATGGGTCATTTCCTCACCAACGACCAGTGGTTCACTGACCAAACTGACCCATTCCATCGCGCCCCTTCCGTCATGACCTATGATCGCGAGCGAAACCAAATTGTGCGTCAAGACAGCCGCGTCTGGATCGCAGGGTTGAGTGACGAAGGAGGCGCTGGATCTTGGCTCGCCGCCGTCATGAAGGAACTAGGCCAACCGGATAAGCCGGAGCTTCAGAAACTAGACCAATTCATCGATCAAGTAATTTGGGGCCGCCTCCAACCAAAGGATGGCCCGCATCAGGACGGTGTAAGAAAGAGTCTTTTTTACTATCAACCCGACGAATTCCCGAATTACTACTCAACTGATCTGAACTGGAAAAGTTGGACTAGTTGGAACAAGCAAGCATCCGAAGCGGTCGATCGCTCCTTCAACTATCCCCACGTCGCTGCCGCCTATTGGGTGCTCTACCACTTGGCCCGCAATAACGACGGCCTTTCCACCCTTCACCCTTGGGATTGGTATCTCAACCAAGCCTACAAAACCGCCCTCGCCATGCCGCAATACGCGCCAGACTTAGCGCAATTCGGCCAGATGGAAGGCGACATCTTTCTTCAAATTCTGATCGATCTCAAACGCGAAGGCAAACAAGCCGAAGCCGAAAAGTTGGAAGCCGCCATGCGTCAACGCGCCGATCGCTGGAAAGCCCAAGCCTATCCCTTCGGCAGCGAAATGCCATGGGATTCCACCGGCCAGGAAGAAGTTTACGCGTGGACCAAATATTTCGGCTACCAAGACAAAGCTGCGGTGACCCTCAACGCCATCCTCGGTTACGATCCCGCCATCCCGCATTGGGGCTACAACGGCAGCGCCCGCCGCTATTGGGATTTCATTTTCGGCGCCAGCGCAAAATACAGTCGCATCGAACGTCAGTTACACCACTATGGCTCCGGCATCAACGCAATCCCGCTGCTCAGCGAATATCGCGATCACCCGGGCGATTTCTATCTCTTGCGCGTCGGCTACGCAGGCACCAGCGGCGCTCTCGCCGATATCGATCAGCAGGGCTTCCTCTCTCCCGCCTTCCATTCTTTTCCCGACATGCTGCGTTTCGACCCGCTCTCCGGCGACAACGGCCCGAACTTATTCGGCCACGCCTGGAACACCGCAACCTATCTAGTCCACCATCCTGAATTCGGCTGGCTCGCCTTTGGCGGCAATGTCAGCGTCCATTCCGGCACTGTCGATCTTACCCCACTCGACTCATTCCGCACCCGCGTCTACCTCGCTCCATTCGGATTGTGGCTGACTCTCGATTCCGGCAAATTTCACGCCGTCAAGATTGATACGAAATCCGGCCTCGTCCGCGTGGCCCTCGAACCCGCCGGTGACCTATCCTCAGCCGCCCGCCTCCACATCGATCGACCCGCCACGAACGTAAAGGGCGAATACCGTCTCAACGGCCGCTTCGAACAGCAGCGCGCCGCTTACGTTATACCCCTCAAAAAAGAGTTGACTTGGATTGACCTAAAGCCGGAATAAACGTTGGTAGACGCTGCGGAATCGCACTCGACTTCGCAATGCATCTCTCTCAAAACTCGAATGTCACCCCCGCCGAAGGCAATATCGGAAACATCTCGCTCAGCGAAATGAATGCTTGCTTACTGGCTGCATCGAAACCGTCGTAACTATCGAAGCGATAGTTAGAGTGATTCAAGACATTCACAACTTCCACAAACAGCGTCATCTTCCCGCGTTTCAAAGTCTTTGACTTGTTCATCCGGATATCCAGTTTTTGGTAAGGGGGCAGGCGAACCAGGTTCCGCTCCTGGGCCAAGTAGAACGTTCCATCCCGCAAGACGAAGAATCCCGGCACTGGGAATCCGCTGCCATAGGAAAATTTTGCGCTAAGGTTAATGCTGGGACGCAGACGATAACTCAAATAACCGTTGAACGTGTGCCGCTGGTCTTGATCGGAAGGAAAGTGAGCCAGAGTGAGCCTGTCGAAGCTTTCGCTTCGCGCATACGTGTAAGAAGCCCAACCGGTCCAGCCGTTCGCCGTTCTTTTCTGGATAAACAGCTCAGCGCCTTTCGTCGTCCCGCTCAGCGTGTTCATAATCGGCGATTGGTAATAGTCGGGATAAATCGCCCCATTGATCAAACGGGCATCCATCAAAGGCTGAAACAGCAAATCGCTATCCTTGCGCTCGAAAGCTTCTACCCGGAAGCGCGTTTGAGCGCCGAGTCGCTGTTCAAACGTCGCGGCGAAATGCTCGGCTCTCGCCGGTAGTAGGCGATTGTTTCCATTTTCAGCGTAGAACGAATCGACGTCGGGAAATTGCGTGTACCGTCCCCACGCAAACGAAAACTTTCCACTGTCCCACGGCGAATAGGCCAGTGAGGCTTGCGGTGAAAGCGCGGCTTGGTGGTTCGCTGTCACCGTGTCCCAGCGCCCGCCCATTGTCAGCGTCAGTCCTTTCGCTAGCCTGGTAAAGGACTGCTGAATGTATCCGCCGGTGTAGGTCGTGCCGCCGCGAAACCAGTTTGTCGTCGTCAAATCCGTCGCATCGAAGTAATAGTTCGCGAACCCCGATCCATGTGTCGGCCTCACGGTCCAACCGAATTGCAGGGGAGATTCCTCGGTCACTGACCATGTCGAATCCGACTTCGCCACCCACTCGCTGTAGTAGCCGTAACCAAGCGCCTGCGCCAGCAGGTTGGTGTTGTCGTAACGTTCTTCGGTAAACGCGGCGCGTGTGTTCATGACAAACGAATGATTTGGCGTGAACCGCCACCCGGCGTTGACCAGCGTATAGCGATAGCCGGCCAGCTCTGCCGCATTCAATCCCAGTGTCTGCGCCCCGCTGCTGCGATTCAGTTCCGACGTTCCCTCGATCAGCTTGAGAGACAGCGAGTTGCTCTGCGAGATCTCATAGTTGAATTGCGCTTGTATGTCTGAAAACCCGAATGCCATCGATGGCATGTCTTGCGCCAGGTTCCCCAGAAAATACTGCAAGTAGCTTTTGCGCGCACTCAGCAGCCACGACCCCTTATGATTCTTTCCAAATGGCCCTTCTGCCAGCAAACCGGCATCGGGCAAACTCGCGTTTCCACGCAGGTGCAGTCGATCGTTGCTGCCCTCGCGCGTTTCGATGTCGATCACGCCTGCCGTACGGTCCTCATACTGCGGTGTGTATCCTTCGCTCTGCACCGTCATCGTGGCGACCATATCTCCGTTGAAGACGGCCGTTGAGCCCGACGGGCCTTCTCCTTGCACCGTGTGGAATGGCTCGTGCAGCAAGATGCCGTCAAGGTACAAACCCAAACGCTCGTAGGGTGCGCCATGCAAAGTAAAGCGGCTGTCGAAATCGTCGTTCGCCGCTACGCCGGGAGCGCTCTGCAGTGCCCGCATCGGATCGTCGGCCAAGACGCTCGCCAGATTTTTTGCTTCGCTGCCTGAAAGAGTGAACGCCGTTGGCCCATTCCCCTGTTCGAGGTCGAACGGATCGGCATGCACTTCGACGATGTCCTTGTGTTGCGTCGCTTCTGGGCTGATGGCTAAATCCAGCTTTGTTATGTCACCCGATCCTATGTCAATTTGCTTTTCAAACAACCGGTAGCCTACGCTGGACACGACCAACTTGTATCGACCCGCTGCAATTCCCGTCATTTTGAATTGCCCGTCGCTGTCGGTCTCCACTCGTGCGCCCGATTCCTGTAACTTTACGCTGACTCGGGCGAGCGCTTCACCGTTTTGGGCGTCACGCACGCTGCCATCTATTTGACCGGTCCCTTGGGTGCTGGCAGAGAAAAGCAAGAATAATAAAAAAGCGGCCATGGATTGAGTGATCGAGTTTGCTCGATGCACCCACGATAGCGGCGAATTGCTTTGGTTTCTATAAGATACTGTGGCTAATGCGTACTGAAACTTGAATACAGGTGCTGCTCTAAAACGGTGCGGTCGCCCAGCTTAGCCGTTACCACCCAAACCGGAACCGTACCACTGCATCGACAGGAAACAGTTTGATCGTCTGGCCCAACCTTTGGCGTGCCTGATCAACCGGCAACTCTTCGCTAACCGCTTGCAAGTAAGACGGGAATTGCCCGCCGTTCCCAACCAAATCCGACGTCCACCGTTCCGTTAACAAACCGGAAAGCGGGTTAAACCGGGCGCCGAAATTGCATTGTCAAGTACCTATAGAACCTGGCATCGGGTACGAGTACCTGGTCGCGAACAAGCTTCCTTCGGGAATCCTCTCAACGTCCATGTCCTCAGCCCGGAGACCGTCGTTGCAACTTCGCATTTTCAGCTCGAACCAGAGTTTTTCGCCGCCGTTTGTTTGACGAAGAACTCGAGCTAAGAGAACTCCCGGTTTGCGGGCACTCACTTCTGGTGAGTCTTTTTAGAATTGCGTTGGTTTCTATCTTTGCGTTGTGTGATGTTTCGATTTGGGCGCAGGACATGGTTTACGTGCCGCTCGACAGCTGGGTCTATCCTGCTTTACGACGACTCGGAGACTTTGGACTCATACCAGACCAGTCGAGCAATCTGATGCCATGGACGCGGCAGGAATGTCTGCGGCAAGTGCGCGAGGCGGCAGCCACTGAAACTAAATTGGGAAGCGCCAAAGTCGTGGCCTCGCGCCTCATTGCGGACTTGCAGCGCGAATTGGAACGGACGGAGACTGACCGGAAAGCGATCCGGGTGGAATCTGTCTACACTCGCATGACCGGGATTGCCGGCACGCCGCTGCGCGACAGTTACCATTTCGGGCAAACGATAGCGAACGATTTTGGGCGGCCCTACGATAAAGGCCTGAACAATGTTTCAGGTGTTTCGGCCGCAGCCGTTTTGGGCCGGTTTTCAGCGTATGTGAGGGGGGAATTCGCTGAGGCGCCCGGGCGTGGGCCCGATTCCCCCGAACTGAGCCAGTTTCTGGCGAAGCTGGACGGCGTGCCGTCATTGGGAAATGGCGCGATTCCACCGGTTCGGCGCTTCGATACGCTTGAGGCCTACCTCGGCGTGAGGTTCGGGATTGAGAACATCACGTTTGGTAAGCAGAATCTGTTTTGGGGGCCGGGGGAAGAAAGCGCCTTCAGCTTCAGCGCCAATGCAGCTCCGCTGGAGATGTTGCGGTTCGCGCAAACGCAACCCTTTGAGCTGCCCGGATTCCTGCGCCACCTCGGTAAAGTTCGAACCGACATCGTATTCGGGAAATTGTCCGGGCATCAGTTTCCGGCGCGCCCTTATATGACCGCGCAAAAGGCGAGCATCCAAGTGACCAAAGATCTGGAGTTGGGATTCACTAGGTCGTCGTTTTTTGGTGGCGTCGGTCATCCCCTCACCTTGGGTGCTTTGGAAGCGACACTGTTTAGCGTCGTCAGTGTGGACCGCGGCGGATATGGCTTGCGGTCTGACTTGGCGGGCGATCGGCACAGTGGGTTTGACTTTCACTGGCGGGTGCCGGGTTTGCGGCATTATCTAAGCCTCTATTCGGATTCGTACGCCGATGACGAACCAAGTCCACTAGACAACCCACGGCGATCGGCTTGGGCGCCGGGGCTCTACTTAACACGCCTGCCGAAGTTCCCCAACCTTGATTTTCGATTTGAGACCTATGCGACATGGTTGTACGCCAAGGATTTTGGCGGAAATTTTCTTTATTGGAACAGCCAGTACCGGGATTCCTACACCAATAATGGAGTGCTGCTTGGCAGTTGGATTGGCAGGGATTCCCGAGCGTATATATCAAAGCTGGGTTATTGGGTTTCAGGGCGTTCGAAGCTCACGGCCGCTTATCAACAAATAAAAGTGGGCAACGAATTCCTGCCCGGAGGCGGAACACAAACCGATGTATCGGCAACACTGGATTGGAGAATTACGTCGGAATGGCAGGCAAGCGGCGAACTGCAAGGAGAGCGCTACTATATTCCGGTTTTAGGCTCGGCCCGGAAAGATGTGGTGGTTGCAATTGGGTTTGCGTTTTATCCGAAAGATTGGATTTTGAAGTCATCCCCGCGCTTCTAAAGAGCGACGGCTTCAGTGACGGCCGTGCCGCGAGCTTTCGTGAAGTGTCCATTCACGGCGTTCGAGAGCGATTCGAGGTCTTCGCAGGAAGCGCGTTCCCTCACGCTCTGGCTGGCAGCGTAATCGGGGACAATGCACTGAAGTTCTCTGACCAAAGTGGTAGCATCACGCTGCTCACAGGCTTGTCGCAGACGCCGCAGATGAACTGACATTTCCGCTTCGGGCCGGCTCTCGCCCGTGAAGATCTTGATCTTTTGATGGTGCGTGGGCACTATGTGTTCATCTGCCATGTTCAGCTCTTCGAACAGCTTTTCGCCCGGGCGCATGCCCGTGAACTCGATGCGGATATCGACCTCGGGCTCAAGGCCGGAAAGGCGGATCAATTGGCAAGCGAGATCGACAATTTTGACCGGACGGCCCATGTCGAGAACGAAGATCTCTCCACCATGACCCATCGCGCAAGCTTGTAGGACAAGTTGTGAGGCCTCTGAAACAGTCATGAAATAGCGTTCCATATCCGGGTGCGTCACCGTGACAGGGCCTCCCGCGGCAATTTGCTGCTTGAAGATGGGAACGACGCTCCCGCTACTGCCTAAGACGTTCCCAAAACGGACAGATACATAACCTGACTGGAGAGAACGAATGACAAGTTCGGCGACGCGCTTTGTGGCTCCCATTATATTGGTGGGGTTCACCGCCTTGTCCGACGAAATCATCACGAAATCTCGGACACCATACTCCTTTGAGACACAGGCCAGGTTGTGCGTGCCAAAGATATTGTTCTCAACCGCTTCAAAGATATGCTGCTCCATAAGCGGTACGTGTTTATAAGCGGCCGCGTGGAGCACCAGCGCGGGCCGGTATTCCGAGAACACTTCGCGCAGGCGGCCAACGTTTTGAATGCTGCCGACTTCCGGGCGGAATTGAAGATCTGGAAAACGCTCATTCATTTCGCGTTCCATAAAGAACAAGCCGGTTTCTGAGATGTCAAAAGCGATCAGCTTCGCGGGCCCGTAGCGGCCTATTTTGCGGCACATCTCTGAACCGATCGAGCCTGCGGCGCCCGTTACCAGAACAACTTTACGTCTAATTTTGGCGCTGATTTCTTCGTCTTCCAGACAGGCGCTGGTGCGGCCAAGAATATCTTCTACATCGATACCGCGGATTTGTTTGGCAAGTCCTTGGTTCGTGAGAATGTCTGAAATGGCGGGCATGGTTTTAATAGCCACTCCGGTCTCTTGACAGCGCGCCGTAATCGCCGTCATCGCCGAACCGCTAGCCGAAGGAATGGCAATGAGAATAGTCGAGATTTTATGTGCCCTGACGAGGCGTTTCAAATCGCCGCCGGTGCCCACCACGCGCACCCCTTGGACTAAGAGACCCTTGTGTTTAGCGTCGTCCACGAAGCCGCAAATGTGGTACGGAAACCTCGAATTGCGGCGAGCTTCCTGAACCAGCAGGAGGCCTGCTTGACCGGCGCCGTACACCAGCGCGCGCTGACCTGATAAATGCGCGCGCTGGGTCGCCAATTCGGATTGGATGCGCACCAGAACCCGAATGCTGGCCCCGAGCGACAACATGAGGATAAAGTCAATAAGGATGATAGAGCGTGGAAATGGGACGGGGCAAAACAACGTTAGGAAAATTCCTGCTAGGAAAGAACTGATGAGCGTGCCCGCCGCCAAACGCATCGCGTCTGGCGTAGAAAAGTAGCGCCAAGCGCTAATCGTAGCGCCACAAAAGTAAAGGGACGGAGGCTGGAACACGACCCACGCGCACAGACCCCAGAACAGGCATACGTCGACCGACGCGGGAATGCGAAAGTCAAAACGCAGCAGAAATGACGAGACTCCCACAGTTAACGCCAAGACGAACTGAGTGGCCAACCCGATGCTGAGATGCTTTGCTCGATTATTCAAGCTGATAGTAGAAGCCATAGTCTTAAAGAAAAGTCTTTATTCAAATGTGAGGACGCGCGATAGTCCACACCGTCTGCAGGATGAGTTTCAGGTCCCACCCTACAGACCAGTTATCGACGTATTCTTCGGCTAACCTAAGTTTTTCAGGTAAGATCTGCTCCTCGTAAGTTTCCGTAGGGCGCGGCGAGGCGGCAAGGATTTTCTCTTCATTGCGGAAGCGGATGGACGCCAAATCGGTGACACCGGGGCGCACTTTCAGAACTTTTCGGTAGCGACTCTGGAACAGGGTCACGTATCTTGCCACTTCCGGGCGTGGGCCTACAAGACTCATTTCACCGATGAAAACGTTCCAAAGCTGGGGTAGTTCGTCAACCTTCCACCGGCGAAGCACCTTACCCACAGCGGTGATGCGAGCATCGCCGGCGACGGTAAGCGAAGGACCTGCCACGTTTGCCCGCATGGTCCTGAATTTGATCACCGAAAACGAACGAAAATTTCTGCCGATCCGTTCGTGGCCATAAAAGATCGGTAGGCCGGAGTCAAGGAAGACGAGAACCGCGATCGCGAACAGCACCGGTGAGAGCAAGACGAGGGCAGCGGCGGCAAAGAGAACGTCTATCGTGCGCTTCGTGGCTCGTGCGGGGAGGTTGTTGTTGTCTGGCATAGCCGCGCGGCAGCGCTTGGCGCGCCCCGCAGAGAGAATCAGATCTCGTCCCCCACTACACCTATAGTGGCCATCGCATCGCTCAGTTCTCCGGTGGAGTTGCGCGATAAGAGTCGGCTTACCGCCATCGCCACATTATTACTGCACTACTTGGCGATAGGCGCCGATTCTGTCGCCCAACTCGTTTTAGTGCCGTTTTACTTGCGACATATTCCAGCGGCTCTGTTCGGGGCTTGGCTCGCCACGGGCAGTGTTCTGAACTGGCTGACTGCCATAGACCCTGGAATGACCACTATTTTGACCTACCGGGTGAGCAAGGCGTTCGGCGGAAATGAGCGAGTCGAGTTGCAGCGCATCATTTCCGGCGGCCTTCTTCTTTCTTTGCTGGTTGCAACTCTAGGTGCCCTGGCGGGTCTGACGTTTGGCTGGCTGGTGCCACGCCACCTGCACCTGGATAGTGCCAATAACCTTCACGCTCTGCAATCCGCCTTTCTGCCTGCTTCCTTGGGCGTGGCCGTTTCCTTCGTGGGCTACCCCATGATGTCGATCTGTCAAGGGTTGCAGAAAAATGTGCATGCCGGGGCGATGCTGCTCGCAAGTTCAACCATTGGGGTCATCGTGACCGTGCTGTTGGTCGGAATGGGCTGGGGCGTGATGGGGCTGGCCATGGGGCAACTGGCTCGGGCGGCCGCTTTGGCATTGTTGGCGGGCGCGCAGTTGATCTTTGGGATGCATACGCACGCGCTTCGATTTGAAGCCTATTGGGAGGTAACCCGGGAATTGGTCGGGCAGTTGGGGATGACTTGGTCCGGAAAGATTCTGTCCACCTTGTCTGGAAATATTGAGTTTCTTGCGCTCGCGGCCGTATTAGGTCCAAGCGTGGTGCCGGCTTATTCGTGTACCCGGAAGACGGCAGACCTTTTCCGGATGCTGGCCAACCGGCCGATTTCGGCCATTGGACCTCTCTTGACGCACAGCAGGGCCGCCGGCGGTGACGATCAGGCTAAGGCACTTCTTACCTCCACCGCTGAGTGGAGCTTTCGCCTGGTTGCGCTCGTCTGCGGGGCATTGCTGGTGTTCAATCCGGACTTTGTGAGGCTCTGGGTGGGACCAGCCATGTTCTCGGGTCGTTCGGTCAACGGCTTGATTGTCGCTGTGTTCGCTGCGAGCGTAGTCAGCGTGGTGGGATCGAGCGCGTGTTACGCAATGGGCGACATTGGACGCAATACGGGAATACAGTCGGCGATTAGCGTGTGCCTGTTGTTGCTCGCATATCCGGCGCTGCATTTCAGCGGCTTGAAAGGTCTCCTCTTGATTCAGTGCGTTTGCATCGCGGGAATCTCGGGTGCTTACTATCCCGCCAAGGTCGTTTTTTTAAGCGGAATGAGTCCCAAGGAGCGGAGCACGGTCTTGCTTGGCGCCGCGAAAGCGCTTTTCGCGGCCACCCTGTTGGCGCTGGCGTTTTCTCATGCCAACAGCGCGGGCTGGATTCGACTTACTGTAAATGCCGGCTCGTTCTGCCTCGCTTACCTGGCGCTCTTGTTGGTTCTCTGTGAAGACGTGAGAGCTCAATTCGGATGGGCGCGGCGGCAGATAGCCTCACGCTTCACGGCGAAAGTCAGGTTCGTCAGCTGATGTTTGAATGCGACGACGTCCTCCTCGAGCTGTTGCTCACCGCATTGGTGATCTTGGTCTGGCTAGGACCTGTGGCCGCCGGAATCAAACATAGGGTGTTCGTAATTATCCACCCTTCGACTGCTCTACCCGCCTTTAACGTCATAGTCGTTTTAGTAGCGATGTCCGAACACTGGCTAGGATGGTCGAATCGCGGCCCGGCGCCGGGCATTCGCCTGGAAACCGCCAGCCTGCAAGATACTCCGAATTTCTTCGTAATTCCGCTGCTCTTCTTCGTCTTCATGGGGTTTGCTTATCACATTGGAGTTCGATTAACCCTGGGACGGGTCGTTCCTATTGACGCCGATGCGCACCATCTAAAAACGGAGCTTCCGCTAGCGGAAAACGTTAACGGTACCAAGCTGTTCTGGACTGCCGTTTTGTTGACTGCGGTTTGCATCGTGCCTTTTCTGGTCTTGGGACAAGACAGCGGATTTTTTTGGACAACAACGCTTGTGATGGGCTTGAACATCATTCCGCTCGCGGTGTCGCTCTACTCGCTGCGGGCTGGTATTGTCACTGCCGTGCTATTGGTGCCTTTGATCCTTCTGTACCCTTCGAAACAGAACTTCTTTTATTACTTGTTGCCGCATGTTTTGATCAGGCAGGGGAACCTCCTGGGGCGCAACCGCCGAATTACCGCGGGCGGCGTGATCATGGTCGTTGCCGCTTTGGCGACGCTCTACTGGGGCACCTGGACCTTGATTCAGATGCGCGATGAAGTACACGCCGACGAATCGATTGCCGAATACGTCCTCGTGCGCGAATACGGATTTGAAGTCTTTTCCATATTGGTAAACCGGGTGGAACCCTTTCATGAACCAGGACTGCCGATTTGGCTGGCGTCAGAAGCGCTGGAGTTCGTACCGCAAGCTCTCGTGCCCTTTCCTAAGCCACGAAGCGGTGTCATTATCGCTCTCACCATGTTGCCGCTCGATGCAGCTTATCTTCCGGATGCTTCGTTTTATAAAGGCTTCGGGTTTACTGCCTATTTCGATTATGGGTTGCCGGGCGCGCTGTTGTGGTCGTTCGCCTTCGGTGCGCTTTTTGGATGGACTTACCGTCGGGCGCAAGCGGCCTCTATCCGCCGTCGCGCAATTTGGCCCCTGCTGGTTTACCTGCCGTTACCGCTGCTTTCGCAGTTCTGGGCCGAGGGAGGAATCGCCTTCGGCGGAGCGTCCGCAGTCACTTTGGTGCTGATTGGGCTGCTGATACCGAAGTTGGTCGGCGACGCCAGACGTGAGTCCCCAAAGATTCCCGTCTGCGGCCTGCAGGAAGGTGTTGCATGAGGATTCTGTTTATCGGTTATCTCTCCTGGGGTGCAACCAGCGACTACCGCATGCGCGCTTTGTGGCGGACCGTTGATCACGTCTGTGCCATTGATCTTTGTGAATACACGGGCGAGTACATTTTCCGTTCATTCATAGAGCGCGTGGAACTGCGGCTTGGATGGTCACCCAAAAAAAGCAAACTGCGAGACCGCATCGTTCGCGAAGTACACCGTTTCCGGCCAGACCTCGTCTGGCTTGAACAGTGTTCGCTCATAGATGCACAGACTATTGCGGCAATTCGCGAAATTCATCAGTGTACGGTAATTCACTATACGCCCGATTCGTTGCGTGCTCCAGGCATGACTACACCCGCGTTCTTGGGGTCGATTCGAAGTTTTGACGCGATGATTACGACCAAGCACCCTGAAGTAGACATTTATTACGGCCTGGGCGCCAAACGAGTGCTATTCACGCACCAAGGTTATGAACCTTGTGTGCACTACCCGCGCGAATTGACCGCCGCGGAATCAACATATTACGGCTGCGATCTCGCATTTGCCGGGCAATGTATGGGACAACGGCGGCACACCATTGAACACCTGGCGCGGCGCGTGGATTATCGGTTCCTGGTCTATGGGCGTCAGTGGAAGGCTTCCGATCCGGAGGTGGCGAACCGAATTGAGTATCGGCCGTGGGTGTTTGCCGAGGAATATGCCAAAGCAATTTGCGGAGCCAAGATTACACTTTGCTTCTTGAATCGAAATGTGGGTGATACTCACACCACTCGCACATTCGAGATACCGGCGTGCGGGTCCCTGATGATCGCCGAGCGGACTCCTCAACAGCTGGACTTATTTGCGGAAGACGAAGAAGCCGTCTATTTCGATTCCCCGGAAGAGCTCACCGAAAAGGTCGAATTTTATTTGCGGAACGAGAGTGTGCGGCAAAAGATCGCCTGGGCCGGACAGGCCCGAAGCGTGAGAGGCAACTACACGTGGCAGTCTAGAGTCGGCGAACTTTTAAAACAATTGGGTTTCGAGTTGCCAGTGACAAATAAACACGAGGCGTTCGATGCGCGTGGCATTCGTGCATAACTACCGATTGCCGAGTCCGCCCGAAGGTTCTCTCATGCCTCCTGAAGGCGGCATGGACGTAAGCATCATCTTGGCATGTCGCAACGAGGCCAAGGCGATTCATGAGTTGTTGGCCTGCGTTGAAGGACAAGTCTGGGGGCCGTTGCGTTGGGAACTCCTAATTGCAGACGGTGACAGCGAAGATGGCACGGCGGAGATTCTACATCGGTATGCCGCCCAGCGCGAGAACGTAACAATCTTGCAGAATGTCAGACGTATTGTTTCACCCGGATTGAATCTAGCGATCCGGCGGGCAAGGGGCGAACTTATTTTGCGCATGGATGCACATACGGTGTATGCGCCGGACTACGTCGAGACTTGCTTGCGAGTAATGAAGGAAACCGGCGGGGACAATGTCGGCGGTCCCGCAAGGACCAAGCCACGCAATGCTGTGGAGCGGTTGTTCAGTGCTGCCTACCACTCTCCGTTTTCCTGCGGAGGAGCACGCTTTCACAACGCGCAGTACGAAGGCTGGGTGGATACCGTGCCCTATGGGTGCTGGCGGCGTGAGCTGTTTGAGCGAATTGGATACTTTGACGAATCCTTGGTGCGGAATCAGGACGACGAATTCAATCTGCGACTCAGACGAAGCGGTGGTCGCATCTGGCAATCGCCGGCCATTGCATCTTGGTACACGCCGCGTAGCTCAGTTTCACAGCTCTGGAAACAGTATTTCCAGTACGGCTTCTGGAAGGTGGCTGTAATCCGAAAGCACCAAATCCCGGCTTCCCTGCGGCATTTGGTCCCGCCGGCATTTGTTATTTTCTCCGGGCTAAGTGTTCTGGCGTGGGGCGTGGCGCTCACAACCGGCAGCGCGTCCGCAACTGCTTTGCGAGCCTTCACCGGAGGGTTTTACGCCATATACGTGCTGGCCTGCATGGCAGCCGCGGCGGCCGCGTGGCGGAAAGTGAAAACGGGCGCGATTGTATTTCTCCCGTTGCTGTTTCCGGTCTATCACTTTGCCTACGGGAGCGGATTTCTGGCCGCGCTGTTATTTGGCAGGAGTCTGAAAAGTTCCAACATGACGGCCGGTTTATCGAGGTAACGAAGAGGAGACTATGTCGGGATCATTTGTTCCGTTTGCCAGACCCTCAATCGGTGAGGCTGAGATTGAAGAGGTGGCGGCAGTGTTGCGTTCCGGATGGCTTACTTCCGGGCCGCGTGTGAGCCAGTTTGAGCAGGAGTTTAAAGACTATACAGGCGCGACGTACGCCCTGGCAGTGAATTCCGCAACAGCAGGATTGCATCTGGCGTTGGCTGGACTCAACCTGGGGCCCGGCGACGAAGTGATTACCACCCCAACAACTTTTTGCGCCACAGTGAATGTGATCCTGCAGGTGGGTGCAACTCCCGTCCTGGCCGATATTGGGCCAGACCTGAATATCGATCCGAAAAAAATCGCAGCGGCCATTTCGCCCCGCACCAAAGCGATCATGCCGGTGCATATGGGCGGCCTGCCTTGTGATATGCGCGCTATTTGGGAATTAGCCGAGAAGCATGACTTGAAAGTAGTCGAAGATGCCGCACACGCCTCCGGCGCCGCGTATGAAGGCCAAAAGATTGGCGCGGGAAGAAGCGCTGCTGTCGTCTTCAGTTTCTATGCGAACAAGAACATGACCACCGCCGAAGGTGGAATGGTGTTTACGAATTCAGCGGATCTGCACGAGCGGATGCGTATTTTGTGTCTGCACGGAATCAGCCGCGACGCCTGGAATCGCTATAGCGAGGCTGGCAAGTGGTTCTACCAAGTGGTGGATTGCGGATTCAAATACAACATGCCGGACATCGCAGCCGCCATGGGTATTCACCAGTTAAGGAAATTAGACGCCATGAATCGGCGGCGTGCGCAGGTCGCCCTTCACTACAACCGCGCGTTCCGGGATGTCGAGGAATTTGAGTTACCCCCCGGAAGCCATTTAGACGGACACGCGTGGCACTTGTACGTTTTGCGGCTGCATCTCGATAAGCTCACTGTGGGGCGTGACCGGTTTATTGAAATGCTGCGCGAGCGAGGTGTCGGCTGCAGTGTGCATTTTATTCCGATTCCTCTTCATCCCGCCTATTGCGTTGGACTGAGAATGCCGGATGGCTGTGAGAGATCGATGCGAGAATACGTAAGATCTCTGTCCTTGCCAATCGACGCGACAATCACGGACGCGGAAGTGGAGCAAGTGATTAGCGCTGTGCGGGACGCGGTTGCCGAGGTAGGGATTTCGGCGAAACGAGCGAGCGAAAGCCCCGCCTTAATGCAAGCCCGTTAAAGTGGAGCGGGGCCAAAGATATTCGGAGGCTTCGCCGAGCATGCCTCGCGCCCCTGTGACAACACGCTCGGGAGTGATTGTGTGAATGCACCGGCAGCTTGTGTACCGGTCCCGGTAACAAGGGTGGCATGACATGGCAGGGCAGATAGAAACGCCACGGTTGTACGGTGGCGCCACCCGGCCGGCAGAGGTAGGTCCGAAGATGGTCAACGTTCTCACGCCCACAGCGGCGGCCATGTGCATCAATCCCGTGTCGCCCGAAAGAAAGATGTGGCAATTCTTCAGCATTGCCAAGCTTTCTCTAATGCTCCATTGGCCGGTGCCTTCTAGCCAAAGCCCCGGTCCAGCGGCGGAACGCGCGTCATCGGCTGCTGCCCGGTCGCCGGAGGTACCAAAACTAATCACACCGCAGCCAGCGAAGTCGGACCGCAAAGACCGAACAACCTCGCCAAACCATCGTGCCGGCCAGCGCTTGGAGACAACGTTGGCTGAGCAGTGCAAGCCCAAAATCGGGGCGGCCTCGAGAAAGCCGGCTTCACGAAGAACTGCTGCGGACCATTGCCTTTCGCTCTCCTTGACATGGATCGACGGCGCGGCAAGGGGGGTAGGAAGCCCAAGCAATTCGGCAATCTCTTCCTGCGTGTCGAGGATTGAGGTTGTCCAGCCTTTCTGCGCCGCGTGCGTCAACAGCCAACGTCCCGAAGGCCACGTCTCACCGGCGGTGGTGTCGGCACTCAATACGCGCGCCACGGCGGCCACCGTCAACGCCGGGACCTGCGGAATGCCGATGATCGTCCGGATTCCGGGGAACGCCTTGCGAAGCCTCAGCAATCCGCGAACACCTTCGAACTGCGGATGATAGTAGATCGGTTCGACAGCCAGCCCTTCTTCCCTTACAAGATCGAAGCACTCCGGAGAGGCGAAAAGAACCCTTACCTTGACACCCCGTGCTCTAGCTGCCGCCGCGGTGAGTAAGGGCAGACTCATCACGACATTGCCCAGGCCGTAGTGATTCAGAATGAGAACGTCGCCGTCGAGCCACTCTGCTCCCGCGCCACGCTCATTGATGGCTGTTAAGGTCACGAGCTTGTGAGGACTGCGAGTAAGTGAGTCCGCAATACCGGCACCGCTGATAGCGCGACCGCCAGGCTCATGCTTGCCGGAGCAACTCTCCGGGCGATCGGTGGCGACAAGGTAACGCTTCTCACTTGGTGGGTTAGAGTCGGAAAGTAGCGGACCAGATCCGGTCTCGAGACTTTCTTGAGGTTCCGATTCCAGGGATTATTGACCGCCACATCGTACCAGAGGATCGCTCCCCCGCGAACAAGAACTCGGACCATTTCGGAAGCGACCCGCGTGCGTAGACCCTCGTCCAGAATCGAACTGAAAACGGTGGAGCACACGATCAGGTGAAAGCGCCCGGCGTTCCAGGGCATCTGTGAGGCGTCGCCCCAACGTAGGTCTGCTGACGGAAATGAGGATTTCGCAATCTCGATGCGATCCTGGTTCAGTTCGATTCCAGCGAGATTGCTCTCAGGTACCCCCCAGGAAAGCAGATCCGGCAACCATCCAAGGCTGCCGATCCCGACTTCCAGACAGAGATCTTCCCGGCGCGGAAATACCCCCAGCCGGTGGAGCATTTGTGCAGCGATGCGCTTTCTCTCCGCGAGCGTCAAGCACTGTGCTGCGTTCCACGGCGCATACAACTCGGGATCGACTTCCCGGTCCCGTCTACGGTATTCAGCGATGATGCGCTCTTGTTCCATCGGCTCCGCGGCACATTCCGGTTTCATGAAACGGCTGTTACTTCTTGAGCGCAGTATGAGGAATCGGTGGCTGTACTCGTAGGCGTCATCACGTTCCTTAATGAGAAACCGCTGGTTGCTGGTGAGACGTTCGAACGGCGTTCTCGGAGAGGAATGCGGCCGCGCATCCTAAACTGAAACCGGCAACCACAGCGATGACCAGGACGAGCGCTGTCGGCAGGCGGGTTTGTTTATCGGGGACCACAGCGGTGTCTACAACCTGGACCAGCGGCGCTTCTTTGGCTTCGTCGACTTTGGCGGCCTCAAACTGTTTGGCAAGCAGTTCAAACAGAGTTTCATGATATTTCAGTTCCCGAAGCTTACGGACGTATTCGAGAGTCGCCCCCGGGAGTTTGTCGCCTGGCACCTCCCATTTAGCGCCTGTACCGTCGGCTTCAAGTTCATTCAACTGCTTCCTGAGAGCCGCTATTTCGATGCGTAGGGTTTGCACTTCCGGGTTCTCTTCCGTCGCGTAAGACAAGGTCGCCTGGAGTTGGACAGTTCGGCTGGCGATTTGGGCGCGCAGCTGAGATCCCGAGAGGATCAGTAATTCGGATTGTCCGGTCGGAGTTAACAGGCGAGTACTTTGCTGCGTGGTCTTGAGGTCGACCTCAGCCTTAGCTAGAGCTTCTTTTTCGTTGTTCAGTTGTTGTTCGAAAAACAGACGCCGCTGGGCAGCTTCCGTCAGCGCGAGCCGGGAGTTCTGGCTATGCAGCTCGTCAACAAAGGCATTGGCGATCGCCGCTGCGCGTCGCGGATCGGTGTCCTTGACGGCAATCGTGATGAGCGAATCTTTGCCGCTAACGAAATTGGCCTTTTGACTGAGGGTTTTGCGCGCCTCTGACATAAAGCGCTTTTCGTAGACATTCTCAAGATGGAAGCGGTTGATGATGTCGTCTGAGATGGTCCGGCTTTTCAGAATGCCGATGTAAAGATCGCCGCTTGATTTGACACCGAGTTGCGTGCCGAGGTTGGCGCCCAGGCCGCCCATAGCGCCCGCCGCGAAGGAGGCGAGCGACGATTGTGGCTGCTGTGGTGGCAAGATCGTGGCTTCCGCAACGTAACTTGGGGGCAGCAGAAAGTAAATCAAGAAGCTCACAAAGATCGAGGCTATGACTGTGCCGCCGATCTTTACCCGGTGTCGTAAGAGAGTTTGAACGATATAGCCGGTGTTATCCGAAGATGAGGAACGGGGCGGCCCGGAAACCGGGCTCGAAAACTGGTTCAATAAAATTGTCTCTTGCGGGGTCATGGTTGCTTATTTCAAAACATTCACGGCCGCTGCCGCAAGCCCAAAGCCGCTCAGGATTTGCGACCAATCGAGAACCGTTCGAATCTTGGAAACTTTCGCCAGGCTCTCGGGAACAACAATGGTGTCTCCCGGTTGGGCCAGCGCGTGTTCGAAGCCCCGGCGGCCCGCTTTGGCGTTAACGCTGCCGTCGGCGCGGATGACGAACATGCGCGCGGAGTCGCCAAATTTCGTCGGGCCGCCGGCCAGCCGCAACACCGATGCGAGATCGTAGTGGGCGCGGTAGATGAACGTGGACTCGTTATACACACTGCCCATCACGTTAACCGTCGCCGGTTTCGCCGGGATCAGCAGGCGGTCGCCGTCTTCGAGAGGGATTTCCGGAAGGTCGGCTATGCTGTTGCTGTCCGGAGTCAGGTCGAGCACGATGCGGCCCGTTGCTTTTACCGAACGAAACCGTTCGAGCGCCGCCTGCTGCGCCTGCATGTTTTCGCGGATCGAATTTTCTTCCTGTGGGTTAACGGCCTTACCCGGCAAGGATACGGCGCTCTGCCGTAGCTCCTTTTCTGTTTGATCCAGATAATCGTTGAGTCGCTTCTGCTGCTCTTTTCTGGTCGACTCGCGGCTGAATTCAGCCGCAAAGAGATACGCCTTGCTCGTGAGCCCTCCCGCCCGCTCAACCAGCTCGCGAAGCGTTTCTCCTGGGCCAACTGAATAAAGACCGGCGGTCTTCACTTCGCCTTCCAGCCGAACCACCCGCGACTGTTCCGTAACAGTGGTGGTGAAATCGGCCACAGAGAAAATGTTCACAATGTCGCCGGGTTCTAGAGGCAAATCGGAAGCTTCGTCGTGCTGCAGAACCGCCCTGCCGAGATTGAACGGAACAAGCCGAGTGGTGAGGGTTCGCGGATCCAGCCGTTCGATCGCGGCGTAACTCCAGTTGATGTCCGGCGCCGGCCGCTGGTACTCGTTCTTTTTATTCAATTGGCGTGTGGTCATTTCGTTTTCCGGAATGGCGGAAGAGTTTGTATCGATGTCGTGGATCTCCTCCGTTTTTGGACTCAAACCGGCCGAGAGGCGGTTGTGTTCGCTCCAATAATCGCGAGTCAGGAGCGCTTGCTTCTCTGGAATGAGATCGCTCACTCGCATGCCGGGATGCCAAGGCAGCCGCACCGGGTCTGCCACGTTGCCTTTGAGCGAGACGGTTTTAGTGAAGCGTGGAACGAGTTTGAGCAGGCTCACAATGTCCCCATCCTGGAGCGGCGTCCCAAGGCCCGCACCCGTGAGATCAATGCTTTGGGAAGCAAGAGTAGAGCGGTGATCCACCCGTTCAAGAATCGCGTGCTGGCCCGCCGCGGTCGGCGAAAGACCGCCCGCGTCTTCTAAAATCTCGCGCAGGCTGCAAGGATTCCCGATTTCGTAAATGGCGGCGTTTTCTACGCTTCCCGCCAGCGCCACCCGCGGGCCGACAGCGGGAATGAAAATGACATCGCCGGATTGGAGAACCGCATCTTTCGATTTGTCGCCCCGGATCAGCAGGTCATAGAGGTCGAAGGTGGTCAGCAGGCGGCCATCGCGCTTGAGTTGGATATTGCGCATCGACCCTTGGGGCGAAGGTCCGCCGGAGGTGAAGAGCGCGTTGACCAGAGTGCTGAGCGCGCTCACCGTGTAAGTGCCCGGCCGGCGCGCGTAACCCACCACGAACACCTGGATGGAGCGGAGTTGGCCCAGGTTGACGCTGATATCGAAATCTCTAAAAACTCGGCTGATGCTGGTCTTAATCGCGCCGGTAAGCTCGCTGAAATGCAGGCCCGCTACGCTGATGCGTCCAACTTGCGGGATAAAGATATCGCCGGTCCGATCGACAGTCAGCCGTTGTTCGGTAATGATTTTCCCCCAAATCCGCACGTTGAGTTCGTCTCCGGGGCCAATAACATAGTCCTGACCCACCGGAGCGGCATCCAGTGGCGCAAAGGTGGACGGCACCCGATTGAATAGCGATGCCCCGAAGATGGGAAGAAGCTGTCCTGTCGACGTCTCGACGAACTTTTGAAATTCCGTCGGAAGATCTTCAATCAGATCTTGCGAATGCAAATCATCTGCCGCTTTCCAACCCGTGAAGGGGGAAGAGGCATTCGATTCGGGGCTGCGGATCAGTTCATGCGGCCGTGTGCGCGCCGGCCCGCTCCCCGCATCGGGCGTGGCCGAACCGTAACCTTCACAGGCGCCGGACTGCAGATCCGATGGGTCACAAGCATTGTAGTTCGGCCCTCTCGTCGCGCCTGTGCGTTTTTGAGACAGGTCCAACGTGGGGCTATTGCCTAAAAGAGAACCTTCCGGTTGCTGTTGTTGCTCTTGAGCTGTGGCCGCCAGGGCCAGAGTGAACAGATATAGCAGGGAACAGCAAGGAGTGAGCCTCCTAAAGGAGAATGGATTAGGACTCATGCGTAGGCACTTCTTAGATAGAGTTGCCTGGCACGCCTCGAAATCTCTGGAAAAAACCGCAGCCGCGTTCCTCCAATATCCCGATCTCGCTGATAAATCGGGAGTTGCGGAAGACTGACTGACCTAAACGTCTGTTTGGTGGAGGCGGCGGGAGTTGAACAGTACTGGAGTACTGAAGACACGCCAGTTGTTGAAAACCGAAACGCGAGAAACGCTAAAAACAGTACGAATGGCGAATCGAGTGTACGATTTGCGAACAAAAATACCCAAATTTGATGATTTCGGCTCCGTGGTCGCCGTCACTCGCCGTCACCGTAGCAAAGCGCTTTATCTTATCTCTTGGGAAGCACCGAAATCGTCCACTGTGCTCCGAGATTTCGGTCGGAGGAGGGTTCAAGGGTTGACCATCGGCTGTCGCCTCCGCAATTGCGTTAATCCGCTTCTGATGTTTCCAGGTTGCTGTTTTCAGCCATACGTATAACCTAATTCATCGGCAACCTTCTATTCGAGCTTTGCCCGCAGCAATTCCGATCCGTCTTCCATCACGTCGTAGACGCGCCGCTCTTCGGAGAATTTGTGACTGATGCCTTCTATCGTGCAGAGACCACAACTAACGAGTTTTGCGTCGTTCAGGTCGAAAAGTGCGAAGGAATTACCTTCTTCGCCCAAAAGACTCCTATACTTGATCCCATTGCAACCCATTTTTTTGAAGACCTCAGCCAAGACCTGAGTTGGGGTGTAATCAGCCTTCGTGTCTGAGTCGGTGACGGGTTCGGAGAAGGCATTCGAGATTTCTCCCCAAATATATTCCTCTTGCTCCTCATCATTCTGAGCATCATTGAATTTAGCTTCATCCCTAGGTGCGGTACAGTCCATCAGTTCCAGATCTTTTTGTGTTACGAAATGTCCGATTGAGACGTAGGCACCAAGCCAGGGTCGAACCTCGGACATGGCTGTATAGGGCTTGTCAGCCAAATAAAGGCACGGAATCCCCTTCGGATTCACACGCCCTTCTCTCGCCGCCTGGGGTTCGGGCCTCATTCTTTTGGGGGCTGAGGGAATTGGGCGTTTAAAAACGTCTTCGGTTTCCCTGTGATTAAGTTGCGCCCTGTATAGCGTGGTCCCGGCTGGCAAAATAAAGGTTCGATGCCGCCCCGTTTCCTCGACCGCGCTTAAGAACATCTCTGTATCCGAATCATAGCGAAAGCGTGAAATTCTAATGACTTCGGCGTAAAATCCCAGATAATCCCAAGTCGTTCTAAAAGACATGATCGACCTACCTATGGAACGGGTTGGATAATGCACGCCATCCGACAGGTTTTCGCTCCAGGTCGAATTTTTGGACATTGCCACAAAACGGACACAGTAAATATTTTTCGTAGTTGCCAGCAGGTTGCTCCATATAGTGAGCACTACGACAAATGATACACTCGATTTTCCCGTCCGCCAGAACTTGTCCACCGAGTTTGACTCTGTGAATTAATGAATCAATCCGCTTCAGAAATTCAACCGCATTCGGAAGACAGTCGTTCTCCTCTTCCACGACAGACTCATCTAAGAGAAGGTTCACCTCGGTCATCATGGGAATTTCTGGAAACAGGTTTTCCAGATTGAATTGTGCCTTGCGGTGGTACCAAAGCTGGAGCTTCTCTTTTCCAGAGATCAAGTTCCACAAAACCTTCCCTAGCGAGAACACATCAAATGACGGGCGAACATCTTCCAGCCTCATTCCCGAAGCCCAACCGGGCATCCAATCACGGGTACCCACGTTCTCATACGTGTCGGTAAGTCGCCCTGACTGGTCGCCATCTATTACTAATCCGAAGTCGCCGAGCACAAGATGACCATCAGCAGCGATGAAAATATTTTGGGGCTTTATGTCACGATGGACGAAACCCTTTTCATGAACCTTTGCTACGGCGTCAACCACGGGACGAAGGATAATCAACGAGCCTAACAAATCTCCCTGGGTTCGCTGGAGCGTCTTGGACAGCAAGCCAGGATAGAAGTCCATTACAAACCATCGCTCATCGACTTTGGCATCTTCTACCCTCACAAGTGCCGGGTGAAGTCCTATTTTGCTTAATGCTTCGAGTTCTTTTCGCAGCCGCCCCAATGCTTTCTCGTCGTCCGCCTCGTTGTCGCGTCTGTGAAGCTTCTTCAGTGCAAACCTCGGCCGCGAGGACTCCGTGGAGAGGCTACGTATGAGATTTATGATCTTTTCAGCGCCGTCCCGCCTTTCCTGCCCTGTCTGTATCGCTTTCGTGCAGCCATCTAGCGCGGATAGGAAATCCATTTCTGGGCTACCAAGCTTTTTCTTGGTCACCTCGTAGACCATGCCCTGTCCACCACCGTCGATCTTTCTAACAACTTCCCACTCCCCAAAGGCTTCCATAGCAGTGCAATTCTAGCAGTAAAGTAATCACCCAGGAAGTGGGAAAGCCTGATAAATAAACGCTGGTTGACTACGTTTTTTTTCGCTACAGGAAGTGAATGCCTATTCCGTGACATCAAGCGATAGCAATGAAACACGTCGGGCGATAATTGATACCATCATCGAGGACGCATCGCGGGCGGACATTACGCTTGTGATCTAAAAAGAAAGACACTCGGTTGGCGCGTCTGCCTACAGCTATGGGAATTCAACTTCTGTCAACGAAAACAGAGTGTTGGACGTAACAACGTCTTTCACGCTAAAGGAGCCAAGATCCATTCTTTTCTGAAACCGAACGAGCCGCACCGTTTAGAAAGAGCGCAACGAAAAGGTGTATTGACGACTTCCGAAAGCGCCTGGAAGAGTCAACTTAGGCAACGTTTTAGCGGAGAACCTCTCCTTAATCTGTTTACCCTTCGTCTGCCAGCCTTTCAACTTCCTTTGGTACTGCGCGCCGTGAAAAGCCAATTGCATCAGTTGAACGTGGTCCATACTTCTTGGCAAGCAGTGTTAACTCTTCTCTGGAAATCGGTGCGTTGGCTGAGCTTCGCCGTTTCGTGAGTTCGTAGAATTCATCCCTTGTGGCGATCAGAACTTCCGTGTTGTCATTTACAGTCGGAGCGCTTGATGCCATCCTGCTTGCCTCAAATGCGTGTAGGATTGACTGCCGCATGTTTCGTCCAAGATGCTGATTGCGATAGTTGAGCCACACGCTAGCGTTATAGCCCCCACTTCCAATTGCCCACCAACCGGGAAATTGACAAAGATGAACGAGTCCACTACTTCCCTGAATGTTGCCTATGAAATACATCACCGCCATTCCACTGTTCGCGAAGGTTGCAATAAGCATGTCTGCACCGAGCCGATATTCTTGCCAATCACGCATGATGTTCTCATGCTCTGAAGCGGGTACTTGATTTGGCGCTATTGCGTAACGGGGCAATACGACATCTAACTGAAACCTCTCCGAGCGGCAACCATTCACCGTGTTGCTCATCGTCTTCCAAATTGTGCCGTGAGATTTATCTGCTGCCGGAATCTGCTTTAGTTGCTCGTCAATCGCCCCGAATATCTCTGCCGCATAAGCTATGTCCCCCGCAGCAACCGCATATAGGTGTTGGTTGCGGTTGCAGAAAACCTTGTGCATTTCCGCAGTAGAGTCGGTTTCGGTTGAACCCATAGTGTCTGCGACCAGCACAATTGCATCTGGAAGTCGAGGGTCCTTCTCGAAATCATTGTGGGTTGAGCACAGGACGCCGATTCCAATGGTCACAGGCAAACTCCTCGAACCAAGAGTTTAACCCAACGTTGACTGTGCCCGTCATTCCTTAACCGCTCCAACCAACGCAAATTTGTGGTCAATTGGCTTCAAAAACCGATTCGTCGCCTTTCGGGTTCGGGCGGTTCTTCAATCTGTTCCAAACATCGCTTGGTGTGAGGGGTATGCTTCAGGTAGAATGTGCCCTTGAAGAAACCAACTTCACTTCCCGTGTACTCGACAACGCTCCTACCATTCCATTTCAAAATTCGAAGCACTTTGCCCTCAAACAACCTTAGAATCGCATCCATTAGGTCGTCCCGCTCAACGACTTTAAAAATGCTCCTTCACCTGAAGCTCTAAAGTCGGCAAGTCTATTGGGTATCCGTTTGGATCGGTGCCTTCAATAGCTCGCTTCAAAATAACGACTTCAATCTGTTGGTGCCGACTCATGAGGAGAGCGTATCACTCTTTGCCGGAACGCGCATTTCCGGTTTAGAATCTCATTTGCCAGCCAGACACCCAAGAGGAAGAACCTGTTTCAACATTCCTTCAAATCTTTGATAAGCTGTGGCTCTTCGGGCGCATATCTGACGACCTTTTTAGTCGTTTCTTCCACAAGCTTCAAAGCAACACTATGGCCCCCTAGGACCTGCAATTCACCAGTAAACTCCGGTTTGCCTCCGTGCGTGACAATGCTGCGATAACTATACATTTTCGACCACACCGTGTCAGCCGGAACAGATGACACGATGGGGGCATAGTCAATCCGGGTTGACCATTGGTTATCGAGAAGCGTGATTTTTGTTTTTATCTGCCGAGCAAGGGAGTCGGCTGGGTCAGTGGGCTGTGGCTTGTGCTTGAGGAAGCGACTCAAGAAGTGCAAAATATCCGAGCAGCCCTCTCCCAGGAACGAGTCCTTGCGCTGATGCGGTTACGATCCTGGTAAATCCATTTGGGGCATTTGCACCGCTTGTAATGGGCGTCCGCTTTAAACGGGCAGTCGCCGCAGTGTCTCACGAAGACATAGGTCATGAGGTTATGATCTACGTATGCTAAATGGGCTGGATGTGGTGGAGGCGGCGGGAGTTGAACCCGCGTCCGAAAAAGCCCGCCATGCAAAGACTACGTGTGTTTCCGATTCTGTAAATTCAACGGCGACCTAAAGAACCGGCAAAAGCGATCACCGCCTAGTCCGATTGATCTCGGGCCTCAGCTCCGGACCGAAGCTTGCGCCCTATCCTGCAAAATGACGTTCACATCACCGGCGCGCAGGCTCACCGGCGGGAGCGGCTACTTATTTAATTAAGCAGCGTAAGCAAACTGCTGATTGTTGGCAGTTGTTGTTTTCCGATCGTTTTACGGGAGCTCGGAACCCGACACGACTTCACACAACGATTCAATCCCGTCGAATCCGTTGCGCCCCCACAACATAGGGTCAATTTGAGTGTAGCAGAAAAATCGCTTGCCGTATTACAACGTCAACTTCCGCAACAACTCCACCGCCTTGCGTATGTCCGCTTCCCGCACGGCCTGGTCCGGCTCTTCGCGTTCAATACTCAGCAGGCCCCGATACCCAACTTGCTTCAACTTCTCAACAAACGCCGGAACGTCCACGCTTCCGTCTCCCAACGCCCGCTCTTTGCCCAACGCACCCGGCACGTCGCGCTCCGGCCAATCGCCATCCTTGCAATGCACCGAAATCACATGTTTCGCCAGCACATCCAGCGCTTCAATCGGATTCCCCGTCCCATACAGAATCATGTTCGCCGGATCGAAATTAATCTTCAAATTCGGCCGCGCCACATCTTCAATAAACCCAAGCAACACATGCGCCGGTTCCTGCCCCGTCTCAAGCGCAAAGTTCTGCCCGTTCTTGGCGCAATGGTCGCAAATGTCGCGCGCCACATCGCGAATCTCCGCGTACAGCGGCTCATTCCGATCTTCCGGCACGAACCCGATGTGGCACATCACACTATCGATTCCCAACTGCTTCGCCACATCCGCCACCGCTTTCGTCCGCGCCACCCGTTCCATGCGCGTCCTTTCCGGCACCAGCCCCACCGAACGTTGCACCGTCGGAATATCGGCATAGTCTTCGCCCGTATACGCGCAAACCACCGTCACCGGCGTAAACCGCGCCGCCCGCAGCGCCTCATCCCAAACTTCAGCCGCGCGTCGCAGCGAATAACCACCCGGGAAAACCAATTGCCCCGCGCGCACTTCAAAATGTTTCACATGCTCCAGCGTGGCCCGCGCGTCTTCGCCCGCTGTGAATACCAGCCCGATTTCCAGGTCCTTCAGCCCTAGCATTTAACTTGCTCTCCGTCGAGTGATCTGCTTTGTTTCAAACGTAACGCCACTTGCACCGCTTGTGCCGAAGCCCGCGGCGGACAGCGCACCGGTTCCGCGCCGGTCCGGCAGCATTCTACAAAATACGCCACTTCTGTTTGATAACCATCCGGCCCTTGCGGTTTCACTTCCGTCTTCTGCCCGTTCGCATCCGACACAAACAATCCATCCGCCGACGAAAAATCGATCTGCCCGCCCTCCGCAATCGCCTGAAAGCTCATCTTCAGCGGCAACCCCGGCGCAAACCAACCGCCTTGAATCCGAACTTCCGGCCGCCCCTTGGAATACAGCAACGTGGCCATAATGCCATCGCCCTCACCCAGCTTCTTCGCCGAAACCCGCTCCGGCATCCCACACAACAGCAGCGCCTGGTCGATATCGTGCACCAGCAAATCGAGCGTCGCTCCCCCGCTGCGCGCTTCCACCGGTAGCCATTTACTCCAATCCGGCAGTCCGCACTGGCGCACAAAAGTGGCCGATCGAATCGCGCCGTACTTCCCCGATGCCCCAAAATTCTGCAACTCCAGGTACTCCGGCCAAAAGCGCAGCACTTGCCCGATCATCAACGTCCGCTTCGCCCGCGCCGCCGCTTCCATCATTCGCTCACAATCGGCCTCCGTCAGCGCCATCGGCTTTTCGCAAAACACATGTTTGCCCGCGGCCAGCGCGGCAATCGTCACTTCCGGATGCAAATCCGTCGGCAAGCAGATATCCACCGCGTCCACCTCCGCATCGGCGATCAGATCCTGCCAGCGCTGGTATTTCTTCGTTGCCGAAAGATCCACCAGCGACGCGTCAAACTCAATATTTCCGCCGATTTTGCTCAAATCGCCGGCCAGCACTGCCTTGTTTTCCGTGCAAACCGCCGCCACGCGCACACCCGCAATTTTCGCGTAGCCCACCATGTGAGTCACGCCCATGAAACCGAAACCAACGATGCCAATATTCACGCTTCCTCAATACTACACAGTACTTATTTATTTTCAGAAACTAGCCCTCTGCCCCCTTCGTGTTGTAACTTCACTTGTAAAGGACACTCATGCTCAAATTCCTCGCCGGCATCGTCTTCACGCTCATCGTGATTCCGTTTGTTGTGGTCTCTTACGTCAGAAGCAGCAGCTTTCCCGTCGCCACCGACGCCCCGGATCTCCCCTTCGAGCGCCTGCTCGCCGGCATGGGCCTGCACGCCAAAATCGATAGAGAGGCGCCCCAGAAACCGCCCTTTGAAGCCTCGAAAGATGATCTGATCAGCGCCGCTCACCTCTACCGCGAACATTGCGCTATGTGCCATGGCCTGACCAAAGAACCCAAAACCTTCACCGCGCAAGGAATGTACCCGCGCCCGCCCCAACTCCTGCACGGCAAAGGCGTCACCGACGATCCCGCCGGCGAAACCTATTGGAAAGTGTCGAACGGCATCCGCCTGACCGGCATGCCCGGCTACAAAAAAACCCTGACCGAAAAAGAAATTTGGTCCATCAGCCAAATGCTCGCCGGCGCCGACAAACTTCCCAGCGAAGTGACCGACATCCTAAACCCCCCCCTGCCCACGCAACCCTAAGTTTACAGAACCCCAACCGTCAGGTTGGGGACGGGCGCGCCAGCGCCCAAGCGCGGCGTTCCCGCGCCAATCTTCCGAGACACCCCTCCCCCGTTCCCCACTACTCATCTTGCACATCCCTGGCGCCCCGCTCACCTATCTCCTCACCTGGGCCTGCTACGGTGCCCGCCTTCCCGGCCGTTCCGGTTACATCTCCCGCCACCAGAACCAATTCAACGCCCCACTGCCCCGTCTCTCCTCCCATCTCGCGCGCTCCGCCAAGCAGGCGATGCCTCCCGCAACCCCATACCTCCTTGACCACCCTCGCCGCTTGGCCGTCCTTCAAAGCATTCAACAAGTCGCCGATTACCACGGCTGGACCCTCTGGGCCGCCCACGTCCGCACGAACCACGTCCACGTCGTCATCTCCGCACCCCAAACACCCGAGCGTGTCGCCGCCATCCTAAAAGCCTACGCCGGCCGAGCCCTAAACCTCATCACTCAGCCAATAATTCATTCGTCCCACTGGGCCCGCCACGCCAGCACCCGCTATCTATGGAACGCCATTTCCGTCCGCGCCGCCATCGATTACGTCATCCGTCAACAAGGCGAACCCATGGCCCTCTACGAACGCCTTGATCACCCCGCGTAGCAGCCACGCAGCCCCGCGCCCATCTTCCCTGCAGCCGCGAACGATGACGGAGAGGCCTATACGCTGCCCTATCGATGCTCTTCCGAACGACCACTCACGATTTCCAACTGCTCCCGATTGGGCCTTTCCAAACACCTCAGGAGGCGCTTTATCTTACTGGCGCATTTGCTAAGCGTGAACGCTAGCGCAGTGACGCACAAAAATTGCGAGTTAGCGGCATACTTCGAGCTAGTTAAAAGCGGAATGACACAACACACCATTGCGACTACAAGAACGACAACAATGCCCACCAAGACAATTCCTAAACCTGTGACGTAGCCACCCTCTCTTGTCTTCTCAATCGATTTCTGCTCCAATAGTCGTCTCACGTAAGACTCCTAGTCCGTTTCAATCCGGTACTGCCCTTACGGTTTTATCCTAAACTTAGTGTCATTGTCGACGAGACTACGGCATGAATCAATCAGTCGCTAAAAGATCGCGGTGGTAGTGCCGATGTAACTTGCGGACTAAGGTTCACGTCGAATACGAACACAAACAAAACCGGAGACGAAGGATCTCTTACATATCCCTCCCGTCCGCCCAACCCATTCAGAACCCCAACCGTGAGGTTGGGGACGGGCGCGTCAGCGCCCAAGCGTGGCGTTCCCGCGCTCCCCTCCCAAACGATTTCTTCGCAAACTCAACTTACGCTTTCCGTCCTAACAGGTATACGCCTAACCATGGCAGCCCCAAAACTGCGCCCATCGCCGCCAACCAAAACGCCGAGCAAATCGCTCGCAACGCCCTCAGTTCCGCATTCGACCGAATAACGTTGCCAGCCGTAATTATCGGCAGGTGGGCCGTTCCGATCCCACAGACCCTAGGATTTTTCTGATCGTGCCGCGACCACCGGAAGTTTGCTCCGTAAACAACACATTCTGCAAGACTTCCAAGTGCCGAAAGCGCGCAAAGGGGACTGACTGCTCTGTCCCTACACCTCAACGCCTCAACCGTTCGTCCGCCCATCTTCGGTGGAAAGAGCAGTCAGTCCCCTTTGCCCCGGCGATAACTCCCGTTTCGTCAGTCACAAAAGTTGTAACTTTGTTTTCTCCTCTCTTTCCTTCCACTTACAAGAAACTTTTCGATTACTGAGAACGCGCTCATAGAACAATCAACTCAGAAAGTAGGACTGTCTATGGTGTTTCCAGACGACCAAATCCCACAATTTCCTGACTCTGAAAAAAATCAAAATCCTTCCGAGCCGTTGCGCCCGGGAAAAGAAAACCCCGTTCGCGAAGCTCACAACATCGCCAAGCGAAACTGCGGCCGCACGGGACCAACCACGGAAGCCGGTAAGGCCATCGTGTCCCGTAACGCCCTCCGTCACGGCTGCTGCGCCAAAACCATCATTCTCGACAAAGAAAATCTCGACGATTGGATCAAGCTCTGCGCTCGTTGGGAAGCCCGCTTTCCCTCCGAAGATCCCTTACTCCAAGACTTCATCCTGAAAACCGCTCAAGCCGAGTGGCAGCGCATCCGCGTCACCGATAGTTTCGACCAACTCTACGCCGATTGGGATTTCCTCGCCATCGAAAATGCCGACGCCGATGAGCGCAAAAAATACGACCTCCGGCATCGCTACAAAGTCGCCGCCGAACGTACTTTTCAGCGCGAATTCCGTATGCTCGATCACTTTTACCGAACCTACTGCGAGCCCAAAAAACCCAAAGAAAAAGAGCCCGAGCCCAAGCCGGAAGAAGACAACGACCCACCGCCCCACGACCCGAATAAACACACCTACGAATTCGTCAACGCCGAAACCGGCGAATACCGCGTCTGGGGCGACCCCACCATCCACCCCGGCCCGCCCGATTGGGTCCCGCGCAAAATCATCCCCGGCCACTATTATCCAGACCACCCGTCCCACTGGAAATACCCCGGCGACCCCAAAGAACGCTTCCGCAAAGACAAACTCAAATGGAGCAAAAAATAGCAAGTGGGGCAGGTCTGTGACCTGCGGCGGACGTCCTCGTCCGCCACCAAATCCAAACCACCGGTACCTTCGTTTTTTACATTTTTTTTTAACCGTCTAAAACGCCAACCCCTCTGGCGATACAGACCTGTATCAAAGGAGACGCCCTCAATCCCGTTCGTTTCCTAACCTTTAACTGGTCATATGAAATCGCACAGAACTGGCTATTGATTGAATACCACTATTTGACTTAAAAACTTATCAGGTGTTGCACTATGAGACTTTCTATTTTTCGTCGCCCTCGCTTCAACTACATTCCGCTTCTTGTCATGGCAGCGGCGTGCGTTTTGTCTTCAAGCCTGGCCTTCGCGCAAGCCGTCAGCGGTGATATTACTGGCGCCGTTCTCGATACCACCGGAGCGGCCATCCCGAACGCCAAAGTCGTGGCGTCGAGTGATGCCACGGGAGTCCAGACAACTGCCGAGACCAACAGCATCGGCGTCTACCGCTTTTCAAATCTGGAGATCGGCAAATACACCCTCTCTGGCTCCGCGTCCGGCTTCGCTACCGCCCGCTTGCAGAACGTCGATGTCACTCTCAATCAAGTCTCGACGGCCAACCTCACGTTACCGTTGGCCACTTCCAGCACCACCGTCGAAGTCACCTCCAGCGCCGTCTCCATTGATACCACCACGGCGCAATTGCAGGCCACTTTCGATTCCAAGGAAGTCCTCGACTTACCCGCCACCGGCAACAACGCGGGCGCCGGTGTTTATAACCTGGCGCTACTCGGCGCGGGCGTTTCCTCTTCGGGCGGCATAGGCCAAGGCTTCGGTCCAGCCGTGGCCGGGCAGCGGCCCGATAACAACTCCTTCAATCTCGATGGAGTCAGCAATAACAACTACGTAAATCCCGCCCCCATGATGACCGTTTCTAACGAAGCCATCGGCGAATTTACCTTGCTGCAAAACCAGTTCGCGCCCGAATTCGGCGGCGGCTCCGGCGGCATTTTCAACGCGGTTGTCAAAAGCGGTACCAATGAGTTACACGGATCGATCTACGATTACACCCAGAATCGCATTCTGAACGCCGTGAATTCTCAATACGCGGTCCAGGGAGTAACCACTAATCCTCGCTACGATAACAACCGTCTTGGCGCCACCATCGGCGGACCCATCCTCCGGAACAAGTTCTTCTATTTTGGTAACTTCGAATACAATCCGGTCGGCCAATCCGCCGTTCCGGGCGCGCCGCTCTATGCGCCCACGGCTCAAGGCTATAGCATGCTCGCCGGCATGCCCGGTTTGAGTCAGACCAACCTTCAGCAGTTTCAAAAATACATTCCCGCCGCTCCGCAAAACGATCAGGGCTTCATCACTGTCAACAATACCCAAATTCCCATCGGTTCCGTATCGTTCGTGACGCCCACTTATAGCAACACCTATGCTGCTATCGTTTCGCTTGATTATGACCTCAGCAACCGCGATCAATTTCGCGGCCGCTGGATTTATAACAAAAACTCGAGTATTGCCCCCGGCTTCGAACCGGTCTTCAATGTAGTTGCACCGAACAACAATTACATGTACACTCTTTCGGAGTTCCACAACTTCTCACCCACTCTACAGAACGAATTCCGTATTGCTTTCAATCGCGGCGTGAACGCCATTCCCCTGGCGCCGCTGAAGTTCCCGGGCTTGGATGCATTCCCTCAGATCACCATCGATGAACTCGGCAGTCTCACCTTTGGGCCGACCAATCCCTCCGGCGCCACCCAGAATCAGTTTCAAGCGGTCGACAATCTGAGCAAGGTCTTCGGCAACCACACCTTGAAGGTCGGCGGTAACTTTATCGATGTCATTTCCACCAATTACTTCATTCAGCGTGTCACCGGTAACTATGAATACTCGTCTCTCGACCTCTATCTAACTGACCAGGCGCCTGACGTTCTTGGTGAACGTAGCGCCGGTGCCACCAGCGATCCGGTCGGTTTCCTGCAAACGGCCGTATATGCCAGTGACGATTGGCGCGTGCGGCCTAATCTCACTCTCAACCTGGGCCTGCGTTATGAATATGTCACCATGCCCATCGCGTCGCGTTACCAGATCTATAGCGCCCCGGCAAACGTCCCCGGCGGAATCACCTTTGGCCGGCCCTACTTCAATCCAACCGATTTCGGACCGCATTTCGGCTTTGCCTATTCGCCGGGCTCGCAAGGCAACTGGTCCATTCGCGGCGGCTTCAGCCAGGCTTACGATTTGTCGTATGCCAATCTTACAGCCAATGCGGCGCCTCCTTATTTTCAACAAACCAACGATTGTCCCGGTCCCCAGTGCCCCGCCACCGGATTTCTTGCGGGCGGCGGATTGCCCGGCACGGCAGTTCCTTTGCCCACCAACCCCGCTGCCGCGTTGGGCGCGGTCAGTTCTTACACTTTCGGCGGAAAGCGTCCCTACGCGCTCACCTGGAACTTCGGTGTGCAACATTCTTTCTGGAAGAACTATATCTTCGAAGCGCGCTACGTCGGCAACAAAGGCGTGCACTTGTGGAATCAATCGCGTTTGAACATCTACCCGCTCGTTTCGCCAACCAACTACCTTCCTACTTTCGTCAACATGCCGAGTTTGTCCACTCTCGCGTCGCTGAACAAAACGCTGGGTGGTGTCAGTTCCTACATCGTTCCCGGTGGAACGGCTGACCAGCCTAATAACAGTCTCGCTGCCCTCGGCTCCGATGCCAATATCGTTGCCTACGCTCCGCAATCCATGTCTTTCTATAACGGCTTGGCTCTGCAGTTGAATCGTCGCTATTCCAACGGCTTGGCGTTCATCGCGGCATACACCTGGAGCCACGCGGAAGATGACGCCACGGCGACCAACTTTTCAACCTATCTCTCCCCCCGTCGTGCTCAGAATTATCAGGACCTGGCGGCCGAATGGGCTAGTTCGGCGCTCGATCACCGGCAACGGCTCACCATTACTCCCATCTACGACTTCAAACCGTTCAAAAATGGAAGTTGGTTCATGAAGAATCTCCTGGGTAACTGGAATGTCTCGGCCACTTATACGTATGAGTCTCCGGAACTGTCCACTGTGCAAAGCGGCATCGACTCTAATCTGAATGGCGATAGCGCGGGCGACCGTACCATCATCAACAGGGCCGGTGCGGCGAACATGGGAACCGGAGTAACTGCCTACAACGCCATGGGGCAAGCCGTTCCTTTTGATTCCTGTGATCCGCTGGTGGAAACACTCAGCGCAGCTTGTTCCGGCATCGTCGCCTATGTCGCTAACAATCCCAACGCACGCTACATCGAAGCGGGTTACGGAGCGCTGGCCAACGCGGGCCGGAACACGTTCCCGCTGAATCCGGTGAACAATGTCGACTTGGGCCTGAAGAAGCGCTTGACCTTCAAGGAAAGGTACAACTTCGACATCGGCGTGCAAGCCTATAACCTCTTCAACCATCCGCAGTGGACCGGCGGATCGGTGAATGACGTCTCCGTTCAATCCTTCACCGGAGCCCGCAATGAACTGCAGCCGCAAAGCAACTCCTTCGGGCAATTCAACCAGTTCTATAGCAGTAATTCTCGAACCGTTCAACTGGTCGCGCATATTACGTTTTAGAGGCGTCCGCCAATCGGAATGCGCTATGCTTCCCCGCATGAGCGTTTCTCTACGTTTGGCCGTTCCTCTCTGTTTTCTTGTCTCTCTCTGTCCTGGGCAGGAGCATCCCGAGTCGCATGAGCCGGCCGCGGCAGCGGCAGCAAAGACCGAACCGCTGCCGCCGCTGCCGGCCGATGCTTCGGTGGAACAGACCATAACGGTCGATGGCAAAACGCTGCACTATACAGCGACAGTCGGCGTGATCCCGGTGTATAACCGCACCGAGCCCACCAAGCCGGAAGTGAAGTCGGGAGAAGTGGTTGTTACATCCTATGTTCTGGATGGAGTGAAAGAAAAGGCCGACCGGCCGGTGCTGTTCGCCATGAATGGCGGCCCGGGCGCATCGTCCGTGTATTTGAACTTTGGAGCTATTGGGCCGAAGCATATTGCGTTTGCGGAGCAGGGCAACAGTCCCTCCGATCCGGCGCGCCTGACCGACAACCCGGGGACGCTGCTGCCGGCGGCGGATCTTGTTTTCATCGATCCCATCGGCACTGGCTTTTCGCGCTCGTTGGTGTCGCCTCCGGATACGAAGAAGTTCTTCTATTCGCCGACGCCGGACATTGAATATCTGTCTCGCGTGATTTACGACTGGCTTGTGAAGAACGGCCGCCTACAATCCCGCAAGTATCTGATGGGAGAAAGCTATGGCGGCTACCGTGGGCCGCGTGTGACGCACTTTTTGCAGTCGGAGCTGGGTGTGGCGTTGAACGGTGTGGTGCTGGTCTCGCCGTATCTGAATCCGTGGATCGGAGGCAATGGCGAGATCTCGCCGCTGCCTTGGATGATGACGCTGCCGTCGATTGTGGCGGCTCATCTGGAGCGGGAGGACAAGCTTACTTCCGACCGTATGGCGGAGGTGATTTCATATACCCGCGGCCAGTACGTTACGGATTTGCTCGCCGGACGCTCCGATCCGGAAGCGACGCCGCGGCTGGTAAAGAAGGTTACTGAACTGACAGGGCTCGACCCGGCTTTCGTAAAGCACTCCGGCGGCCGGATTGAAGGTGGCGCTTACTTGCGCGAGGTGCATCGCGATAAGGAAGAGATTGGGTCGATCTATGACTCGAACGTGACGGCGCCAGACCCATATCCGTTTTCGCCTCAACGCAGGTCCGGCGATCCGATTCTTGAGTCGATCATTGCGCCGACAACAACGGCGATGGTCGATTGGGTGACGCGGGTGGTCGGTTGGAAAGTCGGCGCGCGCTACAACGCGCTTTCCGACGAAGTGAACGCGCAGTGGGATCGCGATCGGGTGCTGGAACGGGGCTCGACTTCCGATCTGCGCGAGGCTGTGGCTGCGGATTCAAAGCTGCGTGTCTTGATCGCGCATGGCTGGGACGACTTGAGCTGCCCGTTTATGGGATCGATCTTGACGGTAGATGAAATGCCCGTTATGGGCGACCCGAAGCGGGTGAGCGTGCATGAATATCCGGGTGGCCACATGTTTTACACCCGGCCCGGAAGCCAGGCTGCCTTCGTAAAAGACGTCGAGACGATGATCGACACGCACTGAACCTCGAAGTTTTCACTGCGTCTCGGCCGCGCGGTGATAGCGTCTAACAATGAGTATGAGCGTACCTGCCTGGCCGGTTTTAGAGCAATGGAAGACGAAAGATGTTGCCGGTTTGGGCCGGACAGCGGCCAGCGCCGAAACAAAAGCGCTGCGGGCTCGTACCGCAACCGCCGACCGGGTTGTGCAATCGGTTTGCCCTTATTGCGCGGTCGGCTGCGGCCAGTTGGTATACGTCAAAGACGAGAAGATCATCGATATTGAAGGCGATCCGGCATCGCCCATTTCGAATGGCTGCCTGTGTCCGAAAGGCGCGGCCAGTTTTCAGTTAGTAAACAACGCTCAGCGCGTGAGTCAAGTCCTCTACCGGCGTCCGTATGCGTCCGAGTGGGAGACGATTCCGCTGGAGCGAGCCACGGAAATGGTCGCCGAACGTGTGAAACGCGCGCGCGATTCCAATTGGGAGCCCGAGTCGCGCCGAACCATGTCCATGGCTCACTTGGGCGGTGCGACGCTTGATAACGAAGAGAACTACCTGATCAAAAAGCTGTTTAGCAGCTTGGGTATCGTTCAGGTCGAAAATCAGGCCCGTATTTGACATTCGGCAACGGTCCCCAGTTTGGGGACCACATTCGGTAGAGGCGGTGCGACAACGTTCCCTGGAGATTTGATCAACGCCGATTGCATTCTGATCCAGGGATCGAATATGGCGGAGTGTCACCCGGTGGCGTTTCGTTTCGTGATGCAGGCGCGCGAACGCGGCGCGACGGTCATTCACGTTGACCCTCGCTTTACGCGCACCAGCGCGGTGGCGAATTTGCATGTGCCCATTCGCGCTGGTTCGGATATTGCGTTTCTCGGCGCGTTGATTCGCCACATGCTGGAGAACAAGCTTTACTTCCATGACTATGTGGTGAATTACACCAATGCTGCGACGATTCTTCGGGAAGACTTTCAAGACACCGAAGATTTGGAAGGTTTGTTCAGCGACGCGTCCACGTGGTTGTATGAAGGCGTCGAAGCAAAGGCGGGCGAGAAGCCGCGCATTCAACCGCATCAAGCCGACCCGACGCTGGAGCATCCGCGCTGTGTATTGCAAGTATTGAAACGCCACTTCTCGCGTTACACGCCTGAGATGGTGGCAGAAACTTGCGGCGTGCCGGTCAAGCTCTTTCAAAAGGTCGCCGGCACGCTAGCGCGCAATTCAGGCCGCGAGCGGACGAGCGCCTTTTGCTATGCGGTGGGCTGGACGCAGCACACGGTTGGCGTGCAGTACATTCGCACGGCGGCGATTCTGCAGTTGCTGATGGGCAGCATGGGACGTCCCGGCGGTGGCATTATGGCTCTGCGCGGGCATGCGAGCATTCAAGGCTCAACGGACATTCCGACGCTCTTCAACCTCTTGCCCGGCTACTTGCCGATGCCCGACGCCAACCTCCACGCGACGCTCGAACAATATATTGCCCTGAATCAGACCCCAACCGGTTGGTGGGGCGAATTCTCAAAGTACTTCGTCTCCTTGATGAAAGCCTGGTACGGCACCGCGGCGACAGCCGAGAACAATTGGGCTTACGATTACCTGCCGCGCCTGACCGGCGATCATTCGCACATGACGACGGTGAGCAACATGGCCGACGGCAAGCTGAAGGGTTATTTCGTGATGGGCGAAAACCCCGTGGTAGGTTCCATGAATGGCAACTTGCAGAAGAAAGGCTTGCGCCATCTGGACTGGCTGGTGGTGCGTGATTTTCAGCTGATTGAAACCGCGGAGTTCTGGCGCGCCGACGAACCGCAGCGCCCGGAAGAGATTGGCACGGAAGTATTCTTTTTCCCCGCCGCCACACATACGGAAAAAGAAGGCACGTTCACTAATACCCAGCGCTTGTTGCAGTGGCGGCACAAAGCGGTGGAACCGCCGGGCGATGCGCGCAGCGAACTAGACTTCATCTACAAGCTCGGCCTCAAGCTGAAGGAATTGTACAAAGACGAGATGGGTGAGCCGCGCAACGCGCCCTTGCGCGACATGACGTGGCAATATCCGACGGACCCGAAGACAGGCGAGCCCAGCGCCGAAGCGGTTTTGCGCGAGATCAATGGTTACACGATTGACGATTTGAAATCTGTAGACAGCTTCACAGCATTGAAGGACGACGGCTCTACCGCCTGCGGCTGCTGGATTTATTCCGGCTGCTTCAAAGATGAAAAGAACCAGACCGCGCGCCGGCGGCCGCATTGGGAGCAGAATTGGGTGGCGGGGGAATGGGGTTGGGCGTGGCCGTCGAATCGCCGTATTCTGTATAACCGCGCGGCTGCCGATCCCGATGGCAAGCCGTGGTCCGAACGGAAGCGTTTGGTTTGGTGGGATGAGGCTGCACAGAAATGGGTGGGCGAAGACACGCCCGATTTCATTGCCGACCGCGCTCCGCATTTCCGTCCCGCGCCCGATGCCAAAGGGAAAGATGCGATCGGCGGGGCAGACCCGTTCCTGCTCCAGTCCGATGGCAAAGGTTGGTTGTTTGTACCCGACGGTTTGAAAGACGGGCCGATGCCCGCGCACTATGAGCCGGAAGAATCAGTCATTCGGAATCCGTTTTATCGCCAGCAAAGCAATCCGAACATGATGTACTTCGACCGGGCGGATAATCCTCATCATCGGCCTTACGACGATCCGAGCTATCCGTACGTGCTGACGACCTTCCGTTTAACGGAGCATCACACGGGTGGCGGCATGAGCCGCTGGCTTTCGTGGCTGGCGGAATTGCAGCCGGAGATGTTTTGCGAAGTGTCGCCGGAATTGGCGGCCGAACGCCAATTGAAAAACGGCGGCTGGGCTACGATTCGCACCGCGCGCGCGGAAATTGAAGCGCGGGTGTTGGTGACGAACCGCATTCTGCCGCTCAAGCTCAAAGGCCGCTTGGTGCATCAGATTGGGCTGCCGTACCATTGGTCGAGCCGCGGCTTAGTGCGTGGCGATGCGGCCAATGACTTGATCGGATTTGTGGGTGATCCGAATGTTTCGATTCAAGAATCGAAAGCGCTAACGGGAACCATTGAACCTGGCCGTAGACGAGGACGCAGAGGATGACGAAGGGCTTCTTTACCGACACCACGCTGTGCATCGGTTGCAAAGCTTGCGAAGTGGCTTGTAAGCAGTGGAACGAATTGCCGGAGGATGGCTACAACTTCACCGGCAACTCTTACGACAACACTATGCATTTGGGCGCTTCCACCTGGCGGCATGTGGCCTTCATTGAAAAACCGGCGGCCACGCATGAAAGCGACGAAGGCGCGTTTTCGTGGTTGTTTTCCTCCGATGTGTGTAAGCATTGCTCGCGGGCCGGATGTTTGGAAAGCTGCCCTACCGGCGCGATCATCCGCACCGAATTCGGCTCTGTGTTCGTGCAGCCGGATATTTGCAATGGCTGCGGTTATTGCATTGTGAATTGCCCGTTCGGCGTGATCGACCGGCGCGAGGATGACGGACGCGCGTGGAAATGCACGCTGTGTTATGACCGATTGAAGGAAGATTTAACGCCGGCCTGCGCGAAAGCTTGCCCACGGAATCGATTCAGTTTGGCGATTTGCCGGAATTGCATGAACGAGCGCGGGCTCGTGTGGAAGAGCTGCATGGGCGTGGCCAGACGGAAGCCCATCTCTATGGCGCAAGCGCGGAAGAGCAACCCGGCACAGAAGGTCTGCATGCGTTCTTTCTGCTGATGGATAAACCGGAGGCGTATAACCTGCCGCCAAACCCATCGGCACCGGACAAGAAATCGAAGGCGGCTTGGCTTTCGATGGGCGCAGCGATGGTGGGCATGGCGCTGATCGCACTCGGAACAGTTTTCTTAGGAAGCAAACAACATGAGTGAAACTTCGCTGACGACGACCTACTACAATCAGCCGCTCTTGCATGAGCCGGTTTGGGAGTGGCCGATTTCTTCCTATTACTTCGCCGGCGGCCTCACGGGCGCAGCGTTAGTGATGAGCGCCGCAGCGCAATTGCGACGCCCCTTCCCCGGTCGTGAACAGCTGATGCGCCATTGCCAGTGGATTGCCTTGGCGGGCGCCGGTGTCAGCGGAGGTTTGCTGGTCGCCGATCTGGGCCGGCCGGAGCGCTTTCTGAATATGCTGCGCGTGTTTCGGCCCTCGTCGCCAATGAATGTGGGCGCGTGGATTCTGGCGGGCGCGGGCGCCACCGCGACGCCGGCCCTGGTTCTGCACGGGCGAAAAGGCTTGTTCGGTTTTCTAGGAAAGATTTTCAATTTGGCGGCGGGCCTTTTCGGCGCGGGTTTGGCGACGTATTCAGGAGTGCTCGTCGGCCATACCGCCGTGCCGTTGTGGCAGGAATCGCGCGCCTTGCTACCGATATTGTTCGGCGCTTCGGCAATGGCGAGTCTTGGAAACGTGTTGCAGTTGAGTCCGGCGACCGCCGAGCAGGGCAGGGAACTGGCGACTGTGTTCGGACGCATCGGACAAGTGGGTGAACTGCTGGCAGGCGCACTGATGGAGCGGCATGCTTCGCGCGTTGCGCGCGTGGGCCGGCCCTTTCGCGAAAACGTCAGCGGCACAATGTGGCGCACAGCTGCTGTACTCACGGGCGCAAGCGTTCTCGTTTCAGTGCTTCCGGGCCGCTCGCGCACAAAACGCCTCGCGGCCAGCCTACTCGGTGTTGCCGGTTCTGGCCTGATGCGATTCGCGGTTGAGCGTCTGGGCAAAGCTTCCGCGAAAGATGCGCGCGCGTTGTTTGAGTTGCAGCGGTCGAAGCTTTAAGAGCCGGCTGTCGCGGCCATGGGAACGGACACTTCGTCGGTGACGATCTTGAACTGCGTCAGCGTCGCATTTCCAAACGATGTTGTGATCGCTACATCGGCGGCATCGCGGCCCACGGCCATCAGTATGCGGCCGATGCGTGGAAAATTGTGGCGCGCATCAAAGGTCCACCATCTACCTTCCAGATAAACTTCAAACCAGGCGCTGAAGTCCATCGGCGAATCGACCGGCGGCACGCCGATATCGCCTAAATACCCGGTGGCGTAACGCGCGGGAATGTTGAGGCAGCGGCAGAACGCAATGGCCAAATGCTGAAAATCACGGCAAACACCTTTGCGCTCGGACAAAACCTCTACCGCGCTTTTTGTAGCGCGCGCGAAGCTGTAGCCGAATGTCACATTCTCATGCACCCAATCGCAGATGGCCTGCACACGCGGCCAACCCGGCTGGGTGTGGCCGAACATGCGGTAGGCGGTGTTGGAAAGTAAATCGGTTTCGCAATAGCGGCTGGCGAGCAAGTAACGCAAGGCGTCCGGCGGCAGATGTTCTACAGGCAGCTGATACGCGCCGGGATTCACCGGGTCTGGCTCGCCGCTATCTTCAATCAAGCTTGAACTATGCAAACGAAACTCGCCGCCGGGCGCGACAAAACGCGTGCAGGTATTGCCAAACGTATCTTTATATTCGTCAATCGCGACGCGGGGTTGTGCGCACAGCACGTCGGGTTCGCGCAAATCCGCCCGGCGCGAAGGGTGTACGTTTAACAACGCAATCATGGGCACCGGAGCGGCAGTTTGGAAACGGATGTCGTAACCGATTTGAATGAGCATGACTTTCGCGCTAATTGTAGAGACTCTGTGAACTTGTTGTCATTTGTTAAGACTCAAACTGGTGATGCTCCGTAACGGTCAACCCGCACAGTACTTTTCCCAGCGAAAACAGCTGAAAAAGGGTCACGAGTTATACTCTTTTATTCACCCCTCCGGGCCGATTCCGCGTCGAACCAGTTCCCCGGGTATGCGAGAAGCGCGGATATGGCCACACCAATGACTATGCCAGAACGGGCGATTCCGGGTCCCTTTTCCGATTATGAACTAGGGACGGCTTATGACGAAATGTTCCGTGCCAATGGGCGGCCACGGCAGCACTACAAGGCTTTGTACACGAAGCTTTTAGGTCTGCCGGCGGACGAACTGATGCGCAGCAAACAAGAGGCCGACCTTTCCTTTTTCAATCAGGGCATTACGTTTACGGTTTATGGCCGCGAAGAAGGAACCGAGCGCATTTTTCCGCACGATTTACTGCCGCGGATTATTCCAGCCGCGGAATGGGAAACGATTGAAAAGGGATTGACCCAGCGTATTACGGCGCTCAATCTGTTTTTGAAAGACCTTTATCACGAGCGCAAGATTCTGGGCGACCGTGTGATACCGGGAGAGGTGATTTACACCTGCAAGCATTTTCGCCGCCAGATGCGCGGTGTAAAAGTGCCGCGCGATGTGTATGTCAGTGTTTGCGGCACGGACTTGATTCGCTTGCCGAGCGGCGAATTTGTTGTGTTGGAAGACAATCTGCGTGTGCCGAGCGGCGTCTCCTACATGTTGACCAGCCGCAAAGTGATGAAGCAAGCCTTCCCGGTGCTGTTTCGCAAATGCGGGGTACGTCCGATTGAGCAATACAGCCAAGCGTTGTTTTCGACGTTGCGGTCATTAGTGCCGGAAGGGCGTTCGAACCCGACGATTGTGCTGCTCACGCCGGGTGTTTATAATTCGGCCTATTTCGAACACACATTTCTAGCCCGCCAAATGGGCATTGAGCTGGTGGAAGGCCGCGATCTGGTGGTGCACGACAACGTTGTCTATATGCGCACCACATCGGGATTGCAACGCGTGGATGTGATCTACCGGCGCGTGGATGACGATTTCCTCGACCCGCTGACATTTCGCGCCGATTCCGAATTGGGCGCTTCGGGCATTTTCAATGCTTATCGGGCCGGCAATGTCGTGCTGGCGAATGCGTTGGGGACAGGCGTGGCCGATGACAAAGCCATTTACGCTTACGTTCCGAAGATCATTCAGTATTACCTGGGCGAAACGCCGATTCTCAACAATGTTGAGACATTCCTCATGACCGATCAGAAGGAGCGCGAACATGTGTGCGGGAATCTCGATAAGTATGTGGTGAAGGCGGTAGGCGAATCGGGCGGGTATGGCATGCTGATCGGGCCGCATTCGAGCAAGCAGCAGCAAGAGGATTTTCGCGCGCGCATCATGGAAAACCCGCGCAATTACATCGCGCAGCCCACGCTGGCGCTTTCGGCGGCGCCGTGCTTTATGGAAGATGGCCGCATTGAGCCGCGCCACGTTGATTTGCGTCCATACGTTCTGTTTGGAGAAAAGGTAACGATTATTCCGGGCGGCCTGACTCGCGTCGCCTTGCGGAAGGGATCGCTGGTGGTAAATTCGTCGCAAGGCGGCGGATCGAAAGATACCTGGGTGTTACAAAGCTGAGGTGATGGCGGAATGCTTTCTCGAGTAGCCGACAGTTTGTATTGGATGAGCCGGTATTTCGAGCGCGCGTCGCATTGCTCGCGCGTGCTGGAGGCGAATTACAGCCTCATGCTCAACCCGGGCAAGCTTTCCACGGAGCGGCGCTGGCAGAACATCATGGGGCATTTGGGCCTAGATGGCGACGCGGCGCGAATTGAACCGCAGGCCGCGGTGATGAAGCTGATGTCCGATAGCCAAATCGGTTCGTCGGTGGTTTCCTGCGTCACCTCCGCGCGGGAAAATGCAAGCCAAGTGCGCGAGCAAATCAGTTCCGAAATGTGGGAACGGCTCAATCAGCTTTATCACGAGGTGGTGCAAATCGCCTCCAACATGTACAGCGATTCCGATGTGTTGCGTCTGTTTTCGACCATGCGCGAAGGCGGTTACAAGTTCGTCGGGGTGACCGATTCTTCGATGAACCACGACGAAGGCTGGCATTTTATTCAATTCGGAAAGTATATTGAGCGCACATCCTCGCTGCCGCTTTTGATTGACGCGGTTTTTTCGGCGCAGCAAGGCGCGGACGATTTGGATTGGGTCGGACTGCTGACAAGTTGTTCGGCGTTTGAAGCGTATTGCAAGGTCTACACCGCCGACCTGAAGCCGGGGCAAGTGGCGGAGTTTCTACTTCTCAACTCCAACTTCCCATACACGGCGCGCTACGCCACTGAAAGGATGCGGCAAGCGCTGGAAGGCATCCGCGGAGCGACGACGGCGCGCAAGTTTGCCAGCATAGATCGGGTCTCCGGCCGCATTCACGCGTCGTTGGCCTATGCGCAAATTGAGGACATTATGTCGCGCGATTTCGAGCGTTTTCTCGGCAATATTGTGGAACAATGCCAAAAGCTGCACTCCGCCGTGCATGAGGCCTATATCGATTACCCCATTGAAAGTGCATTCGAGGCTTAATTCCTATGTTCTATGCGATTCGACACTTCACTCGCTACCGATACACTAAACCTGTTTCGCAAAGCACCATGGAAGTGCGGATGCACCCGCGCAACGAGAACACGCAACGCTGCTTTACGTTTCAACTGGCGGTGAGCCCGCGCGCGCATGTATTCTCTTATTACGACCACACCGGTAACATCATTCACCACTTCGACATTCCCGAAGAGCACCGGCAATTGACGATTGTGGCCGACGCACTCGTCGATGTGGACCCGCCGCAGCATCTTCCCGATGCGCTAGAGCAGGATAGTTGGCAGCGGTTGGATGAAATGATTGCGTATGACGATTACTGGGATATGCTGATGCCCAGTCACTTTGCGCGCCCTTCGCAGGAATTGGAGGCGTTTGCGAAGAAGATTGGGGCTCACGAACGGAATGGGCGAGACCCGCTCACACTTTTGCGTTCGATCAATAACAGTATGTACGACGAAATCGAATACGCCAAACACGCAACGCGGGTAGATTCGCCGATTGAGGTTGCGCTTGAGAGCCGCAAGGGCGTGTGTCAGGATTTCGCGCACATCATGATTGCCCTGTTGCGCGGGTTGCGCATTCCGAGCCGTTATGTCAGCGGTTATGTGCACCATGACCGGACACACAAAGACCGCTCCGCCGACGGGGCCACGCACGCGTGGGTGGAAGCGCTGCTGCCCGGTCTGGGTTGGGTTGGATTCGATCCAACGAATAATCTGCTGGCGAGCAAACGGCACATCCGAACCGCGATCGGGCGCGATTATGCCGATGTTCCGCCGACGGTGGGGACGCTGAAGGGTTCGGCGCAAAGCGAACTGCAAGTGCGGGTGCGCGTGAAACCATCTGAGACTGTTTTGCCGGCCGATCATGATTTCGATTCGGATGATGAATGGTCAAAGTTTCTGGCCACTGACCAAAAGCCGGAGAAGACGCAACAGGGTCAGCAGCAGCAGCAACAACAATAAGCGGCTAACCGCCGGCTATTTGCTCGATGGGACAACTTGAATGACGGCCATCATGCCCCCGTCTTCATGTTCCAGAATGTGGCAGTGAAACACAAACCGGCCGGCGGCAGCGAACGGAATCTCCACTGTTACCGGATACGCTTTGCAGAGGCCCGCGCGCCAATCGGATATGGGATTGCTTAGATCTTGCGGCGGATTGTTTCCGCAAGCGCCATCGGCATGCGGCAAGGGGACATTGTCGTACTGAACGCCCTTCGCGGAACCAGGCACAATGGCGCCGGATTGTTCGTCCTGGCTGACCACGCGAAACTTTGTCTGATGGATATGGAAGTTATGATCTTCCTGCGCCACGTTCACTAACTGCCATCGCTCTGTGACCGGAGTGTTGCCCGGCCCCAGCGGCAGGCAAACCGAATCGTTCATGGGATTGAACGGCACGACGTCGGTAGCCGGTTGGCCCACCACATTGCCCTTTTCGTCTATTTCTTCCCAAGCTAAGCCGAAGGCGTCTTGATTCGTTGTGGGAACTGCGTAGAAGACGCGCCGCATATGTCCCGCGGGCAGTGCGTTGCAGTTCAAGCGCTGTGCAGCCTTGTTATCGGTAAGCAAGTCTTTCGCGAGCGCGGTAGGGTTGACCATAGCGTTCGCTTCGCCTCCGATGCCGAGAACTGCGGGCGCATTAATTTGAACCGGACTTGAGAAATTGACTTGCGCCAGATCGACGGAGGGCCAGGAATCGCCCGCCGGACCGGTCTGATAGCCGGATGTACGGAAGACGGCGGAAGCATTCTTGGGTGCGCCCGTTACTTGATCGTTCGCATTACGGTAGGCAACCCAAACTTCGACGCGGGCGCTGGGCATCATCAAAATATTGCGGGTGCAAATGGAATTGCGGCTAATGGACGCGGGCGTTCCGGGGCTGGTGGGGCACGTTTCCGGCTTGAACTTTGCGCCGCCGATTTGCGAAAGTTGCGCGAGAGTCATGTCAGCTGAGGGACTAACGCTGACGCCGTCGGCCGCGATCAGCTGCATGATCATATTGCGGTCTTGCGCGGCGTTATAGAGATTTAAGTTGTAGGTTGCGCTGCCGGACGCGTTCGTGATGCGCCAGATTTCGCCCGCCGGTTCGGTGACCGGAATGGTGGGATACTGCTGCCCATTGATGGTGAAAAACCAATTGCCGCCCTCGTAATCGGGGCCACCTTGATCGGAATCGTCCACTCCCGGCGCGCTGCCGTGCCGCATAGGAGCGCCCGCGCCCGGCTGGGGATCCGAGAAGTCCGGGTCTTCCTGCGTTTGCATCGCGCCGCCCGGCAGAATTTGCGTGTCTTTCAAAATCAAGTGGCGTACACCGATTTGAGGGAGCAGCAAAGAGCAAAACAAATTCTTACAAACATAATCGCTCACGTGGCCAATGGTGATGATGCCGGCTAATCCGGCGGAAACCTGATTCAAAGCGAGGCCGTGGGCGTGGGGATGGAACCAAAACAATCCCGAGGGGTGGCTGGCGGGAATTCGAATCGAATAATCGGTGTAATCATAGCGGACAGTCGCGTGCATATGCGGACTCATCTGCGGCTTCCCATTCGCGGAATTGAAGGTCAATACGAAAATGTTATCGCCGTAGGTTGGGTCGGTGGCAGACGGTTCACGCGGCGACACAATCAAACCATGCGTATGCAGGTTGGTAGGGTTGAGCGTCAGGAAAGATTCGCCGGGGTCGCCGGCGTGTTCGCTATCTAATGCCGGTGGCAATTCGTTGACAAGCCGCACCTGGAGAAGATCGCCCTTTTCGAGTTGCAGACGCGTGCCGCCGTAATAATTGCTGGCGGCGGGAGCAGTGGGACAAAAGTTGCTACCGTCTAACGGCCGCTGGCAAATCTGATAAACCCAACCGGTTGGATTGCCGGGCAAGGCGCCGATGGGCGCCGCTTTTGCGATCATCAACAAATCGAGCACACCATTCTTGCTCGCGAAAGTGATCGGCTCCGCGAGGTTGGCAGATTTGGCGCCCACCCCGAGTAAAGCGCTCAGTAATGAAATTGAGATGACTCGTCTAGCGAATAGACACACTAATCCCAGCATTGGCTTTCCTTAAAAAGTTTTTTGCAGATGAACTGCGAAGTCTGGCCTACACGCTCATTAAGTGCGCGGGCACGACTCTCCGTTTAAATCAACTGACAATAAATTACCGTAGCATCGGATGCAGTTGGGGCGCTAGTACCCTCGGTTCTCCAGTACGAATAAGGCGCTTGTATTAGAGCCGGCCCAAACGGCAGAAGGCGCGATACTCTTCTTCAATCGCGTCGAGCATGCGCTGTTCGCGCAGGGCTTCACGGCGGCTTTCGATCGTCCCGAACAGCAAGATCAGCGCCGTGAACAAAAGTGCAACGCCGACCAAAAGATCTCCGATATCGGGCAAGCTCATTCGCATGGTGGAGGTACCTTGCTGCTTCGCTGGACGGGGCGCGGGACGGTCCGCACCCTATTCTTCAGCCATCATAACAGCGGTGGAACGAACCGCGCGGCAGGATCAAGCCAGGAAGCCGAGGTTTGAACTCGAGAAGTTTGCGATGTTGGGAAAAACCTGCGGCAAGCTTGCGCCGGCGACGCCGAACCATTGAGCCAGTGTCGATCCGTATTGATCGACGGCAGTGGTTGGAATGAGAGTGCCGCGCGTGTTGGCATCGTTGGGACCGCCCAATGCGAGCAGTGGGAATTGTCCGAAGAACTTTCCGCCGGTCACGCCGCCGCCAACGATGAAGTGATGATTACCCCAGGCGTGATCGGTGCCATCGCTGCCGCTTGGGTTCAGCGTGCGTCCGAACTCGGAGGCGGTAAAGGTAGTGACGTTTGCCGCGATACCCAGTTCCTCTGTTGCCGAATAGAACGCCATCACCGCCTGACTCAGTTGCTGCAGGAGAGGCGTTTGCGTTTCTATTTGTTCGCCGTGAGTGTCGAAGCTGCCAATCTGGCAGAAGAAGATCTGCCGGGAAAGGCCTAGTTGCGCGCGCACAAACATCACGTTCGCGACGGTTTTCAGCTGATCTGCCAAAGGATTGTTCGCCGGAAACGCGGTTTTGATATTGTTTTGAACGAGCAATCCGGTTAGAGTATTGGCGTAATTGTTGCCGGCGCTGACAATGCCATTGGCGGCCTGAACTAATTGCACACCGTTGCTGAAGCTTAACAGTTGTTGGATGCGCGCCGGTTCGCCCTCAATGCCGGTTAAAGTGGCCATGCCTGTTCCGGCGGACGAACCCGAAGGCGGCGGGGGCACTGTAGCGGGTGAGGTTTGCGCGCCGGTACAAAAGAGCCCACAGCCGCCAACGGAGCTCACGGCAGGGAATACGGCGGCGGCGTTTTGCGGCTGCAGTAAATCGGTCATGCGTCCACCCCAGCCGGTGGAACCGAGGCCGGTGGGAATGCCACTTTGCCACTGCCCGGTTTGATCTGAATGTGAAAACAACTGGGCCGGCACAACTGCGTTCGGGCTCAAGTACTGAGCGCGCGTGGTGGGTTGCACAAGCATGCCCACATTCGCTAAAACGGCAGCCTTGCCTTGGTTGTATAGAGCTTGTATTTCCGGCAGACTCGGATGCAAGCCGTAGCTATCGCTGCCGTTGGCAATGGGCAGTAGCGACGATTGGGGAATCGAAAGCGACTTTCCGCGTCCCGTGAGATACAGGCTATAGCTCTGAAGCGCCGTGGAAATCGGGATCACCGTGTTATGCCCGTCGTTCCCGCCGGCCAGAAAGATGCAGACTAACGCTTGATACGAAGTGCTGCCCGACGAAGCGAGGGCGCTGATCTCTCCGAATTTAGCCAGAGACCCGGCGGCGCCTAATACGGAGACGGATCGCAGCGTCTCACGCAAGAATTCACGTCTGGAACGAATCAACATAAATGGTTTCTCCTTTTCGTTAGCGGATGCTGGGGTTAGTGCCAGACGTTGTAGTAATTCGACGTCAAAATCATGTAGCAAGCGGTTTGCACTTGCCGAAGGGCGCCGCTGGTTTCGGCGGTGACGGCGTTGACGATCGCGGTTTTCATGGCGCTTGGCATCACACCGTGAGTCAGGGTCAAGTCGAGGGCATCGACAAGAACCGATGGAGTGGCTGCAAGCGGCAGAAAAGGCGTTAAATCGATAACAGTTCCTGGGCCGTAGCTTTGCACCGGATTAGAATATTGGCCAAACAAACTGGCAATTTCGTTGGCGCGGACAATCGCGTTGTTCGGCGTGAAGATTTGAAATTCGGGGCCTTGCATGCCGCCCGTTCCCGGAACAACATAGCTGGGTGAATAGAAATTGAAAACGCTGGGCGAATCAAAAACATCTTCGCCCATGTTCGCCATTTCGCCGGCGTAGTAATTTTGATCCGACATCGTGCCGCCGAAGGCGCGTACGACGCCCGCAAGGTACAGCGCCGGTTCCTGCAGGTGGCCATCGGAGACCTGATCGTTTCCGCCTGCATCGTTGGCAGTGGCTTCGGGATCGAGCAGGATCGCCGTAATCGCGGCTTTCATGTCGCCGCGAGGAGCGCCGGTTGCGCCGTTGAACACGGCGGCGACGCGAGCGATATAGGCCGGACTGGGATTGCTTTTCACCAGATGTTGTATGAGGAGTTTACTCACGAATGGCCCGGCGTTCGGGTGATTGAAAATATTATCGAGTGCATTGCTCAAATCCTGTTGCGCGGTCATCCCGGCCGCGGCCGCGGCGCCTACAGGTGATGCCGCGAGCAACTGCTTCGATCCTTCATCATGCTCACTTTCATACGGCTGCATCGGGCCATAGCTTGTGATGTATGCGTTCCAAACTAAGGGTTGACCCGCAGCCTGAGCGTACGTCCATCCTGTGTATACCCGGGCAAATTCAGTTACAGTAAATTGCGAGTAAGTAGGAATCGGCTGCTGATTGGAATCGAGTTGCAGACTGCCATCGGGGTTCAGCATGGCTGTTCCGATAGCGAACAGTTGCATCAACTCCCGTGCATAGTTTTCATTCGCAACCGTGCCTATTGCCGGATCGGCTTTGGCGTTGTTGACCATGTCGAGATATTGGCCCATGGCGGGGCTCAGCGTGACATCCTGCATGATCTGGCGGTAATTGGTTAACGCATCGGCAAGCAGCATGTTTTGATAAAGCACCATGTTTGAGTTCCATATCAGCTTGTCTACGGACGTTACGAAGATCTGGCCGAGGGCGAACGCTACGCGCTGGCGCAATTGATCGGGATTGGTGACGGCGTTGGTCAAAAAGTGGGTAGGCATGCCGCCTTGGCTGCCGGTGATGCTGTTGTAATTCGAAACCTGGGGCATGGCGAACTGCTCGTTGATCCAGGCACTCAAGCCGATCGTTTGAACATGGGCCGCGTCGGCGGGGCTGGGCCCGAAAGCGGCGCGCTCCAGGAAGCGGCGTGCGGCTGCCGGGGATGCCAGCGCATTCTGAATGCCGATGTTGACGGCGAATGGCGCGGAAGCCGATGACGCGTTAGTTACCACAATTTGACCTGTGCCTACTGTTTTGCCATCGAATCCAGAGATGGTTAGAGTTCCATTGGAATAAGTCGCCGGTACCGGCAAGCCGTTCAATTGCACCTTGGATGTTGGAAAAAATCCCGTGCCTGTGAGCGTCGCGCTAAACAAACCAAGCGGCAGCGGACTAGGTGAGACTCCAGTCACTGTGGGTTTTGGGGGAACGAGTGTGACCGTGGCCGTTGCCGTGCCGTTCGGGCCAGTGGCGGAAACCGTATCGGTTCCGGTGGATGTCATCGAAGACGGAGCAGTATAGAGACCGGCCGTTGTCACGCTGCCCGCTCCAGAGGCCCACAAGGTTGCGCCGGCCGAGGTGAACTGTTGCGTGCCGCCAAGATTCAACGAGACCGCGGTGGGTGAGATCTGTTGCGCGTTCGGATTCACCAGCGTAACGGTGGCGGAGGCGCTTCCATTTGGCCCCTTAGCCGTCACAGTCACTTTGCTCGAGGCAGGCATGACGCTCGGAGCGCTGTAGACCCCTGCCGTCGTTATTGAGCCCGCAGTGGCTGTGAAAGATGTGGCGTTGGGCGCGTTGAATTGCAAAGCGGCTCCCAAATTCACGTTTGCTGTTGTGGGCGCAATCGTCTGTGGACCCGGAGTGAAGAACGGCAGGTTGAATGCAGGGCCGGATAGGGTGCCTGGATTCTGTACCTGCACTGGCAACGTGGCCACACTTGATTGCCACGGGCTTGTCTTCAGTGTCGTGGAGTTCACGAAGGTCGTACCGAAACTATTCCCTCCTACCAGCACTACGGCGCCGTTCTGAAATCCACTTCCCGTAATCGTGAGTGCCGGATTGCCGGTAGGCGCGGGGTTGGGACTCACTGAGGTGATCGCTGGCCCCGCGGGAGCCACATTGACATAAACAATGCCCATGGTGACGCCATCTGAGCCAAGCGCGATGATGGTTGTGCTGACAGTGGGTACAACCGAGGGAGCGGTATATAAGCCCTTTTGTGTGATGGTTCCTAGGGTGGAATTCCCTCCCACAACACTAGAGACTTCCCAGGTCACGGCCTTGTTCGTCAAGCCAGTCACGGTGGCCGTATACTGGATGGTCTGATTTACGCCAATCGAAGTGTAGCCGGGTGAAATGGTTATGCCTTGACCGCTTAACGTTGCAGTCGCGATCAACCCGGATAACAGTAGATATAGTTTGACTTTGTAAGTAGTCAAGTAGTGCATCCCTCCGGAAACAGAATGGCACACTTCCCGCGAAATGGAAACTATTTTTCGCGCCGAAAAATCTGAACCACAAATCTGCTTTCAGGTGGTAATACAGAACAAATTTCCGCGTCTGTAGTTCTATGGCGATCGAATGCCGGGCATTTTTACATCGTTGAGGGCGTCGTTCTTCAATTCGCGCGCGCCGCGGAATGCGCGTTCCGCTTTGGCCTTTTGACCATTCGCTTGCAGCGCGCGGCCGAGCTGATAGGCGGCTGTACCATTGTCTTCATTCAGCGCGACTGCAGCGTCTCGATCGGGAATTAAACGCCCCGCAGCAGATGTTGCAGCGACCAATCAACGTGCCTTCCGATGTTGAATCGAACGACCATGTGCCGGCTATCGATCAATACCTCTGTTTTGGCGACGCCGTCGCAGCTACTAAAATCACTTTGCTCCTCGCTCAGCACGGCCGCCGCGCGAAGTTACGTCTTGCGAGTAAGGTAGACTTCGCCGATTTATGCGATTCAGGAACGACTCTCATTGGCGCGTTCACCAATCGTTGGACGGCTGAGAGCATATGTGGTGAAATCGGGTTGTTCGACCAATCAATCTCTTGATTGCCCTGCCAGATTGCTTGGGGTGGGCGATACCCTATACTTGGACGACTGATGCTTCCATCAACCCGGCGGTTTCAAGATCGGCTATCGCCTCAGTTGATTTTTGCCTTCCTCCTTTTGGCGGCTGCGGCCTTTTATGCGCGATCGTGGAACAGCTATTTCGTCTGCGATGACTATGAATTCCTGGGACGAATTAATCTGCACAACGCCGTTCGTTACTTTGGTCAGTCCTGGGCATATGGCAACGAATACCGGCCGCTTCTTCCCTATTCGTACGCCTTGGATGCTGTCTTTTCCGGAAATAGTCCAGTCGGCTACCACATCACCAATACCATTCTGCACGTGCTGAGCGCGTGGCTGTTGGTAATGATTGCGATTGAGTTCGAAATATCGAAATGGGCGAGCTTGCTCCTGGGCTTTTTGTTCCTCCTGAATCCGGTTGCGCATGAAGCGCTGCTTTGGATCTCAGGCCGGCCGGTGCTTCTAAGCACGTCTCTACAGCTTCTTTCCATTTGGTGTCTGGTGGCGCCAAAAAAGTGGATTATCCCGTGGCGTGTCACCGCATCAGTTGCGTGCTTTGTGCTCGCTCTTCTGACCTACGAAGGCGCAATCGCTCTACCGTTTGTTCTCTTGGCGCTGTTCGTTACAAGCGCAATCATGCGGCAAAAATGCACATGGGGCGATTTGACGCCATTCTTTGTGATTCTTGCTGTCTATCTTTCGTTCTGGTTCTGGATTTTTAATTTCCATCTCGTCCGGCAGCGGCAAGATTCGCTGATTGATGGAGTTCGCGGCGTCGCGCTGGCGATTTTGCACAGTTGGCATGGAGCGTATCGTCCAATTGTTGGGCTTGTGTATCTGATTGCTCTTGTCTGGTTTCTTCGCAATCGCGCCAGCCGGAAGACGGCCTTGGGGTTATTCGCCATCTTTTTCGCAGCCTACCTACCGTTTTTCATGTCCAAAGGATTTGCCCCGCGATTTGCTTATTTTCCCTCGGCGGCGTTGTGCCTCTTGCTGGCCTATGTTGTGATTGATCTGTTCGAAACCAACAAGAAACTGGGTGTGGCAGCGCTATTCTCCTTGCTGCTCTTTTACGGACTCGGAATGCAGAGTCTCATCAGCCAGTGGCGCGACGCCGGAGAAATTGCTCGTAACATATCCCAAGGAATCGTGCGCTCGGAACCAACGATGCCGGCGCATGCGACAATTGCGATCTCTGGCGCTCCCCTTATGTACAAGCACGCATACGTCTATATGACGGGGCTTCAGCGCGCTGTGACGCGTCTGTATGACGAACCCATCACGGTAATTCAGCACAGTGATCCTATCTGCTCCATTGCGGCGGATCGCCATTTTCGATACGCAGACGGCCGGGTTGGTGAAGCTCAGTGTGATTCCCATTAGCGCATCGAGCCTCTTGGCGCCGAAGCGCACGGTATCATTTTGTGCGCTCCAGAACGTGAAACCGGCCTAAATCCGCCAAACAGCGGTAATGTGTGTCCAAGTACGGTTCCATGATCAGTTTCGACTTCTCCGGCACTCGATAAGCGGGGAACACCTTGCGTAGCGCTTCTCCTGAAAGCTCAGTATCAAACACAACATATCGAACTTGTTTCCGCTCGAGATCGTTGGCTGCTTCGCGAAATTGACTGTCCGGATTAAATCGATAAGTTAAGTTGCTATACCGGGTGGGATTTCGCAGATCTTCCACGAAATAGTAGATCGGTTGGTATGGATAAACAAACACTTCTTCCCCGCGATGGGTGTGTTTCTCAAGAAATTGGAGCAAAGGTACATCGCCGCTCACGTATGTTTCGCCCTTTCTAGTTGCGCGCTCCTTGCCTTGCCAACTGGTCAGAAAGTTCGCCATGCCGCCGAGAGCAAGACAGGCGAAGAACACCAGGCCGCCGCGTCGGATGCCGGTCTTCACGCTTGTCTCTGAGATCGCGAAAAAGAGCAGCGCTAACAGCAAGCACCCGTTTCGCAGGTGGCCAATATCTTTCCTATGAATTTCAGAAAGCCACAAGGCATAGGCAGCTGACCAAAGAGGCAGCTTGGCTTTTTCGAACCAGCGCGATCCATCCCATTTTGCGGCCAGAGGCGTGAGTAGCGGCAGCAACGCAATCAGCAGAAACGGCGATGTCAAAGCGATGCTGCTGATCCATGAGCCTACGCTGTTCCCCTGCCGGCTTGTCACCGTTAGCAAATTCTGCCAAATTGGAAAGCCGTACGGCGCCGCATTCACGCTCGAGTAGCTATGCAGCGGCCATTCAAAATTGGCATACCAAACATCCGCCAGCGCATGATTCGATGCAAACCAAAGCAGGGGAATCGCAATCACAGCCACGAAAACGGCGCTGAACTTAACTATCGAAATCGCAGCTTTACGGCGTCCCCACAGCAGCGGCATCGATGCGATCAGCGCCAGAGCCAGGAGAGTTCCTTTCTGTTGCATGGTAATGGCCGTAACGCCGCACAGCGCGGCTGCGGCATGCAATTTCCAAGATTTGGGATCGTTGCCTGCTGCGAGAAAGAGAGCAATCGCCGCCAGTGCGAACAGATTGCTGTCATAGTGGGGACTGTTTATCGGCAGCAACGGTACGGACATCAACAAGACGAAAACCGCTGCCTGTACTCCTTTTGCACCCAAGTAACGCGAGATCCAAAAGACGAGTAACTCGATGGCTACCCCGGTGGCGATGAGAACAAAATGCGCGGTCTGAAGCGTTGCCCCGAACAACCGGAAAAACAAGGCGAGCCACAAGAACGATCCAGGCCCCTGCAATTCGATGAAATCCCGGCTCGGAATCGCCCCTTGAGCAACCAAATAGGCGCCATTGACATAAACTCCGGAATCGGGAGATTCGTTGAACGCCCGTACAAACGGGTAAAGATAGATTGCTGAGAGAATGGCAAGCGCCGCATACAACGCGAACGTGCGTTTCAAGGCTGCCATTCCACTCGAAAGCAGTCGGAGATGGGGCTCAGGCGCCGCCGGCGCGTGCTGCACCTTTGGCATGAAAATTGGGCAACAACAGGATGCTGGTCGGGGCGGGGCGATTTGAACGCCCGACCCCCTGCGCCCAAGGCAGGTGCGCTACCAGGCTGCGCTACGCCCCGACACTTTTACGGACTCTTTGATTCTAAACTACTCCGTTGTTCGACCCTCCGTTCCGTTGGCGCAAGAACCCTTTCATCGGGCATGTCCGGCGGTGAGCCGCGTCCCCGGCAGCGAGTACACAAACGATCTGCCGCCCCGGGAAAAGTACGTAATCGAGCGCGGTCTCTACTGGAGAATCGATCACATCGGACCTCTTCTTGAGAATTTCTTAAGGTTCGTGTAACCCGTTTAAAAACGGGGGCTTTAATCAAGTTTCAGGGGCTTCGAGAGGCGAACCCCCGTTGGACACGATGTAACAAAAAACACTCGCATCCTATCTACAGCGTGAAACCGCCAGCCGAGACACAGGAGGAGAAATCAACGAAGCCAACCACGCGTAGGTGTATTATCCATGCCGGCACGCCTAAAACCGGCACAACGTCCATCCAGTACACGCTGGGATGTAATGCGATAAAGCTGCGCCAATCTGGATTTCTTTACCCGGCTACCGGCAGGAGCGGCCAGCCGATCGGCCATCATAATTTAGCGTTTGCACTCTTCGATCCGTCACGCTTCCATCCCGAAATGGGCACGGTGGATGAATTGCTCGCTGAGTTGTCTCAGTCGGAAGAAGACGTCATCCTTTCGAGCGAAGAGTTCACATCGGCAATTGTTCACAATATTGACGGGTTCAAGGATTTCGTAAAAAAGCTCAGACAGATTTTTCCGCAGGTCGTGATCGTCATCTACTTAAGATCGCAGGCGGCGTTCTTGCGAAGCAATTACTTCGAACGCCTCAAATCTGGCTTGCCCCTCTCGTTCGAAGAGTACGTACGCTGCCGGCTGCATAGCAACCTGTCGGAATTTCCCCTCGACTACACTGAACTTCTCGGGTCTTTCTCTAATATCGAAGGGATTGAGGTCATCGTTAGACCTTACGACGCCGTTAGCTGCGGCTATGCACCTGCCGATTTTCTGGAAATCCTGGGCATGTCCCCGGGCGAATTCGGGCCTGCGATCGTTCACAATGCCGAGCAGTCGGCCACAGAATCGCTGATCCTCTTCTACCAGAACCAACGGGGCCGTCCTATTACCGAGTCTGAGCGGGCCGCGATTGGAATGGCTTTTGAAGGTTTTTCGCCGGCCCCATTGAGAATAGCTAAAACGACGTCGATTGCCGTCCGCAGCCACTTCGGGGAGTCAAACAAAAAGGTGGCGGAACGGTATGGACTTCCCGATCTGATTCAAGTCAGCGACGATCCCCGGGATACAGGACCACCCGTCGAGGGCATCTTTTCGCCGGAGTTTCTGTCCGTTATCGACGTTATCGCCATGCTAAATGATCGGCTAGGACTAACCCATGAAGCGTTAGCCACCGCGCAGGGACTCGCCTTCGAGCGCTATGATACGATCCGGAAACTCGAAACTAGATTGAATGAGACCACGGCTGGCTTGCAGGTGGCGCAACGACTCGCTGTGGAACGGCTGGACATGATTTGCAAACTCCAAGACGAGATTGGACAATCCCAATTAAGCAGAAATACAGATGGAGTTGCCGAACGGAATGAGTTTGCGAAAGAACCTCCCACGACCACTCAAGATCGCCCATTTTCCGCATTCATTAGAACCCTGCGAAGCTTGTGGACATCGGCATCATCCGGCAGCTCAGGGGACTAAAAAAGCGCGCCACCAGGCAGTACAACACCCCGCCATCGTCTCTCTGACTCTTTGACTATTCCGACTCCGCACCCCTCCGCCGGACAAATTGCAGATCCCAAACGCGCCCCTCTCCCAGGTGCAGAGTGGCCACTTTGCCGCGTGCGTTTCTGCCAAAATGGATGCTTCCCAACTCGCAGGCGAAACCATCCCGATCCGTAGGCCGCATGATAAAGCGCGCATCCGGCCGTCTGTGCAGAACCAATTTCCCATCTTCCACTCGAAGATCCAGCGCCGTCTCCGCTTCGTCGCTGTAATAACTTCCCACAAACTCGTTCAAATTATTGGGCGTCCAAGCCTCGACACGATCCCAAACATCGTTGCCGTACACCGCATTGGCCACCATCATTTTGTCGCCCGCGAAGGTCACTTTCCCGTCTTTCTCTCCCACTCGCATAACCGTGCTATCCCGTTCGCTCCGAAACAAACCCGCCTGAATCTGTTCTGGCGCCGGAACTGGCTCTTCGGGTGCAAGCCCCAAGTAAAGCCGTGCTAGCGCGTGAGCGTAACTCGTCGGATTCGCATTGGCGGCATTGCAAATCACGGCGACTGAAAAGCGCTTTGCAGGAATCTGCCCTACCCAGGCTCGATAACCCGCCGTCGCCCCCGCATGCCCGATTTGTTCCAACCCTCCAAAATCATCCAGAAACAATCCGAAACCGTATCCCACGGGCTGCCCGTTATTCAAAGTGGAGCGCTTTTTCATTTGTGCAAAGACTTCCGGATGGATCGCCCCGCCTGCCAGGTTACGATTCCACTTGAGCAGATCGCCTACCGTTGAGAGCAAACCGCCATTCCCCATAAATGTCTTCGAACGGCATATCCTGACGCCATTCGTCTCGCCGTTGCGCATACGCAATCGCGCGATCCGGCACAATGCGTCGAAAATCGTCGCGCCATTGAGTCGCATTCATGCCTAACGGCTCGAAAAATTCTTTCCAGCAGAACGCCTGCAAACTCATGCCCTCACTCGCT